>NZ_AP028156.1:1692500-2892500 GCF_033096465.1 Blautia luti | reverse complement strand
TGATGTTATCCGTGATGAGGATATCGAAAAGATCACAAAAGAAATGAAAAAGGTTGTTAAATCCGGCAAAAAGATCATTCGCCGTGAAGTTTCCAAAGAGGAAGCTCTGGAAATGTTCAAAGATGATCCTTACAAACTGGACTTAATTGAGGATCTTGATGATGGCAATATCACAGTTTACGATCAGGGTGATTTCACAGACCTCTGTCGTGGACCTCATGTAGATAATGTAAAATTATGTAAATACTTCAAGCTGATCCGTCATTCTGGTGCTTACTGGAAAGGTGACAGCAAGAATAAAATGCTTCAGCGTATTTACGGTGTATGTTTCCCGACTCAGGAAGAGCTGGATGCACACTTACAGTTATTAGAGGAAGCCAAAGAAAGAGATCACAGAAAAATCGGTAAAGATATGAACTTGTTTATGGTAGACGATCTTGTTGGACGTGGCCTTCCAATGTTCCTGCCAAAAGGTTATACGATCTGGCAGGAGCTGGAAAACTACATCAAGGATAAAGAAAGAAAACTTGGATATCTCCATGTTATGACTCCTTGTGTTGGTACTGTAAATCTCTACAAGACTTCCGGACACTGGGATCACTACAAAGAGAACATGTTCCCGCCTATGGAAATGGAAGGAGAGTCCTTTGTCCTCAGACCAATGAATTGTCCGCATCATATGATGATCTATGCAAACAGAAGACATTCCTACAAAGACCTGCCGATCCGTATCGGTGAAATCGCTCATGACTTCCGTTATGAGAGCAGCGGTACCTTAAAAGGTATTGAACGTGGCCGTCACTTCTGCCAGAATGATGCCCATCTGTTTGTAACACCAGAGCAGATCAAGGATGAATTTACAAAAGTTGTCAGATTGATTTTTGATACTTATAAAGATTTTGGTATTAGTAATTATCGTTGTGTTCTTTCTCTCCGTGATCCTGAGAACAAAGAAAAATATCATGATGATGATGAGATGTGGAATACAGCAGAAGATGCACTGCGTCATGTTTTAAATGATATCGGAATTGAGTACACAGAAGAAATCGGTGAAGCTGCATTCTATGGCCCGAAACTGGACGTAAATGTTCAGCCGGCTATCGGTAATGAAATCACACTTTCTACCTGCCAGTTAGATTTCTGTCTGCCAGCTAAATTCAATCTGTATTACATTGACAGCAATGGCGAAAAGAAGACACCGGTTGTACTGCACCGTGCTATCCTGGGATCTCTGGATCGTTTCATGGCTTATATCCTGGAAGAAACAAAAGGAAATCTGCCGACATGGCTTGCTCCTGTCCAGGCTCGTGTTATCCCGGTCAAAACAGACGATGATGGATTAAATGCTTATGCGAAAGAAATCGTTGATGCATTAGAGGCTGCTGATGTTCGTGTTGAGCTTGATGACCGTTCCGAAAAACTTGGCTATCGTATGCGTGATGGCCAGGTACAGAAAGTACCTTATTTGCTGGTTGTTGGATTTAACGAAAGAGATAACCGCAGCGTTTCTTTCCGTCTCCACGGAGAAAAAGAAACAAATGTGCTTCCACTGGATGAGTTTGTAGAAGCAATCAAGAAAGAGATTGCTGAAAAATCCAGAGAACACATTTCTGTAAAATAATATGTGATAAATAAAAATGCCTGTTCTATGGTTATTGTTTGAAATCATAGAACAGGCGTTTATTTTTGGCTTCCTTTGTAAGCGTTAATCCCGATGCCCGGCATTCATGGATTACATTTAACCAGTATTGGTATTTCACTTGTTTATCTGGGGTAAGAAGTGAAAAATCCATACTTTTCTCTTTGAGTATCATAATTATAATTATGATTTTAAGGGAAAACTGTTGGAATGTCTGTACACCTTTTTATTTGACGCTTACATCAGTACTTTGAGATGACTGCAATTATATTTTTTTAATTTCAAGTCACTTATGCTCTTAGTTTCAAATAAAGAGGTGCTTCACAAATTTTTCACAAAAAATTAGCACTCACCTCTTGATAATGGAAATCGATTTTTGTCCTGTCTTGTGTATCCCGGAAGTGCCGGTTTTACAGGCTTTCCGGGGCATCAGTCATTTTGTCTGGTATTGTAAAGCAGTGTCAGATTTGTCGTAAATTTGTGGTCAAAAAATGATGAGAAATGGAGAGTGCTAATAAAATGAACGCAGGCAGCGAAGCAACTACGTTCATGAGCAAGTAGCGAAAGCGGATTGCGAATGTCCTATTTATATAACGTATACAAATGTAAATGGATATCTAATCCCGAATCTCACCTATAAATCCGGAGAACAGATGGAGCAACTTGGCAAGTATGGTTTTCTTCGCAGAGATTATCTGAAGAATCATCGAAATTCAACCTATCAGGTGATGCTTCTGCAGGATACGATTGGAAAGCATCTTCTGGAAGTGGACAAGGCAGCCAGAGAACGGGAAGAGGTAATTCTGAAGCAGTTAGAAGAAAAAGAACCATTGCCGGATAAAGAAATAGATCAGATTGCATGGGTAAGAGCAGCCAACCAGCACAGAGCAATTGCGGAAGAGATTATTCTCAAGGAATTGATTTATGTTTAAATGAAGGTGATGAGGTCGTGGATTGCGGCCTCATTATTATATGTGAACATGAAATAGCAGTAGGCATAATGAGAAAAATAGGGTAATATAACAGTAAGCAGTTTATAGTGAATATAATGCGCATGAACATGAAATTTTAAATATTATGAAGACAAAATTTGGTTGATTAACCAGGTAAAAGTGATATACTGAATGCATAAGAAAAGAAACCGTGTGGAATTACAGTTTTGTTTTCACACGGTTTTTTAGAAAATGAGAGTTAGATATTACTAACATGAGCGCTGGCAGTTTTTTTGAAAATGAAAAAGAGGACGGATTTCTATGAGAATATTGATTTATGGTGCAGGTGTGATTGGATCCTTGTATGCGGTCTTATTTGCAGAAACTGGTTATGATACGAGTATTTATGCCAGAGGTAAAAGACTTGAGTTTTTAAAGAAAAATGGACTGCTTTATAAGAAAAACCAGAACATAAGGCGGGCAGAAGCCACGATTCTTGGAGAATTGTCAGATAATGATGCTTACGATTTTATTTTGCTAACTGTCAGGGAAAATCAGCTATATGAAGCACTTGCTGAATTAAAAAATAATAAAAGCAATATAATTGTTACAATGGTAAATTCATTGGACAGTTATAAAAAATGGGAAGATATTGTTGGAAAAGGGAGAATATTGCCTGCTTTTCCAGGAGCGGGCGGAAGTATAAATAATGATGGTATCCTTGATGCGGCACTCACTCCAAGAATGATTCAGCCGACAACATTTGCAGAAATATCAGGAAATAAATCCGAAAAGACAAAGCAGTTTTCAAAGATATTGAGGCATGCTCATATACCATATCAGAAAGTAGTGGATATGCATATGTGGCAATTATGTCATCTTGCCATGGTGGTGCCGATTGCAGATGCATATTACGAAGCCGATTGCCCGGAAAGAGCGGGAAAAGACTGGAAGATTATGAAGAAAACAGCCAAAAAATTGAAAAGAAATTTTAGCTTTTTGCGAAAACAGGCAGGTAGGCTGTCACCTTGTAAAATGAATATTTTTCGTTTTTTACCACTGCCAATTATGACGATTATGCTTGCTGTTACATTCGAAAGTAGCTTTGGAGATAAATTTATGTATCAACATGCCAGGAAGGCATCAGATGAAATGAGGGAGCTGCATAAGCAATTTTATGCTTATATGAAAAAACTAAAGGAGGCCAGATATGAAATTTTATGAAAGTGGAGACAGTAGTAAACCAGTCATATTTTTATTTCCTGGTACCTGTTGCCTGTATAGTAGCTTTGATCATATACTGGATGGATTACATTCTTATTTTTACACGGTAACAGTTTCTTATGATGGATTTGATCCAAATGAGAAAACAGAATTTTATTCAATGGAAGATGAATGCGAAAAGATTGAGCAGGAAATCAAGAAAAAGTATGATGGAAGAATTAAAGCAGCGTATGGGTGCTCCCTTGGAGGAAGTTTTGTATCCCTTTTGATTCAGCGAAAAAGAATTCATATAGATCATGGCATCATTGGGAGCAGTGATATGGATGAAGCTGGTCGTCTTGTGGCAAAAATCCAGTCATTCATGGTAGTGCCTTTCATGTATAAAATGATACATACAGGTGTTCTTCCGAATTTTATGCAGAAAAAACTGAACAAAACAGACGAATTTAAAAAAGAATTATATAATGGATTTTTAAATATGTTTGGAATCGGTAAAGGAGGAAGTCCGTGGATTACAAAACAGAGTATTTATAATCAGTTCTATTCGGATCTGGTTACGAAAGTCCAGCATGGAATTGATGTGCCGGGAACTACGATACACGTGTTTTACGCAACAAAGATGGGAAGAAAATATGAAAAGAGATATTGTACTTATTTTAAAAATCCGGATATTCGGAGACATAACATGCAGCATGAAGAACTGTTTTGCTGTCATAGTGCAGAGTGGGTGGAAGAAGTAAGAAAGGCAGTGGAAGGCGACAGATAATGAAAGAAAAAGTGAATGTGACAGGTGTGCCGGAAACGATGGTACAGACTCTGTATGCAAGAGCAAAAGAAACAAGAAAGAAAAATGCTAAAATAAACGACGAAATTGCAGTAGAACTTGTGAAAAATCTTGATTATGACTTTTCTAAAGCGGATAAAGATAAAGCCATGAACTATGGTGTGATTGCAAGAACAATTGTATTAGACCGGATGGTTGAGCAATATTTGGAGAAAAATGCAAATACAATTGTTATAAATATTGCATGTGGACTGGATACCAGATGTTATCGAATGAAAGGGAAATATCTGCATTGGTACAATATAGATTTGCCGGAGACTATGAAGATAAGGCGGCAATTTCTTGCAGAAACAGGTCCGATATATCAGATTGCAAAGTCTGCAATGGATGATTCCTATATAGATGATATAGATTATCACTGTGAGAATGTTCTGGTAATAATCGAAGGGCTTACAATGTATTTGTGTGAGAAGGAAATCAGAAAGATATTTTCTATTATTGAAAAATCATTTCAGGAAGTAACCGTAATGGTCGAAACCATGTCACCTTTTGTCGTAAACCATGTGAAAGAAAAATCCATAGAGGGCAGCAATGCAAAATTCACATGGGGAGTTAAGAATGGAAAAGAACTACAAAGGATTGTACCGGAATTTTCTGTTCAGCAGGAAGTCAGCCTGGTCGAAGGAATGAAAGAACTTATGCCTGTATATCATGTGATAGGAAAGATTCCAATCGTTCGGAATATCTCAAACAAAATAATAGTTATGGAGAAACATGGCTGATATTATACGAGCAGGAGATGATACAGATGAAGAAAAGACATTTTGATGTGGAAACAGATGGATTTTATGGCGCATACTGGAAATGCAAATCGGATTCAGACTGTGCGATGATCGCCATGATCGGGGATGATTCAGAGGATTATCTGGCGCGCACATCTGTGAAATGGTTACATAAACTCGGTGTGAATGTGATGACGATGTCACCTGGAAAAAAAGATTATGGACATCATAATTATCCGTTGGAACGTATAGAGAAAGCAATCAATTGGTTAAAAGTACACGGTAATCAGAAGATAGGAATTGTCGGGGCATCTACTACAGGAACACTTGCATTGACTGCCGCTTCTTATTTTAAGGATATCACATTGACGATAGGTCTGACACCGAGTGACTTTATCTGGCAGGGATTTATGCAGGGTAAAAGAGATGGTTGTAAGGAATGGCCAATTGAGGGAGAATCTCTTTTTTCGTATAAAGGAGAACCACTTCCATACATGCCGTTTTGTTACAAACATCCGGATTACTGGCATGTGATTGAGAAAGAAACAAAGCGAAACGGTGATATGATTAATTCGAGAAAACTGTTTGATGATTCGGAAAAGGCTCACCCAATCACAGAAGACGAGATGATCAAGATTGAAAAAATCCATGGAACAGTATTGTTAATTGGTGCGGAAGATGATGTGTTGTGGGATACTGCAAAATATATCCGCCGTATGAAGCAGCGTATGAAAGAACATCCACACACATGCAGGTTGGAGTATGCTATTTATGAGCATGGAACACATTTCGTTTTTCCTGAGAGCATGTTAAAGACAATGCTTCCGGTTGGTTCTGGAGTCTTTATGAAACTGGCATTTCAGGCAGCCCAAAAATATCCGAAGGAATGCCGCAGAACACGTCTGGATATTGACCGGCGGGTAAGAAATGCTGTTGCAAAATGGAAGAGAGTAGATAGATAAAAAATAGACAGAAGGTGGAAGTGTGGTATTTAAAACAACAGGAAATAAATCAAATTCAGTCATTCTGTTTTTCCATGCAATGGGAGTAACTGGGGAAAGCAGTATGTCGGTTGCAGAGAAAATGGCAGAAAAATATTATTGCATTATGCCAACATCGACTGTGTATTGCTCCGGACAGAGGTATCAAAGCAAAAGAGATGAGATATAACAGATTGTACGATTTTTGGGGAACCATGGAATCAAAGAAATAGAACTTATAGTTGCATCTTCGATTGGAGCAGATCTCGCCATGGCATTCCTGACAGAGATAAAAATACCGGTAAAGCATGTTTTTTTTGATGGCGGGCAGTTTGCACAGATTGGAAAGGCAACACGCAGAATCATGGTTCCGTTCTTATATATAGCAATGAAAAGTTTATATTGGTCAAAAGGAAAGACACTAAAGAGAATCATGTGGTGTGACGATGATAAAATTAAACCTTATTTTATAGAGGCAGGAAAGAACTTGACGTATGGAAATCTGAGAAGACAGCTGACAGACAGTTTGGAAGATAAGCCATTTTCAGAACTGTCAGAAGAATTGCAGAAACATACATTCTGGGAATTTGGAAGTATAGAAGAACATTTTAAATACAGAAATGCAGACTTATATATACGGTAACTTTCCGGTTTTTGAGGGATTCAACCATATGCAGTATCAAATTCAAAATCCGGAGGGATTTGCCAGAATGCTCGAAACAATTATTGAGACTGACCGATTACCGGAATTGGCGTTTGCGATGTGGTATAGAGGAAAATAGTTATGAAAAATGCTTATGAGCTTGCTGAAAATATATTGAAGTCCAAACCTGATAAGAATATAGAATTAAAATCATCAGATTCTTTTGCCAGTATTGAGTTATATGGTACATCAGCTTGCAAAAAGGTACAGGATACGGAATTCTGTGAATGTTTTCATTTGGAAAATGAGAGCGGTACAGGAATGATTACATTGTATCATGTGTTTCCAGGAATTGATCTGGTTTATAATGATATGCATATGGAGTATTGCAACAAGGAGCAAAAGCCGGCTTCCAGTGTGATGGAAATAAACTATTGCATGGAAGGCCGTTGCGAATGCGTGTTTGAACAAAATGAATATGGTTATATAGCGGCAGGAGACTTGTCATTTTGTTCTTTGAAAAAAACTGGGCATGTGTCAGAGTTTCCAACATCGCGTTATCATGGAATTACCATTACGCTTGATTTTTCCATGATTACAGACGAAATGAAAAGGATACTGCAATTATTGTCTGTAAATCTGGAAAAGATTAGTAACATTTCAAAAACACATAGTTTTACTATTATACGGGCAAATCAGTCAATAGAACATATCTTTTTGGAATTGTATAAAGTTCCTGAAGAAATCAGATATGGTTATATTCGTGTGAAAATTCTGGAACTATTATTAGTATTAACTGGATTTGATTTAAAGAATAATAATTCTGAGCATGTATATTTTTCGGATGTACAGATTGATGCAATAAAAAAAGTGACGATGCAGACTCAGGCGAATTTACTTATTTCTGCATAGCACCAGATACAAATGATACAACCTATCATATTGAATTGCGCTACGGCAGTGATTTGGAGGCACTTGGAAAATATGATGAAGGAGACTATGCATACTGGCTTGGCTCAGGTATTTCAACAGACTATGATCAGACAATGGTTGAGAACTGTATAGAACTTTTCTGCAAAGAAAATCTGTCTGAATAGAACAGACTTGTAAAACTGCAGAAAGCATCTGCGGAGTGGAAACTGAATACACGAGGAAAATAAAAAATTGAAACACCAAGACTTGACAAATTCCTGTAATGAGTTAAAATATAACAGTGCTATATAGCACTGTTATATTTTAGAAAAGAAGTTTAGAGGATACGAAAAGAATGTCGACGAAAGCAGAAGATACACAGAAAAACATATTAGATACAGCCAGAAAACATTTCCTGAAAGATGGTTTGACAGGAGCATCTTTAAGAAATATTGTAAAAGATGCAGGGCTTACTACTGGCGCATTTTACAAATATTATCCAACGAAAGAGGCACTTTTTGATGCACTGACGAATCCTTATATGGAACATATTTATCAGATTTATGACCAGATCGTTGAGGAGTTTGAAAAGCTTTCTGCCAGTGATCAGACAAGGAATATGTCGGATACATCCAGTGATGGGATGGAGCAGATGGTTGATTATATCTATGATCATTATGATAATTTCAGATTATTGTTGAAATGCGGAGACAGTGGAAAATTTGAATTATTCATACACAATATGGTGGAGCGGGAAATGAAGTCCAGCCTGAAATATATGGAAAAAATGAAGGAAGCCGGTGTAAAAATACCGGTTGTAGAGGAAAGCCTTATGCATATGATCTATACGGGATTTTTTTCATCAGTATTTCAGATCATTGAGCATGATATAGACAGGGAGACTGCAAAGAAAAATGTACATCAACTGAAAGAATTTAATACAGGTGGCTGGGAACGATTGTGGAATATTGAATTTCCAGTATAACTGATGCAGGAATTCCGAATAGGTTATGTGTGTTACAGGTTCTGGATTTCTGAATAAAGTTCAGACAGGATAATAATATCAGGTGGTTGATGCCAGTAAACCACCTATTTTATTATATGCTGGTTAGCGAGAACTAACAGAAGGTAAAACAATAAAACGAAACAATAAAACGAACGTAAGGAGTGAACAGATGTGAAAGAAAAAAAGAAGTCGGCAGTCAGCTGGATCCTGACATGGGCCGGACAAAAAAGAATTGCCTATGTATGGAGTGTGTTACTTGCAATAGGAAATGTGATTTTTAAGATTTTGCCGTATTTTATTATTGCAGATGTAGTAAAGCTGTTTTTAAATGGTGAAAAGGAGTTTAAAACATATCTTGCAAAAGCGGTTCTGATCGCATTGTCGTTTATCATTGCAGAATTGCTTCATTCACTCTCGACAGCATTGTCGCATAAAGCGACGTTTGCAGTACTCGCAAATATAAGAAAATCCTGCTGTGACAAACTGGCACGGGTACCTCTTGGTTATGTAAAGGATACATCCTCCGGCACATTTAAGAATATCATGGTGGAAAGAATCGACAGTATCGAGACAACACTGGCGCATATTGTCCCGGAATTCACGTCAAATCTGCTGGCGCCGGTTGTGATTTTAATTTATTTCTTTCTGACAGACTGGAGACTGGCACTCTGGTCTTTGGTTCCAGTTATCGTTGGACTTTTCTCTTATTTTGGAATGATGCTGGATTATAAGCCAAGTTTTGAAAGAACAGTTCAGACAACAAAAGATCTGAATGATGCGGCAGTGGAATATATTGACGGAATTGAAGTAATCAAGGCATTTGGAAAGACAGAAAGTTCTTATGCCAAATTTACAAAGGCGGCTTTTGAATATGCGGATTCCTTTATTTCCTGGATGAAACGGTGCTCGATTTTTCATGGACTGATGATGGTGGTCACACCTTATACGCTTCTTACGGTATTGCCGTTGGGGGCACATTATGTAGCGAATGGAACACTTGCGGTTCCTGATTTTGTCATCTGTATTATTTTATCACTTGGAATCGTTGGACCGTTGATTACAGTGGGATCTTACACAGATGATCTTGGAAAAATTGGAGTAATCGTCGGTGAAGTGGCGGGAATTCTGGAACAGCCGGAGCTTGAACGTCCGGAGAAAAGTGAAAGAGCTCCCAAAGATAATTCCGTTACGCTTGAAAAAGTCAGATTTGGTTATCACGATAAAGAAATCCTGCACGGAGTAACTATGGAGTTGAAAGCAGGAACGGTAAATGCAATCGTAGGACCTTCCGGAAGCGGAAAGTCAACCATTGCAAAGCTGATCGCATCCCTGTGGGATGTGGATTCCGGAAGTATTAAAATCGGTGGAGTTGATGTAAAGAAAATGGCACTTGCAGACTTTAACCGGAAAATTGCATATGTTGCACAGGACAATTATCTGTTTAATGAAACGGTCCGTGAAAATATCCGGCAGGGAAATCCGGATGCTACAGATGAACAGGTTGTTGAGGTGACAAAGAAAAGCGGATGCTATGAATTTATCATGCAGTTGGAGAATGGATTTGATACGGTTGTAGGAGGTGCAGGAGGGCATTTGTCAGGTGGCGAGAGGCAGCGTATCTCCATTGCAAGAGCAATGTTAAAGGATGCTCCGATCGTGCTCCTTGATGAGGCAACTGCCTACACAGATCCGGAAAATGAGGCAATTTTGCAGAATTCTATCGCAAAACTGGTAGCAGGGAAGACCCTGATCGTAATAGCACACAGACTTTCTACTGTTAAGGACAGTGACCAGATCTTTGTTGTAAATGATGGAAATGTAACAGCACATGGCACACATGAGGAACTTCTGGTGTCATGCCCGCTTTATAGGGAAATGTGGAATGCCCATATTTCTGTAAAAGATACTGTGAAGGAGGGAGAATGATATGTTTGGGATTCTGGCAAAATTCTTTCGTTTTTCAGGCAGGGAAAATGGCAATAAATTTAAACTGTCGATAGTGATCGGACTCATAGAGGCTCTTGCCTCAGCAATGAAGATTCCGGCTATTATGTACATACTGATTGGTCTGCTGAGTGGGAAACCGACAGGAAAATATATTGGAGGCTCCGTTGCGATTATGGTTCTTGCAATTGTAGTCGACGTAATCTGCAAGAGATACTCTACAGTGCTTCAGACAGAGGGAGGATATAATGCAAGTGCTTTTATGAGAATCAAGATTGCAGAGCATTTGCGATATTTGCCGATGGGGTATTTTAATTCCAATAGTATCGGGGAAATTTCTTCCATTACAACCAATACAATGGAAATACTTGGCGATGTGGCTGCGAGAGTGGTTATGCTGACAATGCAGGGAATTCTGGAAACATCAATGATCATTCTTATGCTGTTTATTTTTGACTGGAGAATCGGACTGATCGCTGCAGCAGGAGTGCTTATTTTCTTTGGGGTCAATTCCGTGATGCAGAATGCGGGTAAAAAAGATTCAGAGCAAAAAGTGGTATGCGATACAGAGCTTGTAAACCAGATCATGGAGTATCTGCAGGGAATATCAGAAGTAAAATCATACAATCTGCTTGGAAAACAGGCGAAAAGATTAAATGATGCAAATGAAGCATGCGAAAAGATCAATACAAAGATGGAGATGTTGTTTGTTCCCTATCATTTTCTGCAAAGTGTGATAACAAAAATCACAGGTGCTGTGATCGTAGCAGGCAGCGCATATTTTTATATCAATGGAACCATGAGCGCGGTCTATGCGATTGGTATGACAATCTCAGCATTTATGCTTTATTCCAGTCTGGAATGCGCAGGAAATTATTCATCCCTCTTACATGTGGTAAGTGTATGTGTAGATAAAGCAAATGCAATACTGGAGCTGGACACCATGGATATCGACGGCAAAGAGATCCATCCGGAAAATTACGATATCAGACTTTCTAACGTTTCATTTTCCTATGACAAACGGAAGATTATTGATGATGTATCACTTTCTATCCCACAGAAAACGACGACAGCAATTGTTGGACCGTCTGGTGGAGGAAAATCAACACTTTGCAATCTGATTGCCAGATTTTGGGATGTGGATTCCGGGGAAGTGACACTTGGAGATGTGAATGTAAAAGACTACAGCATGAACAGTCTGATGCGTAATTTTTCATTTGTATTTCAGTCGGTGTATTTGTTCGCAGACACCATTGAGAATAATATTAAATTCGGACGTCAGGATGCAAGCCATGAGGAAGTGGTGGAAGCGGCAAAGAAAGCGTGCTGTCACGATTTCATCAGCAAACTTCCAGATGGATACAACACAGTGATCGGAGAAGGCGGAGCCACACTTTCCGGTGGTGAGAAACAGCGTATTTCGATAGCCAGAGCAATCATGAAGGATGCCCCAATCGTTATATTAGATGAGGCAACGGCCAATGTTGATCCGGAGAATGAAAAGGATCTGATGGATGCGGTAGATGCGCTTACAAAGGAAAAAACGATTATTATGATTGCCCACAGATTAAAAACGGTCAGACATGCAGATCAGATTGTGGTTGTTGACAAAGGAAAAATTGTGCAGCAGGGAACACATGGGCAACTAATGAAGCAGGAAGGTATTTATAAGAGATTTGTGGATGCAAGGCAGCAGGCGGTAAGTTGGAAACTGGTGCACTGAGAAATAATCCACAGTTGGTGAATATCCAAATTGAATTGTCTGAAAGAGATTTAATTTAAGTTTCGCTAAGTTTCACTTATATAGGCAGAATGAGGGATATTCAATAAAGTAATATGAAAAAAGCACTGAAAACCGTGGGATTATTGGTTTTACAGTGCTTTTTCTTTTGCCAAAGAGGAAAAATGCAGCGAATTTAAGTTTTGCTAAGTTTCACTGAGTTCTGATTTTGCAGAGCGCCATTGTTTCTTAGGTTCAAACTTTCCACAATCATCACAGGTATACGGCCAGTTGATTTTCCACTCAAAATATTCATCTCTGGTAATCTCACCGGATTTCAGTTCATCCATTCGAACCCCCCATTCTTTCAGAAAATTATTCAGAACCCCATAGTCAAACCACATACAGACAGGTGCATGAGCCGGCCAGCTATCATTGTCATGGTAGTAAACGGAAGTGTCTGCTACTTCATTGCATTTTTCACCGGGAAATTTCCGAGGAAGAAACAGATGCAGGGCTGATGGATTAAATTCATCCAATCAGAAAAGCAGTTCCATCATTTCGGAAGCGCCACGTCTAGAGGTATCATAGAGGGTATAAGGATTAACATCAAGAGGCTTAGCCATTTTATCGACCAGATCTTTTTTGGGAACACGAATCCCTTTTTCATATTGTACAATTCTATGTTGATCGGTCAGTCCGATCTTCTCTGACAGTTCTTTTTGTGTCATTTTCCGGAATGTCCGGATTTTTTTTAGTTTCGGATTAAAATTCATAAAGTCTCCTCTGCATTAGTCCTGATAAACATCCATTGAAGATAGTAAAATCAAGAAACGAATAACTATTTGTCCATGTTATAACACAAATTAGCAGAAAAAAAGGGTGCACAAATTCTTTACAAAAAATTAGCACTCACCTCTTGACAGTGCTAACAACATATGTTATATTACATGCAGAACAAAGAAAACAACATATTTCTCCTGTGGGAGAGATATTTCTCATATAAGAGGAGGGTTAGCCTATGAATATCAGTAAATTTACACAGAAATCCGTACAGGCTGTCCAGGATCTGGAGAAGGTTGCTTATCAGTTTGGCAACCAGGAGATTGAAGAGGAGCATCTTTTATATGCTCTGCTGGAACAGGAAGACAGCCTGATTCTTAAACTGATCGAGAAGATGGAGATAGATAAGGATTATTTCAGAAATTCTCTGAATCAGGCACTGGATGCCAGGGTTAAGGTATCTGGCGGTGAGCTTCATTTCGGACAGTATCTGAACAAGGCTCTGGTCAGTGCAGAGGATGAAGCCAAGGCAATGGGTGATGAATATGTCTCTGTAGAGCATTTATTCCTTGCTTTGTTGAGATATCCAAGTCCAAGCATGAAGAAACTGTTTCAGGAATTTGGCATTACTAAGGAGCGTTTCCTGCAGGCACTTTCTACAGTACGAGGCAATCAGCGTGTAGTCAGTGACAATCCGGAAGCTACTTATGATACTTTGAATAAATATGGCGAGGATTTAGTCGAAAAGGCACGTAACCAGAAGCTGGATCCTGTGATCGGACGTGATGAAGAAATCCGTAATATCATCAGAATCCTTTCTCGTAAGACCAAGAACAATCCGGTGCTCATCGGTGAGCCTGGTGTAGGTAAGACTGCAGCAATCGAGGGTCTTGCACAGCGAATCGTGGCAGAGGATGTGCCGGAAGGTCTGAAGGATAAGAAGATTTTTGCACTGGACATGGGTGCTCTGGTAGCAGGTGCCAAATACAGAGGTGAGTTTGAGGAACGTCTGAAAGCAGTCCTTGAAGAAGTAAAGAAGAGTGAAGGAAACATTATTCTTTTCATTGATGAGTTACATCTGATCGTTGGTGCAGGTAAGACTGACGGAGCCATGGATGCAAGCAATATGCTGAAGCCTATGCTTGCCAGAGGTGAGCTTCACTGTATCGGTGCCACAACTCTGGATGAGTATCGTCAGTATATTGAGAAAGATGCCGCTCTGGAACGTCGTTTCCAGCCTGTTATGGTGGATGAACCTACAGTGGAGGATACCATTTCCATCCTTCGTGGTCTGAAGGAGAGATATGAGGTCTTCCATGGTGTTAAGATCACAGACAGCGCGCTGGTTGCAGCAGCTACACTTTCACATAGATATATCACAGACCGTTTTCTTCCTGATAAGGCCATTGACCTGGTGGATGAGGCCTGTGCCCTGATCAAGACAGAGCTGGATTCCATGCCTTCAGAGCTGGATGAACAGCGCCGTAAGATCATGCAGCTGGAGATTGAGGAATCTGCACTGAAGAAAGAGACAGATAACCTGAGTAAGGAACGTCTGGAAACACTTCAGAAGGAGCTGGCAGAGCTTCGTGATACCTTTAATACCCAGAAAGCACAGTGGGATAATGAGAAGCATTCTGTAGAGAAATTACAGAAGCTTCGTGAGCAGATCGAGGATGTAAATAAGCAGATCCAGAAAGCAAAACAGAACTATGATCTGGAGAAGGCCGCACAGTTACAGTACGGTGAACTTCCGAAATTACAGCAGCAGCTGGAAATCGAAGAGAAGAGCGTTAAAGAGGGCGACAGAAGCCTGGTACATGAGGCAGTTACAGATGATGAGATCGCAAGGATCATTTCCAGATGGACCGGTATTCCTGTAACAAGACTGACAGAAGGCGAGAGAGCTAAACTTCTCACTCTGGAAGATCAGCTTCACAAGAGAGTTGTAGGCCAGGATGAAGGTGTGAAGAGGGTTACAGATGCAATCCTTCGTTCTAAAGCCGGCATCAAGGATCCGACTAAACCAATCGGTTCCTTCCTGTTCCTTGGTCCTACAGGTGTAGGTAAGACAGAGCTTGCCAAAACTCTGGCAGAGAATCTTTTCGATGATGAGCAGAATATGGTCAGAATTGATATGAGTGAGTACATGGAGAAGTATTCTGTATCCAGACTGATCGGAGCGCCTCCGGGATATGTAGGATATGAGGAGGGCGGTCAGCTTACTGAGGCAGTCCGCCGTAAACCATACAGTGTTGTACTTTTTGATGAGATCGAGAAAGCACATCCGGATGTATTTAACGTACTGTTACAGGTACTGGACGATGGTCGTATTACAGACTCTCAGGGACGTACCGTTGACTTTAAGAATACAATTCTGATCATGACTTCCAACATCGGTTCTCCTTATCTGCTGGATGGCATTGATGAGAATGGTGAGATTAAACCTGAGGCTCAGAGTCAGGTTATGGATGACCTGAGAGGTCACTTCCGTCCGGAATTCCTGAACCGTCTTGATGAAATAATTATGTTCAAGCCCTTGACAAAATCTAATATTGGTAAGATAGTAGACTTGATGGTCAGCGAGCTTGATAAACGTCTTGCAGACCAGGAGCTTTCCCTGGAACTGACAGATGCAGCCAAGAATCAGGTCATTGAGAATGGCTATGATCCGGTATATGGTGCACGTCCGCTGAAACGTTATCTGCAGAAATATGTAGAAACTCTTGCAGCGAGAAAGATTCTGTCCGGAGATGTTCACGCAGGTGATACTCTGGTGCTGGATGTTCAGAATGGGGAATTCATTGTTACGGTAAAGGACGGAAACTAAATGATACCCAAAGATCCAATGATTCTGCTGAGTTATGTGAATACTCAGCTCAGGGATTACTATGATTCCCTGGAAGCACTCTGTACATGCAGAGGATTAAAGAAAGACGAACTGGTAGCGAAGATGCACTCTATCGACTATGAGTATGATGAGGCGACCAATCAGTTCATATAAGAAATATGCGAAATGCTCTCTGACAGCGGGAATTGCTGTTGGGGAGCATTTTTCGTATTGCATATAAGAAAGATCCCTGCTTTAATTGCAAAAAAGTGATAAACTGCGGAGCAGTTATTGGGGCATGTGTTTCAAAATCAGTACAATCTTAAAAAATAGATAAGGCAGTACAAAAAAATATCAGTAAAAAAGATTAAATCGTTAAAATATAAACGAAAATAATCAGGGAATATGTAAAAAATGTATAAAAAAACAGGAAATAAAGTATAAATATTCACTATCCACACAATTGATTTTTGTATGCTGTATGATATAATTGCATCTGTAAAAAACAAGCGCATATTAAATAGGAAGAAACACATATATGAAAAAAATCTCCTGAATGATAATCGCGCTGTACGAAAATACAATATGGAGGTGGCAGTTTTGAAAAAGTTGGTGACCGTACTGGGTGCTTTTTTTGCAGTTCTTCTGGCTTGTCCATTGAGTGTATTTGCGGCAGAAGGCAGTAAAGCACCATCTACAGTACCTGTATGGCTTTGCATTCCCTTTGCAGGGCTTTTGTTATGTATTGCAGTGATGCCTCTGGTAAAAGCGGAGTGGTGGGAGTCTCATCAGCCACTGGTTGTTGCCTTATGGATCATTCTGATGGTGGTTCCATTTGCTTTCGTTTATGGAGCCGGAAAGACTACAGAGACAGTTTTGGACTGTATTGTGAATGATTATCTTACATTTATCATTCTGTTATTCGGCCTGTTCTGCGTATCAGGTAATATTACCATGGAGGGTGATTTCGCAGGTTCCCCCCGTGTTAATGTAGGTCTGCTTGCACTGGGAACTCTTCTGGCAAGCTGTATCGGTACCACCGGTGCCAGTATGCTGATGGTACGTCCGGTAATTAAAATGAATTCATGGAGAAAGAGAAAAGGACATATTATGATCTTCTTTATCTTCATGGTTTCCAATATGGGTGGATGTCTTACACCAATCGGAGATCCGCCGCTGTTAATGGGATTTATGCGAGGTGTTCCATTCTTCTGGAGTCTGCATCTGTTCCCTGTACTGATCTTTAATATGGTCATTTTGCTGTTTGTATTTTATCAGATTGATAAACGTTCCTACAGAAAGGATATTGCAAATGGACGTAAACCGGATATCCGTAAACCGGGTACTCAGTTCCGTCTGGATGGACTGCACAATATCATTTTCCTTGTGATGATCGTTGGCGCGGTAATCTTAAGCGGTGTACTTCCGGGAATGTCCGCATTTCAGGATGCCGCAGGCAATGTAAGAGGCATTCATCTTTTTGGAGAAGTAACCCTGACATTCCCGGCACTGATCGAAATTGTGATCATTCTGCTTGCAGCCTTTCTTTCCTTTAAGACAACAGATAAGCAGATCCGTATCAGAAACCATTTTACCTGGGGTGCGATCCAGGAGGTTGCGGTTTTATTCATCGGTATCTTTATCACCATGCAGCCTGCATTGATGCTTCTGAAAGCTGTAGGACCGAATCTGGGAGTTACTGAACCGGCTCAGATGTTCTGGGCAACCGGTGCGCTTTCCAGTTTCTTGGATAATACACCGACGTATCTGGTATTCCTTACAACGGCAGGAACGCTGGCATTTACCAATGGAATCACAACCACACTGGGAACTGTACCGACGAAGGTGCTGTCTGCCATTTCCTGTGGTGCGGTATTTATGGGTGCCAACACTTATATCGGAAATGCCCCGAACTTTATGGTAAAGGCAATCTCTGATGAGAACGGTGTCAAGATGCCATCATTCTTCGGATATATGCTCTGGTCCATCGCATTTCTGGTTCCAGTGTTTATTATCGATATGTTTGTATTCTTTTTATAAGGAGGGAGGATCATTATGCAGGACAATCAGGAAAAATGTAAAGAACTTGCAACACGCATTTATAACCTGGATGAAGAAGTTTACAAATGTGTCGGTTCCTCTCTGGGACGTACATTTACAGGACAAAAAGAAACAACTCTCCGTCATCTGGCAGCACTGATGTATACCAAGCCGGACGGACATCTGCTCAGAAGTGAACTGGCGCTGATCAGTAACATGGCCCGTACCATCAGGGATAAGAGCGAGAGAAGACGTCTTATGATAGAGTATGACAGTATTCTGAAAGAGATTGAAAGTCTTCCGGATACATTTGGACAGACAGATATTGTAGATAAAGAACGTATCAGTCTGAATAATCTGATCGCAAGACGCCAGAATGAGATTTCCGAAAATGATCATCTGATCATCTGTATCAGCCGTACACAGGGAAGTGGCGGTAATGATATCGGATTTGAACTGGCGGATCAGCTTCAGATCAACTATTATGATGCAGAAATCTTTGATCAGGTTATGAAGCGTCTGCAGGCAGATAAAAGTGTAGTTAGTGATACAGGTAATTTTGAGAAATTTGATAAATACAGAAAGAAAAAACATACAGATCTGAAAACCTGGTTCAGGGAATTCAACCGTTATCACGGACTTCCGAAACAGGATGCGGTTTTCTTCAACATGAGTGATCTGATCTGTGAACTGGCAAAAAGTGAAGACTGTGTGATTATGGGGCGCTGTGCAGATATGATTCTGAAGAATAATCACATTCCTCATATCAGCCTGTTTATCAGTGCTCCCTTCCAGGTTCGTGTGCAGCACGTTATGGATATCCGTAATATGAATCTGAAACAGGCAGTACGTTTTCTGAAGCAGATGGATAAGCAGCATAAGAAATATTATGAATTTTATACCGGTGAGAAATGGGGAAAACCGGAGAATTATGATTTGTGCATCAACAGTGCCAACTATGGACTGAAGGATACAATTGAGCTGATCCGGAGAATGCTGGATCAGAAGGTTCACTAAAATTAAAAATGATGGTTGGATAAAAAATAAGCTCTGTGGATAGAAGTTTTGATCCACGGAGCTTATTTTTCTTTTTATTTCCAGTTGAATGTGAACATTCCATAAATATAGATAAAGGCAATTATAATCGGAAGTACAAATCGGAAGAGCGGTTTCATCCAGCTCTGTACCTTTAAACCCTTACCGGTATTGCTCTCTTTGATAAAGTTATCCCATCCCCAGCCGAACTTATTACAGCAGAAGAGTGCAAGGATGAGAGAGCCAAGGGGTAAAATATTGTTGGAAACAATAAAATCCCAGAAATCAAGCCAGGTAGTTCCTTCGGCAAATGGCTGGAAGTGGAAAACGCTGAAACCAAGGGCTGTGGTAAGTGCCAGAAGAAAGACGCCTGTGCCACAGACCACGCTGCCTTTTGGACGGGACCAGCCGGTAAGCTCACGTATCATTGCCAGGATATTCTCGCACACTCCCAGAACTGTTGACATAGCTGCAAATACCATGAACAGGAAGAATAAGGAACCCCAGATGCGACCTCCGGACATGTTGTTAAAAACTGCTGCCATTGTATCAAACAGAAGGCTCGGACCTGCATTTACTTCCAGATCAAAGGTAAAGCATGCAGGGAAAATAATAACTCCTGCCAGAAAAGCAACCAGTGTGTCCAGTGTGATCACATGAATAGCTTCCCCCATCAGAGAATGCTCTTTGCCAATATAGCTGCCAAAGATAGCCATGCCACCCATACCTGTAGATAAAGTAAAGAATGCCTGGTTCATTGCCCCTACGATCACCGAACCATCAATCTTTGAGAAATTCGGTTTCAGATAAAAGGTCATTCCCTCACCTGCGCCTTTCAGAAAAAGACTGTGCACAGCGAGAGCAAGCATCAGTACCAGCAGCGCAGACATCATATATTTTGTCACACGCTCCAGTCCTCCCTGAAGATTGAAGGAAAGGATGAAAAATGCAATGACCACAGTGACCAGTAAGAAGAATACATTCACAGAGGGAGAGGAGATCATGGCTGAAAATCCCAGCGAACCATTTTTACCTCTGAGAAACTGTACAAAATAATAAATGATCCAGCCGCAGACAACAGTGTAAAATGCCATCAGGGCAATGTTGCCAAGCAGACAGAACCAGCCGAAAATCCCCCATTTCTGTCCTGGCTTTTCCAGCTTACGGTACATGAAAAGGGGACTTGTCTGAGCCGCTCTTCCGATGGAAAATTCCAACACAAGAGCCGGGATTCCCAGGATGACCAGACACAGAAGATAGATCAGCATAAAGCTGCCGCCGCCATTTTGCCCGCACATCCACGGGAATTTCCACACATTTCCGCAGCCAATGGCGCAGCCGGCGGAAAGCATAATGAAGCCAAGCCGGCTTCCAAGCTGTTCACGTTTCATAAGATAACGCTCCCTTCAGAAGTTCATATAAGGGATATTATAAGATAAAAAACAATATTTGTAAAATTGATTGTTTTGTTGTATATTATTGAAAATATCGTTTATAAAAAATAACGATTCAATGTTTCAATGGAAAAATACTGGAAAGTTATGGGAAGGAATGAACTATGGATACAAATGTGTTAAAAACTTTTATTGCAGTATGTGAATATTCCGGATTTTCGGCTGCTGCAAAAGAACTGGGATATACGCAGTCTACAGTTTCTTCACAGATTAAACAACTGGAAAAGGAACTTGATGTCAGGCTGTTTGACCGTTATTATCATAAAATCAATCTTACGGAAAAGGGAGTTTTAGTTTTGCAGCAGGCTCGAAATATTCTGAAGGCAGAGGCGAAAATGCTTGATTCGCTGAATTCGGCTGAAAGCATTGAAGGCGAGATCCGGTTGTCTATGTCCAGTTCTGTCTGCAGCAGATATTTTAAAAATGATTTTCTGCGTTTTCATCATCAGTATCCGGAAATAAAAGTGGAGATAACAGAAAACGGTACAGAGCAGATGTTTGATAAATTGCGGAAGAACGAAACAGATCTGGTTTTTACTCTGGACAGGCATATTTATGATTCGGATTTTATTATTTGTGCGGAACAGGAAGAACAGGTACATTTTATTGCAGCGGCTGATAATCCTGTTGCAGGCTGTTCGTGGAAATTAAGTGAAATTTCTCAGAATGAGTTTGTGTTAACAGAACAAGCCATGAGCTACAGAAAAATACTGAATGAAACCCTTGCGTCCCAATCACTGGAAATCCGTCCGGTTCTTGAAATCGGAAATCCGCTTCAGATATGTGAACTGGTAAAAAACAGCAGCCTGCTTTCCTTTCTTCCGGATTTTATTTCGGAGAAATATGTGAGAGACGGACAGATTAAAAGACTGGATGTTGCCGGCTGCCCGGTAACTGTATGGACACAGTTGCTGCTCCACAAAAATAAATGGCGGTCTCCGGCAATTAATGTGTTTATAGAATTTTATAAAGAAGTCATGCAGAGATAGAGCTTGAAGAATATTGGAAATTTTATTCGACCTGAGATGAAAAATATTAGCCGGGCAAAACAAAATTGAATATTTACAAATTGGAAATATCAAAGCTAAATCTAAAATAATTATAAACTGCACAAAAAACACTTGCATTTTTTGTCTAAAAGTATATTATATATGATTAGTCAGGCTAATTAAAAAATAATATCAGACCTGAAAGAGGACAGAGGCCGGAAAGGAGTGAAGTTATGTGGTGCCCGGAAGAGGAGAAGAAAGAGAAACGAGAAGAGAAAAGCATGCCTGCGCTCTTTATGGAGATCAACCGCCAATATGGTATGAGATGTATGCAGCGTATACGGGAAATCGGTATCCAGCAGGGACAGATGCCGATCATTATGATCGTATACAGACATAACGGCTGCAGCCAGAAGGAGATTGCAGAGTGGATGTGTGTAACACCGCCCACTGTTAATGTAAGTATCCAGCGTCTTGAGAAAGCAGATATTGTCTGCAGGAGACGTGATGATAAAGATCAACGCATTATGCGTGTATATCTGACAGAAAACGGAAGAAAAATCGTGGAGGAGCTCCAGCAGGAAAGCAAAGCTGTGGAAAAAGTGATGTTCAGCAATTTCAGCGAAGCAGAGCTATGTCTTTTACGAAGGTTTTTTGGGCAGATTCTGGATAATATTTCGGAGATACCTGTCAACAGGTAGAAACTGAAAAATACATGATGGAGCAGATTGAGAAAACTGTATCAGCATGTTCAGATAAAAAATAATATTGTCTGCAAAAGAACTGACATGTGAGTTTAAACAGACATACATTAAAAATAGGAAAAGAGGGAATCAAGCAATGATTAAACTGATGAAATATCTGAAGAAATCAGCGGGATACATTGTCCTGATCATAGCACTTCTGTTTCTGCAGGCGTACTGTGATCTTTCCCTGCCGGATTATACCTCCAAGATCATTAATGTAGGTATCCAGCAGAAAGGTATTGAAGACAGTGTGCCGGATAAGCTTCGGGATTCAACCTTGCAGAATCTTCAGATTTTTATGGATGAGGATCAGAAAAAGGAAGTTTCACAGAATTATACACAGGAAGAAGATACCTGGGTATTAAACGATGATATTTCCAAAGAAACCAGAGAGAATTTAAATGAGGATTTCTCAAAGGCGATGATGATGGTAGCTGCCTTTTCCGAAGACAGTGAGCAGGGGCAGGCAATGGTTGCACAGATGGGCCTTCCGGAGGGAACAGACCCGTTGACAGCACTGGCACAGATGCCGGAAGAAGCAGTACAGCAGATTATGAGTCAGGTGGATGAGAAGCTGAAAGATATGCCGGAGTCTATTGTGACACAGGCTGGTGTTTCCTTTGTTGCTTCAGAATATGAAGCACTGGGGAAAGATGTGGATGCCATTCAGATGCATTACATCCTGATGTCAGGTATCAGAATGCTTGCCATGGCACTGGTGATCATGCTGGCAGCAATCAGCGTCACATTTATTTCGGCCAGAGTGGCAGGCAGACTTGGTCATGACCTGAGAAACAGCATTTACCGCAAGGTTATGAGCTTCTCCAGCAGAGAATATCATAAATTCTCCACAGCATCCCTGATCACACGAAGTACTAATGATGTGCAGCAGGTACAGCAGGTTATGGCAATGATGTTCCGTATTGTTCTGTACGCGCCGATCCTTGGTATTGGTGGAGTGATCAAGGTATTAAACACAGATTCTTCCATGACATGGATCCTTGGTGTGGCAGTTGGTCTGATACTGATTGTGATCTTTGTGCTGTTCCAGGTGGCAATGCCAAAATTCACTATCTTACAGACTCTGATCGACAGACTGAATCTGGTATCCCGTGAGATCCTGACAGGTATTCCTGTTATCCGCGCATTCAGCCGTGAGAAGCATGAGGAAGAGCGTTTTGAGAAAGCAAATCTGGATCTGACAAAAACCAACCTGTTTGTCAACAGATGTATGACTTTTATGATGCCCATTATGATGCTGATCATGAATGGTGTATCTGTACTTATTATTTACAGTGGTTCCCATGCAGTAGACAACGGAACCATGCAGGTTGGTAATGTTATGGCATTTATCCAGTATGCAATGCAGATCATCATGTCCTTCCTGATGATCACTGCAATGTCCATTATGCTCCCGAGAGCAAATGTTGCAGCACTTCGTATTGATGAGGTTCTGAAAACAGAGGTTTCTATTCAGGATCCGGAAACTCCGGTACATCCGTCAGAAAATGTGAAAGGTGAGATTGAATTTGACCATGTATCCTTCGCTTACCCGGAAGCAGGTGAGAATGTACTGACAGACATTTCCTTTAAAGCAAAGAAAGGTCAGACAATCGCAGTGATCGGAAGTACTGGAAGCGGTAAGAGTACCCTGATCAATCTGATCCCAAGATACTATGATGTGACAAAGGGTTCTGTTAAAGTGGATGGTGTAGATGTCCGTGACATGACTCAGAAAGAGCTTCGTGATAAGCTGGGATATGTGCCGCAGAAGGGTGTACTTTTCTCAGGTACCATTGATTCAAACATCCGCTATGGTAAGCCGGAGATCACTGATGCACAGGTAAAGGAAGCCGCAGAGGTTGCACAGGCTACAGAATTTATTGATACCAAACCGAAGAAATATGAATCCCCTGTATCACAGGGAGGTACCAATGTTTCGGGCGGACAGAAACAGCGTCTGTCCATTGCCAGAGCCATTGCAAAGGATCCGGAAATCTTTATCTTTGATGACAGCTTCTCTGCCCTTGACTTTAAGACTGACAGTCAGTTGAGAAAGGCATTGAAGGAGTACACCAAGGACGCAACTACCGTAATCGTTGCCCAGAGGATCAGTACCATCCTTGGTGCAGATCAGATCATTGTACTGGACGACGGACATATGGCAGGTATTGGAACTCATAAGGAACTGATGGCAAATTGTGAGGTATATCAGCAGATTGCAAGATCTCAGTTATCAGAGGAGGAACTGGCATGAGCGAACAGAGAAGAAGAGGTCCTATGGGAGGACATGGACGTATGATGTCCGGCGAAAAGGCAAAAGACTTCAAGGGCTCCATGGCTAAGCTTTTCCGTTATATGGGACGATATAAATTCCGCTTTATACTGATGTTTATCTTTGCAGTAGCGGGAACTGTGTTTAGTATTGTAGGGCCTAAGATTTTAGGTAAGGCGACCACAGAGCTGTTTAACGGCCTGGTTGCCAAGGTAAACGGAACCGGTGAAATTGACTTCGGAAAGATCGGGATGATCCTGTTATGGACACTTGGATTATATGTGTTAAGTGCATGCTTTTCCTTTGTACAGGGATTTGTAATGTCCGGGATCTCCAATGATGTTACCTATAATCTGAGAAAAGATATTTCAAAGAAAATCAACAGACTGCCTCTGAATTATTATGAGAGCAGAACAAACGGAGAGATCCTCTCCCGTATCACCAATGATGTGGACACTCTGCAGATGAGTCTGAACCAGAGTCTGACGCAGCTGATCACATCAGTGACAACTCTGATCGGTGTATTTATTATGATGCTTTCCATTAACGTGTGGATGACTTTGGCAGCACTTCTGATCCTGCCGGTTTCCATGTTCATCATCCAGACTGTCATGAAGCATTCCCAGAAATACTTCCAGGATCAGCAGAGCTATCTGGGTAAAGTAAACGGTCAGATCGAAGAAAACTTCGGTGGTCATAATGTGGTCCGGGTTTTCAACAAAGAGAATGATGTAGTAGAAGAATTTGAGAAAGACAATCAGAAGCTTTATGAATCTGCATGGAAATCTCAGTTCTTCTCAGGAATGATGATGCCGATCATGCAGTTTGTAGGTAACCTTGGATATGTAATGGTAGCTCTCTTAGGCGGCGTGTTTGTAATCAAAAAAAGTATTGAAGTCGGTGATATCCAGTCCTTCTTCCAGTACATCCGTAACTTTACACAGCCAATCCAGCAGATCGCACAGGTTACAAACCTGTTACAGTCCTCAGCAGCAGCTTCCGAACGAGTATTTGAATTCCTGGAGGAGCCGGAAGAGAGCCAGAATGAAAAGAATCCTGTAGATATTAATACTCTTACAGGAGATGTACAGTTTGAACATGTAAAATTCGGTTACAATCCGGATAAGATCATTATCAATGACTTCTCAGCAGATGTGAAGGATGGCCAGAAGATTGCCATTGTAGGTCCCACAGGTGCAGGAAAGACAACTATGGTGAAACTGCTTATGAGATTCTATGATCTCAATGGCGGAAGTATTAAGGTAGATGGTTACGACATCAAAGACTTTAACAGAAGCAGTCTGAGAGAGATGTTTGGAATGGTGCTTCAGGATACCTGGCTGTTCTCAGGAACCATTATGGAAAATATCCGTTACGGACGTCTGGATGCTACAGATGAAGAGGTGATCGCAGCAGCAAAAGCAGCCCATGTGCACAACTTTATCATGCAGCAGCCGGGCGGCTATGACATGGTTCTGGATGAAGAAACCAGTAATATTTCCCAGGGACAGAAACAGCTTCTCACTATTGCCAGGGCAATCCTTGCCAATAATAAGATCCTGATCCTGGATGAGGCAACCTCCTCTGTAGATACCAGAACCGAAGTGCGTATCCAGAAAGCCATGGACAATCTGATGAAGGGCAGAACAAGCTTTGTAATTGCACACAGACTTTCTACCATCAAGGATGCAGATCTGATCCTGGTTATGAAAGACGGTGACATTATCGAGCAGGGAAATCATAAGGAACTGCTTGCGAAGAAAGGCTTTTATGCTGATCTGTATAACAGCCAGTTTGAGAATAAGGCGAGTGCATAATATTTAACCAAATCAAGTAAAGCCCTTGCTTAAACTGCGAAAAACAATAAGCAGTGGGTAGGGACTATAATATAATGAAATCCTCCGACAGTATTGATTGCTCAAAAAACTGTTCGGGGGATTTTTCACGTTTTCTATCTTTTCTGTCAGGTTCTGATATGTTATAATAAGAAACTATCTTATGTAAAAATGATAATTTTCATCATAAAAAATAAGTGAAACGATAATAATAATTGAAGAATATCAGTACCTGTTCAGTCGATGATTATTCAAAGAAGTATTGAACGGTTACAGAATATCAAAGGATACGAACGATATGACAGATAAGAAAAACGGCAGAGAATATCTCAATTATGTATTGGAAAAATTAAAAGAACGCATCGCAGAAATCAGTCTTTCTCTGGTAGAAGGCCAGAAAGAAGTCGAGGGAATGCATGAGTATTACTGGGAAAACTATACAGAGATGGATCAGTATGGTTATGAGAATTATGATAACCAGCAGGCATTATTCCGTCAGATTTCTGCAAATGAAGAACAGCTGATCCTGAAGCAGAGATTTCGCAGAATGGTAAACTCTCCGTTCTTTGGAAGAGTAGACTTCATTTATGAGGGCGAAGAGGAGCCTGAGATTTTTTATATTGGAATTGGAAACTTTGCAGAGAAAGCCGGACACATTCCGCTGGTATATGACTGGCGTGCTCCGGTAAGTGGTTTGTTCTATGATTATGATAAAGGACCGGCTTCCTATGAAGCACCGGTGGGTGAGATTCACGGCGAAGTTGCTTCCAAATGGCAGTACAAGATCCGCAATGGAAAAATGGTCTATGAATTTGAGAGTGATGTAAAGATTGATGACGAAATCCTGAAAGCAGAGCTTGGCAGCAATGGAGAAGTTCAGCTTAAGAACATCATCCGCACCATCCAGAAAGAGCAGAATGCGATCATCCGAAATACCAAAGACAGGATCATGGTGATTCAGGGTGCAGCAGGAAGCGGAAAGACTTCCGTAGCACTTCACAGAATCGCTTATCTTCTTTACCATGACAGACAGAATTTGAAATCTTCAAATATTCTGATCCTGTCACCAAACGGCGTATTTTCCGATTATATTTCCCATATTCTGCCGGAGCTGGGAGAAGAAAATATCAAGGAAATGAGTTTCGATCTTTTTGCCTATAAGCAGCTTCGAGATACTGTTTCTGACTGCGAGGACCGTTATGATGAGATTGAACGCAGAATTCGTTTTCCGCAAAAAGCTTCTCTTGCAGAGGAGAAGCAGTCCATGGAATTTATTAATCTTATGGAACGCTATATTGCGGAACTGGAAGACCGCCTGATGAATTTCAAAGATGTGGAATATAAGGGATTTGTGAAGACAGAATCTGAGATTATTGAACTGTTCTATTTCAAATTTCAGGATTTCCCGCTGCTATCCAGAATGGATGCGGTTGCGGATTATTTCATTGATGAGGTAGAGACTCTGCGAGACCGTGATCTGGCAGATGATGAGAAAGATCTGATCCGTGAGAAATTCATGAAGCTGTATGTGACCAGAGATTTCTACGTGATCTACAGCCAGTTCCTGAAAGAGAACGGATACAAAGGACTTCCACGTGTTTCTTATGAGAAAAGAAAGCTGAAATATGAGGATGTTTATCCTGTCCTTTATCTGAAATATCGTCTCCAGAGCCAGCAGGGAAGAAGCAATATCAAGCATCTGGTAGTGGATGAGATGCAGGATTATTCCAGACTTCAGTATGAGATCATTCAGAGGATTTTTTCCTGTCGAATGACAATCCTGGGTGACCGGGCACAGACGATGGATGATAAACAGCAGGATGTGCTGACGTTTCTGCCGAAGATTTTCGGACGGGATATTCATAAGATCATTATGAACAAGAGTTACCGCAATACCATAGAGATTGCATCTTATGCAAACAAACTTGCAGGGATTAAAGATATGGAACTCTTTGAACGCCATGGAGCACCGGTGGAAGAGAAAATATTTGCGGATGTAGAGAAAGCGGCACAGGAGATTGCAGAGGTGCTGAAACTTGGGGAAGAGGAATATGAGACTGCTGCAGTTGTTCTTCGTACAGAGAAAGAAGCAGAGAAAATGTGGCTTATTCTGAAAGAACTTCTTGGAGAGAAAGGCTTTGATGTAAAAGAATGCCTGTCTTATTTGGACAGAAACAGCACAAACTTTAAGAAAGGTCTGACAGTTACTACATTCTATCTGGCAAAAGGTCTGGAATTTGACCAGGTATTTGCAACATTTCCGCAGGAAGACCAGAGTCCGCTGACACGGCAGGCCAGATATATTGCGGCAACCAGAGCGCTTCATGAACTGCACATGTATGAAATACAAAAATAAAAATATTACAGAAATATTACAATGCTCAAACAGGGAAATAAATGATGGTAATTCCTGATTTACAAAATCAAAAAAATATCTGCTATAGTAGTACAAGGTAATGAGGTACCAGTTTTGTGGTTGTTTTTTGAAAAAATAATCAGTAAAACTGTATAGTTTTAAATATCAGGTTTATAATAATTTCACAGGAATTTCATATTAAGGGAAAGAAATCCTGTTGACACGCATGTAATAAAATTGTAAAATATAGTTGCTGTTTAGAGTTATAAAGGCAGAGTATATGTTTTTTTTCTGTTAGGGACAGCATGTGATGATGATACAAAAGAAACTGATATATCTATTCTAAGGAGGATATTATGAAAAATAAAAAAGTACTTATGTTACTGGCTGTAACAGTTGCGTTATCCAGTGCCATGACTGCCTGCAATTTCGGGGGCGGTAAGAAGGATGATACCAGTGTAGTTCAGGTAACTCCTACACCGGAACCAACAAAGGCACCGAAGGCTACACCAACTCAGGCACCGGCAGATGCACAGAATACAACTTATACATCCAAGAATAAAACAGTATCGATTAAGCTTCCGGATGCAACCTGGTCAAATAAATCAGATTCTGATGATATGGTAAGTTTCGAATCTCCGAAACAGGGCAAACTTCTGATCCTTCATGGTTCAGGTGATGAGGCAATGTCCGTTGCTATTATCCCTAGTTCTCAGGATACAGCTACAGCTCTGGTGAAGGCAGATAATCTTGTAGAAGGAACTGACTTCGAGATTCAGGACTATAAAGCAGAAGAAGTGGGTGGAGCGAATGTTTACAGCTACACAGTACACTATCTTAATGACAAGAGTGAATATGCATATGTAGTAAACAAATATATTACAGATAATACATCTGAATTCTACAGTGTCGCAGGATCTGCGCTCACAGAGGATTCTCTTTCAAAGATTAAAACATCTGTGGATTCCTTCCAGATTTCCGGAGATTCTGCATTGAAGGCTGCTACACCGGGTACTACATCCAGCACGGCAGGAACCACTGCTGCAGATAATTCAGGCACATCAGCAGATGGAACTTCAACTGATGGTACAACTACAGATGGAACTTCAACAGATAGTTCTTCTTCTGATAGTTCTTACAGTGCCAGCTCCGACAGTGATACTTCTTCTGACTACAGCTATGACAGCAGCAGTGACGGATCTTATGATTATGATGACGGATCTTCCAATGGATACTATGCAGATGGAACTCCGGTAGGAACTGATGATCCTGACTATGATACAGACCAGACAAGAACTATTTACAGAAACTCTGACGGACAGCCGCTTGTAATTTATCCAAACGGTGACGGAACATGGTGTGATGATGATGGTAATACTTATGATTTCGCTAATGGCGAGGATGTTTACGATGAGAATGGAGTAGACTATTACTATCATGGTGAACCGGCATATGTAAGATACATGCCTAAGAATCAGTAAGAGTCAAGCAGATAAAAGCATCCGCTTTGGTCCTTGCTCATTTGATGAAAATCAGATATAAAATGAAATAGTGAGTCATCGGACATGTAGTGAACGGTGACAATGAAGACGGCTGCTAGAATGGCAGCCGTCTTTTGCAGTTTACACGCTGATAAGGTTTATGGTACAATATACGTTGATTTGCAAGATAACAGTAAAGAAAAATGAAGAATATAACTGGTCTGAAAACAGCAGTTATTATGGAAATCATGAGGAACAGAGAATGGAATCATATGGAAAATTTGCCAGTGTTTATGATATGTTTCAGGATAATGTGAATTATCGTGAATGGACAGAATATATTGTGGAGACATTGGCACAGGACGAAATTAAAGACGGCCTGGTGCTGGAACTTGGGTGCGGTACGGGAACTGTAACCGAGATGCTTGCAGAGGCAGGATATGATATGATCGGAATTGATAATTCTGAGGAAATGCTTGCAGAGGCGATGGAGAAGAGAGTAGAATCCGGACATAATATTCTGTACCTTTTACAGGATATGCAGGACTTTGAACTTTATGGTACAGTCCGTGCAGTGATCAGTGTCTGTGACAGTATGAATTATCTGACAGATGAAGAAGATCTGGAGTATGTTTTTGCACTGGTAAATAATTATCTTGATCCGGGTGGACTTTTTGTTTTTGATATGAACACAATTCATAAATACCGTGATGTGATCGGAGATACGACTATTGCAGAAGACAGAGAAGACGGAAGCTTCATCTGGGAGAACAGCTATGATCAGGAGAAGAACCTGAATGTGTATGAACTGGCGCTTTTTCTTCCGAGAGAAGATGGGCTGTATGAGAAATGCGAAGAAGAGCATGTGCAGCGTGCTTATTCCATCGAGACGATCAAGAGGATGATCGAAAAAGCAGGGATGGAGCTGGTTGCAGTGTATGATGCATATACACGTAATCCGGGAGATGAGAACTGCGAGCGTCTGACCTTTATTGCGAGAGAGCATGGAAAAAGTGCAGAGAATGAGTATCATGGCAGAATTCCGGAGAGAGCTGGACATACAGAAGAATAAGAAAATCGTATATCTGCCAGATAAAGCGGACAGAATCAGAGTCCTGGATTTACCAGGGGATAGAATTTTTTTGAAATTAAATAGGTTCTTTGACTTAATTAAATCAGGCAAGGTTTTAATTTCAATTGCAATAAGCAGTAAATGAGAACTATTAAAATAGAAATAATAATATTAGAGATACAACAGGAGTGAGATGAATGAACGATTATATTATAAGAGCGATTGCAGCAAATGACCAGATCCGTGCATTTGCTGCAGTTACAACTGAAACAGTGGAGGAAGCAAGAAAAGATCACAATACAAGTCCGGTTGCAACAGCAGCACTTGGCCGTCTGCTTACAGCAGGTGCTATGATGGGTACCATGATGAAAGGGGATAAAGATATCCTTACACTTCAGATTAAAGCGGGTGGTCCACTTGAGGGAATCACAGTAACAGCAGATTCCAAAGGTCGTGTAAAAGGATATGTAGGTAATCCTAATGTGTGTATTCCGGCAAACAGTAAAGGCAAGCTGGATGTAGCAGGTGCTGTTGGTGTTGGTTTTATGAATGTAATTAAGGACATGGGCTTAAAAGAGCCATATGTAGGACAGGTTGCACTGCAGACCAGTGAGATTGCAGAAGACCTTACTTATTATTTTGCAACAAGTGAACAGGTTCCGTCAGCAGTTGGTCTTGGTGTGCTTATGAATAAGGACAACACAGTTCGTCAGGCTGGCGGATTTATCGTACAGCTGATGCCTTTCGCAGAGGAGAGCACGATCGCAAAACTGGAAGAGAATGTACAGAAGATCACTTCTGTTACCAGTCTTCTGGAAGAGGGACATACCCCTGAGAGTCTGCTGGAGAAAGTTCTGGATGGTTTTGATATGGAGATCAATGAGAAGATCCCTACGGAGTTCTATTGCAACTGCAGCAGAGACAGAGTAGAGAAAGCCCTGATCAGTATTGGAAGAAAAGAACTCAATGAGATGATCCAGGAAGGTAAGCCGATTGAGATGAATTGTCATTTCTGTAATCACAATTATGAGTTTACTGTAGAAGAGCTGAAAGAAATCCTGCGTAAGTGTAAATAAAAATGAAATCTGATCCGGAGATTTTGAATATTGTATAAAATGTACCGGATGAAAAAAGGGGTAGAAAATGAGACACGGTTATATCAAAACAGCAGCCGCAACACCATATATCACAGTTGCAGACTGTAATGCAAATGGAAATGAAATCATCAGACTTATCCGCGAAATGGAAAAAGAACATGTCAAAGTTATGGTTTTTCCGGAACTTTGTATCACTGGTTACACCTGCCAGGATCTGTTCCTGCAGAGAAGGCTTCTGGACAGTGCATGGGAAACTTTGCTGAAGATTGCAAAAGAAACGGCAGATGTGGATGCCCTGATCTTTGTTGGTACTCCACTTAGAAATCATGGCAAACTGTATAATGTGGCAGCAGTCCTGAACAGAGGTGAGATCATCGGATTTGTGCCGAAGACACATCTTCCAAACTATGGAGAATTCTATGAACAGCGCCATTTTTCATCAGGATTTGGATGCCTGGAATATATGGATATCGAGGGAAAAAGAGTTCCGTTTGGAACAGATCTCCTTTTTGTATGTGAAGAGGTACCGGAACTTGTGGCAGCTGCTGAAATCTGTGAGGATCTCTGGGTAACCTTACCGCCAAGCGTTCTTCATGCACAGGCAGGAGCGAACCTGATCGTGAACCTCTCTGCAAGCAATGAAATGGTTGGTAAGGACAGTTACCGCAGAAACCTTGTTTCCGGACAGTCTGCGCGACTTGTCTGTGGATATGTTTACGCAAACGCCGGTGAAGGTGAGTCTACGCAGGATCTGGTATTTGGCGGACAGAATATGATCGCTGAGAATGGTACGATCCTTGCAGAGGGCAAGCGTTTTAAGAACAGTATTGTGTGCAGCGAGATTGATGTACAGAGACTGAATGACGAGAGAAGAAGACTGACCACTTATCAGCTGGCAGATGACAGTGATTATCTCAAAGTTCATTTCCATCTGAATGTAGAGGAAACAAAGCTTACCAGAAAATATGCGCAGTATCCTTTCGTACCGTCCAGAAAAGAAGAAAGAGATATGCGATGTGATGAGATCCTGAATATCCAGGCAATGGGACTTAAGAAACGTATGGATCATATCCACTGCCATAAAGCAACGGTAGGACTTTCCGGTGGACTGGATTCCACACTGGCTCTTCTTGTGATTGCGAGAGCATTTGATCTGTCCGATGCAGACAGAAAAGATATCCACTGTATTACCATGCCGTGTTTCGGAACCACAGACAGAACTTACCAGAATGCTTGCAAATTAAGTGAGTGCCTGGGGGCAACTTTAAGCGAAATTAATATTAAGGAAGCAGTGAAGATACATTTCAGAGATATTAATCATGACCCGGAAGTACATGATGTGACTTATGAGAACAGTCAGGCAAGGGAGAGAACACAGATCCTTATGGATAGTGCAAATCAGGATGGCTCTATTCTGGTCGGTACAGGTGATCTGTCTGAGCTGGCTCTTGGATGGGCGACTTATAATGGTGACCATATGTCCATGTATGGCGTGAATGCATCAGTGCCAAAGACTCTGGTACGTCATCTGGTTCGTTATTATGCAGATACCTGTGGTGATGAGAAACTAACAGAAGTTCTTCTTGATATTCTGGATACTCCGGTAAGCCCGGAGCTTCTGCCGCCTAAGGACGGTAAGATCGCGCAGAAGACAGAAGACCTGGTTGGTCCATATGAACTTCATGATTTTTATCTGTATTATATGCTCCGTGCAGGATTTGAGCCGGAGAAGATTTACAGACTGGCATGTGAGACATTTGAGGGCATTTATGATAAAGAAACGATCTTTAAATGGCTGAGAACTTTCTACTGGAGATTCTTTGCACAGCAGTTTAAACGTTCCTGTCTGCCGGATGGCCCGAAAGTGGGAAGTGTTGCGGTTTCACCGAGAGGTGACCTGAGAATGCCGAGTGATGCCAGTGCGAAAGTATGGCTGGAACAGCTTGACCAGATGTCAGTGAAGTAGTTGGAATTTAAACAAATTTGTGCTTAGTCTGTTTGAATAGTTAAAAATCAGTATATAAATACAGAAAGCGGAGAACTGATTATGAGTTCTCCGCTTTTTTCAGCGCCGATTCAATTGCATTGAGCAAGATCATGGAAGTGTATTTCTGGTCTTCGGAATACTGAATATCATCCAGAGACTGGGAAGAGTAGATCTGGCTGGCAAGTGACTCCAGGGCCGGTTCCATGAGAGGAAACATGGCAGAGGTGCTTTCACTTAAGTTTACCAGACGGATGGAGTTGATCTTATCAGCGTCAACTGTCACTTCCAGATCAAATGTATTATCGTTTAATTCAATGGAAGAAGTATAGATTCCCGGCTTATAGTGGCTTTGGGCATCTGCGGCATTATTCTTTTTCTGACCTGATCCGAACATGAAAAAGAGCACAACAGCCAGAATAATGGCAAGAAGAAGGAAAACAGCCGTATAGACTACTTCCCTCATATGTAAAACAATGATCTTGGTTTTGGAACTCATGGTACGCGCGCCTCCTGGTTTGTTTTGTATATTTTATTATTGTCAGGTCCAATTTATGATTAATTATGTTATACTTTTAGCTATGAGAATTTAGAAGGCTCAGGCGACTCTCTGTTTAACAAAATTAAGCAAGCAGCAAAACGGATTGCGAATATCCGTTTGACAAGCAGCTATCTGTATTATATAGAAAGGATATCATCTGAAAAACATGTCATTACAGTTTATAATCGGCAACTCCGGCGCCGGGAAATCGTATTACGCATACAAAAGAATTATAGAGGATTCTCTGAAACACCCGGAGAAGAATTATTATGTGATCGTGCCGGAGCAGTTTACCATGCAGACACAGAAAGCACTGGTAGAGATGCATCCGGGAAAAGGAATCCTGAATATTGATATTCTGAGTTTTGAGCGTCTTGCATACCGCGTGTTTGAAGAAACTGGCGGTGACAACCGAAAAGTTCTGGAAGATACGGGAAAGAGCATGGTGCTGCAGAAAATGGTGCAGCAGCACCGAAAAGAACTGGACTATCTTGGGAGTCAGATGAACAAACCGGGATATCTGGATGAAGTGAAATCATTGGTATCTGAATTTATGCAGTATGATATCAAAGAAGATGACCTGGAAGAAATGAAGGAGAAAGCAAAGGATCAGGCTCTGCTTGAAATGAAGTTGAAGGATGTGGGAGTCCTTTATCAGTCTTTTAAGGAATTTCTGAAGGGACATTATATGACCGGCGAAGAGGTAATGGATGTCCTGATTAAGCAGCTTCCGTTTTCAAAGAAGCTGAAAGGCGCGGAACTTCTCTTTGATGGATTTACAGGATTTACACCGATCCAGGTGAATGTAATCCGGGAACTTCTGGTCATTGCTGACCGTGTATGTGTAACTGTAACCATGGACGAACGTGAAGATGCATTTACACCTGGAAAACCGCATCAGCTTTTCTTTATGAGTAAGCAGATGATACGTACTCTTGCAGGACTTACGAAGAATCTGGATGATCCTGTTTATCTGAAGTCATCCGGAAAATCGCGTTTCTCACAGGCACCTGCCATGCAGTTTCTGGAGAAGAATATTTTCCGGTACAGAAAGGGAACTTATGAGAAAGAGCAGCAGGAGATCCAGATTTTTGCAGCAGCTTCACCGTTGGAGGAAATGCGGGAAGCTGCCAGAAGAATGGCACAGCTTGTGCGTACCTGCGGATATCGCTATGGTGAAATTGCGGTGATCACAGGAAATCTGGAGGAATATGCAAGACTTGCTTCACAGGTATTTGAAGAAGCAGATATTCCATATTTTATTGACGAGAAACATTCTGTACTTATGAACCCGTTTGTAGAGTATCTGCGTGCAGCTATGGAAATGGCAGTACAGGGCTTTCCTTATGAAAGTGTGTTCCGTTATCTGAGATGCGGGATGTCAGAAGTTACCAGAGAACAGGCGGATAAGCTGGAGAATTATGTGCTGGCACTGGGAATCCGTGGATACAGGAAATGGTCTGAGAAATGGGTTCGTGTGTACCGGGGAATGGAAGCGGATCAGATTCAGGAATTGAATGAGATCAGAGAAGTTTTTGCAGAAGAGGTAAAAGGACTGGCAGATGGATTCTGTGCAGGTAAGAAAACAGTGGAAGAGTACTGCCGTATTCTTTATGAATTTATCCTGAAAAGCAATGTCTGGCAGAAACTGAAAAAACAGGAGCAGAACTTTAAAGATACCGGTGATAAAGCTATGGAAAAGGAATATAACCAGATCTATGGTATTGTTATGGATTTACTGGACAAGATGGTTGAGATCCTTGGAAATGAGACGGTAAGCAGACAGGAATTCCGCCAGCTTCTGGAAACAGGGCTTTCTCAGGCGAAGGTTGCACTGATCCCGCCAAGTATTGATCAGGTTATGGTGGGAGATATGGAACGATCCCGGTTAAAGGACATTAAAGTACTGTTCTTCGTAGGCGTGAATGAAGGAAATATTCCAAAGAGTACACAGACAGGCGGCATTTTATCTGAACTGGACAGAGATTTTTTTAAAGAACAGGGAGTAGAATTGGCACCAGGACCGAAAGAACTGATGAATATGCAGAGGTTTTATCTATATCTGAATATGACGAAACCGAGGGAACAGCTGATTCTTTCGTTTAGTGATACCAATGCAAAAGGTGAAGGGATCAGTCCTGCATATCTGATCGGAAGTATACGCGGGTTATATCCGAAACTTGAGATTGAACGGGCTGGAGAGAGTGGCGCCGCGAGAAGTTCCGTAAGTGGTGCCGGAATGAAAAATGAAACAGGAAGCGGGAATGGAGAATATTGTTATCCGGAGAATCCTGAAGCAGGTATCAGTCTTTTTCTTGAGAAGCTTGCCGGAGAGACAGGGAAAGATCATGAAATTCTGGATCAGACAGATGCAATGTTTGGAGAACTTTACAGCTGGTACCTGCGAGATCCGAAATATCATGACAAAGTACAAAAACTGGTACAGTCTGCATTCGCGGGAAAACCTAAGGATATTATCAGCCAGAGCGTGGCAAAGGCATTATATGGAGAAATATCGCCTTACAGTGCTACGAGACTGGAACGTTTTGCAGCATGTGCATTTGCCCATTTCCTGCAGTATGGAATGAAGCTTACAGAACGTGTGGAATATGAGTTCAAAGCGATGGATATGGGAAATGTCATGCACGAAGCACTGGAAAGTTTTGCAGAAGAAGTACGAAAAAGAGGACTGAAATGGACAGAGCTGACAGAACAGGAGCGAAATGAGATTGCAGATGAGTGTCTGAATAACATTGTGGCTGACTATGGAAATACAGTGCTCAAAAGCAGTGCCAGAAATGAATATATGATCGAACGGACCAGAAGGATCCTGCGAAGGACTGTGTGGGCACTTCAGAAGCAGCTGGAACAGGGAGAATTCCAGCCGGAAGGTTTTGAAGTGACGTTCGGAGGAGGAAGGATTGACCGTGTGGATATCATGGAAGACCAGAATAAGATTTATGTAAAAGTCATTGATTATAAGACTGGCAATACATCCTTTGATCTGGTTTATCTGTATCATGGCCTGCAGCTTCAGCTGATGATCTATCTGGATGGTGCATTGAAGGTGGAACAGAAGAAATACCCGGATAAAGAGATCGTTCCAGCGGGAGTGTTTTACTATAATATCAAGGACCCGATGATCCAGGAGAAGATAGATGCGGATGTGGAAGCAGTCAGTGCAGGTCTGATGAAAGAACTGAAGATGAACGGGCTGGTACAGGCGGATGCTGAACTTGTACGCAGAATGGACAATAGTCTTGGCTCTATTCCGGTTGCATTTAACAAAGATGGAAGTTTCAGGAAGAATTCCTCTGTGGCAGACAGAGCACAGTTTACAGTGCTTGGACGGTATGTGAGGACAAAGATTGAGAAAATAAGAAGTTCCATTCTGGAAGGGGAGGCCCGGGTTTCACCTTATGAACTTGGCAAAAAGAACGCCTGCACGTATTGTCCGTATATGACGGTGTGCGGGTTTGACCGCAAACTGTCCGGATATGAATTCCGCAGACTGAAGAACTTTTCTGATGAGGAATTATGGAAAGCATTTGACAGGGAGGCAGAATAAGATGGGTGTACAGTGGACAAAAGAGCAGCAGGAGGTTATCCGGCTGCGGGACAGAAATATCCTGGTCAGCGCAGCAGCGGGATCCGGAAAAACAGCAGTACTGGTAGAACGTATTTTGAGCAAGATCACAGATAATACTCATCCGGCAGATATTGACAGGCTCCTGATCATGACATTCACAAGGGCTGCAGCAGGTGAGATGAAAGAGAGGATCTCTGCTGTAATTGAAAAGGCACTTGGTGAGGATCCGGATAATGAGCATCTGCAGCGTCAGACGACGTTACTTCATACAGCACAGATCACGACGATTGATGGATTCTGTGCGTATATTATCCGAAATTACTTCCATCTGATCGGACTGGACCCTGGATATCGGACAGCAGATGAAGGAGAACTGAAACTTCTTAGAGGAGATGTGGTGAAAGCACTGCTTGAGGAGCATTATGCACAGAAAGACGAAAAGTTTCAGAAATTTGTAGAATGTTTTGCAACAGGAAAATCAGATGAAAACCTGGGAGATCTGATACAGAAATTATATGAAATGGCAATGAGTAACCCATTTCCGGAGGAATGGCTGCAGAAATGTCTGGGGGATTACAGGATTGAGTCACTGGAGGAACTGAGAGAGACAGAGTGGATGAAGATGCTCTGGGATGCAGTGGGAGATGAACTGCAGGAAGCAGAACTTCTGATACGGGAGGCACGGAATGTGTGTGCAGAGGCGGACGGCCCGTATCTGTATGAGGATGCATTAAACAGTGACCTTATCCTTGTGAGAGATTTGCAGGAACTGGCAGAGAAAAGGGACTATAACGGGACAGTAAAAGTGCTGGTGAAGCCGGCATTTGCACGTCTTAGTACCAAGAAGGCACTGGATGTAGAAGAACAGAAGAAACAGAGAGTTAAGGAGTTAAGAGATGAAGAAAAAGGAATCCTGAAGGAACTGGGACAGAGATATTTCCAGAGTTCAGAAGAAGAAATACTGGAAATGATCAGATATGTCAGAGAACCGATAGAAATGCTGATTGAATTAACTATACAATTTATGGAACAGTTCGGGATGGCGAAGAGAGAGAAGAATATTCTTGATTTTACAGATATGGAGCACTTTGCCCTGCAGATCCTTATGACAAAGGAAGGGGAGGAAATCCATATGTCTCAGGCTGCGAGGGAACTTTCGGCAAAGTATGATGAGGTTCTAGTAGATGAATATCAGGACAGTAACTTTGTGCAGGAACTTCTGACGACTGCAGTCTCAGGCTGGATCAACCAGAAGAAGAATATCTTTATGGTAGGAGATGTGAAGCAGAGTATTTATCGGTTCCGTCTGGCGCGTCCGGAACTTTTTATGGAGAAGTATAAGAGTTATTCTACAGAAGAAGCGAAAGAACAGAGGATCGATCTGCATAAAAATTTCCGAAGCAGGGCACAGGTTCTGGAGAGTGTGAATTTTATTTTCCGTCAGATCATGGGAGAAGACCTGGGTGGTGTTGCTTATGATAAAGACGCGGCACTTTATCCGGGAGCTTCTTTTCCAGAGGGAGAGTCAGAAGAGTTTGTAAAAACAGAAGTACTTCTGATCGAGAAAGACGGAGAAGAAATGGCTGATGTGCAGGAGTCTGCGGATGCAGGTGCGCAGGGTAGTCAGATGGAGCTGGAGAATCAGAATGCCCAGGAACTGGAGGCGCTGGCGATTGCTCAGAGGATTCAGGAGATTGTGGGAAAAGAGCAGATCGTAGACAAAGAAACGAGAGAGTATCGGTCTGTAGAGTACGGGGATATTGTAATCCTGCTGCGGACTGCTTATGGCTGGGCAGAAACTTTCCGGGAAGTGCTGGCATCTCAGGGGATTCCTGTGTACTGTACGTCCAGGACAGGATATTTCTCTGCGCTTGAGATTGTTACGGTTCTGAATTATCTGAAGGTGTGCGATAATCCATTGCAGGATATTCCGCTTATGGGAGTGCTTCGCTCGCCAATCGTGGGATGCACGTCGCAGGAACTGGCAGAACTGAGGATACATTATCCGAAAGGACTGCTTTATGAGAGCTTGACTGCGTATGTGGGTGAAAGTAGTAAAACAGACTTTTTAACTGAGAAAGATTTTTTAAAATTAAAACTTTCAAATTTCCTGCAGCTTCTGGAGAAAGTAAGAAACATGGCGGCATATACGCCGGTGCATGAACTGATCCTTTATGTGCTGAAAGAAACCGGATATGGAAATTATGCCAGAGCACTTCCGGGAGGTGAGCAGCGTTTTGCAAACCTGACCATGCTTGTGGAGAAAGCTATGGACTATGAGAAAACCAGTTACAGAGGTTTATTTAACTTTGTCCGTTATATTGAACAGTTACAGGCCTATGAAGTGGATTATGGAGAAGTGAATCTGACAGGTGCAGGAAATACTGCTGTGGAGATCATGACGATCCATAAGAGTAAAGGCCTGGAATTCCCGGTTGTGTTTGTGGCAGGTATGGGAAAGCAGTTTAATTTTCAGGACATGAATGCAGGACTTCTGCTTCATCCGGAACTTGGAATAGGAGCGGACGCAGTGATCCCGGAGAAACGAGTGATTGCCTCTTCACTGAATAAACAGATTATCCGGAGACAGCTTCTGAAGGAGAGTCTTGGTGAGGAACTGCGAGTGCTTTATGTTGCCATGACCAGGGCAAAGGAGAAGCTGATCCTTACAGGGACTGTGGGAAAACTGGAGAAACAGATGGTATCTTTGTCCCGTTTTCTGGATGAAGAAGAGGAACTGCTTCCGCTGGGAACCAGAATAAAGGCGAAGAATTACTGGGCGTTTGTACTGCCTGCACTTGTGAGACACAGGGCGATGAGTGAGCTCCTGGGAGAATATGGAATTCTGATGAAGAAACAGAAAGGCATTTATGATGATGTTTCTGATTTTGTGATAAAGAAAGTGACGGTACGTCAGATGACAGAGAAGGCAGTGATCCTTCAGGCGGGAAATCAGATGCAGGAGGAATATCTGAAAAACTGGGATGCAGATCAGGTATACGATAAAGAAGTCAGAGAAGAAATTGAGAAGAGATTCTCTTTTGTGTATCCTTATAAATATCTGGAGGATATTCCGGTTAAAGTCAGTGTTTCTGATCTGAAAAAGAGAAGCTGGCATGATGAAAGTGAACTGGAAGAGAATATCAGTGTGTCTGCAGAGGAACAGGTGGAAGAGCAGGAGGCGCCGGTTCCTGCATTTATGGCAGAGAAACAGGAAGAATATAAAGGTGCTGCCAGAGGTACAGCTTATCATAGATTGATGGAGTGCCTGGATTATGCAGAAGTGGAAAGTGAGGAACAGCTTGAGGTCCAGTTAAAGAGACTTCTTGAAAGTCAGAAGATGACAGAACAGGAGGCAGAGTGTATCCGTATCAGGGATATAAAAAAATTTGTGGATTCTGAGCTGGGGCAGAGAATGAAGAAAGCTGTTGTGAAAAAACAGCTTTACAGAGAGCAGCCGTTTGTGATCCGGAGAAGTGCATCTCTGCTGGATGATTCCTGGAAGGATGAGACGATACTGGTGCAGGGAATCATAGATGCGTATTTTACAGAAGATGGCGAAATCGTACTGGTAGATTATAAGACGGACAGAGTGAGAAAAGGTCAGGAGCAGAAATTGGTTGATCTGTATCATGTACAGCTTGAAGATTATGCGCAGGCGCTGGAGCGTATGACGGGAATGAAGGTGAAAGAGAAGATTATTTATTCGTTTACGCTGCAGAAAGCAATTTTGCTGTAAGAGGAATAAAAAGCAAATATCCGGGAGGGAAAAGCGCGTGTTATACGCGCCACCCTGCCGGATATTTGTTTTTCAGGATCTGATTGACCAGCTTGCCGAAACCGATCGGATAACCATCTGCGCAGAGGAGGTGCCAGCCTTTTTTGTGGGCGGCTTCTTCCGGTTCGATGTTTAAGGTTTCGCCTTTCAGGTATCTGGTAATTCTCTCGTCGGAGGCAGAGAGGGAGATAACTGCCTCTGCTTCGTCTTTGTGGATTGCCAGTGCAAGTGGCTGAGACGGCTCGAAGCGGTTTTTCTTCAGGTCGCCGAGATATAGACCGTTTCTCAGGAATGTAATGCCACGGAAGTCGTGGGCAACCGGAGGCAGATAGTATGCTTTGTCACCTCGGATTTCTACACGTTCCCAGTTAAATGGCTGGCCTCCTAAAGTTTTCAGACCGATTTCGTTCAGAAATTCTTCAATTAATGGGAAGGCGTTTTTGTCCGGCTTTGTGTGAGGACAGGAGTTCTCATGAATAGCCTGCCCTTTTTTATGAAAGAGAGCGAGGAAGTGACCTTCTCCGTTCATTTTGTGGGGGAAGATTCGGATGCATTTGGCAAGTTCCGGATTTCCATTTCCCCATTCCGGGACGCCATGGGAGAATCCCTCGTAATCTTCCATTTCTACCAGTTCCATGTCTGGACGGTTTTCCAGAAGATAGGAAACCGTCTGCTCATCTTCAATTGGGGCGAATGTGCAGGTGGAGTAAAGCATCAGTCCACCGGGACGGAGCATATCAGCTGCCTGGAGTGAAAGCTCTTTTTGGATTTCTGCAAGTTCCTGAGATTTCTCAGGAGTCCAGTCTTTGGCGAGGGCTTCTTCTTTGCGGAACATTCCTTCGCCTGAGCATGGGGCATCCAGAATGATCTTATCGAAAAATTCAGGGAATGCTTTGGTAAGTTTGGCAGGTGCTTCGTTTGCCACGAAGACATTTGGAATGCCGAATAGTTCCAAGTTTCGCAGGAGAGCTCTGGCGCGGGAAGTGCTGATGTCATTAGCCACCAGAAGTCCCTGCCCCTGGAGGGCTGCGCCTGCGGCAGTCGCTTTTCCGCCTGGGGCTGCGCAGAGGTCAAGGACTCTGTCGCCTGGTTCAATCGGAATGCGGGATGCAGGGGTCATGGCGCTTGGCTCCTGGAGATAGTAGAGACCGGCCTGATAATAAGGACATCTGGATGGACGGACATCTTCCTCGTAGAAATAGCCGTTTTTGATCCATGGAATTGACCTGATGGAAAAAGGAGTCAGTTTTTCGAAATCCCTGCAGTTGATCTTGGAAGTGTTTACGCGAAGACCGTAGGTACGGGGAGAATCGAAACTGGCGAGGAAGTCGGAGTATTCGCTGCCAAGCATTTCTTCCATGCGGGTGAGGAATGCCGGGGGGAGTTGCACTGTATTTTCATTCATAATTGATCGTTTTCCTTTTCTGTAAGTTTTTGATGAGGGGCGCTTGGAAAAAGATATTTGTCCGGGTGCGGTTTCGGCATCTAAGAAGATCGAAGACGCCTGCAAATGCATCCAGACATATATCTTTTCCAAAGTTTTTTTTTTATGAAGTAGCTACTGTATAGAATATGTAGCAAAATAATTATAAGGGATAATTAATTTTTGCTAAATAGTATTGACAAAATGATATTATACAATATATAATATAGTAAACAAAACAATATTATTGAACTGTATAATATGCACAAGTGAGGGAATGGTTGTTTTTCCGGGATGATGGCATATGTACAGAATACAATTGAAACAAGGGAGTGAGCATATGGTTTTTAATACAGGTGCTGCGCTTTTGGATGCGATTGTTCTGGCGGTTGTTTCCAAGGAGAAAGAGGGGACGTACGGATATAAGATCACGCAGGATGTGCGGGGAGTTCTTGATGTTTCGGAGTCTACTTTGTATCCGGTTCTCAGGAGGCTGCAGAAGGATGATTGCCTGGAGGTTTATGATATGGCTTATGCAGGACGTAACCGGCGTTATTATAAGCTGACGGACAGAGGTGCTGCGCAGCTGGAGCTTTACAAGGCTGAGTGGAAAATTTATGCATCCAAGATCAGTGGGATGTTTGAGGGAGGAATAGGATGATGGACAGGGCGCGGTTTATGCAGGAGCTGGAGAAGCTGCTTGCTGATATTTCCGAGACAGAGAGGCAGGATGCCCTTGATTTTTATAATAGTTATTTCGATGATGCAGGAGCTGAGAATGAAGCTTCGGTGCTCAGGGAACTTGGAAGTCCCAAGAAGGTTGCAGCGATCATCAAGGCGGATCTGAAAGGTTCGGCAGGAGGCTATGAGTATGGAGAATATACGGAGCATGGCTATGAGGATGCCCGGACTAAAGAGAGAGGACAGATGCCTGAGAAATATGGAGAAGAGTCGGGAACAGGGAAGCGTTTTTTCGGAAAGGGGAATCAGGCGGTGCTGATCCTTGCGGTGATCCTGCTGGTTTTTATTTCTCCTTTTGTTAAGGGGGCTGTTGGTGGGATTCTGACATTTGCAGTTGGAATCTTACTGCTTCCGTTCTGGCTGATCGTTGGATTGGGCATAGGTGCTGTGGCTTTACTGGTTGGCGGAATCGCAGCTGTTGTGGCTGGAGCAGGGCTTTTGACTGTAATGACCGGAACCGGGATTATGACAATAGGAATTGGATGTCTGATGATTGCTCTGGCAATCCTTATGGTATTGGGGCTGATCAGTGTCGCAGTACGTATTGTGCCGAAGTGGTTTCGGAAGATTACTGACTTTTTTAACAGGTTGCTTTACAGAAAGAGAAAGGAGGCGGTTAAATGAAGAAGTTTACAAAAGGAATGTTGATCGCAGCGGGAATTTTTGGTGCTGTGGGAATCGGGCTGACAGCTGCCGGTGGTGTTATGGGAGCCAGTATGTCGGAACTGACAGGGGTGAAAAGCCTGAAAAGGGTGCTTCTGGTGGCAGATGGGGAGTATGATTATGATGACAGCGATGATTATGATGACGATGATGATTATGACGACAGTGGTGATTATGATGACAGCGATGACTATGACAGCGATGATTATGACGACAGCGACGACTGTGACGACAGTGAGGATTATGCCCGCGCTGTTGATGAGAATGAGGAAGATGGCACTGTATATCAGTTGAAGTATCAGCCCACAAAGCTGGATATAGAGCTGAAGTACGATGAGCTGATTCTGGAAGAGGGCGACAGTTTCTGTGTCAGAGTTTATGATGACAGTGGGAAGAATGTGACAGTGAAGGAGAGTTCGGATACTCTTAAGGTCAGAAGCACGAAAAAGCTGTCTAAAACCAGAAAGGTGCATATTTCCTATCCGGAAGATGTTAAGCTTCAGGAGCTGGAGATTGAGATGGGTGCAGGTACTGTTTATCTGAACAGAGATATTGAGACAGAGAAGCTGAGTGTGGAGATGGGAGCCGGGGAATTTGAAAGTAAGAATCCGGTGACTGCAAGGGAGGCAGATCTGGAAATCGGAACCGGAAGTATGACATTTGCAGATCTGAGTGCCAGGAAGACAGATGGAGAATGTGGTCTGGGTGAACTGGATCTGACACTGACCGGTACGCAGGAGGATTATAATTATGATCTGGAATGTGGAGTGGGAAATCTGGATGTAGGTTCTGATTCTTACAGCGGACTTGGACGGGAGAAAACCATTTCCAATAAAGGCGCAGACAGGAAACTGGATCTGGAGTGCGGTATGGGAAATATATCAGTAGATTTCTCCGGGAAAGAGCACAGAGATTTGTAGATATCCTGAAGAGCATATACTCTGACGTGCAGAAATAAAAGTGGTATTTAACCGAATCAGGAAGTTATTCGGTGTAGAGTAAGTAGCGAAGCGGATGATTTTATCTGCTTGACTAATCTGGGTTTAAGGAGGAAATGGACATGGGTGACAAACGTTTATACAAATCATCAGAAAACAGTATGCTTTGCGGTGTATGTGGAGGAATCGCAGAATATTTTGATATTGACCCTACGCTGGTGCGTCTGGCATGGGTGATCCTTACCTGCTTTGGCGGTGCGGGAATCTGGGCATATATCATTGCTGCAATTATTATTCCGAAAAGATAACAGAATCTCAGGATCCAATCTGTAATAGACAGAAGTTTAACCGAATCAAGCAGGCAGCGAAGCGGATTGTGAATATCTGTTTGCATGAAATACAGTGAAATACAGTATAAAAATTAAGAAAACAGCCCATACTCCAAAGAAAAGGAGTGTGGGCTGTTTTGAATAAAGAGAAGGAAATAAAAGCTTATCTTGATGGAGAATTGTTACCGGATACCAGAATGAAGTATGAAATTGCAGAGGAAATGGGACTGCTGGACAGAGTATTGAGTGATGGATGGAAAAGTCTGTCTGCGAAAGAGACCGGAAGGATTGGAGGGTTGATGACGAAACGAAAAAAAGAGAAATTGAAAAAATAAATGAATGATATGGGATAAACATATAACGGAATAAACTTGTTCTTCGGGCGATGATGCTGTAAAATTAGAGCAAGTAGCGAAGTGGATAATTTTATCTGCTATAAATATGGGAGGACAATAAAATGAAGTTAGGTATTCTGGGAGCAGGAGGCATTGCTTCTACTATGGCGAAAACAGTGGCAGGAATGAAAGATGTGGAGGCGTATGCGGTTGCTGCCCGTGATCTGGAACGTGCCCGGGTATTTGCACAGAAATATGAAGTAAAAAAAGCATATGGATCCTATGAGGAAATGCTGGCAGATGATGAGGTTGAACTGGTTTATATCGCAACTCCTCATTCACACCATTATCTGCATGCAAAGATGTGTCTGGAAGCGGGAAAGCATGTGCTTTGTGAAAAGGCATTTACTGTAAATGCAGAGCAGGCACAAAAATTATTTGATCTTGCAAAAGAGAAAAAGCTTCTGATCACAGAAGCAATCTGGACAAGATATATGCCGTCCAGAAAGATGATCAACGATATTATTGAAAGTGGTGTGATCGGAGAAGTTACGGCAGTTACCGCGAATCTCAGCTATACAGTAAGTCATGTGGAACGTATCCGTAAACCGGAGCTTGCAGGAGGTGCTCTTCTGGATGTAGGCGTATATCCGATCAATTTTGCCTCTATGGTGCTTGGCGATAAGGTAAAGGATGTAAAGGCTACTGCAATCTTTCGGAATGGAGTGGATATTCTGGACAGCATTGCCATGGTGTTTGAGGGAGACCGCATGGCAACCCTTCAGTGTGGAGCAAGAGAAATCTCAGACAGAATGGGAAGTATTTTCGGAACCAGAGGATATATGCAGGTGCAGAATATCAATAATCCGGAAAAGATTACAGTGTTTGATACTGACCATAAAGAAGTGGCTTCTTATGTTGTGCCGGAACAGATCTCAGGATATGAATATGAGGTAGAATCCTGCATGAAAGCAATCCAAGAGGGCAAACTGGAGTGTCCGGAAATGCCTCATGCAGAGACAATAAGGATCATGAAAATCCTGGACGATATTCGTAAATCCTGGAATTATGAGATTCCGTGGATTGAGTGATTTTGTGTTACCGTGAACGGAGCGGACGGTAACGATTTTGCATTTGTTTATGAATATTTTATTTTGAATTATAAGTATGATGTGTTACAATGAATATAAGCATTAAGACTACCAGGCAGGTCAGAATTTGACCTGCCTGTAAATAAATACGGAAATAAATCGGGTTCAAAAGAATCGTTAATAATTGTAACAAAATAAAATTACCGGTATGGCAAAAATAAAATTACAGGGGAAATGCGGATGAGCGAGATGACAGATGCATATGTAAAACTGGATAAGGTTTCCAAGATATATGGAACCAAAGAAGTAAAGATTGTTGCAGTAGATGAGATCAGCTTTGAAATTGCCAAGGGAGAGTTCGTAGTGATTGTTGGTCCCAGCGGTGCGGGCAAGACGACAGTGCTGAACATTCTTGGGGGTATGGATCAGGCTACCAGCGGAGAAGTTCTAGTGGATGGAAGGAATATTGCCAGATATAACAGCAGGCAGCTTACCGGTTATCGGAGAAATGATATTGGATTTGTATTCCAGTTCTATAATCTGGTGCCTAATCTTACAGCGCTGGAGAACGTAGAACTGGCATTGCAGATCTGTAAAAATCCGCTGGATGCCAGGGAGATTCTGGAGGAAGTGGGACTGAAGGACAGACTAACCAATTTCCCGGCACAGCTTTCCGGTGGTGAGCAGCAGAGAGTTTCCATTGCCAGGGCACTGGCGAAGAATCCCAAGCTGTTGTTGTGTGATGAGCCCACAGGAGCACTGGACTACCAGACAGGTAAGGCAATCCTGAAACTTTTGCAGGATATGTGCAGAGAGCGTGGAATGACAGTGATTGTCATTACCCATAACTCGGCGCTGACACCTATGGCAGACCGTGTGATCAAGATCAAGAACGGAAAGGTTTCCAGGATGACGATGAATGACCATCCTACACCGATTGAGGAGATAGAATGGTAGGTGATGAGTATGAAAGCAATGCATAAAGATTTCTGGATGGAGATACGCAAAAGTAAGGCCAGGTTTATTTCCATATTTATGATCGTTGCTCTGGGAGTTGCGTTTTTCTCCGGGATACAGGCCTCGTCACCGGATATGCGCTTCTCAGGTGATGCCTATTATGATGAAACCAATCTTATGGATATCAAAGTAGTGGGAACTCTGGGACTGACGGAGGATGATGTAGCTGCCGTTAAGCAGGTGGACGGAGTAGAGAATGCAGAGGGTGCTTATGGGACAGATGTAATGTGTGGGGAAGGCGAGAAGCAGAAGGTACTCCATGTGGAAGCTGTGAATCAAACCATGAACCGTATCTCTGTGACAGAGGGAAAAGCTCCGGAAAAAAGCGGAGAGATTTTTCTTGACTGTATTTTTGCTGAGAGCAATGGATATCAGGTAGGAGATCAGATTACCCTGAAAGAGGGCGGAGACAGCGAACTGTTGAAAAAGACAGATTACACAGTTGTAGGTTTAGGAGAGAGTCCGCTTTACATATCCTATAATCGCGGAAATTCCACTCTGGGTTCCGGTGAGGTTAATGGATTTGCCTATGTGCTCCCTGAGAATTTTGACCAGGAGGTTTATACACAGATCTATGTGCAGGCTCATGGGGCACAGGATCTGATCAGCTATACAGATGCTTATGATTCCCTGATAGAGCGAGTGCAGGAGCAAGTGGAGGGGATTGAGGCAGAACGGTGCCAGGTTAGATATGATGAGATTGTAGAGGAAGCTAATGACAAGCTTGCAGATGCCAGACAGGAACTTGAAGATGGCAAGAAGGAGGCTGATGAGAAGCTTGCGGATGCCAGAAAAGAATTGGAGGATGGCGAAAAGAAGTTAAAAGATGGCAAGAAGGAATATAAGGATGGCAAGAAAAAGCTTGCAGACGCAAAAAAGGAACTGGAGGACGGAAAAGCCCGGCTTGCAGATGCAAAGAAGGAGTTAGAGGACGGCAGATCCCAGCTTGCCAGTGCGAAAGAGCAGATTGCCAGTGGCAGAGCACAGATCGCATCTGCAAAGGAACAGCTGAATGCCGGATGGGCGGAGGTTTCCGAAAACCAGGCAAAGCTTGATGATGGAAAGGCTCAGCTTGAGGATGGCAAGAACCAGTTAAGTGCCGGTGAGAAGAAGATTGCAGATGCAAAGACGCAGCTTACCCAGAGTCAGCAGGAGCTTGACAATGGCAAGGCGCAGATCCAGTCAGGCAGAGAGCAGATTGCAGCAACCAGACAGGACTTAAATGCCAAAAAGGAAAGCTGCGATCAGGGACTTGCGCAGATTGAGCAGCAGGAGGCCGGACTTGCAGAAGGAGAGGCTCAGCTTGAGGGTGCCAGAAGTCAGCTTGCAGCATTGCAGGCACAGTATGAGCAGGCACAAGCTTCAGGCACATATTCCGAGGAAGACCTAGCGGCTCTGGCAGCACAGGTTTCCGCTTATCAGGAGCAGGTGGACAGTCAGGCAGCCCAGCTGGAAGCATCCAGAAACCAGATCGCAGCAGCAAGAAGTGAACTGGAGAGTGGTTTAAGCCAGGTGGAGAGCGGACTGGCCCAGCTTGATGCAAAGGAAGCAGAATTGAACCAGCAGGAAGCTGCACTTCCCGATGCCCAGGCAAAGATTGATGCAGGATGGAAAGAGGTGAAGGCTCAGGAGAAGAAGCTGGAGCCTGCCAGAAAAGAGATTCAGGAAAAAGAAGCTCAGCTTGAGTCAGCACAGGAACAGATCGATGCTGCAAGAACAAAATTAAATTCCAGTCAGGCTCAGTTAGAGGAGAAGGAGGCAGAACTTGCTTCAGGAGAAGCACAGATCCAGGAGAATGAAGGAAAGCTTGCTTCCGGTGAGAAAGAGATTGCCGAGAATGAACAGAAGCTGAAGGATGGCGAGAAGGAAATCTCAGAGAACGAGCAGAAGCTGAAGGATTCCAGAAAGGACATCAAGAAAGCTGAAAAGGATCTGGAAGAAGGTAAAAAAGAATACGAAGACGGTAAGAAGGATGCAGAGAAAGAAATCGCAGACGGTGAGAAGAAGATTCAGGATGCTCAGGATGAGATCGATGATATCAGTATGCCGGAATGGATGGTAACGGACCGTAATGATCTGCCAGAATATTCAGATTATGGGGATAATGCAGACAGAATGAGAAGTATCGGACAGGTTTTCCCTGTTATCTTTTTCCTTGTGGCTGCATTGGTAAGTCTGACTACCATGACACGCATGGTGGAGGAACAGAGAACTCAGATCGGTACAATGAAGGCTCTGGGATACGGCAAGTATGCAATTGCATCCAAATATCTGCTGTATGCCTTTCTTGCCACAGTGGGAGGCAGTATCTTGGGAATTCTGATCGGAGAGAAAATCCTGCCCTGGGTTATTATTAACGGGTATGGCATTATGTATAAGGGTATGATGAACAATATCCAGATCCGTTATGAATTTAAATTTGCAATGATAGCAGCAGGTGCGGCAACTGTGTGTACTGTCGGAGCCACCATTTTCTCCTGTTACAGGGCACTGGCGGAAACTCCGGCATCACTGATGCGTCCTCCTGCTCCTAAGGAGGGTAAGAGAATCCTGCTGGAACGGATCCCGCTTTTCTGGAAGCACTTGAATTTTACATGGAAAGCTACTCTGAGAAACCTTTTCCGATATAAAAAACGTTTCTTTATGACGATTTTCGGTATTTCGGGAAGTATGGCGCTGATGCTGGTAGGTTTTGGACTCAGGGATTCCATTATGGATATTGCCAGACGGCAGTATCAGGAGCTTCAGCATTATACAGGAACGATTATTGATGATGAGGATGCAACGGATAAGGAGAGACAGGAGCTGGATGAATTTCTGGAAAATAACAGCCAGATTGAGAGATATACTCATGTCCAATTTACCAAGATGAGTGTTCCCAGAAATAAATCCAATATCAGCGTATATGTGTATGTGCCTGAGAATCTTGAGACCTTTAATAAGGATGTAACACTTCAGGACAGAAAGACAAAAGAGAAATATAAGCTGACTGATGCAGGTACAGTGATCAGTGAGAAGACGGCAACCCTGACAGGGCTGAAAGTTGGGGATACCATGACCATCACAAAGGATGGGAAAAATTATGAGACAAAGATCGCAGCAGTGACAGAGAATTACATGGGACATTATATTTATATGACAGGAAATGTCTATGAACAGACCTTCGGGGAGAAGCCTGACTATTCTGCTACTGTGTTCACAGTAAAAGAGGAATATAAAGAATCAGAATCTGAGGTGGGAAATGAGATCCTGAAGCACCCGGCTGCATTAAGCATCAGCTATACCAGCAGTCTGGAGGCTCAGCTTCACAGAATGCTGGGAGCATTGGATACGGTAATCATAGTGCTGATCATTTCTGCGGGAATGCTTGCTTTCGTGGTCCTGTATAATCTGAACAATGTCAATATTACGGAGCGCCAGAGAGAACTGGCAACCCTGAAGGTACTGGGATTCTATGATAATGAAGTTTCTGCCTATGTATACAGGGAGAACGTTATCCTTACCCTCATCGGCGTGCTGGCAGGGGCTGTATTCGGAATCTTTTTGCACAGATATATTATCCGTACTGTGGAAGTGGATGCGGTCATGTTCGGAAGAAATATTAATCCTGTCAGTTTCCCGTACTGCGGACTGCTGACAATTGGATTCTCCATGATCGTAAATCTGTTTATGCATCAGAAATTAAAGAAGATTGACATGGTAGAATCCCTGAAAAGTGTGGAATAAACGATTTGTCACTTTATTGCAGAAAAGAAGAAAAAGAAAAAATACAGGACAAAATGTGAAAAATATCAGATAAAACACAAAGAAGAATGAAAATACAATAGCGATTTTTGACAAAATTAAAAAGTGATCAATAACAATATTATCTCGGCATATGAGAAATCCGGTGCAGAAGTAATTGTGATGGGACGGGGAATCGGTTTTAAAAAGAAACAGGGAGAAATAAAAGTTGATATTGGTCTGGTAGCTTCCGCAGCACTTTGTGCATTTATCTGCGGTGTTACAGAGCCGTTCGAATTTGGTTTCATGTTCCTGGCTCCTGGACTTTATGTTATTTATGCATTATTATATGGTATCTTTACAGTTGTCACAGTATTATTGGGATTCCGTGCAGGCTTCTCATTCTCAGCAGGTGCAACAGACCTTCTGTTCTCCGCATCTCTGCCTGCAGCACAGAAAACATGGCTGATCATTCCTCTGGGAATCGCAGCATTCATCGTATTCTATGTAGTATTCAGATTTGCAATCCTTAAATTTGATCTGAAGACTCCTGGAAGAGAAGATGATGATACAGATGAAACAACTGTAAAGCTTGCAAACGATAACTTTACAGAAGTTGCAAAAATTATCTTAGAAGGTGTTGGCGGAAAAGGAAACGTTGCATCTATCGATAACTGCATTACAAGACTTCGTCTGGAAATCAAAGATTACACAGCTGTTGATGAAAAGAAAATCAAATCAGCTGGTGTTGCCGGTGTGATCAGACCTGGTAAAAATTCTGTTCAGGTTGTAATCGGCACGAAAGTTCAGTTCGTAGCTGATGAGTTTAAAAAGCTCTGTAAATAATATAGCAGATAAAAATCCCTTTTTACAAAAAGACCATAATTTAGTATTTCTTTTACAGCGGGTAAACCAAATGTTTGCTCGCTGTTTTTATATATTTAACCGAATAAACTGCGGAACAGTTACTAAGTTATTAGCAGTCGGCAAAGAGGCTGATTTTATCCATTTGATAAACAATTGCAGGCATAAATTTGTGAAATCCCGTGAAACATCCTTGACAAAAAATGCTTTTTTCATTATAGTAGAATCCAGAAAAAGGCTGTGAAAAAGAGGAGTAGGCGGGGATGCCCCACAGAGAGGGAAGCTTATAAGCTGAAAGGTTTCCCGGGAACGGAAGCGCTGAAGGTAGCTTTGGAGCCGGGAGGCTGAAGTGAGTGGTATGATAATAGTGAGATTCATATACGCGCATGGTAGGCTTTCACGTATCCCGCGTTAAGGGAATGAGAGACAAACTAAGGTGGTACCGCGATTTATGTCGCCCTTTGCACGTATAATGCGTGTAAGGGGCTTTTTTAATCGGATAAAATGTTCAGGATATATGAGATGGTTATCAGATCAAAAAAGCATAGAGCAAGGCGGATAATTTTATTCGTTTGGCTGTAATGGTATTACTTTACCGCGGAGTGATCCGTAGATACTTCAAATTACAGATAGAACATATAATACCAGGAGGACATTATGAGCAAAGAACTTGCAAAAACCTACGATCCTAAGGGAATCGAAGAGCGTCTTTACCAGAAATGGATGGACAACGGCTATTTCCATGCAAAAGTAAACCCGGACAAGAAACCGTTTACAATTGTTATGCCGCCGCCAAACGTAACCGGTCAGCTTCACATGGGACATGCGCTGGATGAAACCATGCAGGATATCCTGATCCGTTTCAAGAGAATGCAGGGATATGAAGCATTATGGCAGCCGGGAACTGACCATGCAGCCATCGCTACAGAGGTTAAGGTTATCGATAAACTGAAAAAAGAAGGGATCGACAAACACGATATCGGCCGTGAGGAATTCTTAAAACATGCATGGGCATGGAAAGAAGAATACGGCGGAAAGATCATCAATCAGTTAAAGAAACTGGGGGCTTCCGCAGACTGGGAGAGAGAACGTTTCACAATGGATGAGGGATGTTCCAAGGCAGTACAGGAAGTATTCATCAAATTATATGAAAAAGGCTACATCTACAAAGGTTCCAGAATTATCAACTGGTGTCCGGTATGCCAGACTTCCATCTCTGATGCAGAAGTTGAGCATGAAGACCAGGACGGATATTTCTGGCACATCAATTACCCGATCGTAGGGGAAGAGGGACGTTTCGTAGAGATCGCAACTACACGTCCGGAGACTCTGCTGGGTGATACTGCTGTTGCCGTAAACCCGGAAGATGAGCGTTACAAAGATCTCATCGGCAAGATGCTGAAACTTCCTCTGACAGACAGAGAGATTCCTGTGATCGCTGATGAATATGTAGACAAAGAATTCGGAACAGGATGTGTAAAGATCACGCCTGCTCATGACCCTAACGATTTCGAGGTTGGACGTCGTCACAATCTGGAAGAGATCAACATCATGAATGATGATGCAACCATCAACGAACTTGGCGGAAAATACGCCGGTATGGATCGTTATGAAGCGCGTAAGGCAATGGTAGCAGATCTGGATGCACTTGGACTTCTGGTAAAAGTAGTTCCGCACAATCACAGCGTTGGAACCCATGATCGCTGCGGCACAACGGTAGAGCCAATGATCAAACCACAGTGGTTTGTAAAGATGGATGAGATGGCAAAAGCTGCGATCAAAGCACTGGATGACGGAGATCTGAAATTCGTTCCGTCTCGTTTTGACAAAACATATCTTCACTGGCTTGAGAACATCCGTGACTGGTGTATTTCCAGACAGTTATGGTGGGGACACAGAATCCCGGCTTATTACTGTGATGACTGCGGTGAAGTAGTGGTAGCAAGAGAAATGCCTGAGAAATGCCCGAAATGTGGATGCACACATCTTCATCAGGATGAGGATACACTGGATACCTGGTTCAGTTCTGCCTTATGGCCATTCTCCACACTTGGCTGGCCGGACAAAACACCGGAACTGGAATACTTCTATCCAACAGATGTACTTGTTACGGGATATGATATTATTTTCTTCTGGGTTATCCGTATGGTATTCTCTGCTCTGGAGCAGACAGACAAGGTTCCGTTCCACCATGTACTGATCCATGGTCTGGTACGTGATTCCCAGGGACGTAAAATGAGTAAGTCTCTTGGAAATGGTATTGACCCGCTGGAAGTTATCGACAAGTACGGCGCAGATGCTCTTCGTCTGACACTGATGACAGGTAATGCACCTGGAAACGACATGCGTTTCTACTGGGAAAAAGTAGAAAGCAGCCGTAACTTTGCAAACAAGATCTGGAATGCTTCCCGTTTCATTATGATGAACCTGGACGGCAAGACAGTGACAGAACCGGAGAACTTAAATGATCTCTGTGCAGAAGATAAATGGATCCTGTCTCACTTAAATACAGTCATCCGTGAAGCAACAGAGAACATGGAAAAATATGAGCTGGGTATCGCAGTACAGAAAGTTTATGATTTCCTGTGGGATGAACTCTGTGACTGGTACATCGAGATGGCTAAAGTCCGTCTGTGGAAAGCAGAGGAAGATCCGAAAGCTGCCAACGATGCACTCTGGACATTAAGAACAGCACTGACAGAAGGCCTGAAACTTCTTCATCCGTATATGCCATTTATCACAGAGGAAATCTACTGCACACTTCTTCCGGAAGAAGAGTCCATTATGATCTCCGACTGGCCGGTATACAGAGATGAGAGAAACTTCCCGGATGCCGAGAAAGCAATCGAGGGCTTCAAAGAGGTTGTAAGAGGTATCCGTAATACCAGAACAGAGATGAACGTTCCGAACAACCGTAAGACAAGCCTGCATATCGTTGTAAAAGATGCTGATACAGCAGCAATGTATGAGAACAGCAAGAAATCCTTTGTAAATCTTGCATTTGCAAAAGAAATTCTGGTACAGACAGACAAGGAAGGAATCAGCGAGGATGCAGTTTCCGTAGTTGTTTCCAATGCGGTTGTATACATGCCGTTAGAAGACCTGATCGACAAAGAGAAAGAGATCGAACGTCTGACAAAAGAAACAGAACGTCTCACAAAAGAGATCGCAAGATGCGAAGGTATGCTGAATAATCCGAACTTCGTAAACAAGGCACCTGCTGCAAAAGTTGATGCGGAGAAAGATAAACTTGCAAAATACAAAGAAATGATGGATAAGGTTAAAGGACAGTTAGAGCAGCTTAAGAAATAAGGGAGTGCATATATGAAATTGTACAAGATTTGTAACAAGATATCCCTTTTACTCCATGTACTTGCCAGTGCTGCAGGATATTTTGTTATGGAGGCAATCTGCCGTCACTCATTTATAGAAGCCTGGAATTATATGACCCAAAAACCGCTGGTTTTCGCATATAATGCAGCTTTTATTTTCACTTCGTCACTGATTGTTTATCTGTTCAGGAGAAGAACGTTCTGGAGGGTCCTGGTTACGTTGTTCTGGCTGATACTGGCCATTATCAATGGCGTTCTCCTGCTGAACCGTGTTACGCCTTTTACCGGACCGGATCTGCATCTGATCACCGATGCGCTGAAGGTTGCCAACAAATACCTGCCTTTTGCAGGTGTTGTGACAGTCTGCATCCTGTTTGGAATCGTGATCCTGCTGCTTTTGATCCTGCTGATCAAAGGACCGAAATATACAGGGAAACTGAAATACAGATACAATATTCCGCTGATCATTCTGGCAGGACTGCTTTTCGCTGGAAGTACACAGCTTGCACTGGAAAAGAGAGTACTTTCCAATTATTTCGGAAATATTGCCTTTGCCTATGAAGATTACGGATATCCGTATTGTCTGGCAACTACTATTTTCAATACAGGTATCAGTTGTCCCCGGGATTATTCCGAGGAGGAGATTGCGAGAATAGAAAAGACGGAGAAAAATCTCCCCGAAACTCAGGAAGAAAAACGTCCGAATATTTTGTTTCTTCAGCTGGAATCATTCTTTGATCCTACGCTGGTAAATTACCTGAATATTTCAGAAGATCCTATTCCTAGTTTCCGTCAGCTGATGAAGGATTATTCCTCAGGATACTATAAGGTTCCGTCTGTTGGCGCAGGAACTGCCAACACAGAGTTCGAATCTATCACCGGAATGAGCATGCATTATTTCGGACCAGGAGAATATCCGTATAAGAGTATTCTGAAAGAGACTACCTGCGAGAGTGCTCCTTATGTGCTGGAAAGTCTGGGATATACCACTCATGCAGTACATAACAATGAATCGAACTTTTATGGCAGAAGATATATATTCCCGAATCTTGGATTTGATACCTTTACATCCGAAGAATATATGGCCAGAGAGGATGATAAGAATCCCAACGGCTGGGTAAAAGATGAAGTTCTGACAGATGAGATCATCAAATGTCTGGATTCCACAGAAGGTCCTGACTATGTATACACGATTTCCGTACAGGGACATGGTGCATATCCGGATGAACAGATCCTTGAGGATCCGGAGATCACTGTTTCCGGCGCATCAACAGAGGCAGAGAATAACAAGTGGGAATATTACGTAAATGAAATCCATGAGATGGATAATTTCGTCAAAGAGCTGACAGACAGGCTTGCGGATTATCCTGAGGATGTGGTTCTGGTTATGTATGGTGACCATCTTCCGACTATGGGACTGACTGTTGAGGATCTGGATAATAAATATCTGTTCCAGACAGAATATGTCATGTGGGATAATTTTGGACTGAAGAAAAAGAACGAAAATCTTGCTGCATATCAGATGGCAGCAGAGGTAATGGATCGTGTGGGAATCCATGAGGGAACCATTTTCCGTTATCATCAGGCCAGAAGAAATACCAAGAATTATCAGGTGGATCTGGAAACCCTTCAGTATGACCTGCTGTATGGAGAACGCTATTCCTATGGAGGGGAAAGCCCGTATCAACGTACAAGGATGAGAATGGGTATCTATGATGTAACGCTGGATTCCATACAGTGTATATCGGAAACGGATCACACGTATTATATCAAGGGAACGGAGTTTACGCCTTCCAGTGAAATCAAATTAAATGGAGAATGGTATGATACCATTTATCTGAATCCTACGACATTGATGATAACAGGAACAGAACTGACGGATTTTGACAGGCTGTCGGTGATCCAGCGAAGTAATAGTTCCACAAGGAAACCGCTGAGTAAGAGTTACGACCGCTCCTGTTATGCACTTTATGCAGAAAATAAATGGAAATTGAGTGAGAGCACAGATACAGCTGGGGATTAATCAACCAGATTTTGTCGGATAAAATATTACGATTGGTACTGGACATCTTCCACCACTATTATATAATGTTAAAGTAACGAAAGAGAATCATGGTTTCGGGGTCAGAGATCTTGTCATGCAGGCACGAACGACTTTTAGACTTTGGAATCCTGGATATCTCAAATACATTATAGATAAGTGGTGGAATTTTTTATGAATTACGAAGAAGCAGTTGCTTATATTGATGAAACTCCGAAATTTACCAAGAAAAACAGTCTGGATCATACGAAGGAATGTTTAAGAAGACTGGGCAATCCTCAGGACAGATTCAAGGTGATCCATGTAGCGGGTACCAATGGAAAGGGCAGTACATGTGCATTTCTGACATCAATCCTGCGTGAAGCCGGATATTCCTGCGGACTGTTTACTTCTCCTCATCTGGTTGAGATCAATGAGAGATTTCAGATCAATGAGGTAAATATTGACAATGATACATTCCTGAAAGCTTTTGAGAAAGTAAAGGCGCTTTCTGATGAACTGGTTGCAGAAGGAAGTTATCATCCGACTTATTTCGAAATGCTGTTCCTGATGGGAATGGTGATCTTCGCAGAGGCGGGAGTAGATTATGTGACTCTGGAAACAGGACTTGGTGGCAGGATGGATGCGACCACAGCAGTGGAGAATCCGGTTGCCTGTGTGATCACTTCCATTAGTCTGGATCATATGCAGTATCTGGGTGATACTGTGGCAAAAATTGCAGGGGAAAAGGCTGGTATCATTGTACCTGGCGTCCCGGTGATCTATGACGGGAATGATCCGGATGCAGCAGCGGTGATCCGTGCGAAAGCAGAAGAACTGGGAAGTCCGGCCTATGAAGTGAAGAGATCTGATACGGGAATTATCAGAAATACTTCCGCAGGCATTGATTTTTCATTCCAGAATGAGTATTATGGGGATACGGTTTTCTCCATTCCGTTTATTGCGAAATATCAGGTGATGAACAGTGCACTTGCCTTAAAGACTATGGAAGTTTTGCAGAATATGATTCCTGTATCTGTGGATAAGATCCATGAAGGAATTGTCAGAACACGCTGGCAGGGAAGAATGGAAACAGTGCTTCCAGGTGTGATCGTGGACGGTGCGCATAATGAGGACGGAGTTGAGAAGTTCGTAGAGACAGCAGAGCATTTCCAGAAAGAATGTCCGCTGACTTTGCTTTTCTCAGCAGTAGATGACAAAGATTATACAGATATGATACATACGATCTGCAGCAGGATCACATTCCGCCATGTGGTTGTGACTTCTGTAGGAGGATACCGTGAAGTTCCGGCAGAAAGATTTGCGAAGCTTTTCGCAGAAGCAGGAGTTTCATCGGTAGAAGCTGTGGAAGATATTGAAACAGCATTTGGAAGAGCACTGGAAGCCAAAGGGGAAGATGGGATGCTTTTCTGTGTAGGATCTCTGTATCTTGTAGGTGAGATTAAAGATGTGATCAGGAGAAATAAGAAATGATAGATTACGAAGAGGAACTTAAGAAGTTTGAACCGTGCCTGGATGTGACAGATGCGGAGGGCGCCATATATGAAAGGGAACTGACAGATATTCTGGATGTTCTTCAGGAAGTTCTCCGTGAGGCCAAAAGCCAGCGCCGGGTGAAATAAGGAGAAATACATGAATTGTATGAATTGTGGTGCATTTCTGGCAGATAAGGATCTGGATTATTGTCCTCGCTGCGGATGTAATGTACTTATCCAGAAAAAGGTGGATTACCTTTCTAGACATTATTACAATATGGGACTGGAGAAGGCAAGTGTCCGCGATCTGTCAGGTGCGATCAGCTGTCTGAAGCAGAGCCTGATTTATAATAAACATAATATACAGGCCAGAAATCTGCTGGGACTGGTATATTTTGAGACTGGTGAGGTGGTGTCTGCGCTCAGTGAATGGGTGATCAGCAAAAATCTTCAGCCTACCAGAAATCTTGCAACAGAATATATCAATAAACTGCAGGCTAATTCCAATAAGCTTGAGGCAATTAATGAGACGATCCGAAAATATAATGATGCCCTGAACCTGTGCAGGGAAGGACATGAGGATATGGCTGCCATACGGCTGAAAAAGATTCTGACCCAGAATCCCAAACTGATCAAGGGATATCATCTTCTGGCATTGATCCGTATGAAAGAAGGAGAATACAACAGAGCCAGGAAGGCATTGAGAAAAGCCGCAAGGATCGATAAGACCAATACAACAACTCTCCGGTTTCTGAAAGAGATTGATGATCAGACAGGTGTGACTACGAAACTGGAGCATCAGAAAAAAGGATTTTTCAGGAACGGGGCAGGGAAGAAAGCAGAGCAGGAAAACAGCAGCGTGGATATGACGGTTCAGGTTCCTGCTTACAAAGAACAGTCCAGGATCTCATTGTTTTTTACACTGGTAGCCGGTTTTGGTGCGGGACTTCTGGCATTTTATCTTCTGGCAGTGCCTTCTATACGTCAGGGAATCTACAGGGAGGCCAACCAGCAGATCGTAAAATACAGCGATGCGGTGTCCAGCCAGGGAGCTGAACTTACGAAAGCGCAGAGTCAGGCGCAGGAATCAGATGACACAGTGGCTGCAGCTTCCAAACAGATCGAAGAAGAGAAGAAGAAAAGCAGCAGCTATGAAGCTCTTCTGGAAGCTTACACAGCACTGCAGCAGCAGAATGTGGACGAAGCTGCCCTGAAGGTTCAGAATGTTTATGCAGATACACTTTCGGACAGCCTGAAGGGAATTTACAATTCCATCTGCAGCAGTACAGGTGTCACCGGTATTGAAGGAGATTCAGGGGATGGCAGTGATACCTCATCGGGAGATACTTCATCAGAAGATACTTCATCAGAAGATACTTCATCTGACAGTGAAGATTCATCAGGAGATACTTCCTCTGATAGTGAGGATTACTCAGCGGATACCTCGTCTTATGATGAATCTGGAGACAACAGTTATGATGACAGTTCTTATGATGAATCCTATGACGATGGCTCTTATGACAGCGGATATTAGAATTTTATAAAATACAAAAGAGATGTGTGTAGAAATATGCAGGTCTCTTTTTTGTATAATAGGAAATTTCAATGAATTTCCTATTATACAAAAATACCTCCGGGCAGGATCGCACTGCGGCGGAAAGGAATTATGTCACTGAAGCGACCCGCTGCAGGCGGGAAACTTTATTATGTAACAGGGGGAATAAGAAGAATATGAAGAGCGTATTTGAAGTACAGGGAAACTGCCTGACAGTCCATCTTCCGGAGGAAGTGGATCATCCGGTATCAGAGGATATCCGAAAAGAATCCGACAATATCATGCGGAAAAAATATATCCGAACTATGATATTTGATTTTTCGGAAACCATGTTTATGGACAGCTCCGGGATCGGACTGATCATGGGAAGATACCGGGCAATGGGAATGCGGGGAGACTGTATCCGTGCTACAGGGGTCAGTGCATATATTGAAAAACTTCTGCATTTATCCGGAGTTTACAAATTTGTGGAAATCTGCAGGGAAGTATAAAGAAGGGGAGGGCATATGATGGATAATACCAATGAAATGCAGATCATTTTTGACAGCCGGCCTGTAAATGAAGGGCTGGCGAGAGTGACAGCAGCAGCTTTCTGTACACAGCTGAATCCTACACTGGAGGAGGTGGCGGATTTAAAGACAGCTGTTTCGGAGGCTGTGACCAACTGTATTATTCATGCTTATGAGGGAAAGGTAAGCAAGATCGAGATGAAATGCCGTCTGGATGGAAAAGAATTTCTGGTGGATATCAAAGATCATGGAACCGGGATCGCAGACATAAAAAAGGCCATGGAACCACTTTTTACGACCAGACCGGATAAGGACAGATCAGGGATGGGATTTACATTTATGGAAGCATTCATGGATGAGGTGACAGTGGAATCACAGCCGGGAAAAGGAACGACTGTGCATATGAAGAAAATCATCGGGAGGTAGGAATGGAGCATACTCTTGCTCTCATCGAGAGGTCGCACCAGGGAGATAAAGAGGCAAGAGATACCATATTTAAAGAAAATGCAGGACTGATCTACAGTGTGGCGAAAAGATTTCTAGGAAGAGGCGTGGACATGGAAGATCTTTTCCAGATCGGAAGTATTGGTCTGCTGAAAGCAGTGGACCATTTTGACACTTCTTTCGAAGTCCGATTTTCTACTTATGCTGTACCCATGATCGTGGGAGAGATCAAACGATATTTAAGGGATGATGGAATCCTGAAAGTAAGCAGAAGCCTGAAGGAGAACTGCTTCAAAATTTACCGCGCGAGGGAAGAACTGGAAAAGACACTGGGAAGGGAACCGGGGCTCGGGGAGATTGCAGAGGCTGTAGGACTGCAGGAGGAAGAAGTGGTCATGTCCCTGGAATCAGGTGCAGAAGTGGAATCCCTGCATAAAATAATATATCAGGGGGAAGGCAATGATATTGCACTCCTGGACAGGATTCCGGAGAAGGAAAACGGACAGGAACAGGCACTGGAAAAAATATTTCTGAATGAGATGCTGGGAAAACTGGAGGAAAGAGAACGCCAGCTGATCCGTATGCGGTATTTTCAGGATCATACCCAGACGGAGATCGCAGAAGAACTGGGGATTTCCCAGGTACAGGTTTCCAGAATGGAGAAAAAAATTTTGAAGAAGCTCAGGGAACAGATATAAAAGAACCGGTGTAAACTGAAAAAGCTGCTTTGCTGGCAGCTTTTTCAGACCCGAAGATCAGGAGTTTTTCATGCGGTCAATATCTTCTATGATCGTTGTGTTGACATCGTCTTCATAAAGCCGCATTTGTACCTGCATGGGAGTGGGATCGGAAGTGATCTTCATATGACCGAAATGATTGAAGAAGAACAATACGCCAACGCCGATACCAATAGAATAAGTGATTTCCAGGATGGTGAAATGTCCGGAAGGCTGTCCGGTGACCTGAGTATAAATATTGGAAAAAAGACTTCCTACGTCAACGTCGTTATTAAAAGTCATAATAGAGAAACCTGCTCCGAAAAAAGTAGAAAGTCCTACGAAAAGAATTTTTACCCATTCCAGCAAAAAACCAGGGCCGGGTTTATTTTTGAATGTTATGATGAAATTGGGTTCTCCGATGGAGCTGATCTCCAGATCAGGCTCTTTCTGCTGGATCTGTGTGATAAGATCCATGACAGAGAATACATAGCGCCCCGGTTTGTCCGGGGGCAGATTGACAACAGGCATTACCCGGAGGCGGTTCAGAATTTTGCTGTTGCTGCAGGAAAGTCTTGCGATATCCTGCAGATAAACATGAGGGTGTTCGATCTGGATATTCTGATCCAGAAGCAGATAAAGAGTGTCGCTCATAGAATCTGTCCTTTCATAAAGTTTACCCTTTCATTTTGGGTTTAAAGATCAGGCTGGCAAGGTATGAAAAGATAAGGGCAGCAGAAACGCCTACAGCACAGGATTTGAAACCTCCCATAAAAAGCCCCAGAAGTCCGCTGGAATCAACTGCTTCTTTTGTGCCTTTCCAGAGGACATTGCCGAAGCCGAGAAGGGGGACAGAGGCTCCGGCACCTGCGAATTCGGTGAAAGGCTGATAAATACCCAGGGCACTGAACAAGGCACCGCTGCATACCAGAAGGACCATAACTCTTCCAGGCATCAGCCTGGTTTTATCCAGTAAGATCTGGACAAGGGCACAGATCAGTCCTCCTGTCCAGAATGCACGAAAGTAATCCATGATTATTAGTCTCCTTTCTGTAAAAAATTATAGTTCCCGTCGTTCGATCACAACTGCGTGGGCAATTCCGGGGATTGTGTCCCCTTCGTTGAAACTGACCTTGGAAAGCAGTGCGCCTGTAGGAACAAAGAGAATGCGGTTCCATTTACCTGCGATCAGTTCTGGAAGAATATAGCCTGCCAGAACTGAAGCTGCACAGCCGCAGCCGCTTCCTCCGGAGTGGGTATCCTGGGTCTGGGGATCATAGATCAGCATTCCGCAGTCCTGATGAACAGAAGAGATATCGATGTTCTGCTCGTTCAGAAGATCCAGAAGGATTTTCTGGCCAACCATTCCCAGGTCGCCGGTGAATATGGCATCGTAGTCAGAGACTGTTCTGTGGAAATCCTTTAAATGTTCGGAAATGGTGCTGCAGGCAGCGGGAGCCATGCATCCGCCCATATTAAAAGAATCTTTCAGGCCGAAATCTGTCAGTCTTCCTGTGGTGATGCCGGTAATGACTGCGCAGGTATCCTGGTTTCGCAGAGTACTTAATTCGCCGGGAACAGGACGGGCGGGAGGGTTGCACCCAAGTATGCAGGCTCCGGCACCTGTGACAGTCCAGGTAGCAGATAAGGGCCTTTGATTTCCATATCCCAGAGGAAACCGAAATTCTTTTTCCGCACTTGCGAAATGACTGGAGGTTGCACAGAGGATATGCTGTCCGTAACCGGCTGCGGTGCACAGGGCTGCCAGAGACAGGGACTCTCCCATGGTCGAGCAGGCTCCGAACAGCCCATAAAAGGGAATTCCCAGATCAGCAGTACCGAAGGAGGAGGCCACAGTCTGGGCCAGAAGATCTCCGGCAAACAACAGACGGATCTGAGAGAAATCCAGACCTGCCTTTTCTATGGCAAGGGCAGCAGCTTTTTTTTGCATGGTACTTTCGGCAGCTTCCCAGGTGTCAGTCCCGAAGAGCGGATCAGAACTGACGCTGTCAAAACAGGAGCCAAGAGGCCCCTCCCCCTCTTTCTGGCTTACGATGGAAGCACAGCTCTGGATAAAAACCGGGGTTTCAAAAGAAATGCTGGCATTTCCTGTGGTATATTGTCTGGTCATCCGATCACCTCCAGTATTTTCAGAATATAATAAATAACCCCAAGCCCCCAGGAACTTAAGATCCCGTACAGGATCACAGGGCCTGCAATGGTGAAGATCTTACAGCCGATGCCGAATACCTGGCCTTCAGCTTTGTATTCGATGGCTGATGCAGCTACGGAGTTGGCAAATCCGGTAATGGGTACCAGGCCTCCTGCGCCGCCGAATTTCCCAATCTTGGAGTAAAGGTTCAGTCCTGTAAGAAGAACGCTGAGAAGGATCAGGATCAGGGAACACCAGGAACCGGCGGTTTCCTGATCCAATCCGTAATTTTGGGCAGTATTCAGGATAAACTGGCCCAGGGTGCAGATCAGGCCTCCGGTGAGGAATGCCCTGCACATGTTCAGACCGAGATTGTGTACAGGAGTGATTTCTTTGACATATTGTTCATATTGTTTTTTGTTCATATAGATCATCCTTTCCGGAACAGGGAAACAGTTCCTGTTTTGTCTTTTGGCAGTTTTCTGGTATAATTCAAACACACTCTAGGACAGCCATGCGTGGTAGTAGTAGATCAGGGAGCCAAGTGTTTTGCCTGCGGCTACGCATAAGATGATAAAAGAAAGTCCGCGCTGAAAGCGGATCCGTCTGGCGAAAATGGGAAATACATCTGCCATTTCAGCGAGAGCCATGATCCAGCCGCCCAGAAAAATTCCGGAAAAGGTACCGTAAAGAATCAGAAACGGCATACCAAGGGAAATTTTCCATTTAAAGAGATATAAGAGATTTCCCAGGACAGTTCCGGCAAGGGTGATATCTTCATACAGAAGCATATGTCTGGCTGTGTGGGTGATGCCTGCATAGCGGGGAACAATGGACAGTCCGATCAGGAGTCCGGTAAGTCCCCCTGCAATGATCACTCCGGAACATAGACCGAGAAATCCCAGAAAGATCTGCTGAAACATAAAATACCTCCTTTGCGAAAATACTAACCATATAACAACAGTATGTATAAAAATAAGATTTATATACGTGTACTGTACTTTTGAACAGATAAATAGTATAATGACAGTCAGATAATGAATTTGGGGAGGGTATTGTATGCCGGATGCATTTGCCAGAATGGAAATGCTGCTTGGTGATGCAGGGACAGACAGACTGGGCAGAGCAAAGATTGTCGTTTTCGGGCTTGGAGGTGCCGGCTCATATGCAGCAGAAGCTCTTGCAAGATGTGGGGTGGCAAGTCTTACACTTGTGGATAATGGAACCATATCTGCGGATCATATTAACAGGCAGCTTTATGCACTGCGTTCAACCATTGGGAGAAGTAACGTGGAGATTGCCAAGGCCAGGATCAGGGATATAGACGAGGGAATTCTGGTACACACTTATGATACATTTTATAATGAAGAAACTGCCTGCATATTTGAACTGGGCAGTTATGATTATATTGTGGATGCCATGGATACAGTTGATTCGAAACTTCTTCTGATCCAGCGGGCAAGGGAATGCAATACTCCGGTGATCTCATGTATGTGGATTGGGAATAGGACAGATCCGTTTAAACTGGAGACAGCTGACATTTCCAGGATCACCGGATGTGTTTTTACCAGGATGTTTCGGGCACAGTTGCGTAAAAGGGGGATACGCAGGGTGAAAGTACTGTATTCCAGGGAGAAACCTGAACAGAAGTATGAAAGGAATACCGCACAGGGCAGTATTTCCTTTGTGACAGGGACTGCCGGGATGATGTTGGCAGCAGCTGTGGTGAGAGATCTTCTGGAAACAGACAGAACCAGGCGGAAAAGAAAATAAAAAATTAAAAATAATTGAGAAAGTTTGAGGAATGAAATCTGTGGATCAGAAAATAATAGAGCGTTTTAGTAATCTACTGGGAAATGAAAAGGTACGTATCAATGAGCCTATGAACCGGCACACTACCTTTCGGATCGGAGGACAGGCAGATTATTTTCTGCTACCTTCCAGTTCAGAAGAAGTGAAGGGAATACTGGAAATCTGTAAAGAGGAATCACTTCAGTATTTTATCCTTGGAAACGGAAGCAACCTGCTGGTAAGTGATGAAGGATACAGAGGTGTGATCATTCAGCTTTACCGTAATTATGGCGGACTTACTGTGGAGGGCACTGAGATCCGTGCAGGAGCAGGAGTACTGCTTTCACAGATTGCAGCTACTGCCAGAAACGAATCCCTGACAGGTTTTGAGTTTGCAGGAGGAATCCCGGGAACTCTGGGTGGCGCAGTTGTCATGAATGCAGGTGCCTATGGAGGAGAACTGAAAGATGTATTAAAAGAAGCGGTTGTAATGGACAGAGAAGGGAATATTTTTACAGTTCCTGTTGAGAAACTTGCCATGGGCTACAGAACCAGCCTGGTAAAAACAGCAGGATACCTTGTACTGGAAGCTGTCATTTCCCTGAAAAAAGGGAGCCAGGAAGAGATCCGTGATACTATGAAGGAGCTGGCTGACAGAAGGATCAGCAAACAGCCGCTGGAATATCCAAGTGCCGGCAGCACGTTTAAAAGACCAGAAGGGTATTTTGCAGGGAAGCTGATCATGGATGCAGGGCTTCGCGGATACCAGGTAGGAGGTGCACAGGTTTCAGAGAAGCATTGCGGATTTGTGATCAATAAAGGAAATGCCACGGCAGCAGATGTGTGCAGGCTGATGGCTGATGTGCAGGCGAAAGTGCAGGAACAGTTTGGGGTAACATTAGAACCAGAAGTGAAATTTCTGGGGGATTTTGACAGGAGATAAAAATGCGTTTTGTAATAGTTACAGGAGTATCAGGAGCAGGAAAAACGGCGGCTTTGAAGATGCTGGAGGATGCCAATTATTTTTGCGTGGATAATCTTCCAATTCCGCTGCTGGAGAAGTTTGCTTCACTGATGCCGGAGATACATGGAGAAGATGTGCAGAATGTTGCACTTGGCATTGATGCCAGAAGCGGACGTTCACTGGATGAACTGGAAGTTGTGCTGGACAGGATGAAAGAAGCGGGATATGATTTCGAGATTCTTTTTTTGGATGCAGAGGACAGTGTTCTGGTAAAAAGATATAAAGAAACCAGAAGAAGCCATCCTCTTGCAATGGGAGGAAGAGTGGATGACGGAATCAGGATAGAAAGAGAAAAGATGCGTTTTCTGAGAGAACGTGCGGACTATATTATTGATACCAGCCATCTGCTGACCAGAGAACTGAAACAGGAGATTGAGAGGATCTTCGTGGAGAATCAGGATTTCTGCAATATGATGATTTCTGTGCTGTCTTTTGGATTCAAATATGGAATTCCGGCAGATGCAGATCTGGTTTTCGATGTACGCTTCCTTCCCAATCCTTATTATGTGGATGAACTCAGGCCTCTTACAGGACTGGATGAAAGAGTATTTAATTATGTTATGGATTGTGATATAGCCAGGGAGTTTGCAGATAAACTGGAGGATATGATCACTTTTCTGATCCCCAATTATGTAAAAGAGGGAAAGACCAATCTTGTGATAGCCATAGGATGTACAGGTGGCAAGCATCGGTCTGTCACTCTGGCAAGAGAATTATACAGCAGGCTCTCCGGCAATGAGAAATATGGATTCAGGTTGGAACACAGAGATGTGGATAAAGACAGAATGCTGAAAAAACAGGAAGGATGAGACCGGGAAATGTCTTTTTCAGGGATGGTGAAAGAAGAACTTTCCAGACAGATAGGAACAGCAAGGCACTGCAGAATAGCAGAACTGGCTGCGCTGATCGGTTTCTGCGGCAGACTGGAACATTTTCCCCAGGGAGAAAAACTGAAACTCCAGACGGAAAATGAGACAGTTGCAAGAAAGTGCTTTACATTATTACAAAAAACATTTAATATAGAGAAAGAAATATCTGTACGTGAGAACAGTCATCTGAAGAGAGTAAAGGTATATGTACTGGAGATATCGGATCCCGAAGAGATACGGGAGATACTTCAGGCGACGAAACTGATCGCGGACAGTAAATTCTGTGATACGCTTATTTTGCAGGATATGCTGGTAGTACAGCAGAGCTGCTGCAAAAGAGCTTATATCAGAGGCGCTTTTCTGGCATCGGGTTCCATCAGTGACCCGGAGAAGGGATATCATTTCGAGATTGTATATCCGGATGAAAGAAAAGCACAGCAGCTGCAGACGATTATCCGCAGTTTTTCAGTAGATGCCAAAATTGTTCAGCGCAAGAAATCATATGTGGTCTATGTGAAGGAGGGCGCGCAGATTGTGGATATGCTCGCAGTCATGGAGGCAAATGTGGCATTGATGGATCTGGAGAATATCCGGATACTGAAGGAGATGAGAAATTCAGTAAACCGGAAGGTAAATTGTGAAACTGCCAATATCAATAAAACAGTAAATGCGGCTGTCAAGCAGATGGAGGATATAAAGCTGATTCAGCAGGTAATGGGCTTCGAACAGCTGAGTGATGGGCTTGCACAGATCGCAGAATTAAGGATGCAGTATCCTGAAGCAACACTAAAAGAATTAGGAATGATGTTGAGTCCGCAGGTGGGCAAATCGGGAGTCAATCACAGATTAAGGAAGTTGAGTGCATTGGCTGACGAACTGCGGGAGAAACAAGGAGGAGAATTATTATGATTAAAAAACCGATCACCATTAACTTATCTACCGGACTGGAGGCACGCCCTGTGGCACAGCTGGTTCAGGTAGCAAGCCAGTTTAACAGTGAAATATATGTTGAGATTGGCAAGAAACGTGTAAATGCCAAAAGTATTATGGGAATGATGACTCTGGGACTGGATGCCGGAGAAGAAATTACACTTTCTGCTAATGGTGAAGATGAAGAAGCTGCCATGAACAGCATTGAGCAGTATCTCAGTAATCAGTAATCATAGGATCAGTCATAAATACAAAAAGCATCTGGAAAGGAAGACCGCTTTTCAGGTGCTTTTTATAAGTTGACCATAGAAAAAAAACAGGGTATAATGAGAGTGCTGTAAACCAAAGCAGGTAATAAAGAAATGAACCAACAGAATAAAAGAAATGAGGAGCATTACAGATGTCGAAAGTTTTAAAGTTTATCGTACACTTTATTGTCATATGTACTATTGTATGCGTTGTCGGTCTGGCAGTTCCGCCGTTCCTGGGAATCACTACAGAGATCATGGATGATTCAAGTAAGGATACGAATCTGCCGATGGGATCCGTTACCTATGCAATTCCGGTGAAAACAGAAAGCGCTGCTGTAGGAGATTATATCCTGTATCAGGGCGAATCAGCAGCATATAAATATATGATCACAGAAATGGATCAGGAAAACCATATTTTCAAAGTAATCGACAAGACAGATGCAAGCGGTGAGACTATCAGTGTGGAAGTGAAGGATTACATTCCGAAAGCTGTGATAACTGTAGGATATGTAGGATATCTGTTGATCGCTACCGAAAGTATAGAGGGATTGATCATTCTTGGACTTGCAGTACTGTTTCTTATCATTCTTTATATCATTGCCGAGCTCTGGAAGAAAGAACCTCAGGATGATTATGAGGATGAGGATCCGGAACCGGGTTATGTTAAGAGTAAGAAAGAGCTGAAAAAGGAAGAGAAAGCAAGAGAGCGCCGTTATAAAGAAGAAGAGCGCCAGATCAAACAGGAAGACAAACAGCGTAAGAAAGAAAAGAAAGCCAAAAGAAAGAAAATAAAAACAGGCGGTTTCGTGGATGAGATTTATGAGGATGAACTGGAACCGGAAGTAAATGAAAGACCGGTTACTGTACAGACTGCCACCAGCGAGGCTCATGAACTTCTGAAGAAGGAGATCGCAGCAGCGACTGCAGATGAACCGGAAGAGAAACCAGTGCCTGTTCAGGGACAGAAAGTAAGCAGTGATACTGCAATGATCGTTCCGAAAGTAAAGGAAACACTCAGAGCGATGATGGAGGAGGATAAGAGAAAAGAAACTTCCCCGGAAGAAGATGAGGAGATCCTGATCAAACGTATGGCTGTTCCGGTATGGTCAGCAGCACAGATCGCTGATGCAGCCAAGAATCAGGGAGATGCACCGGAGATCATTAAGGATGATGTGACGAAGGTTACATTATTTGATTATTCAGATATTATAGCAGAGGAGAAGAAGCTCCCTGCAGAATAATAAAGACGAAATGAGACAGGATCAGTTTCCGCTGGGATAGAACCAGGGAAGTGCTGATCCTGTTTTATTATGTCATATGAAATTATTTCACAATAGTTCCATGATATAATAAAGTCCTCCGTCCAGGATCGCAGCGAACAGCTCCTGAACGGAAGATAGAAAAATGCAGATAAAAACATATTAATATAGAAGAAACTCATTCAAACGTGACCTGCCGGCAGCAGGCAATAGAAAAATGGGAAGATTGTACCAGACAGGATAACAAAAAATTGTACAGAAGCAAGTACAAAAAAATATCAAAAAAAGTGAAAAAAACACTTGCATTTTCCTGAGAGGTCGTGTATACTCTCAATTGTTGTGACATTGATAGCAATGAAGCGCGAGGTTGCTGCCACAGAGATGGCAGGTTTTCCGTGGAGCGAATGTCAAGTTTGAAAACTGACGACAAGTCACTGTACAAGTTCAGAAGACCATCCAGGGATGGCGTGTGTGGTAAGAGATTGAAAGACACACACGGAGATGTGTACAGTCGCCGCTTGTCGTACTGCTTGAAAAGTACGAATAGGAGGAGACTTTTTTTATGGCAAATCAGGTAATGAGAATCACATTAAAGGCTTATGATCATCAGTTAGTAGATGCATCTGCAGCAAAAATCATCGAAACTGTTAAAAAGAACGGAGCAATGGTAAGTGGCCCAGTTCCGCTTCCAACTAAGAAGGAAGTTGTTACAATCTTAAGAGCCGTTCATAAATACAAAGATTCCAGAGAACAGTTCGAACAGAGAACTCATAAGAGACTGATCGATATCCTGACACCAACACAGAAGACAGTAGATGCTCTGTCAAGACTGGAAATGCCAGCAGGTGTTAACATCGATATCAAGATGAAGACTAAATAATTAGTCATCAACCCCAATTTGATAATGCTCTAAGCATTAAGCTATTTACTATATGATTGCCGGTAATCGGTAATCCGCTATAAGGAGGAAGAAAGAATGAAGAAAGCTATTTTAGCTACTAAAGTCGGAATGACTCAGATCTTCAATGAAGACGGCCAGTTAATTCCGGTAACAGTTTTACAGGCTGGTCCTTGTGTCGTAACTCAGGTTAAGACAGAAGAAAACGACGGATACGAAGCAGTTCAGGTCGGATTCGGCGACATCAGAGAAAGCCTTGTTAACAAACCGGAAAAAGGACACTTTGACAAAGCTGGCGTTGCAGTAAAGAGATTCGTTAAAGAGTTCAGATTTGATAACGCTGCTGAATATACAGTAGGACAGGAAATTAAAGCTGATATCTTTGCAGACGGCGATCACATTGATGCAACAGCTGTTTCCAAAGGTAAAGGTTTCCAGGGTGCGATCAAGAGACATGGTCAGTCCAGAGGACCTATGGCTCACGGTTCCAAATATCACCGTCATGCAGGTTCCAATGGTGCTTGTTCTGATCCGAGCAAGGTATTCAAAGGAAAACACATGCCAGGTCATATGGGAAATGTTCAGGTTACTGTACAGAACCTTGAGATCGTACGCGTAGATAAAGAAAACAACTTACTGTTAGTTAAGGGTGCTGTTCCAGGACCTAAGAAATCTTTGGTTACTATCAAAGAGACAGTAAAGTCCTTATAATAAGAAAGGAGGAGCACACAAATGGCAAACGTAACTGTTTATAATATGGAAGGCAACGAAGTTGGAACAATGGAACTGAATGATGCAGTATTCGGCGTAGAAGTCAATGAGCATCTTGTTCACCTTGCTGTTGTTCGTCAGCTTGCAAATAATCGCCAGGGTACTCAGAAAGCTAAAACTCGTTCTGAAGTAAGCGGCGGCGGAAGAAAACCGTGGAGACAGAAAGGAACAGGTCATGCTAGACAGGGTTCCATCCGTGCACCACAGTGGACTGGCGGCGGTGTTGTATTCGCTCCGGTACCAAGAGATTATGAAGTAAAAATGAACAAGAAAGAAAGAAGAGCTGCTTTAAAATCTGCTCTGACTTCCAAAGTTCAGGACAATAAATTAGTAGTAGTTGATGCTCTTACACTTGCAGATGTTAAGACAAAAGAAATGCAGAAAGTTCTTACAAACCTGAAAGCTGAGAAAGCGCTTGTGATCACAGCTACAGATGACAAGAATGTAATCATTTCCGCTAGAAACATCGCAGATGTACAGACAGCAACACCAAGTACTATTAACGTATACGATGTTATGAACCATGGCACCGTAGTTGTAACCAAAGATGCTGTAGCATCCATCGAGGAGGTATATGCATAATGGCTAACATTCAGTACTATGACGTAATCAAGAAACCAGTGATTACAGAAAAATCTATGAACGCTATGGCTGAAAAGAAATACACTTTCTTAGTTCATCCAGAAGCAAATAAATCTCAGATCAAAGAAGCTGTAGAGAAAATGTTCGAAGGAACAAAAGTAAAGAGCGTTAACACCATGAACATGGATGGAAAGAAAAAACGCCGTGGTATGACAGTTGGAACAACTGCTAAAACCAAAAAAGCTATCGTAGCTCTGACAGAAGACAGCAAAGATATCGAAATCTTCGAAGGACTTTAATTAACAGATAGCGAGTGATAACGCAGGTTATTGCGAATATGTGCACGAAAGCACGAGAACAAATTCGAAAGGAGAACAAAAATGGGAATCAAAAGTTATAACCCATATACACCGTCTAGAAGACATATGACTGGTTCCGATTTCTCAGAGATCACAAAATCTACACCAGAGAAATCTCTTACCGTGTCTTTAAAGAAAAACGCTGGACGTAACAACCAGGGTAAGATCACAGTTAGACACCGCGGAGGCGGAAGCAGAAGAAAATACAGAATCATCGACTTCAAGAGAAGAAAAGATGGAGTTGCTGCAACAGTACTTTCCATCGAGTATGATCCAAACAGAACAGCAAACATCGCTCTTATCTGCTATGCAGATGGCGAGAAAGCATATATCCTTGCACCGGAAGGCTTAAAAGTAGGCCAGAAAGTCATGAACGGAGCAGAAGCAGAAGTTCGTGTTGGTAACTGCTTACCATTAGAGCTTATCCCGGTTGGTACTATGGTACACAACATTGAGCTTCATCCTGGAAAGGGCGGACAGATGGTTCGTTCTGCTGGAAACGGCGCTCAGTTAATGGCTAAAGAAGGCAAATACGCAACACTGCGTCTGCCATCTGGTGAAATGAGAATGGTTCCGATTGTATGCCGCGCATCTGTTGGTGTTGTCGGAAACGGAGATCACAACCTGATTAACATCGGTAAAGCCGGACGTAAACGTAACATGGGTATCAGACCTACTGTTCGTGGTTCCGTAATGAACCCGAATGACCATCCACACGGTGGTGGTGAAGGAAAGACTGGTATCGGTCGCCCAGGTCCATGCACTCCATGGGGAAAACCTGCTCTTGGTCTGAAGACAAGAAAGAAAAACAAACCGTCCAACAAGCTCATCGTAAGAAGACGCGATGGAAAAGCTTTATCGAAATAATAAGGAGGATTAAGCATGTCTCGTTCACTGAAAAAAGGACCTTTTGCAGATGCCAGCTTACTTAAAAAAGTAGATGCATTAAACGCTGCAAATGATAAATCCGTTATCAAAACCTGGTCACGCCGTTCTACAATCTTCCCGTCCTTCGTAGGACACACAATTGCTGTCCATGACGGAAGAAAACACGTGCCGGTATACGTAACAGAAGATATGGTTGGCCACAAACTCGGTGAGTTCGTTGCAACCAGAACTTACAGAGGACACGGAAAAGACGAAAAGAAATCCGGAGTTCGCTAGTATTTGACTTTATATTCTGTCTGCTGTCCATGAGACAGCGGACAGGTTAACCTGATATTGAGAGAAAAAGGAAAGGAGGCACTTTAAAATGGCAAAGGGACATAGAAGCCAGATAAAAAGAGCCAGAAATGAGAGTAATAGAGAGACAAGACCGTCTGCAAAATTATCTTACGCAAGAATTTCTGTTCAGAAAGCCTGCTACGTGTTAGATGTAATTCGCGGTAAAGATGTGCAGACAGCACTTGGTATCTTAACATACAACCCAAGATACGCTTCCAGCGTGATCAAGAAACTTCTTGAGTCAGCAATTGCAAATGCTGAAAACAACAACGGAATGAATGCAGACAACCTCTACGTTGCAGCCTGCTATGCAGATAAAGGACCTACAATGAAGAGAATTCAGCCGAGAGCACAGGGTAGAGCTTACAGAATCGAAAAGAGAACAAGCCATATTACCATCGTGCTGGATGAGAAATAAGGAGGAAAAGCATGGGACAGAAAGTTAACCCACATGGCCTTAGAGTCGGTGTTATCAAGGATTGGGATTCAAGATGGTATGCTGATGCAGACTTCGCTGATTACCTGGTAGAAGACTACAACATCAGAACATTCCTTAAAAAGAAATTATACAGCGCAGGTGTTTCCAAAATTGAAATCGAAAGAGCATCTGACAGAGTTAAGATCATCATCTACACAGCTAAACCTGGTATCGTAATCGGTAAAGGTGGCGCTGAGATCGAAAAAGTAAAAGCTGAATTAAAGAAATTCACAGACAAGAAACTTATCGTAGATATCAAAGAAGTAAAGAGACCAGACAGAGATGCTCAGTTAGTAGCAGAGAATATCGCATTACAGCTTGAGAACCGTATCTCTTTCAGACGTGCAATGAAATCTACAATGCAGAGAACAATGAAGGCCGGAGCAAAAGGTATCAAAACATCCGTATCCGGACGTCTTGGCGGTGCTGATATGGCTCGTACAGAGTTCTACAGCGAAGGAACTATTCCGCTTCAGACACTTCGTGCAGATATTGACTATGGATTCGCAGAAGCAGACACAACATACGGCAAAGTTGGCGTAAAAGCTTGGGTCTACAATGGCGAAGTACTTCCAACAAAAGGAACTAAGGAAGGGAGCGATAAATAATGTTAATGCCAAAAAGAGTAAAACGTCGTAAACAATTCCGTGGCTCCATGAGAGGAAAAGCCCTCAGAGGCAATAAGATCAATTATGGTGAATTCGGACTTGTTGCAACCGAACCGTGTTGGATCCGTTCCAATCAGATCGAGGCAGCCCGTGTTGCTATGACCCGTTACATCAAACGTGGTGGTCAGGTTTGGATTAAGATTTTCCCAGATAAACCAGTAACAGCGAAACCAGCAGAAACACGAATGGGTTCCGGAAAAGGTGCCCTTGAATACTGGGTAGCAGTTGTTAAGCCAGGACGTGTAATGTTCGAAATCGCAGGCGTTTCAGAAGAAATCGCTCGTGAAGCATTACGTCTTGCAATGCACAAGTTACCATGTAAATGCAAAATTGTTTCTCGTGCAGACTTAGAAGGCGGTGATAACAGTGAAAATTAATAAATTCGTGGAAGATTTAAAGGCAAAATCAGCTGCAGAATTAAATGAAGAATTAGTAGCTGCTAAAAAAGAACTTTTCAATCTGAGATTTCAGAATGCAACTAATCAATTAGAAAATACAAGCCGCATCAAAGAGGTTCGCAAGAACATTGCAAGAATCCAGACAGTAATTACTGAGCAGGCTAACGCTTCCAAATAATAGGAGGAAACTATCGTGGAAAGAAATCTGAGAAAAACCCGCGTGGGTAAGGTTGTCAGCAATAAGATGGACAAAACCATTGTAGTTGCTATTGAAGACCATGTAAAACATCCTCTTTACAAAAAAATCGTGAAGAGAACATATAAATTAAAAGCTCATGACGAAAATAATGAGTGCAATATCGGTGATACCGTAAAAGTTATGGAAACCAGACCGTTATCCAAAGATAAAAGATGGAGACTGGTTGAAATCGTAGAGAAAGTTAAATAAGGAGGAGACCAGTATGATCCAGCAGGAAACTAGACTGAAAGTTGCCGACAACACTGGTGCAAAAGAAATCCTTTGTATTCGTGTTATGGGCGGCTCTACAAGAAGATATGCAAGCATTGGCGATACAATCGTTGCTACTGTCAAAGATGCAACACCAGGCGGCGTTGTTAAAAAAGGTGACGTTGTAAAAGCTGTTGTAGTTAGAACTAAAAAAGGCGCTCGTCGTAAAGACGGATCTTATATCCGCTTCGATGAAAATGCTGCCGTAATCATTAAAGACGACTTAACTCCGAGAGGAACACGTATCTTTGGACCAGTTGCCAGAGAACTTCGTGAGAAGAAATTCATGAAGATCGTTTCCTTAGCTCCGGAAGTATTATAGGAGGGTGCCTAATGTCAGCTATGAAAATTAAAAAAGGTGATACTGTAAAAGTTATCGCTGGTAAAGATAATGGCAAAGAGGGTAAAGTCCTTGCAGTAAACGCAAAAGACAATACCGTTATTGTTGAGAACATCAACAAGGTTACAAAACACAGCAAACCATCTGCAGCAAATCAGCAGGGCGGAATCATCACAAAAGAAGCTCCATTGCACATCTCCAATGTAATGCTGGTTGTTGATGGACAGGCTACAAGAGTAGGCTTCCAGATGGATGGAGACAAAAAAGTCCGCGTTGCTAAAAAGACCGGTAAGGTTATCGATTAATTAAGAGAGGAGGCATGACAAGTGAGTAGATTAAAAGAAATGTACAAAAATGAGATCATGGATGCCATGACCAAAAAATTTGGATACAAAAATGTTATGGAAGTGCCAAAACTCGATAAGATCGTAATCAATATGGGTGTTGGTGAAGCCAAAGAAAACGCTAAGCTTCTTGATGCTGCAATCGCAGATATGGAACTTATCACAGGACAGAAAGCAATCGCTACAAAAGCGAAAAAATCTGTTGCTAACTTCAAAATCAGAGAGGGTATGCCGATCGGTTGTAAAGTTACATTAAGAGGAGAAAAAATGTACGAGTTCGCTGATCGTCTGATCAACCTTGCACTTCCTCGTGTACGTGACTTCCGTGGTATCAACCCGAACGCATTCGATGGCCGTGGAAACTACGCTCTGGGTATCAAAGAGCAGCTGATCTTCCCGGAAGTTGAATATGATAAAGTTGATAAAGTAAGAGGTATGGACATCATCTTCGTTACTACAGCTAAGACTGATGAAGAAGCACGTGAATTACTGACATTATTCAATATGCCGTTTGCAAAGTAATAGGAGGAACGATTCATGGCTAAAACAGCAATGAAAATCAAACAGCAGCGTAAACAGAAATTCTCCACAAGAGAATATACACGTTGCAACATTTGTGGACGTCCACATTCTGTTTTAAGAAAATACGGAATCTGCAGAATCTGCTTCCGTGAATTAGCTTACAAGGGACAGATCCCGGGTGTTAAGAAGGCTTCCTGGTAGGAACCGGATTTAAATAGAAATAAACGATCGGCTGATTTTATCAGCCCGATCATGTGTCCAAACGAGTTTTATGATCAAACAGGTAACAATGTAAACAATTAATATAAATGCACATGTAAAGTCTGAATTATAGGAGGAAACTAACATGACAATGAGCGATCCAATCGCAGATATGCTTACAAGAATCCGTAACGCAAACACTGCAAAACATGACACAGTAGATGTTCCGGCATCCAAAATGAAAATTGCAATTGCTAACATCCTTGTTGATGAAGGATATATTGCAAAATATGATTTAGTTGAAGACGGAGTTGTTAAAACTCTTCATATCACACTGAAATACGGTGAAGACAAAAACGAAAAAATCATCACTGGTTTAAAGAGAATCTCCAAACCTGGTCTTCGTATCTACGCAGGCAAGGATGAGCTTCCAAAAGTTCTTGGTGGACTTGGAATCGCAATTCTTTCTACAAACAAAGGTGTTATTACTGATAAAGAAGCCCGTAAACTTCAGGTTGGCGGCGAAGTATTAGCATTCGTTTGGTAATTTGAACCAAGATTTTTTATAGAGAATTAACTGAAAACAGAGAGGATGCAATATCCTCTCCGATAATCTAAGTAAGGAGGACAAACATATGTCACGAATTGGTAGACTTCCGGTTGCTATTCCTGCAGGCGTAGAAGTAACTGTCGCTGAAGGCAACGTAGTAACTGTAAAAGGACCAAAAGGAACACTCGAAAGAGCACTTCCTACAGAAATGGAAATCAAAGTTGAAGATGGTCATGTAGTAGTATCCAGACCAAACGACTTAAAGAAAATGAAATCTCTTCACGGTTTAACAAGAAGCTTGATCCACAACATGGTTGTTGGTGTAAGCGAAGGCTATACAAAAGAGCTTGAAGTTAACGGTGTAGGTTATAAAGCAGCAAAACAGGGCAAAAAGCTTGTGCTTAGCCTTGGATATTCTCATCCGGTAGAAATGGAAGATCCGGACGGAATCGAAACCAAAGTAGATGGTAACAAGATTATCGTATCCGGTATCAGCAAAGAAAAAGTCGGCCAGTTTGCAGCTGAGATCAGAGACAAGAGAAGACCTGAGCCATACAAAGGTAAAGGTATCAAATATGTTGATGAAGTTATCAGACGTAAAGTTGGTAAGACTGGTAAGAAATAATTCAGGAGGGTGAGAAAATGGTAAATAAGGCATCTAGAGCGAAAATTCGTGAGAATAAGCATAGAAGATTACGTCATCATTTAAACGGAACTGCAACAACACCTCGTTTAGCAGTATTTCGTTCCAACAAGCATATGTATGCTCAGATCATTGATGACACTGTAGGAAAGACTTTAGTATCTGCTTCTACTCTTCAGAAAGAAGTAAGAGCTGAGTTAGAGAACACTGATGATGTAGCAGCAGCTGCACATTTAGGAACCGTTATTGGTAAGAAAGCTGTTGAAGCTGGCATCGAAAGCGTTGTTTTCGACAGAGGAGGCTATATCTACCACGGTAAAGTAAAAGCACTGGCAGACGCAGCAAGAGAAGCTGGGCTGAAATTCTAATAAGGAGGAGCGAAACACATGAAACGTAATCTTATTGATGCTAGTCAGTTAGAATTAGAAGATAAAGTAGTATCAATCAAGCGTGTTACCAAGGTTGTTAAAGGTGGTCGTAACTTCCGTTTCACAGCTTTAGTTGTTGTAGGTGACGGCAACGGACACGTTGGTGCAGGTTTAGGTAAAGCAGCCGAAATTCCTGAAGCTATCCGCAAAGGAAAAGAGGATGCTATGAAGAAATTAGTAACAGTAGCAAGAGACGAGAACAACTCCATTACACATGACTTCATTGGAAAATACGGAAGCGCTGAAATGCTTCTGAAGAGAGCTCCGGAAGGTACTGGAGTTATCGCCGGCGGTCCTGCCCGTGCGGTAATCGAGTTAGCTGGTATCAAAAACATCCGTACAAAATGTATGGGATCCAGAAACAAACAGAACGTTGTTCTTGCAACAATCGAAGGCTTAAGACAGTTAAAAACTCCGGAAGAAGTTGCTAGACTTCGCGGAAAATCTGTTGATGAGATTCTGGCTTAAGGAGGAAATACAAAAATGGCAAACACATTAAAAGTTACATTAGTAAAATCTCCTATTGGTGCAGTTCCGAAGCACAAAAAAACTGTTGCAGCTATGGGTCTTACAAAAATGCACAAAACAGTTGAAATGCCGGATAACGCAGCAACAAGAGGAATGATTCAGCAGGTACAGCACCTGGTAAAGGTTGAAGAAGCTTAATTGCGATTTAACCAGAGAGAACTCTGATATGGATCTGATATGAACCTGCCGTTCCTGAGAGTGGCGGGAACATACAGAAACATGATCAGAAACAATACGATCTGAACAGATAGATTTGAAATAATAATAAGGAGGTGCCAACATGGAATTATCAAACTTAAGACCAGCAGAAGGTTCTAAGCACAGCGATAACTTCAGAAGAGGCCGTGGACATGGTTCTGGAAACGGTAAAACAGCCGGTAAAGGACACAAAGGACAGTTAGCTCGTTCCGGTCACAAGAAACCGGGATTCGAAGGTGGTCAGATGCCTTTATACAGACGTCTGCCTAAGAGAGGATTCAAAAACAGAAATACAAAAGAGATCATTGCAATCAACGTTGACGTACTGAACCGTTTTGAAGATGGTGCAGAAGTTACAGCAGAAAGCTTACTTGCAAGTGGTGCAATCTCCAAGATTGCTGATGGCGTTAAAATTCTTGGAAATGGTGAGCTGACAAAGAAACTTAATGTCAAAGTAAACGCTGTCAGCGAGACTGCAAAATCAAAAATTGAAGCTGCTGGTGGTACAGTAGAGGTGATCTAATGTTTGAAACTCTTAAAAATGTTTTTAGAGTGAAAGAAATGAGACGTAAGCTGTTGTATCTGATATGGATGATTTTTATCATCCGTATCGGCTGCCAGATCCCGGTTCCGGGTGTTGACAGTGACTTCTTTAAGCAGTGGTTCAGCAGCAACACCGGAGATGCGTTTAACTTTTTTGATGCGTTTACTGGTGGTTCATTTGAAAAAATGTCAATTTTCGCATTGAACATCACACCGTACATTACTTCATCCATTATCATTCAGCTTCTTACCATTGCCATTCCGGCACTGGAGGAAATGCAGCGAGATGGTGAAGAAGGAAGAAAGAAGATGACTGCAATCACACGTTATGTGACTGTAGGTCTTGCTCTGTTCGAGTCAATCGCAATGGCAATCGGCTTCGGACGTCAGGGTATGATCCCGAATCTGAACTTCTTCAAGGGTGTAATAGTAGTTGCCTGCTTAACAGCTGGTTCTGCTATGCTGATGTGGCTTGGTGAGCGTATTACAGAAAAAGGCATCGGAAATGGTATTTCCATTGTACTTGCTGTAAACATTATTTCCAGAGTGCCAAGCGATCTGGCATTGCTGTATGAGAACTTCATCAAAGGAAAAACAATTGCAAAAGGTACCCTTGCCGGTATTATTATTGCGGCGATCATTCTGCTGGTGGTAGTTCTGGTACTTATCCTGAATGGTGCAGAGAGAAGAATTCCGGTTCAGTATTCAAAGAAAATGGTCGGAAGAAAAATGATGGGCGGTCAGTCCACCAATATTCCTCTGAAAGTAAATACTGCCGGTGTTATTCCGGTTATTTTTGCATCATCCATTATGTCTTTCCCGACTGTGATTGCACAGCTTGCAGGTAAAGGCAATGGAACAGGAATCGGAAACGAGATCCTTCGTGGTCTTTCTTCTAATAACTGGTGTAATCCGAAACAGATCCAGTACAGCTGGGGACTGATTCTTTACATCGTACTTTGCGTTTTCTTTGCATATTTTTATACTTCCATCACATTCAATCCGCTGGAAGTAGCAGATAATATCAAAAAGCAGGGTGGTTTTATACCAGGTATCCGTCCTGGAAAACCTACGTCAGACTATTTGACTAATATCTTAAATTATATTATATTTATAGGTGCAGTAGGTCTTATCATTGTGTGCGTGATCCCGTTCATCTTTAACGGTGTATTTGGAGCAAATGTTTCATTTGGTGGTACATCTATCATCATTATCGTGGGAGTTATCCTTGAAACTGTGAAACAGATTGAATCCCAGCTTCTCGTACGTAATTACAAAGGCTTCCTGAACAACTAAAAATGAGAGGTTGTGGTGCTTTGCATCACAGCCTTGATTTGTAAATGAAAACGGAGGGTATATCTTATGAAAATCATTATGCTGGGTGCACCAGGAGCAGGAAAAGGAACTCAGGCGAAGAAAATCGCTGCGAAATATCAGATTCCGCATATTTCTACCGGAGACATTTTCCGCGCAAATATCAAAAATGGGACAGAACTTGGAAAAAAAGCAAAAACATATATGGATCAGGGACTTCTTGTACCTGATGAACTGACTTGTGATCTGGTTGTGGACAGAATAAAACAGCCGGATGCAGCAAACGGTTATGTACTGGATGGTTTTCCAAGAACAATTCCTCAGGCAGAGTGTTTAACAGAGGCTCTGAATAAACTGGGAAGTAAAGTTGACTATGCAATCGATGTGGATGTTCCGGATTCCAACATTGTAAATCGTATGTCCGGAAGACGTGCCTGCCTCAAGTGTGGTGCTACTTATCATGTAGTACATGCAGCACCGAAGGTTGAAGGTGTTTGTGATACCTGTGGAGAGAAACTGGTTCTTCGTGATGATGACCAGCCTGAAACAGTACAGAAACGTCTGAATGTATATCATGAGCAGACACAGCCACTGATCGATTATTATACTAAAGAGGGAATTTTAAAATCAGTTGATGGTACCAAGGATCTGGAAGAAGTATTTGCAGATATCGTTGCCATCCTGGGAGAGTGATCAGGTGTTTTTAAACACCATCTGGAGGTAAAATGTCGGTTACTATCAAGACAGAACATGAAATTGAACTTATGAGAGAGGCAGGACATCTGCTTGAAAAAGTGCACGATGGACTGATCCCGTATATTAAACCGGGAATGAGCACTAAGGAGATTGACCGTATCGGGGAACAGATGATACGTGATATGGGCTGCATCCCGAATTTCCTGAACTATGGAGGTTTTCCGGCATCATTCTGCATCAGCCTGAATGATGAGGTAGTCCATGGAATCCCGTCTGATGAAAAAATTATTCAGGACGGAGATCTCGTAAAGATTGATGCAGGCCTGATCTATAAAGGCTATCATTCTGATGCAGCGAGAACTTATGCAGTAGGAGAGGTTTCACCGGAGGCACGCCAACTGATGGATGTGACCAGAGAATGCTTTTTCGAAGGTCTGAAGGCTGCACGTGCAGGGAATCATCTGAACGATATTTCCAAGGCAGTGGGTGCTCATGCTGCAAAATATCATTATGGAATTGTTCGTGATCTGGTTGGACATGGAATCGGCACCCACCTTCACGAGGATCCGCAGATCCCTAATTTTCCGCAGAAGAGAAGGGGCGTTCGTTTGGTACCGGGTATGACACTTGCTGTAGAGCCTATGATCAATTTAGGACGTGCAGATGTGGCATGGCTGGATGATGAGTGGACAGTAGTAACTATGGATGGTTCTCTTTCCGCTCATTATGAGAATACGATCCTTATCACAGACGGAGATCCGGAAATTCTGACTCTTACGAAATAATTGGACGACATACAGGAGGTTTAAAATGTCAAAAGCAGATGTAATTGAAGTGGAAGGCACTGTTCTGGAGAAGCTGCCTAATGCGATGTTTAAAGTGGAACTGGAGAACAAACATGTGGTGCTTGCACATATCAGTGGAAAGTTACGTATGAATTTCATCCGTATCCTTCCTGGAGATAAGGTTACAATTGAACTGTCTCCGTATGATCTGTCTAAGGGCAGGATTATCTGGAGAGATAAATAAGAATAAGATTTATTGCATGAGAATGCAATGGTGAGAAAGGGAACCGGAGAAAGCCGGTTCTCTTTTTTTGTCATTGGGGGACGTGTAAAATGGCTTTATTTTGGCAGTGGAAAGTTTTATACTCTAATACATGCAAAAAAATGGGGGAGAAAATGAAAAATTGCGATTTTATTCAAAAAAACGCTTGCATTTTATTTTTTGCTGTGATAGTATATAAGCCGAACGCGTGAATAGTATGTATTTGTGCGCTCAAAAAACTGCAGATTTTAATGAATTTACGGAAGGAGGATTTCCAGTGAAAGTAAGATCATCTGTAAAGCCGATCTGCGAAAAATGCAAGATCATTAAAAGAAAAGGATCTATCAGAGTAATCTGTGAGAATCCAAAACACAAACAGCGTCAGGGTTGATTTGACAGTTTAAAGTTTGTGTAACGTGCGGCTGCAGTGTGAGACACCCGGAAGGGTTGTTCAGACTGTTAAAATAGTTTTAGCATGTATTGCCTAATACCGAGAGGCAACGTTGGCCCGTTGGTCGCAACATTCGGAAAGGCTGCTTTTCGCCAATTGCAGCTGGGTGTTTTACCGAGGCACCCCAATTAGGAACTGAGAAATAAGAAAGTGAAGTGACAGATACATCCCATTTCACCTTATATATAATGAGAAGACTCATGAATATAAGTGATGTACAGGCACCAGGGACTTTCAAAGTAGAAAATGGAGGAAACAGTACATGGCTCGTATAGCTGGTGTAGACTTACCAAGAGAAAAACGTATTGAAATCGGTCTTACCTACATTTATGGTATTGGTAGACCAAGCGCAGACAAAATCCTTGCAAAGGCAGAAGTTAATCCTGACACACGTGTCAGAGATCTGACTGATGACGAAGTTAAGAGACTTAGCGCAGTTATTGATGAAACAATGACAGTAGAAGGTGACCTTCGTAGAGAAATCGCCCTCAACATTAAGAGACTGCAGGAAATCGGATGCTACAGAGGTATCCGTCATCGTAAAGGACTTCCGGTTCGTGGTCAGAAGACTAAGACCAACGCTAGAACACGTAAAGGTCCTAAGAGAACAGTAGCTAATAAGAAGAAATAATCTGTAACATAGATAAATTTGATTGATAAATAGGAAAGTGTAGGTTAGTTTTAAAATGGCTAAAGTGACTAAAAAAGCGACTGCAAAACGTCGTGTCAAGAAAAACGTTGAACACGGACAGGCACATATTCAGTCTTCTTTCAACAATACAATTGTTACTCTGACTGACAATGAAGGAAACGCTCTTTCATGGGCAAGTGCTGGTGGTCTTGGATTTAGAGGTTCAAGAAAATCTACTCCTTATGCAGCACAGATGGCAGCTGAGACTGCAACAAAAGCTGCACTTATTCATGGGTTAAAAACTGTAGACGTTATGGTAAAAGGACCAGGATCAGGACGTGAAGCTGCAATCCGTGCCCTTCAGGCTTGCGGACTGGAAGTAACAAGCATCCGTGACGTAACTCCGGTACCACACAATGGTTGCCGTCCACCAAAACGCAGAAGAGTCTAATTTAGGAGGTATTTGAGAAATGGCAGTAAATAGAGTGCCTGTTCTGAAAAGATGCAGATCCCTTGGCCTGGATCCGATTTATTTAGGAATTGATAAAAAGTCCACAAGACAGTTAAAACGTGCAAACCGTAAAATGTCTGAGTATGGTTTACAGTTAAGAGAAAAACAGAAAGCAAAATTCATCTACGGAGTTCTGGAAAAACCTTTCCATAACTACTATGACAAAGCTGACAGAATGCCGGGACAGACTGGTGCAAACCTTATGATCCTTCTTGAGAGCAGACTTGATAACGTAGTATTCCGTATGGGATTTGCCAGAACAAGAAAAGAAGCTCGTCAGATCGTTGACCACAAGCATGTACTTGTAAACGGAAAATGTGTAAACATTCCTTCCTACCTTGTAAAAGCTGGTGATCAGATCGAGATCAGAGAGAAATCTAAAGGTTCTGAAAGATACAAAGGTATCCTTGAAGTAACTGGTGGACGTCTTGTTCCGGAATGGATCGACGTAGATCAGGAGAACTTAAAAGGAACTGTAAAAGAGCTTCCTAACAGAGAAGCAATCGATGTTCCAGTAAACGAGATGCTTATCGTCGAGTTGTACTCCAAATAATCATTAGGATTATTTACACATATAATTCAGTGGTTGATTTATATCTTCCACTGAATTGTAGTATTTGAATGAATACCCTCAAACTTTTATTAACCCAGAAGGAGGGAACCCTATAGTGTTTGATTTTAATAAACCTAAAATCGAGATTACCGAATTATCTGAAGATAAAAAATTTGGCAGATTCGTAGTTGAACCTCTGGAAAGAGGATATGGAACTACACTTGGAAATTCTTTAAGAAGAATTATGCTGTCTTCCCTGCCGGGTGCAGCTGTAAGCCAGGTTAAAATTGATGGTGTGCTTCACGAATTCAGCTCCATTCCGGGCGTAAAAGAAGACGTAAGCGATATTATCATGAATCTGAAGAGCCTTGCTATTAAGAACCACAGCACAGACAACGAGCCAAAGACTGCATACATTGAGTGTGAAGGCAAAGGTGTTGTAACTGCTGCAGACATCCAGGCTGATCAGGATATTGAGATCATGAATCCGGATCAGGTAATTGCTACCTTAAACGGTGGCAAGGACTGCAGACTTGCTATGGAACTTACTATTACAAAAGGCCGCGGATATATCAGCGCTGACAAAGGTAAATCTGATGATATGCCTATCGGTGTACTTGCAGTTGATGCAATCTACACACCAGTAGACAGAGTCAACATGATCGTAGAGAATACACGTGTTGGTCAGGTAACTGATTATGATAAGCTGACACTGGATGTGTACACAAATGGTACACTTGATCCGGATGAGGCAGTAAGCCTTGCAGCAAAAGTATTAAGTGAGCACTTAAGCCTTTTCATTGACCTTTCCGAGAATGCAAAGACCGCTGAGGTTATGATCGAGAAAGAAGACAATGAGAAAGAAAAAGTTCTGGAAATGAGCATTGATGAACTTGAGTTATCTGTTCGTTCCTATAACTGCTTGAAGAGAGCCGGCATTAATACGGTTGAAGAATTATGTAACAAGACTTCTGATGATATGATGAAGGTTCGTAACCTTGGACGTAAGTCATTAGAAGAAGTTCTTGCGAAACTGAAAGAGCTGGGATTACAGCTTCAGCCTACAGAAGAGTAAGAACATTCTTAACGAAGAGATATTATACGGTGGGAATGCCTAAGCAGTCGGACAGTAAGACCGAACAAGCGTGCCCGGCTGTCCCACAGATGGAGGAAAATTAAATGGCAAAGTATAGAAAATTAAGCAGAACTTCTGATCAGAGAAAAGCATTACTGAGAAACCAGGTAACAAATCTGTTATACAACGGAAAGATCGTTACTACAGAAGCTAAAGCAAAAGAAATCCGTAAAATCGCTGAAGGCCTTGTAGCTATGGCTGTTCGTGAAAAAGATAACTTCGAAACTGTTACTGTAACTGCTAAAGTTGCTCGTAAAGACGCTGAAGGCAAGAGAGTAAAAGAAGTTGTTGACGGAAAGAAGAAAACTGTATACGATGAAGTACAGAAAGAGATCAAAAAAGATGCTCCTTCCAGACTTCACGCTCGTCGTCAGATGATGAAAGTTTTCTACCCAGTTAAAGAAGTACCTGCAAAGGGCGCTGGTAGAAAGAAAAACACAAAAGACGTAGATATGGTTGCTAAGATGTTCGATGAGATCGCTCCAAAATACACTGACCGTAACGGTGGTTACACAAGAATCGTTAAGATCGGACCGCGTAAGGGCGATGCTGCAATGGAAGTACTGATCGAATTAGTATAATATTCCCAATTTTAACAATGGAAACTGTGTATATATGGTGAAAACTGTATATACGCAGTTTTTTTTCTGTTTTTTTGTCCTTGATTATTATACGCAGATAGCGTAAAATCGTAGAGTATAGAATTTACAGGTTACTGAGAACAGAATGAACAGTAGCGATAAATCAGAACCAGGAGATCATTAAATTGGAACACGATAAGAAAAAGCAGGAACACAGGTTCAGAATATTGTTTCACAGTCTGCTCCTGTTTGTGGAAATTATTTCGGTATCCGTATTTTTGTGGGGCCAGAGAACTTCACAGACTTCTGTTGTAACTCCTGAATTTTCCTGGGACCATTATGAAACCATAGCTCATGCACTGGGCGGGATCGGTGATAAAACTTATCTCAATTCCAAGGAGAGTTTTCTGGCTGCTTATCAGATGGGCTGCAGATTGTTTGAGGTAGATCTGACGCGAACTTCTGATGGAGTGTGGGTATGTCGTCATAGCTGGAAACAGTCGCTGGGACAATGGGACGGAGAGGAAGCGAAAGTTCTTTCCTCAGAAGAATTTCTGGCAAGCCCCATATATGGGAAATATACACCTCTGACATTTGAAGACCTGATGCTTTTACTGAAAGAGTATCCGGATGCATTTGTAATGCTGGATTCCAAACAGTATTCTCTGCGAAATTACCAGACAACGCTGGATGATTATGTGGATTATCTGGACATGGCACGGGAGGCAGGAGCGGAAGATGCCATTGATCAGATTATACCGGAAATCTATAACCAGGCAATGTTTGCAGGAACAGCTCTGTTGTATCAGTTCCCTGCATATATCTATTCCCTGTGGAAAGAATATTCAGAAGAGGAACTTGGCGAGATCGCAGAATTCTGCCAGGAGAAGGGAATTGGAGCAGCGACAATCTACTATAAGTACTGGTCTGAGGATGTTCAGAAAATATTTGACGAAAATAATATAAAATTATATATTTACACAGTAAATGATCTGGATGCTGCCAGAGAATATAGGAAAAAAGGTGCAGCCGGTATCTGCTCGGATTATCTTCTGGATACAGATCTGGATTTTGATAAAAAAGGAATTAAAATAAACTATGAAAATTAGAGTAATGATTGCTGTCAGTGCAGCAAAATTAGTTGGATATATATGTAAGAAAATGGGAAGACAGGGTGTAACCTGGGCTGGTAAAGTTGCCATAAAGATCTGTCCGGACATTCTGGAACAGCTGTCTTCTCAGGTAAAAAAAGGCATTTTTGCGACCTGTGGAACCAATGGAAAAACGACCACCAACAATATGCTCTGTGCTGCCCTGGAGGCAGAAGGACAGAAGGTGATCTGTAATCATACAGGATCCAATATGCTCAACGGCGTTGTGGCTGCCTTTGTTCTTGCTGCGAAATGGAATGGAAAGATTGATGCAGACTATGCCTGTATTGAGGCGGATGAAGCATCTACCAGACATATTTTTCCACGAATTAAGCCGGATTATATGCTTCTGACCAATCTTTTCAGGGATCAGCTGGACCGATATGGGGAAATTGATATCACCATGAATATTCTGGAGGAAATGATGCGTAAGGTTCCGGGAATGCAGATCATTGTAAACGGAGATGATGCATTATCAGCTTATCTTGCCATGGATACGGGAAATACTTACGTAACATATGGGATCAGCAGACCTGTTATGGAATCAGCAGCCAATGAGATCAGGGAAGGCCGTTTCTGTAAATGCTGCGGGGAAAAGCTGGAGTATCGTTTCTATCATTACAGCCAGCTGGGAGATTATTACTGTCCGAAATGTGGGTTTGCCAGACCGAAGCTGGATTTTGACGCAGAGGATGTAAAGGTTGGAGATCAGCTGAGCTTCACCGTAGATGGAAGGCATATTGTTGCCAATTATAAAGGATTTTATAATGTGTATAATATACTGGCTGCCTATGCGGGAGTCCGTACAGCGGGATTTACAGGAGAACATTTCCAGGAGATGCTTCGTAAATTTAATCCTGAGAATGGACGAATGGAACAGTTTCGTATAAAAGGAACCGGAGTGACACTGAACCTGGCGAAAAATCCGGCTGGTTTTAACCAGAATATTTCAGCGGTGATGCAGGATCCATCTCCGAAAGATATTATTATTGCCATCAATGATAATGCCCAGGACGGTACGGATATTTCCTGGCTTTGGGATGTTGACTTTGACCTGCTGGGACAGGAGAGCATTAAATCTATCACAGTCAGCGGTATCCGGTGTCAGGATATGCGTCTTCGCCTGAAATACGTAGATATTCCATCTATGCTGGAAGGTGATGTGGAGAAGGCGGTCCGTGCTCGCGTGGAAGATGGCGTAGGAAATCTCTATGTGCTGGTAAATTATACGGCATTGTTCAGCACGAGAAATATCCTGAAGAAACTGGAGGGTGAGAAATCATGAAAATTACTATCGGACATTTATACCCGGATCTTCTGAACCTCTACGGAGACAGGGGAAACATCCAGTGCCTTATGAAAAGATGCCAGTGGCGTGGAATCGAAGCGGAAACGATCCCATTTGAACTGGATGATAAGATCGATTTTTCCGGATTGGATATTGTACTTCTGGGAGGAGGATCTGACAGAGAACAGATGCTGGTATGCGAGAAGCTGAAAGAAATCCAGAAGGATTTTAAGGAATATGTGGAGGATAACGGCGTGGTGATCGCAATCTGTGGCGGTTATCAGCTTCTGGGAAATTATTATAAAACAGACCAGGGAACCATAAAGGGACTGGAACTTGTAGATATGTATACAGAACAGGGAGAGGGACGTCTGATCCAGAACATTGTACTGAAGAGTGATCTGTTCGAGATGCCTGTGGTAGGCTTTGAGAATCATGGAGGACGTACCTGTATCAATAATAACAAGCCGCTGGGAAAAGTAGTCTACGGTGCCGGAAATGACGGGAAATCAGGATATGAGGGAGTCGTATATAAAAATGTGATCGGCACATATCTTCACGGACCTCTTCTTCCGAAGAATCCACAGCTTGCGGACTGGCTGATCAGCCGTGCCCTGGAGAGGAAATACGGAGAGAAAGTGGAGTTAAAACCACTGGACGACAGTCAGGAAAAAGAAGCAAATGAGTATGTTTACCACAGATTTGTAAGGGGATAATTTTATGGCGAGATCATATAATCAGAAAGCAAAAGTATTATATCTGGAAAGAATGCTCAATGAAAGCAGCAAGGAGAACCCTGTTACCATGCAGGAAATCCTGAACAGACTGGAAGAACAGGGAATCAAGGCAGAGAGGAAAAGCATTTATGATGATATGGAAACTCTGCGTGAATTCGGAATGAAGATCCAGTACAGACGTGGCAAAGAAGGCGGCTATTATCAGGAGGAAAATGAGTCCGGGGCTTCTCAGGTACAGATAGAACAGAAGACAGAGCTGCAGACCACAGAACCACAGGCTGAAGCGAAGAACGAGAAAATGCAGATTTCAGTAAACATACCGAAGCAGGATGAGAATTCCAAAGAAATAAAACTCCTTTGCAGAAATTCTGTGAGGAATGAGGTGCGCAGAGTACTGGGGGATGGTTTTCCCTGTAAATTAAAGGGAGACGACAGTTTCGTAGTGAACCTGCAGACAGAGCCGGATAAGGCCTTTTTCGGCTGGCTGGTATCCATGGGCAGAAGCGTGCATATCTTAAAGCCAAAGAAGGTGGCTGCTGCTTACAGAGACTATCTGAAGAGCATTGCCAGAGATTATAAGGGAATTGAGAAATAAAAGCAACACAATGACACGTAGAAAGGATCATGCTATGAAAAAAAGAACAGCAGGAATTTTGCTGGGAGCAGTGGTTACTTCCATGCTCCTGTCGGGATGTGGAAATAATGAAGCAAAAGAAGCTGCAAATGAAAGTGCCCAGGTAGAGGAAGAGGGCGTGGGAGAACTTACAGAGGAAGGCGAGAAAGTGGAAGGTGAAATTACCGGCTCTGCAGAGAACGACACGGATTCAGATTCAGCAGAGAGCAGTGATTTAACTCAGAAAGATACAGTGGAAGAGGAATCTGACAGTGAAACAGAAACAAAAGAGCCGGAAGGAATCATAGGTGTTCTTCTTCCTGAAAACGATGACAATGCTGCCAGTGATGAGGAAAAAATGACCCAGACCATTGCAGAAGGCGGATATGAAGCACAGGTAAAAAATGCAGAAGGGAATTCTTCTGTTCAGATTTCACAGATCCAGGAATTTATTGATGAGCAGGTTTCTGCTATGATCATTGATCCGGTGGATCCGTATGCGCTGAAAGATGTGCTGGAAACTGCCAAAGAAAACAGTATTCCGGTTATTTCCTATGATAAACTGATCTGTGACACTGCAGCTGTAAATTATTATGCATCTTATGATACGAGAGCAATCGGTCAGGAAATTGCCAAAGAAATTGTAAAGAAAATGGATCTGGATAAAGCCAGAGATGATAAGAAATCTTATACCATTGAATTTCTGATGGGATCTCCGGATGATAACGGGGCGCTTTTTTTGAACAATGGAATTATGGAAGTGCTTCAGGAATATTTGGACGACGGAACTCTGGTATGTAAGTCAGGCCTTACTGCGTTTGACGATACCGGAATTATGAGATGGAGTGAAAATTCAGCCAGAGAAAGGATGGAATCCATTATCAGTGAATTCTATACCCAGGAGAAAACACCGGATATTATCTGCACTGCCTATGATGGATTCACCTATGCGGTGCAGGATGTGTTAAGAGAACAGGAACTGGTACCTGGAAGTGAAGAATGGCCAATGATCACCGGTTGTGGAAGTGAGGCACAGGCAGTGAAGGATGTGGCAGAAGAAGAACTTTCCTTTACCACATTTACGGACAGAAAGGAACTGGCACAGGGCGGTGCACAGATGGCGATTGATTATCTTACAGGAGAAAAGGTGGATGTAAAGGATTATTCCCAGTATGATAATGGAGTGAAGATCGTAGGTACTTTTACCTGTACAGCACAGATCATAGATAAAGATAATTATCAGATCCTGGTAGACAATGGAACTTACACAGAAGATGAGATTAAACCGGATCCTACCCCAACCCCGACACCTGTACCGGAGACAACATCTGTACCACAGGTAACAGAAGCTCCGGAAGATGTTCAGACATCATCTGCAGCTGAAGAATTAACCGGGAACGCGCAGGCATGTGTAACTCCACAGCCGACTCAGACATCGGAAACCTCCGTATCTGAACAGCCGACTTCCACACCGGCAGCCAGAGTTACATTAAAGCAGTCATAAAAATAAGGCAGAAGCGTACTTAAAATGCAGCGCTTCTGCCTTGTTTTATAAAGTCTTATTTATACTGATCAGGAAAAGAAAGGATCAGTCTCTGAATGTAAGGGAATCATCAGACATGGAATCTACGATGGCAAGAGATTCCAGACGGATACCCATATCACGGATCTGCTGACCGCCGTGCTGGAAGCCTTTTTCAATAACGATACCGGCACCTTCCAGGGTTGCTCCGGACTTCTTTACGATATCGATCAGTCCCAGAAGAGCACATCCGTTTGCAAGGAAATCATCGATGAGAAGAACGTGGTCCTCCGGTCCGAGGAATTTCTTGGAAAGGATCACATCATATACTTTCTTGTGTGTAAAAGATTCTACCTTTGTAGTATACATTTCGCCGTCCAGATTTACGCTCTGAGCCTTTTTGGCGAAAATGACAGGTACATCGAAGTACTGGGCAGCAATACAGGCAATACCGATACCGGAAGCTTCGATAGTAAGGATTTTAGTAATGGGACAGTCAGAAAAACGGCGTTTGAATTCTTTACCGATTTCATTGATGAGAGTAATATCCATCTGATGATTTAAGAAACTGTCTACTTTTAAAATATTTCCCGGTTTTACAACTCCATCCTTAAGAATTCGGTCTTTTAAAAGCTTCATAGATTTCTCTCCTTTTGTATATGTAATTATTTTGCTATTGGTAATTACATCTATGATACGCTATAATTTCTTTAAGTACAATTATTTTTGACAAAAAAGAAGAAAATAATTATAATATCCTGAAATAGATGGAAAAAATTCCACGCAGGATGAAATAAGACGAATCAGGAAGAGAAAAAATAAGAGAGGTATTGATCATGAAAGAATATGAGCTGATATGGGAAATTTTTAATAAATGTCCACGGAACCAGATGCGGGATGTATTTGTGGAGGAATTGGAACTGGATGATCCCGAGGAATATATCAGAAATAAATTCAAGGGAAAAGAAGTTTCTTATGAAAAAACAGTCCTCGAAGACGGCACGATCATATTTGACATTACAACTTCCCAAATAAAACAGCGTTGTTCCTTTACAGAAATTTGATAAATGTGGTATAATATTACTTACGGCATAAGATAAACATGTTCTGAAACAGAGAGGAGAATGTTATGGACGAAGAACAAAAAACACATGTACATGTGCTGGAGGATGGTACTGTAGTTGAGCATTCTCATGAGGAACATGTACATCATCACAGTCATGCGCATACGAAGGCTGTACTGAACAGGATGTCAAGAGCCATTGGACATATGGAATCCATCAAGCGTATGATCGAGGACGGCAGGGACTGCAGCGAAGTTCTGATACAGCTGTCAGCAGTGAAATCTGCCATCAATAATACAGGTAAGATCATACTGCAGGATCATATCGAACACTGTATTGTAGATGCAGTGGAGCATGGTGATAAAGATGCGATCAAAGAGCTGGAGATCGCAATCGACAGATTTATGAAATAAGATCAGTAATCAGCGCACAGATCCTGTGCGTAAATATAAAGGAGAAAGTATTATGGCAAAAGAATGTAGCAACACTTCATGTGACAAGTCAAGCTGTGAAGGCTGTTCCAGTAAGAAACCACAGAGCCTTCTTGCAGAGATGAATGCTCACTCAAATGTAAAACATGTGATCGGAGTAGTCAGCGGTAAGGGTGGAGTAGGTAAATCCTTTGTGACAGGTTCTCTCGCCAATATGATGGCTGCCCAGGGATATAAAGTTGGTATCATGGATGCAGATATCACCGGTCCTTCCATCCCGAAAATGTACGGGCTGAAGGGTGCAGCACAGGCCAATGACGACGGAATCTTCCCGATGGTGACAGCCAATGGGATCAAGGTAATGTCTATTAACCTTCTGCTTCCTACAGAAGATACTCCTGTTATCTGGAGAGGTCCGGTACTGGCAAATATGGTAAAACAGTTCTGGACAGATGTTATCTGGGGCGACGTAGACTATCTGTTTGTGGATATGCCTCCTGGAACAGGTGATGTTCCGCTTACAGCATTCCAGTCTCTGCCGATCGAAGGAATCGTGATCGTAACATCACCTCAGGATCTGGTTAAGATGATCGTTAAGAAAGCCTTTAATATGGCTGAGATGATGAAGATACCGGTACTTGGAATCGTAGAGAACTACAGCTATGTGAAATGTCCGGACTGCGGAAAAGAGATCAAAGTCTTTGGTGAGAGCCATATTGATGAAATCGCAGCAGAGCTGAAGGTTCCTGTACTTGGAAAAATGCCGATTGATATGGATTATGCAACCAAGGCAGACGGCGGATTCTTTGCAGCAATCGATAATCAGTATATTACTGATGCACTGGCTGTAATGCCGAAATAAGAAAAAGAAGTTCTCATTCAGTAAGAAACGCGATTATAAAAATTGTTGTTTCAGTACTGAGTGAGGACTTCTTTTATTATATGGAAGTAAACATTTCAATAAAGCGTTCAGCAGCCTGAGAGACAGTAAGACTGTCATGCTGGGCAAGTATAAGCTGACGTCCGGGAAGAGGCTCTTTTAACATGAGCGGTGTCAGCTGATCATTTTCTTTTAACATATAATCAGGAACACAGGCAATTCCCAGTCCGATCCGTGCCAGGTCCAGAAGCAGGTCATTACTGTTTAACTCTACTTCAGGAAGAAGCTTGAGATTATGGGCTGTAAATGCTTCCCGCAAATATTCGCTGGTGGTACTTTTGGGGGAAAGCATCAGGATCGGATAGTTCAGAAGCTCCTGCAGTTCGGTCTGAACAGTGTGTACAGGAAAGTAATCCGTATTGGCAACGAATACATCGTGGAATTCTTTTAGCACACGTGTCTGAAAATGACTGCCAAGCCTGGAATTGGGACAGTTGCATACAATAAGATCTGCCTGACCCTTTTCCAGAAGCTCTGCACAGCCGATGGAGGTACTGTTTGTGACTTTAATGCGGACATCAGGATAGGTCTGATGGAATTTCTGCAGATAATCAATGAGAAAATACCGGCAGATCGTATCGCTGGCAGCGATACGCAGCTGACCTTTCAGCAGATTGTCTCCGGACAGGAGAGATTCTCCCTCATCCAGAAGCTGGAGCGCAGGTTTTACATGCTGGAGCAGAAGTTCTCCTTCAGGAGTTAATAATACTTTCTTGGTACTTCGGATAAAAAGAGGATGATTCAGCTTTTTTTCCAGAGTCTTGATAGACTGGCTGACTGCTGACTGGGAGATAAAAAGCTGCCGGGAAGCTTCAGAGAAGCTGAGGGTGGTGGCAACATAGTAGAATACTTTGTATAATTCCAGATTAATATCCATAGAAATAAATCCTTTCATAAAATAATGTGATGATACAAATTGTCGGCAACAATGGAACTTTAGATTGTATGTCTCGGGATTTTGGCATACTCATTCCCCAATATCTCGTCGACAGTGGAGTGTGAACGGTGATTAATTAACTGTATTAATAAAAAATATAAGATATATTAATTTTACTAATGATATTTCCTATGATACTATAAAAGAAGCAATAGTCAAGCATTTTTAAAACAATGCATACATAAGAAAGGAGTTTCTATGAGTAACGTAAGACGTGTCTATGTAGAAAAGAAACCGGCCTTCGCTGTACAGGCAAAGGAATTAAAACATGAGATCAGCAGCTATCTGGGAATCAAATCCGTAACAGCAGTCCGTGTGCTGATCCGCTATGATGTAGAGAATATTTCTGATGAAGTTTTTGATAAAGCATGCAAAACTGTTTTTGCAGAGCCACCTGTAGACGATTTATATCTGGAAAATTTTGAGGCAGCAGCAGGCTCCCGCATTTTCTCAGTAGAATTTTTACCGGGACAGTTCGACCAGAGAGCTGATTCCGCTGTTCAGTGTGTACAGTTCCTAGATGAGAACGCACAGCCTATCATTCGTTCCGCAACTACTTATGTGATTGAAGGAACTATCACAGATGAAGAATTTGATGCCATCAAGCATCACTGCATCAATCCTGTAGATTCCCGTGAGACAGGTCTGCAGAAACCGGAAACACTGGTAACTGTATTCCCGGAACCGGAAGATGTTAAGATTTTCGATGGATTCAAGGAGATGCCGGAAGCAGAATTAAAGGAACTTTATGCTTCCTTAAATCTTGCAATGACATTCAAGGATTTCCAGCATATCCAGCATTATTTCAAGGAAGAAGAGAAACGTGACCCGTCTATGACAGAGATTCGTGTACTGGATACCTACTGGTCTGATCACTGCCGTCATACAACCTTCTCCACAGAGCTGACAGATGTAAAATTTGACGAAGGTGATTACAAGGCACCGATCGTAGATACCTACAACAAATATCTTGCTGACAGAGAAGAGCTTTACAAGGGTCGCAAGGACAAATTTGTCTGCCTGATGGACCTGGCTCTGATGGCTATGAAGAAACTGAAAGCAGAAGGAAAGCTTGCTGATCAGGAAGAATCTGATGAGATCAATGCCTGCAGTATTGTAGTTCCTGTAGATGTTGACGGTAAAGAAGAGGAATGGCTGATCAACTTCAAGAATGAGACACATAACCATCCTACTGAGATCGAGCCATTCGGTGGTGCAGCTACCTGCCTTGGCGGTGCGATCCGCGACCCGCTTTCAGGACGTACCTATGTATATCAGGCAATGCGTGTAACTGGTGCGGCAGATCCTACTGTTTCTGTAAAAGAAACTCTCAAGGGTAAACTTCCGCAGAAGAAACTGGTAAGAAGCGCAGCTCATGGTTACAGTTCCTATGGAAACCAGATTGGTCTTGCAACAGGTTATGTAAAAGAAGTTTATCATCCAAATTATGTGGCAAAACGTATGGAGATCGGTGCTGTTATGGGTGCTGCTCCCAGACGTGCGGTTATCCGTGAGAATTCTGATCCGGGAGATATCATTATCTTACTTGGAGGACGTACAGGACGTGACGGTATCGGTGGTGCTACCGGTTCTTCCAAGGTTCATACAGAAGCTTCTATCGAAGTGTGCGGCGCTGAGGTTCAGAAAGGTAATGCTCCTACTGAGCGTAAGATCCAGCGTATGTTCCGCCGTGAAGAAGTCAGCCATATCATCAAGAAATGTAATGACTTTGGTGCAGGCGGTGTTTCCGTTGCTATCGGTGAGTTGGCAGCAGGTCTTAGAGTAGACCTTGACAAGGTTCCGAAGAAATATGCAGGTCTTGACGGAACTGAGATCGCAATTTCCGAATCTCAGGAACGTATGGCTGTCGTAGTTGATCCGAAAGATGTAGATACTTTCCTTGGCTATGCAAATGAAGAGAACCTGGAGGCAATTCCTGTTGCTGTTGTAACAGAGGATCCTCGTCTGGTACTTGTATGGCGAGGTAAGGAGATCGTAAATATTTCCCGTGCATTCCTGGATACCAACGGTGCACATCAGGAAACAACTGTAGAAGTAGAAATCCCGAATAAAGAAGGTAATCTCTTTGAAGAACGCCCGGACGTTGCAGATGTAAAAGCAAAATGGATGGAAACTCTTGCAGACTTAAATGTATGCTCCCAGAAAGGACTTGTGGAAATGTTCGACGGTTCTATCGGAGCAGGCAGCGTATTTATGCCATATGGCGGTAAATATCAGCTTACAGAAACTCAGTCCATGGTTGCAAAAGTTCCGGTACAGAATGGCAAGACAGATACCGTAACCATGATGAGCTATGGTTTTGACCCGTACTTATCTTCCTGGAGCCCATATCACGGAGCTGCTTATGCAGTAACAGAATCCGTTGCAAGAATTGTGGCTACAGGCGGTGACTATAAGAAAATTCGTTTCACATTCCAGGAATACTTCCGTCGTATGACAGAAGATCCTAAGAGATGGAGCCAGCCTTTCGCAGCACTTCTCGGTGCTTATGCAGCACAGATGGGATTTGGACTTCCATCTATCGGTGGTAAGGACAGTATGTCCGGTACATTCAATGATATTGACGTACCTCCGACACTGGTATCTTTCGCTGTTGACGTTGCGAAGATCCAGGATGTGATCACACCGGAATTAAAGAAAGCAGGAAACAAACTGGTATGGCTTCGCGCGCCGAAGGATCAGTATGATCTGCCGGATTATGCAGGAATCATGGATCAGTATGAAAAACTTCATAAAGATATGCAGGACGGCAAGGTTGTTTCTGCTTATGCACTTGACCGCCATGGTATTGCAGCTGCAGTTGCAAAGATGGCATTTGGTAATGGCATGGGCGTGAAGATCGAACATAACCTTGATCCGAGAGATTTCTTTGCACCTGGATTTGGTGATATTATCCTGGAAGTTCCGGATGGTAAAGTTGGTGAGCTTTCCATCACTTATACAGTGATCGGTGAAGTAACTGCTGACGGTAACTTCTCCTATGGAAATACAGTGATCACTGTAGGCGAAGCTGAAAACGCATGGAAAGGTACTCTGGAAAAAGTATTTAAGACAGTTTCTTCTGAGAATGACAAAGAGGCAGCTGACAGAGATGAGAAACTTTATCGTGCAGACAGCATTTATGTATGCAAGAACAAAGTTGCGAAACCTCGCGTATTTATTCCTGTATTCCCTGGAACAAACTGCGAGTATGACAGCACACGTGCATTCGAGCGTGCAGGTGCAGAGGTGGATGTAAAAGTATTCAAAAACCTGACTGCTGAAGATATCCATGACTCTGTAGAGCTTTTTGAGAAAGCAATCGATCAGGCACAGATCATCATGTTCCCGGGCGGATTCTCCGCAGGTGACGAACCGGATGGTTCCGCGAAATTCTTTGCAACTGCATTCCAGAATGCGAAGATCAAAGAAGCTGTTATGAAGCTGATTAATGAAAGAGACGGTCTGGCACTTGGTATCTGTAACGGATTCCAGGCTCTGATCAAGCTTGGTCTTGTACCTTACGGTGAGATCTGTGGACAGAAGGCAGATTCTCCTACACTGACATTTAATACCATCGGACGTCATATCTCCAAGATGGTTTATACTAAGGTTGTTAGTAATAAATCTCCTTGGCTGCAGAAGGCACAGCTTGGTGGTGTTTACTGTAACCCGGCTTCACATGGTGAGGGACGTTTCGTTGCTAATGAAGAATGGCTGCAGAAACTGTTTGCAAACGGACAGGTTGCAACTCAGTATGTAACTCCGGATGGACAGCTCAGTGTTGATGAAGAATGGAATGTCAATGGTTCTTATATGAACATTGAAGGTATTACCAGCCCGGATGGACGTATCCTTGGTAAGATGGCACATAGTGAACGTCGCGGGGATGGTGTTGCTATTAATATCTATGGGGAGCAGGATATTAAGATCTTTGAGTCTGGAGTGGAATATTTTAAATAAACTCCACCCTTGAGCTTCTTTTTTAGGAGCGCCGGGATTGTATGAACAATTGTATAGGGAGTATAATCTCTAAAAAAGATGTGATTTAACGAAAGGGCGGCTGCTTGGGCAGCGCCCTTTTTTGAGTGTGAAGGAGTGGTTTTGGGAAAAATATTTGTGATTACTTGATTTGAATCAAGCGGATTGATATTTGTCAGACAATAAAGTATAATTAGAGAAAATCTTGTTTGCAAAGGAACAGGATAAACGATAACTTTAAATAATATGGTTTTGTCTGGTGATTTTGAGCGTGTAAAAAGGAATAAGTATGAGTGATGAAAGAAAAAGGAAAAATGAAGAGGAAAAATTGAAAGCAAGAACTTTGCTGATGAAAAAGAACGAGAAGATATTTCCTGGAAACCTATCCGGGGCTGGAAAAAAAGGTGAACAAAAAAGATATAGCGTCTTATCTGAATATGACACCTGAATGTTTCAGCAGGATGCTGAAAAAATATGATGGGGCTTGACAGAACAGGAAAGTAACTGTCAATTCACATAACAAAAACCTGCAAATAAAGGAGGAAAAAATTTATGAAGAAAAAGAAAAATGTACTATTAATGATTTTTGCGGCAGTAGTAGCAATGCTTGCCATGTCCGTAAATGTCTGGGCAGCACAGAAGAATCCATTGGCGAAGATGCCAGCAAAAATGAAAGTTACATTGGGATGTAGCGTAGACAATGTGACAAACTATTCTACGCCAGTATATTACAATCGTGAAAACATAGAAATATCTGCGGTAAGCAGTAATCCCAAGGTGATGACGGTGTTTTCCCGTGTATCCGGCAGTAATGGAGGCGCGAAAAGAAATGCATTTTATCAGGTAACTGGAATCAAGGAAGGAACAGCTAAAGTTAATGTTACTGTAAAAGTAAATGGAAAAACATATAAAAAAACCTGCACCTATACATTTGTAAAATATGCCAATCCATTTAAAACGCTGAAAATCGGGAAAAAGAACCTGACTTCCTACTATGCAAAAAAGCCGGAACCAAATTTATATGGGGTTGTAAGCAGACTGAATGGAAAGCTGACCTACAGTCTGAAAGCAGGATATAAAGTGGAAAAGATAGAATACAGCAGATTTGTTAGGGCTAACAATGGAAGCATAAAAATGTATTCTGTAAAAAAAGGACAAAAGCTTCCAAAGGATTTCCTGGCACTTTTTATCAAGCTAAAGAATACTAAAAATAATGCCTATGTTTCTATTAGAGTAGATAATTATTAGGGCAGTAGTGTTATGTGAAATGATTGATGGTACTATTGCCAGACATTTATCCATTTGGAAAGAGAGGACAAGAGATATGAAAAAGAATGCTTTTATAAGAAAAACAGTATTATTACTTTTAACGATCATCAGTGTACTGGGATTACAGTTGGTTTCTGTAAATGCAAAATCACCGGTTCCCAGTATTGATAAAAAGGTTTATATGGCTATTTATTCTGCACCCCAGTCTGCATTTGGAAAAACCATATATATAAAGAATTCTATTGAGGGAAAGGAACCAACCGGTCTGAAAAATTCCAATCCGGATGTTGTAGAAGTGCTGAACAAGGGTTCATATGGATTAACAGTTAATGTCAAAAAAGCAGGAACATCAACAATTTCCTTTAAATATGCAGGAAAGAAACTGTCTACTACCATTGTAGCATATAACTGGAAGAATCCCTGTAAATCTTTTAAGGTTGGAAATAAAAACCTTACCTCAAAATTTAACAAGAGCAGAATTTATAACTGGAATAAACAGAAAAAACAGTGGAAAGCCCAAATCAGTCTGAAAGCCAATAAAGGCTGGAAACTGAAAAAAATTCAGTATTTGTATGATGGAGTGAAAACCACAGTAAAAAATAACTCAGTTGTTACTTTTAAGGGAGATTGTACAGGTTCATCACTGTCAGCTTTATTTGTGCAGGATAAAACCGGTATTCAGACATGGGTGGAACTTGGATATTCTCAGATGGATTATCCAAGTCAAAATGTATATTTCAGAGGATGATCTCTACGAAAACAAAAATTGTAATCTGAATGGATATTCGAAGAATAGTTTTTGTTTACATAAAATATGAAGAGGCAAAGGAGAAGAGTATGAAGAAAAAGTTATTGGCTGTTATATTGGCTATAGCAGTGAGCTGTCAGTCGCTTCCAGTTTATGCTGGAGAAATGGCGGATATTTTTAGTGATTCCGGCACTGAGATGTCAGAAGAAGAGAAAGTGACAGATGATTTTTCTGATGGGGAAGCAAAGAAGAATGTGGAAACTACAGAGGAAATGTCCCAGACTGATCCGGAATTTATTTCTCCAGAAGAAGAGCCTGCGGAAAATATTTTAAAAGATGACCAAAATGAAAATGATTCATCAGATGAAAATTCAGATGAAAATCAGGTTTCTGCATATAGTGCAGATATTGAACTTACATACGGAGACTACAAATATATAGTTTCCGGTCAGGAAGCCACTGTTATCAAATACATTGGTTCTGAATCCACAGTAAAACTTCCGGAAAAGATTAATAATTATGTGGTAAATACAATAGGGGAAAGAGCATTTCAAAGCTGTTTAAGTTTAACAGAGATAGAAATCCCGGACAGTGTTGAAGAGATCGGGGATTCTGCATTTCAGAACTGTGGAAGCCTGACAGAAGTAACCGGGGGAAGACGGCTGAAAAAGATCGGTTATGAAGCATTCGAGTACTGCAGAAAACTTGAAAGCATCACACTGTCATCAACGATCAAAGAATTCAGTGGCAGTTTAATATTTGATGAGTGTGACTGTCTGAAAACAGCAGGTCCATCCAGCGGAGATTATAATATCAAGATCGGGTTCACAGGAAATATACCGGATATGCCGTTTGCAAATTCAGAATTAGAGAATGTGGTACTGCCGGAAGGACTGACAGAATTAAATACAGCTGCATTTGGAGGATGCACGAAGTTAAAACAGGTGACACTGCCGCCAGGTTTAAAGTCAATCAGCAGTAGGGCATTTCAAAGCTGCTCAAGTTTAACAGAGATAGAAATCCCGGACAGTGTTGAAGAGATTGGGGATTCTGCATTTCAGAACTGTGGAAGCCTGACAGAAGTAACCGGGGGAAGACGGCTGAAAAAGATCGGTTATGAAGCATTCGAGTACTGCAGAAAACTTGAAAGCATCACACTGTCATCAACGATCAAAGAATTCAGTGGCAGTTTAATATTTGATGAGTGTGACTGTCTGAAAACAGCAGGTCCATCCAGCGGAGATTATAATATCAAGATCGGGTTCACAGGAAATATACCGGATATGCCGTTTGCAAATTCAGAATTAGAGAATGTGGTACTGCCGGAAGGACTGACAGAATTAAATACAGCTGCATTTGGAGGATGCACGAAGTTAAAACAGGTGACACTGCCGCCAGGTTTAAAGTCAATCAGCAGTAGGGCATTTCAAAGCTGCTCAAGTTTAACAGAGATAGAAATCCCGGACAGTGTTGAAGAGATCGGGGATTCTGCATTTCAGAACTGTGGAAGCCTGACAGAAGTAACCGGGGGAAGACGGCTGAAAAAGATCGGTTATGAAGCATTCGAGTACTGCAGAAAACTTGAAAGCATCACACTGTCATCAACGATCAAAGAATTCAGTGGCAGTTTAATATTTGATGAGTGTGACTGTCTGAAAACAGCAGGTCCATCCAGCGGAGATTATAATATCAAGATCGGGTTCACAGGAAATATACCGGATATGCCGTTTGCAAATTCAGAATTAGAGAATGTGGTACTGCCGGAAGGACTGACAGAATTAAATACATCTGCATTTGGAGGATGCACGAAGTTAAAACAGGTGACACTGCCGCCAGGTTTAAAGTCAATCAGCAGTAGGGCATTTCAAAGCTGCTCAAGTTTAACAGAGATAGAAATCCCGGACAGTGTTGAAGAGATCGGGGATTCTGCATTTCAGAACTGTGGAAGCCTGACAGAAGTAACCGGGGGAAGACGGCTGAAAAAGATCGGTTATGAAGCATTCGAGTACTGCAGAAAACTTGAAAGCATCACACTGTCATCAACGATCAAAGAATTCAGTGGCAGTTTAATATTTGATGAGTGTGACTGTCTGAAAACAGCAGGTCCATCCAGCGGAGATTATAATATCAAGATCGGGTTCACAGGAAATATACCGGATATGCCGTTTGCAAATTCAGAATTAGAGAATGTGGTACTGCCGGAAGGACTGACAGAATTAAATACATCTGCATTTGGAGGATGCACGAAGTTAAAACAGGTGACACTGCCGCCAGGTTTAAAGTCAATCAGCAGTAGGGCATTTCAAAGCTGCTCAAGTTTAACAGAGATAGAAATCCCGGACAGTGTTGAAGAGATCGGGGATTCTGCATTTCAGAACTGTGGAAGCCTGACAGAAGTAACCGGGGGAAGACGGCTGAAAAAGATCGGTTATGAAGCATTCGAGTACTGCAGAAAACTTGAAAGCATCACACTGTCATCAACGATCAAAGAATTCAGTGGCAGTTTAATATTTGATGAGTGTGACTGTCTGAAAACAGCAGGTCCATCCAGCGGAGATTATAATATCAAGATCGGGTTCACAGGAAATATACCGGATATGCCGTTTGCAAATTCAGAATTAGAGAATGTGGTACTGCCGGAAGGACTGACAGAATTAAATACATCTGCATTTGGAGGATGCACGAAGTTAAAACAGGTGACACTGCCGCCAGGTTTAAAGTCAATCAGCAGTAGGGCATTTCAAAGCTGCTCAAGTTTAACAGAGATAGAAATCCCGGACAGTGTTGAAGAGATCGGGGATTCTGCATTTCAGAACTGTGGAAGCCTGACAGAAGTAACCGGGGGAAGACGGCTGAAAAAGATCGGTTATGAGGCATTCGAATACTGCAGAAAACTTGAAAGCATTACACTATATCCAACGATAACAAGCATCTCAGGTTTTGCATTTGACGAATGCCAGTTTCTCACTATCTATGGCTACACTGGCACCTATGCAGAAACTTATGCTTCCGGACAAAACATCCCATTCCGGAGTCTGGGCGAATATACCTCGAAATATGAAGAATACGATTATACAGAAAATCTCAACCGCTGGATACAGGACGAGGGAACGGCCAGTGCTATGGCATACCTTACAAGAGATGGAAATTTCATGAATTCTATGCTGGTTGCACAGTGGGATGACAGTTTTATTGACAGCGTAGTAGAAACAATGTCAAACATGTATTTCCGTGGAAAAGACGGATGGAAGCAGATATTTTCCGGTGAAACCAGTCAGAATCAGGCAAGGGAAGTTTTGATCGCATTGCTGGATTCTTATTCAGGAACTGTGCTGGATCTCTCACAGGCAGAAACAACAAAGAAATTTGCTAAAATATATCTGGATACTTTCAAACAGGGGGACTGGGCTTATGCAGTTGCGTATGGATTAAGTAATGACGAAATAAAGAAATTAGCCTCAGTATGTACGGAAGATACTCTGTCTGCTTTTTTTGTTGATAAAAAATATGATGATTTGGCTGACTATCTCCAGAATGTCGGACACTTTGCCGGAGATTCAAAAGTTATAAAGTGTATTAAAAGCTTTTCCTCATCAAAAAATTTCGCCAAAACACTTTCCGATGGTTTAGACTTTATCAGTGATGGTCTTAGCATTATAAAAGTCGGCACAGATACCATCAAAAGATATTATGACATTGTAGCACTGGCCAAAGCAGATGAAATGTATTCAGAAATGTTATTATATCTGAAAAATAACTGCGAATACGATCCTATATGTGAAGCTGCAAAAGAACTGTATGGTGTGATCCACGGAACATATGAAAATCAGATGATGTATCTGTCAAATGCAGCTTTTGATGAATTAAGTGACGTAGCCTTGGATTCCATGCTGACATCAGTAGCTTCAGCCCTCCCGCTGGGTATAGTAATTTATAAATCATATAAATATAGTACAGGTCTTGCCAATATTCTTTTTAATACAGGCGATACGCAGAAGCAGGTAGATAATATGCGTTGTGTGGCATATATCGGATATTATCTCAGTAACTGGATGCAGTATAACAAAAAAATGTATCAGCAGTCTAAAGCTTCCGAAAAAAACTATTATGCGAAGAGAACAGTATTTGCATTTTACATGCTAATGAAATCACGAACAGCAGGAGAAAAAAGTGTACGAAAATATCTGGATATGACGAAAAAGTCCAGTAAAAAAGAATACACCTATTCCCTTCAAGTTACTTCAACTTTGGAAGCTATAGAAAAATGTCTGAAAGCAAGAGGAGTATTAGGAAAATATTCTAATTCAGTTATTTCTTGTCCGGTTAATGTAGAAGTATATGATAAATCAGGCAATAAAATACTGACTGTATATGATGGAAAGGAGAGTTCCGGAAATATAGGTGATATTTATTATAATGTCACGTATCATCCGCTGGATCAGGATTATGTAAAAATAATCAATTTGCCTCAGAACAATGGATATACACTGAGATGTATTGCCACAGATATGGGAAAAGTAGACTATTTTGTTTCAGATATCAGTGCAGATGGCACCGCAAAAAGGAAAGAAACGGATGATATTCCTGTTTTCAAAGGAAGTACTATTGCAATTACAAATATTGAAGAAGATAAGCCATCCTGTAAACTTCTTGATGAGAAGGGAAGCGTAAAAGAAGAGTATGCCGCAAAGCCAGAAAAAACAGAATATATTGAAGCCACTGGCATTAAAACAGAGATAGATGATGTCAACTTGAAAATCGGAGAGAAAATACTTCTTAATGCACAGATATTACCAGATAATGTAGCAACCAAGAATATCATTTGGTCATCAGCAGATGATGCCATTGTAAAGATTAATTCAGATGGTGTAGTGGAAGGAATGACAGCTGGAGAAACAACTGTCAGGGCAGCCTGGGTGGAAAATCGTGATTTATTCAAAGAAATAAAGGTAACTGTTGTAAAAGAGGAAATACCTGTTACACCAACTGTCACTCCGATTCCCCAATTATCTGCACCGAAATTATCAAAGCTTACAGCATCGAATAATTCTATTACAGTCACTTGGAAAAAAGTATTCGGTGCAAACGGCTATCAGGTATACCGAAAGATAGATGCTGATAAGTGGATTTTCGTAAAAACAACAAAGGGAACTTCATACAAAGATACAAAAGTAAAAGCTGGTTATAAGTATACTTATATAGTAAAAGCTTATAGAACTGTAAATGGAAAGAAAACATACAGCAGTTATAACAAAAAAGGTTTATCCGGAAAATTAAATACGACTGTTTCATTGAAGACTAAAAACAACACCGTTTCTGTAAACTGGAAAAAAACCAATGGGGCATCAGGTTATTACATTTATCGTGCTACAAGTAAAAGAGGAAAGTACAGTAAGATTAAAACCATTACCAGTGGAAAGACATTGAAATACACAGATAAAAAAGTAAAGAAGGGAAAGACATATTATTATAAAGTAGTTCCGTTCAGAAAAATCAGCGGTAAGGCAGTGAAAGGAGCAGGAAGCGTGGTAAAAAGTATTGCTTTGAAGAAAAAAAGACTCTAAGTTAATTGAGCCACTCTCATCTGGATAATTTGAATCCAGAATTATTCCAGGTATTCCTAAATGAATACGAAGAAATCCGGGTAAACCTGGAAGAAGAACTGACAGAAACAGGAAAGTCAGAATTGTATACAGATCTGACAAAACTAATTATAAAAATTGCGGACTATATTTTCCGCGAAGATGATAATGTTCGGAAAGGAATAGGTGATATTATGGGAGGAAAAGTTCTGGAATTGGAATCTGAAAGACTTAAAGCAGAGGGAAAAGCAATTGGACGTGCAGAAGGAGAGGCAATCGGACAGGCGAGAGGCGAAGCAATTGGACAGGCAAGAGGAGAGGCAATCGGGCAGATTCAGGGAGAAGCTCGACTAGGAAGTCTGATTACTCGGCTGATTCAGGATCAGAGAACGGAAGAAATCCCGATTGTATCAACAGATTCTAAAAGACGTGAGCAATTATATAAGGAATATAGTCTTTAATGAATGTTACGCTTTCAAAGCAGTAGGATGAAAGGAATGTGACCTTTCTCCTGCTGTTTTTCTTTTTGTAAGAAATCCAAGAGATATAGATTTTAATGAGGTAAAGCGATAAAAATATAGCTTTAAACTATAGCTGGCACTAGGTATTATGAATTGGCATAATCGGAAGTGGAGTGGTATAGTATGTTCATGCTCAACGGAGCGGGGAATAAGAGAGAGGGAGAATGAGATGTCTGGGATTGTGATTGAGAAGGTCAGGAAGTCTTTTGACACGAAAGATGGAGTGGTCGAGGCTTTGAAGGATGTGAACCTGAATATCGATTCCGGTGATATATATGGGATTATCGGTATGTCGGGAGCAGGTAAGAGTACATTGGTACGATGTATGAATTTTCTGGAGGTTCCTACAGAGGGACAGGTTCTGATAGATGGGAAGGCTCTTGGAGATTTGACAGAGAAGGAATTGAGAAAACAGAGGGAAGAGATTGGTATGATCTTCCAGCATTTCAATCTGCTGATGCAGAAGTCAGTGATCGATAATGTCTGTTTTCCCCTTTATATAAAAGGAAAGAAGAAGGCAGAGGCCAGAAAGAGGGCAGCAGAGCTGTTGGAGATTGTTGGTCTGGGGGACAGGCAGAATGCTTATCCTGCACAGCTCTCCGGTGGTCAGAAGCAGAGGGTTGCCATTGCAAGAGCACTTGCATCGGATCCGAAGATTTTACTTTGTGATGAGGCTACCAGTGCACTGGATCCGCAGACTACTTCTTCTATTCTGGAATTGCTGAAAAAGATTAACAGACAGTTTGGAATCACCATAGTGATCATTACTCATCAGATGTCGGTTGTGCGTGAAATCTGTACACATGTGGCGATCATGTATGAGGGTGAAGTGGTTGAGAAAGGACTGGTTGCAGATATTTTTGCAAATCCTCAGTCAGAGGTTGCCAAAGAACTGATCCGAAAGGATACAGGCTCCGATATCGGCGCAGACAGCAGACTGGATGCCGGTAAGGAAAAAGGACAGGCAGAGATCAAAAGCGGTGAGAAGATACGAATCGTATTCTCCGAGAATTCAGCTTTTGAGCCTGTAATCGCAAATCTGATCCTTACCTTCGGAGAACCGGTAAATATCCTGAAGGCAGATACCAAGAATGTAGGTGGTGTAGCCAAGGGAGAAATGATACTGGAATTTATGGAGGGCAGTACCAGAACAGAAATGATGAAGCAGTATCTGAAGGAAAAAGGTTTAGCAATCGGGGAGGTGACAGAATATGTGGGATCATGAAACAATAATGATGATTGTACAGGGTGTGGGAGAAACACTTTACATGACAGTTCTTTCCACAGTTCTGGGATACCTGTTCGGACTTCCGATGGGAGTGCTGCTGGCAGTGTCTGATAAAGAGGGACTGAAGCCAAATGCAGTGTTGTATAAGATACTGGATGCCATTGCAAATATAGTGAGAAGTATTCCGTTTCTGATCTTACTGATCCTGCTCATTCCTTTTACCAGAGCAGTGGTGGGAAAGAGTTACGGATCTACAGCAACTGTAGTGCCGCTGGTTGTGGCAGCGATTCCCTTTATCGCACGAATGGTAGAATCTTCTATTAAAGAAGTAGATGCAGGTGTAATCGAGGCAGCCAGAGCCATGGGTGCAAGCAACATGAGAATTATCGTGAAAGTGCTTCTGGTAGAAGCCAGAACATCACTGATCACGGGAGCGACCATTGCAATCGGAACCATCCTTGGTTATTCCGCGATGTCCGGTGCAGTTGGAGGCGGTGGACTTGGTGATATCGCCATTCGTTACGGATATTACAGATATCAGTCAGATATCATGATCGTAACAGTTATCCTGCTGGTTATTCTGGTACAGATTTTCCAGTCAGTGGGAATGCTGATCGCAAATAAAATCGACAGAAGAAAGTAAGTACAAATAAAAAATATTCCGCGGGGAGGAAATGAAGAATTTCCGGGCGGATAAAAATAAAAGAAAAAAGTTAAAACAGAATTATAAAATTCAGGAGGAAGATTATTATGAAAAAATTAGTAGCAGCAGTTTTAACAGGTGTATTAGTAGCAGGAACATTAAGCACAGGCGTTTATGCAAAAGATGATGATAAGACAATCACAGTTGCAGCATCCGCAACACCTCATGCAGAGATCCTTGAAGAAGCAAAACCACTTCTTGAAAAAGAAGGATATGACCTGGAAGTTACAGTATTTGATGACTATGTAAGACCAAACGAGGTTGTAGAGAGCGGCGAATTCGATGCAAACTATTTCCAGCACATCCCATATCTGGAACAGTTCAATGAAGAAAAAGGTACACACCTTGTAAATGCCGGCGGCATCCACTATGAGCCATTTGGAATCTATCCTGGAACAAAAGACAGCCTGGATGATCTGGCAGACGGAGATTCCATCGCAGTACCAAACGATACAACAAATGAAGCAAGAGCACTTCTTCTTCTCCAGGACAACGGAATCATCACACTGAAAGACGGTGCAGGATTAAATGCAACTGTAAAAGATATCGAAGAGAATCCTCACAATGTAGAGATCGTAGAACTGGAAGCAGCACAGGTAGCACGTGTTACAGGCGAGACGGCTTACGTAGTATTAAATGGAAACTACGCTCTGGAAGCCGGTTTCTCAGTTGCAAAAGATGCACTTGCATATGAGCAGGCAGATTCTGAAGCTGCAAAAACATATGTAAACATCATTGCAGTAAAAGAAGGCAACGAAAACAGCGACAAGATCAAAGCTCTGGTTGATGTATTGAAATCTGATGAGATCAAAGATTTTATCAATGAGAACTATGATGGTGCAGTAATCCCATATGATGACAGTGAAGATACTGAAGATGCAGCGGACAGCAAAGACGCAGACAGTGCAGAAGAAACAGCAGAGACAACTGAAGCAGCAGAAGATGCTGAATGATTAACAGAAAATAAATCATATAACTAAAAAATTCCCTTTCCGGTAAAAGCTGGAGAGGGAATTTTTTGCATAACAGAAAATGATGTTGGAATTTCCTGTTATACAAGAAGTTCTTCAGGCAGGATTACGCTATGGCGGAGAGAAATTCAGGAAAAACAGATAGGCTTTTGTTATGGTTTCTGTTAAAATCTGATTATAGTAATTGGATTATCTTCTGAAAGTGGTGTCTGGTTCAAGATGAAAATGTGAGGATAATTGCAGGGTCAAGGTTTTATACATGGAGAAATGTATATGAAAAAGGAACAGATATTAAATAACAGTATTTCTGAGAAAGCTAAATATCATTTGCCGTTGGAAATGCAGGAGCACTGGACAGTATATGAAAGTCTGAAAGAAAGCGAAGATTCCTTTACAGTTCTGGTGAAAGAATCGGTGACAGGCGTTTTTTGCGTTCTGAAATGGGGCAGAAAACTTCAGGCGGAAATGCTGCGCAAAGAAATGGAAATTCTTCAGAAATTAACGGAAATGGGCTTAACCGGAATCCCAAAAGCCTACAGAATATTTGAAGAAAATGGCGGAGTATATTTCTTGCGGGAATACATAGAAGGAACACCGTTATCTCAGATAGTCCTGCAGAAAGGCGGTATACAGGAAAGAGAACTTTGCAGGATAAGTATAAAAATCTGCCACGCGGCAGAGCAGTTTCAGGACTTAGAAGATCCAATGATCCATCGTGATATTAAACCGGAGAACATTGTAATTACTCCCGGCGGTGAAGTGATATTCATTGATTTTGGAACCATGCGCAGCTATAAAAAAGACAGTCAGAGAGATACGTTCGTGGTAGGAACCAGAGGAACTGCAGCTCCGGAGCAATACGGTTACACCCAGACAGACCAGAGGACAGATGTGTATGCGATCGGGCAGACAATGCTGTATATGGCTATAGAGAACTATGAACAGAACCAACTTTCTGAATGTGATATCAGCAGAAAAATGAAAAAAGTGATAGAAAAAGCCTGTTCTTTTGAACCGGATAAAAGATATGCAGATGCTGCTGAGTTAGGTAAAGCAATTGAAAAGTGCCAGGAAGACAATAGAAAAAATGGTTACAAAAAAGTAGGTGCAGCGGTTGGATTGATAGTGGCCGGCTATATACTGGCAGTTCTTTTTCCGTGTACAACAGTGGTTAAAAATGGAAAGATTACAGCAGACCGTAATGTAACGGAGAATCAGATTACAGCAGAGAATACGCAGGAGGAAGAGACAGACCAGAATACAGAGCAGAGTCAGGACCCGAAACAGATTTCGGATGCAAAGCAGTCTCAGAATAATAAGATAATATTCAAAGAAGAATTAATTGAAGCAGCAGTACGTAAAGAACTAAATCTTTCTGAAACAGATGAGATAACAGCCGATATGTTAGAAAATGTAAGAAAACTCCGCATTGTCGGAAAGGAAATCCTTGACGATGAAGACTGCTTCTGGGGTATCGGGCATCACATAGATGGAAAAGACAGCAGCTTCGGTTCTGTCCGTGGAAGTATTACGGATCTTTCTGACCTGACACAGATGATAAATCTGGAAGAACTTGCGCTGTGCAATCAGAGGATCGAAGATATATCAGACCTGAAAGACCTGCCACTAAAAGAACTCTATCTGAGCAAAAACATGATCACTGATTTCTCTGGCATCCAAAGCCTGATAGATTTAGATATCCTTTGCATCATGGAGAATCCGGCAGAGGATCTGTCATCACTTGGGGAATGCAGCAGTGTTTCACAGCTAAATATTCAGGGAATGTATCTGGCAGATATCAATTTTCTGAAAAGTATGAACCTGAATTATCTGGATATGAATAATGCAGAAGTAGAAAACGGCATATTTGAACCATTAACAGAAATGAAGAATCTGGATTCTTTGTGCATGTGTAATGTAAATGAAACAGCAGCAGAAACGCTTTCTAAGATGAGCACACTGAAATCACTGGTTATGTGGGGCGGAGAAACTTCACTGGAAGATTTAAAACCATTAAAAGGAATGAACGGACTGGAGTCTCTTGCATTTACGGCACCGATCTCTTCAGTGGAGGGAATTGAAGAGTTTCCATCACTGAATTTCCTGTCAGTGAGTTTCAGTCTGGTAAAAGATCTGACGCCGATCACAGGTGCAGAGAATTTGCAAGTGATAGATATTTCAAATGCAGAGATTGAAAACTATGAAGCGCTGTTTAAACATACAGGTCTGAAAGAGGTACGCTGTTCAGAAGAACAGAAACAGGAAATCCTGAAAGTGAATTCTTTCCCGGATTTTGAAATCTATACATAAAAAGGGACAAATTTGTCCCGTCCTAAAATGGGCAGATATGGTACACTTATTAGTATCGTATCTGCTTTTTTTAACTGGAGGCAGTTGTGTTCTGGCAGGAAGGAGATATGAACAGGAAAGAGGTGTGAGAAGAAATGAAAGAAACAGATGAAATCATGGGAATGATAAAAGAAGAAGGTGCCGCATATTTTGCAAGAGAACGAGGAAACAAGGTAGAGGTCGGACTTTATCTTGAGCATTTGATCGAAGAGCGTGGAATGAAGAAGAAAGATGTTGTGCGTGAACTGAATCTGGAAGAATCCTATGCACGAAAACTGTTTGGCGGTCAGCGAATTCCTACAAGGAAAATACTGCTGCAGTGTGCGTTTCTCCTTTCTCTTGATCTGTCGGATACACAAAGGCTTCTGGACATTGGGCAGAAGCCGAGACTTTATCCGCGTATACGTTATGATGCAGCGATTATTTACGGATTGGAAGAAAAGATGACTCTGGAAGAAATGAATAGTTTTCTTGATAAAATCGGAGAAGAGAGTCTACTGTAGAAAAGTCTGAAAATAATAAAATATAAGAAAAATAAATAGAAAAAATTAAAATTAATATAAAAAAGTAATGAAATAATTGCCGAATGATATAAAAATACTGTATAATATTAAACATACAATATGAAGGCATAGTGTAGTGAATGAGGATAGGTAACGTTTGACAGCAGATATACAGAAACAGGCTTGGAGAGAATTTGAATTTTTAGAAAGATATCCCGGTAAAGGAATTCTGAATGCTGCCTGAGAACGGCAGCATTTTATAAATTAATCCAAGATAAAGGAGGTTCAAGAGTATGAAGAAGAAACAGATTGCATTACTGCTGGCAGCGCTTTTATGTGTATCGCCTGTTGCGGAAAGTATGGCAGTGATGGGCGCGGAATTTTCTTCAGAAGAAGACAGTGAAGCGCAGAACGCGGAGAAAGAAACTCTATTGGAAGAAACAGCGGATGAAGCAGTAGATATTGATGAACCGGAAAACACAGAAGAAATCTGGACATCAGGAGAGGAAGAAGCTGCTGAGTTTGAGACTGGCGAAGAAGAGCAGCAGGATGCGTTTGTTGAGGAAGCAGATGTACAGACAGAACCGGCAACAACGGCTCAGGGAACTGGAACCTATGAGGTAGCTTTTATCAATGAGGGACAGTTTAACACTTGCCTGCGTACAGATGAAGACAGACCGGATGTGGAAATGCAGACAATGGAGAAAACAACTCTCACAAATGCACTGAATAGCATGGAAGGAGATAATACCGGATACTGTCTGGTTGTACCACATGATCTGGAAGATGAAGAAGATATTGTAGTTCCTGAGGGAATGAATGTATTTGTAGGCTATGGAGACGGAGATGTAAAGATCAGAAGCATTACTCCAAATGGAAATATCACATTCTGGGGTGTCGGTAATGACAAAGAATCCATAGAGATCAAGGAAGGAAAAGGTACGGTCACATTCAAACAGCTTCATATGAATGGAGAAATCAAGGGAACTGGAGCTGATGATACAGTAACATTTGTTGACGATGCAATGATCGGCGGCATTTCCGGAATAGAGAATGTACACTTTGATTGTTGGAATCTGAATATTAAAGGAAAATCAGAGTTCTATAATCTTTACAATGATACCGGACATGATGAACAGTATAGTCCTGCGTGGATTCAGATTGAAGGCTACAGCAAGGAAAAAGTGCCAGTATTTCACAAAGCATTTGACTGGGGGGCAGGAACCTTTGAAAACGAAGAAGGTGATTCCTGGACCGGTAATTATTCGTTAGGTATTTCTTATGTAAAATCTTTTGAAGAAGATGACTGGCAGGATGTGAAAATTTCATCCGGAAGTCAGGCAGTGACATTTGATATGTCTCTGGAAGATGCTGTTGAATTGTCTAACCGGCTGTACGTTTCACAGAATAGTTATGACTGTGAGTTAAGTCTAGATGGAAAAATATGGGATCGTAATGAGAACAGGCTGTACAGAATTTACAGATATCAGGATGCAGGAGATAAGACAGCCCAGGAGATTTTTGACAATAATGGACTGGGAGATTTCGATTATCCGGATGGAGCGGATATCCTTATTACAGGAGCAGCAGATATCAGTCAGGTTACAGAAACGCTGGAAGCGGATGCACAGAAGGAGAATTCTTCAGGATATTATATCATTGATATGCCGAAAGATGCGAAGATTGATACCATCAGTATTCCGGCAGGTGTAAAAGGTGTTACTTTTTGGGGACCCTATCAGTATAACGAAGAGACGGATACCAGAGTGCAATTTCCTGTGAAGATTGGAACTGTGCAGACACAGGAAGGACAGATCATCACACTTTCTGATCAGATCATGAACAGCGGATTAAAAGTAACAGGAAATGGAACAGTCAGGATTCAGAACTGTGTAATAAATGGAACAGTAGAAGGCACAGGAGCAGATGATACGGTGGTATTTCAGCTTGATTCCGTAGTAGGAGGACTTCAGGGGGTAGAAAATATCCATTTCGGCAGACAATGTGATAACCTGAATCTTACAGGAACAGCGGAATTTTATAATATTTATAATGAAAATGAGAGTCCGGAAGACGATATGTTCCCCATAGAACTGCAGATTGAGGGAAAAGAGAATCCGGGATCTGTTATTTTCCATAAACCATTTGACCTGGGAACAGGAGATTTCGTTAATGAAGAGGGGATTTCCTGGACAGACAGCTATAAGATGTCTATCAGGTATTTTGAAACATTCGAAACCTACGGGGATGACTGGGAGATGATCGATGTAGGAGAAGGATATCAGAGTGTGGTATTCGATATGCCTGATACGGATATCGTGGATATGCTGCAGCGTGTGGAAATCCATGCGCCGGAGAATGGCTACAGACCTGATATGAATGGAAAAACCTGGATGCAGAATGAAAGTAATGCTGTTGATATTGAACGGTGCAAAGATAATGAAGGCATGACAGCCCAGGAGATTTTTGAGGCATATGGAACTTCTGAAGTCCCGGATAACAGTCTTTTATGGCTGGTGGCTCTGCCGGATACAGCCCAGGCAGAACGATATATGAAAGCATATCAGCAGAAGAAGCCGGGAGAAGGATATTACATTGTTCAGATGGGGAAAGATGCCATGATCCAGGAAGAACTTTCTGTTCCTGATACGGTCCAGGCTGTAAAATATGTGGGACCGGAAACTTATGATGAAGAAACAGAAACAGATGAGCAATATCCGATCCACATTTCATCCGTGAAAGTATCTGACTGGAAAAAGATCTCATTGATGAACATGCTTGTAAATACAGATACGCTGACTGTCTCCGGGAATGGAACAACGGAGCTGTTGAACAGCCGTGTCAATGGCAGGGTCACAGCAGATACACTAAAGATCAATGTTGCGGCAGCAGTATTGAATCTGACCTGCAGAAATCTTGATGCTTCAGATGCCAACCGGCTTGTAGTTGGAGAATATCTGAAGTTTGAGCAGAGTACATGGAATCCGGAACTGGTTGTTTATGCACAGCCGGGATCATATCTGGAACTGGGCGAGATTGAGAATTCCTATCCGGAGATTCAGGAATATTCACAGATCATTCTTGGAAATGATGGAAAGTCAGCTGCACAGGTTTACTTTGGAGGTGACCTGAATCTGGGTTCCTGCCAGTGGGATGTGGGAGAATATCCACGCCAGCTTCTGGTACTGCAGTTTGATGCTGCCCGGGCGAAAAAAGCAGGAGTTCCTGTTTCCAAAGATTGTTTCGCTCCAGATTACAGATATGACTGGGGAGAAGAGGAAGCAAATAGCTGGTGGGATTATCATTGGTACTACCAGGGAGAAGAAAGCTGTATGGCTTCGGTAAACAGCAGTCTGGATGCAGAGAAACTTTTCGCGAGAATTAACCTGCAGACTACTTTTGATACAGAGGACGGTGAAAAAAACGCTGTGGTGCAGCCGCGTTTCCTGTATCAGAATGATTATCCTGGACTGAGCCAGGGAATGGAAGGCAGCAAACGCCGTGCGTTTTATGTAGACTGGTGGAGCACGGAAGGGGAAGCGAAAGCTGTGGAGATACAGGCATATTTTGCCTTCACAGATGCGCCGGCAGAAGATCTGAGCTATGGACAAATTTCGGAGATTAAAGACCAGATTTATAAAGGAAGCTCCGTGGAGCCGTCCATTACTGTGGCATTGAATGGGAAAAAGCTGAAAGAAAATACAGACTATACAGTTGCTTATGCAAACAACAAAAAAGCCGGTGTTACGGCAACTGTTTCCGTGACAGGTATGGGAGCATACAGAGGAACTCTTATAAAGAATTTTAAGATTACAGCAGTTCCGCAGAAAGATCAGGTATACACCCTGGGAGATCTGAAATACAAGATCACGAAATCTGCGTACAAAAATGGAACGGTATCCGTATGTGGAACATTCCAAAAGACCGTCACTGCGGTTTCCATTCCTGCAACAGTGAGACTGGATGGATATACCTTTAAAGTTACTGCTGTCGAAAATAAGACGTTTAAAGACTGCTCAAAGCTGAAAAAAGCAGTGATCGGAATCAATGTACAGGACATTGGAAAAGAAGCATTTTCCGGATGTACACACCTTAGTAAGATTGAAATCCGTTCAAAAGTTGTAAAATATATTGGTAGTTCTTCACTGAAAGGAATATCATCAAAGGCGGTGATCTATGTACCTGCTTCGAAGTGTGCAGCATATCAGAAACTTCTGAAAAACAGAGGACAGCGTTCGACTGTAAAGATCGTAAAGAAGGCAGAAAGCCTGTCAGGTGCGGTTATTGCGGTAATCAAAGATCAGATTTATGCAGGAAAAGCAGTATGCCCTACAGTGATCGTGACTCTGGACGGAAGCAGATTGAAAGCCGGAAGCGATTATACAGTGACTTATTCCAACAATAAAAAATCCGGAGCAAAAGCGACAGTGACTGTTAAAGGAAAAGGCAATTACACGGGAACTGTAACAGGATCCTTTAAAATTGCAGCTATTCCTGCAAAAGGCAAAACATATACAGCAGGAGGACTGAAATATAAGGTCATAAAATCCGCTTATCAGGGTGGAACTGTATGTGTAACAGCACCGGAAAAGAAAACTCTGACAAGTGCAACGGTTCCAGCATCTGTAAAACTGGATGGATATGCATTTAATGTCACTGCCATCAGTGATAAGGCATTTTCTGACTGTACCAAACTGAAAAAAGTAACGATCGGCAAAAATATTACACAGATTGGGAAACAGGCATTTTCCGGATGCAGGATACTGAAGTCAATCGTGATTCAGGCGCAGGGAGTGAAATCAGTGGGAAGCCAGGCTCTGAAAGGAATTTCGAAAAATGCTGTGATCAAAGTACCGTCAGCCATGCTGAAAACATATCAGAAACTGTTCAAAGGAAAAGGACAGAATGGTTCTGTAAAAATAACGAAGTAATACTGATAAAGAGGGGCTGTCCATGAAGGGCAGCCCCTTTAAAAACAGACCAGAAAAATGGTACAGTAAGCCTGAAGAATGATAATTGTATAAACAGTTAAAAAAATATAAAAAATTTCAAAATAGGTGTTGACATCCGACAAAATCCATTATATAATAGCAAAGCAAGTTACGGAGCGGACAACAAACAAGCTCTCCGAAACAGGTAAATATGGAATCTTAGCTCAGCTGGGAGAGCATCTGCCTTACAAGCAGAGGGTCATAGGTTCGAGCCCTATAGGTTCCATATCTTAAAAGAAAATGGCGAGATAGCTCAGTTGGCTAGAGCACACGGTTCATACCCGTGGTGTCGAGGGTTCGAATCCCCCTCTCGCTACTTGACAGAGAAACCTGTCACCAACAAATATGGAATCTTAGCTCAGCTGGGAGAGCATCTGCCTTACAAGCAGAGGGTCATAGGTTCGAGCCCTATAGGTTCCATATCTTAAAAAGAAAATGGCGAGATAGCTCAGTTGGCTAGAGCACACGGTTCATACCCGTGGTGTCGAGGGTTCGAATCCCCCTCTCGCTACTACTTACGAAAGATAAGTCTATAAACCTGGATAGGAGGTTTGTGGGCTTTTTTTCATTTCTGAATAAATCATGAGCAAGTAGCGAAAGCGGATTGCGAATATCCGATTCACAAATTGTTTCTTTATGATATTTACCCTGCAAACAATTATGATACAGAAGAATTATGAAATGTACTATAGAAACGTAAATATGGAAAATGGTTATACATGGAATATTGAAAATTGAATAGACTTCACATCCGGAACTTGTTAAAAGAACGAAATGATAAGTAAACAGATCAGGAGGTGAGAAACATGCTGGACAAAAACGATATGAAAATGTTAAGGGAAATGATGGAAGCTACGTTAAAAGAAACAGTAGAAGCTACCGTTCAGAAAGCTATTGAACCGTTACAGCAGGATATTTGCGATTTAAAAGAAGAAGTAAACGGTGTTAAACTTCATCTTGAAAATGTAACTGACAGAAATATTTCAATTTTAGCGGAAAATCATGGCTATATGGTGAAAAAATTCAATGAAGCCGTAGAAGCAGCACATAATAATCATGTGAATACAGTACAGACCAGTTACCTGATAGAACATGTTGCAAATCTTGAGAACAGAATGCAGGCAGTAGAAAAAAATATGGAATTGTAATGCGCAGGAACAATAAGTCTGGATGTGAAGCTTATTGAGGTTTCGATAGATTAATACATAAATTTTTGTATATCTATTGCCATAATTTCTTAAATCCTTTATAATATCAACGGGTAAAAGCAAGGAGATATATCAACAGTATGATGAAATAATAACAAGGTAGTTATTCTCAGGGGATAGCTGCCTTTTTTAAATAAATTCTGACTATTGATAAACAGACTGCCTTGCCATTACACATCAACATCCACGAAAGAGAGGGAAAGGAATGGAGAAACAAGAGAAAAACACAGTAACACCCTACGACCTTGATGGAAGGCCGCCACTGAAGCTGGCGATTCCTCTTGGTTTGCAGCATGTGCTGGCCATGTTCGTAGGTAACCTTACACCGCTTCTGATCATCACAGCAGCCTGTGGCATCGAAGCCGGCGGAGAACTGCAGGTAGCACTTCTGCAGAACGCCATGCTAATCGCAGGTATTGTAACATTGGTTCAGGTATTTACCATAGGACCTGTGGGTGGTAAACTCCCCATCGTTATGGGAACCAGTTCCGGTTTTATTGGCGTATGCCAGAGTGCTGCAGGAGTCATGGGTAATGGAGTGGTTGCGTATGGTGCAATTATGGCGGCATCCTTTATCGGCGGTCTTTTTGAAACTGTACTGGGAAGCTTCCTAAAACCACTGAGAAAATTTTTTCCGTCAGTTGTAACAGGAACCGTTGTATTATCAATCGGTCTTTCGCTGATTGCTGTTGGTATCAGTTCTTTTGGAGGCGGAAGTTCCGCTAAGGACTACGGTTCTCTGGAGAATCTGTTTGTAGGCTTTGTAGTTCTGGTTGTAATTGTCGTATTAAAACATGGAACAAAAGGATTTACAAGCTTTGCATCAATTCTGATCGGTATTATCGTTGGATATGTGCTGGTAAGTATTATGGCGGCAGTTCTTCCTACCACATTTACCTATGTGGATGATGCAGGTGCAACAGTAGAAGCTACCAAATCCTGGGTTCTTAACTGGGATAAAGTAGCAAGCGCATCCTGGTTTGCAGTGCCGAAGATCATGCCTGTCAAATGGGTATTTGATGCAAGGGCAATCGTTCCGATCTGCATCATGTTTATTGTAACAGCTGTAGAGACTGTCGGTGATATTTCCGGTATCACAGAGGGCGGTCTTGGAAGAGAAGCTACAGACAAAGAGCTTTCCGGCGGCGTTATGTGTGATGGCCTTGGATCTTCACTGGCGGCAGTATTTGGCGTACTTCCGAATACTTCTTTCAGCCAGAACGTAGGGCTGGTTGCAATGAACAAGGTTGTAAACCGTTTCTCAATTGCAACAGGCGGTATTTTCCTTATCGCATGTGGTCTGTTTCCGAAGCTTGCGGCACTGATCTCCATCATGCCTCAGAGTGTACTGGGCGGTGCGGCAGTTATGATGTTCTCATCTATTGTTGTCAGCGGTATCCAGCTTATCACAAAATGGCCGGTAACTCCGAGAAACGTAACAATTGTCTCCGTTGCACTTGGTCTTGGCTATGGACTTGGGGCAAACTCAGCAGTCCTTGCACATATGCCGCAGGCGATCACACTGATCTTTGGTGGTTCAGGAATTGTACCTGCAGCACTGTTTGCTATCATTCTGAATATTGTGCTTCCACCGGATGAGAAATCCGAAGTTGAGATCGCAGAAGAGATTCTTGACATGAAGAGAAAAGAGACACAGAAGAAATAGTCGGCTATAAATAGTAATAATCTCTTTGATACCTACTTGATATTTTTAAATTTTACTTGACAAATGTTTTTTAATATGCGGGGCTGTCGGGAAATAGATAATTCCGACAGCCCCTTTACTGTTGTTTGCATTTATAGCTGATTGACTGATAAAAGATAATTGTGAGAGATGAAATAATTTTTGAGCTGTTTGGAGAAATTAAAACCATTTTGCAGCGTATTGCTGTAATTGTTCCTGGACATCCCGGTAGCTGTATTTGCTGACCGGAATTATTTCATGATTATTCAGTGTGATTTCAAAGCGTCTGATTGAACGGACAGCATACAGAGAAACAATGTAGCATCTGTGACATTGCACGAAAATATCTTTCGGCAGAATTTCACGGACTGCAGAAAGGGATTTATATATCTTCGTGACAGTACCGTCCTGAAGGTGAATCTGCAGTTCTTTATTGATTATTTCAATATAGGTAATATCCCTGATATGAAAGGATACAGTTCTGGACGGAGTGTCGATTATAATGGACTTCGGGATCAGATGTCGGATTGCACGGGTTAGTGCTTCTGCAAGTTTTTGACGGCTGACCGGCTTGAGGATATAACCTACAGGTTCAGCAGAATATGCATCGAATACAAATTCCTTACTGCTGGAAATGAAGATAACGGGAATTTGTTTTCCGGTGTCACGGAGACATTCTGCAAAGCTGATCCCATTGTTTTCACCCAGCATAATATCAAGAATCAGAATGTCACAGCTTTTGGGAATATTCTGCAATGTATTTTTTAATTCTGAAATAGAAGTATATTTTCGAATCTCGCAGGATTCTCCCATGGATGCTAAAATATCGATGATCATTTCTGATATCTGTGTTAAAAAAATCGGTTCATCATCACAGATGACAATATGGTACATAGTGAAAGCCTCCTATTATTCGTTATTTTCGTCAAGACAAAGCGTTGTTGTTACAGCAAAAAAGCCACCACGTACCTGTACGCTCAGTATACCATTGTATTTTTCGGCGATTCCATTGATGATCTTAAGACCGTAACCGTGTCTGTCACTGTTCTTTTTACTGGATTTATATTTTCCATTCGTGATTCTCAAGTTATCCTCATTGCAGGAGTTTTCACATTTAATAAACAGAAAATTTCCCTTTGAATGGAGATTCAGCCGGATGATCCGCTGTCCTTCAGAAACCTTCTGACACCCTTCTACGGCATTTTCCAATATATTTGTCAACATCCGGCACAAATCAATGTCTTCCATGTTGAGCCTTCTGCCAATGATAATACTGTACTCCACTATGGCTTTATAACGGCTGGCACGTTCTGCAAATTCTGAAAGGATGGAATTGACCAGAGCATTGGCTGTGTAGGTGACAAAAGGAAGCTGCTCGGCTTCTTCAGTAAATTTCTGTATATACTGTCTGGCACCTGCATAGTCTTCCTGTTTAAGATAGGAGGACAGGGCATTCATATGATGCCGGATCTCATGGTGTATTTCCAGAATATGTTCATTGTTTTCTGCCTGATTCCGGTAGTTTTCCAGTATGCGCTCGGAAATCCTCTGTTCTTCCTGTTTACTGCGGATGTATTCCATGACACTGAAGAATACGGCATATACCATGAAAGCAAATACTGCAAACAATACAAACATAGCATGTACAATTATATTGGTGGAAAGATTTATTATGCTTGAGAATTGTGCAATACTGGCAATTAGAATAAACAAAGCAGGGAGGGAGCAGAGAATCTTCCAGATGCGTGATTCCAGATCAGCGTTGATCATAGTACGGATTCGCTCCATCAGCATGAGAAATGGTTTCGCAAGAAGCAGATTTATGATAAGTGTGAGAATCAGTGCAAGGGGCGGATACATAAAATGATCGGATGGGAACCGGAAAGTACGGTGCAAAAAAGTAACAGTACTTGTAACAAAGAATCCGTAGCTCATTACAACAAAAAATACAAACAGTTTTTCTACTGTTTTCGCCTGGATGATAAAGCAGTACAACATTCCGAACAGTAACAGGGCAATATAAAAAATAGCATTCGAGATCAGCTCTTTGTAATCACCGCCGATGTTGAACTGTGCGATAAGAGAAAACGGAATGACCATTACAATAAAAATGGACAGTGCCATGAGCATTGCCTTTTTTGTGCTTAGGCGGAAACGATCCCGGAATGGATACAAACAGAAAAATGCATAAGGAAAAATCTGAAGAGAAAATCCGCAGAAATAACGCAATGCTATCATAAAAACCTCCTGTCAAAAAGATAGATAATGGTCAGGTTACCTATTAAAAATAAGTATACCATTGGCAGAAGGCAAAATCAAATCATATGAAGGCCTTTTTACGCCATATTTTGACTATTCACGCAAAAATATAGACAAGGGAATTAAATTCAAATAATATAAAAATATAAATAATATAGCCACAAAAACATTCAAAAGAAAGGAGACTAAAAAATGAAGAAAAGAATGATTATTGTGACAGTACTGATTATGGGAACTCTGGCATCAGGATGTGTGGGCGTTCAGGCATCAGATATTTTACCTGAACTGACAAAAGACAATGCACTGGAACAGATGATGAAAGCAGGAGAAACAGACAGTCTTGTAAGCAATCATAAAAGCTATGAAGCTACCTGTGAATATATACTGCAGAATACAAAGGTATATGACTATGAAGATTCTGAAGTGATGTATGTAGATATGTATGGTACTACCCAGATGCTCTATAAAGATGGCGAATTAAAATACGGAAAAGAAGGAGATGAGTATCTCTCATGTCTGTATATTGATGAAGCAGATGGAGATGCAGATGATCTTATAAGTTTTTACACAGATGAAACCATAGAGGAAGAAGTGACGGATCTGAAGGAAGATGGTGATACGATCATTATACAGACAAAGGTACCTGAAGAACTTACGCAGAGCGCATTGAATTCTCAGGGAGATGGAGAATCCTACACAGAGGGAGACTGGATTTTTATGAAATATGTGGTTGCTTCGGATGATTACAGACCACTGAAACATACTCAGATTCTGAATCATAAGGACGGCACTTCAGAAGAAATTTCGAAGATGGAATTCTCCTACGGCGTGGATAGACCTGAGGATGTAGCAGATCTCTGTGAAAAGTACGAAGAAGCAGAAAAAGCAGAAGGTGATGTACGTAATGTGACAGTTACTGCAGCTCCTGGTACAGAGCAGGAAAAGGATTATGCAATCACGGTTCCTGCAGATAATCACGTATGGATCATGCTTCATGATGATAGTTCTTATTACACTTTGTATACAGATAAGGAATGTAAAGAATTGCATGAGCCAGAGGAAGATGTGACAGGAGACACACATCTTTATGCAGAGATTGAGTCTTATGAGGAATTATGAAGAGGCGGTGGACGGAAAAAATTTTTAGATATGTAGTTGTTAAGATTGAAAATCCATATAAATTTAAAAACTGCTATTTTTTTATGAAAAAAGTGATGGTTTCACGTACCTAGGGCTAGCCGTCGCGCTAGCGACTTGGTATAATAATTTATATGATACCAGTGTCAAAAGGCCTTTTGACACTCATATCATTTATATAATTTCCTATACGGAGGAGGAAAATTGCCTTGAACAAGATAAACACCCCTGCCCGACAGGGACCAAGATATATTTTCTATTTTCTAATGTTCGCCATTCTTGGATGGTTTATTTTCATGCAGATTTTTGGTGCCGATGAGCGCTCTGTTGACAGACTTTCTTCCTCAGTTCTTTATTCCGGTACTTTCACTTGGGAAAAATCAGACGGTACCACACAGAAGATTTCCATTCCAGGTGATTACGATGTTCCGGCCGGAGAAACTATGGTAATCACCACAATTCTTCCAGAAGATTTTGACGCTGGTACTGTGGCGATCCGTTCTTCTTTACAGGATGTGAACATCTACGTTGACGGTTCCCTGAGAACACGCTATACCACCAGAGAAACACGTCTGGTTGGAAAAAATTCCGCCAGCCGCTATATTTTCTGCCCGACCTCACAGGCAGATGCCGGCAAGGAGCTTCGCATTGAGCTGACTACATATACCTCCAACTATTCCGGCATCGTCAATCAGGTGTTCTGCGGTGACAAGGCGGATATCTGGCAGACAATTCTCAATAAATACGGATTTGCCACTTACATAGCTCTTTTTATCTTGTTTGCCGGGACTATCGGCATACTTTTCAGTTTAACGCTGGGCATGGTATATCACAAGCATTTTGACATGGAATACCTCAGCTGGTGTATGGTTATGGGTGCTGTCTGGATGCTGGGCGAGTCCAATCTCAGACAGATTCTTGTTCCTAATGCCTCAGCCCTTGGCTCCCTATGCTTTGTAATGATCCTGCTTTGCCCTATTCCGCTTCTCCTTTATGCAGACTGTGTACAGCATGGACTTCACCATCGGCTTTACTGCTGGATCGGCGGTGCTGCACTTCTGGACTTCGCCATCTGCACCCTTCTCACAACTGCAGATATTGCGGATTATATTGAAACTCTTCCTATTGGACAGATCATCCTGATTGGAACCTTTTTAATAATATTTATACATCTTTGCCTGTATACCCACGCAAGTCAGGATCAGACAGATCATCTTCTGCTTCTGGGTCTGTTGATTGCTATGCTCTGTGTTGCCGTAGAATCTGCTTCTGTATATTTTATCACAAACCTGTCCGGTGTCTTTATTGGTATTGGCATGCTGATTCTTCTCTTTATCAGCATACTCCGAACCATTCGAAATATAAAAAATATGGAAAAAACACGCCAGCAGCAGGAACTGGAAAAAAAGCAGAAACAAACAGAAGAAATGTCCTTGCAGATGATGCAGACACTTTCCACGACCATTGAGGCAAAAGATGAATACACCTGCGGACATTCCCACAGGGTAGCGGAATATGCTGCACTGATCGCAGCAGAGCTTGGATGGTCCCCGGAACAGATTCAGCAGCTGAAGCACGCTGCCTATCTTCACGATATCGGAAAGATCGGTATTCCGGAACAGATTTTAAACAAGCCCTCCCGTCTTACAGATGAAGAATTCAATCTGATCAAACAGCATACCATTATCGGCGCGGAAATACTAAAGGACATCACCTTTATCCCATACATTATTGAAGTTTCCCGCAGCCACCACGAACGTTATGACGGATGCGGCTATCCGGACGGACTGAAAGGAACTGACATTCCAGTCCATGCCCGTATTGTTGCTGTTGCAGACAGCTATGATGCCATGAATTCCCGCCGCATCTATCGAAATGCCCTGCCGCCTGAAATAATCAGAGAAGAACTTGAAAAAAACCGCGGCAAACAGTTTGACCCTCAGATTACAGATATATTCCTGAAACTATTAGATGAAAAACGTGTTGTTTTCCACAATATCCGCACACAGGAAATAACAGCCTCACCAGAGGCTGACCTCACCATTAACAAATTCATTTCAGAAGTAGTCAGCACCATAAAGAACCAGGAGGATTCAAAGAATTATGATTTCCTGACCGGTCTTCCCATGAGAAGCCTTGGAGAACGGCTTATTGCAGAATTCATGCAGGAACATGACGGCTGTCTTATTTTCCTTGATATGGATAATCTGAAGAAAATCAATGACGTTCATGGACACAAGGCCGGTGACCGCGCCTTAAGGAATCTGGGAACCCTGCTTTCCCGCTATACAGCTAACGGTATCGCCTGCCGTCTTGGTGGAGATGAATTTCTTCTGTTTCTGCCAGACGTAAGTGCCGAAACTGCGTCGAAACTGATGACACGGCTTTTCCACCACTTTCATTCCATTGCAGACGCCGATCCCGAGATCAAAGATGCTGCACTGTCTGCCGGTTTGTATATGTGCACTACCCGCGATACCTTTGCAGACTGTTATACCAAAGCAGATAAGGCATTATACAATGTGAAGCAAAATGGTAAAAATCACTTTTCCTTTTATCAGCAGGTCAGCCACCCCTCTTCCGATTCACTTGGTACTGTCAGGGATCTTCAGCAGGTGGCAAACACGCTTCGCAAAAGCGGCAGATATGCAGGTGCTCTTGATCTGAATTACCGGGATTTTTCCAGACAGTATGAGTATATGCATCAGCTCATTATCCGAAGCGGAAACCACTGCTATCTGGTAATGGTCACACTGGAAGCCACTTCGGACACTCTCGCTCATATTGAGGAAACTGAACAGACTCTTTCTCATATGGAGCAGGCTATCCAAAACACCATCCGGCGTGTGGATATCTGTACCAGATACAGTTCCATGCAATACCTGATCATCCTGTTTCAGCCGGTTGAATCTCAGATTCCCAATATTATGGAACGTATTTTTATGCAATACTATAAACAGGCAAAAAGCACTAACTTTCTTCCAACATACAAATATCTGTCTATGACGGAAAATAATATGGATACCAATCAATAATAAAAGTTTCTGACAGCCCCCTGGAAGAACCTTTGCCCGCCAGCATAGGTTTAAACTTACGATGTTATTGAATGAAATTCAGGGTTGACAAATATAGTTTACGGTGGTAAATTAAGTATAAATTTAACAGATTAAACCGATGAAGCGGAAGTCAAAGCAGTCATGCGCGCACAGAGAATCCGGGAAGGTGAGAGCCGGGTGGAAATGCAGTCTGCCAAATGGGCCGTTGAGGGCGCAGTGAAAAGCGATAAGAGTCAGCTTAGTATCCTGCGACGTAGGGCATACGTCAGTTGCCGGAAATATGAAGGTATTTCGCAAAGTGTACGGATCATACCGTAAATCAAGGTGGCACCGCGGGTGAAATATATACGCTCGTCCTTGACAGAAACATAAATTCTGTCATGGACGGGCGTTTTCTTGTTTCTCCGGACAGAAACCAATCAACCACAGGAGGTGTTACCATGTATCCAACATTAGAAACCATCAAACAGTTCGCACAGAAAAAAGAATACCGTCGCATTCCTTTGTGCAGAGAACTCTACGCAGACAGATACACACCGGTAGAAGTAATGCGCATCCTGCGAAAAGCCAGCCGCCACTGCTACCTGCTCGAAAGCGCCAGCCAGACAGAGGTATGGGGCAGATATTCTTTCCTGGGATATGAACCATCTATGGAAATCACCTGCACAGACGGTACCCTGAAGATCCGCAGAACAGATGCGCAGGGAAAAGCCGAAGAAACCGTAAAGCAGGTTACACATCCCGGCGATACCCTCCGTGAGATTATCCGTGAATATAAAACTCCTGTAATGGAAAATATGCCGCCATTTACCGGCGGACTGGTAGGATACTTCTCCTACGATTACATCAAATACAGCGAACCAAAGCTGAAACTTGAAGGCAAAGAACAGCAGGACTTCCGCGATATGGACTTAATGCTTTTCGACCAGGTCATCGTATTCGACCATTTCAAACAGAAAGTCCTACTGATCACTGGCGTAATGACAGATGATCTGGAAGCATCTTACGAAGCAGCAGTAAAGAAATTAGAGGAAATGGCACAGCTTATCCGAAACGGTGAACACATGGAATTCGAACCACTGGAACTTGAGTCCGAGATCCGGCCGAAGTTCCCGAAAGAAAAATACGCAGACATGGTGGAGAAAGCCAAACACTACATTAAAGAGGGCGATATTTTCCAGGTAGTACTTTCCAACCCGATGCGTGCGAAAGCAACCGGAAGCCTGTTTGATACCTACCGTGTTCTCCGGGCAACCAACCCGTCACCGTACATGTTCTACTTCTCCAGTGATGACATCGAACTTGCAGGTGCTTCCCCTGAAACACTTGCGAAACTGGAGAACGGCACTTTAAGCACATTCCCTCTGGCAGGAACCAGACCAAGAGGAAAAACAAGAGAAGAGGACAAAGCTCTTGAAGAGGGACTTCTCAAAGACGAGAAAGAACTGGCAGAGCACAACATGCTGGTAGACCTTGGCAGAAACGATATTGGAAAGATCAGCAAGATCGGAACCGTAAAAGTAGAGAAATATCTCTGCGTAGAACGTTTTTCCCATGTTATGCATCTGGGCTCCACAGTAACAGGAATCATCCGGGATGATAAAGATGCGGTAGACGCAGTAGATGCCATACTTCCGGCAGGAACCCTTTCCGGAGCACCGAAATTCAGAGCCTGCCAGATCATCGAAGAACTGGAACAGAGTAAACGAGGAATTTACGGCGGCGCCATCGGCTATCTGGATTTTGCAGGAAACCTGGATACCTGCATTGCCATCCGACTGGTCTACAAAAAGAACGGAGAGATCTGTATCCGCTCCGGAGCCGGAATCGTGGCAGACAGTGTTCCGGAAAAAGAATTCCAGGAATGCTGCAACAAGGCAAAAGCCGTGGTACAGGCACTTGAACAGGCACAGGAGGGATTAGAATGATATTATTGATCGATAATTATGACAGCTTTTCCTATAACTTATATCAGCTCATCGGAGGAGTAGAGCCGGACATCAAAGTAGTGAGAAACGATGAGTGTACACTGGAAGAAATCGCAGAAATGAAACCAGAAGCCATCATTTTATCCCCTGGCCCGGGACGTCCGGAAGACGCAGGTATCTGCATTCCGGTTATTAAAGAATTTGCAGGAAAAATCCCGATCCTTGGTGTATGCCTGGGACATCAGTCCATTTGCGAAGCTTTTGGCGGAACCGTATCTTATGCAAAAGAACTGATGCATGGAAAGAAAAAGCTGATGTATAAAACATGTGAAAGCCAGCTTTTCAAAGGATTGCCGGATACTTTTGCTGCAGCCAGATATCATTCCCTGGCAGCATTAAAAGACACCCTGCCGGAAGAACTGAAAGTAACTGCAGAGTCAGAGGACGGCGAGGTCATGGCAGTGGAACATACGAAATATCCTGTCTTCGGAGTACAGTTTCATCCTGAATCTGTAATGACACCGGACGGCAGAGTAATGATAGAGAATTTTATGGAGGTAGTAAGAAATGATTAAAGAAGCCATTATCAAATTATCAAAGAAACAGGATTTAACATACGCAGAAGCAGAAACTGTAATGGACGAGATCATGAGCGGTCAGGCAACACCTGTACAGATGTCCGCCTATCTTACAGCTTTATCCTTAAAAGGAGAGACCATTGATGAGATCACTGCTTCCGCAGCAGGCATGAGAGCACACTGCATCAAACTTCTCCATGACATGGATGTTCTGGAAATCGTAGGTACAGGCGGAGATGGATCCAACTCCTTTAACATTTCCACAACTTCTTCCCTGGTGATCGCAGCAGGCGGTGTTCCAGTTGCTAAACACGGAAATAGAGCAGCTTCCTCCAAATCAGGTGCAGCAGATGTTCTGGAAGCACTTGGAGTAAAGATCACATTAACACCGGAACGCAGCGCAGAGATCCTGAAGAAAATCAACATCTGCTTCTTATTTGCACAGAACTACCACATTGCCATGAAATATGTGGCACCGATTCGAAAAGAACTTGGAATCAGAACTGTATTTAACATTCTTGGACCGTTAAGCAACCCGGCAGGTGCAAACATGGAGCTGATGGGAGTTTACGATCAGGCACTGGTAGAGCCCCTTGCACAGGTAATGGCAAACCTTGGTGTAAACAGAGGAATGGTCGTTTACGGACAGGACAGCCTGGATGAGATTTCCATGTGTGCACCGACATCCGTATGCGAGATCAAAGATGGCAAATTCACATCCTACGAGATCACACCAGAGCAGTTCGGCTATGAGAAATGCGAGAAAGGTGCCCTCACAGGCGGCACTCCTGCAGAGAACGCAGAGATCACCAAAGCAATTTTAAAAGGCGAAGAAAGAGGACCGAAGCGTCAGGCTGTCTGCTTAAATGCAGGTGTAGCACTCTATATCGCAGGAAAAGCAGCTTCCATGGAAGAGGGCGTGAAACTTGCAGAATCCCTTATCGACAATGGTGCAGCATTGAAGAAACTGGAAGAATTTGTGGAAGAGACAAATAAAAAGTAACAGCAAAACAAAGAATATGAAAGAACAATCATTAAGCTTATGAAGAATATATTAGAAGAAATCGCAGCCAGAACAACTGAGAGGATCGCAAAAGAAAAAGCGCAGGTTTCGGTATCTGAACTGGAAAACAGAATTCAGGAGATCAACAAAAACACGTTACAGAAAATGACATTCCTGCAGGCACTGCAAAAAGACGGCATGTCCTATATCTGCGAAGTAAAGAAAGCATCCCCGTCCAAGGGGCTTATTGCACCGGACTTCCCATATCTGGCAATCGCGCAGGAATATGAACAGGCAGGAGCAAGCGCAATCTCCTGTCTCACAGAACCTTTTTACTTTCAGGGTTCTGACCAGTATCTGAAAGAAATCGCAGCCACCGTGCACATCCCGGTGCTTCGAAAGGATTTTACAGTGGATGAATACATGATTTATCAGGCGAAATCATTGGGAGCCTCCGCAGTACTTCTTATCTGCGCAATTCTGGATGACGGTGAACTGAAAGCGTACAGACAGCTTGCAAAAGAGCTTGGACTGGATGCGCTGGTAGAAGCGCATGATGAGTATGAAGTAGACAGAGCTTTAAATCTGGGTGCAGAGATAGTGGGAGTAAACAACCGCGACCTCAGAACTTTCCAGGTAGACATGAACAACAGTATCCGCCTGAGAAAAATGGCACCGGACAATGTGGTCTTTGTCTCCGAAAGCGGAATCCGCACCCCGGATGACATCAGACTTCTTTATGAAAATCAGGTAGACGCCGTACTGATCGGCGAAACACTCATGCGAAGCCCGGACAAGAAAGCAGTGCTGGAAAGCTTAAATGGCAGTCCATTACGTTGATAGATAAAACATTATCTGCGGAGGATTGTCATGACCAGAGAACAACAGCAAAGAACAAAAATCAAAATCTGCGGTCTGAAACGCCCGGAAGACATTACATATGTAAATGAGGCAAAACCAGACTACTGCGGATTTATCATAGAATTTCCAAAAAGCAGCAGAAACGTCACAGGTGACCAGGTAAGAACTCTTACTGCAAACCTGCATCCGGACATTATCCCGGTAGGCGTTTTCGTAAACGCTTCCCCGGAAAGGGTAGAGGAACTGCTTCTCGACGGAACCATCCAGATTGCGCAGCTTCATGGGCAGGAAGATGAGGATTACATCAGAAGAATCCAGAGAAACACCAGACACCAGGTCATTAAAGCTTTTTCCGTAAAAACAACTCAGGATATTGAACTGGCATTACAAAGCCCGGCAGATTACATCCTGCTGGATCAGGGAAGCGGTGGAACCGGCAAAACCTTTGACTGGTCCCTGATCCCGGAAATAACCAGACCATTTTTCCTGGCAGGAGGTCTTGGTCCTGACAATCTTGAACAGGCAGTCCGTACGATACGCTCTTATGCAGTAGATTTAAGCAGCAGCGTAGAGACGGATGGCGTAAAGGACAGGAGCAAGATTGTGGAAGCAGTGAATCTGGTGCACAAATAAAATATAGAACAGAAATTAGATACACAAGGAGGACACACAGATGTCAAAAGGAAGATTCGGCATTCACGGCGGACAGTACATACCGGAAACATTAATGAACGCTGTCATCGAACTGGAGGAAGCCTATAACCACTACAAAGATGACCCGGAATTTAACGCAGAACTCACAGAGCTTCTGAACGAATATGCAGGAAGACCATCCCGTCTTTATTTTGCCTCCCACATGACAGAAGACCTTGGCGGCGCAAAAGTATACTTAAAGAGAGAAGACTTAAATCACACAGGTGCCCACAAGATCAACAACGTACTTGGCCAGGTACTTCTTGCCAAGAAAATGGGCAAGACCCGTGTCATCGCAGAAACAGGCGCAGGCCAGCACGGTGTAGCCACAGCTACAGCAGCAGCCCTCATGGGTATGGAATGTGAAATCTTCATGGGAAAAGAAGATACAGAACGTCAGGCATTAAACGTATACAGAATGCGTCTTCTCGGAGCAAAGGTCAACGCAGTTACCTCAGGTACAGCAACACTGAAAGATGCAGTTTCCGAGACAATGAGAGAGTGGACAAACCGTATTTCCGACACTCACTATGTACTTGGCTCTGTAATGGGCCCGCATCCATTCCCGACAATCGTCCGTGATTTCCAGGCAGTCATTTCCAAAGAAATCAAAGAGCAGATCCTTGAGAAAGAGGGCAGACTCCCAGATGCAGTACTTGCATGTGTAGGCGGCGGTTCCAATGCGATTGGAACATTCTACAATTTCATCAATGACAAAGACGTTCGTCTGATCGGATGTGAGGCAGCAGGTCGTGGTGTAAACACAGCAGAGACAGCAGCAACTATCGCAACCGGAAAACTTGGAATCTTCCACGGAATGAAATCCTATTTCTGTCAGGACGAATACGGCCAGATCGCACCGGTATATTCCATTTCCGCAGGTCTGGACTATCCGGGAATCGGACCGGAACATGCACATCTCTATGATATAGGACGTGCAGAATATGTACCTGTTACAGACGAAGAAGCAGTAGAAGCATTTGAGTACCTTTCCAGAACAGAGGGAATCATCCCTGCAATCGAGAGCGCTCATGCAGTAGCTTACGCAAAGAAAATTGTTCCACAGATGAGCAAAGACCAGATCGTAGTCATCACAATCTCCGGACGTGGAGATAAAGACTGCGCGGCAATCGCACGTTACAGAGGGGAGGATATCCATGAATAAGAAAATCGCAGAAGCATTTGAAAAAGGTAAGGCATTTATCCCGTTTATCACCTGCGGAGACCCGTCTCTGGAGGTGACAGAACAGCTTGTATACGCAATGGAGGAAGCAGGTGCAGACCTGATTGAACTTGGAATCCCATTCTCCGACCCGACAGCAGAAGGTCCGGTGATCCAGAGAGCAAATGTAAGAGCCCTCTCCGATGGCGTAACGACAGATAAAGTATTTGACATGGTAGTAAAGATCAGAAAGAACAGTTCCATTCCTATGGTATTTATGACCTACGCAAACGTAGTATTTTCCTATGGAACAGAACGCTTCATCAAAACAGCTGCAGAAATTGGAATGAACGGCCTGATCCTGCCGGATGTACCGTTTGAAGAAAAAGAAGAGTTTGATACTGTATGCAAGAAATACGGCATCGATCTGATCTCCCTGATCGCACCGACTTCTCACGAGAGAATCGCACAGATCGCAAAAGAAGCGGAAGGGTTTGTATACTGCGTATCCTCCCTCGGCGTTACAGGAACCAGAACCAACATTACGACAGACATCGGCGCAATGGTGAAACTGGTGAAAACTGCAAAAGACATTCCTTGCGCAGTAGGATTCGGAATCTCCACACCGGAACAGGCGAAGAAGATGGCAGCACAGTCTGACGGTGCAATTGTAGGATCTGCAATTGTGAAATTATGTGCAGCACATGGAGTTGATTGTGTGCCGTATGTGAAAGAGTATGTGAAATCTATGAAAGATGCAGTAAAAGAAGTATAATTAAAATAACAAACTCCCGGAAAACAATCCCGGGAGTTTGTTATTTATAAAAACGTTTTCAAAACCTGCAGAACTCCATTTTCCCAGTAAGGCGGGCAGGTATCTTTGGCAGCGGCCTGTACTTCCGGGCGGGAGTTGGAGACTGCGTAGCTGAATCCTGCGTTCTGGAGCATTTCTATATCGTTGAGATTGTCTCCGAAGGTACAGGTTTCTTCAGGGGAGATTCCGAGATATTTCTGCAGAAAGGCAAGCGCAGGTCCTTTTCCTGAACCGATGGGAGTACAGTCCATCCATTCTTTGCCTGCGGCGGCCATGACGGTTTTATCTTTCCAGGCAGGAGTGAACAGAGATGCACACATTTCTTCACAGGCGTTCTGGTGATATACGGAGAACTTAATGATCTGCTGATCTTTTAGCTTTAACATTTCGGGTACTTCGCGGATATCATATCCATAAGAATCCCTGAGCCAGTGGAACATTCGGCTTCCTCCGTCTTCGGCAAAGCAGCACTCCGGTGTACATACAAAATAATCACAGGAAGGCATATTTTCACGGATCATAGAACACATCCCTTTCCAGATTTCATCCGGCATGGCATGTACTTTCAGAATTTCTTTCGGAGTCCGGACAACAGTTCCTCCATCTGAAACATAGAGAAGCTTGTCTGCAATGGGTGCAAACAATTTCCGCTCACTTCGAAACTGCCGACCTGAACAGGCAACAAAAACAATCCCCTTATCAATCAACCGCCCGATCACATCCATATACTCCGGATCAATCGCCAGAGTTCCATCCTTTACCAAAGTTCCATCTATATCTGAAGCAATCAGTTTAACCATAGCAAAATCCTCTTTTTATAAATCCAACATTCGTTTAGTGACATTTTTCATTTTATCATGCAGTCTTACATCTTTCTATAAAAAATTGCAGCAAAAATATTTCCTGCCGTCCCCAAACTTTTTGCCCCTCAAACCCCATTGACTTTTCCCACCTTTTTTCTTATATTATATAAATAGAAATCCGCATACCCTCATTTGTATGCGTCCCTAAACTCTGAAAAAAGGAGAATTGCTCGAATGAACAAAAAAATGCTCTTTGTTTTCAACCCCAAAGCAGGCAAAGGCAAGATCAAAACCAACCTGCTTGAAATTGTAGATATATTCAACAAAGGCGGCTACGAAGTCACTATCTATTCCACACAGAAACCAAGAGATGCTTACGAAAAAGCCAAAGAATACGAAGATAAAGTAGACCTCATCGTATGCAGTGGCGGCGATGGCACACTCGACGAAGTAGTCACCGGAATCATGGAGAAAAAAAGCTCCGTTCCCATCGGATACATTCCGGCAGGAAGCACCAACGATTTTGCAAATAGTCTTTTTATGCCGAAGAGCATGACAGAAGCAGCCTCCATGATCATGGAAGAAGAACTTTATCATTGTGATATCGGCAGATTCAATAACCAGAGCTTTACATATATAGCAGCTTTCGGTCTATTCACAGATGTAGCCTATCAGACAGATCAGGATCTCAAGAACATTCTGGGACATGTAGCTTATCTTCTGGAGGGAGTCAAACGACTTTTCGATATCAAATCATACCATATGAAAATTGAATCAGAAGAAGTAAATGCAGAAGATGATTTCATTTTTGGAATGGTCACAAACTCCAGATCCGTGGGAGGATTTAAGAATCTTACCGGCAAAAATGTAGATATGAATGATGGTCTTTTTGAAGTGACCATGATCAAACAGCCAAAGAATCCGCTGGAATTACAGGAAATCATGACCGCCATGCTGACAGCAGAGGACAACACAGATATGATCTATTCCTTTAAATCAGCCAGCGTAACCCTTACATCAGAGGAAGCAGTACCCTGGACTCTGGATGGTGAATTCGGAGGCAGCCATACACAGATAGAGATCGAGAACTGCCACGAAGCACTGAATTTATATCTTAAAAGCACCAAGAATGAGGAAACCAAGTCAATTGGCATTTCCCCGTTAATAAATAAAAAGGAGAAATAAAATGGGTGAGTATATCAATGTAGTAGAGACTTTTGGATGTGACGTGTTTAATGATTCCGTCATGCAGGCACGACTCCCGAAGAAAATCTACAAAGAATTGAAAAAAACCATAGAAGAAGGCAAAGAACTGTCTATGGAGATTGCAGATGTAGTAGCACACGAAATGAAAGAATGGGCCATTGAAAAGGGTGCCACACACTACAGCCACTGGTTCCAGCCTCTTACAGGCGTGACAGCAGAGAAACACGATGCCTTTATCACAGCTCCGATGGATAATGGTAAAGTTCTGATGTCTTTCTCCGGAAAAGAACTGATCAAAGGGGAACCGGATGCATCTTCCTTCCCGTCCGGCGGATTAAGAGCGACTTTCGAGGCGAGAGGATACACAGCATGGGACTGCACATCACCGGCATTTGTACGTCATGATGCAGCAGGTGGAACGCTCTGTATTCCTACTGCATTTTGTTCCTATACAGGAGAAGCACTTGACCAGAAGACACCGCTGCTCCGTTCTATGGAAGCGATCAACACCCAGGCCCTCCGTCTGCTCAGACTTTTTGGAAATACAACTTCCAAGAAAGTAACTCCATCCGTAGGTGCAGAGCAGGAATATTTCCTGGTAGATAAAGAAAAATGGCTTCAGAGAAAAGACCTGATCTACACAGGCAGAACACTGTTCGGTGCCATGCCTCCTAAGGGACAGGAGATGGATGACCATTATTTCGGAAGTATCCGTCAGAGAATTTCCGCATATATGAAAGAAGTAAACGAAGAATGCTGGAAACTTGGTATCCCTGCCAAGACACAGCACAATGAGGTTGCTCCTGCACAGCATGAACTTGCACCGATCTATGCACCGGTCAACATCGCAGCAGACCAGAACCAGATGATGATGCGTATCCTTAAAAAGGTTGCCAGCCGCCATGGAATGCGCTGTGTCCTTCATGAGAAACCATTTGCAGGTGTGAACGGGTCCGGTAAGCATAACAACTGGTCTCTTACCACAGATGACGGAATCAATCTTCTGGATCCGGGCAAAACACCTCATGAAAATATTCAGTTCCTTCTGGTCCTCACCTGTATCCTGAAAGCAGTAGATGAACATGCAGATCTTCTGCGTGAATCTGCGGCAGATGTGGGAAATGACCAGAGACTTGGCGGCCATGAGGCACCGCCGGCAGTGATTTCCGTATTTCTTGGAGAGCAGCTTGAGGATGTTCTGGAGCAGCTGGTCAGCACAGGAACAGCAACTCACAGTAAAAAGGGAAGTAAGCTGGAAACAGGTGTTAAGACGCTGCCTGATTTCATGAAGGATGCCACAGACCGTAACCGTACTTCACCTTTTGCTTTCACAGGAAATAAATTTGAATTCCGTATGGTAGGCTCAAGAGATTCTATTTCTGCATGTAACGTAGTCCTGAACACGATCACAGCAGAAGTATTTAAGGAAGCATGTGACCGTCTGGAAAAAGCTCCTGATTTCGAACTGGCGGTACATGACCTGATCAAAGAATATGCCACAGATCATCAGAAGATCGTATTTAACGGAAATGGCTATGCACCGGAATGGGAGAAAGAAGCAAAACGCCGCGGACTTCCGATCCTTCCGAGCATGGTAGATGCAATCCCTGCACTTACTACAGAGAAGGCAGTGAAACTCTTTGAATCTTTTGATGTATTTTCAAGAGCTGAGCTTGAATCACGTGCAGAGATTAAATATGAGATTTACTCTAAAGCAATCAATATTGAAGCAAAGACAATGATTGATATGGCAACCAAGCAGATCATTCCGGCAGTTATCAGATATACCACTGTTCTTGGCGAATCGATCAATACAGTGAAAACAGCGGGCGAGGGACTGATCGATGTAAGTGTTCAGCTTGATCTGCTCAAGAAAGCATCAAAACTCTTAAAGGCTACAAACAGTGCCATGAGTAAGCTGAGCAAACTGGTTGAGAAGACCCCGGAATATGCAGAGGGACGGGACAGAGCCGTATTCTGCAGAGAAAAGGTGGTTCCTGCAATGGAAGCTTTACGTGAGCCTGTGGATGAACTGGAAATGATCGTAGATAAGGAAATGTGGCCGATGCCTTCTTATGGAGATCTTGTATTTGAAGTATAATGTTGTAAAAATATAAAGAAGAATGCTATAATGAAAGGGTCGTGAATCTGTAAAAGATAAGCGGCCTTTTTCTATAACACAAACTGGACTATAATAGTTATATAAAGGAGAACTAAATGGAAGAACTGAAATTTCTGGAGGAACAGCAGGTATCCCCTGAATTGATAAAGAGAGTAGAAGAGTTTCGCAGCCAGTATGAAGTAGCACCGGAAGCAGCCGCCAGGATCGTGAAACCATCCATTCCATTCTATGGAAAAGACATCCTGGAGATGGCAATTGCCGGCTTGCTCAAAGGCGAGAACCTGTTACTCACCGGTCCGAAAGCAACAGGAAAAAATATCCTTGCAGAGAACCTGGCATATATTTTCAACCGTCCTGCATACAATGTTTCCTTTCATGTAAACACAAACAGCGGAGATCTGATCGGCACAGACACCTTTGTAGACAATGAAGTAAAACTCCGCAAAGGAACCATCTACCAGTGCGCAGAATATGGCGGATTCGGAATCCTCGATGAGATCAACATGGCAAAGAATGATGCTGTTTCCGTTCTTCACGCAACCCTGGACTACCGCCGCTCCATCGATGTGCCAGGCTATGACAAGATCGACCTCCATCCGGCATCCCGTTTCATCGGAACCATGAACTACGGCTATGCAGGAACAAAAGAACTCAATGAAGCGCTGGTATCCAGATTCCTGGTCATCGACATGCCGGCCCAGACTGAAGAATCCCTGGAATTCATTTTCCACCAGATGTTCCCGAAGGTAAAAGAAAACGCCAGAACACAGTTTATCGGTGTATTCCTGGATCTGCAGCTAAAAGCCACAAACAGCGAGATTTCCACCAAACCTCTGGATCTGCGAGGACTCCTTGCTGCCATGAAGATTGTAGAAACCGGACTTTCTCCGAGAAAAGCAGTTAACATGGGCGTTGTAAACAAGACTTTCGATATTTTCGAGAAGGAAATCGTAGAAGATATTGTAAAAACCAGAATTCCGGCAGACTGGACAAGGGATGATGTATATGAAAGATGAGAAAATCGTAGAAATCGACGATTACCGTCTGGAACTGGAAAACAGGATTCGCAATCTTCTCTGGACCATCAGCGGAGACTACACCTTGAATATGAAAGTAGACGTTTCCCTGTATCTTCGTTCAAAGGCAATTGCTCTGTATGACGGTATCAAACAAGGTGCCCTAGCAAAATACTATGACAAAGATCTGCTTGGCTTATATCTGGTAAAGAAAGTATTTTGCCAGGCAGGCGAAGGCGAACTGACTGCAGTAGCACAGCTTTGTGTAGAAGAAGCAATCGGGGATAAAATCTGTCAGGAACGCCCGGGAGTCCGGGAAATGCAAAGAGAAGCGTTCGAGGATATCCTGGATCAGGAATTTGAGCAGATGCCAGCCTACGGAGATATCCTGGGCCGCCTGAAGATTGCTATCCTGCGTGATCGTCTGCAGAACGGAAATCATCACGTAGAAGAACGCCTGCGCAAAATCCGCGATCTGGTCTACAAATCCCGGACAGCTGCAGACACTATGGAACTGATCCGCATCATTGATAACCTTTATAACAACATCATTGACCCGAATTTCGAGAAAGACCACGGCACACTGGAACAGGTCATGGCTGTCACCATGGAAGAACTGACAGAATACGACTGGGAAGATTTTCTCACAGAAGAACTCTATGAGGAAGCCCTGGAGAGCTACATCGAACAGATGGCAAACAAGATTACTGACATGGAAGACACCACTGTCACTGAAGAAATGGAAAAACAGCGCCAGACCAAACATAAAGTTACAATTCTCACAGAGGAAGAACTTGAGAAAGCATACACCTATGTAGAGTTGAATTTCGGAAAAACTTACCTCACTCCGGCAGAAGAAAAAAGAATGAATTACCTGATGTGCCGGGAACTTCACAGGGACTGCAGCCTCTATTTTACAGAAGGAATTCTTAAGAATCCGGTCAAACGAAACTATCAGTACGAATATGCAGTGCGATTAAAGAATAAGAATATCTGGCTCTACCATGACAAACACAGAATCGTAAAGCAGAACATCGCATCCCTCACAGATCTTTTGCGAAAGACGCTGGTGCTGAAAAGCGAGACGCAGGAAGTACTGTCAGACAGAGGAACAATCATTCCGTCCAGACTCTGGCGTGTGGGCAGAAGCAGTGAAGCAAATCTGTTTAAAAGAGAATTGAAATCTGATGCATCTGATTTCGTAGTAGATGTGCTGATCGATGCCAGCGGTTCCCAGATGTCCAGGCAGGGAGATGTGGCATTACAGGCTTACATCATCAGTGAAGCATTAAGCAATGTAAACCTGCCTCACCGTGTCATGAGCTTCTGCACATTCTGGGACTATACGATTCTTCACAGATTCCGCGAGTACGATGATCCACAGTCAGCTAATGAAAATATTTTTAATTATGTAACTTCTTCCAATAACAGGGATGGACTTGCTATCAAAACCGCAGGATACGGTCTGCTTCAGAGATCTGAGGAGAAAAAAATCCTCATTGTATTAAGTGATGGAAAACCATACGATGTCATCGTAAACAGACCTCACGCAAAGAACCCGGAACCTTATATGGGAAAATATGCGATCAATGATACTGCTACAGAAGTGCGGCACCTGCGAAACCTTGGAGTAAGTGTTCTGGGAGTCTTTGCAGGGGAAGAAAAAGACCTTTCCACAGAAAAAAAGATATTTGGCAAAGATTTCGCATATATCCGGGATATTTCGAATTTTTCCAGAATTGTCGGGAGATACCTGATTAAACAGTTGGATTCAGATGAATAGACTGATAAAACAGGGCAAAAATATGCTGTTTGAGCGTGATGATATGTTAAGAGATTATCGAGTTAGCACGCCAATGTGGTAAAGTGCATAAAAAACCAGTTTTTTCACCTTGCCTTTTTGTATAAATTTCGCTATAATGTTCTATGTTTATAAATCAATACAAAAGGGAGAGGAAATCATGGACAAAAACAAAGAGTTCAAACCGTATATTCCGGCTGACAAGATCACACCTGAATTTACGGTGACATCCATCATCATGGGTGTTATCCTTGCAGTTATCTTCGGTGCAGCCAATGCTTATCTTGGTCTGCGTGTAGGTATGACTGTATCTGCTTCCATTCCGGCAGCAGTTATTTCCATGGGCGTAATTCGCAAGATCATGAAAAAGAACTCCATTCTGGAGAGCAACATGGTCCAGACAATCGGTTCAGCCGGTGAATCACTGGCAGCCGGTGCAATTTTCACAATGCCTGCTCTGTTCCTCTGGGCAGAAGAAGGACTTTGTGAAATGCCGGGTATCGTGGAAATCACATTAATCGCACTTTGCGGTGGTGTTCTTGGTGTACTTTTTATGGTGCCACTTCGTAACGCACTGATCGTAAAAGAGCATGCAACACTTCTTTATCCTGAAGGAACTGCCTGCGCAGATGTTCTTCTTGCAGGTGAAGAGGGTGGTGCAAACGCTGCGACAGTATTCTCAGGTATGGGAATCGCAGCGATCTTTAAATTTGTCGTTGACGGTTTAAAGGTAATCCCTGCAGACGTTGCAGCAGCATTTAAAGGATTCAAAGGTGAAATTGGTATGGAATGCTATCCTGCACTTCTCGGTGTTGGATATATCGTAGGACCAAGAATCGCATCCTTTATGTTTGTTGGTTCTCTTATTGGCTGGATGGTGCTGATTCCGGTAATCTGTCTGTTCGGAGCTGATACAGTTATGTATCCCGGAACAGAAACAATTTCTGCTCTTTATGCAGCAGGCGGAGCATCTAAAATCTGGAGTACTTATGTAAAATATATCGGAGCAGGAGCTATCGCAACAGGTGGTATTATTTCCCTGATCAAATCCCTGCCTCTGATCATTACAACCTTCCGCGATTCCATGAAGAGCATGAAGGGCGGTAAGAATACAAGTACAGAAAGAACCGCACAGGATCTTCCGATGAACATTATCCTGATCGGTATTGTGGCAATGGTTGCAATCATCTGGCTTGTTCCGGCTATCCCGGTTAACCCGATCGGTGCGCTGATCATCGTAATCTTCGGCTTCTTCTTTGCAACTGTATCTTCCCGTATGGTTGGTCTTGTAGGAAGCTCCAACAACCCTGTATCAGGTATGGCTATCGCTACTCTTCTGATCGCAACAATGATTATCAAAGCATCCGGCAAAACCGGTATCGACGGAATGAAAGCAGCAATTGCTATCGGTTCCGTAATCTGTATCGTAGCAGCAATCGCAGGTGATACTTCACAGGATTTAAAGACAGGTTATCTTCTTGGTGCAACTCCTAAGAAACAGCAGATCGGTGAGCTTATCGGTGTTGTTGCTTCCGGTCTTGCTATCGGTGGTGTTCTTTATCTTCTGAACACTGCATGGGGATACGGAAGTGCAGAAGTACCTGCTCCTCAGGCAACTCTGATGAAGATGATCGTAGAAGGTATCATGGGCGGCAAGCTTCCATGGACACTGGTATTTATCGGTGTATTCCTTGCAATTGGTCTGGAAATCTTAAGAATTCCGGTTATGCCATTTGCTATCGGTCTTTACCTTCCAATCTACCTCAACGCTACTATCATGATCGGTGGTGTTGTTCGTATGTTCGTTGACGGCAGAAAGAACGTTGATGCTAAGACTAAAGAGGCACAGGCAACAGACGGTACACTTTATTGTGCTGGTATGATCGCCGGTGAAGGTCTTGTAGGTATCTTACTTGCAATTCTTGCAGTTGTAAACGTAAGTGGTGTATTCGATCTTTCCGGAAGCCTTAACCTTGGAAATGCCGGCGGCGTGATCATTATGGTTCTTATGATCCTGTTCCTGATGAAATTCAGTATCTGGAAAAAGAAGAAAGCCTGATGAAAAATAATAAAAAGAAAGAGCAGCAGATCAATTATCTGGATCTGATTCCTGAGCGTTCCGGTCAGCTTCGCTGGCATGAGGACATCAGAGGGAAAATGGTGTTGGAAATAGAAAATAAAGGTGCGTTCAATACGATCGCGCAGAAACTGTTCAATAAACCCAGATATACGAAGATACATCTGGATCAGAACGGAACTTTTATCTGGCCGCTGATTGATGGTAAGAAAACAGTGGCAGAGATTGCGGCACTGGTGAAAGAGGAATTCGGAGAGAAAGCAGAGCCTCTTTATCCGAGGATCGTAAAGTATTTCCAGATAATGGAGAGCTATCATTTTGTTGATTTTATCAATAAGCCGAAGAAATAAGGCTAAAATAAGAACGGGAGCAGTCCTTGAGGGATTGCTGCCGTTCTTGTAGTTTACAGAAAAATAATTACAGCGCAGTGATGAAGTGATAGCATGGAGGAAAAGTGATGTTAAAAGTAAATGGGAAAAAGCCGGTAGGGCTGGATTATCTGATGATCATTGTGGGAACCGGTTTGATGTCCCTTGCTATTAATTCTGTATTTGATGCAGCAGGAATGGTAACCGGGGGCTTTTCAGGTATCGCCATTATTATTAAGGCATGGACGAAGAATCTAATAGAAGGCGGAATACCTCTCTGGGTTACAAACTGTGTATTAAACCTTCCACTGTTTGTTATTGCCTGGAAGGTGAGAGGATTTTCTTTTATAAAAAGAGCCATACTGGGTGAAATCTCCCTTTCTGTATGGCTGGCCATCCAGCCGGTATGGAATCTGGCAGGAAATGATCTGCTTCTTTCGGCATTGTACGGTGGTGTGATCCAGGGGGTAGGAATTGGTCTGGTTTTCCTGGGAGGTGGAACAACCGGAGGAACAGACATGATGGCTGCTATTATCCAGAAATTCCTGAAACATTATTCCATTGCACAGATCATGCAAGTGATCGATGCAATGGTTGTGCTTGTGGGAATGTATGTGTTCGGTGTTCATAAAGCTTTATATGCCATCATCGCAGTATATCTGGTGACCAAGGTTTCTGATGGACTGATCGAAGGTTTGAAATTTTCCAAGGCAGCCTATATCATCACAGGAAAGCCAAAAGAGATTTCAGATATGATCATCAATGACCTTGATCGTGGAGTCACAGGAATCAATGCAAGAGGAATGTATTCCGGTCAGGATAAGCTGATGCTCTTCTGTGTAGTGAACAAAAAAGAAATTATCATGTTGAAGGAAAAGGTGGATAAGATCGATCCGGATGCATTTGTGATCGTTACAGATGCAAGAGAAGTACATGGAGAAGGATTTATCGAGAAAAAATAATCAAAAGCGTCAATTTATAGGACAAAACTGAGCAAAATATAAAAAAAGTTATACAAAAAATTGTAAGTTTTTTCATCTTTCCTCTTTTATTTTTGGTGAATTTGTATTAAAATGTATTGCAGGTATAAAGATTTATGGTTAAAACGGAAGAACAAACACTATAGATGAGAAGGGATTGAATTTGGATGATATCGAATCAGGTGCTTCAGAATACTCTTGAAGGATTAAAAGAAATTTCAAGAACAGAATTTTGTGTAATTGATACAGAGGGGAAAGTGCTTGCAAGTACATTTGCAGATTTTTCCATTGCATCAGCAGATGTGCAGGCTTTTGTAGAGTCTCAGGCTGACAGTCAGCTTGTAAAAGGCTACCAGTATTTTAAAGTCTGTGATGATTATCAGCTGGAATATATTCTGGTTGCTCACGGTGATGATGAGGATACTTATATGGTGGGCAAGCTGGCAGCATTCCAGATCCAGAATCTGATCGTAGCCTATAAGGAACGGTTTGATAAAGACAGCTTTATCAAGAACCTTCTCCTTGACAATCTGCTTCTGGTGGATATTTATAATCGTGCGAAGAAACTTCATATTGAAGCGGATGTACGCCGAGTGGTAATGATCCTGGAAATGCCTCAGGAGAAAGACCACAGTTCCATGGAGAGCGTGAAGAGCCTTTTCGGCGGCAAGAGCAAGGATTTTATTACAGCAGTAGATGAGAAGAGCATCATTATTGTAAAAGAACTGGATGAAGGCGAGAACTATCCGGAGATGGATCAGCTTGCCCATACGATCCTGGATACACTTGGCATGGGAAATGACGGCAGAACACATATGGCATATGGAACCATCGTCAATGAACTGAAAGAAGTATCACGTTCCTATAAAGAAGCCCGTATGGCACTGGATGTAGGAAAGATCTTCTTCGGGGATAAAGAGGTTATTGCATACAGTTCACTTGGAATCGGACGTCTGATCTATCAGCTCCCGATCCCGCTGTGTAAAATGTTCATAAAGGAGATCTTCGGCGGCAAGTCCCCTGACGATTTCGATGAAGAGACTCTTGTTACCATTGACAAATTCTTCGAGAACAGTCTCAACGTATCCGAAACTTCCAGACAGCTTTACATCCATAGAAACACTCTGGTTTATCGTCTCGATAAACTTCAGAAAAGCACAGGGCTTGACCTCCGTGTATTCGAAGATGCCATCACATTCAAGATCGCGCTGATGGTAGTACGGTATATGAAATATATGGAAACATTGGAGTACTGATGCCGTATTTTAGCGGAAAAGAGACGTTTTGAACAACTAAAAAAAGAAACTTTGTCTACCAGATGCCTGCCGTTTTTTACGGCAGGCATTATTGCTGTCAGATATCTGCTCTTTACAAATTCTCTGCAACAGTGTATAGTTAAAATTCGGGTTGTGTAGGAACACGGAGTGAACGTCAATAAGTATGAACATTCTATGAAACCTGAAAACACCCTCTTGCACAAATCGGAAACGTATATTACAATAATATTACGAAAACATTAACCATTTGGAGGAAACATACATGATAGACCTTGTAGATGTAAGCAAGTCCTACGGACCCGGGCTTCCGGCCGTGAACCATGTGAACTTACATATAGATAAAGGTGAATTCGTATTTATAGTAGGAAACAGCGGATCAGGAAAAACAACCCTGGTGAAGCTTCTTATGAAAGAACTGGATTCCACATCCGGCCAGATCACTGTAAGCGGAGAGCGCCTTGAAGGAATGAAACACAGACGAGTAGCCAAATACCGCCGTAAACTCGGGGTAGTATTTCAGGATTTCCGTCTTCTGAAAGACAGAAACGTATACGAGAACGTAGCTTTCGCCCAGCGTGTGGTAAACAGACCTACCCGCGTCATCCGTAAAAGGGTTCCGGAAGTTCTTCAGGAGGTAGGACTTGCCGGTAAATATAAATCCAATCCGGATGAGTTATCCGGAGGAGAACAGCAGAGAGTAGCACTGGCCAGAGCTCTGGTAAACCGCCCGGATATCCTTCTGGCAGATGAGCCAACCGGAAACCTGGATCCGAAGACTTCCGAAGAGATCATGAAACTTCTGGAACAGATCAACGACAGAGGAACCACAGTAGTGGTTGTTACACATAACAAAGAAATCGTAAACGCCATGCGTAAACGAGTTGTGACCATGCACGAAGGTTCCATTATAAGTGACGAGAAAGAGGGAGAATATCATGAGGCCTAGTACAATCTGGTACACCCTGAAACAGGGTGTCAAAAATATCAAAAGAAACTGGATGTTTTCCCTGGCTTCCATTATTACCATGGCTGCCTGCATTTTTCTGTTCGGGATTTTCTTTTCTATTGTAAATAATGTCAATAACATTGCACATAAAGTAGAGCAGGAAGTACCCATCACCGTATTCTTTGATGAGGAAACTACAAATAAGCAGATCAAAGCCATCGGGAAAAAGATTAAAGCCCGTCCGGAAGTAGAGAAGATCGAGTACCAGTCAGCAGATGATGCATGGCAGGAATATAAAGATCAGTATTTCCAGGGATCAGAAGCGGCAGATGGATTCAAGGACGATAATCCGCTTGCCAATTCAGCGAACTACCGTGTATATATGAATGACATCACGAAACAGACAGAACTTGTTTCTTATATACAGGAACTGAAACATGTAAGAAAAGTCAACCAGTCGGAAGAAGCTGCGAAGACGCTGGGAAATGTAAACAAACTGGTTTCCTATGTTTCCATTGCGATCATTGTGCTGCTTCTGGTTATTTCCATTTTCCTGATCAGTAATACTGTGTCAGTAGGTATTGCTGTACGTAAGGATGAGATTGGAATCATGAAATATATAGGAGCTACTGATGCGTTTGTCCGGGCACCTTTCGTTCTGGAGGGAATTGTTCTGGGCGTTATCGGAGCGGCTGTTCCGCTGATCGGTCTGTATTTCTGTTATAATGGAGCAGTATCCTATATTCTCACGAAATTTAATGTGCTCAGCGGAGTGGTGGATTTCATTCCTGTATGGCAGATTTATCAGACATTGCTTCCTATCAGTCTCGGACTTGGAATCGGAATCGGTCTGATCGGAAGTTTCTTTACAACCAGAAAACATTTAAGAGTATAGTACAAAAGCAGTCGCCGGATTTTACCGACGGCTGTTTCTTTATAAAGAAGTGGAGAATAAACATGAAAAATAAAGAATTCTGGAAAGGCACCCTTGCGGGAGGCCTTGTTGTGGCAGTACTGGGAACAGGAGTGTTTTATGGTGTGAATTACACAGGCGGGAAAAGTGTGCTCAGTGACAGAAAGTGTACCGTGAAACTGGCAGCACTGGAGAAAATCATTGATGAGTCTTATCTGGGAGATAAGGATCAGGAGAAATTAAAAGAAGGTCTTTATACAGGACTGATCTACGGCCTGGATGATCCTTATTCCAGATATTATACAGCAGAAGAATACGAAGAAGAAAACACCTCCAATCAGGGAACTTATCAGGGAATTGGAATTTCCATGGAGAAGAACAAAGAAGGAGGGATACGGATCGTAGAATGCTATGAGGGCGGTCCCGGGGAAGCGGCAGGCCTGAAGAAAGATGATATCGTCAGCGCCATTGACGGGGAAGATATTACAGATACAGCAGTTTCTGATGTGGCAGATATGATCCGGAATTCAGACAAAGAAAGCGTGGTGCTTACTGTCCACAGAGAGAATGTGGAAGAACCCATGAAGATCAAAGTTTCCATAACCGATGTGGAACTGCCCTCTGTATTCCATGAAATGCTGGATGACCAGATTGGTTATATCCGTATTACAGAATTTAAAGGCGTGACCTGCGAGCAGTATCGTGAGGCATTTCAGAATCTGGATGAACAGGAAATGAAACGTCTGATCGTAGATCTTAGGGACAATCCGGGAGGTCTTCTGGACTCTGTATGCGAGATACTCAGAGAGATTCTGCCGGAAGGCCTGATCGTATATACAGAGGATAAAGACGGAAACAGAGAAGAACAAACCTGTGATGGCAAAAATGAACTCCAGATTCCACTTGCAGTCCTGGTAAATGAAAACAGCGCCAGCGCATCGGAGATTTTTGCCGGTGCAGTACAGGACTATGGAATCGGAACCATCGTAGGTACAACTACTTATGGAAAAGGAGTGGTACAGTCCATCCGTCAGCTCTCAGACGGAAGTGCCATCAAACTGACCATCGCCAACTACTACACTCCAAAAGGAAACAACATCAACAAAATAGGGATCAAACCGGACATAGAAGTTTCCCTGGATACCAGCCTTCTAAATAAAGATAAAGACGAGATTACTCATGAAGAAGACAATCAGCTGCAGGAAGCCATAAAGGCAGTAGAAAAATAAATTCTGCTGTACTTGTATCAGATAGAGCGATACAATAAGAAAAAGAAAGGCATGTCCTATGAGAATTTACAAATAAGCAGGAAAGGAAGTCGTGCAGTGTTTTTTAAAAGAAATATGCCAAAGGCAACAGCTGATGTTGATGGAAAGACAGTCAGTCTTTTGCCGGAACTGGCAGGATATGGTGAAAATCTGATCTGTGACAGTGTACGTCAGTACTTTTGCGGTAAAAAAGAAGTTCAGCTGTTCTATCAGACCAGATTTTATGATACTGACAGACAGCGGAAATGGTCTGACTGGGGCTTTTCGGGATGTGTATTGAAAATAAAAGACAGCTGTATAAAGGGACAGATTTACTGTTATAAGGAAAAGGTGTACCAGAGGATCCTACCGGCAGGATATTCGAAAGCCGGGAAGTTAAAGGGGTTTCAGGTTTATTCGGCAGATGGAAATTACAAACAGCATGAACTGGATACAGTCTTGGGCTGGCTGGAAGAAAATCTGTGCGGGATTCTTTCCTATATGTATGCAGTGAATCTTCAGGAAGGGGTGATGGAAATTATTTTCCGGGATCTGGAGCTGTATCCCGTGGAAGTGATTGGTGAAAGAATAATGGAATCTATGAAAAAGTAAAAATAACAGGAGAAAAGGACAATGAAAAGAAAAGGTTTAACAACCGTAGCAAGAATTCCCTCCCCTCTATAGGTGATGGGATGAATTGCACATTCGAGCATGTCGTTACTGTTCAAAGGTGTGTATAAGTCATTGTAAAAAGTGACGAAATTATTTTTTCTATTTTGTGGATAATTATCTTCAGCAGAAAAAACTGTGTTTATAGTTTTTTCTGCTGTTCTTTTTCACAAAAGTTATACACCGAATCTTATCCATTCTTTCAGACAGAGGCCTTATATCTGCTCATTTTTAATCTTATAATGGAGATTTATCCACAGTCAGATTGCCCAATGGGTCATTTCCGGGAATTCGCTTTTTTCTGCATTTCTGCTATACTTTTTTCAAGAAAGAGAGGTTGTTTTTATGGAGATTGATTTTATACAGGAACTAAAAAAACGTGATGAACTTCTTGACGGCTATCTCAGGCAGATCGAGATCCAGGAGGAATTCATCCAGAAACAGAAAGAGCTGATCGAATATCTCGAGGATCATATCTCAAAGATCACAGATATCGTCAGCAGTGTTTAGCAGGACTGTACCGGAGGAAAACGTATGCCTGATACTTATGATCATATCACTCTCATGTGTCGGCTGAAAGCTGCACAACGCAGAAACAAAGAACTGGAATCTGGCGAAAGATATATCCAGTTAGAAGAACTTCATCAGAAAGAGTACAACGTTTATGAACATAAGATTGAGAAGCTGAAAAAAGAACTTGCAGATGCGCACAAAGAAACGATCCGTGTGCGCAATTACTGGCTTCAGGTACTGGAGGATATGCTCCGAGAGTTTGAAAAGGCACAAAAAAGGTCCGCGCAGGAACTCCGAAAAATGGAGATCCGTGCACTGAATGCAGAAAAGCAAAGAGATGATGCACTGGATAAAGCAGCCGTTTTCAGACATCAGTTTTATGAAGCGGCATCCAGACTGGAAGAAGAACAGGGAAAGAATCTGAAACTACGGGCACAGATCAACCGCGATTATGAAAACTCTTCTATTCCTTCTTCAAAAGCAGTACGACGTAAAAAGATCACAAACAACAGGGAAAAAACAGGCAGAAAACCAGGCGGGCAGCCTGGCCACAAAGGGCACTGCCGGAAAAGGCAGGAGCCTACGCAGCCAGTTATCCTCCTTCCTCCACCTGAAGAAGTGCTCGAAGACTGTGCTTTTAAAAAGACTGCCAGGACCATCATAAAGCAGATGGTAAGTATCCGTATGGTCCTGAATGTAATGGAATATCATGCAGATGTTTATTATAACAGTCATACGGGAGAACGTGCACATGCAGCATTTCCAGATGGAGTTATCGATGATGTGAATTATGATGGCAGCATACGGGCTTTTCTGTTCCTTCTGAACAATGACTGCTGTACATCCATTGATAAGAGCAGAGCTTTTCTGTCCGACCTGACGGGTGGAAAACTGAATATTTCCAAAGGCATGATAAGCAGACTAAACCGGGAGTTTGCTTTAAAAACTGAGCCTGAACGCAGGTCTGCCTATGCAGATATGCTGCTTTCCCCTGTTATGCATACGGATTGTACAAATGCCAGGGAAAACGGAAAGAGCTGCCAGGTATATGTCTGTGCAACCCCGGACGGAAAAGCCCTGTACTTTGCCCGCGAGAAAAAGGGACACGAAGGAGTAAAGGGTACGGTTACAGAAGACTATCAGGGGATCCTTGTCCATGACCATGATATTACCTTTTATAATTATGGAGCAGATCATCAGGAATGCCTTGCCCATGTACTGCGGTATCTGAAAGCCAGCATGGAGAATGAACCAGACCGTACCTGGAATAAAAAAATGCATGCACTGGTGCAGGAAATGGTCCACTTCCGAAATGGATGCCGGCAGCCACACGGGCCAGATCCGGAAATAGTCTCCGGATTCGAAAAACGATACCGTGAGATACTGGAAACTGCCCGGAAAGAATATGAAGACATTCCGGCAAATGATTATTATAAAGACGGGTACAATTTATTCCTGAGAATGGAGAAATACATGCACAACCATCTGTTGTTCCTGCATGATATCCGGGTACCTGCCACGAATAATGAAGCCGAAAGGCTTCTAAGGAATTATAAGCGGAAACAGGCGCAGGCCGTGACATTCAGAAGTTTCGAAAGCATCGATTATCTCTGCCAATGCATGAGCATGCTTGTTTTGATGCGCCTTGAAGATCCGGCAAATATATATGACAGAGTGTCCAGAATATTTGGATAAAGAAAACCGATGGCTTTGACTGTTATCAGTCTACACCATCGGTTTTCTCAAGTCCAGCTAACCCTTGAACAGTAACAGCATGTCTGCTCAAATTCATAAAAAATCACAAAAACACTTGTTCTGATACAATAAATATATTATAATAGAAAAAGAACAATATGCTCTTGAAAATTGGATGGTCGAAATAAGCAATAAGTGAGTGTACATAATGAGTTTAGATAATAATTCTCATTCAGTGTTTTTGTTTGATTCTGGTTATGAAATATAGCAGAAAGATGCTGGACGATAAGATGTCAGAGAGAACAAAAGAAATTTTTGAAATATAGTACCTGTTGAAACAATCCATCAGTATATAGAGAGTCAGGGTGAGAAAGATAAACCGGGCAGTAAAAATAAGGATCTATCCAAATAAAGAACAGATAGCCCAGATAGAGAAGACAATCGGCTGCAGTCGTTTTCTCTATAACCGGATGCTTGCGGATAAGATCCGTTATTATCAGGAAGAAAAAAAGATGCTGAAAAATACGCCGGCCGGATATAAAAAAGAATATCCATGGCTGAAAGAGGTAGATTCTCTTGCGCTGGCGAATGTACAGTTAAATCTGGAAGGGGCTTTCCGGAAATTTTTCCGGGAACCGGGAGTGGGATTTCCGCATTATAAATCAAAAAAACATTCGCGGAAATCCTATACAACGAATATGGTAAATGGGAATATCTGTCTGCAGGACAGGTTCCTGAAACTGCCAAAGATGCAGCCGGTAAAAATAAAACTCCACCGTATGATCCCGGAGGGATGGAAGCTGAAATCAGTGACTGTGAGCAGGGAACCGTCCGGAAAATATTTTGGCAGCCTGCTGTTCGACTGTGAAAACCAAACAGCGGAGAAAAGACAGGCGGAAAAATTTCTTGGGATCGATTTTGCCATGCATGGGATGTGTGTATTTTCTACCGGTGAAAGAGCCGGATATCCCATGTTTTACCGGAATGCAGAGAAAAAACTTGCCCGGGAACAGAGAAAGCTTTCCAGATGTGAAAAGGGCAGCCGTAACTATCAGAAACAGAAGAAAAAGATTGCATTATATCATGAAAAGGTAAAGAACCAGAGGAAGGACTTCCAGCATAAGCTCAGTCACAGCCTTGCAGAAGACTATGACGCGGTATGTGTGGAGGATTTGAACCTGAAGGGGATAGCCGGAGGCCTGCATTTCGGAAAAGGGATACAGGATAACGGATACGGTCAGTTCCTTTCCATGCTTGGATATAAGCTGGAAGAACGTGGAAAATATCTGATAAAAGTAGACAGACATTTTGCATCCAGTAAGATATGCAGCGTATGTGGACATAAGAAGAAAGAGCTGGCATTATCAGAACGGACATACCTATGCGAATGTGGAAACCGGATGGACCGGGATGTGAATGCGGCGGTCAATATTCTGGAAGAAGGAAAAAGAATATATAAAAAATGTGCATAATAGTACAGAAAAGATCCGTAACCGGATAAAAAAGAACCGCGGGACACGCGGGGATAGCCTGTTTTAGCTTTGCCCTGAAGGGCAATCGAGCAGGAAGCCCCTACTTCAAAATCTGTAAGATTTAAGTGGAGAGAGCATGTCACGAATGCCAAAACCGTTACGATTTCTTCTTCCAAAACTGTTTCCAAAACGATTTCACGTTTAGGAAAAAAGAAAAAATATTATGTACGGATCCGTACATACAAAACATCAGGCAAAACAAAATACTATTCTACCTGGTCAAAAGCAAAATCAGTTAAGACAAAGTAATGGCAGAACATTTATAACCAAAAGTACAGAACAGTCATTTCCGATTGTTCTGTACTTTTTTTCTTGTCAGATGTAACGGTTTGAAAGAAGAATGGTTGTGAATTAATGTAAATATAGTTGTGAGAGAAAAAATTTGATGCTATACTATACATAGTTATATGAAAATTCAGAAAAAAGAGGACAGACAATATGAACGAATATGTGATCACCACAGACAACAATTCAGACCTTCCAGAGAAATACCTCACCGAGCACGGTGTAGGATGTATGTACCTTAGCTACGCCATGGACGGAAAGAACTATACACACGGAAATTTCCTCCCGGAACATGAATTCTATGAAGCAATGCGAAACGGCTCCATGCCGACCACCGCACAGGTAAACCCGGAGAACGCCAGAGTACTGCTGGAACCATACCTGAAGGAAGGCAAAGATATTCTTCATATTGCATTCTCTTCCGGACTAAGCGGTACATACAACAGCTGCCGCATCGCAGCAGAGGAACTGATGGAAGAATACCCGGACCGCAAGATCATCGTCATAGATTCTCTCGCAGCATCCCTCGGTCAGGGATTTCTGGTCTATCTTGCACAGGAGAAGAAAGAGCAGGGCGAAGATATAGAAACCGTAGCCAGATGGGCAGAAGAGAATAAGCTTCACATAGTACATCTGTTCACAGTCAATGACTTAAATCATCTGTACCGCGGCGGCCGCGTTTCCAGAACTACTGCAGTGGTAGGAAGCATGCTGAACATCAAACCGGTCCTCCATGTGGACAATGACGGAAAACTCACTGCCATTGGTAAAGTTCGCGGCCGTAAGAAATCCCTTCAGGAACTGGTAAAACTCATGGATGAGAAGATAGGCAGCTACCACGACACCTGCCACACCATCTTCATCAGCCACGGCGACTGCGAAGACGAAGCCAACTACGTAGCAGAGAAAGTAAAAGAGAAATACCAGATCAACACCATCATCATGAACCAGGTAGGAGCCACCATCGGCGCCCACTCCGGTCCGGGAACAATGGCATTGTTCTTTGTGGGAGATGAAAGATAATTTAGGTTTTTTATAAATTGGTTTCATGGTATCATTATCCTGCAGGAAGATAAATGATACTGTGGAACCATTTTTGATATTACAGGAGAATTTTATGAAATTATTAAAAAAAGCATTCACATTCATATTTATATTTATGCTGAGCGTTTCAGGGCTGACAGGATATCAGGTAAACGCCTCAGAGGAGCAAAAACATCTGGATATCCTGTTCACCCATGACCTGCATTCCCATTTGAACAGCTTTCAAACGATTGTAGACGGGACACAGCAGGAGACCGGCGGGTTTGCCCGGCTGAAAACATTGATCAATGAGCACGAGAAAGAGAATACAGATACACTCATATTGGATGGCGGAGACTTCTCCATGGGAACTCTGATACAGACTGTATATGACACTGAGGCCGCCGAACTGCGGATGCTTGGATATCTGGGCTGTGATGTGACAACTCTGGGAAATCATGAATTTGATTACGGCTCTGATGGCCTGGCAGATATGCTAAACGCCGCAGTCAGTTCAGGCGAAAACCTTCCCGGGATGGTTGTGTGTAATGTGGACTGGGATGAAATGAAAAAAGCCGGACTTAGTGAAGGGCAGAAACAGATTTATGAAGCATTTCAGACATATGGAGTAAAAGACTATACGGTAATTCAAAAAGGCGATGTAAAGATTGCAGTACTGGGTGTTTTCGGCAAGGATTCTCTGGATTGCGCTCCTACATGCGAGCTTCTTTTCAAAGATCCGTCAGAAGCAGCCAGAGAAACAGTAGAGGAAATAAAGAAGAACGAAGATGTAGACATGATCGCCTGTGTATCACACAGCGGAACATGGGAGGACGAAAAAGTATCAGAGGACGAAATCCTTGCAAAGAATGTTCCGGACATTGATCTGATCGTCAGCGGACATACCCACACACAGTTGGCAGAACCAATCCTGCAGGGAGATACCTGCATCGTATCCTGTGGAGAATATGGGAAAAATCTGGGAACGCTTTCCATGACTCAGAAAGAGAATGGACGATGGGAACCTGATACCTATGAGCTTGTTCCGGTTACGGATGAAATCAAGGCAGATGAAGCCACACAGAAGAAAATAGATGAATTGTCAGATACTGTTGACACCAATTATCTTTCCAATTTTGGTTACACCAGAGAGGAAATTCTGGCAGAGAATGACATTGAATTTAACAGCCTCAGTGAGATGGAAACAAAGCATGAGGAGTTAAATCTGGGAGATATCATATCAGATGCTTATGTATATGCAGTAGAGAATACAGGAGACTCTGACGGAGAAAAAGTAGATGTTGCAATCGTACCTGCCGGAACTGTAAGAGATACTTATACAAAAGGCGATATAACAGTGGAGCAGGTATATAATTCCTTCTCGCTGGGAACAGGAAAGGACGGACTTGCAGGTTATCCTCTGATCAGTGCATATTTAACGGGAAAAGAACTGAAAACAGTGGCAGAGGTAGATGCCTCAATTTCAGATTTTATGACAATAGCCAGATTATATTGCAGTGGAATGAATTTCACCTATAATCCCCACCGCATGATCTTAAATAAAGTAACAGACTGTTATCTGACAGGCAAGGACGGGGAAAGGGAAGAAATACAGGACGATAAATTGTATCATGTTGTCACCGACCTGTACACAGGCCGTATGCTGGGTTCTGTTCTGGACAAATCCTATGGACTGATATCCATCGTCCCTAAGGATAAAGACGGCAATCCCATAGAGAACCTGGAAGATTATGCAGTCATGGATGGAAAAAAAGAACTGAAAGCCTGGGCTGCAATCGCAGAATACATGCAATCCTTTGAAGACACAGACAAAGACGGAATTGCAAATGTGCCGGAATATTATAATACAACACACGAAAGAAAAGTTGTAGACAACAGCAAAAACATCATAAATCTGGTAAAACATCCGAATAAATTTGCCATAGCGATTGTGGGAATCTGTATTGTGGCTGTTGGGGTGATTCTGTTGCTGATCTTTGGAATTGTAAAGATTATCAGAAGAAGGAGATAGCATTTTACTATAAACATTGCATGATCAGTTGCTCTATCAGGAGAAAATTAACAGTTAAATATAAATTATAAAATCATATAAGTATATGTTGAGTTTTATAAGATATTAGAGTAGAATATTATTGAAAGGAGTTGATACTTTGAGTAAATATTATTCTATACATGAATTTTCAAAAATTATAGGCGTATCTGCCCAGACATTACGAAATTGGGATGCCAATGGAAAACTTCATCCGCATCATACTACAGTAAGTGGCTATAGATATTATTCTGATGAGCAACTCAACCAGGTAATAAATGTAAAGCCTAAAAACCGCATTACAATTGGATATTGTCGTGTTTCCAGTCATAAACAAAAAGATGATCTGGAACGACAGATTGATAATGTTAAAACATATCTTCTGGCAAAAGGACAGCCGTTTGAGATAATAAGTGATATCGGTTCCGGAATTAATTATAAGAAAAAAGGGCTCCAGGAATTGATTAGGCTAATATCTCAAAATCAGGTTGAAAAGGTTGTTATTTTGTATAAAGATCGGTTACCGCGATTTGGTTTTGAGTTGATAGAATATATCGCTTCACTTTATAATTGTGAGATTGAGATTATTGATAATACTGAAAAGTCCGAACAGCAGGAACTTGTTGAAGATCTGGTTCAGATAATTACTGTATTCAGTTGCAAATTACAAGGAAAACGAGCAAACAAAGCTAAGAAACTTATCCGGGAATTGATACAGGAGGAAACAGATGGTAAAAGCCATAAAAGTAATGTTGATACCAAATAACGTGCAGAAAACTAAGTTGTTTCAGTACGCCGGTGCTTCAAGATTTGCCTATAACTGGGCTTTGGCCAGGGAAATAGAAAACTATGAAAAAGGCGGAAAATTCATTTCAGATGCAGAACTCAGAAAAGAATTTACAAAGCTTAGACATTCTGATGAATATGCATGGTTATTGAATATTTCAAATAATGTAACAAAACAGGCGATCAAAGATGCCTGTACTGCTTATAAGAACTTTTTCAGGGGTTTGCAGAAATTCCCGAGATTCAAGTCAAAAAAGAGGTCAATGCCGAAGTTCTATCAGGACAACGTTAAGATACGATTTAGTAATACCCACGTTAAATTTGAGGGCTTTTCCTCCAGCAGGAAAGCCAATAAACAAAAAATGAATTGGGTAAGACTTGCAGAACATGGACGAATTCCGACAAATGCTAAATATATGAATCCGCGAATATCCTTTGACGGATTGAACTGGTGGATCAGTGTATGTGTAGAATTTCCTGACTGTAGGGAAATACTTAATGATGACGGAGTCGGTATAGACTTGGGAATCAAAGAACTGGCTGTCTGCTCTGATGGAACTAAGTATAAGAACATCAATAAGAGTCAGAAAATAAAGAAATTAGAAAAACAGAAACGCAGATTACAGCGTAGTATCTCTCGTTCTTACGAGAAAAATAAAAAAGGAGAAAGTTACTGTAAAACAAATAATGTAATCAAAAAGGAAAAACTTTTATTAAAACGAGATCACAGATTAACAAATATCCGTAAAAACTATTTGAATCAGACCATATCTGAGATCATAAATCGAAAACCAAGATTTATATGTATTGAAGATCTGAATGTCAGCGGAATGATGAAAAACAGACATTTATCCAAAGCAGTCCAGGAACAGAGATTTTTTTGGTTTAGAAAACAGCTTGAATATAAGTGCAGTGATAAAGGGATTCAGCTTATTGTGGCTGATCGGTTTTATCCATCATCAAAGCTTTGCAGCTGTTGTGGGAATATCAAAAAAGATTTGAAGTTATCTGACAGATTTTATAGATGTGAGTGTGGGAATATGATTGACAGAGATTTCCAGGCATCTATAAATCTCAAGACTTATGGAGAAAAATTTGCAAGCTAACATTGAAACGTTAATGCAAATATGTACGGATACGTTAGTCCGGAATTTACGCCTATGGAGAGTACAAGAACTTGTGAGTAGATAGATATTTATATCATCAAAAGCATACTCGTTGAAGTAGGAATGAAACATAGAAGTTTATAACTTTTTATAAGTTTTCAGTAACGGGTAAAGGGCGGATATGTGAAAAGCTATTTCTATTTTGGAAAAAAGAAAAAGACCTCATAATATGAAGCCTTTAAAGGCACACACTGTGCAACTGGAAAAACCAGTGAGTAGTGCAAATCCGTAGGGAAAATTAGAACAGTAGTTTATCTAAATTAAATGATTTTATAAAAAGAAAGCAGGTGAAATGTAATGAACGTTATATGTTTCCATAACCCAGATGAAGAAAATGGCTATTTAAGTAACTGGTATCTTAGTCATTTCACAGTCAACGGAATAGATTTTTCGTCAATGGAGCAGTTTATGATGTATCAGAAGGCATATCGCTTTCATGATGAAGAAATAGCTGATAACATACTTCATACAGATAATGTTGCAGAGATTAAGAAATTAGGTCGTAAAGTACATGCCTATGATGAAAATGTCTGGAATGGTGTAAGGCAGATTATTGTTTATGAGGGATTAAAAGCGAAATTCAGTCAAAATGCAGAATTAAAACGACAACTTGTTGATACAGGGGATGCTGTGTTAGCTGAATGCGCAGTAAGAGATCAAATCTGGGGAATAGGTTTATCCATGGGTGATCCAAACAGGTTTGAGCGAAGCAAATGGAAAGGCAACAATCTTCTGGGATATGCTTTAATGTTAGTGAGAGAACAGTTATAAATTCTGATTCTAGAGATGGAAATAGATAAGAAAAACATTTTTTATGAAATCCAGAATAATAAGGAGTTTTTGAATGAGCAAAAAAATAACGAAAAGAGGAAGGTACATAATGAAAGTATTAATGCTCAACGGCAGCCCGAGAACAAAAGGAAATACATTTATTGCATTAGAAGAAATGAAAAAAGTATTCGAAGTAGAAGGTGTAGAAGCGGAAATTGTACAGGTAGGCAATAAAGATGTAAGAGGATGCATTGCCTGTAGACGTTGTGTGGAACTTGGCAAATGTGTTTTTGATGATGTGGTGAATGAACTGGCACCGAAATTTGAAGAAGCAGATGGAATTGTGGTTGCCAGTCCGGTATATTTTGCTTCAGCGAATGCTACACTGATTGCCACCCTTGACAGACTGTTTTTCAGCACATCTTTTGATAAAACAATGAAAGTGGGCGCAAGCGTGGTCTGTGCAAGACGTGGAGGCTGTTCAGCGACTTTTGATGAGCTGAACAAGTATTTTACCATATCAAACATGCCGATTGCGGCTAGCCAGTACTGGAATTGCATACATGGACGCGAACTGGGAGAAGCTGACAGGGATGAAGAAGGAAAGCAGACCATGCGTGTACTCGCCAGAAATATGACTTTTCTGATGAAGAGTATCGAACTTGGTAAAAAGCAGTTTGGACTTCCGGAAAAGGAAGAACATGCATTCACACATTTTATCAGATAGAGATTCATGAGTGCTTTTTAAATGAATCTAGTCACCTGCTGCATTTGCGGAGAGCAATAAGCAGTGGGTGGAACAGAGGGAAGGGATAACTATGTATCGTATTTTTATCGTAGAGGATGATGAGATCATCTCAGAAGTACTGAAAAAGAATCTTTCGTCCTGGGGATATGATGTATCCTGTGCGGAGGATTTTTCCAATATTATACAGGAATTTGTACGCAGAGATCCCCAGCTCGTCCTGCTGGATCTGAAGCTGCCTTTTTATAATGGCTTTCACTGGTGTGAAGAAATACGCAGAATTTCTCAGGTTCCGGTTATCTTTATTTCTTCGGCGGCAGATAATATGAATATGGTTATGGCAATGAGTCGTGGCGCAGATGATTTTATTGCAAAACCATTTGATATGGATGTACTGACTGCCAAAATTCAGGCGATTCTGCGCCGCACATATTCCTTTGGAACTCCGGGAAATGTTCTGGAATATAAAGGGGTTGTTCTGAGTCCTTCCCGCTGTACACTGACGTGGAATGGAAACGATATTGATCTTACGAAAAATGAGCTTCGCATTCTGGAAATATTGATGGAGCATGCCGGAAAGGTTGTTTCCAGAGATGCGATTATGACGAAACTATGGGAGAGTGACAGCTTTATTGATGATAATACGCTGACTGTGAATATTACCCGCCTGCGCAGGAAACTGGAAAAAGAAGGACTGAAAGAATTTATCATTACCAAAAAAGGCCTTGGATATATGGTATAAGACGACAGTATAAATAAAAGGATTTTTTATGAAACTTTTTCTGGATTATATAAGCAAAATTAAATTCTATATCATTCTGCAATTGTTTCCTGTAATGCTTGCAGAAATAATTTTTTTTCTTTATCAGCTGCCGATTGAACCGATGGTGTATGTTACTGTTTTCTGGTTAATAACTGGTATTTGTGCGTGTCTGAACGGATTTTACAGATACAGGAAAAAGGTAGAACAGTTGGAATTGATTGCAGCTGCACCGGATATCAATCTTTCACAGATGGATTCTCCTGTCGGTCAGTATGAAAGATTCCAACAGGAAATTATGCAGCAGTTAAATCAGATGCGTATCGATGTGGAGAATGCCAGCCAGAAGGCATCTGAAGACATGAAAGATTATTATACGATGTGGGCACATCAGATCAAAACGCCGATTTTTGCACTGCGACTTTTGCTTCAGGAGAGTCCTGAGGAAAATAAAGAGAAACTTTCGGAACTTTTTAAAATTGAGCAGTATGTGGAGATGGTTCTTGGTTATCTAAGGACAGAGGATATGTCTTCGGATCTCAAACTTTCCCGTTGTTCTCTTGACCGGATCATACGTGATCAGATTCATAAATATGCAGGAATTTTTGTCTCAAAGAAACTCACACTTACTTATGAAAGTATTTCGCAGGATGTTCTGACGGATGAAAAATGGCTGGGATTTGTGATCGGACAAATTTTATCCAATGCCCTGAAATATACCCGGACCGGAGGAATCAGAATTTATCTGGAGAAAAAATTATCTCTGGACACAGATGATGTAAGCATTTCGATAGGAAATGATGACTGCAATAAAGTAGAAAACCTTACACTGGTCATTGAAGATACCGGAATTGGTATTCGTGCAGAAGATATTCCGCGAATTTTCGAAAAAGGCTACACCGGAGTAAACGGACGGGATGATAACCGCGCAACAGGTATCGGACTGTATCTCAGCAACAAGATTATGCGCAAACTGGGACATCGTCTTTATATAACTTCTACGGAAGGAAAAGGAACGAAAGTATTTCTTGAATTTTCAGTTGAAGATTTGAATATGTATTAGAGCGTGTCTGAAAAATCATTCCCGCAATCTGCACGCCCCACTTTGCGGGATATTTCACCCGAATTCAGTTGCCGTAGCCCACTACGGCGCCCTCATCCGGGCAAAATATCCCACAAATTGTGACGCACATCTTGCAGAAAGCCTTTTTCAGACACGCTCTAGAGTTTTTTTACACGTTTTAGAGGAAACCTGCTAATATTTAAGTGACACGAAACCTTACAGAAATGTAAGGTTTTTTCATATAATGTAACCTGTTTCGATGGCAGAAGCCGTAAAAAATCCTTATACTTACGGTATCAATTAAAAGAAAGGAGCCCCATTTATGGCTTTGCTTGAAGTTACAAATATCAAAAAAATATACAGTACACGTTTCGGGGGAAACAAGGTACAGGCGCTTTCAAATGTTACATTTTCTGTAGAGGAAGGTGAGTTTGTCGCGATTATGGGGGAATCTGGTTCCGGTAAGACAACCTTGCTGAATATTCTTGCGTCTCTGGATCGTCCGACATCCGGAGAGGTTCTTCTGGAAGGAAAAAATATCGTATACCTTACAGAAAAAGAAATATCAGCATTCCGAAGGAAAAATCTTGGATTTGTTTTTCAGGATTTTAATCTGCTGGATACCTTCAGCCTGAGAGATAATATTTATCTTCCACTTGTTCTTACAGGAGAAGATTATCGTGAGATGGAACAGAAAATCCGCCCGATTGCGCAGGTTCTTAAGATCACAGAGCTTCTGGATAAATTTCCATATGAAGTTTCCGGTGGTCAGAAACAACGTGCTGCTGTTGCAAGGGCGTTGATCACGAATCCCAAACTGATTCTTGCGGATGAACCGACGGGCGCACTTGATTCAAAGGCGGCATCAGCACTTCTTTCCGTATTTGGTGAAATCAATGCAGAGGGACAGACAATCCTCATGGTCACACACAGTGCACAGGCAGCCAGCCATGCGTCCAGAGTTCTTTTCATCAAAGACGGAGAAGTTTTTCATCAGATATACAAAGGCAGTAAATCACGTCAGGAAATGTATCAGATGATCGCGGATACGCTTACGATACTTACGACAGGTGGTGAGCAGCATGCATAAGGGAATTTTTTCCAGACTTGCAAAACAGAATATCCGAAACAACAAAAGCACATATATTCCATACATAATCACCTGTATTTTCTGTATTGCAATGATTTATATGATGGAATTTCTGCGTGACTGCCCGACACTGGATCAGGCAGTGCGTCAGGCGGATGAAGTGCGTATGATCGTGTTTACAGGAGAGATAGTCGTAGAGATCTTCTGTATTATTTTTCTGATCTACAGTAATAGTTTTCTAATGAAGAGAAGGCAGAAAGAGATAGGTCTTTATAATATTCTTGGACTGGAAAGAAATCACATTGGAATCGTAATGTTTCTTGAAACGATCATTACCTCAATAGGTTCACTTGCCGGCGGTATTGCAGTCGGAATTATTGGAAGTAAGCTGGCACTTCTTTTGTTGTTAAAGCTGCTTCATATCCCTTCAGTGCTTGGATTTTATATTTCAGTAAAGGGGATTTTTACCTGTCTGTTCATGTTTGGCATCATATTTTTGATGATTCTGTTTCTGAATCTTGCGAAAATTCATTTAAGCCGTCCGGTAGAATTACTTCGCGGTAATAATACCGGAGAAAAAGAGCCGGCAGCAAAATGGCTTATGGCATTGATTGGTTTTATTTGCCTTGGCGCAGGTTATTACCTTGCGGTTACGACTGAATCTCCAATTAAGGCAATTACGATATTTCTTCTTGCTGTTATTCTTGTTATGGCAGGGACTTATCTGCTTTTTACCGCAGGAAGTATTGTGATTCTGAAGTTTCTCCGACTCAGAAAGAGTTTTTATTACAGGACTGGAAATTTTATCAGCATATCGGGAATGCTTTATCGAATGAAGCAGAACGCAATCGGTCTGGCAAGTATCTGTATACTAAGTACAGGTGTTCTGCTTATGATTTCCATGACAGTTTCCATTTATTTCGGAATGAATGATATTATGCTGAATCGCTATCCGTATGATGTTGATATGTCTGTTACCAGCATAAGCGAAGATGAATGTCAGACCGCAATAGAGGCTTTTGAAAAAGCTATTGCGGATAATAAAGTTCCGGTAGAAAAGTCTGTGGAGGAAATCTATCTGGATATCGTATGCAGCAAAAACGGTGATCAGATTCTGATAAAACCAGCAAATACTATTCGAAATTCTGATTCGGTACTGGTACTTTCTCTTTTGAATCAGGCAGAATATGAAAGACTTACAGGAATTTCTGCAAATCTTAAGGATGGTGAAATTTTTGCATGGTATCCTTCAGCTGTGCAGAAAGATTCAGTTACTGTTGATGAGACAGAATTTACAGTGAAAAAATGGCTGGATAAGAATCCCCTGACCTGTGGCGAAGATGCAGTCAGTGATAATGCAGTGCTGGTTGTTACAGATGAAGATTTTAAGAAATTTGACGAGATGCGTACAGAAATGTATAAAGGCGTTTCTTCTGCTCCTGCGGGAGAGGATCTGACACTTCATCTTGGTCTGGATATTACCGGTTCGGAGACAGATAAGATTGATTTTGGAACCCCGGTAATGGAGGTTGTTAAAGACTTGAAGAAAAACGGAGGCTTGTCAGAAAACTCATGGATAACTTCCGGAATCCGCCAGCAGGAATATGAGTCCTATTATGCGGATAATGGTTCTCTTTTGTTTATCGGAATCTTTCTCGGTTCTCTTTTCCTTATGGGAACAGCTATGATTATTTATTATAAACAGATTTCTGAAGGATATGAAGATCAGAAACGATTTGAGATCATGCAGAAGGTTGGATTAAGCCGCCGGGAGGTCAGAAGTTCTGTCCGCAGACAGATTCTGATGGTATTTTTCCTCCCGCTGTTAATGGCAATGCTTCATATTACCATGGCATTTCCAATGATCCGAAGAATGCTCCTGCTCTTTGGAATGACAAATACGAAGCTGTTTATTGGATGTACGGCGGGAACAGTTCTGATTTTTGCTGTTGTGTATGGGTTGATTTATCTTATGACGGCGCGTTCTTACTATCATATTGTAGAACGCAAATAAATATCAGGGTCAGAAGATTCTTAGATTATTCGTGTTTATACGATGAGATTTTGGAAACTTCTGACCCTGATATGTTTATTTATATTTTATGATTAGATAGAATTTTTCAGTCAAAAAGAATGAGCGTATTAGAGCGTGTTTGAAAAATCATTCAGCATTCCTTTTTTTCTTAACCAGAGCATAAATCCAACACAGAGAATCAACTGTAATATAGAGGACATCGGTGTTGCCAGCCCGATATGGAACAGAGAGATATTCGGCTGGATACTCATAATGTAAGATACCGGCACTCTGACGCAGAATGCACCAAGAATTCCCTGTATCATAACTGAAGTAAACAGTAACGTTATCTGCATTTCAGCCTTATATTTCCACTGTCAGTCTGGATCACCAGATTTCCGCCCGTTCCTTTTTGTGTGTAAGAAATATCACAGTCCTCCTGGTCTTCCACCATCTTACCGGTCAGCGCATCATCTACATTGATATCTCCCATATCAGTATTCACCTGTATGTTCCATGTGCGCATCACGTCTTCTTTACCAATAAAACAAAGATCACCCATATCCGTTTTCACTTTCAGATTATTGAAATCGCAATTTTTAAAAAATACATCTCCTGAATCCGTCTGAACGGCTCCATTTTCGATTTCGCATCCATTCAGCAATATATTGCCCATATCCGATTTAATATCTGCAAGCTTCCATTTCTGACCTTCCGGCACGTAAATTGTTACCACATTTTCATCTGTAGTAAGTGTTCCTTCACCCAAAAGACCCGACAAAAATCCGATATCAACATGATAATAAGTCTTCCCATCATTGTTATTTTCCTGAATCCTTAATTTACCATCCTTTACCTGATAACTGATCGGATCCTTTTTCTGATCGGATGCCCGATAAGAAATATAACAGTACTGATCATCTGAACTGACTACTTGCAAATTCATATCTGTCATGGAGATGTCTGCTGAGTCGAAATCATCAAGCTTTGTTTTCTCAAGAACCATCTCATTATCGCTTTTTTTTGCAGCTCCATCCATTTTGTTTAAATCTGCTGATTTCACATATTTACTTCCACCGCTCGCAACACCGATGCCCGTCAAAGCTGCACCACATACACAGCATCCGACTCCTGCTGCAAGCCATACCTTTGCCCATCTTTTCATCGTTCTAACCTCTCTCTCTTTCTGCCTGTGATCCGGCGTACCAGCTTCGCAATCAGCATGCTGCTCCATTTACATAGATATACGCACAACAGTACACCAAGGATGCCAGCGCCAACAGCCAACAGCCCACTTCCTGTAAGCATTGCAAAACCGCTCATAGAAAACGGAACTGCCAGTATACCGCGGATAAGGATTTTCCCGCCAATAAGCATCAGACATAAAACTACACATAACAAAATTGCAAATACACACACAACTAATGCAAGAACGACTGCAGCAAATGCTGCCAGAAGCGGAGCTCCTACCGGTGCAGCAAATAATACCAATAGCGCTATCCATACCACATGTTTTCCGGAACCTTTCTGTTCTGCTCTGGTCTGTCCATCTGTTTCATAATTCTGATGAGCTTCTATTTTCTTATTCAGAAGATTCGCCATCAGTTCTCTGGCAGCCTCCTTCGGCGTACCAAGTTCTTTCATCAGTTCTTCTGCTCCTTCCTCATCTGTCTCCTGAAAATACTCGGTAAAATATTCCATTGCATCTTCATAGTCCTGTCTCGGAAGCTTCCGCAGATATTTATGCAGCTGGTTTAAATATTCCTCTTTGCTCAACCTCTTATCCTCCCTTCAATAATTCCATCTACAGTGTCTTTGTAGATTTGCCATTCATTGTTCAGATATGCAATCTGTGCCTTGCCTTCTTCTGTAAGGGAATAGTATTTTCTCTTTCTTCCCTGATACTCCTGCGAATAGGTAGTCAGATATCCTGCAATTTGTAACTTCTTCAATATGGGATAGAGCGTAGATTCTTTAATGTCAGCAGCCTTCTTCACTGTCTGACTGATCTCATAGCCATAAGAATCCCTGCTTTCTACCACTGACAGTATCATATATTCAATCAATAATGCTGATACCGGAAAATACATGGAATCACCTCCTGGTATATATGTAAAATATTTATATATATAAATTTTACATATACTATACTTCGATGCTACCACAATGTCAATACATATATAAAATTTTTATATATATTTTTCGGAGCTCAATCGTTATGGTATCTCTGGACAATCTGCAATGGATTTCTGATATCAAACTATTCATTTGACTATCTTTTGGAGTGTGTTTGAACATATCGGTATTTCGTGGAGTCTGATTCCAATATGCATGACCTCATGTGGTCATAAAAATATGCGCATCAGCCGTAAAACTGATGCGCACATAAAAATTATTTTACTGTAACTGTAATCACTTTATATACACCATTCTGTGCATATACCCATATCTTACAGTTTCCTTTTCTCATAGCTTTGATTACACCATCAGATGTCACAGTTACTACTTTCTTTCCATCCACCATCTTGTAAGCCTTTACAATGTACTTGTAGTAAGTTGCTTTTTTCAGCTTAGTGGCGTACAAATCAGAACTTCTGAATCAGCGGATGTTCCCGGTAGTACATCTTGGTGAAGTTCAGGAATTTCTGCATATTATCACTGATGTATTTCCCTTTTTTCCATATCATTCCGATCTTTATGCGGATGGGTGGACTGAGGGGAATTCCTTTTATGCCAGAAGAGGCAAATCTGTCGGTCATGCTGGAATAGAGAAAGCTACCATATTTACAGGTCTTTACTAACTGCAAAATGGTATAAATCTGGCTGCTGCGCATGACGATATCCGGAATGTAACCGTCCATTTCGAAGCGTGTTTTCAGCAGTTGATTCTGTACGGAATCGGCATTGAAAAAGATCAAAGATTCTTTAGACATTTCTTTTGTGGTAACCACTTCTTTGGCTGCCAGTCGGTGGTCATCACTTACACAAAAAACAACCTGGTCGTTGGCAAGGAGAGCCTTGTTAAACTTATCAATATTATACTGTTCCATATTTACCAGAGCCAGATCCAGAGTGTCGTCCTGTACCAGATTGCAGGCACGGACAGAACCATATTCCTCCAGAACAACAGCGATTTCCGGATATTGGTCATGAAATGCGATGAGAAGCTCAGGAAAAAAGACGGTGCTCAGCATAGGCGGAATTCCGATACGAAGAGGGGGTTTTACTCTCGCCATACTGGAGTAATCTGCCTGAAGCTCGGTGCAGTACTGAAGAATGTAGGTAGCTTTGTTATAAAGCTCTTCGCCTTCTTCGGTAAGAATCAGTCGGTTTCCCTTTCTATAGAAAAGGCTGATGCCGAATTCAATTTCCAGGTCGCGGATAGCAACGGACACAGTGGGCTGAGTAACGTATAATTCCTCGGCTGCCTTGGTGATACTGTGGCAGCGGCTTGCTGTGCAAAAGTAACGGAGTTGGTTAAGTGTCATAAGTAATTTCCTCTAAATTCGTTGTAGTGTGTCGAAATATGTCATTTCTATAGCAAGTATAGTATTTTCTGAAACTGCTTTAAGTTATCTTCAAATAAAAAATACCATATACCTATCATAATTTCCATATTTATTTCTAAAGTTTTCTTTAATGTAGTAATATTGCATAAAAAAAACCTGCTAAAATTGAGATTATAAAATTTTTTTATGGGGATATGCAACCCATTAATTTGTTTTTTTATACGTGCATGATTTATAATAAACTCATCAAAGGAAACGTGCACGGCCGGTACCTTTCAAGAGAGATTAATAAAAAAAAGACGGATAAGTAAGACAAAAGCAAAGAGCAAAATAAAAAATGAAATCACAGAAAAAAGTGAAAGGAGATCAATAAAATGTCTCAACAAACAATCACACTGTTATTTCTTGTGTTTACGATCATTAGTTTCATCCTCGAAAAGATACCACTTGGGCTTACAGCTTCGATCTGTGCAATCGGATTGACACTCACCGGAGTAGTGGATGTATCTACAACGTTTTCACAGTATGTAAACAGTAACGTAATCCTTTGTGTCGGCATGTTTGTAGTAGGTCAGGCACTATTTGAAACAGGAATGGCAAATAAAATCGGAGGTCTGGTTACCAGATTTGCCAGAACAGAAAGAACATTGATCATTGCGATCATGGTAATTGTAGGTGTGATGTCCGGATTTTTATCCAACACAGGTACAGCAGCAGTGCTGATCCCGGTAGTCTGTGGAATCGCCGATGAATCCGGCTATTCAAGAAGCCGCCTTCTGATGCCTCTGGTATTTGCAGCAGCACTTGGCGGAAACCTTTCCATCATTGGCGCACCCGGAAATCTGATGGGTGTAAACGCACTTCAGGAAATGGGACTTTCCACAAGCTTCTTCATGTATGCGCCAGTGGGAATCCCAATGCTTCTTATGGGAATTATCTACTTCGTTTTCATCGGATACAGATTTCTGCCCAATGGAAAAGGGGATACAGGGGCAACTGTTGAAAAACAGAAAGATTTCAGTGATGTACCGAAATGGAAACAGACTGTTTCACTGGTAGTTCTGATACTTGTGATTCTTGCAATGATTTTTGAGAAACAGATCGGAGTCAGTATTGAGATTTCTGCATGTGTCGGAGCAATCATTCTGGTGCTGTTTGGAGTTCTTTCAGAAAAAGAAGCACTGGCTTCCATTGATCTGAAAGTAGTATTCCTTTTTGGAGGATCTCTTACACTTGCCAAAGCCCTGGATACAACAGGTGCCGGTGAACTGATAGCAGATAAGATCGTAGGCCTTCTGGGTGCAGACCCGAACCCGATCGTGCTTCTTCTGGTAATATTCATTGTAACCTGTGCACTGACAAACTTCATGTCAAACACGGCCACAACCGCACTGATGATCCCAATTGCAGTTTCTCTGGCAAACAACCTTGGTGCGGATCCGAGAGCTGTTGTTATCGCCACTGTTATCGCAGGCTCCTGTGCATATGCAACACCGATTGGAATGCCTGCAAACACTATGGTAGTAGGACTTGGAGGATATAAATTCAAGGATTACGTGAAATCAGGTTTACCGTTGATTCTGGTATCCTTCGTGATCTGTATGATCCTTTTGCCTGTTTTGTTCCCGTTCTATCCGTGAGAGGATAAAACATATGAGACGGAAGATTTTCCGTTTAATGTAAATGTATTAATAGAAATAAAGCAGAAAACATGCTGCTTTAGATAAATAACCCAAAATTAAAAGCCAAACAACCCTAAACCATTGAATGATCAGGAGGTAAATCATGACTAAGGAAAATGGAGTTAAAGTATTAACAGACATGGTAGCAGATTTTGTTGCCCATATTGGAAAAAAATTACCGGACGACGTAGTAACAAAACTGGAAGAGCTTGGTTCTCAGGAAAGCGCAGCACTTCCAAAAGTACTTTATGAGACAATGACTAAGAACCAGGGGCTGGCTGTAGAGCTGAACCGCCCAAGCTGCCAGGACACAGGAGTTCTTCAGTTCTGGCTGAAATGCGGAACTAATTTCCCGTACATCAACGAGCTGGAAGCCCTTTTGAAAGAAGCTGTTGTACAGGCTACTTTTGCAGCACCATTAAGACATAACTCTGTAGAAACTTTTGACGAGTACAACACCAAGAAAAACGTTGGAAAAGGAACTCCGACTGTATGGTGGGACATCGTTCCAAACAGTGATAAATGTGAGATTTACGCATACATGGCAGGAGGCGGATGTACTCTTCCGGGAAAAGCAATGGTACTTATGCCAGGTGCAGGATATGAAGGCGTTACCGATTTTGTTCTTGATCAGATGACAACTTACGGACTGAATGCTTGTCCTCCGCTTCTTGTGGGTGTAGGTGTAGGAACATCTGTAGAGACAGCAGCCCTCAACTCCAAGAAAGCACTTATGCGTCCGATCGGTTCTCACAATGACAATGCAAATGCAGCAAAAATGGAGAAGCTTCTGGAAGACGGAATCAATGCAATCGGCCTTGGACCGCAGGGAATGGGCGGAAAATATTCTGTAATGGGCGTTAATATCGAGAATACAGCCCGTCATCCGTCTACAATCGGTGTAGCAGTAAATGTAGGCTGCTGGTCACACCGCCGTGGTCACCTGACCGTAAATTCTGACCTTACAGTAATCTGTGATACACATTCCACATGGAAATTCAACGCATAATCGGAGGGAAAAAACATGATCGAAATCAGAGGAGATAAAAAAGTTCTTATTACACCAATCAGTGAAGAAGACCTGGCTGACATCAAAATCGGTGATATTGTATGGCTGGACGGAGAGCTGATGACTTGCCGTGATGTGGCACATCGCCGTCTGGTTGAGTATGGAAGAGAACTTCCATATGATATCAAGGACAAAGCAATTTTCCACGCTGGCCCAATCGTTCGTAAAATTGAGGGAACAGAAGATGACTATGAAATGGTTTCCGTTGGACCGACAACCTCCATGCGTATGGAGAAATTTGAGTATGAATTTACTAAGCTTACAGGTGTAAGAGTAATCGTTGGAAAAGGCGGAATGGGACCGAATACAGAGCGTGCATGCAAAGAATTTGGTGCGATCCACTGTGTATTCCCGGCTGGCTGTGCAGTAGTAGCTGCAACAGAGGTTGAGAAGATCGTAGAACATCACTGGGATGAGCTTGGAATGCCTGAGACCTTATGGTGCAACAAGGTAAAAGAATTTGGTCCACTGATCGTATCTATCGATGCACAGGGCCGCAACCTGTTTGAAGAAAACAAGGTTATCTTCAATGAGAGAAAAGAAGCCGCTAAGCAGGCTATTTATCCGGAAGTTAAGTTCATTAAATAAGGAGGATCCAAACAATGCCTATGACAACTCCTGGAAAATTTGACAGCAACGGAGCATGGGATGGATTTCGCGGTGAAATCTGGCAGGAAGAGATCAATGTCCGCGATTTTATCCAGAAAAACTACACTCCATATGATGGAGACGAAGCATTCCTGACTGATCCTACAGACCGAACACAGAAGTTATGGAACCATGTTCAGAAGCTTCAGAAGGAAGAACGTGAAAAAGGTGGCGTTCTGGAATGTGAGACAGAAGTCGTTTCTGGTCTTACCGCATATGGTGCCGGTTACATCAGTGAGGACATGAAGGAACTGGAGCAGATCGTAGGTCTGCAGACAGATAAACCATTGAAACGTGCATTTATGCCTTATGGCGGTATCCGTATGGCAGTTCAGGCAGCAGAGACTTACGGATATGAGATCAATCCGGAACTGAAGAAGATCTTTACAACCTATGTAACTACTCACAATGATGCTGTTTTTGGTGCCTATACTCCTGAGATGCGTCTTGCCAGAAAAACACATGTTGTTACAGGTTTGCCGGATACTTATGGCCGTGGACGTATTGTTGGTGACTACCGTCGTGTTGCCCTTTATGGAATCGACCGCCTTATTGAGGCGAAAAAAGTGGCTCATTACCGGGCTGGCTGCGGAAACATGTATGATGATGTAATCCGCATGCGTGAGGAAATCAGCCAGCAGCTGAAAGCTCTTAACGGAATGAAAGAAATGGCAAAGGCTTATGGATATGATATCTCCAAGCCGGCAAGAAATGCAAAAGAGGCAGTTCAGTGGCTGTATTTTGGATATTTGGCTGCTGTTAAGACTCAGAATGGTGCAGCAATGAGTGTTGGACGTATTTCTACATTTCTTGACATTTATATTCAACGTGACCTGCAGAATGGTACTCTTACCGAGTCTGAGGCGCAGGAGCTGATCGATCATATGACTATGAAATTCCGTCTGGTAAAATTTGCCCGTATTCCGGAATACAATCAGTTATTCTCTGGAGACCCTACCTGGGTTACTCTGGAAGTAGGCGGTACAAGTCTGGATGGCAGACACATGGTTACAAAGACTGACTATCGTTTCCTTCATACCCTGGAAAACATGGGACCAAGCCCGGAGCCGAATCTGACTGTACTTTACAGTCCAAATCTTCCGACTGCATTCAAGAAATATGCAGCCAAGATTTCCATCGACACCAGCTCTATCCAGTATGAGAATGATGAAGTTATGAAGCCGGAGTGGGGAGATGATTACTCTATCTGCTGCTGTGTTTCCGCAACAAAAACAGGAAAAGAAATCCAGCTGTTCGGTGCACGTGCAAACCTTGCCAAGACTCTGCTCTATGCATTTAACGGTGGTTTTGATGAGAAACACAGGATCCAGTGCGGACCTGCCATGCAGCGCATTACTTCTGAATATGCAGATTATGACGAGGTAATCGAGAAGTTTGACTGGTGGATGGACTGGCTGGCAGACATCTATGTAAATGTGCTGAACCTGATCCACTACATGCATGACAAATATTACTATGAGGCTGCAGAGATGGCTCTGATCAATAATGATTGTGAGCGCTCCTTTGCAACTGGAATTGCTGGATTTTCACATGTTGTTGATTCACTTAGTGCAATTAAGTATGCGAAAGTGAAGATCATCCGTGATGAAGAAGGTATTACAAAAGATTTTGAAATCGAGGGTGACTTCCCGCGCTATGGTAACGATGATCCTCGTGCAGACGAGATCGCAACCTGGCTGCTGCGTACTTTCTTTGATAAGATCCGCCGCCGTCATACTTACCGTGATTCCAAGCCAAGTACTTCTATCCTGACAATTACTTCTAACGTAGTTTATGGTGAAGCTACAGGTGCCACACCGGATGGCCGTAAAGCATACACCTCATTTGCCCCAGGTGCGTCACCATCTTATGGCGCAGAGCAGAACGGACTTCTGGCTTCCCTGAACTCTGTTGCAAAGATTCCGTATCATTGGGCACTGGATGGAATTTCCAATACCCAGACCATTAATCCGGATGCACTTGGACATGAAACAGAGGAACGCAAGAATAACCTGGTTCAGATTCTTGACGGATATTTTACACAGGATGCCCATCATCTGAATGTAAATGTATTCGGTACAGAAAAGCTGATTGATGCAATGGAACATCCGGAAAAAGAGGAATATCAGAACTTTACTATCCGTGTTTCCGGTTATGCTGTGAAATTTATCTCCTTAACAAAGAAACAGCAGCTTGATGTAATTGCACGTACCTGCCATAAGACTTTGTAATTAACATTATGGGACCACAGGAAATGCTGGACAGAGCAGAAGTGAAAAATAAGTGGAAGCTGACGCCTCTGAAAAACTTTAAATCACCACGTCTTACAGAACGTATGTGGCGTACTGCTCTGGTAGTATTAATTACTTCTATTATTTATGAATATCCTTTGGAAGGACGAAATCCCTGTTTTGCATTGATTGGTGCAGTATATGGGGTGGGAAGCCAGTTTGAAGAGGGTTTTCATAATGGGATCAACCGTGTGATAGGGACTTTGGTTGGTGGTCTTCTGGTGATCCCTTTTTATAAGCTGTATATCAGTCAGCCCTTTGGGATACCTGGCTGGGTATGGCTTGTTGCAGGGGTTTGTCTTGTACTCTGGTGCAACTTCGCACTGGGCGCAGACTCTGCAATTCAGCCCGGAATTGTGATTTACTTTGTTGTTATGTTTACTGTCGGAAAGGAAAGGGTTTTACTATACACAATCGCGCGTATCCTGGACACAGGCTTTGGCGTACTTCTAACCCTTCTGCTATATGTTTTATATCCATCTAAATATGATAAGGCAAAGGGAGTCTCCTTAAAAACATTCTGGGCTGAAATAAATAATGCATTTCAGTCTTACAAAATTAAAAACCGTACCATGAGGAAAAAAGAACATGAAAACTTTGGTACGGACGATGATAAAAATTTCTCCTTTATTGTTTCAAAAATAAAAAAAGATAAACATCTCTAAGATGAAAAAGAAAAGGCGACTCACAGATTTTTCTCCCATATATGGTCTGTGAATCGCTTTTTTGGTATTTAACGAATCAAAGTTTCAATTATAGCAGCCATTTTGTTTTACGGGGTGTTACTGTTCGAATCCTGCAATACAATGGTGAGCAGGGGATAGAGAAAAATTGGAAAAAACACTGAAAATATTGTTTGGCTAAAGGGAGGCAGCAGATATGGATAAAAATATACAGTATATTCTGGAAGTGGCCCGGTGTGGCGGAATCACAAGGGCAGCAGAAAAGTTATATATTACACCATCCGCACTAAGTAAATTTGTGCAGGCAAGGGAAGAAGAAATGAATATCAGATTATTTCGCAGACTTGGCAAAAAGTTCGTGCTTACAGATGCCGGACAATATTATGTCCGAAAATGTGAGGAAATTGAACGGATCCAAAATGAAATGGATCAGCAGATGAAGCATCTGGCTAATTTAAATAATAACATCATCTGTCTTGGTGTACAGCCTTCCTTTTCTGATGTTACCCTGCGTACAGTCATTCCTGAATTTCAGAAACATTACCCCAAAATGAAAGTAATTCTTCAGGAATACTCCAAAGATCAGCTGATCAGTATGATAAAAAATCAAAAGATAGATGTAGCTCTTGTAACCACAGACAAAAAGGAAACTGATTTAGAATACAGAAAAGTCAAGTTATGTCAGATCGTAATGGCTGTAAGAAAAGATCACTCACTGCTAGAAAAGACAGAAAAAAAGATGGAGTTTTCTTATCCATGGATCAACCTGAAACAATGTGCCGTAGAAGAAAATGTAATGCTTCTTCCGGGTTCCCTGTTTCGGAAAATGGCAGATGAAGTTTATGCAAAAGCGGAAGCTGAGCCCAATATTGTATATCAGATAAGCGGAACAAGAACTGGTTTAGCCTGCGTTGCATACAATCATGGGGTTATGATCACACTGGATCATATGATTTTTAACAACGTTTTCGCGGAGCAGATCCTGCCTCTTTCCATAGGGGAAAAACCTATGTATACAGACCTGGATCTGGTGTATATGAAAGACACTGTTCTGACAAAAGAAATTGAAACATTGAAAAACATTATGACAGAAGCAATCCAATAATCTACATAACCCAATATTGAGTCTGATGCAAGATAAATTGAGAATATGGAACTGTACTTTCGGCTTTCTCTGACGTATTATCATATTATACGACACCAAACGGTATTGGAGGAAGCTATGACACCATTAGAAATTACCTTGATCATCTTACTTGCAACGCTGGTTGCATTTATGACAGGAAAAATCCCATTCTCAGTAATCGCATCAGGAATTATTCTTGCTCTTATTATGACAGGAGTTATGACACCGGCAGAGGCTTTCAGTGGATTTATAAATACAAATGTTGTTATGTTTGTAGCTATGTTTGTGATCGGAGCCGGCCTTACAAAGACAAGCCTGATCGATAAGGCTCAGAATCTGGTAGTACGTTACAAAGATAATCCAAGAATGCTGATTTTTTTATCTTGTCTGGCAGCTTCTTTTCTGGGCGCAGTAACAAGTGCAACGGCAACGGCCGCTATTATGATTCCACTTCTTGTTGGAATTGCCAATGATATTGGTACCAGCCGGAGTAAACTTCTCTATCCGGCAATGGCATGTGCCAATATTGCAACAACCATGACATTCCTTGGCCAGGGCGCCAGCAACATGACATGGAATGATGTAATGTTAAAAGCAGGAGCAACAAAAACATTACACGTATGGGATTTCACAATTGCAAGAATCCCACTTCTGGCAGTTGCCATTGCTTATATGGTTTTTGTCGGATACAAATTAATGCCGGACATTGATAACAACAGTTTTTCGGATCATGTTCATCAGAACACTGCAGATTCAAAATTAAGCCCTTTAAAAGAAAAAATAGCCATGGTCATCATTCTGGGAAGTATTGGTCTGATGCTGCTGGAAAATGTGATAGGGGTTGATATGTATCTGATCGCATGTATTGGTGCAGTACTCCTGGTACTTACCGGTGTACTTTCTGAGAAAGAAGCATTGGAATCCATCCACATGCCAACAATTTTCCTGTTTGCCGGTGTGCTTGCATTATCCGATGCGATCAAAGTAACCGGTGCCGGTGAAGTGGTTGCAGACCTGATGATCAAAATCATTGGAAATAATACAAATACATACGTGATCATGGCGGTTTTCTTCATGATCCCGTTTATCCTTACGCAGGTAATGTCAAACCTTGCGACTCTGACAATCTTTATCCCTCTGGTAACTTCTGCCTGTATAAAAATAGGCGTAGATCCAAGAGCAGCAGTAGTAGGCGTTCTTACAGCAAGCTGTATTTCCATCATGACTCCAATGGCAGCTCCCTGCCAGATCATGATTATCGAACCAGGCGGATATAAACTGAAAGACTATTTAAAGTGTGGAACACCTTTAGCAATTATACTTGCCATAATGACCATCTTCCTAATGCCTCTCATGTTCCCCATGCAATAAATAGTAACCTTAATACTTCGCGTGCAAAAAGCAATTTCGAAAGAAATTGCTTTTTGTCGTATCTTTCCCTCTGCTTTTTTCGTGGTACGCCTAACGGTAATATTCCAGGAGGTGTTTTTGTCTTTTATTATATAATCAGAAAGAGAAAAATAGACATTTACCTGTAATAAATGTATAATGAAAAATATCGTCAGGTACACTGGCTGAAAATAAAATACTGTTCGGAGAAACATATGAAAAAGTTTAAGATAAATGTACAAGGGTATGGCTGCATTTTATTATGTCTTATTTTATGTATTATGATATTACTTCCCATTCCTGTATCAGCACAGGAGGACAGATCTAAGGTTGTCAGGGTAGGCTGGTATGAGGGAACTTATAATACCACAGGACCAGACGGTCAGAGGAGAGGCTACAGCTACGAATACCAGCAGGCAGTAGCTGCGCATACCGGATGGAAATATGAATATGTGGAGGGAAGCTGGGCAGAACTGATGAGTATGCTGAAAAATGGACAGATCGATCTGCTGGGAGACATTTCCTATACAGAGGAACGTTCCACTTCCATGCTTTTTTCAGAATTGCCTATGGGAGAGGATAAATATTACCTGTATGTGGATACTTCTAATACAGATATCTCCACTTCAGATCTGACTACATTAAATGGAAAAAGAATCGGTATGCTGCCGAATGCACTTCCTGCCGAAATGTTCCATGAGTGGGAGAAAAGCCATGGAGTGAACACGCAGCAGGTTGATATTACCGGTGCAGACGATGTCCGTCAGAAATTGAAAAATCATGAAATTGATGGGTTTGTTTTGAATGAATCTCCGCAGTGGGAAAGAGACAACATTTCACCAGCTATTCTGATTGGTGGCTCCTATAATTATTTTGCAGTCAGCAAAAAACGCCCGGATTTGAAAGAAGAGCTGGATCAGGTAATGCAGAAGATAGAGAGGGAGAATCCTTTTTATACAGACGATCTTTATAAAAGGTATCTCTCCGCAAATTCCCTTGAAACTCTTACGGATGAGGAACAGAACTGGCTGGAACAGCATGGGGCGGTCCGGATTGGATATCTGAAAAATGATGTGGGTATCAGCCTTGTGGATACGGAGTCAGAGAAACCGGTAGGAATTATTAACGATTATATTAGTCTGGCTTCTGGCTGTCTGGGAGAAAAAAACATAGAATTTCAGTTGACAGGCTTTGATTCCCAGGTGGAAGAGCTGCAGGCATTAAAGGATAGCAGGATTGATATGATTTTTCATATGAATCAGAATCCATATGAAGCTGAGCAAAACGATGTTATATTGTCAAATACTGTTTTTGAAATTAATGTTGCAGTACTCACCGGTGTTAAGACGTTTGATGAAAATAAAGAGAATACAGTAGCAGTGAGCAGGAATAACCTGCTGGGAAAGTGGTATATTTCTTTTAATTATCCATTCTGGAAAATAAAGGAATATGATTCATCCGATGAGGTTGAGAAGGCAGTTCACAGCGGTGAGGCAGACTGTTTTGTTATGAAGGCAGGACAGGCATTAAAGACAATGGCAGATAGCAAAATGCGCAGTATTTTTCTTACGAAATCCGGCGCTTCCTGCTTTGCAGTCGCCAGGGACAATACAACATTAATGAATATCCTGAACAAAACCATTCAGACTCTGCCTGATTCCAGACTTTCCAGTCAGTTTTGCGTATATGAAAACGCACCGGGCAAGGTTACTCTGGCAGAATACATAAAGGATAATATGTGGGTAGTCTCCATTTGGTTTGTAAGTGTGGTCTTGATTATTGTATGGATTATAGTTTATCTGCTGATACAAGCGAGAAAAGCCCAGATTCAGGCAGAAAAGGCCAATGCCGCCAAATCAGATTTCCTTTTCAATATGTCTCACGATATCCGGACACCCATGAATGCCCTGCTGGGATACAGTGAGCTGATAAAAAGGGAACTGACTGATCCGAAACTTCTGGATTATCAGGAGAAGATGGAACAGTCCGGAAATCTGCTTCTGTCTATTATCAATAATGTGCTGGACATGGCCCGGATCGAAAGCGGTAAGGTGGAACTGGATGAGGATTATGTGAAGATCAGAGATATTTATCAGGGAATTTACAAAATTTTCCAGGCGGAAGCGGAGAAAAAATGTATTCACCTTAAGATGGAATACGATGTCAAGCATGAGCACGTAATCTGCGATGAGACGAAGAACAAGGAAATTTTCCTCAATCTGATCAGTAATGCGGTAAAATATACAGCTTCAGGGGGAAGAGTTACCATAAGGATCACAGAGCTTGACTGTGACAGGAAAGACTATGTGCGGATACGGACTCAGGTAATTGATACAGGTATCGGAATGAGCGAAGAATTCCTTCCATCTCTCTTTGAGGCTTTTGCCAGGGAACGAAATACAACAGACGGAAAGATTGCGGGAACAGGTCTGGGAATGCCGATCATAAAGAAGTATATTGATATGATGTACGGAACTATTGAAGTAGAAAGTAAGCAGGGAGAAGGAAGTAAATTTACAGTTACCCTGGAATACAGGATTGCTGATAAGAGTTACTATGAACGGGCTACGGAAAAATTTTCAGATATGGATGAAACCAGGATCAGCGGAAAACATATTTTGCTTGCAGAGGATAATGATCTGAATGCGGAAATCGCAGAGTTTATCCTGGAGGATATGGGACTTATAGTTGACCGTGTTGAGGATGGAGTTCAATGTGTGTCAAGGATAGAACAGAAACCGGCAGGCACCTATGACCTGATCCTTATGGATATCCAGATGCCGAACATGGACGGCTACAGGGCAACTGAGATGATCCGCGGACTGTCAGATAAAGACAAAGCCACTATTCCGATCATAGCCATGACAGCCAATGCCTTTGAGGAAGACAGAAAAAAGGCACTGGCAAAAGGAATGAACGGACATATTGCAAAACCTGTTGATGCAGAAAAAGTTGAGAAGACTATTTGTGGGGTTTTGAGCAGGCGGAGTGAACAATAATATTTGCTGGCATTGGCGTAGGAGAGACATATGAGTTATCAGAACGAATGGCTTCTTTTTGAGGCAGAAGATGAGTTTGATGAAATTGAGCACAGAGAACCGATAGAGGAATTATTGTTCTATCGTGCAGTTGCAAGTGGAGATATAAAAGCTGTTAAGAAGAATTGTGAACAGCAGAGATTTACAGAGTGTGATGGTGTGGGAGTACTGTCAAAGAATGCGGTCACAAATATGAAATATCATTTTGTTATCACTACCGCAATGATAACCAGACTCTGTAAACAAAATGGAATGGAGATGGAACAGGCATTTCACTTGAGTGATTTTTATATTCAAAAGCTGGATGGCATTCATACAGTAGAAGAGGTTCAGAGCCTTCATGATGAGATGGTGATGGATTATACTGAAAAAATGCGCAGATATTTCAGAGACAACACTTATTCTAAACATATCAACGCAAGTAAAGAATACATTTATTCTCATATCAAAGAACGAATTACAATAGAAGATCTTGCAGATTCACTTGGAGTATCTGCGAGCTATCTCTCCAGATTATTTAAAAAAGAAACAGGAATATCGGTCAGTGCCTATATCCGCAGACAGAAGATAGAAATGGCGAAAAATCTTTTGCAGTACAGTGATTATTCGATCATTGAGATTGCAAACCGTCTTTCCTTTTCTTCCCAGAGTCATTTCATCCAGCAGTTTAGGGAAGTTACGGGAATGACACCGGGCAAATACAGGGATGAACATTATATGATACACTGGGATATAGAAAAAGAACTTTGTGTCGCATCAGAGTCGGAACTGAAAAAAGAACAGGATTAATCAAAATATTAAGATAAGTAAAACAGGCGGCTAGCTTACAGGAAATATAAATTTTCTGTAAGCCGGCCGCTTATTTTCATCTGGTAATATCGGGGGATTAAAGAGTTAATATGACTTCGTTCTTATCCTGAAGAAGTTTTTCAGGGATATAATTATCTGCTAATTTCTGTCCGTTAAGAACCAGACTGCAGCAGCCAGATTCTTTTTCGTCTGGATTTTCTACAGAGATATGAAGCTGTTTTTCACGGAAAACTTTCTCAATCTCAAAGTGTTTCCAGCTTTTTGGCACAGAAGGAGACAGTCGAAGTCCTTCAAGATCAGGGCGAAGTCCGAGGATACCTTCCACACATCCTACCATTACAGTAGAAGCAGTTCCTGTCAGCCAGTGAACATGAGAGCGTCCAAAGTGTTTGCTTGCTTTTCCCTCTGTAAACTGACCATAGCAGTATGGTTCAAGACGACGGATTTCGGCACAGTCATTCTGCGCAGCAGGAGAATTTTCCATAAAATAGGTAAAAGCACGTTCTCCATGACCGCGGAGTGCCTCAGCAAGAATCAGCCAGCCCTGGGATTGGGAGAAAATACCGGAGTTTTCTTTGGTACCCTGATTATAGATAACTGCCAGTGCACCATCGAAAGCATGCGCATGATAAGGTGGATCCATAAGGATCGCACCATATTCTGTGTTTAGACGTTCGTATACATTGTTCAGTGCAGCGTCTCCCTGTTCAGGGCTGGCAAGACCACTGATGACAGCCCAGCTCTGAGGATTCAGCCACATATTTGCTTCAGGAGCAGCAGCTTCACCGATTCTTTCTCCTGATTCTGTATAACCACGTACGAAGCGGTCGTTATCCCAGCACAGTTCCTGAACTTTTTCACCAAATGCTTTCTGAGTCTCTTCAAGATACTGTACATATTTTGTATCTTTTTTGTATTCGGCAAAGATTTTCAGGATTGTCATTGCATAATAGAACTGTAAAGCAACAAAAGAAGATTCTCCGTTTGCACCCAGACGGAGACAGTCATTCCAGTCTGCATAAAGTCCGGCGGGCATTCCATGAGGTCCAAGGTGATTAAGAGAGAAAGCAACCGCACGTTTCAGATGTTCATATACAGTAGCTTCATCTTTGTTGGCAAAAGGAATCACTTCATCAAGAAAAGCAGTGTTTCCGGTTTCTGAAATATATTTATATACAGTTGGGAAAAGCCATAATGCATCATCTGCACGGTAAGCCGGATGGCCGGTTTCCTGTACATAAGAAGCATCATCCGGAGTATCTTCTTTTCCAGGTGTGTGAGTAAACTTGACAAGAGGGAGTCCGCCACCGTTATTTACCTGCGCAGACAACATGAAACGAATCTTTTCCAGTGCCATTTTCGGTGCCAGATGGATGATTCCCTGAATATCCTGTACAGTATCTCTGTATCCGTATCCATTTCTGAGTCCACAGTAAATGAAGGAAGCTGCACGGGACCAGATGAAAGTCATAAAACAGTTGTATGCGTTCCAGGTATTAATCATAGTATCAAATTCCGGACTTGGAGTGCTGACTTTAAGATTATCAAGCTTACTGTTCCAGTCAGCTTTTAATGCTTCCAGTTCTTCTGCTACAGTTGGAGCCGGATTTTCGTAACATCTGATTACTTCAGCAGCTTCAGATGACGGTTTCATTCCAAGAAGAAAAGCAATTGTTCTGGTTTCACCTGCTTTAAGAGTTATTTTGCAGGAGAGAGCACCACAGGAGTTTTCATTATAGCTTGTCTTATCACCAAGATCACCACAGACAATACCTTCAGGGTTTCCATATCCATGGTAACTTCCGAGAAATTCATTTTTGTCCCCACAGTAAGAAGAAACCTCAGCACCTGCAAGTCCAAAGAAACGTTCTGTCACATTTTTCCCATCTACTTTCTCATTTTCAGGAATTGCATCAAGATTTCCATGAATCTGCTGAGTAATTCTGTTTCCTTCGAACAGTGTACGAGAAATAAAAAGAGAGTACTGTAAATTAACCTGATCCTGTTCGTAATTGCTGTGGTTGGTAAACTCTGCATATCCGCTGAGAGTCAGGTTCCTTTCGTGATCAGAATGATTGGTCACAGATAATGCCCATACTTCATAACTTTTTCCAAGAGGAACATAGTAAAGGGCTTCTGAGTGAATATCGCTGTAGTCGGCAGAAATTTTTGTATAACCGATTCCGTGACGGCATTCGCTCTTATACTGAGCCAGATCTTTGCCTACAGGCTGCCAGGATGCAGACCAGAAGTCTGATGATCTGTCATCGCGAATGTAAATGTAACGTCCCGGCTGGTCAAAGTTATTAAAAACATAGCGCAGGATACGTCCGTTTGCACCGGATTTTGCAAAACTGTAGCCTCCTGCATTATTGGAAATGATTGCACCGTACTCCGGGGAACCCAGATAGTTTACCCATGGTGCAGGTGTTGCCGGATTAGTAATCACGTATTCTCGGTTTTCATTGTCAAAATATCCGTATTTCATATAGTAAATCCCTTCTGTCAGAACAATATTTATAACTGCCTGTCGCCTGCTTTTATGGAGGCTGAGCAGCTATTGTTTTCAGGCAAGTGTCACTGTAATTTCATGAAGATCAGAAGAGAGGTTGTTAATAAATTCTCTGGAGATCATAATATGGGAATCTTCTGCGATTTCTATTGCTGTTTTGTCGCAGTCCGCAGCGGCGATATGATAAGAACCATAATCTTTTCTGTCTGTATTTCGGTAGGTAACATGGAACTGTTTTCCTGCAAAAGTAACAGAGACAGAAGCAGTTCCTGATTCATCGAACTGTTCTGCCAGAAGTTTTGGATGAATCAGAAGGTTTCCGGAAACTCCACGGACACCAAAGACCTCTGTGATCATGGTAAAAAGATACCAGCTTGCAGCACCTGTCAGATAATGATACATGCCACGTCCGTCTGAACGGAAATATTCAGGAATTCCTGGGTAAATATGGCTGGTATCAAAGTCGAGAGCTGTATCAGACAGAGAACGCAATGCTTTCCAGCCTTCTTTTGCAAAGCCTCTCTGATATAAGGCATTTGCATACATAACTGCCATATGAGAGAAAACAGCACCGTTTTCTTTTTCGCCATAAGCGAAACCGAACATACGTCCCATATCAAACTTCAGTTCCTGAAAATCTGTGTTCAGGCGGTAACCGCCAATTTCTTTTCTGTAAAGATAATGATCTGCGCTTTTTACGATTTTTCTGATCTGCGCATCAGTGGCAACATTTCCCATAATAGAGAAAACCTGGCCTGTGAGCATCATACGCACCTGTTCATGGTGGAAACCTTCCACTGCCTCTCCATGATTATCGTAATAGCTGTTATACCATCCTTCTTCGCTGTCTTTGCCATCAATCCATTCCTGTGAACGGATATGATCTGTCAGCCAGTTGGATTTCTGGATCAGGTTGGCAGCAAGTGTGGAGAGAGAGAAGTTTTTCTTTCTGCCGCTCAGGTTATGCCTGCAGCTTTTGGCATATTCAGTAAGAACCTTTTTCTTTTCAGATACACTGTCAAACATATCTGTCTGGTCATTCAGCAGGATTTCAATTTCCTCTGACAGCGGGATACTGGTTTCGCCTGTAGATTCCATAAGGCGTAATATGGAAGCAAGAGTATGGAGATTGCCCGCATAAGCACAGGTAAAGGCAACACTTTCACCATTTTCTGCTGCCATATCCAGGGCATCGTTCCAGTCAGCTCCGCGGAGACGGTAAATATTATGAACACCTACATCATAAAAAGCGGCAAGCTGCTGGATCAGAATGTGCTCCAGAACACTTCCGGTATATACCTGACCGTCTTCGGTGCGCTGTTTATTTCCATATGCGTCATTCCAGAGAGTATCAATTTCTGTGCCGCGCATGGTTTGTGCATCTTTAAAATAAGGAACCTGTTTCTTAAGGATCTCTATATCTCCGGTCTGATTAATATAAAGACTGGTCGTGATTAGCGGCCAGAGTGCATGATCCATCCATACACGTGCGATTCCGTTTCTGTCAGCGATAAAATTGCCGTCACCGTCTCCGATAATAGTAGCATTTGTACCATCAATACGTACGCCGCCATAATTCTTTTTAATCATGGCACCTACATTCTGAGGATTCATCAGCAGAAGAGAAAGGCAATCCTGCCACAGATCACGCCATCCGCGTCCACCGCGTCCGTAATCATGATGAGGAAGGAAAGAACAGCCAAATAAACGGCGCAGGAATGGCTGAAAACTTACCCATTTCATATAACTGTCAAAGTCAGGATCCTGTGTGTGGAAGTCAACGTTTACCTGTTTTTTCCAGTAAATTCTGGTTTCTTCCAGTGCATTTTTCACTTTATCGGAAGTATTGTATTTTTCAAAAATATTTTCAATTTCTTCTTTACTGTCGGCAATACCTGATAATAAAATAAAGTCTGTTTTTTCACCGGGAGCCAGTGTGAAAGATGAGAAACAGAAAGCACCCATTGCTTCCTTTCCTGCTGCCAGACTGTGTGCGGGAAGTCCTTTATATCCTTCATATACTGCACGTGGATGGGTATAAGTGCCGCCTTCTCCGATAAAATCTTCTACAGTCGGATAATAGGAAATCGGACTTTCACCTTTTCCGGAACAGCCATTTACATAATAGATTTTATGATTTGGCTGATGTCCCCGCTCGTCAAATGACATGGTGGGGCAGACGTCGATTCCATGTTCTGTTGTCTCGATACGATGGAGCATGGAAGTGACATTTCGATGATCACGAATGTTATCCGCACTTCTTCCGTAAACAGGAATTGCACCATATGCAGTAAATTTCTGTACAGTATCTGTCTGGTTTTCAACCGTCACATACATAATCTCCACATTATCACTTTTGGGGATAAAAGAAGTAACTGTGGAGATGAGCCCAAGTTCTCTGGAAGTTCTTTTCAGAGTCTGCCACATAAATCCGGCGGTCAGTTCACTGTCTTCCTGTCTACTGGTAAAACGGTCTGCCTCCTGCTGCGCGGAAGCACCTGTTGTTGAATAAGGGGCATGTCCTTCCTTTACGATCCAGAAATTTCTGGAAGAACGGTTGTTATGAAGATTTTCGGAACTGACTGGTTCCAGCAGGAAGGTGTCCTGATTGATCTTGCTGTCACCTCCAAGATCTGGTGTGACGGAGCTTTTCAGACCTGTTTCTGATGCAAGAGGAAAATAAAGATAACTGGTATTTTCCGGTCTGTTTATACAAAAGCTTCCATGATTATCAATAAACTTAATATGTTTCAACTTTTTTCTCCTTCCATAAATATTGTATGGAAATTATATCGGAACTGAGATCTTTCGGAAATAAGAAACATGAAGTAAGTATCAGAATCATGACATAAAATAACACAATTTCAGAAAAATATATGAGCAGGTAATGAATCAGATTACGAATATTCATCTGGCTGATTTATAGAAAAATGGTACTTTTTATACAAAAATACTAATAAAAAAACAGAAAGATCATGATTTTAGGAAAGATTTCCTTATTAAATGACAAAATCTGTCTGTATATAAAAAGAACACAATGAGGTCATGAATCTGACATTTTGGTGGAAATTATAATATACCCGAAAAGCAGCTTAAGCTATAACCTTAAAGAAAGCTCAGCTAAAGTTACGGAAGTATAGATTCCTTCTAAAAAATTCTTTGCTGCATTAATATCTATTTTCTTAAAATTCATATAGTAGGCATAAATTCTCTTATATACTCCCAGGTCTGAGCCAAACGAACGATGTACATTAAGTAAGCAAGTCAATTCAAAATAATCCGTTGTTAAAGCTGGGAGAACCCAAGAAATCTTCTGATTCTGAATTATAGGAAGAAGCTGCATATATGATATGACAATGAGTCTGCTGTAATATGCTCATACATTTGTCTGAAATTTCGTTTCTTAGTATCTTGATATTGATTTTTATACTATATATTGATTAAATAATACAAAACAACACCATATAAAGTATGATAAACGATGGGATAATTGTTCTGGATACAATGATAAATGTAGATAAATTTTTAAAGAACTAATGTTCGCATCATATATACAATTTCAAATTTCCATGATATAATATTTTTTACATTTGAGTGTTAATTCGTCCACGTTAGTTTTACTACTTTTTACCAGTCTATAAAATGTCAGGTGGTGAACAAAATTCGTCGAGAGGTGTATTCGGGTAAAATCAGGAAATGCGCTTCGACGAATTTCTGCCTGATAGATGAACTTTTTTGATATAAAAATCAGGAGGTGCTTTTGTGCAAAATTCACAACAAATCTTCAAATTACACTCCGAATACAAACCCACCGGTGACCAGCCTCAGGCAATCGAAAAACTGGTCAGGGGCTTCAAGGAAGGCAACCAGTTTGAGACTTTGCTTGGTGTTACAGGTTCCGGTAAGACCTTCACTATGGCGAATGTCATTGCCCGGCTCAACAAACCAACTTTGGTACTTGCGCACAATAAAACACTGGCAGCACAGCTTTACGGAGAGATGAAAGAATTCTTCCCTGAGAACGCAGTGGAATATTTTGTCTCCTATTATGACTACTATCAGCCGGAGGCTTATGTCCCGTCCTCAGACACCTATATTGCTAAAGATTCCTCCATCAATGACGAAATTGACAAACTCCGTCTCTCTGCCACAGCCGCAATGTCAGAGCGGAAAGACGTAGTGGTCATTTCCTCCGTTTCCTGTATCTACGGACTGGGTTCCCCTCAGGAATTCTTTGACATGATGATTTCCCTGCGTCCGGGAATGACCAAAGACCGGGATGAGGTGATCCGGGAACTGATCGACATTCAATATACCAGAAATGAGATGGACTTCCACCGAAGCACCTTCCGTGTCCGCGGAGATACTTTGGAAATTTTCCCTGCCAATAGCTCCGATACAGCTGTGAGAGTAGAATTTTTCGGAGATGAGATTGACCGTATTTCAGAAATTGATGTACTGACAGGAGAAATCAAATGCCAGCGTTCTCATATCAGTATCTTTCCTGCATCCCACTATGTAGTGCCAGCAGAACAGATCCAGAGAGCAGCTGTAGCCATAGAAGAAGAATTAAAAGAACGTGTAGAGTATTTCAAAAGTGAAGACAAGCTTCTGGAAGCTCAGCGAATCTCAGAACGCACCAATTTCGACATTGAAATGATGAAAGAAACAGGATTCTGTTCAGGAATCGAAAACTATTCCAGACATCTGTCAGGATTAAAGCCCGGACAGCCGCCATACACACTGCTGGACTATTTTGGAGATGACTTCTTACTTATTATAGATGAATCTCATATTACAGTCTCTCAGGTAGGAGGAATGTACGCCGGTGACCAGAGCCGGAAACAGACACTGGTAGACTACGGATTTCGGCTTCCTTCAGCCAAAGACAACCGCCCCTTAAGCTTCGAAGAATTTGAATCCAAACTGGATCAGGTAATGTTTGTATCCGCCACTCCGGGACAATATGAGTATGATCACGAACTCCTCCGCGCAGAACAGATCATCCGTCCAACCGGACTTCTGGATCCGAAAGTAGAAGTCCGCCCCATTGAAGGCCAGATTGATGATCTGATCGGAGAAGTAAACAAAGAAGTGTCAAAGAAACACAAAATCCTGATCACCACTCTTACCAAACGAATGGCAGAAGACCTGACAGAATATATGAAAGAAGTAGGAATACGGGTTCGCTATCTCCATTCTGATATCGATACCTTAGAGCGTGCCCGGATCATCCGGGATATGCGTCTGGATGTTTTTGATGTACTGGTAGGAATCAACCTCCTTCGAGAAGGCCTGGACATCCCGGAAATCACCCTGGTAGCAATCCTGGATGCAGATAAAGAAGGTTTCCTCCGTTCTGAAACCTCCCTCATCCAGACCATCGGACGAGCTGCACGAAACAGCGAAGGCCACGTAATCATGTACGCAGACAATATGACCGATTCCATGAACAAAGCCATCACCGAAACCAACCGCCGCCGAACCATTCAGGAAGCCTACAACAAAGAACACGGAATCACTCCGACTACTATCAAAAAAGCAGTCCGCGACCTCATCGCCGTATCCAAAGCAGTAGCCGAAACTGAAGTCCGACTTCAGAAAGACCCAGAGTCCATGACCCGCAAAGAACTCACCAAACTCATCGCCCAGGTAGAAAAACAAATGCGCGCCGCAGCTGCAGACCTCAACTTCGAACAAGCCGCCGAACTCCGCGATAAAATGATCGACCTGAAAAAGAACCTGGATACTCTGGATAAATAATAATTCCCATTGTTTGTAAAATAACAAAAAATTCACAAAATAATATTGACAAACCAAATCAAGAGTGCTATCTTATGAGCATAAGGTGTTAGCACTCCTGAAACATGAGTGCTAACAAACCAAAAAACAAAGGCAGTAAAGGAGTGGAATTTCATGGATCAGGAATTAGATGATCGTAAAAAGAAAATACTAAAAGCCATCATCAAAACCTACATGGAAACAGGCGAACCGGTGGGTTCCCGGACCATTTCCAAGTTTGCAGATTTAAATGTAAGCTCTGCCACCATCCGGAATGAGATGTCAGACCTGACAGATATGGGATATATCGTACAGCCCCACACCTCAGCCGGAAGAATTCCTTCTGATAAAGGTTATCGCCTCTACGTAGACGAGCTGATGAAAGAAAAGGAATCAGAGGTTCAGGAAATCAAGGATCTCATGATAGAGAAAACTGACAAACTGGATAAAATGCTGAAGCAGGTAGCAAAGGTACTGGCCTCCAATACCAACTATGCAACCATGATCTCTGTTCCACAGTACAGCGGAAGCAAGATTAAATTCATCCAGCTTTCCCGCGTAACACCCCTTCAGCTTGTAGCAGTAGTAGTGAGTGATAACAATGTCATCCGAAACCAGATCATCAATCTGGATGAGGAGATGGACGATCAGACAATCCTGAAATTAAATCTTCTTCTTAACACCAACTTAAATGGGGTGCCCATTCAGGATATCAACCTGGGAATGATCGCCCGCCTGAAAGAACAGGCAGGTGTACATGGCTCTGTGGTTGGCACAGTCCTTGATGCAGTGGCAGACACCATCCAGGTAGACGAAGACGATATGCAGATATATACTTCAGGAGCAACCAACATTTTCAAGTATCCGGAGCTTGCAGACACAAGCAAAGCGAGCGAGTTGATTTCAGCATTTGAAGAGAAGCAGGATCTGGTAGACCTGGTGAAAGAGAGAATGTCTGATACCGAGAACACAGGAATTCAGGTGTACATTGGTGATGAGATGCCGGTGCAGACCATGAAAGACTGCAGTGTGGTGACAGCTACTTACGAACTTGGAAAAGGAATGCATGGTACCATTGGTATCATCGGTCCGAAGCGTATGGATTATGCAAATGTAGTTGACAGCCTGAAGGCTTTGAAAGTCCAGCTGGACGAACTGATTAAGAAAGAGAGTTAGAAAGGCGGTAATAGATAGTGTCAGAAGAAACAAAGAACACAGCTCAGGAAGAAGAAACAACAGAGACTCCTGTAACAGAAGAAATTGTTGAGAATGAACCTGAAGTTGTAGAGAACGGTGAAGCTGAAGCAGAGGAAATCCCAGTAGAGGATGGAGACGAAGAAGCTTCCCAGGATGACAAAAAAGAAAGCAAATCAAAAACTTCTTTCTTCGGCAAGAAGAAAAAAGAGAAAGATAAATTTGAACAGCAGATCGAAGAACTTACAGACAGACTGAAACGAAACATGGCTGAGTTCGATAACTTCCGTAAGAGAACGGAGAAAGAGAAATCCAGCATGTACATCATCGGAGCCAAGGATATCGTTGAGAAAATCCTCCCGGTTGTGGATAACTTCGAAAGAGGCCTTGCACAGGCACCTGAAGGAGATTCTTTCGCGGATGGCATGAAGATGATCTACAAACAGCTGATCACAACATTGGATGAGCTGGGTGTGAAACCAATCGAGGCAGTCGGTAAGGAATTTGATCCGAACTTCCATAACGCAGTAATGCATGTGGAGGACGAAGAAGCCGGTGAGAATATTGTGGTAGAAGAATTCCAGAAGGGCTACACTTACAAGGATTTCGTAGTCCGTCACAGTATGGTAAAAGTAGCCAACTAATTTACATGAAAATATAGAATATATCAAATCTAGTTGAAAATAAACAGGAGGAACAAGATTATGGGAAAAATCATTGGTATTGACTTAGGTACAACAAACAGCTGTGTAGCCGTAATGGAAGGTGGACAGCCAACAGTTATCGCAAATACAGAAGGCGCAAGAACAACACCATCTGTTGTCGCTTTCACAAAAACAGGAGAACGTCTTGTAGGTGAACCTGCAAAACGTCAGGCAGTAACAAACGCAGAGAGAACAATCTCTTCCATTAAAAGAGAGATGGGTACTGACTACCGTGTAACAATCGACGACAAGAAATATTCCCCACAGGAAATTTCCGCTATGATTCTTCAGAAACTGAAAAAAGATGCAGAAGGATACCTCGGTGAGAAAGTTACAGAAGCAGTTATCACAGTTCCTGCATACTTCAACGATGCTCAGCGTCAGGCAACAAAAGATGCCGGTAAGATCGCTGGCCTTGAAGTAAAACGTATCATCAACGAGCCTACAGCAGCAGCTCTTGCTTATGGCCTTGATAATGAAAAAGAACAGAAAATCATGGTATACGACTTAGGTGGTGGTACATTCGATGTATCTATCATTGAAATCGGTGATGGTGTTATCGAGGTTCTTTCTACAGCTGGTAACAACCGTCTGGGTGGTGATGACTTCGACCAGAAGATTACAGACTACATGCTTTCTGAGTTCAAGAAAGCAGAAGGTGTTGACTTAAGCAACGATAAGATGGCACTTCAGAGATTAAAAGAAGCTGCAGAGAAAGCTAAGAAGGAACTTTCTTCCGCAACAACTACAAACATCAACCTGCCATTCATTACAGCTACAGCAGAAGGCCCGAAACACTTCGACATGAACCTTACAAGAGCTAAATTCGATGAATTAACACATGACTTAGTAGAAATGACAGCTGAACCGGTACGTCGTGCACTTTCTGATGCAGGTATCACAGCATCTGAACTTGGCCAGGTACTTCTGGTTGGTGGATCTTCCCGTATCCCGGCTGTACAGGATAAAGTAAGACAGTTAACAGGCAAAGAGCCAAGTAAGAACCTGAACCCGGATGAATGTGTAGCACTTGGTGCTTCTATCCAGGGTGGTAAACTTGCTGGTGATGCAGGCGCAGGCGATATCCTTCTTCTGGATGTTACACCACTGTCACTGTCCATCGAGACAATGGGTGGTATTGCAACAAGACTGATCGAGAGAAACACAACTATTCCTACAAGAAAGAGCCAGATTTTCTCAACAGCAGCAGACAACCAGACAGCAGTAGATATCAACGTTGTACAGGGTGAGCGTCAGTTTGCGAAAGACAACAAATCTCTTGGTCAGTTCCGTCTGGATGGAATCCCGCCAGCACGTCGTGGTGTTCCGCAGATCGAAGTTACATTCGATATCGATGCAAACGGTATTGTAAATGTATCCGCTAAGGATCTTGGAACAGGTAAAGAACAGCACATCACAATCACAGCTGGTTCTAACATGTCTGATTCCGACATCGACAAAGCAGTCAAAGAAGCTGCTGAATTCGAAGCACAGGATAAGAAACGTAAAGAAGCAATCGATACAAAAAACAATGCTGATTCCATGGTATTCCAGGTTGAGAATGCACTGAAAGAAGCTGGCGATAAGATTGATGCCAACGATAAAGCTGCTGTAGAAGCAGATCTGAATGCACTGAAAGATTTACTTGCTCAGAATGCAAATTCAGAAGAACTGACAGACTCTCAGGTAGCTGATATCAAAGCTGCTCAGGAGAAGATGATGGAAAGTGCACAGAAACTGTTCGCTAAGATGTATGAGCAGACACAGCAGGCAGGCGGCCAGGCTGGTCCTGATATGAACATGGGCGGCGGCGCAGCAGGAAGCACAAATACAGGAAGCAGCAACGATGACGTTGTAGATGCTGACTACAAAGAAGTTTAATTGAGAGCATAGGAATAAATAATCATGGCTGATAAGAGAGATTATTATGAAGTCTTAGGCGTGGACAAAAGCGCCGATGACGCAACACTTAAAAAAGCATATCGTAAGTTAGCCAAAAAGTATCACCCGGATGTAAATCCGGGTGATAAAGAGGCTGAAGCGAAATTTAAAGAAGCGACAGAAGCTTACACCATCCTGAGTGATCCGGATAAGAGAAGACAGTATGACCAGTTTGGCCATGCAGCATTTGAAAACGGTGGTGGCGGTGCTGGCGGCGGCTTTGGAGGTTTTGACTTCAACGGTGCTGACATGGGTGATATCTTCGGCGATATTTTCGGCGATTTATTTGGAGGCGGCGGCAGAAGCAGGCGCGCCAATAATGGTCCGATGAAGGGAGCAAACCTTCGTGCACGTGTAAATATTACTTTTGAAGAAGCTGTCTTTGGCTGTGAAAAGGAACTGGAAATCGTACTGAAAGACGAATGTACTACCTGCCACGGAACAGGTGCGAAACCAGGTACTTCCCCGACAACCTGTCCGAAATGTAACGGTGAAGGCCAGGTTGTATATACGCAGCAGTCAATGTTTGGGATGGTGCGTAATGTACAGACATGTCCGGACTGCCACGGAACAGGTAAGATCATCAAGGATAAATGTACTTCATGCCGCGGAACAGGATATACATCTTCCAGAAAGAAGATACAGGTATCTGTGCCAGCAGGTATTGACAATGGTCAGAGTATCCGTATTCGTGAGAAAGGTGAGCCAGGCACAAACGGGGGACCGAGAGGCGATCTGCTTGTAGAGGTAAATGTTGCACGTCATCCGATTTTCCAGAGACAGGATATGAATATCTTCTCTACTGCGCCTCTTACATACGCGCAGGCTGCACTGGGCGGTACTGTACGTATCAATACGGTGGACGGAGAAGTGGAATATGAAGTGAAACCGGGAACTCAGACAGATACAAGAATCCGTCTGAAAGGAAAAGGTGTGCCATCACTGAGAAACAAGAATGTACGTGGAGATCACTATGTAACTTTCGTTGTTCAGGTTCCTGTAAATCTCAACGAAGAAGCAAAAGAAGCACTGCGTAGATTTGACGAAGCATGCGGCAACCGCACGAAAGAATCTTCCGACGGAACAGAGAAAACCGAGAAGAAGAAAAAAAGCTTCATGGACAAATTAAAAGAGACTTTTGAAGATTGATCTTCAGAATGACTGACAAATTGTCTGAAGAACAAAAAAGTAAAAGAAAACTAAAGAAAAGAGGTTTATCCTCTTTTCTTTTTTTGTGCAGTCGTGTATATTGAAAGGTAACGGAAAAATTTTGCATACAAAGGAGAGGTATTTGACGAAAAAAGAGAAATTCCAAACATTCCGGGAGAAATATCTCCCAACATGGGCAATACTGCCTCTGATTAGTATTTTTGTATTAAACTGCCTGATCTACTGGGGAAGTGACCTTCTGACAGTCGACAGGTATCATTTTGACTTTACCATGAGTATCGACAGAGCTGTGCCGCTGATTCCGGGATTTGTCTGGATTTATATTCTGGCATTTCCGTTCTGGGCAGTGAATTATATTCTGGCCGCACAGAGAGGAAAAGACGGCTTTTACAGGTTTGTGGCTACAGACCTTACGGTACATCTGGCATGCTTTGTGATTTTTCTTTTACTGCCGACTACAAATGTACGGCCGGAAACTGTCGGCAGTACATGGTCAGAACAGATACTGAAGTTGGTCTATGCACTGGATGGGGGAAACAGCCCTTCGAATCTTTTTCCGTCCATTCACTGTTATGTGAGCTGGCTGAGCTGGAGGGGAGTCAACAACTCAGACAGGATTTCGAAATGGTATCAGATTTTTTCCCTGATATTTGCGATACTGATTATCATATCTACTCAGGTGCTGAAGCAGCATTATCTGGTGGATGCCATTGCAGGGGTGGCACTTGTGGAATTTGCATGGAGATTTTACAATACAGGAAACCGTCACAGCGTATTCCGAAATTTTTTTGAGAAAATAAATAAAATAAGAAAATAAAAAGAAATGGAGACAAATATATGAAGTGGAACCGTTTTACAGTAAAAACGAAAACAGAAGCAGAAGATATCGTCATCAGCACACTTGCAGAAGTCGGTATTGAAGGCGTAGAAATCCAGGACAAACAGCCTCTGACAGAGGAAGACAAAGCTCAGATGTTTGTAGACATTATGCCAGAAGGGCCTTCAGATGACGGTATTGCGTATCTGAACTTCTATCTGGAAGAAGATGCAGACAAAGAAGCAATCCTGAAAGACGTTCGCGAAGCATTAGATGATCTGAAGAATTTCATGGACATCGGAGAAGCTACCATCGAAGAATCCCAGACAGAAGACAAAGACTGGATCAATAACTGGAAACAGTATTTCCACCAGTTCTATGTAGACGATATCCTGATCATTCCATCATGGGAAAAAGTAAAAACAGAAGATAGGGACAAAATGATCCTCCACATTGACCCGGGTACAGCATTCGGAACAGGTATGCATGAGACGACTCAGCTTGTGATCCGTCAGTTAAAGAAATATGTAACACCGAATACAGAAATGCTTGATGTAGGAACCGGAAGCGGTATCCTTGGCATTGTTGCCCTGAAACTTGGCGCAAAACATGTACTGGGAACAGATCTTGATCCATGTGCAATTCCGGCAGTTGCAGAGAACAAAGAAGCAAACCAGATCGCAGATGAAAGCTTTGATATGGTGATCGGAAACATCATTGATGATAAAGCAATCCAGGATCAGGCAGGATATGAGAAATATGATATCGTAACAGCAAACATTCTTGCTGACGTTCTGATCCCGCTGACTCCGGTAATCGTAAACCAGATGAAGAAAGGTGCTTATTACATCACTTCCGGTATCCTTGATGTGAAAGAAGAAGTTGTCGTAGAGGCAGTAAAAGCAGCAGGTCTGACAGTCGTAGAAGTGACACATCAGGGCGAGTGGGTTTCCATAACAGCAAGAAAGGAATGATCCTATGCAGCGTTTTTTTGTGGAACCTTATCAGATTGAGGAAGAGGAACATCGCATCCACATCAATGGAACAGATGTAAATCACATTAAGAATGTTCTTCGTATGAAATGCGGTGAAGATGTCTGGATCAGTGATGGCGGAAATAAAGAGTATCATTGTCAGATTGAAGAACTGGGTGAGGATGAAGTATTGCTTCATATCCTTTATGCCCAGGAACCGGAATATGAACTGTCGAATAAGATCTATCTGTTCCAGGGACTGCCGAAAGCAGACAAGATGGAATTGATCATCCAGAAAGCAGTAGAACTGGGAGCATATTCTGTAATCCCGGTAGAGACAAAGAGATGCGTAGTAAAACTGGATGCAAAGAAAGCGTCAAAGAAAGTAGCCCGCTGGCAACAGATCGCAGAGAGCGCAGCAAAGCAGTCCAAGCGAATGCTGATTCCGGAGATCCATGAGGTAATGACCTACAAACAGGCACTGGAATTTGCAAAACAGTTGGATGTAAAGCTGATCCCGTATGAACTTGCAAAAGGAATGAAAGAAACCAGAGAAATCCTCAGCCAGATCAAACCAGGACAGTCTATCGGCATCTTTATCGGACCAGAAGGCGGATTCGAGGAAGAAGAGGTGGCAAAGGCACTGGAGGCAGGTGCACATGCGATTACGCTTGGAAGACGAATCCTCAGAACAGAGACAGCAGGACTGGCGATTTTGTCAGTTTTGATGTTCCAGTTAGAGAATGAATAAATGAGATATTCAGGATGGTCAAAATTACTTGATTCTATTATCAAAGATGATTAGCTTTATGTTTAAAGCTGTAGAGAATAAAGTGATTTAGAGACATCATGATAATATATAGAACAAGAGAGAATAAAAATGGAAGCATATTTTGATAATTCAGCCACGACCCGCTGCTTCGAAGAAGTAAAGGACATCGTGGTAAAAACAATGATGGAAGATTTCGGAAACCCATCTGCTATGCATCAGAAAGGCGTAGATGCAGAACGGTATGTCAAAGAATCTGCCACAACACTGGCACAGATACTGAAAGTAACAGACAAAGAAATCCTGTTTACTTCCGGTGGAACAGAGTCTAATAATCTGGCTCTGATCGGCGGTGCACTTGCCAATAAACGAAGCGGTAATCATATCATCACAACTGCCGTAGAACATGCAGCAGTCAGCCAGCCGGTAGCTTTTCTTCAGGAACAGGGATTTGAAGTAACCATTCTTCCTGTAGATGCGCATGGCGTTGTAAAGCTTGATGCACTGGAGAAAGCATTAAGACCGGATACCATCCTCGTATCTACAATGATGGTAAATAATGAGACTGGCGCAGTCATGCCTGTAGAGAAAATCGGAGCTATGATCCAGGAGAAATGCCCAAAGGCACTGTACCATGTAGATGCAATCCAGGCATTTGGCAAATACCGCATTTATCCGAAGAAATGGAACATTCATCTTCTGTCAGTCAGCTCACATAAGATCCACGGACCGAAAGGCGTAGGATTTCTGTACATCAACAGCAAAGCAAAAGTGCAGCCTCTCATCCTTGGCGGCGGTCAGCAGAACGGTATGCGTTCCGGAACAGACAATGTACCGGGAATCGCAGGACTTGGCGTTGCAGCTAAGATGATGTACCAGAATTTTGATGAGAAAGTGGAACATCTTTACCAGCTGAAAGAACGCATGGCAGAGGGACTTTCAAAGATTGATGACGTAGTGATCAACGGAATGCCTGTAAGAGAGGGCGCACCACATATCTTAAGCGTCAGCTTTCTGGGGATCAGAAGCGAGGTACTGCTTCATACCTTAGAGGACAGAAACATTTATGTATCAGCAGGAAGCGCATGCTCCAGCCATAAGAGAAAACCAAGCGCAACACTTTCCGCAATGGGAATGAGCAATGCACAGATCGAGAACACTGTACGTATCAGTTTCTCAGAGGAGAATACATTCGAAGAAGCTGACTATTGCCTGGGAGTTCTGAACGAAGTACTGCCGATGCTGAAACGCTATGCACGCAGATAATAATTAAAATAAGAGAAGGAGAAACAAATGATATTTCACGCATTTTTAATAAAATACGCAGAAATCGCAATCAAGGGTAAGAACAGATACATCTTCGAAGATGCCCTTGTAAAGCAGATGAACATCGCCCTTTCCAAAGTAGAAGGCGAGTTTGAAGTAAAGAAAGAACAGGGAAGAATCTATGTATTCTGCCCGGAGCAGTATGACTATGATGAGACTGTAGAAGCTCTGCAGCACGTATTTGGTATCGTTGGAATCTGCCCTGTAGTGATCTATGAAGACCAGGGATTTGAGCAGATGGCAAAAGACGTAGTTTCCTATATGAAGAACTGCCACACGAACTACAACGGAAGCTTCAAAGTATATACAAGAAGAGCAAAGAAATCCTATCCAATCACATCCATGGAAGTCAGCGCAGAACTGGGTGGCCGTATCCTGGATGAGTTCCCGGATGCAAGTGTAGATGTACATGAACCGGACCTGACTCTTTCAGTAGAAATCCGTGACAAGATCTATGTATATTCCCAGACCATTAAAGGCGCAGGCGGAATGCCGATCGGCACAAACGGAAAAGCCATGCTTCTCCTTTCCGGCGGAATCGACAGCCCGGTAGCTGGTTACATGATCGCAAAACGTGGTGTTAAGATTGACGCCGTATATTTCCATGCTCCGCCATACACAAGCGAAAGAGCAAAACAGAAAGTCGTAGACCTGGCAAAACAGGTAGCAAAATACAGTGGACCGATCCGTCTCCATGTGGTAAACTTTACAGATATCCAGCTCTATATCTATGACCAGTGCCCACACGATGAGCTGACTATTATCATGCGTCGTTACATGATGCGTATTGCAGAGCATTTTGCAAAAGAAAGCAGATGCCTCGGCCTGATCACAGGAGAAAGCATCGGCCAGGTTGCCAGCCAGACTTTACAGAGCCTTGCTGCAACAAATGAAGTCTGCACACTCCCTGTATATCGTCCGGTTATCGGATTCGATAAACAGGAAATCGTAGAAAGATCCTGGGAGATCGGAACCTACGAGACATCCATCCAGCCATTCGAAGACTGCTGTACCATCTTCGTAGCCAAACACCCGGTAACCAAACCAAATCTGAATGTGATCCATCGTTCAGAAACCAAACTGGAAGAGAAAATTGACGAACTGATGAAAACAGCATTGGAGACGGTTGAGATTATTGAGATTGACTGATGTCGATTACGGTACGTTAATACCTGTAGATTGAGATGCTATAGGGTAGTAGCTGCCACCCGATTGTGGTGTTGCAAAGCAACACCACAATCTTACAAACATTCGGAATCCGTTTCACTGCTTCCTCATGTTTGAAACCCTGGTGGCACAAAAAAAGAGGAACTGTTACCAGTTCCCCGTCAATTGCAAAAATCAGATGTGCTGATTATTCAGTAACGTATTTACCTACGATACCCATAACAGTATCAAGAGCAGCACCGTCAGCATGGATGTTTAAGTCGATTGGTTTGGATAAATCAAGACTGAAAATACCCATGATAGATTTTGCATCAATTACGTATCTTCCGGATACTAAATCGAAATCGCAGTCAAATTTGCTGATTTCGTTTACGAATGCTTTCACTTTATCAATAGAGTTCAGTGAGATTTTTACTGTTTTCATTATGAGAACCTCCCTTAAGAATAGTTATTGCTGACGAATTACACGTTCAGCTTACAGTCTTCATCTTACCTGCACCCCTACAAAAAGTCAAGGTGAAAACGGATAAAATTTCCAGAAAGATTTAGTGAAAATGTAGAAAGGTTGCACAGAAACCACAGTTTAGGAGGAAAAATGAAAAAAAAGGTTGCACTTCACAATTTAGGCTGTAAAGTCAACGCATATGAAGTAGAAGCAATGCAGCAGCTGCTGGAACAGGCAGGATATGAGATCGTGCCGTTTGAGCCAGGAGCTGATGTTTATCTGATAAATACATGTACAGTTACCAATATTGCAGACCGTAAATCCAGACAAATGCTCCATAAGGCGAAAAAGATGAATCCGGATGCCATTGTTATTGCAGCCGGATGTTATGTACAGACAGACGAAGGAAAGCTGGACAAAGATGACGCCGTAGACCTGATCCTGGGAAATAATCAGAAGAAGAACATTGTAGAGGTTCTGGAAGAATATGAACAGCAGCATACCAAACAGAAACATGTGATAAAGATCAATCAGACGAAAGAGTACGAAGACCTGGCCATTGATCATACTGCAGAACATGTACGTGCATATATCAAAGTTCAGGATGGCTGCAATCAGTTCTGTACTTATTGTATCATCCCCTATGCCAGAGGAAGAGTCAGAAGCCGTAAGATCGCCCATGTGCTGGAGGAAGTACGTGCTCTGGCAGAAAAAGGATACAAAGAGGTGGTACTGACAGGGATCCATCTTACATCTTACGGTGTAGATTTCCCGGAAGGGGAAAAAGAAACCCTGCTTTCCCTGATCCAGGCAGTGCATGAGATCGACGGGATTGAGCGGATTCGTCTGGGATCACTGGAACCTGGAATTATCACAGAGGAATTTGCGAAAACCATCTCTGCACTTCCGAAAATGTGTCCCCATTTCCATCTGTCCCTTCAGAGCGGATGTGATGCTACGCTGGAGAGGATGAACCGCAGATACAGAAGTACAGAATATGCAGAGAAATGCACACTTCTGCGCAAATATTTCAGAAATCCGGCACTGACTACAGATGTGATCGTAGGATTCCCTATGGAGACAGAAGACGAGTTCCAGGCTTCCTACGATTTTGTAGACAGCATTCATTTCTATGAAACACATATTTTCAAATATTCCAGAAGACATGGGACAAAGGCGGCAGCGATGTCCGGACAGCTGACAGAAGCCCAGAAAGCGACCAGAAGTGATCAGATGCTGGCTTTGAATGAGAAACATGCAGTAGAATATGAGAAATCCATGATCGGAAACCAGCTGCAGGTGCTTCTGGAAGAAGAGGTGGAGATCCAGGGCAAAACCTGGTACGTAGGCCACAGCAAAGAATACATTAAAACAGCGGTACCGAAAGAAGACGGATATACGGTAAATGACATAGTTACAGTAAAAGCAGACCATTTCCTGGAAGAGCATATCATTACAGGAGAGGTGTTGTAATTTAGCAGTTGCACAATAATTCGAATTATATTAAAATAATATAGAATAAAAAAAGTAAGGACGTGAGAGAAATGGCAGAGAATAATCTGGGAAATACCCAATACTTCAGAACCAAACCGGACCAGGAACTTCAGGTAAAAGAAGTTCTTGACCTGGTTTATAATGCAATGGATGAGAAAGGATATAATCCGGTCAATCAGATTGTAGGTTACATTATGTCCGGAGATCCGACTTATATTACCAGCCATAAAGGCGCAAGAAGCATGATCATGAAAGTTGAGCGCGACGAACTGGTAGAGGAACTTTTAAACGAGTATATTAAGAACAAATCCTGGGAACGCTGATATGAGGATTCTTGGATTAGATTACGGATCGAAGACCGTAGGAGTGGCAGTCAGTGACCCGTTAGGGCTTACTGCGCAGGGTGTGGAGACGATCTGGCGCAAACAGGAGAACAAGCTTCGTCAGACTCTTGCACGTATTGAAGAACTGATTTCGGAGTATCAGGTGGAACGGATCGTACTTGGGTATCCGAAGAATATGAATAATACAATAGGGGAGAGAGCAGAGAAATCCCTGGAATTTCAGCAGATGCTGGAGAGACGGACAGGTCTGCCTGTGATCATGTGGGATGAACGGCTGACAACAGTGGAGGCCAACCGCACCCTTATGGAAGCCAGTGTGCGCAGAGAGAACCGCAAACAGTATATGGATAAACTGGCGGCTGTGTTTATTTTGCAGGGATATCTTGATTCCCTGTCCATGTAGGAGAATAATTTTATGGAAAAGATCAGATTTCAGCTGGAGGACGGAAAAGAAGCAGAGTTTTATGTAGAAGAGCAGACCAGGATCGGTGGAACTGCCTATCTTCTGGTGTCCGATTCTCTGGATGATGAGGCAACAGCCTATATTTTCAAAGACGTATCGGATGATGAAAGTCAGGAAGCCTGCTATGAAATGGTCGAGGATGAGAACGAACTGCAGGCAGTGTTTAAAGTTTTTGAACAGATGTTAGATGACGTAGACCTTGAAATGTAAAATAATAAAAAATAAAAGCATGGAGGTGTAAATGCTTGAGTAACGAGAATAATAATGAACTGAATCATGAGAGCCGTGAATCTCATGAAGGGCAGTCCGGTTATGGACAGAAAAGACCGTATAACAGACAGAAAAATTACAAATACAAACCACAGCATAAGAATTTCTATAATAAAAAACAGGCACAGGATAAGAAGCAAACTCCTGACAAAGAGAAATCCGGAAAGCCGCTGGCATTTAAGAATCCAATGAAGAATAATGTACGGAGACCAAAGAAGCCGACTTCCAAATTAAAGATCATTCCGCTGGGAGGTCTGGAGCAGATCGGTATGAATATTACTGCATTCGAATACGAAGACAGTATTGTAGTTGTTGACTGTGGTCTGGCATTCCCTGAGGACGATATGCTGGGAATTGACCTGGTCATCCCTGATGTAACCTATCTGAAGGAAAATATTTCGAAGGTAAAGGGATTCGTGATCACACATGGACATGAAGACCATATCGGAGCTCTTCCGTATGTACTGAAAGATGTAAATGTGCCGGTTTATTCCACGAAACTGACCATTGCCCTGATCGCGAATAAATTAAAAGAGCATAATATGACCCGTACCACGAAACTGAAAGAAGTGAAACATGGACAGGTCATTAATCTGGGAGATTTCTCCATTGAATTTATCAAAACCAACCACAGTATCCAGGATGCTTCTGCACTTGCCATCTACTCTCCGGCAGGTATTGTTGTGCATACCGGTGACTTTAAAGTGGATTATACACCTGTATTCGGAGATGCTATTGACCTGCAGCGTTTCGCAGAGATCGGCAGAAAGGGCGTACTTGCTCTGATGTGCGACAGTACTAATGCAGAACGTACTGGATTCACTATGTCAGAACGATCTGTAGGACATGTGTTTGATAATCTGTTCAATGAATATAAGACCAACAGGATCATTATCGCAACTTTCGCATCCAATGTAGACCGTGTACAGCAGATCATCAATACTGCATATCGATTCGGCAGAAAGGTTGCAGTGGAAGGCCGCAGTATGGTAAATGTCATTACGACTGCAGCTGAGCTGGGATATCTGCGCATTCCGGATCAGACACTGATTGAGATCGACCAGGTGAAGAATTACCCGGATGAGCAGGTGGTGCTGATCACAACAGGAAGCCAGGGTGAGTCTATGGCAGCATTGTCACGTATGGCAGCGAATATCCATAAGAAGATTGTGATCAAACCGAACGATACCATTATCTTCAGTTCCAACCCAATCCCGGGTAATGAGAAAGCTGTATCCAAGGTTATCAATGAATTGTCCATGAAAGGCGCGAAAGTAATCTTCCAGGATGTCCATGTTTCAGGACATGCCTGCCAGGAAGAAATCAAGCTGATCTATTCACTGGTGAAACCGAAATATGCGATCCCTGTTCATGGAGAATACCGCCATCTGACTGCGCAGAAGAATGTAGTAGAAGAACTTGGAATCCCGAAGGAAAATATTTTCGTACTGGCTTCCGGCAATGTGCTGGAACTTGACAGCCAGAGTGCACAGATCACAGGTACTGTCCATACAGGTGCGATCCTGGTAGATGGTCTGGGCGTTGGAGATGTAGGAAATATCGTGCTTCGTGACCGCCAGCATCTGGCAGAGGACGGAATCATGATCGTAGTGGTAACGCTGGAACGTCACAGCAATGTGGTTCTGGCAGGACCGGATATTGTTTCCAGAGGATTTGTTTATGTAAGAGAGTCCGAGGATTTGATGGATCACGCCAGGGAAGTTGTGGAGAATGCACTGGATTCCTGTCTGGAACGCAATATTACAGACTGGGGCAAGATCAAAACTGTAGTAAAGGACGCGCTGAGTGAATTCCTGTGGAAACGCACGAAGAGAAGTCCTATGATCCTGCCGATCATTATGGAGGCATAAGGAGCAATAGCAATGGAAGAAAATACAATAGGAGAAAGCATCAGCCGTCTGATCGAATCCATTAAAGAGAGCCCTGAATATAAAGAATTCAGGAAGCAGAGTGATATTCTTAGGGTGGATTCTGACCTGAAACACAGGGTGGATGCTTTCAGAGGTGAGAATTACCGTATTCAGAATGAATGTGATGCGGACAGCCTGTTCGATGTGGTGGAGCAGATCAGTAAGGAATCTGCTCAGCTTCGCAGCAATCCGCAGGTAAATGCCTATCTGGATGCTGAGCTTGCGCTCTGCAGAATGATGCAGAAGATCAGTATGGAACTGACTGACGGAATTGACCTGGATGCTCCGTTCACAGTATAGAAGACTTAGGAACAGAAAGGAAGAATGCTATGAGTGATACAAGAGACCGGGCAGGCGCAGCAGGAGTGGCAGTGGCAGGAGTGATCTTTAAGATCGCCCTCTATGTCTGTGTTGTAGTTCTGCTTTTCTGGATCGGGAAATCCGCATATCAGTTCGGGCATGATGTTTTTAACCAGGAGGCCATGAGTCCGGGAGAAGGACAGGAAGTGACTGTGGTGATCTCGGAAGATGCTTCTCTGTATAAGATCGCCAAGACCTTGCAGAAAAAAGGGCTGGTAAAAAGTGCTCCTGTATTTTATGTTCAGGAGAGACTGTCCACTTATCACGGAAAGCTGCAGGCAGGTACTTATCTTTTGAGTACTGCCTATACACCTAACCGTATTATGGGAATCCTGGCAGGGGATGATGAACAGGAAGGGGTAAGCGGTTCGTGATAGTTGATGAGAGAATGCGCACCTATATTAATTCTCTGGATATGGGAAATACACCGTTTCTGGAGGAACTGGAGCAGACAGCATTAAGAGACCGTGTGCCCATTATAAGAAGAGAAATGCAGAGCTTTATAAAGATGTTTCTGGCTTTAAACCAGCCGAAACGTATTCTGGAGGTGGGGACAGCCGTTGGCTTCTCCACACTTCTTATGTGTGAATACGGACCGGAGGATCTGCAGATCGTAACCATAGAGAATTATGAGAAAAGGATTCCCATTGCCATAGAGAATTTCCGTAAGGCAGAGAGAGAATCACAGATCACCCTGCTGGAAGGCGATGCCGGAGAGATCCTGAAAGGCCTGAATGGATTTTTTGACATGATCTTTATGGATGCTGCCAAAGGGCAGTATATCAACTGGCTGCCGGATGTGAAGAGACTGATGAAGAAAGGCAGCGTGCTGATCTCAGATAATGTACTTCAGGAGGGAGATATTATTGAATCCCATTATCTGGTAGAGCGCAGAAACAGAACCATATATAAACGGATGCGGGAATATCTGTATCAGTTAAAACATGACCCTGCACTGGTAACGTCCATTCTTCCTCTGGGAGATGGAGTAACAGTCAGTGTGAAACAGGAGTGAAAACAGTATGAGAAAAATAGAATTGCTGGTTCCGGCAAGCAGCCTTGAAGTATTAAAGATTGCAGTTATTTTCGGAGCGGATGCTGTATATATCGGCGGAGAAGCTTTCGGGCTCCGTGCCAAAGCGAAAAACTTTTCCCATGAGGATATGAAACAGGGAATTGCCTTTGCCCACGAGTATGGAGTGAAGGTTTACGTGACAGTGAATATCCTGGCACACAATTATGACCTGCCGGGAGTAAGAGAATACCTGGAAGAGCTGAAAGAATTAAAACCGGATGCGCTGATCATTGCAGACCCGGGAATCTATATGTATGCGAAAGAAATCTGCCCGGAGATTGAGCGCCATATCAGCACCCAGGCGAACAATACCAATTATGAAACCTATCGTTTCTGGTACAATCTGGGAGCCAAGCGTGTGGTAACGGCCAGAGAGCTGTCCCTTGCTGAGATCCGGGAGATCAGAGAACATATCCCGGATGATATGGAAATCGAGACATTTGTCCATGGCGCCATGTGTATTTCCTATTCCGGAAGATGTCTGCTCAGTAATTATCTGGCTGGCAGGGACGCCAATCAGGGAGCCTGTACCCATCCATGTAGATGGAAATATTCCATTGTGGAAGAGAAGCGCCCGGGAGAATATATGCCGGTATTCGAGAATGAGAGAGGAACCTATATTTTTAACTCAAAGGATCTCTGCATGATCGAGCATATAGACGACATTGTGAACAGCGGAATTGACAGTCTGAAGATAGAGGGCCGTATGAAAACAGCTCTGTATGTGGCAACTGTTGCCAGAACTTACCGTAAGGCCATTGATGACTATATGGAAAGTCCAGAGAAGTATCAGGCCAATATGCCATGGTATCAGGAACAGATTTCCAATTGTACGTATCGTCAGTTTACTACTGGATTTTTCTATGGAAAGCCGGATGAAAATACCCAGATCTATGATAATAATACCTATCAGAAGGAATATACTTATCTGGGATTCGCAGAGGCAGTAGATGACCGCGGTTTCGCACAGATCACACAGAGAAATAAATTCTCAGCAGGGGAAACTATCGAGATCATGAAACCGGACGGACAGAACCTGTCTGTGACAGTGAAAGGGATCTATGACGAAGAGGGAAACCCGATGGAGAGTGCACCTCATGCACAGCAGAAACTGTTTGTGGATCTGGGAGCAGAGATTTCGGTTTATGACCTTTTACGAAGAGCTGAATAAAAGAATACAGGAAAGACAGCCGCAGCCAACGAAAGAAGATGTTGGCTGCGGCTATTTGTTTTCAAAAAGAATACGAAGTTTCTCGATGGCGTTTTTTTCGATCCTGGAGACATAGGACCGACTGATGGAAAGCCGGTGGGCGATTTCCCGCTGAGTCTGTTCTTCTTCGCCGAAAAGGCCGTAACGGCAGCAGATGACCTGATATTCTTTTTCAGTCAGGGTATCCTTCAAGGAGCGAAGAAGGTAGGAAGTGTTTTCACGCATATAACAGTCTTCTACGATATCCACCGGAGTACTTTCAATCACATCCAGCAGATTGATCTCATTTCCCTCTTTGTCAGTACCGATAGGTTCATAAAGGGAAACTTCCCTGGAGCGTCTGCGCTTGGAACGTAGAAACATCAGAATCTCATTTTCGATGCACCGGGCTGCGTAGGTGGAGAGACGTGCTGCCTTCTGTGGATCAAAAGTGGTAATGGCTTTGATCAGCCCGATGGTACCTATGGAGATCAGGTCATCTGTTTCTTCGTCTACACCCTGATATTTTTTGACCACATGTGCTACAAGGCGAAGATTATGCTCGATCAGAAGGTTTTTGGCATGAAGATCTCCTTCTTTATATTTCAGCAGATAATATTTTTCCTGAGAAATGGACAAAGGTTTCAAAAAAGCCTTCAAATGCTTACCTCGAAGAGGTTTTCTATATAGTCTATGTGAGGAACGGGGTGTCTGTGCTTTTCCAACGGGAAAGGATTTCACAGGGAGAAAAAGAAAGAATTTGACAGGAGGAGAAACGAGATTATAAAATAAGAGACAGTGTACAGGAAATAAAGCAGAATACAGGAGAGTAACAAGATGAAAATATACTTAGCCCCGCTGGAGGGAGTGACAGGATATACATACAGACGTGCGTTGCAGGAATGCTTTGGCGGATTCGACAAATATTTTATTCCATTTATTTTGCCAAATCAGAAAGGACATCTGAGCACCAGAGAAAAGAAAGATATTGCACCGGAGAATAATCAGGGAATGCAGGCGGTTCCTCAGATACTTACCAAAAATGCGGAGGATTTTATCAGAACAGTGGAGACTCTGAAAGAATATGGGTATGAGGAAGTGAATCTGAATCTGGGCTGTCCTTCGAAGACAGTGGTGACCAGAGGCCGTGGAGCAGGATTTCTGGACAGGCCTGATGAACTGGACAGATTTCTGGATGAGATTTTTCGTAAATGTGATGTCAGGATTTCCATAAAGACCCGGCTGGGAATGGAAGAAGAATGGGAATTTGAAGATCTGCTGAAAATTTATAATAAATATCCGCTGGAAGAGCTGATCATCCATCCTAGATTACAGAAAGATTATTATAAAAATACTCCCCGCATGGAAGCTTTTGGGAAGGCATTTCAGAATGCCGTAGGTCCGGTATGTTATAACGGGGACATTTTTACAACAGCAGATTATGAAAAACTGACGGCACGTTTTCCGGAATTAAACTGCATCATGATGGGCAGGGGCGTACTTGGGAATCCGGCACTTGCCAGAGAAATCCGTGGTGGCTGCTCGGCAGAAAAATCAGAGATCCGGAAGTTTCATGACAGGATGTATGCAGAATATTGTCAGGATCTGTCCGGGGACAGAAATATTCTTTTTCGTATGAAAGAACTGTGGTTTTATCTGGCACCATTGTTCACAAATTATAAAAAATATGCGAAAAAGATCCGTAAAGCAGAAAAATGTACAGTATATGAAAGTGCAGTAAATGAGCTGTTCAGCTGTGAGGAACTTACTGCAGGAGGCGGGATCAGAGAACTGTTGTGACACATATAGTTATTAAAACTATATAAAATAGTTTTTCTTGACAAATAGTTTATCTGTGATATACTTTGAATATCAAAATATTTAAAATACAAAGCAAATTGCAAAATAATTAATGAAAGGAAAACTATGAAAAATTTCAAAATTGGAGATAAAATCACAAGAGTTCCACTGATCCAGGGAGGAATGGGAGTTGGCATCAGTCTTGGCAGACTGGCGGGCTCTGTAGCAAAGGCGGGAGGTGTAGGGATCATTTCCACCGCACAGATCGGCTACAGAGAAGAAGATTTTGACAGAAATCCGGCAGCAGCCAATGAACGGGCCATTGCCAGCGAAATGAAAAAAGCCCGGGGGATTTCCAGGGACGGGATTATAGGTTACAACATCATGGTAGCATTAAAGGAATATGCCTCCCATGTAAAAGCCGCCGTGAAAGCAGGTGCAGACATTATCATTTCCGGTGCCGGACTTCCCACAGAACTTCCGGAACTGGTAAAAGGCAGCCAGACGAAGATCGCTCCCATCGTATCTACAGACAAATCTGCAAAAGTAATTCTGAAATACTGGGAACGAAAATACAAAAGAACTGCAGATCTGGTAGTGATCGAAGGACCCCAGGCAGGCGGACATCTCGGATTCCATAAAGAAGAGCTGGAGAAATACACCGAAGAATCCTATGGCGAAGAAATACAGAAAATCATCACAACAGTAAAATCATATGCAGAGAAATACCAGACCGAAATTCCCGTGATCGTAGCCGGCGGCATCTGCGATCGGGAAGACGTCCGAAAAGCAGATGCCCTCGGTGCCGACGGCATTCAGGTAGCCACCCGCTTTATCACAACCGAGGAATGCGACGCCAACATCCTCTACAAACAAGCCCACCTAAAAGCAAAAGAATCCGACATTGCCATCGTAAAAAGTCCCGTAGGAATGCCCGGCCGTGCCATCATGAACAAATTTATGACCCGCGTCATGAACGGCGAACAGATCCCTCACAGTCCCTGCCACGGATGTCTCGTAAAATGCAGCCCGAAAGAAATCCCTTATTGTATCACGGACGGACTCATCAATGCGGTAAAAGGAAACATAGACGATGGCCTTCTCTTCTGCGGTGCAAAGGCGTGGAGAGCCGATCGCCTGGAGACAGTATCGGAAGTAATTAATGACTTGTTTTGAATAACTGCGTGTCGCATTCTTTAAAGGCAGCATAAATGCAGGCAGATATACAGCAGACTACCTGTAATGTGGAAATCTGCCGTATCCGGCAGTAAAAATACGCATATTTGCGCAAATCTAAGTTATAGGCGTATCCGCCGATATTTAACCTTACCGCTTAAAGCGGCTGAGGAGCAGATGAAAAAGACAGCAGGCTTCACAGGACTGGTCTGTGCGATCGTGATCAGTTTGTCTGTGCATGGAGTGAATAGTGCCCTCTTTATCAGAGAAAATGGTAAGGAGGGCATTTTTTCTATTGTGAAAAAATGAAAAGCAGTTTAAAATGGATGTGAAGAGGCGCATCCGTATCAGAAAACTGATCCGCAGATGTGTGGTTCTGGCGGCAATTGTTGGAGTTGTGCTGGTTGAGTATGACAGGAATGATAAGAGATGGGACAAGCTGGACAAAATCCTGAAGTTGTTTCCGGATGCAGAAGAGCAAGAGACAGAAGTGATGTGAACAGGAGAAAGTTTTTATGGACAGAATAAAGATTAAAGATACAGACCTGGAGTTATCCAGACTTGGACTGGGATGTGTGAAAGCAGGTGTGAAATGGGCCGGACAGGAAGCATTTGACCTGTTTGATGCGTTCCTGGATATGGGCGGAAATGTGTATGATACGGCGAGGGTATATTCTGACTGGATTCCTTCTGAGAGAGGGCGCAGTGAACGTGTACTGGGACAGTGGCTGGCACACAGTGGGAAGCGCCACGATATTGTTCTGGTGAGCAAAGGCGGGCACCCGGATATGACAGGTCCTGATCCGGATATGCATAAATCCAGGGTCAGTGAAAGATGCCTGAAATATGATCTGGAAGAATCCCTGCGTGTGTTGGGAACCGATTATATTGATATCTATTTTTATCACAGAGATAACGAGGAAGTTCCGGTCAGCGAATTGATTGATATTATGGAGGACTTTAAAAAGCAGGGGAAGATCCGTTATTATGCCTGCTCCAACTGGACCACAACCAGAATGAAAGAAGCAGATGCCTATGCCGCATCCAAAGGATACCGCGGTTTCGTGGCAAACGAAGCTTTATATAATATCGGAGAGCCGTGGATGAAACCTATGGCAGATGACACGCTGGTGATCATGGACAAAGAAATGCAGAAATACCATGAGGAGAATCCACGAAATCTGGCAATGCCCTATTCCGCGGCATGCAACGGATTTTTTCATAAATTGTTTGCCAATGGCAGAAGTGCAGTTTCAGGATCTGAATATTATACAGAGGGCAACCTGAGAAACGCAGAACGTCTTCATGAACTTATGGAAGAATACGGAATTTCTGTGACACAGGCAGTACTTGGTTATCTTACCTGTCAGAAATTTACCTGTCTGCCTCTTTACGGACCGAGAAATATCGCAGACCTGAAAGAAGCTATGGAAACCTTCAGGATTCCGTTCAGAATGGAAGACTATCCGCAGAAATAGAACAGTAAAAGCTTAACTTTATAGAAAAACATAGATTAAGGGGCGAATGTTAATGTTCGCCCCTTATTGTGAATGAAGTTGAAATTATTTAATCCCGAATTTCAGCAAGTGCCTTTTTAAACTGAACTGTAAATAGAACAGAGGTAAAGAGTACCGCAATAATATCAGCAATCGGTTCAGCCATATATACGCCTGTAGTTGGATCAGACACCATATGCGGCATAATATAAATAAGCGGGATCAGCAGTACAAATTTACGGACAACCGCAACAATAATAGAATTTATCGCTTTTCCAAGTGAAGTAAATGTCATCTGGCAGGCAATCTGAATACCGAACAGGAACAGACCGCCAAGATAGATTTTCAGCATTGGTGCAGTAAATTCGATAAGGCTTGTATCTGCAGTAAAAATGCTTACAAATACTCTCGGAACAAGCTGTACAGAAGCCCAGAGAAGTACAGAATATGACAGGCAGGTGATCAGAAGCAAACGGAAAGTTTTCTTCACTCTGTCTGCATTTTTCGCTCCATAATTGTAGCTGGAAACAGGCTGTGATCCCTGTGCGATTCCCTGAAGCGGAAGCATGGCAAACTGCATAACACTGGTCAGAATGGTCATAGCTCCGACTGCAATATCTCCTCCGTAATGAAGCAGGGAAGAATTAAAGCAGACAGATACAACGCTTTCACTTGCCTGCATAATGAATGCTGCAAGTCCGAGTGCGACACATGGGAGAATCACCTTCGGTGCCAGACGCAGATATCTTTTTCTGAGGTGAAGCTGTGTCTTTTTACCGCAGAGAAACAGGATAATCCAGATTGTGGAAATCGCCTGAGAGATAATGGTTGCCAGTGCTGCACCTTTTACACCCATATGAAGAGCAAAGATAAAGATTGGGTCTAAGGTAATGTTGCAGACAGCACCAATCAGGACAGACACCATGGAAATGGTTGTAAATCCCTGCGCAGTGATAAATGCATTCATACCAAGAGTTAACTGTACAAAGAGTGTACCGAAAGCGTAGATATTCATATAATCTACCGCATAACTGATCGTGTTTTCACTGGCACCGAACGTCAGTAATAAATCTTTCCCCCAGATCAGCAGGATTGCTGTCAGGATAACAGAAATAATGATCTGGAGACTAAAACAGTTGCCTAATATATTCTCAGCAGAGTCATTATCCTGTTTTCCCATATAGATAGAAGCTCTTGGTGCACCACCGGAACTGACCAGTGCTGCAAAAGCGGAAACGATCATAATGATCGGCATACAGACTCCTACACCGGTAAGTGCCAGACTTCCCTCCCCCGGGATATGGCCGATATAAATTCGGTCTACAATGTTGTAAAGCATGTTGATAAGCTGGGCGATCACCGTTGGAATGGACAGTTTCAAAAGAAGCTTTCCAACAGGCTCCGTACCCAGAAAATTTTTATTGTCCTGCATGGACGTACCCTCCCTTTTTTGAACTTTTTAATGAATCAAGAGAATTTCCAGTTGTAATTGTGAAAAGCAATGAGTGATATGGAAATCTATTGATTATTCATTCATCATTTGGCGTGCATTAGCTGCCATAGAATCAATGATCTCTTTGTAAATACTCATGTACTCTTTCGGAATATTGAGTATTAGTTTTTGATTAAAATCCTGTTGCATTTTAAGTCCTGCTTTAAGAATTGGTTTCGCTTTTTCCGTACAGGAAAGCAAGATTTTCCGCCTGTCCCCGGCAACAGTTCCCCTTTGCAGATAACCTGCAGCTACCAGCTTATCCACATGCACAGAAACCAGATTCTTTTTTATATTTCGAAATTCACTAATCTGCTGGGCAGTACATAAATCCGGATTATTCTTCAGAAACATTAAAATATCAAAAGAAACCTGTGGGATATCAAACTCATGAAGAATAGGTTCGCACATTTTATTATAAGCACTGAGTGCATCATGAAAAAAAGTTATGAATGTAGATGGAGTCATAGCATAGGTTCACCTCTTTTTGAAAAAAAGTATTTTTTTGAACTGTATTAAATAATACTATATAACGATGAAAAAGTCAATGTAAGCTTTTTAATACTTATAGGCAGGGATTGATTTTTCTCTGCGCATCACGTATTATAAATTTTAAGATATATTTGACAGGACTATGAGCATAAAGGAAAAGTGTAAGACACGCAGATAGAAGAGAATTACTAAGGTGGTAAGGGTATATATGAAAATTGTAGCATATGAAGTAAGAGAAGACGAAGCGGAAATCATGAAAAAACTTGCTGGCAAACTTGGAATAGATGAACTGGTCACTACTGCAGAGCCACTGACTCTTGATACCGTGCATCTTGCAGAGGGAGCAGCAGGTGTTACTACTTTGGGTCAGAGTATTATTGATGAAAAAGTCTGTCAAGCATTAAAGAATGTCGGTGTGAAAGGGTATTCTACCAGAACCGTCGGCTATAATCATGTAAATTTAAAAGCAGCGGCAGAAGCAGGAATCCGTGTAAGCAATGCAACGTATTCACCTCATGGAGTAGCAGAATACACGGTAATGTTAATTCTCATGACTCTGCGTAACTACAAGCCTGCATTATACAGGATCAACGTCAACGACTATTCCCTGAACGGCCTTATCGGAAAAGAACTCCATGATATGACTGTAGGGATTATAGGAACCGGCAAGATCGGAGCAGCAGTGATCCAGAATCTGTCCGGCTTCGGATGTAAACTCCTTGCACATTCCAGACATGAAGACGAGAATGTAAAGAAGTATGCAACATATGTAGACATGGACACCGTCTATTCCGAATGTGACATCATTTCTTTCCACACTCCATTAAATGATGCAACCTACCATATGGTAAACAAACGCACAATCTCGAAAATGAAAAAAGGCGTAATCCTCATCAACTGCGCCCGTGGAGAATTAATGAACATTGCAGATATCACAACAGGAATCGAAGACGAACAGATCGGTGCACTGGCATTGGATGTATTTGAAAACGAAAACGGCATCTATCACCACGACCGGAAAACTGACATTATCAAAAATAAAGACATGGCCTACCTCCGTCAGTTCCCAAACGTCATCATGACCCAGCACATGGCATTCTACACAGAACAGGCAGTAGTCAGCATGGTCCACTGCGGCCTGGAAAGCCTGGTAGCATTTGCAGAGAACAAAGAGTACAGATGCCAATTGCAGTAATAAATCCCGGGGAATCCGTGAAAATAGAAGTTTCAGAGGATGTGAAACCAGTTGTTTCAGTAAAAATTTCCGGAAGTACAAAAGGCGGCATGAAGCTGACTGGTCATAAAAAAATCGATCAGTCAGTCTTTTGTTGAATTTAAATTGGTATAAATAACAAAGAAAAAATACAAATAAATAAGAAAAAAGTTTCGGAGAGCCCCATGTACGGGAACTTCCGAAACTTTAATTTTTGACCCGGATCAGATCGTGATTACATAAGCCCTGTTTCCGCGGTAATAGGGCCGTCCGTCTACGCCGCTTAATCCGTAATCCATACGGTAATAACGCTCCGTCTGTTCGGTAACCTTCGCCCAGTTAGGGTCACAGACTTTTCCTTTAATCTCAGCCCAGCCATGGCCGCCGGAGGAGATCACCTTCGCATCAAAAGAACCGATGGCATTGGCCAGATAAGCGAAGGCAGAAGCGAAAGCGAAGCAGTCACCGGCACCACGGTAAAACATATCTTCTGCGTAACTCACATCCCAGTTGGAATAATAATACCGGAAATCGTAATCATTGCCGCCGCCTCCGTAATTATAATTTACAGCACGAAGATAACATTTCCAAAGCTTCTCAGGTTTGGACATATTTCTTCTGGTAACCTGTCTCATCACCTGGTTGGCAATGACCATGATCTTCAGTTTTCGCAGCTCTTCGCTGTTATATTTGGCTTTGCCATTCTTATCCAGATAGATATTGTTCACACGGCGGTTGGTCACCATATATGCATAAGAACCATTTCTGATCTGGAAGAAATAATAATTCCCCTTAATCTTCTGCCAGCCATTCTGCTGAATTCCCTTCTCATTGAAATAATATTTCTTCCCGCGGATCTTCACCAGCCCTTTGACAGTTTTCCCCTTTTTGTCATAGTAGTAAATGTTGCCGCTTGCCTTATGATCGAATTTACTGCGCAGCTTAGAAGCAGCCTGTACATTAACAGGCAGTAAAAAAACCAGGCAGACAGCCATAAGAAGCAGGATTACAGACAGACTTTTTCTTTTCCCCATAAAACCCTCCCTGAATGTATAATGATAATTAAATTATACAAAATATAATGAAATTGTGCAATGAAAAACAGAAAAAGTCAGAAAAAAGATCACAGCCAGTCTGTCCAGAGATAAAAGATCAGCAGATACATCAACTGGTCTTTCAGGGAAAATTTCCGGCTCGCAGGAACCTGCCATGCCTCATCCGGATAAGCATCCTGAAGAAAAAGTTCTCCCCTCCAGTGCAGTCCGCAGAGCTGGACCGGTGACTCACTGGAGCTTACGGCCAACAAGTATGCACCGGATCTGCCAGCTGGCAGATCCGTTCCGGAATTTTTCGACCTTTATTGCGCGGAATGGGTTTGTGGTGTATAATCAGAAGATAATGAGCAAAATTTATGGATAAGCAAGGATATAAGGTGAACGACTTTGAAAAAGAAGATTGAAGAACTCTTAAATGGAAAATTTGAATATGAACAGCCGCAGCTCTTGTTTTCTCAGGAGAAGATCGAAGTTACGGTGAAGGCCGGAGATGTGTACAGGGGAGAACTGTATTTCGGCACAGAGGACAATCACAGGATCCGTGGATATATCACCTCTTCGAACCGCCGTGTAGTGCCGGGGATGGATAAATTTTCCGGAACTACCGTGCGCCTGCAGTACGGTGTGGACGGCAGCGGTATGCGCCCCGGGGAGAAGCATGAAGGATGGCTTTGCTTTACCACCAGTATCGGAGAATACAAGCTTCCTTTCGTGATCCGTGCACAGAAAGAAGAAATAAAAAGTGTGGCAGGAAAGGTAACAGACCTGGATTCTTTTGTAAATATCGCGAAAGATGATTTCAGGGAAGCGTACCGTCTTTTTACAGACAGCAGGTTTCGTGAGCTTCTGGATCAGAAAGATAAGAAACAGATGGCTCTTTATAAAGGACTTTCTAGACAGCCGGTCACCTTTCAGCATCTGGAAGAATTTCTCATCAGCACAGGGAAAAAGAAACCGGTGCACATTTCATTAAAGACAGACAGCAGCAGTTTCTATGATATCAGGGAATCCGTTCGCGAATCTTTCCCTGTACAGAGGGATGGATGGGGACATCTCAGGCTGGACATCGAGACGAAGGGAGACTTCCTGGAAGTATCGAAGAAAGTGGTAATGGATGATGATTTCATTGGAAGTTATTATCAGGTGGAATATGTGATCCATAAGGAGAAACTCACCCACGGCAGACAGTTTGGTGAGGTTGTGGTAAAAAGTCCCTATCAGGAACTGGTATATCAGATCACTGCATCACAGGAACCACAGGTACAGCTCAGAACAGGGCTTCATGAGAAAAAAATGAAGCTGGAACTGCTGAAAGATTTTCTGGAATATTCCTGCGGCAGGATGGAGCTTAAGACTTGGGTCAGCAGCGGCAGATTTCTGCTGAACCAGCTTCGCGAGGAAGGATGCGAAGCGCCGGAATATCAGATGTATGAAGCTTATCTTTCTTATATGGAAGGAAATGCAGGGACAGAAAGAAATGCAGATACAGAAGAGAACAGAGATATAGAGAAAAATATGGAACAGGCAGTAGAGATCCTGAAGAGTCTGCGCAATAAATCCTTCCATAAGGAAGACCCGGAATATGCAGGAGCTTATCTGTATCTTTGCATGCTGACCGGCTTGTATAAAGACACAGAACATGCTGTCAGAAGATTAAGAAATTTTTATATGCAGAAAGAAGACAGCTTCCTTCTCTTCTGGATCAGGCTTCAGACAGACAGAGAGCTTACACAGTCACCTTCCAGAACTGTATTTATGCTGGAAGAACAGTTTGAGAAAGGCTGCAGGAATCCTCTTCTTTATCTGGAAGCATGGAAATACATCAGTCAGGATATGTCCCTGCTTCACAGAATGAGCAGTTTCTGGGCACAGGTATTTCTCCTTGCAGGGAAAGAAGGAATCCTTACAGAGGAACTGATCATGCGTTTTGCCTATCTCACAGGATATGAAAGGAAATTTAACAGAAGCATGTACCGTGCCATGGCCATGGGCTATGAGGCGTTTCCTTCTGACGATACCCTGGAAGCGATCTGCCGTTATATCATGCTGGGAAATCCCAGAGAGCCGGAATATTTCCGCTGGTTTTCACTGGCAGTGGAACATGGTCTTCGTCTGACCAGGCTGTATGAATATTATGTGGAGACTATGGACACTTCTTATCAGAGAGAACTGCCCAAGGCTCTGCTGATGTATTTCACGTATAATAATACTTCCCTCGGGGATGATAAAAAAGCCTTTATTTATGCAAGTATCATAAATAATAAAGAGAAACAGCCTCAGACCTACGATGACTACAGAGATCATATGAAGATCTTTGCCATGCGCAAGGCAAATGAGGGGAAAATGAATGAGAATTATGCAGTACTGTATCAGGAATTTTTAAGCTGTCCTAAGAACCGGAGACAGGCAGAACTGATCGCCGGAAAGATGTTTACAAACAGGCTGTACTGCGATGATAAGAAGATCCGGTGGATCATTGTGCGCCATGAACAGCTGGAGAATGAGGAAAAATATCCGTGCATTCATGGGATCGCATATCCGCGGATCTATACAGAGGATGCAGTGATACTGTTTCAGGATGGTCAGCAGAGACGCTACTGTTCTACTGTGGATTATAATGTAAAGAAACTGTTCGATGAGCGGGAGATGGTGGATTATGCGCTGGAGCAGAAAGCAGAAGATACAGGACTGATCCTCCATTATTGTGAAAGTACGGAACCTGACCGCAGGGGGCTGGATATTTTCCGCAGAATCCCACAGGATGAGAAATTTTCACCGGAATATCAGAAGGATATCAGGAAGAAACTTCTGAAATATTACGGGGAGAATGTCAGAGGGGAGGATCTGGATGATTATCTGAAGGAGATGGATTACAGAGCCTATGCGGCGGTAGACCGCACCGGACTTCTGGAACTCCTTATTGAAAGAGGGCTGTACGTACAGGCCATGTCTGTGATCTCGGAACTGGGATATGAAGGACTCAGCACAGAAAGTCTTCTGAAACTTACAAGCAGAATGCTGATCCGCTGTGATATGGCAGAGGATGAAGAACTGCTGGCGCTGGCATCGGATGTTTACCGTATGGGTAAATATGACGAAGTGATCCTGAAATACCTGATGGAGTACCGCTATGGCCCTGTAGATGGCCTGCTGGCTGTATGGAAAAGTGCCCGGGGATTTGAGATGGATACTTATGATTTCGAGGAGAAACTGCTGGGCATTCTGATGTTTACTTCTGATTACCGCAAGGATGGAGAGAAGATCCTGGAAGACTATGTGAAACATGCGGGAAAGGAATATATCATCGGCGCATATCTTACCCAGATCTCATATGGAGTATTTGTACGGGAATATCCTATGAGTATTTTCGTAAGAAATGAGCTGGAAACTGCATACAGACAGAAATGGCCTGTGAATTTCATCTGCAGGCTGGCGTTGTTTGAATCCCTTTCCAGGGATAAAGATCTGTCTGAGGAACAGTTTGCAATGGAGCAGGAGATTTTGCAGAAATGCATGAAGAAAGATCTTCAGTTTGCATTTTTCAGAAGACTTCCTGCACAGCTGAAAACCCAGTATCAGTTAGATGATAAGACCTTCGTGGAGTACCATACAGATCCGGAGGCCAGGGTAACACTGTACTATGCGCTGGATGCGGGACTTGGCAGAGAACTGCAATATCAGACAGAACCTCTGCGTAACTTATATGAAGGAATATTTATGAAAACCTTTACGCTGTTTTACGGGGAATCCCTCAGGTACTATTTCCGGACCGAAGTGAACGGAAAGGTTCACCAGACCCAGGAGAGAGTGATCACCATGAACAAGGTAGAGGGAATCCCGGTGAGCAGGTATCAGCTGATCAATCAGATGCTTTCTGCACGCAGACTGGATAAAGAACAGGAAGTTTTAAAACAGGTGAAAAAATATCTCCGCCAGGAGCAGTATGTGGAAGAGATGTTTGTGATCGAAAAGGAATCAGACGAGCAGTAAGGACAGGAGGAACAGATGAACGAAATCCGTGATTTGATAGTGGGAATTGATTTTGGAAAAGAGCATTCCCAGATTTGTTATTATGACCGAAAGGCCGGAGAACCCCGTTCGCTGTCCATGAAGGTCGGAGGCAGCCAGTATGAAGCGCCTACCTGTCTTTGTCGGAGAGTGGAACAGAAGGATTACTGTGTAGGACTGGAAGCTGAATATTTTGCCAGGGAAAAAGGCGGGATCATGATCGATGACCTTTACGGGATCTGTCAGAAACGGGAGAAAGTCATGGTTGCAGGGACAGAAACTGAGCCCTGGGGACTTCTGGCACAGTTTCTGAACGGAATGCTTAAGTTCCTGGGGATCACTGAGCTGGTAAAAAATACGAAATGCGTGATCGTTACACTTCCGAAACTTGGAGATATTCAGGTGGAGAATTTCCAGAAGGCTTTTGAGAGCCTGGGATTTCCCAATGATAAATATATGCTCCAGGATTATGCAGAGAGTTTCTATTATTATGTGCTCTCCCAGAAGAAAGAGATCTGGAACCGCAGTGTAGCCTGGTATGCATTTACCCCTGAGAAAGTGATATTCCGTAAATTAACACTAAACGGCGGTACCAGACCGGTACTGGTGAAACTGGAAGATCCGGTGGAGACAGAACTTCCCATGGAAGAAGAGGAACGAGATACAGAGTTTTACCGCTTCGCCCAGAAGACACTGGGAAAAGATCTGTATTCCAGCATTCAGATCACAGGAGAGGGCTTTTCTCAGGACTGGGCAGTGCAGTCTGTGAAGCTTCTGTGTTATCAGAAACGCAAGGTATATTATGGAAATAACCTGTTTGCCAGAGGCGCCTGTGAAGCAGGCAAAGAAAGACTGGAGGATAAATCACTGAAGGGATATCGTTTCTTAAGTGATTCTCTGGTCATGGCAGATGTGGGAATGGAAATGAGAGTGATGGGTTCCCCCACATATTATCCACTGATTCAGGCCGGAAACAACTGGTATGACTGCAAGGCATCCTGCGAGCTGATCCTGGATAACACGGAAGAACTGGTATTTACTATCAGTACTTTTGAGAATCCGGAGAAAAGACGGGTAGGCATGATGCTGCCGGGAATTCCACCCCGTCCCAATAAGACTACAAGGCTGTCACTGGAACTTCAGTATGTATCCCAGAAAGAATGCAGGGTAACGGTGAAGGATCTGGGGTTCGGGGAAATGTTTCCGTCCAGTGGTAAGGTCTGGACAGAGACAGTAGAATGGTAAAGGAGACGAGAGGATGAGTGGATATATTTTATGTCAGACAAAGAAGGCAGAGCATCCCTATTTCGTAGAGAGTATCAGTACCAATATTTATACCATAGAAGAACTTTGCTATTATCTGTATCATAACCTTTATCTGGTGGATCAGACGATCATCAATGAAGATCTGTGCAAATGGCTGGCAGAGGAGCTGGAACTTACCCAGCTAGCATCAAAGTTGCGCCAGGCAATGGAGAGGGAGGCAGGAGCAGAAGAGATCCTGTACCCTGTATTCAAGGAGATCAATTATCTGACCTATGAGGAACTGAAAGCGCTGAATGGCCGGCTTACAGAACTGAATAAAGAAAGTACAGCCATCAGAAAAAAAAGAAAAGGAGATGCACTGGTAGAGAACGGGATGTATGTAAATGCGATCCGCGTTTATCAGAAACTGCTGGATCAGACGGATTTCAGTAAAGAACGGGACGGACTGGAAGCCCGGATCATGTACAATCTGGGCTGTGCCTACAGTTATCTTTTCCAGATGGAAAAAGCCATGGAATGTTTCTGGAATGCATACAGCCGTTCAGGCACAGAGAATGAAAAAGCACTGAAAGCATATCTTCTGGCATACCGTAGCATCCGCAGTAAAGAGGAATATGCCCATCGCCTGAAAGAACTGAAGATCAGTGAAGAATTAAGATCAGAAATTCGTGAAGCACTGAACCATTTCTCGAAGATCCCTGAGAAACAGGCAGAAACAGACAGTCTGGATGTCATGCTTGAAAAACTGGCCAGAGATTATCACAGAAGTACCGGATCCTGAAAGAAACCGGATTCTTATGCTTGACAGCTACAGATCCATGTGTTAGGATTAACACATACTTTCACATGGTAGAGTGACTATGTGGTAAACAACAAAACAGATAAAGAGGAGAGTTTATCATGAAGAAGAGAGCATTAGCAGTAATCATGGCAGGTACAATGGCAGCTTCTATGATGGCAGGCGTTGTTTCCGTATATGCAGACGCTGAGAATAAAACATTAACAGTAGGATTTGATGCGGAGTATCCGCCTTTCGGATATAAGGATGACAACGGAGACTATGTAGGTTTCGACCTGGATCTGGCACAGGAAGTATGTGACAATCTGGGATGGGAACTTGTAAAGAAGCCTATTAACTGGGATTCCAAGGATATGGAACTGAATTCCGGTTCTATTGACTGCATCTGGAATGGCTTTACCATCAACGGACGTGAAGATGATTATACATGGTCGGACCCATATCTGAACAATGAGCAGGTAATGGTAGTTGCTGCCGATTCAAAGATTGAGAAGCTGGATGATCTGGCAGGAAAGAACGTAGTCGTTCAGGCAGCTTCTGCAGCACTGGATGCATTAAACAGTGATGATAATAAGGATCTTACAGCAAGCTTCGGTTCCCTTACAGAGAACCCGGATTACAACACCGCATTCATGAACCTGGATTCCGGTGCGGCTGATGCCATTGCAGTAGATATCGGAGTTGCGAAGTATCAGCTTTCCCAGAGAGAAGAGGGTAAATACATTATTCTTGACGAGCCGATCCAGAGTGAGCAGTATGGAATTGGATTCAAGAAAGGCAATGATGATCTGAAGGATACTGTATGGGCTGAAGTCCTGAAACTTTATGATGCCGGAGAAGTAGACAAGCTGGCTGAGAAATATGAAGTTGCTGATATGCTCTGCATCGGTGACGAAGACGCAGAGAAGGAAGACGCTGCCGAAGATGAGACAGCAGATGATGCTTCCGAAGAAAAAGCAGATGATACAGCAGAAGAAACAAAAGCAGAATAAAACATACAAGAGGAAAGGATAAAGCCTTTCCGGATTATAAAAAGAAACAGAGGGTACATTTTATGTGCACCCTCTTTTCTTACTGTACAGGAGAAAAATTTTTCAGGAGGAAAAGACATGTCTTTAAATGTAATGCTCCAGCAGCTTGCCGGCGGTATGGTAGTGTCAGTAGAAATTTTTGTAGTGACACTGGTGTTTTCACTGCCTCTGGGACTGCTGATCTGTTTCGGCAGAATGTCCAAAAATCCGGTGATCAGGGGAATCGTGTCAGCATACATTTCCATTATGCGTGGAACACCTCTGATGCTGCAGCTGATGGTTGTATATTTCGGACCATATTTTATTTTCGGTATCCGCATTTCCATGGGATACAGCCTGATCGCAGTATTTATTGCGTTCAGCATCAACTATGCTGCTTATTTTGCAGAGATTTACAGAGGTGGTATTGAATCAATTTCCACAGGACAGTACGAGGCTGCGAAGATCCTGGGATATAGTAAGGCGCAGACCTTTTTCAGGATCATCCTTCCGCAGGTAGTGAAACGCATCCTTCCGTCTGTGACAAATGAAGTCATCACACTGGTCAAGGATACTTCGCTGGCTTTCGTTGTAGCGGTAGCAGAGATGTTTACCATTGCCAAGCAGATCGCAAGTGCGCAGACTACCATGATGCCTTTTGTGATCGCAGCAGTATTTTATTTTGTATTTAACCTGATCGTTGCCATTGTCATGGACAAGATCGAGAAGAAGCTGAACTATTACCGGTAGAGCATGTTTGAGAAAGGCTTTCTGCAGATTGCGGGAATGATTTTTCAAATACGCTCTGGAGTTGAGAGGAATGTTTTATGAAATTATTTGAAATGAAGCACATAAAAAAGAGCTTCGGCAGTCTTGAGGTGCTGAAGGATATTTCACTTGAAGTGGAAGAGGGAGAGGTATTAAGTATCATCGGTCCCTCCGGATCCGGCAAGTCCACCCTGCTTCGGTGTGCCACAGGACTTGAGACACCGGACAGCGGTGAGATCATCAAACAGGGGGATGTGGGACTGGTATTTCAGAACTTTAACCTGTTTCCCCATTTCTCCGTATTAAAGAACATTACAGATGCACCGATCCGGGTACAGAAAAGAAAGAAAGAGGAAGTTTATACCCAGGCCAGAGTCCTGCTGAAACAGATGGGGCTGTCAGACAGGGAGAATGCTTATCCGTTCCAGTTATCAGGGGGCCAGCAGCAGAGAGTTTCCATTGCAAGGGCTCTGTGCATGAATCCGAAGATCCTGTTCTTCGATGAACCTACTTCCGCCCTGGATCCGGAGCTGACAGGAGAGATCCTGAAGGTTATCAAGGATCTGGCAGCAGAGCACATTACCATGGTAATTGTTACTCATGAGATGACTTTTGCCAGAGATATTTCAGACCATATCATCTTTATGGACAAAGGACTGATCGCAGTGGAGGGAACCTCACAGGAAGTATTTGCATCAGAACATGCGCGAATGAAGGAGTTTCTTGGAAAATTCCATCAGGGATAGGCTTTTTGTGGTTGCTTTTAGGGGAATGATGTTATATAATTTCAAAGGATATAATCAACCTAGTAGCGGTTATGGAAAATATCATAATATTTTACCTGACTGCTATAAGAAAAAACAGGAGAGTGAATAATGAGTACAGACAGATATGTAAGTCCTTTATCAGAGCGTTATGCAAGTAAAGAAATGCAGTATATTTTTTCTCCGGATATGAAATTCCGCACATGGAGAAAACTTTGGATTGCTCTTGCTGAGACAGAGAAGGAACTTGGTCTTAACATTACACAGGAGCAGATCGATGAGCTGAAGGCTCACGCAGATGACATTAATTATGAAGTTGCCAAGGAACGTGAACGTCAGGTGCGTCATGATGTAATGTCCCATGTATATGCATATGGAGTGCAGTGTCCGAAAGCGAAAGGAATCATCCATCTGGGAGCTACCTCCTGTTATGTAGGTGATAATACCGATATTATCGTTATGACAGAAGCCTTGAAGCTTGTACGTAAGAAACTGGTCAATGTAATTGCAGAGCTTGCTTCTTTTGCAGATAAATATAAAACACAGCCCACACTGGCTTTCACACATTTCCAGCCTGCACAGCCTACTACAGTGGGAAAACGTGCCACACTCTGGACCCAGGAATTTCTTCTTGATCTGGAAGACCTGGAATATGTGTTAAGCACAATGAAACTTCTTGGTTCCAAGGGAACAACAGGAACACAGGCAAGTTTCCTTGAACTCTTTGAGGGGGATCAGGAGACCATCGATAAGATCGATCCGATGATCGCACAGAAGATGGGATTCAAGGAGTGCTATCCTGTATCCGGACAGACTTATTCCCGTAAGGTAGACACCCGTGTACTGAATGTACTCGCAGGAATCGCAGCAAGTGCTCATAAGATGTCCAATGATATCCGCCTTCTTCAGCATCTGAAAGAAGTGGAAGAGCCTTTCGAGAAATCCCAGATCGGTTCCTCTGCTATGGCATATAAGAGAAATCCGATGAGAAGTGAGCGTATTGCTTCCCTTTCCAGATATGTAATGGTAGATGCCCTGAATCCGGCGATCACTTCTGCTACACAGTGGTTCGAGAGAACCCTGGATGATTCTGCGAATAAACGCCTGAGCATTCCGGAAGGATTCCTGGCTATTGACGGAATCCTGGATCTGTGTCTGAATGTGGTAGACGGCCTTGTGGTTTATCCGAAAGTCATCGAGAAACATATGCTGGCAGAGCTTCCGTTTATGGCTACCGAGAATATCATGATGGATGCTGTAAAGGCAGGCGGAGACCGTCAGGAACTTCATGAACGCATCCGTGAGCTTTCTATGGAAGCCGGTAAGACAGTGAAGGTAGAAGGTAAAGATAATAACCTTCTGGAACTGATCGCGACAGACCCTGCATTCAACCTTACTCTGGAAGAACTGCAGAAGTCCATGGATCCTGCGAAATACACAGGACGTGCGAAAGAACAGACCGAGAGATTTGTAAGTCAGGTAGTTCAGCCAATCCTGGATTCTCATAAAGAGATGCTGGGAATCAAGGCAGAAATTAATGTATAATATAAAATTCAGCTTATTAAGCAGGAGGAATTAAAGTTATGGTAAAAGCAGTTGTTGGTGCTAACTGGGGTGATGAAGGTAAGGGCAAGATTACCGATACACTTGCTCAGAAAGCAGACATTATTGTAAGATTTCAGGGTGGTGCAAATGCAGGTCATACAATTGTAAATAATTATGGTAAATTTGCGCTTCATACTCTTCCGTCAGGTGTGTTCTATGACCATACAACAAGCGTGATCGGAAACGGGGTTGCCCTGAATATCCCTGTATTTTTCAAAGAGTACAATGAAGTGGTAAGCAGAGGCGTTCCGGCTCCGAAGATTCTGATCTCTGAGAGAGCACAGATGGTTATGCCTTATCACATCCTTTTCGATCAGTATGAGGAAGAGCGTCTGGGCGGTAAATCTTTCGGATCCACCAAATCCGGTATCGCACCGTTCTATTCTGACAAATATGCGAAGATCGGTTTCCAGGTAAGTGAACTTTTCGATGAAGAACATCTGAAAGAGAAACTTGTGAGTGTATGCGAAACCAAGAATATCACACTGGAACATCTGTATCATAAACCTCTTCTTGATCCGGACAAGCTTTTCGAAGAACTGATGGAATACAAGAAGATGGTAGAGCCATATGTATGTGATGTTTCCCTGTATCTGTGGAATGCATTAAAAGAAGGTAAAGAAGTTCTGTTAGAGGGTCAGCTTGGTTCTCTGAAGGATCCGGATCACGGAATCTATCCGATGGTTACTTCTTCTTCTACACTGGCAGGATACGGTGCAGTAGGAGCAGGTATTCCTCCGTATGAGATCAAACAGATCGTTACAGTATGCAAGGCTTATTCCAGTGCAGTAGGAGCAGGTGCTTTTGTATCCGAAATCTTCGGAGATGAGGCAGATGAGCTGAGAAGACGCGGTGGTGATGGCGGTGAATTCGGTGCTACTACAGGCCGTCCGAGACGTATGGGATGGTTTGACTGTGTTGCTTCCAAGTACGGATGCCGTATGCAGGGAACTACGGACGTTGCCTTTACAGTTCTGGATGTTCTGGGATATCTGGATGAGATTCCGGTATGCACTGCATATGATATTGACGGAGAGATCACTACTGATTTCCCGACTACTGTGAAGCTTGAGAAAGCGAAACCGGTAATCGAAAAGCTTCCAGGATGGAAATGTGATATCCGTGGAATTAAGAATTACGAAGATCTTCCGGAAAACTGCAAAAAATATATCGAATTCGTAGAAGAACATATCGGATTCCCGATCACCATGATTTCCAATGGTCCGGGAAGAGATGACATCATCTACAGAAATAAATAAGACGAATCTGCGCCGGGGAGTTTTCTCCGGCGCGTCTTTTTTTAAAGAAATATTCCGCACAGAAAGGGAAACGATGAAAAACAATAAATTTAAACGTGCAGGAGCCTGGGCTGCTATCATCCTGATAATTCTGGTATTCTGCCTTCCTATGGTATTTGCTTTCGGAAGAGGTGAGGTCGCAGGAAACTGGTTTCGCGCATCTCTGGGTGCAGCCATAGCATTGCCCATTCTCTTATATGCTATGTGGATGGTTTACAGGATACTGAACAAAAATAAAAAGGCGGTGAATTCAGAAGTGGAGAATATTATTTTTGACGTAGGACAGGTACTGGTGAAATATGACTGGGAAACCTATCTGGACAGCTTTGGTTTTCCGGCAGAGGAACGTGAGAAACTTGCGAAAACAGTGTTTTTAAGCAATACCTGGAATGAACGCGACAGAAGTACCCATAATGAAGTGTACTATGTGAACCAGATGGTAAAGGAAGCACCGGAATATGAGGCAGATATCAGAGAGCTGATGCGCCGCTCTGACGAAACAATCCATAAAACCGATTACGCAGACACCTGGGTACAGTATCTGAAAGAAAAAGGTTATTATATTTATATTTTATCCAATTATGCCACAGATACCCTGCGGAAAACCCGTTCCAAGCTGACATTTTTGAAATATGTGGACGGAGCTGTTTTTTCCTGCGAAGTGAAGCAGATCAAGCCGGAGTCGGATATCTATCAGACTCTGATCAGCAGATATCATCTGAATCCGGAGAAATCTGTATTTCTGGATGACCGGGCAGAAAACTGTGAGGCTGCCAGAAAGGCAGGAATTCATGCCATTCAGTTCCATTCTTTCAAACAGGCAGCGGCAGACCTTGAGAAAATGGGTATAAAATAAAGAAAAACCATAAATTTCACCAAAAATACAAACAATAAGATTTGTATTTTTATGAAAAAGATGATATAATAAATACACTTGTGGGAACATAATACCTATGAAATATTGGAAAAGAGGATTAAGGAAATGAGCGATAAAACAATCTTAGAGCAGTGGCGTTCCATCGCCTATGACCAGCAGGCAGACCGTAATAAGCTTCAGAGATTCTGGGCTAATTATTTTAATATTGAAAAGGGAATTTATGAACAGCTTCTTACCAATCCGGATGAAGTAGTTACCGGTACAGTTAAAGAACTGGCTGAGAAATACGGACAGGATGTTCTGACTATGGTAGGTTTCTTGGATGGAATCAATGACAGTCTGAAAATCAAGAACCCGATCGAGACAATGGACGAGAATACGAAAGTATCTCTCTGCTTTGACAAAGAGCTCCTTTATAAGAACATGGTAGATGCAAGAGCTGACTGGCTCTATGAACTGCCACAGTGGGATGCAATCTTCACACCTGAGAAGAAGAAAGAACTTTACCTGGAACAGAAGAAATCCGGTACAGTTGTAAAAGCACATAAGATCGGACGTAATGATCCGTGTCCATGCGGAAGCGGCAAGAAATATAAATATTGCTGCGGAAGAAATGCGTAATATCCCCAGGCTGGAATATATTATCGTACTGGGTGCCCATGTAGAGGGAACCCGGCTTACACTTGCCCTTCTGGAAAGAACCAGGAGGGCATTGCAGTATCTTCAGGAGAATCCGGAGACAAAGGCGGTATTGTCCGGTGGAAAAGGAACTGGTGAAGCAATTACGGAAGCGCAGGCAATGTATCATTACCTGACAGAGCATGGGATAAAGGGAGAACGCCTGATACTGGAGGAAAGATCCACCAGTACAGCGGAGAATCTGAAATTCAGTCTGGATCTGATCGGACTGGATCATTCAGTAGGAGTAGTCACCAATCATTTTCATGTTTTCCGTGGCACTGCTATTGGCAGGAAATGCGGATGCAGGGAAATTTATCCCATTCCGTCCAGATATCGTTCCTGGAGACTGCTAATCTATATTCCCAGGGAAATTCTGGCAATCATAAAAGATAAAATAATAGGAAATTTATAAAAACAGCGGCAGAGAGGAAAATCCCCCTCTTCCGCTGTTTTACTGTTTACAGACAAAAATATTTCTCACGGATCACTTCTACAGGCATCTCCTGTCCTGTCCAGATTTTAAATGCCTTGGCACCCTGGTGAAGGAGCATATACATGCCGTTAAAGGTCTGACATCCTGCAGCCTTTGCTTCTCTTAAAAGCCTGGTCTCCTGTGGCTCATAGACAATATCTGCCACGACCAGTCCCGGACGGAAAAGACCCGTGTCTTTAATAATAGAATCATTAATATCAGGAACCATTCCTACCGAGGTGGCATTGATCAGCAGATAGCTTCGATCAATGGCATTTTTCAGTGCTGTATGGTCATCGTTATCATGAAGAGATACCTGACAGCCTGTCTTTGCGCTTAGGTTCTCTGCGAATTTCTGTGTACGATCCCAATAGCGGCTGGTGCGACGGGCGAAGATCTGAACTGCACTGGCACCATCCAGAGCAGACTGTGCACAGATTGCCATGGATGCACCACCTACACCCATCACTGTAACAGCCTTTCCGGTGATGTCATGTCCGGCATCACGGACAGACTGCATAAATCCGTATCCGTCTGTATTGTAGCCAGTAAGCTTCCCATTGTCATTCAGCACAGTGTTTACTGCACCGATAAGCTGCGCTTCAGGAGAAAGCTCATCCAGAAGCTCTACGATCTTATTCTTATTCGGCATAGTCAGATTAAATCCGCGGATCCCGCAGGTTTTCAATCCTTCTACTGCAGCAGGAAGGGTATCTTCATTTACATCAAAGCAAAGATATACGTAATCAAGTCCCAGAATACGGAAGGCTTCGTTATGCATCAGAGGGGAAATGCTGTGTGCAACCGGACTGCCCAGAAGAGCAGTAAGACCGGTATGTCCGGTAATTGTTTTCATGGTCATGGACCTCCAATCGTAAGAATCTATAAAAAATTTCTCGTAAAACATAGAAATTACCTATCATTTTATTCTGAGACAGACGAGATGTCAAGCCACTGTGACACTTTAATGTAAAAAATCAAGAAAGCAAATTTATGTCGTTTTCCAGCGATAAATTCTAAGACAGGCGTCCGCTGTTTTGACAAAATCTGCAAATCCAATCCCCTATAATGAATAACACTTACCTGAGTGAAGGATCAGACGGCAGAGTCCCGGATGGAAATCCGAAACTTACTGCTGTGATAATGAAGGGGGCAGGGAATGCATTACGAGATCTACATAGATGTGGTATTTGTCACAAATCTCCTGATGGATTATATTCTTCTGCGGTTTACCGGAAAAATCTTCCGGTGTGGAAAAAGCCGGGGAAGGACTCTTCTGGGAGCACTTCTGGGAGCCCTGTTTTCCTGTTGTATTCTTTATGTACCAGCCGCTGGTTTTCTTCCGGCAGTGATACTTCTTCATGGAGCCTGTGCAGTGGGAATGCTGGTGGTGGGATGTGGACTGAAAAAAGGAAGTCTGCTGGTAAAAGCGGTGCTGACTCTTTATATGGCGGCTTTTTTATGTGGCGGTTTCTGGGAGGCAGCAAAGAGCGAAAATCTGACGGCCAGAGCCTTTGTGCTTTTTGCAGCAGTGACCTGTCTGGGAGCTTCTGCGTGGTCTTATCTGGCAGATTCCATAAGAATACGGATGAAAAATGTTTATCCTGTAACACTGGTCTGTGGGGGAAGGAGTAAATCCTTTTACGGGTTTTATGATTCAGGAAATCTCCTGATGGATTCTGTGACCCGAAAACCGGTTTCCATCGGAAAACCTGATATTTTATATGACCTTCTGCCTGCTGAAACAGCGGATCAGCTAAAACACCTGAAAGAGAATCCAGGGGAGCTGCAAGGTACGGTGGCTGCAGGGCTTCAGCCTCATTTCGTTACTTTTCAAAGTATTGGAAAGGAACAGGGAATGCTGCTGGCGGTCACACTGGAGAAACTTTGTATTCAGACCCCGGCAGAGGTGGTGCAGGTGGACAGACCGGTTTTTGCATTTGCGTTGGAACCCTCCGCTTTTGGTAAGGAATATGAAGTACTTTTGAATTCCAGATTACTGTAACGGGAGGGGCATATCTATGAGTTGTTATCCATTTCAGGTCGTATCAAGACTGGTGATGAACCGGTCAGGAGAAATCTTTTATATTGGCGGAAATGATGTTCTGCCGGCACCGCTGGAGCCGCAGAGAGAAGCATTTGTTCTGGAGAAACTGGGGACAGAGCAGGCAGAGGAAGCGAAATCTGTTCTCATAGAACATAATCTGAGACTGGTGGTATATATTGCGAAAAAGTTTGACAATACAGGTGTGGGGGTGGAGGATCTGATCTCTATCGGGACGATTGGGCTGATCAAGGCCATTAATACATTTAACCCTGTAAAAAATATCAAGCTGGCAACTTATGCGTCCAGATGCATTGAGAATGAGATCCTGATGTATCTCAGGCGTAACAGCAAGACGCGGATGGAGGTATCCATAGATGAACCGCTGAATGTAGACTGGGACGGCAATGAGCTTCTGTTATCAGATATTCTGGGGACAGATGAGGATGTGATATCAAGAAGACTGGAGGACGAAGTGGAGATTTCCCTTCTGGCAAAAGCGATTAATAAACTGTCTCCCAGGGAACAGACCATCATCCGTCTGCGTTTCGGACTGGGAAAAAAGGACGATACGGAAAAGACCCAGAAAGAAGTAGCAGATTTCCTGGGGATTTCCCAGTCCTATATTTCCCGGCTGGAAAAGCGGATCATGAAGCGGTTGAAAAAAGAAATTGTAAAATATGAATAGATTCCGGAGAGAAATCATGTATAATAGACGAAGAGAAAAGAAACGGTGAGAAACCGGGGACAGAGGAACAAGATGAAAACAGAGCAGATAAGAGAAACAGAAGACAGGTCACAGATACAGGAAGCCATGACGGATTGCGTTTTATGTCCCAGAAACTGTCATGTGGACAGAACGAAGGGCAGGAGAGGATTCTGCGGAATGCCGGGAGAAATATATGGAGCCAGAGCAGCCCTGCATATGTGGGAGGAACCCTGTATTTCCGGTAAAAAAGGTTCCGGCGCAGTGTTTTTTTCAGGATGCGGACTGAGATGCTGTTTCTGTCAGAACCGTGATATAGCAATAGGAAAAAGTGGATTGGAAATTACAGAAGACAGGCTGGCTGAAATATTTCTGGAACTTCAGGAACAGGGGGCTGCCAATCTTAACCTGGTGACAGGAGCTCATTATGTGCCGCAGATCATTGCCGCGCTTAACCTGGCACGGGAACAGGGGCTGCGTCTGCCGGTGGTGTATAATTCCAGCGGCTATGAAAAGGTGGAAACTGTGAAGATGCTGGAAGGATACGTGGAGGTATACCTGCCTGATTACAAATATGCGGAAAGTAATCTGGCAGAGAAGTATTCCAGGGCAGAGGATTATCCGGAAACTGCTGCAGCGGCCATTGCAGAAATGGTGCGCCAGACCGGACCGGCAGTGTTTGATGAAGAGGGATATATGAGACGTGGAACGATTGTGCGCAATCTGATTCTGCCGGGGCATACCAGAAATTCCATAAAAGTACTGGAATATCTTCACAGAACTTACGGAAATCAGATCTATATCAGCATTATGAATCAGTATACACCGGTTTTTGAACAGAAAGAGTTTAAGGAACTGAATCGAAGAGTGACACAGCGGGAGTATGAAAAAGTTCTGAATGCTGCATTGGAACTTGGAATTGAAAATGGATTTTTTCAGGATGGAGAAACTGCCAGGGAAAGCTTTATTCCAGCATTTGATTATGAGGGGATAAGAAAATCTGTGAAATAAAAAAATCCCCCATAAATGGAAGGAGGCCGGTACTTTCGTACCGGCGCGTATGAAAAAGAAAAATATTTATAAGAAAGGCTTACCGCCTTTCCCGATTAATAGTATATCCAAAATATGTAAATAAAATATGAACAAAATGTAAAAAGAAAGAAAATAAAAGGGAAAAATAAAAACATCTCACAGATTTGAGTCTGTGAGATGTTCAGGTATCAGAATTTTTTCCAGGTATCTCTTACAAATAATAAGAGAAGGGGGAAGATTTCCAGTCTGCCTGCCAGCATATCAAACGTAAGAACCAGTTTGGAAAAGCAGGAGAACATGGAAAAGTTTCCGTTTGGTCCCACCAGTTCAAAACCAGGTCCGATGTTATTGATGGTAGCGGCTACTGCTGTAAAGTTTGTGATCAGGTCAAAGTCATCAAATGCGATGAGAAATACAGATCCTGAGAAGATCAGCACGAATACAATAAAGAAAATATTAGTGGAACGAACCACTTCGTGAGGGATGGCTTTGCCATCCATTTTTATTTTCTTTACTGCATTGGGATGCAGGAAAATGTGAAGTTCCTTGCGGACTGTTTTACACAGGATCAGAATTCTGGAGACTTTGATACCGCCACCTGTACTTCCAGCACATGCACCGATAAACATCAGCAATACCAGGATCGTTCGTGAGATTTCGGGCCACAGATTGAAATCTGTGGTAGCATACCCGGTAGTGGTGATGATAGAACCGACCTGGAATGCAGCCTGCTGGAATGCTTCGGGAATACTTCCGAACATATGGTAGATGTTGCAGGTGATGATCAGTACAGCTATAGCGATAATGGCGAAGTAATAGCGTACTTCTTCCATTTTAAATGCCTGAGCAAATTTCTTTGTAAGAATAAAGAAATATACATTAAAGTTTACCCCAAACAGAATCATGAATACAGTGATCACTACCTGAAGGTAGGTACTGTAACTTGCCATGCTGTCAGCTTTAATACCAAAACCTCCGGTACCGGCAGTACCGAATGCAGTACAGAGAGTGTCAAACAGAGGCATTTTTCCAATCAGCAGAAATACGATCTGGATCAGTGTTATTGCAATGTAGATGGTATACAGGATTTTGGCAGTAGACTGTACTTTTGGAGCAAGTTTACTTACCGATGGTCCAGGGCTTTCTGCTTTCATCAGGTTCATGTGGTAACCGCCTGTAAGAGGCAGCAAAGAAAGGATGAAGACCAGAACTCCCATACCTCCGATCCAGTGTGTGAAACTTCTCCAGATCAGTATACAGTGAGGCAGTGCTTCTACATCTGTTAGGATGCTGGCACCGGTTGTGGTAAATCCGGAAACTGTTTCAAACAGCGCATCCACAGGGTGGGGAATACTTCCGCTGATCACAAAGGGAACTGCACCCATAATACTTAATACGATCCAGCTCAGTGCTACGGTCACGAAACCTTCTTTGGTATAAAAGGCCTTTTTGGAAGACTTTTTATATGTCATCGGAATACCGAGTGCAAGACAGAGGATGATGGTAATGAGAAAAGCATATCCGGAAGTTTCCCTGTAGATTATGGAAGTGACCAGTGGAAGTGCCATAAATGCAGCCTCGATCTCCAGAATATATCCGATGATATAAATAATGATGGAATAATTCATAATGTGGTTTCCTTACCTTTCGAGAATATCTGTAATATCCCGGAGTCCTTTCTGGGTGGTGACGATGATCACGGTATCTCCTACCTGGATGGTATCATGTCCGCGGGGGATCATTACCACACCGTTGCGGTTTAAGTAGCCCACCAGAAGATTTTTGCGCAGGTTCAGATCAGAAAGGGGAATGCCTACTACCGGTGAATTCTCGCGGATGGCAAACTCCAATGCTTCAGCTTTGTTATCCAGGATATGATAAAGAGTTTCGATATTGCTTCCGATACTGTTCTGCATGGCACGTACATACTGAAGAATATAGTCTGCGGTAATATATTTGGGATAAATTACGCTTCCGATATCCAGATTGTCGATCACGTCGTCGAAGGCAAGACGGTTTACTTTGGCAACCAGTTTGGCATTGGAGATCGTTTTGGCAAAAAGAGCCAGGAATACATTTTCTTCATCCAGGTTTGTGAGGGATACGAATGCTTCTGCTCTGGGAAGCCCTTCTTCCATAAGGAGAGAACGGTTCGTACCGTCGCCATTGATGATGGTTGCATCAGGCAGAAGATCACTGAGGGTTTCGCAGCGTGCTGCATTCTGTTCGATGATTTTTACAGAGATATTCATATCCAGCAGGGCTTTGGTCAGGTAATAGGAAATAGTTCCGCCACCGACGATGATAGCATTTTTTACCTGGTTGGTTTTCAGCCCGATCTTTTTGAAAAAGGCGGCAGCATTCATGGGAGATGCCAGAATGGATACCATATCGCCGTCATGGATCACATAATTTCCGCCGGGGATTGAAACAGCGTCACGGCTTTCTACTGCGCAGAAAAGAACATCGCAGCGCAGGGTTTCCGTAATTCGGGAAATAGTCATTCCATCCAGGTCGAATTCCGGAAGAACTTTGAATTTCAAAAGTTCTACATGTCCCTTGGCAAAGGTGTCGATCTTGATAGCAGACGGGAAACGTAGAAGACGGGAAATCTCCTGTGCAGCTGCCAGTTCAGGATTGATGATCATGGTTACGCCCAGACGTTCTTTAATGAATGCAATCTCCTTTCCGTAGATAGGATTGCGGACACGGGCGATGGTCTGGCAGTGTCCTGTTTTCTGAGCGATGAGACAGCACAGAAGGTTCATTTCGTCAGAACCTGTCACGGCAATAAGGATATCGGCATTTTCAATGCCTGCCTCCATTAAAGTGTTAATGCTGGCGCCGTTTCCTACGATACCCATGGCATCGATGTCATCCTGAAGAGAATTGATTACTGTGGAAGATACATCTACCAGGGTAATATCTGATTCTTCTTCCTGAAGCTGCTCAGCCAGGGTGCGTCCGACTTTGCCGCACCCGATAATAATTATCTGCATAATTCCTCCAATAATAGATTTAAGTACGCTGAAGCTAAAACAGCGTACTCAAAATCATTTATAAAGTATATTCGTTTAGTTACAAAAACCTTTTTTGACCTTAACATCATAATAAAGCAAAGATACTATAGCACTGTTGAATCTATTTGTAAATATGAAATTTTTGTGATTTCTTATAAGCGCCTTAAGTATGCGCACCTTTTGGAAAATATGTCATAAAATATTAAAAGAAACAGCTTTGACAGAAAGGATTTTGTGTATGGAAAATTATCAGATGCGCAGGGCCTGTAACAGACCGTATAACCGTACTTGCGGCATGAACCGGCCCCGGACTATAAATGAAATGCCTGACAGAGAATGTTCCTGCAGCAGACAGCAGAAGTGCGACTGCGTCATGCCTGGAGCAAAAGGAATGAATGATGAGATGTTTTCTCATTTACAATATCTAGAACCTGCCATGGCATATGTGCCCTGCCAGAAATTTACAGAAAACTTTACACTTTCCTATGGACTGAGTGTTGGCACGATTTTTCCTCAGCTTTGTAAACCGTTTTGTGGAAAGAGAGGTGGGCGCAGATGAATGAAAAAGGTTCGAGAAACAGCCAGCTTTCCAGGATCAATGAAGTCAGCTTTGCAGTAGACGATATGCTGTTGTATCTGGATACCCATCCCTGCGACAGAAAGGCACTGGAGTATTGTGATGAACTGGTGAAAGAAAGAAGGAAACTTCTCCAGGAATATGCAGAGAAGTTTGGGCCTCTGACTATTGACTGCACGGACCAGCAGGAAAGTGCCACCTGGAAGTGGATGGAACAGCCGTTTCCATGGGAAAAGGAAGGAGCGTGCAGATAGTATATGTGGAATTATGAAAAAAGACTCCAGTACCCGGTAAACATTACACAGCCCAACGCAAAGATCGCCCAGTATATCATGAGCCAGTATGGTGGCCCAGATGGTGAGATCAGCGCATCCATGCGCTATCTGTCCCAAAGATTTACCATGCCGAACCGGATGGCGGCAGCGGTTTTGAATGATATTGGGACGGAAGAACTTGCCCACTTAGAAATGGTCTCCACCATCGTTCACCAGCTTACCCGGGATCTGTCCATGGAAGAAATCGAGAAATCTGGATTTGGTCCTTATTATATTGATCATACAGTGGGAGTATGGCCGCAGGCAGCAGGAGGGGTTCCGTTTAATGCCTGCCAGTTCCAGAGCAAGGGAGACCCGATTACAGATTTGTTCGAGAATCTGGCAGCAGAGCAGAAGGCCCGGTCGACTTATGATAATATTCTGCGGGTAGTGCGGGATATGCCGGAGATTGCAGATCCCATCAAATTCCTGCGCGCAAGGGAAGTGGTTCATTTCCAGAGATTTGGTGAAGCACTGCGGTCCATTCAGGAAGAACTGGATGCGAAGAACTTCTATGCTTTTAATCCATCCTTTGATAATCCGTGTACAGCATCTTGCAGGGAATGCGGCTGCAGCACTAAATAGGAAGAAAGGGGTCTCTGCCGGAACTGTGGTACATGAACAGCAACCATAAACAATAATCCGGCGGAGACTGCAAAACAGAACAGTTTTTTTTAGGAAAAAAATATGCTATACTTGGAAATCATCAGGGAAAATATCAGAAAAACCATACAGGAGGATACCGCAGATGAAACTTACAATACTGGGAACAGGAAATGCCAAAGTGACGAAATGTTATAATACATGTTTTACATTAAATGAAGAAGACGAGAAGGAATATTTTCTGGTTGACGGAGGCGGCGGAAGCACGATCCTGAAACAGCTGGAGGATGCAGGTATCAGCTGGAAGGACATTCATACAATTTTTGTTACCCATAAGCATATAGATCATCTCCTGGGAATTATCTGGATGCTGAGAATGTACTGTCAGGGAATGGCAAGAGGACAGTTTGATGAAGAGGTCAGGATTTATGCACATGACGAGGTGATCCGGCTTCTGAGGCAGATGTCTGAAATGCTTCTTACTCCGAAGGAAACCGCTTTTATTGGAGAAAAGGTATATCTTATCGAAGTGAAAGATGGAGAAGAGAAGAGTATTCTCGGACATAAAACCACCTTTTTTGATATCAGATCTACCAAGGCAAAACAGTATGGATTCTGCATGGAATATGCAGATGGAAAGAAACTGACCTGCTGTGGAGATGAACCTTATAATGAATGCGAGGAAAAATATGCCGTAAACAGTACCTGGCTGTTGCATGAGGCGTTCTGTCTGTATTCCCAGGCAGATAAATTCAAGCCTTATGAGAAACATCATTCCACAGTAAAAGATGCCTGTGAACTGGCACAGAAACTGGGAACAGAGAACCTGATCCTCTATCACACAGAGGACAAAAATATTTCCAGACGCAAGGAACTTTATACAGCAGAAGGGAAACCATATTATAATGGAAATCTTCTGATTCCGGATGATCTGGAAACCATAGAACTGTAATATCTCAGGACTGTTCCTCAAAGGTTTTCATAATAGCGGTAATGGCATTGTGAAGATAAGGACGGTATTCCTCCATTGAAATAGGCTGCTGGTAAAGAATGCAGCTGTAACAGGAGGATCCCACTAGCTCGATGATGGTAAAGAGCAGAAGTTCAGGGTTCCTGTAGGAGGTTTTATTCTGAGAAAGCATGTCCAGGTAAGACTGATAGAAATGATAGTCTTCATCTGGCATTTTTTCCTCGAAAGCACCTTTAAAAATTCCCCAGGAGAGATTTTTGGAAATGAAAGTCAGGAGCGTACGGTTCTGCTCCAGTTCAGTGAGTATATGATCTACAATAAAATGTACCTGTTCCTGAAAGTCTGTCAGTTCAGTCTGACTCAGTGCTTCATGTGCATGGAAAAAGAGCTCCCCTGTTTTATGGGAGACAAGCTTGTTCCGGATATCATATTTATCTTTAAAATACAGATAAAAGGTGCCTTTTGCAACACCTGCCTGATCAGCGATATCAGAAATTGTGGTTTTGGTAAGCCCTTTTGTGGTAAAAAGCTCAAAGGCAGTGTGAAAAAGGGCATCTTTTTTCTTTTTCTTATTTACTTCTAATCTACTCATGATAAAACCCCCTCCTGGTTTTACTTCATCTGTTTTCTATTTTAATCAGAAATGACTAAAAGTCAAACTGATTTTTTGGACAAATGGCACCTAATGTTTATTGACTATCTTTTTTTTTTGGTATATAACAATGCATGAGATAAAAAATGACTGTTGGTCATAGAATGATTAAACAGTATCAATAAGTAAAAAGAAAAGGAGAAAAAGATGATTAAGGTAGGAAAGTGGATTGCAAAACACAAAATACTGATCATTATCATCGGAATCGTTTTACTGATTCCGTCTTATCTCGGTATGGCTGCAACCAGAATCAATTACGATGTATTAAGCTACCTGCCGGATACCCTGGAAACAGTTAAGGGCCAGGATATCATGGTAGACCAGTTCGGAATGGGAGCGTTCTCCATGATAGTCGTGGAGGATATGGAACTAAAAGATGTAGCTACTTTGAAAGAGAAAATAGAAGCAGTAGATCATGTAGAGAAAGTTTTATGGTATGACAGTGTCTTGGATGTTTCCGTTCCTGTAGAAATGCTCCCGAAAGACTTAAGAGAAGCATTCTTTAACGGGAATGCAACAATGATGATCGCGTTGTTTGACAACACAACATCATCAGAAACTTCCATGGAAGCGGTAACAGAGATCCGTAAGATTACTTCTGAGAACTGTTTCGTCAGCGGAATGACCGGTATTGTTACAGATATTAAACAGATCGCACTGAAAGAGATGCCAATTTACGTTGTCATTGCATCCTGTCTCTCATTAGTAGTACTGCTTCTTGCAATGGACTCCCTGGTAGTTCCGGTGCTGTTCCTTCTGTGTATCGGTGTGGCAGTTTTATACAACCTTGGAAGTAATATTTTCCTTGGCCAGATTTCCTATATCACTCAGGCACTGACAGCAGTCCTTCAGTTAGGTGTTACCATGGACTATTCCATTTTCCTGCTGAACAGTTACGAGGAAAACAAGAAACGATTTGAAGGCGACAAAGAGAGAGCTATGGCGCATGCCATCAATGCAACTTTCAAATCTGTAATCGGAAGTTCCATTACAACAGTTGCCGGATTTATCGCACTTTGCTTTATGACTTTTGCACTTGGACGTGATATGGGTATCGTAATGGCAAAAGGTGTTGTGATCGGTGTTATCTGTTGTGTAACTTTACTTCCTGCTCTGGTACTTACCTTTGACAAAGCAATTGAGAAGACAAAACATAAACCGCTGCTTCCAAGCTTTGATAAAGCATCAGAATTTATTACAAAGCATTATAAAGTATGGCTGATCATTTTCCTGGTAATGCTTTTCCCGGCTATCCACGGAAACAACAACCTGAAAAACTACTATAATATTGATAAATCACTTCCTTCTACCCTGGACAGTAACGTGGCAAACGCGAAACTTCAGGAAACCTTTAATATGAATAATGTGCATATGGTGTTATTAAAGAAGGGACTGACATCAAAAGAGAAGACAGAAATGCTCAACCAGATCAAGAATGTTGACGGTGTGAAATGGGCACTCGGAATGGACTCCTTCGTAGGTGCAGCATTCCCGGATACCATGATCCCAAGTGATCTGAAGAAGATGCTAGAGAGCGATGAATATGAGATGGAATTTATCTGTTCTGAATATAAGACGGCGACAGATGAGGTAAACAATCAGATCGATGAGATTCAGAAGATTGTAAAAGGCTACAGTCCGGAATCCATGGTAATCGGTGAAGCACCTTTGACCAAGGACTTACAGGATGTTACAGATGTCGACTTAAAGACAGTAAATACAGTTTCTATCCTGGCGATCTTTGTTATCATTATGATTGTATTCAAATCAATTTCTCTTCCGTTTATCCTGGTTGCAGTTATTGAGTTTGCGATTTTCGTCAATATGTCTGTTCCATATTATCAGGGAAAAGAAGTGGTATTCGTAGCAAGTATCGTTATCGGATGTATCCAGCTGGGTGCAACGGTTGACTATGCGATCCTGATGACCAGCAGATATCAGAAAGAACGAGGCCTTGGAAAGAGCAAGAAAGAATCCATTGCCATTGCACACAAGACTTCCATGAAGTCCATCGTGATCAGTGGATGCAGTTTCTTCGCAGCAACCTTTGGTGTTGGCCTTTACACAGAGGTTGATATGATCGGAAGTATCACAAACCTGCTTTCACGTGGTGCAGTTATCAGTACGTTGGTCGTACTTCTGGTACTGCCGGCAATGTTTATGATCTTTGACCCGCTTATCTGCCATACATCTATTGGATTTGCCAAGAAGAAAACAGCAGAAGAAAAGAAATAAGAAAGAGAATTATATAAAGAAGCTTATTGTTGTAAAGAGAGAATATAAAGGAGTAATCTATTATGAACAGAAACAGAAAGAAAGCAGCTGCAGCATCACTTGCAGCAGGAATGGCCGTAGTTCTCGGAGCAGGCACTGTAATGGCAGCTGCTTCAACAAGCGATAATAGTGTTCAGAAAGAAGAGACTGTTTATGTAAATACAACAGCAGCCGGAGATGTAACAGATGTTACAGTATCTGACTGGCTGAAGAATTCCGGAGACAGTTCAGAATCTGAGATCAAAGATACCTCTGATCTGACAGATATCAAGAATGTAAAAGGTGATGAAACTTTTACACAGGACGGTGACAACCTGACCTGGAGTACAGACGGAAAAGATATTTATTATCAGGGAAAAACAGATAAAGAACTTCCTGTTTCCGTAAGCATTAAATATTATCTGGATGGAAAAGAAATTTCTCCGGATGATCTGGCAGGAAAGACCGGACACCTTAAGATGGAAGTTACCTATACCAATACATCGAAGACAACTAAGAAAGTAAATGGTAAAAATGCAGAAATTTATTCTCCGTTTGTGATGGTAACAGGAATGATCCTTTCTACAGACAATTTCGCAAATGTGACGGTAGATAATGGTAAAGTAATTTCTGATGGAAGCAGAAATATCGTAGTAGGCCTTGGAATGCCGGGAATGAAAGACAGCTTGGATCTGGATTCTGATCTGGCAGATGAAATTAATATTCCGGAAGGCTTTACAATGGAAGCTAATGTAACAGACTGTGAGATGAGTTCTGCATTTACCGTTGCAATGACAGATCTTCTGGACAACCTGGACCTGGATAATGTAGACGGACTGGATGATCTGAAGGATTCCATGAAAGATCTGACAGATGCAGCAGTGAAACTGGTAGATGGAAGCAAGGATCTGTATAAAGGAACCAGCACTCTCAATGATAAATATAAAGAATTTTCGGATGGTATCAGCAGTTTAAGCTCAGGTGTCAGCGAACTTACAGATGGCGCCAAAGAACTGGATGATGGTGTCAGGACACTGGATGACGGCGCAACACAGTTAGACAGTGGAGCGCAGCAGGTAAACAGTGGAGCACAGCAGGTAAACAGCGGAGCACAGCAGGTAAATAGCGGTGCACAGTCACTGGAATCAGGAGCAGAATCTCTCAGCAGTGGAGTTGAGTCTTATACTTCAGGAGCAGATACTCTTTCAGCAGGAATTCAGCAGTATACAGCAGGAGTAGATACCCTGAACAAAAAGATGACTGAATACGAAGCAGGAATGAAAACCCTCAGCGATGGCGTAAATGCTTATGTGTCAGGTGGAAATCAGCTGGCAGGCGGTGTGCAGGATTATGTAAATGGTGCTACTACTCTGACGGATGGTGTAAGTGATTATATTAAAGGAGCCAATACTCTTGCAGAAGGCGTGAGTCAGTATGTAGGCGGTATCAAGAGCCTGGTAGAAGGAATGGGAAAAATAGTTCCGGGTATTGACAGTGAAGTAAAAGGAATCCAGGATGCTGCAGACCAGATGACAGCACTTGCATCAAAGATCGATCCGGATACGATCAAAGATTTTAGCGATAATATTACAGCTTATACAGATGGTGTTTCCAGTTATGCAGAAGGTGTAAAAAGTTATGTACAGAATGTAGAAACTCTTGCTTCCGGCTTAAGCGAGCTGCAGAGCCAGTTAGAGCAGATGGGATCTTCTGAGACACAGGCTGCCAAAGAAGGGGCAGAAGCTCTTTCCAGTCAGTTAAACAGCAGTGCGGATACCATGAACAGCCAGGCAGATGCCATTGAATCCTGGATCAGCGATTCTTCAGAAGTGTCTGTAGATGCTTCTTCTGTAGAAGCTGGCGTAAATGCTGTAAGCAGTCAGCTGGAGGCAGCTGAATCAGCATTATATAATATTGATTACAGCAGTATGGATGATGAGACAGCTGCAGCAGTGGAAGCGGCTGTAAACAGTGCCCTTGGCGCAGTACAGTCAGCAGAAGAAAGTGCTTCTGCCATTGATACTTCTACAATCACAGTTTCCGCACCGGATACTTCTGCACTTCAGTCAGCAGCAGCCAGCTTGAGAAGCGCGGCAGGAGCTGCATCTGATACAGCAGATACACAGGCTGATTCTGTAGACAGCAGTCTGGAACAACTTCAGCAGCAGCTTGCAGCATTAAGCCAGGGTATGCAGACTGTAAAAACAGCAGTAGACCAGCTGAATTCCGGAGCACAGGTTCTGACAGCCAATGATGCAGTACTGACCGGTACAGGAGACCAGCTGTCAGCAGCAGGAACCCAGATCGCCAAAGGTGTAGGTGATATGAGTGATCTGTTTAAAGAACTGGAAGAGAAGCTTCCGGCAATGTTACAGGGAGTAGAAACACTTCAGTCAGGTTCCAAACAGCTTACAGAAGCTAATACAACACTGCAGAGTGGTTATGGATCATTAGCAAAAGCAAATACAGAACAGTTGATTCAGGGTGCATCTGATCTTCAAAGTGCAGGAAAGCAGATATCTGATGGTATTACACAGCTTCAGGGCAACAAGAATGCCAATGCCAATGCATTGCTTCAGGGAGCGAAGACACTGAAGAGTGCGAAGAAGAGCCTGACAAGCGGAATGTCACAGATCAGTAAAGCAACAGGACAGCTTACCAGCGGAGTAAGTACTTTATCCTCCAACAGCGGAGTTCTTTACAGCGGAGCATCCCAGCTTTCTGCAAACAGTTCCTCCTTAAACAGCGGAGCATCCCAGCTGGCAGATGGAGCTGCGACACTGGCAGATGGAACCAGCACACTGGCAAGCGGAGCCAGCACACTGGCAAGTGGAACCAGCACACTGGCAAGTGGAACCAGCACACTGGCAAGCGGAACCAAGAGCTTAAAGAGTGGAACCAGTAGCCTTGTATCAGGAACCAAATCACTTTCTGATGGAACCAAACAGCTTTCCGATGGAAGTGACCAGGTAAAAAATGGTATCAAGGAACTGAACGATGGTGCGAAAGAGCTGAATAAAGGCCAGAAGAAATTCTATAAAGAAGGTATCAAGAAATTAGATGATACAGTAAACAAAGATCTTCAGAAAGTTCTGGATCGTTTTGAAGCAATTCAGTCTGATGATGTTCTGTATACAACGTTTACAGATAAATCTTCTGATATGGATGGAAATGTAAAATTCATTTTCGAATCTGATCCTATTGAAGTATCAGATGATGAATAATAAATTCTGTGATCGCGAAGTGTGATGTCGTACACAGAATCCAACAACACAGGAGAAGGAAATAAAACCCCTTCTCCTGTGTTGCGTCTGAAATAAGTTTCTGCTATAATGGGAAAAAACATTTTAGAAAGCGACAGGTGATTGAATGCAGAAAACACAAGCACGGAAGCATTCTTATTCTGCTTCCGCGCCGAAAGCAAAATCCGCCAGGAAAACAAAAACGGATTATTATGATTACAGTCTGGTGGCGATCATTGTACTTCTGATCTGTTTCGGCCTGATCATGCTGTACAGCACCAGCGCTTATAGGGCTGAAGTGAGATATGGAGATGATATGTATTTCTTTAAGAAGCAGGCGGCCATCAGTATTGCATGCATTGTGATGGCGCTCTTTATTTCGAGGATCGATTATCATATCCTGGAACATTTTTCCGCGCTCTTGTATGTGGCAGCCCTGGGGTTGATGGCACTGGTAAAAACTCCTCTTGGAAAGGCTGCCAATGGTGCACAGAGATGGCTGAAACTTGGGCCAATCCAGTTCCAGCCTGCTGAGATAGCCAAGATCGCGGTGATCGTATGTCTGTCATATATGATCGTTCATATGGGAAAGCAGGTTCGTACTCTGAAAGCCTGTATGGTGCTGGCAGGAATGGGAGGGCTTCTGGCTCTTATCGCCTATGTATGTACAGATAACCTGAGTACAGCAATCATTATCTTCTGCATTACAGCAGGACTGATCTTCGTGGCACATCCGGATACCAAAATATTTCTGATCATTGCAGGTGTGGGAATTGCCCTGGCCGTAGTGACAGTTATTTTTCTGAACGCAACAGTCAGTGTAGACAGCAGTGGAAGTTTCCGTATCCGCCGTATTCTGGTATGGCTTCATCCGGAGGACTTCGCAGATGATGCAGGATATCAGACTATCCAGGCACTGTATGCGATAGGTTCCGGAGGATTTTTCGGAAGGGGACTTGGAAACAGTATTCAGAAACTTGGAAGTGTACCAGAGGCGCAGAATGATATGATCTTTTCCATTATCTGTGAGGAATTGGGGATTTTCGGGGGGATTATAGTACTGCTTCTGTATGCATATCTTCTGTATAGACTTTTCTTTATTGCACAGAATGCACCAGATATGTTTGGATCTTTGATGGTCAGCGGTATTTTCATTCATATGGCATTGCAGGTTATTCTGAATATTGCGGTTGTGGTAAACCTGATGCCCAATACCGGTATTACCCTGCCATTTATCAGTTATGGAGGTACTTCGATCCTGTTTCTGATGGCTGAGATGGGGCTGGCGCTCAGTGTGGCAAGGAAAATAAAGTTTGAAGATGCGAAATAATGCTTGACAAACAGAAGGGAAGCATATATACTTTGAATATCAAAGTAAATGAGAGATAAATGATGCTGTGAAAGACAGCGGATAAAATACTTGATCAAAATAAGATTGGATTAAAGGAGAAAATAATTATGTTAGAAAAAATGAGCGAAATGATTGCAGAACAGTTAAATTGTGAAGCAGGAGATATTACAGCAGAAACTTCTTTCAAGGATGATCTTGGTGCGGATTCCCTGGATCTTTTTGAACTGGTTATGGCACTGGAAGATGAGTATAACATTGAGATCCCGGCAGAAGATCTGACAGATATGACTACAGTTGGCGCTGTAATGGATTATCTGAAAGATAAAGGTGTAGAAGCATAATTGCGGAATTTGACCATCAGACTAAAGTGGCTCCTTGGAATCTATATCAGATTCCGGGGAGAATTTTTTGAATATATACTTTGAAAATCAAACTATTTAAAAAACAAAATAAATAATAGCATCTGAAAGGAATTAAATTTATGTCCAGAATCGCATTTGTTTTTCCAGGTCAGGGAGCGCAGTATACAGGAATGGCGAAAGATTTCTACGAGAAATTCCCTGTAAGCCGTGAAGTGTTTGAGAAAGCATCCAAAGTATCCGGTCTCAATGTGGAAACTTTATGTTTTGAAGAAAATGAGATTTTAAATATTACAGAATATACACAGATTGCCATGCTGGCAGCAGAAATCGCTATTTTAAGAGCTGTAGAGAAATCCGAAATCACATCCCAGGTAAATGCCGGACTGAGCCTTGGAGAATACGGTGCACTCGTAGCTTCCAAAGTTATGACAGAGGAGGATGCCTTTGCAATAGTAAGAAAAAGAGGAATCCTGATGCAGGAGGCATATCCGACAGGCGGTGCAATGTCAGCAGTTCTTGGAACAGATGCAGAACTGATCGAGAAGATCTGCGAAGAGACAGAAGGAATCGTATCCATTGCAAACTATAACTGCCCTGGCCAGATCGTGATCACAGGAGAAGAGGATGCAGTCGCAGCAGCCGGGAAAGCGTTAAGTGCAGCTGGTGCAAGACGCGTGATCCCACTTAAAGTCAGCGGACCTTTCCACTGCGGACTTCTGAGAGAAGCAGGAGAGAAACTTGGACAGGCCCTGGCAGATGTGGAAATTCAGAAATTCACCACTCCATATGTGACAAATGTAACTGCACAGAATGTAACAGAACCGGAACAGGTAAAAGAGCTTCTGATAAAACAGGTCTCGTCTCCCGTACGTTGGCAGCAGTGTGTAGAGCAAATGATCAGTGATGGTGTGGACACATTTATTGAGATTGGACCTGGCAGAACCCTGACTGGTTTCCTTAAGAAAATCAACAGAAATGTAAAAGCTTTACATATAGAGAAAGTAGAAGATCTGGAAACGGTAAGAAAGGAGATTCTTGTAAATGCTGGAGAATAAAGTAGCACTTGTCACAGGTGCAGGACGTGGGATCGGACGTGCCATCGCTATTGCGCTTGCCAAAGAGGGGGCAGAGGTGATCGTCAATTACAATGGCTCTGAAGAACGTGCAAAAGAAGTAAAGCAGACCATCGAAGAAAATGGTGGAAAAGCTTCCGTATATAAATGCAATGTCAGCGATTTCGAAGCCTGCGAAACCATGATCAAAGACGTAGTAAAAGAATACGGACATCTGGACATTCTGGTAAATAACGCTGGGATCACCAGAGATGGACTGATCATGAAGATGAAAGAAGAAGATTTCGATGCTGTACTGAATGTAAACCTGAAAGGCACATTTAATACTATCCGTCACAGCGCCCGCCAGATGCTGAAGCAGAGAAGCGGAAAGATCATCAACATTTCCTCTGTTTCCGGAATCCTTGGAAATGCAGGCCAGGCGAACTATGCAGCATCCAAAGCAGGAGTCATCGGTCTGACAAAGACAATGGCAAGGGAACTGGGAAGCCGCGGTATTACCGTAAATGCCATTGCACCGGGATTCGTGGATACAGAAATGACAGAAGTACTTTCTGAAGAACTGAAAGAGAGTGCGTGTAAACAGATTATTCTTGGACGATTCGGAAAACCGGAGGATATTGCGAATGCAGCAGTATTTCTGGCATCGGACAAAGCAGATTACATTACAGGACAGGTCATCAGTGTGGATGGCGGTATGAACGTATAGACAGACGAGGAGATTTAAGATGAGAAGAGTTGTAATTACAGGTATGGGAGCAATCACTCCTGTAGGATTAAATGTAGAAGAATTCTGGAAGAGCGTAAAAGAGGGAAAAACAAATTTTGCAGAAGTAACCCGTTTTGACACAACTAAATACAGAGCCCACATGGCAGCAGAGATCAACAACTTCAATGCAAAAGACTACATGGATTTCAAATCTGCCAAACGTATGGAACTTTTCAGCCAGTATGCAGTAGCAGCAGCAAAAGAAGCCATCGAGCAGTCCGGCCTTGATATAACAAAAGAAGACCCCTTCCGTGTAGGATGCAGCGTGGGAAGCGGCATTGGAAGCATGCAGGTAGTAGAGAAATCCTGCGAAATCCTGGAGACAAAAGGTCCGGGCAGACTGAACCCTCTGATGATCCCGCTGCTGATCTCCAACATGGCATCCGGAAATGTATCCATCCAGTTCGGCCTCCGTGGGAAGAACATCAACGTTGTAACAGCCTGCGCAACAGGAACCCACAGCATTGGTGAAGCATACCGCACCATCCAGTGGTCTGATGCAGATGTAATGGTTGCAGGTGGAACAGAAGCAGCCATCACACCGATAGGTTTCGGCGGTTTCGCAGCCCTGACAGCCCTGACATCTTCCACAGACCCGAAGAGATGCTCCATTCCTTTTGACAAAGAAAGAAGCGGCTTTGTTATGGGCGAAGGTGCAGGTGTCGTAGTTCTGGAAGAACTGGAACATGCAAAAGCCCGCGGTGCAAAGATCCTTGCTGAAGTTGTAGGCTATGGTGCAACAGGAGATGCGTTCCACATCACATCCCCTGCAGAAGACGGCTCCGGTGCAGCCAAAGCTATGGAACTTGCAGTAAAAGAGGCAGGTATTTCCACAGATGATGTATGGTATGTGAATGCTCACGGTACAAGTACACACCATAATGACTTATTCGAGACCATCGCGATCAAGAAGACATTTGGTGAGCATGCAAAAGAAATGAAAGTAAACTCCACCAAGTCCATCACAGGACATCTTCTGGGCGCAGCAGGTGCAGTAGAAGTGATCACCTGCGTCAAAGAACTCCAGGAGGGGCTGATCCATCAGACAGCAGGCTATCAGGTACCGGACGAACAGTGCGATCTGGACTATGTAGGAAACGGACCTGTTAAGATGGATATCAAATATGCATTGTCCAACTCCCTTGGATTTGGCGGACATAATGCATCTTTACTTATTAAGAAATACGAAGACTAATCTTATAGAAACATAATTAATACAGATCCGGCGGAGCGAAAAATCAGATATCTGTCTGGATCAGACAGCCTGAATACTTAGCTGATTCAGGCAGGAGGAAATAAATGGAATTATCAAATATATTAGAACTGATCCATGCAGTCAGTGATTCAAATCTGACACAATTTAATCTGCAGGACGGAAACTTAAACATTTCCATGTCAGCAGAGAAAACAATCGTGCAGCAGGCAGCAGCAAACGCAGATGCAGTAGCATTTGCTGCTCAGTACCAGACGGCAGTACAGCCGGTTTTGCAGTCAGTACCTCAGTCTGCCGTGCAGAATAATGCAGGTGCCGGCGCATCATCCAGTGAGAAACCACTTACAGGAAATATAGTGAAATCCCCGCTTGTAGGAACCTACTATGCAGCCTCATCCCCTGACAGCGCCCCGTTTGTAAAAGTCGGAGACAAAGTAACCAAAGGCCAGGTTCTCGGAATCGTAGAAGCAATGAAACTGATGAACGAGATCGAATCAGAATTCGACGGCACAGTCAAAGAAATCCTGGTAGAAAATGAACAGATGGTAGAGTTCGGACAGCCAATGTTTGTGATAGAATAGAGGAAAAAGGAGGTATTTATAGTGAAACTTACAACAAAAGAAATCATGGAAATCATTCCCCACAGACACCCGTTCCTCCTGATCGACACAATCGAAGATCTGGTTCCGGGCGTAAGAGCAACAGGAAAGAAATGCATCACTTACAATGAACCGCAGTTCGCCGGCCACTTCCCGCAGGAACCGATCATGCCGGGAGTCCTGATCATCGAAGCACTTGCCCAGACCGGCGCAGTTGCAATCTTAAGCAAACCGGAAAATAAGGGAAAAATCGCATATTTTGCATCCATCAACAACGCGAAATTTAAGAACAAGGTAGTACCGGGAGACACTCTTACACTTGAAGTGGAGATCATCAAGGAAAAAGGTCCAATGGGAGTCGGCAAAGCAAAAGCCACAAATCAGGACGGCAAAGTAGCAGTGATCGCAGAACTGACTTTTGCAGTAGGAGCATAACAAATGTTTGGAAAAATTTTGATCGCCAATAGAGGCGAGATCGCAGTACGTATTATCCGTGCATGCCGCGAAATGGGGATCCGTACAGTTGCTGTATATTCGGAAGCAGACAGAGATGCCCTGCACACACAGCTTGCAGACGAAGCAGTCTGCATTGGCAGAGCACAGTCCACAGACAGCTATCTGAATATGGAACGGATTTTAAGTGCAACCATTGCCACAAATGCAGAAGCCATCCATCCGGGCTTCGGTTTTCTCTCAGAGAACAGCCGCTTCGTGGAAATGTGTGAGAAATGCAACGTAGCATTTATCGGCCCGTCAGCAGAAGTGATTTCCAGAATGGGAAATAAATCCGAAGCAAAAAACACGATGCGCAAAGCCAAAGTCCCGGTAGTCCCGGGAACAAAAGAGCCGGTTTATACAGTAGTAGAGGCAGAGAGAGCAGTAAAAGAAATTGGCTTCCCGGTTATGATCAAGGCTTCTGCAGGCGGCGGTGGAAAGGGAATGCGTGTAGCCAGAAACGAGCAGGAATTTGCCAAATTATTCGAGACAGCACAGCAGGAATCTGTTCATTCTTTCTCAGATAATACCATGTATCTGGAACGCTTCGTGGAAAATCCCAGACATGTAGAGGTACAGATCCTTGCAGATAAATATGGAAACGTGATCCACCTCGGGGAGCGTGACTGCTCTGTTCAAAGACGCCACCAGAAGATGATTGAAGAATCCCCGTGCATCGCAATTTCCGACAAACTGCGAAAGAAAATGGGTGAGACCGCAGTCCGTGCCGCAAAAGCAGCAGGTTACGAAAGTGCCGGAACCATAGAGTTCCTGCTGGATCAGTCCGGGGAATTTTATTTCATGGAAATGAACACCAGAATTCAGGTAGAACATCCGGTAACAGAGTTCGTCTCAGGCGTAGACCTGATCAAAGAGCAGATCCGCATCGCAGCAGGTGAACCATTAAGCGTTCAGCAGAAAGATATAGAAATCCGCGGCCACGCCATGGAATGCAGGATCAACGCAGAAGACCCTGAGAGACATTTCATGCCATGCCCTGGCAGGATCACAGACCTGCATCTGCCCGGCGGAAATGGAATCCGCGTGGACACGGCAGTCTACAATGACTACGCAATCCCGCCATACTATGATTCCATGATCGCCAAGATCATCGTCTATGACAAAGACCGTCACAGTGCCATCCGGAAAATGATCAGCGCCCTTGGGGAAGTCGCAATCGAAGGAGTAAAGACGAACGTAGACTTCCTGTACGAACTGCTGAATCAGCCGGACTTCCAGGATGGGAACATTACTACGGATTTCATTCCACAGCATTATCCAGACTTGTAAAATAAAATTTGATGCAAATATATTTTATAGCTTGGTAGAAATTACATATTGATTAAAGGGTAATTAATAACTTAAATCGATAAAATTATTTTTGAGAGAATAAGTTTGATTAATAGTTATTAACATTATTTTACTGTCTGAAAATAACATCAAATTGGGTTACATAAAGGAGCAGGATTTTAATGGCAGACTTGAAGAGATTTTTTAAGAAAACAGTTTCAGAAGAGCGGAACAAACAGTCCGCATCTGTTTCCGTACCTGAGGGATTATGGATCAAATGTCCAAAGTGCGGAGAAATGGTTTACAGAGAAGACGTAATGTCCAACGCCTATGTGTGCCCGAAATGCGGCGGATATTTCAGAATCAGCGCGAAACGACGCATCAAAATGATCGCAGACAAGGGAAGCTTTAAAGAGTGGTTCACAGGAATCGAAAACAGCAATCCTCTGGACTATCCGGATTACCCACAGAAAATCGAAGACTTGAAAGAGAAAACAAAGATGGATGAAGCCATCTTTATCGGAGAAGCTACAATCGGCGGCATCCGCACCGTACTCGGAGCTATGGACGCCAGATTCCTGATGGCATCGATGGGCTATGTAGTAGGAGAAAAAATCACCCGCTCATTCGAAGAAGCCACACGCCAGGGTCTCCCGGTCATCCTGTTCTGCTGCTCCGGCGGCGCCAGAATGCAGGAGGGAATCGTGTCATTGATGCAGATGGCAAAGACCTCCGCAGCCATCAAACGCCACTCCGAAGCAGGACTTCTCTACACATCCATCCTGACAGACCCGACTACTGGCGGCGTCACTGCAAGCTTTGCCATGCTTGGTGACATCATCCTTGCAGAACCAGGCTCCCTGATCGGATTCGCCGGCCCAAGAGTCATCGAACAGACCATAGGCCAGAAGCTCCCGGAAGGCTTCCAGAGACCTGAATTTCTTCTGGAACATGGTTTCCTCGACGGAATCGCAGAGAGAGGATCTATGCGTGATACCCTTTCTCTCATCCTGAAACTGCACGGCACCAGAGACCAGTACGAAGAATTCCCACAGGAAACCCCGGCAAGAGCATTCGACACCTTTGGCAAAAAGAAAAAACTAAAGAAACAAAAAAACCTTACCGCCTGGGATAGAGTCCAGATCGCCAGAAGCAGCGACCGTCCGTCTGCGGCAGAATACATTGAAACCATTTTTGACGACTTCATGGAACTTCACGGAGACAGAGGAGTCAGAGACGACAACGCCATCATCGGCGGCATTGCCACACTGGACGGACAACCTGTCACCGTGATCGGAATCCGAAAAGGACACACCACAAAAGAAAACATCAAATGCAACTTCGGAATGCCCTCACCCGAAGGCTATAAGAAGGCTCTTCGCCTGATGAAACAGGCAGAAAAATTCGGACGCGCAGTCATCGCATTTGTAGATACCCCGGGAGCATTCTGCGGACTCGAAGCAGAAGAACGGGGACAGGGAGAAGCCATCGCACGCAACCTTCTGGAAATGTCAGACCTGAAAGTACCGGTACTTTCAATCGTGATCGGTGAAGGCGGCAGCGGCGGTGCACTTGCATTGGCGGTCGGCAACGAAGTCTGGATGATGGAAAACGCAACCTACACCATCCTCTCACCGGAGGGATTCGCATCCATCCTCTGGAAAGACAGCAGGAAAGCGCCAGAAGCTGCAGAAGTTATGAAAGTAACGGCGGCACATCTGAAAGAACTGGGAATCATCGAACGCATCATACCAGAAGAATATCCTGCAAGTGAGGAAAACTTACCGGAAATCGCAGAGTATATGAAGATCAGAATGAAGCAGTTTCTGAATAAACAAGGTGGTAAGAGTGGTGAACAGATTGCGCAGGAAAGATATGAAAGGTTTCGCAGGATGTAGGTAGGAAATGCGTCCATTTCCATAAAAACCTCAAATTTTCCCCCAACCTGACTTGAAATACCCCCATCTCTGACGTATAATAAACCCGAAAGTAGAAAGACCACTGCTTTTAAGCAGGGTCTTTTTTTACAGATTGAATATATGAAAAATTCAGGAGTGAAAAGTTATGACCAAGATCAGAACAAGATTTGCACCAAGCCCTACAGGCAGAATGCATGTTGGAAACTTAAGAACAGCATTATACGCATACCTTATTACCAAACATGAAGGCGGGGACTTCATCCTCCGTATTGAAGATACAGACCAGGAACGCTACGTAGAAGGCGCCGTAGACATCATCTACCGCACCCTTGCCAAAACAGGACTCATCCACGACGAAGGCCCGGACAAAGACAAAGGATTCGGCCCATATGTACAGAGCGAACGTCAGGCACAGGGAATCTACCTGAAATACGCACAGCAGTTAGTAGAACAGGGAGATGCATACTACTGCTTCTGCAAGAAAGAAGAACTCGAAGGCATGAAACGCATCGTAGCAGGAAAAGAAATCTCCATCTACGACAAACGCTGTCTCAAACTCTCCAAAGAAGAAGTACAGCGCCGCCTTGATGCTGGAGAACCACACGTAATCCGCTTCAACATGCCGACAGAAGGAACCACAACATTCCACGACGTAATCTACGGAGACATCACAGTAAACAACGAAGAGCTGGAAGACCTGATTCTTATCAAATCTGACGGATACCCGACTTACAACTTCGCAAACGTAGTTGACGACCATTTAATGGAGATCACACACGTAGTAAGAGGCAACGAATACCTCTCCTCCGCTCCGAAATACAACCGTATCTACGAAGCATTCGGATGGGACATCCCGGTTTATGTACACTGTCCTCTGATCACAGACGAAACACACCAGAAACTCTCCAAACGAAGCGGACATTCCTCCTACGAAGACCTGCTTGATCAGGGATTTGTATCAGAAGCGATCGTTAACTATGTAGCACTTCTGGGATGGAGTCCTGCGGATAACAGAGAAATCTTCTCCCTGGATGAACTGGTACAGGCATTTGACTACCACCATATCAATAAATCACCGGCAGTCTTTGACATCGCCAAACTCCGCTGGATGAACGGCGAATATATTAAGAAAATGGATCCAGATGAATTCTATGAGAAAGCACTTCCATACATGAAAGAAGTTCTGAAGAAAGACTATAACTTCAAAAAAATCGCAGGAATGGTCCAGACCAGAATCGAAACATTCCCAGATATCCCGGCTCTGATCGATTTCTTTGAGAAAGTACCGGAATACGATTCCGCAATGTACTGCCACAAGAAGATGAAAACAAACGAAGAGACCTCTCTTGCAGTATTAAAAGAAGTACTTCCGGTACTGGAAGAGCAGGAAGATTATACAAATGATCCGTTATTTGAAACCTTAAGTGCATTCGTAAAAGAACATGGCTATAAGAACGGATACGTAATGTGGCCTCTGCGTACTGCTGTTTCTGGCAAGCAGATGACACCGGCCGGTGCTACCGAGATCATGGAGATCATCGGTAAAGACGAGACGATCAAACGTGTAAAGGCGGCTATTGAGAAATTAAGCAAATAAATATGAAGAGAAATCCATCTCAGCTCCGGGCGATCATCCACCTGTCGGGACCCATGATGGTCCTGGCAGGCCCAGGCTCGGGCAAAACTTCCGTTATTGTGGAGAGAACTGCATACATGATCAAAGAGGGGAAGATACCGGCTTCTTCTATTTTGGTTGTAACTTTTTCCAGAGCAGCGGCAATAGAGATGAAAGAACGTTTTTTGAAATTCGTGGATCAGGAACGAAGTGATGTAACTTTCGGAACCTTTCATGGAATTTTTTATGGGATTCTGAAAGCAGCTTACAATCTGAGTGCTGCCAATATTCTTTCAGAAGAAGAGAAATACAGTATTCTCAGGGAAATGACAGAACAATATGGCCAGGAAATGTCCCAGGAAGGAGACTTTCTGGAAGAAATCTCCAAGGAGATCAGCATTGTAAAAGGAAACTGTATCTCACTGGAACATTATTATGCTTCCTGCTGTTCAGACGAAGTTTTCCGTGAAATATTTACCGGGTACAAAAATGCACTGCGGGCAAGAAGAAAACTGGATTTTGACGATATGATCCTGAGCTGCTATGAACTTTTTGACAAACGGCCGGATATTTTAAATGGATGGAGAAAAAAGTTTGTACATATTCTGGTGGATGAATTTCAGGATATCAACAGTCTGCAGTACAAAATCCTGCGCATGCTGGCAGCTCCTGCAGATAATCTTTTTATTGTGGGGGACGACGACCAGTCCATTTATCATTTCCGGGGAGCCAGACCGGAGATCATGCTGAACTTCACCAGGGATTATCCGAAAGCACAGACCGTTCTGCTGGATGTAAACTATCGCTGCAGTGGCAGTATCCTGCGTACTGCCATGAAGGTAATCGGATGTAATTCCAGACGTTTTAAGAAAGCACTGACCACACCTAATGAAGAAGGAATGCCGGTGACCTGCAAGGCTTTCGAAAATCCCAGAGAAGAATATATCTGCGTAGTAGCAGCATTGAAAAAAAGACTGGAAAAAGGAGAAAATCTGGAAAACACAGCCATCCTTCTCCGGACAAACCAGGAGGGAGAGGGACTTGTCAATGCGCTGATGGAATATCAGGTGCCTTTTACCATGAAGGAACAGCTTCCCAATCTCTTCCGGCACTGGATCTGCAGAAATCTGCAGGCATATCTGCATATGGCAGCAGGAGACAGAAGCAGGAAGAACTTTCTGGAAATGATGAACAGGCCGAATCGATATATATCCAGAGATGCACTGCCGGATAAGCAGATCAGTTTTGACAGATTGAGAGAATACTATAAAGATAAAGACTGGATGTGTGACAGGATCACTACACTGGAAACACATCTGCGTATTCTGGGCACCCTTTCCCCTTTTGCTGCAATTAATTTCATAAGAAAGGGAATGGGATACGAAGAATACTTGCGCGAGTATGCACAGTATCGTAAAATAAAACCAGAGGAACTGCTTGAAACCCTGGACCGGATCCATGAAAGCACAAAAGGAATGAAAGATCTGGAACAATGGGAAAGATATATAGAAGAATATACAGAGAAACTCAATGAACAGGCACGGAAACAACAAAACCGTAAAGAAGGGGTAACGGTATCCACCCTTCATGCAGTGAAGGGACTGGAATTTGATATTGTATATATTCTGAATGTGAATGAAGGAAGTATTCCTTACAGGAAAGCAGTTCTGGAAGAAGCAGTAGAAGAAGAACGCAGATTGTTTTATGTAGGCATGACCCGTGCCAGGAAGAAGCTGGTGCTTGCCTATGTGAAACGCCAGTATGAGAAGGAACGGGAACCTTCCCGTTTCCTTGAGGAGACAGGTCTATGAAAAAAGGAGTCATCTATTATACCAGAGTACGGGAAGAATATGCAGGAGAACATCTGGATCATATGATCGCAGAGAAGCTTCTGGAAACTGGACTAAAGAAAGAATACGGGATCAATCTGAAACATGAACCCAGAGCAGAGGGGGAACACGGCAAGCCATTTCTTTCCTGGCGTCCGCAGATCCATTATAATGTCAGTCATTCAGGAAATTACGTAGTGTGTATCCTGGCAGACCAGGAGGTAGGAATCGATGTGCAGATCCACAAAAAAGCCAATTATGAACGGATGCTGGAACGTATGGTTTCACCGGCACAGCGCATAGAAATCCTGGAAGGAGAAGATCCCGAAAAGGAATTTTTCAGACAGTGGGTATTGAGAGAAGCCTATATCAAATGGACAGGAGAAGGCCTGTCCAGAGATATGAGGACGATTCCCATGAATGAGGGAACTTACGCACTCCTGGATCTGGATGAAGGCTACAGCGGGGCAGTATGGTCCATGCATCCCATGGAAATCATCTGGAGACTTGAAGATATAATACTTGGATAAGACATGAATAAACAGACGAAACGGGAAATACGATGGCTGGCGGTGAAGGTCCTGGTCATAGTGCTGGCGATTGGGCTGGCATTCTGGGGATATGCCTTTGTCTACAGAGGAAAAACGGAACCTCCTGCGAAATATCTGGTTACCAATCAGGATGCAGCAGTCTATTCTCTGAGGGGACAGATCCAGATGTTGTCTCAGAAGGAGGATTTGATCGCATTTGCTTTCGAAGACCGGAAAAAAGAAAAAGAATATGGAACCTATATCATTCCCGGGCTGAAATATACAAGAACTTTTCTTAATGCTCAGGGTAGTGAACAGGCAGTCTGTACATCCATGACCCCGCAGGGGCTGGCTGTAACAGATGAATATGTACTCATCAGTGCTTACTGTCATACCGCGAAACATAATTCCGTGATCTATGTAATCAACAAGGAAACGCATCGTTTTATAAAAGAGGTGGTTCTTCCGGGACTTCCCCATGTGGGTGGCCTTGCCTATGATCTGGATCATGATATGCTGTGGTATTCTTCCAATACCAACGGGATTGCCCAGGCTGTAAGCATAAAGATGCCGGTATTCAAAGATTACAGTTATGCAGATAATCGTATGCCTGTGCAGGTGAACCAGACCTGCAGTCTTTACGGGATCGTGAGAGATTCCTTTATGACTTTTTATAAGGGCTGCCTGTATGTAGGTTGTTTTAATAAATACACCGAGAGTTCCATAGCCAGATACGCAGTGGACGAAGAAGGAAATCTGGTGAATACTCTGGATGAAGAGCTTGGAATGAACTTTGAGATGGCAGTTCCTCTGGACTATTCTACAATTTCAGAACAGGCCCAGGGCATGGCTTTTTATAATGATAAGCTGCTGCTGTCCCATTCTTTCGGGATCCTGCCTTCAAGGGTAGTGTTCTATGAGCAGTCAGACAAACGACTGTATGTAAATGAAAATTCTGCGAAAACCTATCGCTTTCCGGAGATGATCGAGCAGATCGTGGTGGATGGGGATGACCTTTATGTTTTATTTGAATCCGGGGCCTATGCATACAGAGGATATGCCGGAAATGTGGTGGACCGTGTCCTGAAGCTGAATCTGCCGAAAATGGAAAGTTACGAAGAAGAGAAAACTCTTTTAAATATAGAATAAATATAGAATGTCCACATATATTAAGTGTAAAGAGGTGAGACACATAGAAGCGGAACAGATCGAAAACCTGTTTGCCGGAAATATCAGGCAGCTTTTAATGGAAGCGCAGCTGGATTATGATAAATTATATGAAATACGTCTCCGTGTAGGAAGACCACTGTTTCTGACTTATGACGGGGGAGAATGTTTTCTCCGTAGTCACGGTCAGACGCAGTATCTTGTTACAAGGGAGGATCTGAAAGAGACACTGGAGTATGTGACAGGATATTCCCTGTATGCATATGAGGATGAGATACGTCAGGGTTATATCAGCGTACAGGGAGGACACAGAGTCGGGGTAACAGGCAAAGTGCTCCTGGACAGGGGAAGGATCATGGGAATGAAATATATTTCCTGTATTAATGTAAGACTTGCCCACGAGATCCAGGGATGTGCAGATCAGGTAATGTCCTACATCCGTACAGAGAACTGGGTAGCGAATACGCTGATCATTTCTCCACCGAGATGTGGCAAGACCACCCTGCTTCGTGATATTATCCGCCAGCTCAGCAATGGCTGGGTAAATACTCCCGGGCTTACAGTGGGAGTGGTGGATGAGAGAAGTGAACTGGCAGGCTGCTACCAGGGAATTCCCCAGAATGACCTGGGAATGCGCACGGATATTCTGGACTGCTGTCCGAAATCAGAAGGAATGCAGATGCTGGTCCGTTCCATGTCGCCAGATGTGGTGGCTGTGGATGAACTGGGCTGCGAAGAGGATTTCAAGGCTGTGGAGTCGGTGATCCACTGTGGATGTAAACTGATCGCCACTGCTCATGGAAACTGTCTGGAAGATATCCTGGATCAGCCGTTTTTTTGTAAACTGATGGAAGAACGGATCTTTGAAAGGTATATCATCCTGGGAAAAAGCAGCCAGGCAGGAGAACTGGAAGGAATTCTGGATGAGAATGGAAGGGTATGCTTAAAACAATAGGGTTATGTGTAATGGTAATTTCAGGTGCCGGTTTCGGACTGGCTCTTTCCGGAGAGCTGTCCAGGAGAAAGAGGCATCTGGAAAAACTTTTACAGATGACGATCCTTTTAAAAGGAGAAATACGTTATGGAAATACATCTCTGTACGATGCCTTTACCGGTGCAGCCGGTAAACTGGATGGAAAGTACAGAGAATTTTTTTTAAATACAGCAGAAATGATGCAGACCCGTAAAGGGGAAAATTTTGGAGACCTTTTCCGCAGTTGTGCAGAAAAGACCTTTGGAACTGCAGGTCTTACACCTGAGGAAAGGGAGAAACTGTATTCCCTTGGAGACCGTCTGGGATATCTGGGAATGGACATGCAGCTGAAACAGTTGGAAATGCTGGAAAGGGAGCTGGAATATTCACTTGGAGAGCTGCAAAAAGAACTGCCGGAAAAAAAGAAACTCTGCAGAAGCCTGGGAATGCTTCTGGGAATCTTTCTGGCAGTTCTTGCAGCATGATAACCGTGGAGGGGAATTCATGGAGGTCAGTATTATTTTTAAAATTGCAGCTGTAGGGATCCTGGTCTCCGTTCTCTGCCAGGTGCTGAAGCACAGCGGGAGAGAAGAACAGGCATTTCTGGTAAGTCTTGCAGGACTTTTGATGGTACTGTTCTGGATCGTGCCTTATATATATGAACTTTTTGAAAGCATTCAGCAGCTCTTTGTATTATGAAGGCCGGAGGCAGAAGAATTATGGACATTGTAAAAATATCAATGATCGGCGTATGTGGCGTGATGCTTGGATTTATCCTGAAAGGCACCAGACCGGAGTATGCTTCTTTTATCTCCATGGCTGTGGGACTTCTGATCCTTGGACTGGCAGTGGGGAAAGTTTCTTATCTGTTTGAAACTCTGGAAAGACTGAGACAGAGTCTGCCTGTGGATGGAAGTTACATTACATCTCTGGTAAAGATCATAGGGATCACCTATATCGGGCAGTTTTCCTCAGCTATCTGCAAGGATGCGGGACATCAGGCCATCAGTGCCCAGATCGATCTTTTCTGCAAACTTTCTGTTATGGTGCTGAGTATGCCTGTGCTTCTGGCAATCCTGGATACCATATCGGAGTTTCTGGTATGAACAGGGGCATCAAAATTCTGGCAGTTTTTTTTCTGGCAGTCTGGCTTTGGGGGATAGGGACAGTCTGCTGTTATGGCAGCACAGAAAAGGGCCAGGACAAAGAACAGAATACAGACCAGACAGATCCGGAGGCAGCAGAGGGAATGCTGGAGGAAATAGAATTCGGGAAAATACAGAAGATGGTGGATGAGCTTCTGGGAGAACAGAGCTTTTCCCTGAAGGAAGCAGTTATAAATATGATAAACGGGGAGGAACCCATTTCAAAAGAAGCCGTACGGGGAGTTCTGTACAGCTTCTTTTTTTCAGGACTGAAAAATGAAAAAACGCTGTTTTTCCGTCTTCTGTTACTGGTTTTGCTGGCAGCAGTGCTGGACGGATTTGTGGATGTATTTGAAAACGGGCAGATTGGAGCAGTGAGCTTTTATGTTGTATATCTGGTGCTTTTCATGATGCTGATGGAGGCGTTTGGGCGTCTGAGCAGTACCCTTACTGTACGGCTGAACTGGCTGGGGGAATTTATGAAAACACTGGCACCGGCTTACTTTCTGGCTGTCAGTACAGCGAATGGAGTTTCTACGGCAGCTGTATTTTATGAAGGGGTATTGCTTCTGGTGTGGATGATCCAGTGGGTGCTGGTGAATTTCCTTCTGCCAGGGGTAAATCTGTGCATTCTTCTGAAAATGGTCAACTATTTATCAAAAGAAGAAATGCTCAGCAAAATGTCAGAGCTTCTGGAAGTGGTGATCAGCTGGGCATTAAAAACTTTGATCGGACTGGCAGTGGGGCTGCAGGTGGTGAAAAATCTGGTGGCGCCTGTGATGGATTCCCTGAAGCGGACCGCAGTAGGAAAAACAGCCGGTGCCATTCCGGGGATCGGAAATGCAGTAAACGCCATCACACAGCTGATCCTTACCAGTGCGGTTCTGGTAAGAAACAGCTTCGGCGCGGTAATCCTGGTGCTGATCGCGGCGGCAGGACTGCAGCCTCTGATCCATTACGGTGCTCTTTCTCTTTCCTATCGATTCCTGGCAGCCCTGGCGCAGCCTGTTTCAGATAAACGGATCGTAGGGGCGCTCAGCACAATGGGAGAAGGGTGTGCCTGGCTGCTGAAGCTTCTGCTTACTGCCCAGATTCTCTGCATGCTGGCATTTCTGGTGCTTATGGCCGGAGGATAAAGGAGAATAAGAGAGAAAATGAAAGAAGAGTTGTATCAATGGATCTGGAATCTGGCGGTTTTTTATATTCTTTTTACAGCGATCCTTCATCTGGCACCGGATGGAAAATATGAGAAATATGTCCGCTTTTTTATGGGACTTCTTCTGATCTTTATGATGAGTACTCCCGTTTTTGCACTGTTTGGAAAAGGACAGGAACTGGCAGAAAACTTTCAGCTGTTTTATGAAAAAGAGAACAGGCAGAAAGAGGAACAGGAACTGTATGCCCTGCAGAAAATCTGTCTCCAGAAAAGCTATCTTCTGGAGCTTCGCAAAAAAATCCGGGAATCTTTGCAGAATACTGGAATAGAAGTGCAGAGTGTGGAAGTAAATATAAAAGGGGAGAAAATACAGGCAGAGATCACCGTAAAGGAAGAACCTGCGCCGGAACAGAAAGGAAGGATTGCTGATGAACTCAGGGAAGAGTGTGGACTTGAAGAAGATGGATATACGATCCAGACTGCAGAACATGAAACCGGTACAATGGATCGTGCTGCTTCTGTTGGGACTTCTTCTGGCAGTAACAGCAATGCCGGTATCAGATAACAAGAGTGAAAACAGCATTTCCGGGTCTTCGTCCCAGACAGCAGAAAAATTGCAGCTGGAAGAAAAACTGGAAAATCTGCTGGGAAATGTGGAAGGCGTAGGACAGGTACAGGTAGTTCTGATGACAGAGGAAAAAAAGGAAATACAGGGCTTTTATGATTCAGGGATACAACAGGTGACCGGCGTTCTGGTTTGTGCCCAGGGAGGAGGAGATCCCGTAGTGGTACAGAACATTCAGGAAGCGGTAATGGCATTATTTCAGGTAGACGCACATAAAATTAAAATAATGAAAATGAAATGAGGAGAATAAGGTGAAGAAAATCATTAAAAAGAATCAAGTGATCATCACTTCCCTGGCAATTCTTATCGCAGTGGCAGGATATCTGAATTTCGCAGATGTGGATCTGGGGTTTAAGGATCAGGAAGCAAGTACAGACAGCAGCAGTATCCTGGAGGATGCAGGCTATGATCTGACAGACGAGACTGCCATGCTGGATGAAAACAATGCAGGGGACAGTCTGGGAACACAGGATACAGATACACCGGGGGAGGCAGTTCTGACTGGTTCCACAGGATTTGCTGCACAGGCAAAAGTCAGCCGGGAACAGGTGCGCTCCCAGAACAAGGCAGACCTGCAGGATATTATCAATAACTCAGAGATTGATGATGAAGAAAAACAGGAAGCCATACATACCATGGTTTCCATGACTGACCTGACTGAAAAAGAGGCAGCAGCAGAACTCCTGCTGGAAGCGAAGGGATTTCAGGATGTAGTGGTAAATCTTACAGGGGAAACTGCGGATGTGGTAGTTCCGGATGCGGAGCTTTCTGATGCACAGAGAGCCCAGATTGAAGACATTGTGAAACGGAAAACAGGTATTGCAGCTGAAAATATTGTGATCACTCCTCTGAAAGAGAGCCAGACAGCAGAGGAGGAAACACAGGATACAGCAGCACAGACAGAAACGGATGGGGATACTGCAGATACAGAAACCGCCGCTCAGCCCTACGAGGATACTACAGTAGATACCACGGATATTTATGACTGACATTTTCCCTTGACAGGCAGCCGGTGCATATACTAGAATAGGAATGCTGTAAAAAAATAACTGATGAAGAAAAAATATCAGAAATTGCCCCACAGAGCGCAGTTTGCGGATATTATAATAAAAAGATAGAAAGTACAGGAGGCCGAACGTGTCTAAGTATACGAATGAAATAGAAAAAAGAAGAACATTTGCCATTATTTCTCACCCGGATGCCGGTAAAACTACCCTGACTGAGAAATTCCTGCTGTATGGCGGTGCCATCAATCTTGCCGGAAGTGTAAAAGGCAAGGCAACTGCCCGCCATGCAGTATCTGACTGGATGGAGATCGAAAAAGAGAGAGGTATCTCTGTAACTTCATCTGTACTTCAGTTCCATTACGATGGATACTGCATTAACATTCTGGATACACCTGGACATCAGGATTTCTCCGAGGATACCTACCGTACCCTGATGGCTGCGGATTCTGCAGTTATGGTGATCGATGGTTCCAAGGGTGTAGAGGCACAGACACGTAAGCTGTTCAAGGTCTGCGTGATGCGTCATATCCCGATCTTTACCTTTATCAACAAAATGGACAGGGATGCCAATGATACCTTTGACCTTCTGGATGAGATCGAGAAGGAACTGGGAATCGCAACCTGCCCTGTAAACTGGCCCATTGGTTCCGGTAAGAAGTTTCGAGGTGTCTATGACCGTAATACAAAGAAGATCCTTACTTTCTCTGATACCCAGAAGGGAACGAAGGAAGGTATTATCGAGGAGATCCCGCTGAATGACAGTCGTGCAGATGAAGTGATGGATCCGGAACAGAAAGAGCAGCTTCTGGAAGAAATTGAACTTCTGGATGGAGCAAGTGCGGATTTCGACCAGGAACTGGTAAGCAAAGGGGAACTGACTCCTGTATTTTTCGGTTCTGCCCTGACGAACTTCGGTGTGGAAACTTTTCTGGAACATTTTCTGAAGATGACCACTTCTCCTCTTGCCAGAATGTCAGACGAGGGAGTGATCGATCCTATGGATGATGATTTCTCTGCATTTGTATTTAAGATCCAGGCAAATATGAACAAGGCACACAGAGACAGGATCGCGTTTATGAGGATCTGTTCCGGTAAGTTCGATGCGTCCCAGGAAGTATATCATGTGCAGGGAGATAAGAAGATGCGTCTCCTTCAGCCACAGCAGATGATGGCAGAGTCCCGTCATGTTGTAGATGAGGCATATGCAGGAGATATTATCGGTGTATTTGATCCGGGTATTTTTTCCATCGGTGATACCATCTGTGCACCGGGAAGGAAATTTGCTTTTGAGGGAATCCCCACTTTCGCACCTGAACATTTCGCCAGAGTGCGGCAGATCGATACCATGAAGAGAAAGCAGTTCGTAAAGGGGATCAACCAGATCGCACAGGAAGGCGCGATCCAGATCTTCCAGGAATTTAATACAGGTATGGAAGAAATCATTGTAGGTGTAGTTGGTGTACTGCAGTTTGATGTACTAAAATACCGCCTGGAAAATGAGTACAATGTGGATATTCGTCTGGAGACACTTCCATATGAGCATATCCGCTGGATTGCTAACAAAGAAGAAGTAAATGTTGAAAAGATCACAGGAACTTCAGACATGAAGAAGGTTACAGATCTCAAGGGAAATCCGCTGCTTCTGTTTGTAAATGCATGGAGTGTGGGTATGACAGAAGACAGAAATCCGGGCTTAATATTAACGGAATTCAGCAAATAACCCTTTTCATTTATCTGCCGGTTTGGTATAATATACAAAGATTATAATATAAGAACAGAATTTCTTAGGAGGTTTTTCCATGGCAGAGAAAAGAACAACATATAAAATACAGGATTTAGGCGGCATTGGTGAAGTTCAGATCGCTGATGAAGTGGTTGCTATCATTGCCGGACTTGCTGCTACAGAAGTAGATGGAGTTGCTTCCATGGCAGGTAATATTACCAATGAACTGGTAAGCAAGCTTGGAATGAAGAATCTTTCCAAGGGAGTAAAGGTTACTGTGCTGGAAGGTGTAGTAACAGTAGATCTGAATCTGAATATCGAATACGGAAAGAACATTCTGGAAACCAGCAAGAAGGTCCAGGAGAAGGTGAAATCATCCATCGAGAATATGACAGGTCTTGAGGTTGCGGATGTAAACATCCACATTGCCAGCGTAGATATGGAGAATGAAAAAGGAAAGTAACCCTTTCCTTTTTTGTGCTTGAGGAGGAATTATGCGAAGAAGAGAGCAGAGAGAACATATATTTAAGCTTCTGTTTATGACAGAATTTAATTCAGAAGAAGAGATGAGCGAACAGCTGTCTCTTTATTTTGACAGTCTGGAGGAGCTTTCAGAGAAAGACCAGGAGTATATGCGTGCCAAATATAACCACGTGCTGGAACACCTGGGAGAGATCGATACAATTTTAAATGAGACAAGTAAAGGCTGGAAGACGAAGAGAATGAGCCGCGTAGATCTTAACGCACTTCGTCTGGCTGTTTACGAACTGAAATTCGATGAGGATGTACCTACCGGTGTAGCCATCAATGAGGCAGTAGAACTTGCCAAGCGTTTCGGCGGCGATACTTCAGGATCTTTTGTAAACGGAATCCTTGGTAAGATCGCAAATAGTGAAAGTGAAGAGAAATCAGAATGAAAAATGCATATTCTGTAGGCCAGGTAAACCGCTATGTAAAAAATATGTTTACCCAGGATTTTTTTCTGCAGAAAATATATGTAAAGGGAGAAGTGTCCAATTGTAAATATCATACAAGCGGACACATATATTTTTCCCTGAAGGATGAGACCGGTACCTTAAGCTGTGTGATGTTTGCAGGACACAGGAGAGGGCTGGCTTTCTCCATGAAGAACGGAGATAAAGTGATCGTGGGTGGTTCTGTGGATGTGTATGAGCGGGACGGACGTTATCAGCTTTATGCCAGAGAAATCACTCTGGAGGGAGCCGGTGCACTGTATGAACGCTATCTGGCGCTGAAGCAGGAACTGGAAGAGATGGGGATGTTTGCGCAGGAATACAAACAGACTATTCCCCGGTTTATCAAGCGTCTGGGAGTAGTGACTGCACCTACGGGAGCAGCAGTTCAGGATATCAGAAATATTTCTCTCAGGAGAAATCCATATCTTCAGATCATCTTATATCCTGCCCTTGTACAGGGCGCAGGAGCAGCAGAGAGTATTGTGAAAGGAATCAGAATGCTGGATGCTGCAGGGGTTGATGTGATCATTGTGGGAAGAGGCGGCGGTTCCATTGAGGATCTGTGGGCATTTAATGAAGAGATAGTGGCGAGAGCCATTTTTGAATGCCGGACGCCGGTGATCTCCGCTGTGGGACATGAAACAGATTTTACAATTGCTGATTTTGTAGCGGATTTAAGAGCGCCTACACCATCTGCGGCAGCTGAGCTGGCTGTGGATGACTTTAGAAGCGTGGCAGAATCCGTTTTTCTATACAGACAGAGATTTTACCGTGCTATGAGTAATCAGCTAGATTCCGACAGGAATCGTCTGAAACAGCTTCAGATGCGTCTGGGATATTTAAGTCCCCAGAGCAGGCTGAGAGAACAGAGACAGCGTCTGGTAGATCTGGAGGATGCTGTTCGAGGCGGGATGGACAGGAAGATGAAAGGGTACAGACATGAGCTGGAACTTTATCTGGAACGTTTTGGCGGTCTGTCACCTTTGAGAAAGCTGAATCAGGGATTTGCCTATGTGGCAGATCAGAATAGAAAAACACTTACAAGTGTAGAACAGGTAAAAAACGGGGATACCATATATGTATCCGTAACAGATGGAACCATAGAAGCACAGGTATGCGGCACAGAAAAGGAGGACAGGATCCATGGGGAAGGACAGAAACAGTGAGCAGACATCTCAGGAGGAAACTCTGGAGGAGGTTTTTGCGCAGCTGGATGACCTGGCAGAGAAGCTGGAGGATAAAGAAACATCACTGGAAGATTCCTTTAATCTATATAAACAAGGTATGGAACTTCTGAAATTCTGCAGCGATAAACTGGATACTGTAGAGAAAAAGATGCTGCAGATGAATGAGGATGGGACGTTCAGTGAATTTTCAAGATGAATTAACAAAAAGAACCGATGAAATAGAAAAGGGAATCCGGGAGTTTCTTCCGAAAGAAGAAGGATTCGCGAAATCCATGGCACAGGCCATGAATTACAGCATGCTGGCAGGAGGCAAACGTCTCAGGCCTCTTCTGATGCAGGAAACTTACCGGCTGTTTGGCGGGAAAGAAAAGGTGATCAGGCCTTTTATGACAGGGATGGAGATGATCCATACCCACTCCCTGATCCATGATGACCTTCCTGCACTGGATAATGATGATTACAGAAGAGGAAGGCTGACTACCCACAAAGTCTATGGAGAGGCGATGGGTATACTAAGCGGTGTGGCTCTTTTGAACTATGCATATGAGACTATGCTGCTGGCATTTGAACGGACAGCATATCCGGAGAGAGTGATTCGTGGTCTCTCTGTAATGGCAGAGAAAACAGGGATCCACGGAATGCTGGGCGGTCAGAGTGTAGATGTGGAGAATGACGGAACCCCTCTTACCAAGGAAATGCTGGATTATATTTACAGGAATAAGACTTCAGCACTGATCGAAGCAGCTATGATGACAGGGGCCATCCTGGCAGGTGCTGATGAGAACTCTGTAGCCATAATAGAAGAGGCGGCTGGAAAGATCGGACTTGCATTCCAGATCCAGGATGATATCCTGGACGTGACCAGCACAGAGGAAGAACTTGGCAAGCCGGTTCACAGTGATGAGAAGAACAATAAGGTTACGTATGTAACACTTTTCGGCATAGAGGAGGCTTCCAGACAGGTGAAGGAGCTTTCTGAAGATGCTGTCAGTCTGCTGAAGGGACTGAACAAGAATAATGAATTTCTGTATTTACTGGTGGAAAAGCTGATAAATCGCAGAAAATAAAGGAAGGATACGAATGATTCTGGAAAAAATCATAAAGCCCAATGATATCCATAACATACCATTGGCAGATTTCGGGCTTCTGGCAGAGGAGATCAGAGAGTTTCTGATCCAGGCTGTAAGCCGTACAGGAGGACATCTGGCTTCGAACCTTGGGGTGGTGGAGCTGACCCTCGCTTTGCATAATGTGCTGGATTTTCCGGAAGATAAACTGATCTGGGATGTGGGTCACCAGGCATATACCCACAAGATCCTGACCGGAAGGAAAGATGAATTTGAAAATCTTCGTCAGGAAGGCGGTTTAAGCGGATTTCCCAAAAGATGCGAAAGTGACTGTGATGCCTTTGATGCAGGACACAGTTCTAACTCTATTTCTGCAGGGCTTGGCTATGCCCGGGCCAGGGATATCCTGGGACAGAAGCATCATGTAGTGTCTGTGATCGGTGACGGTGCCCTGACAGGGGGCATGGCATATGAGGCGCTGAATAATGCGGCTGAGCTGAAAACCAATTTTATCATAATCATTAATGACAATAATATGTCTATTTCCAGAAATGTAGGAGGAATGTCCACATATCTGAGTGCGCTCAGAACAGCAGAAGCCTATACAGGAATGAAACTGGGCGTGACGAAGACACTGAAAAAAGTTCCAAAAATAGGAACTGCCATGGTAGATACCATGCGCAGGACCAAGAGCAGCATCAAGCAGCTGATTATTCCGGGAATGCTTTTTGAGAATATGGGGCTGACTTATCTGGGCCCTGTGGACGGTCACAATATGCGTCAGATGATGAAGCTTTTTAATGAGGCGAAGCGCGTGGAGGGCCCAGTGATCGTTCATGTTCTTACGAAGAAAGGAAAAGGATATGGCCCTGCAAGCGCACATCCTGACCGTTTTCATGGAACAGGTCCTTTTGATATAAGAACCGGGAAACCGTTGGAAAAGAAAGTCTGTCCGGGATATACGGATATCTTTTCCAGAAAGCTGGCAGCTCTTGGAGAGCAAAATAAAAAGCTGACGGCTATCACTGCGGCAATGCCGGACGGAACCGGGCTGGTGGAGTTTTCCAGGAAGTTCCCGGAACGTTTCTTTGATGTGGGAATTGCAGAAGAACATGCGGTAAGTTTCGCAGCAGGACTGGCTCTGGGTGGATTGGTTCCTGTTGTGGCGATTTATTCTTCTTTCCTGCAGAGAGCGGTAGACCAGATGCTTCATGATGTATGTATGCAGAAGCTTCATGTGATCTTTGCCATAGACAGGGCAGGTCTGGTGGGGGCAGATGGTGAGACACATCAGGGATGTTTTGATCTTTCCTATCTTTCCATGATGCCGAATATGACAGTGCTTGCACCGAAGAATGACAGGGAACTGGAGGATATGCTGGAATTTGCCGTGGCTTGGAACGGACCGGTGGCGATCCGTTATCCCAGAGGCAGTGCATATCAGGGTCTTCATGAACATCGTGCACCAGTGGAGTATGGCAGAAGCGAGATCCTGACCACAGGAAAGGAGATCGCGATCCTGGGAGTAGGAAGTATGATCCCGTCCTGCGAAGAAGTCTGCAGGGGACTTAGGGAAGACGGATATGAGCCTACTCTGGTAAATGCCCGGTTTGTCAAACCACTGGATGTAGAACTTCTGGATCAGCTGGCGAAAGACCACAGTCTTTTTGTCACTGTGGAAGAGAATGTAAAAAGCGGTGGATACGGAGAACATATTGCCGCGTATATGGAAGCCTGTCATCCGGAAGTACGGGTGCTGACTGCCACTGTGTGGGATCAGTTTGTGCCACAGGGTAAGGTGGACAGCCTCCGGGCAAGGATTGGTCTAGGAGTGGAGGACATCCGTCGGGCAATAGAGAACAGTGAGGTTTTGAAGAAAAAATGAAAAAACGATTGGATATGCTGATGATGGAACGTGCCCTTGCTCCTTCCAGGGAGAAGGCGAAAGCGTACATCATGGCAGGAGATGTATATGTGGATGGTCAGAAAGAGGACAAGGCAGGAACCATGTTCCCTGAGACTGTAAAAATAGAAGTAAGAGGCAACACACTTCCCTATGTAAGCAGGGGAGGACTGAAACTTGAGAAAGCCATGAAGAATTTCGATGTGACTCTGAAAGACAAGGTCTGCATGGATGTAGGAGCTTCCACCGGTGGATTTACAGACTGCATGCTCCAGAACGGGGCTGTAAAAGTATATTCCATTGATGTAGGATACGGACAGCTTGACTGGAAACTGCGTAATGATCCCAGGGTAGTCTGTATGGAAAAAACCAATATCCGCTATGTAGTGCCGGAAGATCTGGAAGGTCCTGCGGACTTTTCTTCCATTGACGTTTCCTTTATTTCTCTGACTAAAGTACTGCTTCCTGTAAGGAATCTTCTTACAGAAGAAGGTGAGATCGTGTGTCTGATCAAGCCACAGTTTGAAGCAGGGAGAGAGAAAGTGGGAAAGAAAGGCGTAGTCCGTGATCCGGCAGTGCATCAGGAAGTGATCGAGAAGGTTCGGGATTATGCCATGAGTATTTCCATGGAACCATGCCATCTGTCCTTTTCCCCTATCAAAGGGCCGGAAGGAAATATTGAGTACCTTCTTCATCTGAAGAAACATCCGGAAGGAAGCCAGGTATCGGACAGCCTTCAGGTGTCTGTGGAAGAGGTTGTTTCACAGGCCCACGGACAGCTGGATAAATAAGTCTTTAGGAACGGACAGATATGGACAGGTTTTATATTATTACAAACAGCGATAAAGATCCCAGTATGGAGATCACAGGGAAGATCGTTGATTATTTAAAAGAATATAAAAGAAGCTGTGAAATACAGCAGGCTTCCAGACAGCATGAGGGAACTTATCATTATACAGATCCATCCCTGATCCCCGATGGTGTTCAGTGCATTATTGTTCTGGGCGGAGATGGAACTCTTCTTCAGGCTGCCAGGGATGTAGTGCACAGAGAGATCCCTCTTTTGGGAATCAATCTTGGACAGCTGGGATTTCTGGCAGAAGTGGATCTGCAGTCTCTTTACAGTGCGCTGGACCAGCTTATGGCAGATGACTATGAGGTAGAAGAGCGGATGATGCTGGAAGGATGTGTGTACCGTGGAGATGAATTGATCGGGAAAGATATTGCCCTGAATGATATTGTGATCGGCAGGGACGGACATTTGAGAGTGGTACGTTTCAAAAATTACGTAAATGATGTATATCTTAATTCTTATAATGCAGATGGAATCATCATTTCCACACCTACAGGATCTACAGGTTACAGTCTGTCGGCAGGAGGTCCTATTGTATCACCGAATGCAGCCATGACCATTATGACACCTATTGCCCCTCATACTCTGAATACAAGAAGCATTATTTTTCCGTCAGAAGATGTGATCACTGTGGAGATCGGCAAAGGCAGACACTGTGACTGTGAGAAAGGCCTTGCCTCTTTTGACGGAGCCTCTTCTATAGGAATGGTCACAGGGGATTGTATTGTGATCCGGCAGGCGAAGGTAAAGACCAGGATCCTGAAGCTGAACCATTTAAGCTTCGTGGAAGTTCTTCGACGGAAAATGAGGGACAGTTAAGGAGGAAGCGGCATGAAGGTTGCGAGACATGAGAAGATCATAGAACTGATTCATCAATATGATATAGATACACAGGAGGAACTGGCTTCCAGGTTAAATGAAGCCGGATTTAAAGTGACCCAGGCAACAGTTTCCAGAGATATCCGTGCACTGAAGCTGACCAAGGTGGCAGGAAAAGACGGAAAATCCCGTTATGCGATCATTAACAATGAGTCCGGAAGTCTCAGTGCGAAATACACAAGGGTGCTGGAAGATGCACTTTTGTCTATTGATGTAGGACAGAACATTATTGTGATCAAAACAGTATCAGGTATGGCAATGGGGGTAGCTACAGCGTTGGATGCACTGAAATGGCCGGAGATCCTGGGATGTATCGCAGGTGACGATACAATTATGTGTGCTGCCAAGAATACAGACATGGCGCTTGGCGCTGCTGAGAAGCTGAGAAGCTTTGTAAGACTGAACCAATAACATTAGATTAAGACATAAGGCCCCGGAAACGGGGCCATTCGTATCAGGAGGAAAGAAATGTTAGCACATCTCCATGTAAAAAATCTTGCACTGATAGAAGAGATCGAGGTGGAATTCGGACCGGGACTTAATATCCTTACAGGTGAGACCGGTGCAGGTAAATCCATTCTTCTGGGTTCCATGCAGCTGATCCTGGGAGCCAAGATTTCCAGAAACATAATAAGAGAAAATGCTCCTTATGCTTTGGTGGAACTGCTTTTTCAGGTAGAGAATGAGAAAGCCAGGGAAGCCCTTGCTGCCATGGACTTTTATCCGGAGGACGGGCAGGTGCTTTTGTCCAGAAAGATCATGGACGGAAGGAGTATCAATAAGATCAATGGAGAAACCAGTACTGTAAGCCAGATGAAGGCAGCAGCAGCTTGTCTGCTGGACATTCACGGACAGCATGAACATCAGTCACTGCTGTATCAGGATAAGCAGCTTGAGATATTGGATGCATACGGGAGAGAGAAGATTCTTCCTGCGAAGGAAAAAGTCCGCCAGGCGTATAAAGAATACAGTGTCTGCAGAAACGAACTGGATTCCATGGATATAAATGAGGAACAGAGAAACAGAGAAGCTGCGTTTCTGGAGTTCGAGATCAAAGAAATAGAGAAAGCAGCCCTGCAGCCGGGAGAAGACGAAGAGCTGGAGTGCCGTTACCGCAAAATGAACAATGCAAAGCAGCTGACAGATTCTCTGCTGCTGGTACATAAACTGACAGGTTATGACACTACAGAAGGAGCAGGAGAAACAGTGGGAGAAGCCATAAGGGAACTGGTCCGTGTGACCCAGTTTGATGAGGGGCTTGCACCGTTAGAAGAGACATTGACTTCCGTGGATGGTCTGCTGAATGACTTTAACAGGGAACTTTCTGCTTATCTGGAAGACCTTACCTTCGATGAAGGGGAATTCTATGAGACAGAGAGAAGATTGGATCTTATCAATGGGCTGAAGGCGAAATATGGACGTACCATTGAAGAAATCGGTGCATACTGCAGCCAGCAGAAAGAAAAACTGGAAAAACTTCGCAGATTTGAAGAAAATTTACAGGAAATGAAAGACCGTCTTGCAAAACTGGAAAAAATTCTCTTTGAAAATTCGGATAAACTGTCCAGGATCCGCAGAGAATATAGCAGCCAGCTTGAGCAGAAAGTGATTCAGGGACTGAAAGATCTAAATTTTCTTGATGTAAATTTTGCCATTGATTTCCAGAGAAAGAAAAATTATACAGACAATGGCTTTGATGACATCGGTTATCTGATCTCCACCAATCCGGGAGAGAGCCTGAAACCGTTAGGTCAGATCGTATCCGGCGGTGAACTTTCCAGGATCATGCTTGCGCTGAAAGCAATTCTGGCAGACAGAGACCAGATCGAAACACTGATCTTCGACGAGATCGACACAGGTATCAGCGGAAGAACTGCACAGAAAGTATCAGAGAAAATGGCTGTGATCGGACAGCATCACCAGGTACTTTGCATTACACATCTGCCTCAGATCGCAGCTATGGCAGACAGTCATTTCGAGATTGAAAAGCATCTGAAAGGTACAGAAACCATTACCCAGATCCATGTACTTTCTGAAGAAGATTCTGTCCGTGAACTGGCAAGGCTTCTCAGCGGAACAGAGATCACACCGGCTGTTCTGGAAAATGCAAAAGAAATGAAAGAATTGGCACAGAAACAAAAAAATACAAGATTGAAATAAAATATTTGACCGCATACTAAGAGAGGATCATCTGAAAAGAGAATCCTCTCTTTTTTCTGATCATACCTGAAAGATTATACCTGAAAGGATGTGCAGAAATGAACAGAAGAAAAAAATACCGGCTGTTTCTGATGTGTTTCCTGGTTCTTGATCTCCTTGTAATGGCATTTCTGGGATATCAGTATCTCAACCGTAAAATACCGGATGAGATCCAGGTTTCAAGACAAAACAGTACAGATGTGTCAGAGCTCCTTTCCAATCCTTTTGTAACCTTTGATGAGGCTGTGCCTGTTTCAGGTGACGGAGGGTATGTACTGCCCTGCAGACTTCTTGGATATCTGCCTTTCAAAGAAGTAAAAGTAACCCCTGTGGATGACAGGGAAGTGTATGTCAGTGGAAATACCATAGGGATCTATATGGAAACAAAGGGTGTACTGGTTATTGATACAGGAGAGATACAGGCTGAAGATGGTGAAACGAAAGAGCCATCCAGAAATATTGTCCGTCCGGGAGATTATATTGTAGCATTTAATGATCAGAAGGTTACAGACAAAAAAGAACTGATCAGGGATCTGGAAAACATGAATGGAGAAGCAGTTACGCTGAAAGTCAACAGAGATGGTGAGACGCTGCCTGTTTCTGTCACACCTGCCAAAGATGCCTCCGGCAGCTACAAACTTGGACTGTGGGTAAGAGATGACACCCAGGGGATCGGAACGCTGACCTATGTGAATGGGAACGGCAGCTACGGTGCACTGGGGCATGGGATCAGTGATATTGATACAGCAGATCTTCTGGAAATATCAGGAGGTGCTTTGTATAAAGCACAGGTTCTGGCAGTGAATAAAGGCAGCAAAGGAAATCCGGGGGAACTGGCAGGACTGATCCGTTACGAGGAAAGAAATCTTCTGGGGACTATTACAGAAAATAACAAAAACGGCATTTACGGACAGCTTTATACAAATGAAGAAAACAGTATTTCTCTGAGAAAAATGCCGGCAGCACATAAGCAGGAAGTGCACACCGGAGATGCCACGATCCTGGCGTGTGTGGATGGACAGGTAAAGGAATATGCAGCAGAGATCAAAAGGATCGATCTGAACCATGAAGATACCAATAAGAGCTTTGTGATCCAGATAACAGACGAAAATCTTCTGGAACTGACCGGAGGCGTGGTCCAGGGAATGTCCGGGTCGCCTATTTTGCAGGATGGAAAAGTAGTTGGCGCAGTTACCCATGTGTTTGTGCAGGATTCCACCAGTGGATATGGGATATTCATAGAAAATATGCTGAACCATGAGAAATAGGACAAAAAGACGCTGCCCGTGCAGCGTTTTTGTCGTTACTGCAGATAATATTTTTTGACTTTCCTCCGGGTATGTGCTATAGTAATAATATTATGAGTTAGATTTTCGTGTGAAAAGCGGCAGATTGTCTGATGAGAAGTATTGTATAAGATATGGCAAAACAATCGAAAGGTTGCGACGCAAAGCTATAGGGTCTGTAAAATGACAGCCAGCTGCAGGGAGTTAATCAAAAGTATTGTTATTGTTATAACAATACTTTTTTTCGTTGCAAAAAAGAAATACATATAAACCAATACTGTGGGCAGGAAGCAAAGCTGCCGCAGGATTTACAGATAGAGGATGATAGGAATATGACAATGCAGGAAGCAAAGCAAACCATGCGGTATATGGAGTCTGTATTTGATGTAGTGCGTCTTCTGGAAGCTGATACATTAAGAGAGATCCATTATGGAGATTATACGTCCAAGGAGCCAAAAGCCCCCTGTCAGTGCTACGATTTCTGGAAGAAAAGCAGTCCGTGCGAGAATTGTGTATCTATACGTGCACTGGAGGAAAAGAACAGAAAAGTAAAAATGGAATTTATTGATTCTGTACTTTACCAGGTGATTGCAAAATATATGGAGATTGACGGCAGAGAGTATGTCATGGAGATGATCAACTGCCTGGACGATGAACTGATCCTGGATCCTCAGGGCAAAAACCGTCTGCTGAAAAAAATAAGCGGATACCAGGAAGCTCTGTATACAGATGCCCTTACAGGTGCATCCAATCGGCATTTCTATGAGAATATGATCAAAAATATGAAAACTCCTGCAGGAGTTGCAATGATCGATCTGGATGATTTCAAGTTATATAATGATACTCTTGGGCATAAAGTGGGAGATCTGGTGCTACGTACGGTAGCAGAAGTTATCAGAAGCTGTATCCGTAAAACAGATATTCTGATCCGGTACGGAGGGGATGAATTCATCCTGATCATGGCTGATGTAGAACCGGAGATTTTTACCCGGAAGCTGAAAAGTATCAGCAGGAAGGTGCAGGAGGCAAAAGTGCCTGGCTATCCCAGACTGAAGATGTCTGTCAGTATAGGCGGCGTAATGTCAGAAGGAGACACGATAGAAGAAGCGATCAGCCGTGCAGATCATTTTATGTATATGGCGAAAAATAAGAAGAACATGGTCGTTACAGAGGAGAACAGCACCGGCGGGAAGCTGGAAGGCAGAAAAGAGAAATTCTTTGAAGATTTACGGCCGAAGATCCTGATCATAGATGATTCAGAGATGAACCGTGCCATTCTCAGGGAGGTACTGGGAGAAGAATTTGCTGTCCTAGAAGCTGCCAACGGAGAAGAAGGCCTGGAATACCTTGAAGAGCATGAAGAAGATATTTCACTGGTGCTTCTGGATATTATCATGCCTGTGATGGATGGTTTCGAGGTTCTGCGGGTAATGTCTGAGAAGAATTTCCTGGACAATATTCCGGTGATCATGATTTCCAGTGAGGAATCAGAGACCTATGTGAAAAAAGCCTATGAAATGGGAGCCATGGATTATATCAACCGTCCGTTCGATGCCCAGGTAGTATACAGACGGGTATTTAACACCATAAAGCTCTATGCGAAACAGAGAAGACTGATCGCCCTGGTAACAGACCAGATCAAAAGTGAACTGAAAAAATAAAGAAAAATGCGATTGCTGTCCGGTAAGATATATTCGTGGCGAATGATGAAAATAAAAGCCAGATAAGCGCAGATAAGCGCGATGGAAAATGGGTCTGACCTCCCTGATTCGGCTTGATTTCTCCCTTATCGTTCCTCTATAATATGTGATGTGCCAAAAAAACAGGAACAAAAATATAGAGGATTTAGATCAGGGAGGAGGCTGGCCTCATGGAAAAATTAAATGTGGCGGTTGCGGACGATAATGAGAGAATGGTGGAAGTACTTGGAAAGATCATCGAAGAAGATAAGGATCTGGAACTGGTTGGCAAAGCCCATAATGGAGAAGAAATCTGTAATATTATAAGGGAAAAAGAGCCGGACGTTGTGGTATTGGACATTATTATGCCGAAGATGGACGGCCTGGCAGTGATGGAACGTTTTGTCCATGACAGCAGTTTGAAGAAAATACCGGCGTTTATTGTAGTTTCCGCTGTAGGAAAAGAGAGGATCACGGAAGATGCATTCAGTCTGGGAGCGGATTATTATGTGCTGAAACCTTTTGACAACAGGATGCTGTTAAATCGGATCAAGCATGTGAGAAGCTTAGGAGACAGGAAATTCAGACAGATCAGCAGACAGACAGAAGTAAAAGAAGAAAATACCATGACCCAGGGAAATCTGGAGACAGATGTAACGAACATCATTCATGAGATAGGTGTTCCGGCACATATCAAAGGATATCAGTATCTGCGAGATGCCATTATCCTGTCTGTAAATGATATGGAAATGCTGAATTCCATTACGAAGATTCTGTATCCCACCATTGCGAAACGGCATCAGACAACTTCCAGCAGAGTGGAGAGAGCGATCCGCCATGCCATTGAAGTAGCGTGGAGCAGAGGAAAGATGGATACGATCGATGAGCTTTTCGGATATACGGTAAGCACAGGAAAAGGTAAGCCTACGAATTCTGAATTTATTGCACTGATCGCAGATAAAATCAGACTGGAATATAAAAATCGCACTTTCCAATAGGCGTTTTTTGGAGTATAATTGTAGTATAAAGGCTACCAAGGAGGGTTTTACGCATGAAAAATATTTTATTTGCAACATCTGAAGCAGTTCCGTTTATCAAAACAGGAGGACTGGCAGATGTAGCAGGCGCTTTACCGAAATATTTCGACAAGAGATATTTCGATATTCGTGTGATCTTACCGAAATATGCCTGTATGAAACAGGAATGGAAAGATAAAATGGAATACGTCACACATTTCTACATGGATCTGGGATATAAGAACTGCTATGTAGGAATTATGCATATGGAGTATGATGGAATTCAGTTCTATTTCATTGACAATGAATACTATTTCAGTGGTCCGAAACCATATGACAGTGCTCCGTGGGATCTGGAGAAATTTGCATTCTTTTCCAAAGCAGTATTATCCGTACTTCCGGTGATCGGATTCAGACCGGATGTGATCCACTGTCATGACTGGCAGACAGGACTTGTCCCTGTATATCTTCATGACAGCTTCCAGCAGAATGAATTTTTCTGGAATATCAAGACGATCATGACAATACATAACCTGAAATTCCAAGGCGTCTGGGATGTGAAGACTGTACAGGATATCACAGGTCTTTCTGATTATTATTTCACTTCAGACAAGCTGGAAGCTTACAAGGATGCCAATTTCCTTAAGGGAGGTATCGTATTTGCGGATGCTGTGACAACTGTCAGCAATACTTATGCAGAGGAGATCAAGACACCGTTCTACGGCGAACGCCTTGACGGCCTGATGTGTGCCCGGGCTAACAGTCTGAGAGGAATTGTCAATGGTATTGACTACAATATCTTTAATCCGGAGACTGATCCATATATCACGAAGAACTATAACGCGACAACCTTCCGCAAGGAAAAAGTAAAAAATAAGATCCAGCTTCAGAAGGATCTGGGACTGGAAGAAAATCCGAAGGCAATGATGATCGGTATCGTTTCACGTCTGACAGACCAGAAGGGCTTTGACCTTATCGCATATGTGATGGATGAACTCTGCCAAGATGCAGTGCAGATCGTAGTTCTCGGAACCGGTGATGAACGTTATGAGAATATGTTCCGTCATTTCGACTGGAAATACCATGGAAAGGTTTCTGCCCAGATCTATTATGACGAATCGATGTCACACCGTATTTATGCTGCTTCTGATGCATTCCTTATGCCGTCTCTGTTCGAGCCATGCGGTTTAAGCCAGCTGATGAGCCTTCGTTACGGAACTCTTCCGATCGTCCGTGAAACAGGTGGTCTGAAAGATACAGTGGAACCGTTTAATGAATATGAAGGAACAGGTACAGGATTCTCCTTCCGCAACTACAATGCCCATGAGATGCTCAATACAGTACGGAATGCAGAGAGGATCTACTACGATAAGAAACGTGAATGGAATAAGATGGTTGACCGTGCTATGGCAGCAGATTTTTCCTGGAACAATTCCGCACGTCAGTATGAAGAGATGTATAACTGGCTGATCGGTGATAAACCGGAATAAACAGAATAGAAAGAATTTTACGAAAGAACGGGAAATGCATGGCAGAGACTGTGCACCCGTTCTTTTTATGCCAAAATCACCCGGGCAGGATTATTTCCTGAAATTTACGGAAAAGCTTGACATCCGGAAAAAAGTATAATACTATATTAAAAGAAAACACGAACATAGGTTCGAAATATATGCAAGGAGATTAATATAGATGATAAATGAAGAAAAACAGAAAGCATTAGAGGCAGCTCTTGGACAGATTGAGAAGCACTATGGCAAGGGATCTGTCATGAAACTGGGAGAATCCAGCACGAATATGCAGGTGGAGACAGTCCCTACAGGTTCTTTAAGCCTGGATATTGCCCTTGGAGTCGGGGGAGTACCCAAGGGACGTATTATCGAGATCTACGGACCGGAATCCAGTGGTAAGACGACAGTTGCCCTCCATATGGTAGCGGAAGTCCAGAAGAGAGGCGGGATCGCAGGATTTATTGATGCGGAACATGCCCTCGATCCTGTATATGCCAGAAATATCGGAGTAGATATTGACAATTTATATATTTCACAGCCGGATAACGGGGAACAGGCACTGGAGATCACTGAGACTATGGTTCGTTCAGGAGCTGTGGATATTGTGATCGTGGACTCTGTTGCAGCCCTGGTACCGAAAGCGGAGATTGATGGAGATATGGGAGACAGCCATGTAGGTCTTCAGGCCCGTCTGATGTCCCAGGCCCTTCGTAAGCTTACAGCAGTGATCAGTAAATCCAACTGTGTGGTAATCTTTATCAATCAGCTTCGTGAGAAGGTGGGCGTGATGTTCGGTAATCCGGAAACCACTACAGGCGGACGTGCACTGAAATTTTATTCTTCCGTACGTCTGGATGTACGCAGGGTAGAGACTCTGAAGCAGGGCGGAGAGATGGTCGGAAACCACACCAGGATCAAGGTCGTTAAGAATAAAGTGGCACCGCCGTTCAAGCAGGCAGAATTTGATATTATGTTCGGCACAGGTATTTCGAAGGAAGGCGATATCCTGGATCTGGCAGCGGACTGTGGTATCGTGAACAAGAGCGGAGCATGGTATGCCTATAACGGAGATAAGATCGGACAGGGACGTGAGAATGCGAAACTGTTCCTGAAGGAACATACGGACATCTGCGACGAAATCGAGAAGAAGGTACGTATTCATTATCATCTTCTTCCTGATGAGGAGGCAGCAGAAACTGCTGAGGGCACTGAGAATACAGGTGCTGAAACAGAAACCGAAACAGCAGAGGATTGATCATGCAGTTTCTGTCAGAAGAGCATAAGCGAGCAGCGAAGAAAGCGATGAAACTTCTGGAACATATGGACCGTACAGAGAAGGGACTGCGGGACAGACTGCATCAGGCCGGATTTGGGCAGGATGCCATAGAGGCAGCCATGGCATATGTGGAGTCCTATGGATACATAGATGACTACCGCTATGCCAGAACCTATATTGCTTACAGGATGGATTCGAAGAGCCGCCAGAAAGTGCTGCAGGAGCTGGCTGCGAAAGGAGTAGATCGTTCTGTGGCAGCAGCAGCCTGGGAAGAAGAGGCAGCCCTTCACGCACCGGATGAACGGGAGATCCTGCGCAGGGAAGTGGAGAAGAAATATGCTCCCGGAGCCAGACTGGATGAGAAAGAAATGCGCAGGCTTTACGGATATCTTGGAAGAAGAGGATTTCAGTTTTCTGATATTTCCGGTGTTCTGGAAGAACTGAAGATACAGGTCACCCCGTACAGCAATACCGAAAATTCTTGAAACAATTCCCTAGAAAAACTTGACATAAGTATCAAAAAAAGATAAACTTGTATTGTTGTATTTGTACAATGAAAACTAAATAAGGAGGTGCTCCTGTGACAACAACAATTATTGTTGCAATTGTCGCTGTGGTAGTCGCGCTACTTATTGCGGTTCCTGTTACTTGCAAAGTTGCTGTGAACAACAAGATTCAGAAAGATGCTGAAATCGTTGGAACAGCAGAAGACAAAGCAAGAAGCATCATAGATGAAGCTCTGAAAACAGCTGAGACTAAAAAAAGAGAAGCTTTATTGGAAGTGAAGGAAGAATCTCTCCGTACAAAAAATGAACTGGAGAAAGAAACCAAGGAACGAAGAAACGAACTGCAGAAGTATGAAAACCGTGTATTGGCCAAAGAATCCGCGGTGGACAAGAAAGCAGATGCAGTGGAGAAGCGTGAGGCGGAATGCACAGCGAGAGCAGCTGAGGTGCAGAAAAAAGAAAAACGGGTAGAAGAACTTGAGCAAAAAGGAGTACAGGAACTGGAACGAGTTTCAGGTCTGACCTCCGAACAGGCAAAAGAAGAATTACTCAGATCCGTTGAAGATGATGTAAAAGTGGATGTAGCCAGACTCTACAGAGAACTGGAAAGCAGAGCCAAGGAAGAAGCAGGAAAGAAAGCCAAAGAATATGTGGTCAATGCCATTCAGAAGTGTGCAGTGGATCATGTATCTGAGACTACTATTTCTGTGGTACAGCTTCCAAGTGATGAGATGAAGGGAAGGATCATCGGTCGTGAAGGCCGTAATATCCGTACGCTGGAAACTCTCACAGGTGTAGATCTTATTATTGACGATACACCGGAAGCAGTTGTATTGTCTGCATTTGATCCAATCCGTCGTGAGATTGCCCGTGTGGCACTTGAGAAACTGATCGTAGATGGACGTATCCATCCGGCCAGAATCGAAGAGATGGTGGAGAAGGCACAGAAAGAAGTAGAGGCACAGATCCGTGAAGACGGTGAAACAGCAGCTATGGATGTAGGTGTCCATGGTATTCATCCGGAATTACTGAAACTTCTGGGACGTATGAAATTCCGTTCGAGCTATGGACAGAATGCATTAAAGCATTCCATCGAGGTAGCACAGCTTTCAGGAATGCTGGCTGGTGAAGTTGGTGTAGATGTCCGCATGGCGAAGAGAGCTGGTCTTCTTCATGACATTGGTAAATCCATTGACCATGAGGTAGAGGGCTCACATATTCAGATCGGTGTTGACCTTTGTAAGAAATACAAAGAATCCCCTATCGTTATCAATACGGTTGCATCCCATCATGGTGATGTAGAACCGGAGTCACTGATTGCATGCATTGTACAGGCCGCAGATGCAATTTCTGCTGCAAGACCTGGTGCAAGACGTGAAACTCTGGAAACATATACCAACCGACTGAAACAGCTGGAAGACATTACCAATCAGTTTAAGGGTGTTGAGAAATCTTTTGCTATTCAGGCAGGAAGGGAAATTCGTGTGATGGTAGTACCGGATCACGTAAGTGATGCAGATATGGTTCTGTTGGCAAGAGATATTGCCAAACAGATTGAAGCAGAGCTTGAATATCCTGGTCAGATTAAGGTTAATGTAATTCGCGAAAGCAGAGCAGTTGACTATGCGAAATAATTAGTTCTTTGCAGATATAAATCCTGCAGATTGTATAGAAAGATACGGTCTGCAGGATTTTTTTGTGTGCATATCCCGGACTGGTCTCCCATAGACTGGTACAGGGTGAAGCCATGAAACAAAGCGAAATTATGAAAAAGAAAACCAGATTTCCTGCACTGATCCTGTTTTTGTGTGGGTTTCTGACTGGAAATCTTATACCAAATATTCTCTGGAAAATAAAGTGGCAGCAGAAAACGCTGGCAAGTATCTATTTCTTAAGCATATTTGCAGCCGGAAATATTTCAGGTACAGAATATTTAAAAGAACTCATAAAGATCCGGGGTAGTCTGTTTATCCTGAGTGTTCTCTGTGGGTTTTCGATTTTCGGGGTTCCATTGGCTGTTGCAGGAATGCTGTTTCTGGGATTTATCATAGGCACGGTAGCTGCCATGTCCATTCTGCAATTTGGATTTGCCGGCGGTCTGATCGGAGCAGGTCTGTTGCTGCCGCAGTATCTTTTTTATATTCCAGTGTGGATGTATCTGATGGCACAGGTATGGGAATTATCCTTGGGGATCTGGAGAAATAAAGGCCTGTTTCCCGGAAGATGCAGAAGATATCTTATAAGCGCCGGGATTGCCCTGCTGGTATATGCTGCCGGAATACTCACAGAATGTTATATAAATCCGTGGATCGCAGAAAAACTTCTGACTTTTGTTGATTTCTTTTAGAAAGTTAAAAATTTTTCAGGAAGAGGATATACAAGATTTTGTAGAGGTTGTCATAAAATATCCGATATATGGTACATAATGTCGGAACAGCCCGGATTTAGTGGATTTCTGTAAAAAAAGGGTTTGATTTTATGTCAAATTAACAGTATAATACAGGTACGTTTTAATGGAATCATGCGGCAGGCAGATCGCGGATTCCCGCCTGGGCGAGAACAAAAAGGATAAAAGAGAAGCTGTAGAGGGCGAATACAGTTGACAATAATGAGAATATAAAGGGAACGGGAAGTATAACATATGGATATAGAGATAAGGGAGTTTGTTGCATATCTGCATAATATAAAGAAGATGTCTGCCAATACCGAGGTATCCTACCAACGGGATCTGAAGAAAATGGCAGAATTTCTGGGAGATCGCGGAGTAAAGGATCTGAAAGAAGTAAGAGAACTGGAACTTGAGGGATACATCAGCTACATGGAACGGGAACATTTTGCTTCCTCTTCTATTTCAAGAAGTGTGGCATCTATCAGGGCTTTTTTTAATTACCTGTGGAAAGAAGGACATATCAGTAAAGATCCTGCAGAGAATCTGAAGCCGCCGAAAGTGGAGAAGAAAGCACCGGAGATCCTTACTATCGAGGAAGTGGATAAACTGCTTCAGCAGCCGGATTTGAATACTGTAAAAGGGATCAGGGATTCTGCCATGCTGGAACTTTTGTATGCCACCGGAATGCGTGTCAGCGAGATGCTTCATCTGCAGATCACAGATGTGAATCTGCAATTCGGATATGTAGTGTGTCATGAGAATGGAAAAGAGAGGATTATTCCTATCGGTGTTCCCTGTAAGAAAGCGATGGAACATTATCTGGAGTCTGCCAGAAATGTATTTGTAAAAGATCAGCAGGAATCTGCACTGTTTACCAACTGTTCCGGTAAAGCGATGAGCCGTCAGGGATTCTGGAAAGTATTAAAAGGATATGCAGACAGCGCAGGGATCAAGAGAGATATCACACCGCACACACTGAGGCATTCCTTTGCCGTACATATGCTCCAGAATGGAGCAGATATCAGAAGCGTACAGGAAATGCTGGGACATTCGGATATCTCCACCACACAGATCTATCTGGGCGTGAATATGAATAAAATGAGAGACGTGTACATGAAAAATCATCCACGCCATTAAAAAAGCTTCGACAGCCGAAAGGCTGCCGGAGCTTTTAAGTTTAGCACATTTCTGCGATAGTATACAGAAGCTTCTCGGATTCCTCCCATCCAAGGCATGGATCTGTGATAGATTTTCCATAAATATGGTCGCAGCCAATTTTCTGATTGCCAGGTTCAATATAGCTTTCGATCATAAGACCTTTCACCAGAGTATGAAGTTCAGGGTCTACCTGGCGGCTGTGGAGAACTTCTTTGGCAATACGAACCTGCTGATCATACTGCTTGTTGGAGTTGGAATGGTTGGTGTCTACAATGACTGCCGGGTTTTTTAAATTCTTCTGCTGATATTTTTCCCAGAGAAGACGCAGATCTTCATAATGATAATTCGGGATTGCTTCTCCGTGCTTGCTTACAGCACCACGGAGAATGGTATGTGCCAGTTCATTACCGGTAGTTTCTACTTCCCAACTTCTGTAGATAAAACGATGACCGCCCTGAGCTGCCACGACTGAGTTTAACATAACTGCCAGGTCACCGCTGGTAGGGTTCTTCATACCTGCAGGAACTTCCATGCCGCTGACTGTAAGACGATGCTGCTGATCTTCTACAGAACGTGCACCTACTGCAACATAGGAAAGCAGGTCAGAAAGATAACGGTAGTTCTCCGGATAAAGCATTTCATCTGCACAGGTCATACCGCTGGTCTGGATCGCATGAATATGCATCTTACGGATAGCAATCAGGCCGGCCAGAAGGTTCGGCTGTTTTTCCGGATCCGGCTGGTGGACCATACCTTTGTATCCTTCACCTGTTGTTCTTGGTTTATTTGTATAAACACGAGGAACGATCAGAACCTTGTCAGCTATTTTTTCCTGAACCTTGCGTAATCTTGTAAGGTAATCCAGTACAGCATCCTCATTGTCTGCTGAACAAGGACCGATGATTGCAAGAAATTTGTCTGATCTGCCTGTAAAAACGTCTCGAAGTTCCTGGTCTCTTGCATCTTTAATGGCCTGAATTTCAGCATCGATGGGATACTGATTGCGAATTTCTTCAGGGGTTGGTAATTTTTTGATAAAATCGAATCCCATGTTTGTATCTCCTTTGTTTCTTATTCCGTTGTACTTCAACCGTTAATTATAAACGATTCTAAACAGAATGTCGATAGAAAAAATATTTTTCAGTGTTTTTCGGAAAGGTTACCAAGAGCAGAGAGCGCAATGATATGCAGTACTGTAAGGATAAGTTCGCTGAATAGTATCCCGTACAGATATCCCCGGATTCCGAAAATCGGTATGGCAAAGAGTACAAAAGCTACCCGGATACATAGGCTGACTGCACTGTGTATCAGACAGATCCCGGATCTTCCCAGACCATTCAGCACGCTGGTGAGGGTAGTATTGAGATACAGGAATGGACAGATAAAGGACATAGTGCGGATATACGTGCCTGCAGTAGTGCTGTGGAATAAAAAAATCCCCATATATTTTCCAAAGAACAGGAAAAGGAGCATACAGGCACCGCCTAAAAATACACAATACCGGAAAATTTGACGGATCACATACCGGATCCTTTTCTGATATCCCAGAGTCTGCAGTTCTGTGACAGAAGGAAGAAGCATTACGGAAACAGAATTGGTAAGGGTTGCAGGAAACAGGATCAGGGGCAGGGCCATTCCTGTAAAAATACCGTAAATACTTAAAGCGTCCGATGCATTTAATCCTGACATCTGAAGCCTGCCGGGGATCAGGATGACCTCCATGCTTCCCAGTACAGTCAGAAGAATTTTGTTAAGAGAAAGGGGAACAGAGATATGAAACAGTTCTTTTAACAGCACAAGAGGTTTTTGAAGCTGAAAAAAGGAATAATGTATCTCTTTAAAATGCATACTGATAAAAAAGAGAGAAGCAATGCAGGCAGCAGTTTCCCCGATGAGATTTCCTCCTGCTGCCATAAGAGGTGTGACGGTACGTTTTTCTGAGATACAGACAAGATAGATCACATAACAGCCGCCTACACGGAAAGCCTGTTCCAGAAGCTGGATCCCGGCAGGCAGTCCGGCTTTCTTTCTGCCGAAATAATAACTGTTGATGCAGGTATGCAGGGTGCTTAAAGGAACGGCGGGAGCCATCATCCGGATCAGTGAAGCAGTCCGTGGTTCCTTCAGGATTTTCACAGCCCAGAAATCAGCCCTGTAATAGAAAAGAAAGGACAGGACTAAAGAAAAAAGTACAGAAAACAAAGTTCCGGATATGAAATAATCCCCTGCTCTTCCTGGACAACCCAAAGCTTTCCTGGATGCGGTAAGGCGGGAAATGGCAGTCTGGATCCCGGATGCACAGAATGCCAGTGCAAGAATCTGCAGCGGCATAACAAGCTGAAAAATTCCAAGTCCTTCTGCACCAATCGTATGAGAAAGGAATATTCTGTAAAAGAAACCTATGAGCCTGCTTGCCAGACCTGCAAAGGTAAGCAGCAGAGTTCCTTTGATAAAGAGCTTTTTGGACATAATCTTGAGACCTTGATTTAGACCTTAACCTTTTTGCCAATATATGCATAAAACAGCCTTGACAGAACTGCATCTTTCTGATAAAGTAGTCATGAAATCCGAGGGAAACACTGGGAATTAGAACGAGGTGAGAAAATGAAGCTGTCAACAAGAGCACGCTATGGTTTGAAAGCACTGATCGATCTGGGGTTACACAGCGAGAATGAAGCAGTGTCTTTACAGAGCATTGCGGAGAGACAGGATATTTCCACAAGCTACCTCGAACAGCTTATGGCCATGCTTAAGAAAGCAGGGCTGGTAAAGAGCAGCAGAGGTGCTTACGGCGGTTACCAGCTTGGCAAGCCGGCAGATGAGATCTCAGTCGGTGAAGTCCTGCGTGTGCTGGAGGGCAGCCTGGAAGCAGCAGCCTGTCCCGGGATTGAGAATGACGGAACCTGTCACGGCAGTGATGTGTGTGTGGCGAAACTCGTCTGGAAAAGAATTAACGACAGCATTACCAATGCTGTTGATACCCTGATGCTTGGTCAGCTGATCGAAGAGAGCAGAAGAGTACATGAAGAAAAACAGCAGGTCTGAACACGAAGGAAGTTGTGTCGGACATACTTAAATAAAACAGGAGGACAAGAAAATGGGAAAAATGATTTATCTGGACAATGCAGCAACAACTAAAACAGCACCGGAGGTTGTCCAGGCTATGCTGCCATATTTTTCGGAATTTTATGGCAACCCGTCTAGTATTTATGATTTTGCAGGTAAGAGCAAAGAAGCAGTTACTAAGGGAAGAGAGCAGATTGCTGAAGTCCTTGGCGCCAAGAAAGAGGAAATTTATTTTACAGCAGGTGGCTCCGAGTCTGATAACTGGGCTCTGAAAGCCACTTTTGAAGCATATAAATCAAAAGGAAACCACATCATCACAACGAAGATAGAGCATCATGCAATTCTTCATACATGCGAATATCTGGAGAAACGCGGTGCGAAGATCACATACGTAGATGTAGATGAGAATGGTATTGTGAAACTGGATGAACTTGAGAAAGCCATCACACCGGAGACAATCCTGATCTCCGTAATGTTTGCAAACAATGAGATTGGATCTATCCAGCCGATCAAAGAAATTGGACGTATTGCGAAAGAGCACGGTGTTCTTTTCCACACAGATGCTGTTCAGGCTTTCTGTCAGGTCCCGATCAATGTAGATGAGTGCAATATCGATATGTTAAGCTCCAGTGGACATAAGATCAACGGACCGAAAGGAATCGGTTTCCTCTACATCCGTAAAGGTGTTAAGATCCGTTCCTTCGTACATGGCGGTGCACAGGAGCGTAAACGTCGTGCAGGTACAGAAAACGTACCGGGAATCGTCGGATACGGCGTAGCAGCAGCACGTGCAAATGCTTCCATGAAAGAACGTACAGAGAAAGAAATCGTTATCAGGGATCATCTCATCCAGAGGATCGAAGCAGAGATTCCTTATGTAAAGGTAAACGGTGACCGTGTAAAACGTCTTCCGAACAACGTAAATGTCAGCTTCCAGTTCGTAGAAGGTGAGTCATTGCTGCTTATGCTTGATAACTATGGAATCTGTGCATCCAGTGGATCTGCTTGTACATCAGGTTCTCTTGATCCGTCTCATGTGCTTCTGGCAATCGGCCTGCCTCATGAGATCGCACATGGTTCTCTGCGTATGACACTCAGCGAAGAGACAACAATGGAAGATGTGGACTTCGTAGTAGACAGACTGAAAGAAATCGTGGCACACTTAAGAAGCATGTCTCCATTATATGAAGACTTCATGAAAAAACAGAAATAAATATCATTAATAGGACAGTAATGTCAGGATAACAGGAGGAAACACAAATGGCTTACAGTGAGAAAGTAATGGATCATTTTCAGCATCCACGTAATGTTGGAGAAATAGAGAACGCAAGCGGCGTAGGTACAGTAGGAAATGCAAAATGCGGTGATATCATGAGAATCTTCCTTGATATTGACGATGAAACACATATCATCAAAGACTGCAAATTTAAAACATTCGGCTGTGGCGCAGCAGTTGCAACAAGCAGCATGGCAACAGAGATGGTAATGGGAAAAACAATCGAAGAAGCTATGGAAGTTACAAATAAAGCAGTTATGGAAGCACTTGACGGACTTCCGCCAGTGAAAGTTCACTGTTCCCTGCTTGCAGAAGAGGCAATCCATGCAGCTTTATGGGATTATGCCCAGAAACATCATATTGAGATCAAGGGTCTTAAGAAACCGAAGTCTGATATCCATGAAGGAGAAGAGGCTGAAGAGGAAGAATATTAATAAAAAATATTTTTTCAGCAGTCCTGAATCCAATATCGGATCGCAGTCGTTATATTAAGTAAAGAGGGCGGGTGATACTCATCATCTGCCCTTATTAATATATATAACAGAAATTTTGATATTTCCACTGGAGGTAATAATGACAGGACTTACAAATGAACAGGTACAGGAAAGAATTGCAGAAGGTAAAGTCAATGCCAACGAAAATCCTAATACCAGAACCTATAAGCAGATCATCAGGGAGAATACGCTTACATTCTTCAATTTCCTGAACCTGGTGCTGCTGGTTCTGGTACTTTTTGTACGTTCCTACAAGAATTCCATGTTTATGGGGATCATTCTGATCAACACGGTGATCGGAATCATTCAGGAAGTACGTGCCAAAAAGACCATTGATAAGCTGGCAATCCTTACAGAAAGCAAAACCGTTGTACTGCGCGAAGGCAAAAAATGGAACATTTCAACAGAGAAACTGGTAATAGATGATCTGATCTTTCTGAAAACAGGAGATCAGGTTCCGGCTGATGTGAAGATCCTGGAAGGATCTGTGGAGGTGAATGAATCTCTTCTGACAGGAGAGTCAGATAATCTGGCAAAGAATCCAGGGGATGAACTTTTTTCCGGCAGTTTCGTGACATCGGGAGAAGCCTGTTGTCAGGTGATCCATGTGGGAAAAGATAACTATGCTTCCCAGATCACCAGTGAGGCCAAAGAATTTAAACGTCATAATTCAGAACTCCGTAATTCTCTGAATGCGATTCTGAAGGTGATCAGCATTATCATTGTACCTCTTGGTGCAATGCTCTTTTATAAACAGTATTATATTGTCGGGGATACGTTAAAGGATTCCGTAGTAAATATGGTTGCTGCAGTTCTGGGCATGATTCCTGAAGGCCTGGTGCTTTTGACCAGTGTGGCATTAACACTGGGTTCCATGGTTCTGGCAACCAAGAAGACGCTGGTGCAGGAACTTTATTGCATTGAGACGCTGGCTCGGGTTGATACACTTTGTCTGGATAAAACAGGCACTATCACAGAGGGAACCATGAAAGTGGAAGATGTGCAGCTGTATGAAAGTGGACAGGATTCCGGAGAGAAAACTATTGATACAGATGCAGAAACAGAAGCCGGATCTGACAGCATGGAAGATGCCACATCAGAAGCTGATAAAAAGAAGCTGCAGGAGATGGAACATATTATGGAAAATCTGATGTCAGTTCTCCATGACCAGAATGCGACGGCAGATGCTTTGCGAAAACGCTTTCCGGCCAAATCAGACCTGAAGCTGGTTCATGCCATACCATTTTCCTCAGACCGGAAATACAGCGGTGCTGTGTTTGAAGAAAAGGGTACTTATCTGATAGGAGCTGCGCAGTTCCTTTTTCCGGAAGGAAATGAAGAACTTCTTGCGCATTGCAGCACTTATGCAGAAGAAGGTTTTCGTATTCTGATCCTGGCACACAGTGATGAGGAAACAGAAAGCACAAAACTTCCGGCAGGGCTGGAACCTGTGGGACTGTTTCTGATCACAGATGTGATTCGGGAGGAAGCACCGGATACGCTGGCGTTTTTTGACAGTCAGGGTGTTGATCTGAAAGTGATTTCCGGAGATGATCCTGTAACAGTTTCTGCCATTGCGAAGAAAGCAGGACTGAAGAATGCGGATCATTATATTGATGCAACAACCATTACGACACCGGAAGAAATGCAGCGGGCAGTGGCAGAGTGCAGTGTATTCGGCAGAGTAACACCACAGCAGAAGAAACAGATGGTACAGGCACTGCAGGCACAGAAACATACAGTTGCCATGACCGGTGATGGCGTAAATGATGTACTTGCCTTAAAGGAAGCAGACTGCAGTATTGCCATGGCAGCCGGAAGTGATGCAGCCAAGAACATTGCCAATGTGGTACTGCTGGATTCCAATTTTGGGGCAATGCCTCATATTGTAAATCAGGGCCGCCGCGTAGTGAATAACATTCGAAGTGCAGCATCCATGTTCCTGATCAAGACGATCTTTTCCGTTCTTTTGTCATTGATCACGATCTTTTTCGGAGATGCCTATCCCTTTGAGCCGATCCAGATGTCTCTGATCAGTGCATGTGCGGTAGGGATTCCTACATTTCTGCTGACACAGGAGAATAATTACGATAAGATTGACCATACATTCCTGAGACATGTGTTTATGAATGCATTTCCGGCGGCAGTTACCATCACAGGATGCGTATTTACCATTATGCTCGTATGTCAGAATGTATATCATTCCAATACGATGCTGAATACAGCCTGTGTGCTGGTAACCGGCTGGAATTATATGGCGGCACTGAGAACCGTATATTCTCCGCTGAACACCTATCGTAAAGTGATCATTTACGGAATGCAGTTTGTATTTTTTGGTGGAGCGGTAATTCTGCAAAATCTTCTTACGTTAGGTTCTCTGGAGTTCGGAATGATCATTCTGGTATTCCTGCTGATGACATTTTCACCTGTAGTGATCGAGGCGATTACAAGCTGGATCCGCAAAGGATATGAGAAATCTCTGGATAAAGACGAAGAAGACATGGGAGTTATTGGAAAATTTCTTAAAAGAGTCCAGAAATAAAGAGAAAAATCCTGCAATGTACAAGATAAGATCGTACATTGCAGGATTTTTGTATTTGCCCAACATTGCCGGTTTTCTCAAAGAGGCAGAAATTCAGGCTTATGTTCTTTAAACACTGTATAATAGCGGAATCCACAGCGGTCAAGAACCGCTTCTGCCCTGTCAAATGCATAGGCTGCTTTGTCAGGTGTGTGTGCATCAGCACCGATGGTGATGATCTCTCCCCCAAGTTCCCTGTATCTTCGGATAATTCCCACGCAGGGATTGGGCTCTCCCAGACCATAATGGTAGCCGCCGGTATTCAGCTCGATTCCTTTTCCCATGGAGATAAGCTTTTTCAGGATTTCGTCCAGAATGTCTTTGTAGCGGCCGTAAGAATATTCGCGGTTTTTATTTGAACCGTATCTTACAATATAGTCAATGTGACCATATACATCGAAATCTTTGCAGCAGGAAAGGTTTTCCAGGATGGATTCAAAGTATTCCATGTAGCAACGCGATTCCTTACGTCCCTGGAAAAATTCCGGATAATAAGGGTCGAAACCGTGGACCAGATGAGAAGAGCCAATGGCAAAATCAAAAGGAAATTCCTGCATAAGCGAATGAAAATAGTCGGCTAAATGCATCTGCAGGCCAAGTTCTATGCCGAAGCGTATCTGGATTTTATCTTTATATGTATCCTGAAGCTGAAAAAGCTTTTCCTGATAAGAGGGAATATCCAGCGAGAAGTCCAGACCGTCAGGAGTGGCAGGGTAGTCAGGATCAAGATGCTCTGTAAACGTGATTCCCTGGAGTCCGAGGAAAACTGCCTGCCGGATCATATCTTCCATGGGAGTGGGAGAATCGGCAGAAAAAGAGGAGTGCATATGGCAGTCCCACAAGATACGTCTGTTCATAAGATACCTCCATAGATCATGAAAATTTCAGGCAGTGCACGGTTTATTGTACTCTCATACAAAAAAGCACTGTACTGCATATAGAGTATAGCACATTATTTCTTTTTTTACGTATTTTTTATCTGTTTTTTAGAAAATGGTCTTGAATTTTTGTTTGGAATTATGTACAATACATTACAGGTTGATGATTCTTTAACAAACAAAGGATTACCATAATTAACCACTTAATTCATAGGAGGAATTTTATCATGGCAGTAAAAGTTGCAATCAATGGTTTTGGACGTATTGGACGTCTTGCATTCCGTCAGATGTTTGGAGCAGAAGGATTTGAAATCGTAGCAATCAACGATTTAACATCTCCTAAAATGCTTGCTCACTTATTAAAATATGATTCAACACAGGGAAAATATGCTCTTGCAGACACAGTAACAGCAGGAGAAGATTCCATCACAGTTGACGGAAAAGAAATCAAAATTTACGCAAAAGCTAACGCTGCTGAACTTCCATGGGGAGAAATCGGTGTAGACGTAGTTCTTGAGTGTACAGGATTCTATACATCCAAAGACAAAGCTCAGGCTCATATCGATGCAGGTGCTAAACACGTTATCATTTCCGCTCCGGCTGGAAACGACCTTAAGACAATCGTTTACAATGTAAACCATGAAACTCTTACAAAAGAAGACCACATCATCTCCGCAGCTTCTTGTACAACAAACTGCTTAGCTCCAATGGCTAAAGCATTAAATGACCTTGCTGCAATCAAATCTGGTATCATGTGCACAATCCATGCTTACACAGGCGATCAGATGACACTTGATGGACCACAGAGAAAAGGTGATTTAAGAAGATCCCGTGCAGCTGCAGTTAACATCGTTCCTAACAGCACAGGTGCTGCTAAAGCTATCGGTCTTGTTATCCCGGAACTGAACGGCAAATTAATCGGATCTGCTCAGCGTGTTCCTACCCCAACAGGTTCTACAACAATCTTAACAGCAGTTGTTGAAGGAAACGTAACAAAAGAACAGATCAACGCAGCTATGAAAGCAGCTTCTAATGAATCCTTCGGATACAACGAAGATGAAATCGTATCCAGCGATATCGTTGGTATGAGATTTGGTTCTCTGTTCGATGCTACTCAGACAATGGTTCTTCCACTTGAGAATGGCACAACAGAAGTACAGGTAGTTTCCTGGTATGACAACGAAAACTCCTACACAAGCCAGATGGTTCGTACAATCAAACATTTTGGTAAACTGCTGAACGCTTAATTTTCAGTAAGTGTAGAAGAATAGACTCCAACGAAGGGTCCGGTCTGAAATGGGCCGGACTCTTTTCGCGTTGTCTGAACAGTATGCATATTGCCGCCGACAATTGGCAGATGCATGGAAATCATATGTTACTGTTTACAAAATATGCGGTAACAGTTAAAGAATATTATTAAGGAGGCACCACAAATGCTGAATAAAAAATCTGTTGATGATATCAACGTAAAGGGTAAAAAAGTTCTTGTAAGATGTGACTTCAATGTTCCGCTTCAGGATGGAAAAATTACAGATGAGAACCGTCTGGTTGCAGCTCTTCCTACAATTAAGAAGCTGATCGCTGATGGTGGAAAAGTTATTCTTTGTTCTCATCTTGGAAAACCGAAGGGAGAACCGAAACCGGAATTATCTCTTGCGCCGGTTGCCAAACGTCTTTCCGAGTTATTAGGACAGGAAGTTAAATTTGCAGCAGATCCTGAAGTAGTAGGACCAAATGCAAAAGCAGCAGTAGCTGAGATGAAAGACGGAGATGTTATCTTACTTGAGAACACACGTTATCGTGCAGAAGAGACAAAGAACGGAGACGAATTCAGCAAAGAACTTGCTTCTCTTTGCGATGTATTCGTAAATGACGCATTTGGTACAGCACACAGAGCACATTGCTCTAACGTTGGCGTAACTAAATATGTTGATACAGCAGTTGTTGGTTACTTAATGCAGAAGGAAATCGATTTCCTTGGAAATGCAGTTAACAATCCTGAAAGACCATTTGTTGCAATCCTTGGCGGAGCTAAGGTTTCCAGTAAGATTTCTGTAATCAATAACCTTCTTGATAAAGTAGATACTCTTATCATTGGTGGTGGTATGTCTTACACATTCTCCAAAGCTATGGGTGGACATATCGGTAAATCTCTTTGCGAAGATGATTATCTTCAGTATGCATTAGACATGATGAAGAAAGCTGAAGAAAAAGGCGTGAAACTTCTTCTTCCTGTAGATAACAGAATCGGTGATGACTTCTCTAACGATTGCAACATTCAGGTTGTGAAACGTGGTGAGATCCCGGATGGCTGGGAAGGAATGGATATCGGACCGGAAACAGAGAAACTTTTCGCTGACGCTGTAAAAGATGCTAAGACAGTTGTATGGAATGGACCGATGGGCTGCTTCGAAATGCCGAATTTCGCTCATGGTACAGAAGCTGTTGCCAAAGCACTTGCTGACACAGATGCTACAACAATCATCGGTGGTGGTGATTCTGCAGCAGCAGTTAACATCCTTGGCTATGGCGACAAGATGACACACATCTCCACAGGTGGCGGTGCATCTCTTGAATTCCTGGAGGGAAAAGAACTCCCGGGCGTTGCAGCAGCAAACGATAAGTAAGAAAAGAATACGTCCCACAGGGACACTAAGGAGATAAATTATCATGGCAAGAAAGAAAATTATCGCTGGTAACTGGAAAATGAACATGACACCAAGCGAAGCCGTTAAATTAGTAGAAACATTAAAACCATTAGTAGTTAATGACGAAGTAGACGTAGTATTCTGCGTACCTGCAATCGACATTATCCCGGTAGTAGAAGCTGCTAAAGGAACAAACATTCAGGTTGGCGCTGAGAACATGTACTTCGAAGAGAAAGGTGCATACACAGGAGAAATCTCCCCTGCAATGCTCGTAGATGCTGGCGTTAAATATGTTGTTCTCGGACATTCCGAAAGAAGAGAATACTTCGGAGAAACAAACGAAGACGTTAACAAGAAGATCCTCAAAGCTTTCGAACATGGAATCACACCAATCATGTGCTGCGGCGAAACTCTTACTCAGAGAGAGCAGGGCGTAACAATGGATTTCATCCGTCAGCAGGTTAAAGTGGGATTCCAGGGTGTTACAGCAGATCAGGCTAAGACAGCAGTTATCGCTTACGAGCCAATCTGGGCAATCGGAACAGGTAAAACAGCTACAACTGAGCAGGCTCAGGAAGTATGCGCTGGTATTCGTGCATGCATCGCTGAAATCTATGATGAAGCAACAGCAGAAGCAATTCGCATCCAGTACGGCGGATCTGTAAATCCTGCAACAGCACCTGACTTATTCGTTCAGAACGATATCGACGGCGGACTTGTAGGTGGCGCTTCTCTGAAAGCTGATTTCGGAAAGATCGTTAACTACAAATAATAAAATAATAGCTATTTTTTGGCTAATGTGTCCAAGCGAGAAGTAATTAAACGCCCCTAAACACAAGGATGATTGGTAAATATTACCAATTGAATTGTGGATAGGGGCGTTTTATAATTTACCTACTATCACCTTTTGGTATCACTTTTGGAAGGAAAAATCACTATCATTCAAAAAAGTGATAATTGCTACAGGGAAGGAAGTAAATGGCGAAGAACTATGAGGGTAGAAAAGAAAATGGCGAGGGCAATGTAAGAAAACTGCCAAGCGGAAAATATGAATGTGTAGTACAAAGCAAATACATTAATCCAAAGACCGGGAAACCTAAAAGAATTAAACGAGTGTGAGAAACAGAAAAGGCTGCCCGTGAAAAAGCAAAGCTGGATCTTGCCGTCTGGGAGAAGGAAATTGAGAGAGACAGAGATACAAAGATTAATAAAGCCAAGAACTTTGGCGAATATATGTCTGAATATATTGAGACAGAGGTAAATCCCTTATCCTCCAGCAATCTGCTGCACCAGTTTCTTTAGTTATTCCTCAATTTCTGGGTTTTATATTCCACCGGTATTTCACCGACCATACCATATGGTAGTTGATGTAACACATGCAAGTTCTATAATATATTAGACCGTCACTGCCTGTCTTATGCTTAAGCCACTCGCCAAAGCGTTCAAATTGTGTATCCAGATCAATAATGTTTCCTGGCAATGCACCTAATGCCAACGATAAAATCATCACTATAGAGCCGTCGGTACTCAACATCCCGTCCTGTCCAACGGCTTATGATCATTATTTTACCGTATCAAAGTTTTTTCTATAAAATTTTAATAGCTATTTCTGACATTGTCCACGATTTTAGAAAGTATTTCCTATTCCAGTTTTCATTCGATGTAACTTTTGTTTTATTGCCAGCTATAAATCTCTATTCGTTCGTGAAAAATTATAAGAAAATCCCCGGCATACTGCGGACGTTTCCTTGAAGTAAAATCTATTGTTGTCACACGTCCTTGCTATCTCTATAATAAGTTATGCCGGGGAAAATTATCTATCTTACTTGATTAAATTGTATTTTTTTTAATACGGGCTACGCCGGTTCTATTTGCTGCCTCCGCAACCGCTTTGGCTACCGCCGGTCCTACTCTCTTATCGAATGCCTTCGGAATGATATATTCCGGAGAAAGTTCCTCATCTGTGATCAGATTTGCAAGTGCTTCAGACGCTGCCAGTTTCATTTCATCATTGATCTCTTTTGCTCTCACATCAAATGCGCCACGAAAAATTCCCGGAAAAGCAAGTACGTTGTTGATCTGGTTCGGGAAATCACTTCTTCCTGTGGAAACAACTTTTGCTCCGCCTGCCTTTGCGTCATCCGGGAATATCTCCGGAGTCGGGTTTGCACATGCAAAAACAATTGCATCCTTATTCATGGTCTTAACCATCTCTGTTGTAACGGCACCCGGTGCGGAAACACCGATAAATACATCTGCGCCGACCAGCATATCTGCCAGAGAACCTGCTTTCTTATCCAGATTGGTCACCTTGCTCATTTCATCTTTGATTGGATTCATTCCTTCCGGACGTCCCTCAAAGATCGCACCCTTTCTGTCACAGAGTGTGATATTCTTAAATCCGGCTGTGAGAAGCAGACGAGCGATAGAGATTGCTGCTGCTCCTGCTCCGTTCATTACAACATGGACATCCTCTTTCTTTTTGCCAACAACTTTAAGTGCATTGGTAAGACCTGCCAGTGTGATGATCGCAGTACCATGCTGGTCATCATGGAAGATCGGAATATCACATTTTTCTTTCAGTTTCTTTTCAATTTCGAAACATCTCGGTGCGGAAATATCTTCCAGGTTTACTCCACCAAAGGAACCGGAGATCATATAGATTGTATTTACAATTTCGTCCACATCGTTGCTTTTAATGCAGAGTGGAAATGCATCTACATCACCAAATGCCTTGAAAAGGACACATTTACCTTCCATAACCGGCATTCCGGCTTCCGGTCCAATGTTTCCAAGTCCAAGAACAGCAGAACCGTCTGTAACTACCAGACACATGTTCCATCTTCTTGTGAGTTCGTAGGATTTGTTTACATCCTTCTGGATTTCCAGACAAGGCTGTGCAACTCCAGGTGTATAAGCAAGTGACAGATCATCCTTATTTTCTACAGGTACTCTTGTTACAACTTCAATCTTACCTTTCCATTCTCCATGCAGTCTTAAAGATTCTTTTGCATAATCCATTTCTATTGTCCTCCCTGGTATCTTAAATTTTGTGAAGCCGTATGATTTGGTTGCCTCTATTGTTACTGTGAACAGTTGCCTTCTAATCTATTAATAATTTCCTGTAAAGAATTTGCTGTCTTTTGGAAGCTCATATCCGTCAAAATATTTATCAAAGTCAAGTTTGAGATATCCACACAGATTAGCAAGTTCGACCATCGTATTATCGTTTACAGGTAATCCATGCTTTCTTCTTTCTTTTTCTGCTAAAACTTCTTTTTCACCATGTGTATAAATACGTTCTTTGCCTTCTGCCTTCGGACTTTCTCTCAAAGCTTCCAGGTATTCTGAAAAATGTCTGCGGATTGCCTGAGGATCACCAAATGCAGCCGGATCGATTGCCATAAATCCATGACAGATTCCTGTTTTATCCGGGAATGTGCAGCAATGATCCGAAGTAACACCCATGGAAAGAATGGAACTGAACAGTTCACATAACATACCATATCCATATCCCTTGTGGCTTCCTGTAACTTCTTCATTTCCACCAAGAGGCATGATTCCGCCCCCCTTCTTTGCAACAATATTGGCAAGGACATCCGGTGCATCTGTGCTTGCATGACCATCTTTGTCCAACGCCCATCCATCAGGAAGCGGTTTCTCCATTTTGTTGTACATTTCTAGTTTTCCTCTTGTAACTACTGTGGTAGAACAGTCAAAGAAAAACGGATACGGGTCTGCCGGCATAGCTACTGCGATTGGGTTTGATCCAAGCATGGCTTTTTTGCCAAACGTAGGGACCATAATAGCCTCTGAATTGGTGCAAGCCATTCCCAGAAGTCCTTCAGCGCACGCCATCTTTGCATAATATCCGGCAATACCGAAATGATTGGACTCACGGACGGTTACAATTCCAACTCCGGTTTTTTTGGCTTTTTCGATGGCTTTTTTCATTGCGTAAACGGAAATAAGCTGTCCCATTCCATTATGACCATCAATCACTGCAGATATCGGTGTTTCAAATACAACTTCAGGCTTTGCCTGCGGATGGATCGTTCCCTTTTCGATTCCCTTATGATAACGCACCATTCTCTGCATACCATGACTTTCTATTCCATAAAGGTCAGCCGTAAGAAGCACATCCTTGATCTGATTGCTTTCTTCCTCTGTAAATCCAAACGCCTTGAATACGTCTCCGCAAAAATGATTCAGTGTCTCATATGACCATTTCACATATCCCATTGTTTCGCACCTCTTTCTGGTATTGTCAGTTTTGTTTATTGGTATTACCAATTTGCGTTTTAATTATACCACTGGTATTACCAAAACGCAATAGAGGCATATCAATTAACTCTGTAAAAATGTCCAAAATTTCTTAGGATTTTTTTGGCATTTCTTCCATATAACGTTCAATCGTATCCATATGTTCGGACATACATCGTTTCGCCTGTTCTGCATCTCCGTTGATGATTGCCTCAACAAGCCGATGATGCTGTTCATCAACCTCTCTGGCAGAATTATTCTTTTTCATAATGTAGTCTCTCGTCCCGGAAACAATATTCTCCGTAAGCTGATCCGCTGCCGCAAGGACACTGTAAATCATCGGGTTATCTGCGATCTTTGCAATCTTCTGGTGAAGTTCGCAATCCAGTTTCCCCCGTATCTTTTCATCTTCTGCGGCGTCCACCGTGCAAGAATCATCTATAATTCTGCTGCGTTCAGCGGTGTGCACTTCCTCGCTGCAAGAATTGCTGATTCTCTTTCCAGTGCCACACGAAACTGCTGATTCTGGCGCAGATATTCATTATTTAATTTGAGAAAAAGTATAATAGAAACACAGGAAAAAAGCGAACTACTGGAAAACGTCTTTTCGTCAATCTGACTGTGGATAAGTAATTACTTTAAAATAAAAAAGCATTAATATAAGCCTCAAAACTTTAGGGATAAGCTGTAGAAACTAAATCCGGTGCATAACTTTCCTGAAAAAGAACGGCAGAAAAAAACTACAAACACAGTTTTTTCTGCCGAAAATGATTATCCACAAAATAAAAAAATAAATTTCTTCATTTTTTACAACGACTTATGTATGCCTCTGAACAGTAACAAATCTAATAGTCAAAAGACAGAGTAGTCAATATCTGGATTGAATAATGGACAGAACTATGCTACACTGACTAAAGACAGCTGATGGCGGTGTGCATTGACAAGGATGCGATAATAGAGTCCTGTGTTAAGTCACTTAAGGCTCAGTGTCCTAAGATGCTCGGCAAGAAAGAAATTATGGATGTCTACCATTGTGAGAGTGATAAAGCACTTCGGATTTTGAAGCTGATGTTCCAGATGGGTTACGGAAACAAGATCGGAAAAGAGTATTATGTGTCCAAGAAAGCGCAGGAAGATTTCTTGAAAAATATGGTCGGCAAAGAGGTCTATATATAACATTTGAAAGCGTTTGGAACTGGTGTAACTATCACGAATAATTATCACTTTTTGAATATGATGTCCATAACATCAGTAAAATCAATGGTTTCACGCATGACTTATGTGGAGTCATAAACTACAAATAAGAATAAAATTCAAAACTGGTTATATAGAGATAATCATTATGTTCAAGCATAAGGCACTCTGCCGGGTTACCGGCGGGTGCCTCTTTTTAATGCCATATAATATCATAGGAATATAAAAGCCCTACGGGCGGGAGCTCACTGAGGCGAAGAGGGTATTCAGTAACATAAAAAATAATAAAGGACAGTTCCGCTAGGAAACTGTCCTCTTTATCGTTAGGTATAGTTATATATGACCTGCAGATCATATATTTCATCTGGTGTACTGAACCTGTTCTGGTGTTCTTTACTCATGTTATCTTCTGTAAGTATCTTTGGTACTTTATGCGTTCAGCTCTTTTGTATATACGGAGTATATCATATTTTTCTACATTCGTCTACAGATTTCAACATAAATCTTCGGAAAACATTTCGACAAGAATACGTAATATTCGACAAATTCATAAAACCGTACCGATCCACCAATATTTAACAGCTATTTTACATAAACAAGATAGAGGGGATATATGGTATATGATATTCTGTTATCAATTTGAAGACCAGATGTTTAAAAGCAGATTTAAGGATAATAATGGACGGTGAAAACAGTGAAAAAAGAGATAGAGAAAATACGTAATGAAATGAATCAGGATCAGTATTACCTTCATTGTCAGTACATAATGGGAATACTGGCTGTGAAGATAAAGATTATCGGAGAACAGCTGGTTCTCAGGAATAAAAGAGATGTAATCCAGAATGTTTCCCAGAGAATAAAAACTCCGGAAAGTATTTATGCAAAAATGCTCCGTAAAAATCTGGAACCGGAGTTTTCCCTGGCAAAAGAGAAATTAAATGATCTGATCGGTATTCGTATAGTATGTCTTTTTCTTGATGATGTATATGAAATCGCAGAAATGCTGAAGAAACAGAAAGATATTAAAGTGATCAAAGAAAAAGATTATATTGTGAAACCCAAAAAGAACGGATATATGAGTTTACACCTTATCGTGGAGATCCCCGTATGTATGGGGGACAAGGTCGAGATGAAAAAAGTGGAGATACAGATACGTACTACAGCGATGGATTTCTGGTCTGTGCTGGAATATCAGCTTCTATACAAAAAAAATGTAAAAGGGGCAGATAAAGTGGGAAAAGAGCTGAAAAGTTATTCCGATGAGATCGCTGCACTGGATCAGAAAATGCTGAAATTAAGAAACAGAATTGAATCTATCTAATTGCATGAAAAGGCATTGACTGCTATAATGAAAAAAGTATGTAAACAGAAAGCAGGTCAGTGACTCATGGAAGAAAAATTAAAAAAATGTACAGTATCAAAAAAATGTGGAAGTTGCCAGTATCAGGGGATTTCCTATAAAGAACAGCTTGCAGTCAAGCAGAAAAAAATGAATAAACTTTTGAAGAAATTTGCAAATGTAAAACCGATCATTGGCATGGAAAACCCTTTCTATTACAGGAATAAAGTCCATGCTGTTTTTGACCGGGACAGAAAAGGAAATATTATATGTGGTACTTATGAAGCGAAGACTCACAAGGTGGTTCCGGTAGAAGAATGTCTGATCGAGGATAAGATCAGTCAGGAGATCATCCGTACCATCAGAGATATGCTGAAATCTTTTAAGATCAAAACTTACGACGAAGATACAGGATATGGATTATTGCGTCATGTACTGGTGAGAAGAGGATTTTCTACAGGAGAGATCATGGTAGTTCTGGTAGCTGCGTCTCCCATTTTCCCTTCGAAGAACAATTTTGTGAAAGCTTTGAGAAAAAAATATCCGCAGATTACAACAGTAGTGCTGAATGTAAATGACAAAAAAACCAGTATGGTTCTTGGAGAAAGGGACATTGTGCTCTATGGAAAGGGATTTATCAGAGATAATCTTTGCGGATGTTCGTTTAGAATATCTCCACAGTCATTTTATCAGGTAAATCCGGTGCAGACAGAAATTCTGTACAAAACGGCCATTGAGTATGCAGGACTTGGAAGGAAAGAAACCGTTATCGATGCATATTGCGGGATTGGAACGATCGGGCTTGTGGCTGCCGGCAAGGCGAAAAATGTGATTGGTGTGGAACTGAATCCTGATGCTGTTCATGATGCGAAAATCAATGCGAGGGAAAATAAGATAACCAATACACGTTTTTATCAGGGAGATGCAGGAGAATTTATGGAAAAAATGGCAGAAGAGGGTGAGCGTGCAGATGTAGTATTTATGGATCCTCCCCGTACTGGCAGTGATAAGAAATTCATGTCTTCTGTGATCAAACTGGCGCCTTCAAGAATTGTTTACATTTCCTGTGGCCCGGAATCTCTGGCAAGGGATCTGGAATATTTTACCGAACACGGCTATACAGTCAGGAAGATTCAGCCGGTAGATATGTTTAGTTTTACAGATCATTGTGAAAATGTAGTGTTACTTCGTCGTAAATAAACATAAGAAAAATAGTAACCATATCTGATTGAGACTGGATTCGGCAATATTTTAAAAGATTATTGATCCGGATAGGTCAGAGGTATGTTTTTGATAAGGAGCAATCTCTATGCATACATCAAAAGATTATTTGCATATTTTTCTCGATATGGGTGATGCACTGTTAAACAGTGGTGCGGAAATTTTTCGTGTGGAGGATACATTGAATCGAATGGGTTATGCCTGTGGTGCTGCTCAGATGAATGTTTTTGTGATCACTTCAAGCATTGTTATTACTATGGAATTTCCAGGAGAGGGAGCACGGACGCAGACCCGCAGGATCCGGGAAGGTGGCGGAAATGATTTCACGAAGCTGGAGCAGCTGAATGACCTGAGCCGTCGTTTCTGTAAGCATCCTGTTTCAGCGGCAGAGCTTCGGGAAGAATTTGATAAAATCAATACAAATAAACCACATCCCTTCTGTAAACTTCTCGGAAGTCTTCTGGCGGCCTGCAGTTTTGCACTTTTCTATGGCGGGAGTATTCCAGATATGATTGCAGCAGGGCTTGGAGCTGCTCTTATCTGGGGCTTGCAGCAGTATCTTCGTCCGGTGTGTATGAATGAAGTGACTTTTCAGTTTGCAGCATCGTTTCTCACGGGCTGTGCAATTTGTGGATTTACATTACTTTGCCCATCTCTCCATATGGACAAGATTATGATCGGTGACATCATGCTCCTGATCCCGGGACTGATGTCAACAAATGCAATCCGGGATGTCCTTATTGGTGATACACTTTCCGGAATTATCCGTCTGATCACGGCATTACTTCTGGCTGCGGCGTTGGCACTTGGATTTATGGGGGCAATCATTCTGTTTGGGAGGCTGGGACTTTGATGATAACAACAGTGATACAGCTGATCACCGGAGCCATTGGTTCTGTGGGATTTGGAATTCTCTTTCATATGAAAAATAAGTATCTGCCTCTGGCAGCAGCTGGTGGTTTTTTAAGCTGGATGTTCTTCCTGCTGGGAAAGGGACTTTGGGGAGAGGTTTTTCAGCCATCATTACTGGCTGGATTTATTGCAGATGTGTATGCGGAAATTCTTGCAAGAATCTGCAAAGAGACTTCTACTTCCTTTTTCGTCACATCCGTGATTCCTCTCATTCCAGGAAGCACACTTTATTACTGTATGAACAGTATTGTAGAGGGAAATACAGTGCAGGCACTGGAATATGGACGGGATACTTTTCTTTTTGCTTTTGGAATTGCGGCAGGGATGAGTATTGCGTGGGCGATTTGCTATTTTTTCAGAAGTATAAAGAAAAAATAGAATTGACTGTAGATTGTAAATTAACCAAATCAAGTAAGTCCCCTGTTTCAATTGCGAATATCTGACAGACATTATTTTCAAAATTATTTCCAGAAGAGAATCCCCAGTCCTGCAGACAGCAGGATCATCAGAATTGGTGATGGATTTCTTTTCTGGATTTTTTTATACAGGAAATGAATGGTAATAAGTATCAGAAATACACTGACAGAACGCATATCGGGGTGAAAAGTCTCAGGTTGATTTGTGTTTTTTGATACATATCCTGCAAGTGTCGGCAGCGCCATATTGATCCCGGTTGCCAGGATCATTGCCACTACACAGGGACGCACACCGGACAGAAAAGCATTCACACCTGCATATTTCATAAGGTTTTTCAGAACTGCTGCGATCAGCAGGATAATAAAAAAGGATGGCAAAACTACACCAAGAGTTGCCACAAATGCTCCGAAAAGCCCGCCCTGTGAGGAACCGATAAAAGTTGCTATATTAACAGCGATAGATCCGGGAGTAGATTCAGAAACAGCGATGAAATTCATAAACTCACTTTCCGTAAGCCATTCATTGGACAGTACCGTATCCCGCACCAGTGAGATCATCCCATATCCGCCACCAAAAGAAAGCGTACCAATCATAAAAAAGTTCAGAAATAATTTCAGATAGATCATTTATCTATAGTTTCCTTTCTTACCTTTTGCAGAAAATAAATAAAAACGCCAGCTGCACCACAGATCAGGACATAAAAAACAGAAGAAAAAGAAACAGCAGTGACGGAACAGATCAGCATAGCTGCCATTACAGCACACAGAATACAGACATTCATCCAATTTTTCTCCAAAGTCTTTAACATTTGGATACCCGTTGACAGGATCAGATAAATCACACAGACCTGGATTCCCTTAAATGCACAGGCAACATAGGTAAGGCTCAGGAAGCGTTCAAGGAAAAGTGAAATGCAGTAAATGATCAGAAAAGACGGGATACATACTGCAAGAGTTGCCACTGTTGCACCGGAAAAACCGGCAAGGTGATATCCAATATAAGTTGCACTGTTGATCGCAATTGGTCCGGGCGTGGACTCCGCGACAGCAACCATATTCAGAAATTCGTCATGTTCAATCCATTTTTTCTTTTCAATCAGCTCATTTTCAAGCAAAGCAATCATTGCATATCCTCCACCGAACGTAAATGCACCAATCTTCAAAAATGCCAGAAATATTGTCATAAGTTTTTTCATACAGGGTAAATCCTCCTAAATATCATTATATATTTATAAAAAAGGGGAGTCAATTAATTGTTCAGCTATATTTATATTAAGGAATACGAGTTGACGGCATTCTGGAGCGTCAGCCGCTTCCTGAAACAGTGGAATCCACTCAGAAAAAAGAACTCAAAGACGGTGAACACGTAGCATTCGTAGGACCGTCCGGCGGTGGAGAAACAGCAGGGAATCTACCACCATATGATGGAAACCCAGATGCAGGCCACGGGATGGAACTTGTAGAATAAATTCTGAACATAACATACGTTTCTGGCACAACAGAAGAAAATCTGGTATACTATATTCTTGAAGGTATTCCTGAATAACAGGAAAATCAGGTGATAAAAAGATAGAACAAAAGGAGTATAGAAGATACCAATGGAAATCAGGAAAGCATCTTTTAAGGATATAGATGAAATCATGCAAATATATGATCATGCGAAAGTGTTCATGAGAGAAAACGGAAATAAGGATCAGTGGGAAGACGGCTATCCGGGCAGGAAACTGATCGAGGAAGGACTGGACAGAACTTATCTGTGTGTAGAAAATGGCAGAACCGCCTGTGTATTTTACTATGCAGCAGAAGAGGATGAAGACTACAGACAGATCAATGGCAGATGGCTCAATGAAGAACCCTATGCAGTAGTTCATAGAGTAGCTTCAACGGGAATTGTGAAAGGAGCAGCGGTCTTTTGCTTGAACTGGGCTTACGAACAGACACCTAATCTCAGGATGGATACCTACAGCGACAATATTCCCATGCAGAATCTGCTGAAAAAGTGTGGATTTCAGTACTGTGGTTCCTTTGAACGTTTGGGTTCTGAGAAGTGGATGGCATACCAGAAAGTATGACTGAAATAAAATATATTAGATAATATGAAAAACAGCGATAACCATAAAAGACCATCGCTGTTTTTTACATTCTGGCAGACGTTTGAACTTTGTTTCTCGGTCTGCTTAACCAGATAAACTGCAAAGCAGACTGCGAATATCCGCTTGATTTCAGATAAAATGTTCAAAGTTTACAGATTATTCACGATCTGTCGTGCTACATATACACCACTTGCAGATGCATGGGACAGAGAATGGGTAACGCCGCTTCCGTCTCCGATGATATAAAGTCCTTTATATTTACTCTCCAGATTTTCATCAATTTCCACTTCCATATTGTAGAATTTAACTTCTACGCCGTAGAGAAGAGTATCGTCATTAGCTGTTCCGGGTGCAATTTTATCTAGGGCATAGATCATTTCGATGATGCCATCCAGAATACGTTTCGGAAGAACCAGGCTCAGATCACCAGGTGTGGCTGCTAGAGTAGGACGTACCATACCTTCTTCAATACGTGCCACAGTACTTCTTCTTCCGCGTACCAGATCCCCGAAACGCTGTACGATCACACCGCCGCCCAGCATATTGGAAAGGCGGGCAATGCTCTCACCGTATCCATTACTGTCCTTGAACGGATCTGAGAAATGTTTGGCAACCAGAAGTGCGAAGTTTGTATTTTCAGTCTGCTTGGAAACATCTTCATAACTGTGTCCGTTGGCTGTTACAATACCATTGGTGTTTTCGTTTACAACGATGCCGTACGGGTTCATGCAGAAGGTTCTGACATTGTCTTCGAATTTCTCAGTTCTGTAAACAATCTTACTCTCATAAAGTTCATCTGTAAGATGGGAAAAGATTACAGCAGGAAGCTCTACACGTACACCCAGGTCCACGCGGTTGGATTTGGTAGGAATATCCAGTTCCTTACAGACCTGTTCCATCCATTTGCTTCCGCTTCGTCCCACAGAAACAATACATTTGCTGCAGTCGTAAGAAGCATCTTTGGTGATAATACGGTATCCGCCATCCAGAAGTTCCAGACGCTCTACAGGAGTGTTGAAATAGAAATCCACATGTTCTTTTAATTTGGCATAAAGGTTTTCCAGAACCACATAGTTAATATCTGTACCAAGGTGACGAACAGAAGCATCCAGAAGTTTTAATTTGTTCTGCATACAGAGCTTTTTGAACTTGGTTCCAGCAGTGGAATACATTTTTGTATTCTGTCCGCCGTAAGCTACGTTTACATCATCCACATAACGCATCAGATCAATGGCCTCTTTTTTGCCGATATGTTCATAAAGTGTACCGCCGAAGTCATTGGTAATATTGTATTTACCATCAGAGAAGGCACCGGCACCGCCGAAACCGCTCATGATAGAACAGGTTTTGCATTTAATACAGGTTTTTACTTTCTTGCCATCGATGGGACAATGACGTTTGTTCAGCGGATTTCCCTCTTCGAAAACCGCGATTTTTAAATCTTTATTCTGTTCCATCAGTTCGTAGGCAGAGAAAATCCCTCCAGGCCCTGCGCCAATGATGATCACATCATATTTCATAGTATAGTGTCTCCCTTCTTTTTTTATAGAAACATTTTTTAGAAGCATTTTTCAGGAAAATTTTTCAGATAAACAAATCCCTGCTGATTATATCATAAATCAGACAACAAAGCTTTTGTTTTTACAAAAAAAATGTAGCACAAATCGTTCTTGAACAGGGCAAAAGAAATCAGGAGATGTTTCAGAGATTCTGGTCTGTATCCGTTTCATCCGGAATGTATTCTGCAATATCACACAGATCACAGTTCAGAATCGTACAGAGTTTGTTAAGAGTAAAGGTCTCAATATTTTTATTGTGGCGCAGGCGATCCAGTAAAGAACGGTGGATACCGTAATTCATATAAAGATCATACTGAGAAATGCCGCGTTTTTCCATTGTTATCCATAATTTATCATAACATATCATTGGTTAATATCCGTCCCATTTGGTTATTGCGATACTTCTATTATGGGGGTAAAATGATCTATATAATAGTGTCTTTATAAAGACACTATCGCAGAGAGGACGAAAGTGTATGAAAAAGGTATGGAAGAAACTGTTCTGCGCAGGAATTACCGTATTCGGCGGTACTGCTTTGTTCCTGCGGATGATAGGAGAAACTCAATGGCTGACATTGGGGACGGTGTTTTTGGCTGCAGCTGTGATATGGATTGAATATGGTTATATCATAGTGCTGAAAAGGAGACTGTCAGAATTGGAAAAACAGCTGGAAACAGAGTATAAAAACGCAGACAAGCTTGACAAATAATGGATTCTGCCCTAGTATAAAAATCAGCCCGATCGCATCATAAGATTATGAAAATGCGCGTGATAAAAGTAGAAAGGGGACCCCTGGAAAATGAGTGAAAGAGTCGTCAAAGCAGCACTGCTTGGATTTGGAACAGTAGGAACAGGCGTTTACAAAGTATTAAAGAATCAGGAAGAAGAGATGGAAGCCAAGATCGGTTGCAAGGTGGAGATCAAGAAGATCCTTGTGCGAAATATTGAGAAAGCAGCCGGCAAGCTGGAAGATCCTTCTATGTTAACCAATAACTGGGAAGAAATTGTCAATGATCCGGAGATCGAGATCGTGATCGAACTGATGGGAGGAATCAATCCTGCCAGAAAATATATTCTTGAAGCATTAAAGGCCGGCAAGCATACAGTATCTGCCAATAAAGATCTTATTGCCGTACATGGACATGAGCTTCTGGAAACTGCACATGAGCATCATGTGGATTTTCTGTTTGAAGCAGCAGTAGCCGGTGGTATTCCCATCATCAGACCACTGAAGCAGTGTCTGGCAGGAAACCATATGACAGAGATCATGGGAATCGTTAACGGTACCACGAATTTTATCCTGACAAAGATGACTCAGGAAGGAATGGAGTTTAAAGATGCCCTGGCTCTGGCTACAGAACTTGGATATGCAGAAGCAGATCCTACTGCAGATATCGAAGGGTTGGATGCAGGACGTAAGGTAGCGATCCTTGCTTCTGTAGCATTTAATTCACGTGTAGTATTTAATGATGTTTATACAGAGGGAATCGCGAAGATCACTTCCAAAGATATCCGCTATGCGAAAGAAATGGGAAGAGATATCAAGCTTCTCGGTGTAGCTAGAAATACAGAGGATGGAATCGAAGCATATGTATGCCCGATGCTGATTCCAAGTTCTCATCCCCTTGCTACAGTAAATGATTCTTATAATGCAGTTTTCGTGCATGGAGATGCAGTAGAAGATGCCATGTTCTTTGGAAGAGGAGCAGGGGAGCTGCCTACAGCCAGTGCTGTTGTGGGAGATATTTTTGACATTGTACGTAATATGCTGGTAGGCTGCTGCGGAAGGATTGGATGTACCTGTTATAAAGAAATCCCTGTAAAGAAAATGGAAAATACCTATAACCGTTATTTCCTCCGTCTGAAGGTAGAGGACCGCTGCGGTGTACTTGCGGAAATGACCGCGATTTTTGCCAAATATCAGGTGAGCGTGGCGCAGATCATCCAGAAAGACACCAAGATAGAGGGATGCGCAGAAGTTGTTGTGATTACGGAGAAGGTAAGAGAAGGAGATTTCCGTACTGCGATCGAAGAGATCAGAAACAGGGATTCCGTACGTAAGATTTCCACGATCATCCGTGTATATGGTAAATAAACAGGATTTTTTTAATAAAAGAATTGAAAAATCCTGGATTTTTGGTACTATATACATTGGAAACGTTAAAAATTATACAAACATATATATAAGGAGAACATTATGAGCAAAAAACCAACCGTTTTAATGATTCTTGATGGTTATGGTCTGAACGACAAAAAAGAAGGAAACGCTGTATATCTGGCTAAGACTCCTGTAATGGATAAGCTTATGGCAGAATATCCTTTTGTAAAAGGAAACGCAAGCGGACTGGCAGTAGGTCTTCCGGACGGACAGATGGGTAACTCCGAAGTAGGCCACATGAACATGGGTGCAGGCCGTATCGTATATCAGGAACTTACCAGAATCACAAAAGAGATCCAGGATGGAGATTTCTTCAAGAACGAAGCTCTTCTTGCAGCAATGAAGAATGCAAAAGAGAACAACTCCGCAGTACATTTTATGGGACTTCTCTCTGACGGTGGTGTACACAGCCACAACACACATCTCTATGGATTACTTGAGATGGCTAAGAGAGAAGGCGTTGAGAAAGTTTATGTACACTGTTTTCTCGACGGACGTGACACACCTCCTGCATCTGGAAAAGAATTTGTAGAAGCTCTGGAAGCTGAGATGAAGAAGGTCGGTGTAGGTGAGATCGCTACAATTTCCGGACGTTACTATGCAATGGACCGTGACAACCGTTGGGATCGTGTAGAGCTTGCATACAACGCTCTTACATCCGGAGAAGGCGTAAAAGGAACAGACGCTGCTGCAGCAGTTCAGGCTTCCTATGACAATGACAAGACAGACGAATTCGTCCTTCCTACAGTGATCGAGAAAGACGGACAGCCGACAGGTGTTGTATCTGACAATGACTCTGTTGTATTTTTCAACTTCCGTCCTGACCGTGCACGTGAGATCACAAGAGCATTCTGTGATGATGATTTCCAGGGATTTGAGAGAAAAGCAAGACCACACGTTACATTCGTATGCTTCACAGACTATGATGATACTATTCAGAATAAACTGGTTGCATTCCACAAAGTTCAGCTTAAGAATACATTTGGCGAGTATCTTGCAGCTCACAACATGACCCAGGCACGTATCGCTGAGACAGAGAAATATGCACACGTTACATTCTTCTTCAATGGTGGTGTAGAAGAGCCAAACAAAGGCGAAGACAGAATTCTTGTAAAATCTCCGAAGGTTGCAACTTATGACCTTCAGCCGGAAATGAGCGCTCCGCAGGTTTGCGGGAAACTTGTTGATGCGATCAAATCCGACAAATACGATGTGATCGTAATTAACTTTGCTAACCCGGATATGGTTGGACATACAGGTGTACAGGAAGCTGCGATCAAGGCAGTAGAGACTGTAGATGAATGTGTAGGCAAGGCAGTAGAAGCCCTGAAAGAAGTTGACGGACAGATGTTCATCTGCGCTGACCACGGAAATGCAGAGCAGCTTATTGACTATGAGACAGGTGCTCCGTGGACTGCACATACCACAAACCCTGTACCATTCATCCTTGTAAACGCAGATCCGAAATATACACTGCGCGAGAATGGATGCCTGGCAGATATTGTTCCTACACTGATCCAGCTTATGGGAATGGAACAGCCGGCAGAAATGACTGGCAAGTCTCTTCTTGTAGAGAAATAATAGGCGAAATAAAAATGAAATAATCAGCGAAGCACTGAATGGATTCTTCGTGATTATAACGAAAAAGACCTCCGGTTTGCCGGGGGTCTTTTTGTGATTATGTAGAAAATACAGGAATTGGAAAACACATCTTGAAATGGAAAAAGTTTTCAACTATAATCGCTCTGATACATTAAAAAAGCTCTGTCATGGGTTGCGCAGAGCAGGTTTAAACTTGCAGAAAAATGGAGGGTTTTGGAATGCAGACAGACATGACTGCCGGGAAACCGGCGAAAATGATACTTAATTTTACCATCCCTGTATTTATGGGAAATGTATTCCAACAGTTTTACAATATGGCAGATGCCATTATTGTGGGGAAGTTTGTAGGTACTAAGGGGCTGGCGGCAGTAGGATCCACAGGAACGATCATGTTTCTGATCATAGGATTTCTGATGGGTCTGACTGCGGGATTTACAGTGTTGACATCACAGAAATTCGGAGCAGGGAAAATGGACGAAATGCGGCAGTCAGTGGGAAATGCTGCCATATTGTCTGTACTGATCTCCGTGATCATGACAGCAGTGAGCATGGTGGGAATGCGGTCATTGCTTACATTTATGCATACACCTGAAGATATTTTTCAGGATGCTTATGCTTATATTATGATCATCTGCGGAGGAATTTTTGCCCAGGTGTTATACAATATCCTGGCAAGTATCCTCCGTGCACTGGGAAACAGCAAAACGCCCCTGTATTTCCTGATCCTGGCGGCTGTTTTAAATATTGTGCTGGACCTGGTATTTATTATTGTATTTCATATGGGTGTGGCTGGGGCAGCCTGGGCAACTGTTACAGCCCAGGGTGTTTCTGGACTGCTGTGCCTGGCATATATCATAAAATGTGTACCTGAGCTTCGGCTGTGCAGAGATGACTGGAAATTCCGATGGGAGCTGTCCAGGAAAGAAATCGAAGTGGGAATTCCCATGGGACTTCAGTATTCTATTACAGCGATCGGAACTATGATGGTACAGTCAGCTTTGAATATTCTGGGCTCTTATGCAGTGGCAGCTTTTACTGCGGGAAATAAGATCGAGAATATTTTTACACAGGCATATGTGGCACTGGGAACTACCATGGCGACTTATAATGCCCAGAATGTGGGAGCACGTAAGCTGGACAGAGTCAGATCCGGATTTAACTGTGCACATATCATGGGCGTGATCTATGCAATTGTAACAGGTGTGATCATTTTCTTTTTCGGAAAATATTTCTCGTATCTGTTTATCTCAGATAATGCCGCAGAAGTGATTCCTATGGTGGATATTTACGTGAAGTGTGTGGCGGTATTCTTTATTCCGCTTCATTTCGTAAATGTACTCAGAAATGGAATCCAGGGTATGGGATATGGTCTGCTGCCTATGTTGGCAGGTGTGGCAGAACTGACCGGAAGAGGTGTGACAGCAACTGTTGCGGCAGCACATAAAAGCTATTTTGGTGCATGTATGGCAAGCCCTGTAGCATGGATCCTGGCAGGAGGACTGCTGATCGCTATGTATTTTTATGTGATGAAAGACATGAAGAAACGGCTGGGTGTATAAGAATTGATCGAATGAAAACCATGTGTCTGGAAAAGGACACATGGTTTTTGTAAATTTTTTGAGAAAAAAATGAATAACAGATGCAAAATAAAAGAATTATGTTATAATAGAGGGGCTGACAAACAGCGATTTTTATAGAGGAGAATATAAATGGGCGAAAACGAAGAGAGAAATGAAAGGTCAGAAGGTACAGTCCGTAAATCTGCGAAACCAAGCAGGATCGCCTATGTGCCTATTGCAGAAGAAGATCTTGCCCCTTATGAACCGCCGGTGAAAAAGAAACACAAGGCATTGAAGATCACAGGACTTACATTGGCGATGATCCTTGCTGTGGCTGGTTCAGCTTACGCAGGAATATCTTATTATTATTCAGATAAATTTTTCGAAGGTACTACTATTAACGGAATTGACTGTTCAGGGAAAACCGCATATGAAGTAGAGCAGGAGATCGCGAAGACAGTGGAGAATTATTCTATAGAAGTGGATTCGCGTAATCAGGACTCCCAGACCATCAGCGGTGACCAGATCGGTTACAGTTATGTTTCAGACGGCAGTGTTCTGAAACTTCTGAAGGAGCAGAAATCCTATGAATGGGTTCTGGGATTTTTTGAAACCAGAAGTTACACTGCAGCTGAGAATACTACTTATGATAAGCAGAAACTTAAAGAGCAGGTAAAAGCACTTAACTGCGCGCAGGAAGAGAATCAGGTAGCGCCGGAGAATGCATATGTGGCATACGGAGACGGCCAGTTTGAGATCGTTCCTGAGACAGAAGGAAGTGAACTGGACCTCCGCCAGGCCTATAATGCATTATCCGAAGCAGTATCAGATAATGAGACATCTGTAGATTTCAATAGTGATCCGGACGTATATGTGAAAGCAGAAGTTACCAGTGATGATCCGGATCTGCAGGCATCTCTGGATGCATGTAATAACTTTACGAAAGCAAGCATCACATATACATTTGGAGACGAGACAGTGACTCTGGACGGAAGTACCATTAAAGACTGGCTGAATTTCGATGAGAAAGGCCAGCTGATCAGAGACGATGCATCGTTCCAGCAGCATATTGCAGATTATGTGGCACAGCTTGCAGCAGCTCATGATACAGTAGGTACAGAACGTGAATTCCAGACTACGAGCGGAAGAACAGTCAGTGTTTACGGTTCCGCGTATGGCTGGCAGATTGATCAGGCTTCTGAGGTAGCACAGCTTACACAGGAGATCCAGTCCGGTACACAGACAACCAGAGATCCGATCTATTCCATGACAGCCAATGCACATGGATACAATGATATTGGAAACACTTATATCGAGGTAGACCTGTCAGGGCAGCATATGTATTATTATCAGGATGGATCAGTGATCTTTGAATCGGACATTGTTTCCGGTGATATGAGGTATGCAGACCGTCAGACGCCAGCCGGAATTTATACCCTGTATTATAAGAAGAGCCCGGATGTGTTAAGAGGCAAGCAGCTTGCCAATGGTAAATACGAATATGAGACAAAGGTAAATTACTGGATGCCGTTTAACGGAGGAATCGGATTTCATGATGCTTCCTGGCAGCCATACTTCGGCGGAGACCGTTATCTGGAGGGAGGATCCCACGGATGCATCAATATGCCGCCGGATAGTGCAGCAGAGCTTTATAATATCATTCAGTATAATGTTCCGATCGTCTGCTTCTATTAAGCAATAAGAGAAACTGCGCTTAAGGCTGTCTGAAAGAGAACAGACAGCCTTAATGGTTATCAGCATGAAAACTGTCGGCCGGGAATCATATGCTGATAATTTTATACAGGAAAATTTTTGCAGAAATTTATACAGAAAGAAAAGGAGAAGTTATGGGATCTTTAGACCTGATTTTAACAGCAGCGGCACTGATCGTGGGAGTAATGCTCCTGACAGGCCATGGGGAAATTTTTATGAAGGGCGGAAACGCAGATGTCCGCAAAAAACTCTACGATGAGAAGAAGATGGAGAAAGGCTGTGGGGTAGCACTGATCCTGATCGGTATCATTTCAGGGATAGATATGTTTACTACAAGCCTTGCAGCCAAGATTGGTTACATAGTGGTTCTGCTTGTGATCGTTGCAGGACTGGTATATTATCTGAAAGTAAAATGTAAAAAATAACGAAATAAAAAAGCAGTTTGAAGATCCACCAGAATAGAATGTCTGTGGCCTTTCAAGCTGCTTTTTCTTTTGGCAGTCATGCATCCGTAAGGAGTTGTCGGCATCAGATCTGCCGGTGATGCAGGACAGGTCTGATGATAAGTGACAGGGAATCAGAGACAGAGGTCAAGAAGATCCAGTGGCTTTTTAATAGACTTCCATGGGTTCTCTACATGACCGAAACCATAGGAAGCAAATATAAATGGAACCCTGGCTTTCTCACATGCCTGAAAATCCCCCATAGTGTCCCCCACATAAACAGGAGACTGCAGATCATAAGTCTCTGCGATCTTTCTGATATTTGCTGCCTTGGCAAGTCCGGTATCTCCGGGACACAGATGTCCCTTGAAATAGTGACCGAAACCGGTGGCTTTCAGAAAGACTTCGATATACCCTGCCTGGCAGTTGCTGACGATAAAAAGAGGATATTTTTTCCCAAGTTCCTGCAAGGTATGTTCCAGCCCCTCATAGAGAGGAGCGCATTTTTTTAATAAAGCTTCATGTTCTGCCTGACAGCATCCGTCAATAATGCGCAGCTGCTCTGCTTCACTGAGATCAGGAAAAAGCTGTCTGGCAATATCAGGAAGAAGCTGACCGAACAAAGACATCAACCGTTGGGAAGTCAGCGTAATATCCATATGTTCCCTGGTCTGCAGATACCAGGTCCAGGCCTGTGCTACGATTTCTGTGGAATCCCATAAGGTTCCGTCTACATCGAAAATAATACTGTCCATATTATAAAATCCCTTTCTGTAAAAACGCTGTACTGTTAATTTTATGGCAGAAAAGAAAAAATTTCAACTGTCTTTTTTATGATTTTATGGTATGATAGAGCAAGCGAGGAAGAAAAGACATGAAATATGAAAACACGAAGAGAGCAGTTTTTCTTGATCGTCCCAATCGTTTTATTGCCCATGTTGATCTGAACGGGCAGACAGAAACGGTTCATGTAAAAAATACGGGAAGATGCAAAGAACTTCTTATTCCCGGAACAGAGGTGATCCTGGAAGAAAGTGTAAATCCTGCCAGAAAGACGAAGTATGATCTGATCTGCGTGAACAAATCCGGCAGATGGATCAATATGGATTCCCAGGTGCCCAATAAAGCAGCAGCAGAATGGATCCGTGCAGGAAGACTTTTTCCGGAAGAGGTAACCCTGAAAACTGAGAAAGTCTATGGGAATTCCAGATTCGATATTTATGTAGAATCACCCTGCAGAAAGGCTTTCATAGAGGTCAAGGGAGTGACTCTGGAAGAGAATGATATTGCCAGATTTCCGGATGCGCCTACTCAGAGAGGCGTCAAGCATGTGGAAGAGCTGATCCGTTGTCAGGAAGACGGTTATGAGGCATATCTTCTGTTCGTGATCCAGATGAAGGGAATCAGGGAATTTGAACCCAACTGGAGTACACATCCTCAATTCGGGGAAGTTTTACAAAAGGCCCAAAATGCAGGAGTACATCTGCTGGCATATGACTGCCTGATCAGGGAAGACTATATAGAAATACAGGATCCGGTTCCCATCAGACTGTAACAGATAGACCGGTGAAAAGAAGACGGAGAGAGAAATGCAGGAAGAACTGGGAAAAATAGTAATCCCCTTATTGAAATGGTACCGGAAGAATAAACGGACTCTGCCCTGGCGGGATCGAAACAATGCCTATTATACATGGGTTTCTGAGGTCATGCTTCAGCAGACGAGAGTAGAGGCAGTAAAGCCCTATTTTCATCGCTTTATTAAAGAACTGCCGGATATTGCAGCTCTGGCAGAATGTCCGGAGGAAAAACTACTCAAGTTATGGGAAGGGCTGGGATATTATAACAGAGTAAGAAATATGCAGGAAGCAGCCCGCACAGTCATGCAGGAATATGCGGGAAAACTTCCTGAAGAATATGAGGCACTTATATCGTTAAAGGGAATAGGAAGTTATACCGCAGGTGCAATTGCATCCATCGCTTATAAGAAGGCAGTTCCGGCTGTGGATGGAAATGTACTCCGGGTAATATCCAGGATCACAGAGAGCAGGGATGATATCAGCAGACAGTCAGTCCGGCGAAAGATGGAAAGGGATCTTCAGGAGATCATGCCCCAGGATTGTCCGGGAGACTTTAATCAGGCTCTTATGGAGCTGGGAGCAGTGATCTGTGTTCCCAACGGACAGGCGATATGCGAGAAGTGCCCCGCTGCATTTGCATGTATGGCATACAGACATGGCACAGTAGATGAACTTCCGGTAAAAGCGCCGAAAAAAGCAAGGAAAACCGAGAACAGGACAGTATTTGTGATACAGGATGGAGAATATACTGCCATCCGCCAGCGTTCGGATAAAGGGCTTCTGGCTGGTTTGTATGAGCTTCCCAATCTGTCCGGAAATCTTAGCCAGGAGGAAGCACTGGAATATGTCCGAAATCTGGGACTTGTTCCATTGTATATTGAGAAACTGCCTGATGCTAAGCATATTTTTTCCCACATTGAGTGGAGAATGCAGGCATACAGGATTAGGGTATCATCCCTGGAACAGACAGAAGAAAAAGAGCTTATTTTCGCAGATAAAGAACAGACAGGTAAACAGTACGCAATCCCGTCGGCTTTCGGGGCGTATTCGAACTATATCAAGGAGGAAAAGAGATGAAGCTGTTAAGTATTGCAATTCCATGTTATAATTCACAGGATTATATGGGAAAGTGTATAGAATCATTGCTGGCAGGAGGAGAAGAGGTGGAGATCCTTGTGGTAAACGATGGATCTTCTGACAGAACTGCCCAGATCGCAGATGAATATGCTGCGAAATATCCGACTATTGTAAAAGCAATCCACCAGGAGAACGGAGGCCATGGTTCAGCAGTCAATGCAGGAATCAGAAATGCAACAGGACTGTATTTCAAGGTTGTGGACAGTGATGACTGGGTAAACAAAGAAGCATATATAGAGATTCTGAAGACCTTATATGAATTATCAAGAGGACCTCAGACACTGGATCTTCTTATCTGCAATTTTGTCTATGAGAAACAGGGGGCATCTCACAAAAAGGTCATGCAGTACCGCAGATGCCTTCCACAGGGACGGATGTTCGGATGGGATGAGGTACATATGCATAAGGGTAAATATCTGCTGATGCATTCTATGATCTACAGAACACAGCTTCTTCATGACTGTAACCTGGAGCTTCCGAAGCATACCTTTTACGTAGATAATCTGTTTGCTTTTGAGCCCCTTCCATATGTAAAGAATCTGTATTATCTGGATGTAAATTTCTACCGTTACTTTATTGGACGTGATGATCAGTCTGTGAATGAGAAGGTCATGATCCACCGTATCGATCAGCAGATCAGGGTAAATAAACTGATGGTGGATGCATACATTAACTGCAGAAATCTGAACAAACATTTAAAGAACTATATGTTCAGTTACCTGGATATTATTACAACTATTTCTTCTATCATGCTGATCCGCGCCGGTTCAGAGGAGGCACTTCAGAAGAAGAAAGAACTTCTGGATTATATTAAGACACAGAACCGCCTGGTTTACAGAAAACTCCGCCACAGTCTTTTTGGCAGAGTGATGAACCTGCCTGGAAGAGGTGGAAGAAAGATGTCTGTAGCTGCTTATAAGATCAGCCAGAAATTTTATGGATTTAACTGATAAACCGTGGGACGGTTATTCAGTTACGGACAGGCAGTGAAGAGACAAATCATAATTATCCACTGATTCAGAGCATAAAAAAATCTGCACAGGAGTGAAAAACAACTCCTGCGCAGATTTTTTAATTTTCATTATTATTATGGCCGGTTTCACTGGCATAAGAAACTCTTGAACGTGAAACTGCGTGAAATCTCTCCGGATAAAATACCAGATAACCGAACAGAGCAAGTGTTGCGCCCATACATACATCAATAACAGAATGCTGTTTCAGCAGCATAGTGGACATGATGATCAGGGTAGTCAGCGTCAGGGACGCGATACGGATACCCTTCCGGTTCCTCAGTGCTTCACAGTTAGTCAGGGACATATGAACAGCAAGGGAATTAAATACATGAATACTTGGAAGGATATTGGTAGGAGTATCCGTTTTGTACAGCCATTTCACAATAGAGGTAAATAGGTTGTTCCTTGGAAACTCAGCAGGACGAAGGTGCTGGGCGTTAGGATAAACATAAGATACGATCAGAAAAATGGTCATACCCGTCATAAGGTTAAATGCCAGCTGGTAATATTCATGTTTGTTTTTATTAAAGAAAACAAAATAAATAACAGCCAGGAGCATGTAAGGGAACCATAGCAGATAGGGGATGATAAAATACTCGCAGAACGGGATCATATCATCGAATACCGTGTGTACGATATGGTATCCGTGGATCGGACGGGTTTCCAGATATCGGAATGCCAAAATATAAACAATACCGTAAATACTGAGCACAAGTCCGTGTCTGTATTTCTTAAAAAAAGTTTTCAAAATTTCACCTTCCTTATTTTTGTACGAAAGATTACGGCATAAAATTTACTTTTAAGTATCGTCATAATATTTTCAAAGTTATAATAACATCTCTGAAACATTTTTACAAATAAATTTTTACTGTTATTACATAAAATTTTTATAAATAAATGTGAAAAAATATGTAGCATTTTACGAACTTTTAACATAAAAAAACAGAAAGATTTAACTGTATACTATTATACTAGTACAGCGAATATTAAGTAACCGCCATATTGACTTGTCTGATTTTTCATATGCCGCGTTGTCGTCAATCGCCATAGCCACCGCTACGCCTCATTCCTCCGCCTTGCATATGAGAAATCATCCTGCGTCATATACCAGATACTTAATTTTCGCTGTACTGGTACTGTAATAAGAATATGTAAAAAATAACAAAAAGAAAATGGAGAATGAATGATGATATATCTGGTAGAAGATGATGAAAGTATCCGTGAACTTGTGATCTATACCTTGAAAAGCCAGGGATTCGAAGCAAAAGGTTTTGAAAGACCATCCCTGTTCTGGAAAGAACTGGAAAAAGAGCACCCTTCCCTGCTGCTTCTGGATGTGATGCTTCCTGAAGAGGATGGTATTTCCATATTAAAAAAATTACGTGTCCGTCCGGATACCCGAAAACTTCCCATAATCATGCTGACTGCCAGAGGAAGTGAATATGATACAGTGATCGGGCTGGACAGTGGGGCAGACGACTATATTCCCAAACCATTCCGAATGATGGAACTGATTTCCAGAATCCGAGCCCTGCTGCGAAGATCAGAGGATCATGGAGCGGAAGAATACCAGGCAGGGAATCTGTATGTATGTCCTGCCAGACATGTGGTGACAGTAGATAACAAGAAGATAAACCTGACACTGAAAGAATATGAGGTATTATGTCTGCTGCTGAAAAACAGCGGAACCGTGCTGTCTCGAACACAGCTTCTGAATCAGGTATGGGGATATGAGTTTGACGGTGAGAGCAGAACCGTAGATGTACATATCAGGACTCTCAGACAGAAGCTTGGAACAGCAGGAGATTTGGTAGAAACAGTCAGAGGTGTAGGATATAAAATAAACATAAAATAAGGGGAAACTCTGGAATGGATGGAAGTTCTATGCTATACTTTCAGGAGAGAAAAATCCGTCAGTGCGCTGGCGGATATCCATGAGGAGCATAAACATGAAATCATTAGTAATTGCAGAGAAACCATCTGTTGCCAGAGACATTGCCAGAGTACTGCACTGTACACAGAAAGGCAACGGTATCCTGGAAGGAAAAGAATATGTTGTTACCTGGGCACTGGGTCATCTGGTCACGCTGGCAGATCCTGAAGAGTACGATAAAAAGTACACGAAATGGGAAATGTCCACACTTCCCATGATGCCAGATAAGATGAAACTGGTCGTGATACGCCAGACAGGGAAACAGTACAATGTTGTTAAGACCCAGCTTTACAGAAAAGATATACAGGATATTATTATAGCCACAGATGCCGGAAGAGAAGGTGAACTGGTAGCCCGCTGGATCCTTGATAAAGCGGACTGCCATAAACCCATTCGCAGACTGTGGATTTCTTCAGTTACAGATAAAGCCATCAGAGAAGGATTTGCTAATCTGAAAAATGGTCACGAGTACGATAATCTGTACAGGGCAGCTGTGGCAAGAGCAGAAGCTGACTGGCTGGTAGGAATGAACGGGACCAGGGCGCTTACCTGTAAATATAATGCACAGCTTTCCTGTGGCCGTGTACAGACCCCCACACTGGCAATGATCGCGAAAAGGGAAGAGGAGATCCGTGCATTTAAACCAAAGGAATATTATGGACTTACCCTGAAGGCCGGAGAGGCTGTGTGGACATGGAGAGAACCGAAGAGCAGGAGTTTCAGAACATTCAATAAGGAGAGAGCAGAGGAGATCGCAGATGCTGTCCGCAGCCAGTTCCTGGAAGTATATTCTGTAACAAGTAAAGAAAAGAAATCTTTTGCCCCTGGTTTATATGATCTGACTACGTTGCAGAGGGAAGCCAACCAGAAATATGGGTATTCCGCGAAGCAGACTCTGAACATCATGCAGCGACTCTATGAGAACCATAAAGTCCTTACTTATCCGAGAACAGATTCCAGATACATTGGCCAGGATATTGTACCTACTATTAAAGAACGCCTGAAGGCCTGTGCAGTGGGACCGTACAGGAAACTGGCAGGTGTACTGCTGAATCAGCCGGTTCGTGCCAACGCCAGCTTTGTGGACGATAAAAAGGTCAGTGACCATCACGCCATTATTCCCACCGAACAGTTTGTGCAGCTTGACCATATGACAAACGAAGAACGTAAAATCTATGATATGGTAGTGCGAAGATTCTTAAGTGTATTGTATCCTCCTTTTATTTATGAACAGGTAAGCATGGAGGGAACAGTAGCAGGGGAAGTGTTTGCAGCCAGCGGAAAGGTTGTAAAGAGCAGCGGATGGAAAGAAGTATACGAAAATGCGGACACTGATGAAGATGAGGAAGATGGAGCAGATGATGCACAGAAGCTGAAAGATCAGAAACTTCCTCAGATGAAAAAGGGCATGAAACTGCACATCGATCATGTATCTGTGAACACAGGAAAGACAAAACCGCCTGCAAGATTTACAGAAGCCACACTTCTTGCTGCAATGGAGAATCCTGTGCGCTATATGGAGAGCTACGATGCGAAGGCAGTAAAAACTCTCGGTGAAACAGGCGGTCTGGGAACTGTTGCTACAAGGGCAGATATTATTGAGAAACTTTTCAACAGTTTTCTGATGGAAAAGAAGGGAAATGAGATTTATCTGACGTCCAAGGCCAGACAGCTTCTGGAACTGGTGCCTGAAGAACTGCGTAAACCGGAACTGACTGCTGACTGGGAGATGAAACTTGGAAATATTGTCAAAGGAAAGATGAAGCAGGAAACATTCTTAAAAGAAATCAGAAATTATACCTGTGACATTGTAGATGAGATTAAAACCGGGCAGGGAACGTTCCGTCATGATAACCTCACGAATAAAATCTGCCCGAATTGCGGAAAGAAACTTCTGGCAGTGAACGGAAAGAATGCAAAGATGCTGGTATGCCAGGACAGAGAGTGCGGATATAAAGAAACTATATCCCGAACTACCAATGCACGCTGCCCGAAGTGTCATAAGCGTATGGAAATGTATGTAAAAGGCAAAGAAGAGACATTTATCTGTGCCTGCGGATACAAAGAAAAACTTTCTGTTTTTCAGGCAAGAAGAGCTAAAGAAGGTGCAGGAGTTAACAAGCGTGATGTCCAGAAATACATGAGACAGCAGCAGAAAGAAGCCAAAGAATCGGTGAATAATGCATTTGCACAGGCACTTGCAGGACTGAAGCTGGACTAAAAATAAATCGAAAGGATGAAACAGATATGGCAGTACAGGATGATCATATGATAAGAAATATTCAGGATGTAGGGAGACTGATCGCGAAGCTTCTACTTCATGAACAGCAGCCTGCCTATACACTTCCTGAGAACGAAGCAGACTATACAGAGGCAGATAAGCTTTTCGCATCTATTATGAAGCTTGCAGAAGAAGGTAAGATCAATGAGGCAGAGAATGAGCTGTATGAAGGAATGGTAGAGGATGACGTGGATTATCTGGAACTGGCTCTGACCTTTTATCTGTACCTGAATGATATGGATGGAGATTTTCTGGATGATAACGGATATTCCAGAGAAGAAGTATTAGAGGGAATGAAAGATTTGGCTTCTGACTGGGGCGTCAGCGGAATAGAAGCATTCTGATCGAATAAAATCAGGAAGTCAGGCGCGCAGATGATTGTGCCTGATTTGTCTGCAATGAAAGGAAACAGTATACACTATGCGTAGAGAACAGACACTGGAAGAAATTTCAGATGGAAAATTATATGACTCCAATGATATGGTAAAGGCAGATAGCCACAACTGTGAAGGCTGCTGTGACTGCTGTCAGGGAATGGGTGATTCTGTAATCTTAGACCCATTTGATGTACACCGATTATCAATTGGCTTAAAGAAACCGGCTGAACAGCTTTTGCAGGAATGTCTGGAACTGGGTGTATCAGATGGTAATATCCTGCCACATCTTCGAATGACAGGTGCAGCAGAACAATGCGTATTCCTCAATCAGGAAGGCCGCTGCAGTATCCATGCCATCAGGCCGGGATTCTGCAGATTATTTCCCCTGGGAAGATTTTATGAAGACGGCGGGTTCAAATATATTCTTCAGGTCCATGAATGTCCGAAAACAAACCGCAGTAAGATTAAAGTAAAGAAATGGATCGATACACCGGATCTGAAAAATTATGAGAGATTTATCAATGACTGGCATTATTTTCTGCTGGATGTACAGGAAGTACTATACAATTCACAGGACTCAGACCTGATCAGAAATCTGAATCTTTTTGTAGTGAACAGATTTTATTTTAAGCCATATGATCAGGATCAGGACTTCTATCCACAGTTTTATGCACGACTGAAAGAAGGAAAAGAATTGCTGGCATTAGCATAACCGTAGTCTGTTAAGAGCTGAATGGTGCCATAGAAAAAAGGAAAGGATATGGTGAACGAAATGGAAAAATATAAAAGAATATTTGTAATCGTTCTGGATTCTCTGGGAATTGGTGCAATGCCTGATTCAGAGAAATTCGGAGATACAGGCGTAGACACTTTCGGACATATTCTGGATCGTATGGGAACTCTGGATATTCCCAATCTGCAGAAAATGGGAATGGTAAATCTTCATCAGGGAGGAAAGATGGAGACAGTAGAGAAACCAATGGGACGTTTCATGCGCGTCAGCGAAGCCAGCAATGGTAAGGATACTATGACTGGACACTGGGAAATGATGGGAATCAAGACAGAGAAACCATTTAAGACTTTTACAGATACAGGATTTCCACCGGAACTGATCGCAGAACTTGAGAAACGCTGTGGCAAACGTGTAATTGGAAATAAGAGTGCCAGCGGTACAGAGATCATTGAGGAGCTGGGAGAGGAAGAAATTAATACAGGCGCGATGATTGTCTATACCTCTGCTGACTCTGTTTTGCAGATCTGTGGAAATGAAGAAACCTTTGATCTTCAGAATCTTTATCGCTGCTGCGAGATCGCGCGTGAGATCACAATGAAAGATGAATGGCGTGTAGGCCGTGTTATAGCCAGACCATATGTTGGCAGGAAGAAAGGCGAGTTTAAACGTACAGGCAACCGTCACGACTATGCGCTGAAGCCAACGGGATTAACTGCTATGAATGCCCTGAAAGATGGAGGATATGATGTGATCAGCGTAGGAAAGATCAATGACATTTTCTGTGGAGAGGGTGTGACAGAGGCATTGCATTCCAACAGTTCCGTACATGGAATGGAGCAGACCATTGACCTCAGCAGGAAGGATTTCCACGGACTCTGCTTTACCAATCTGGTAGATTTCGATGCACTCTGGGGACACCGCAGAAATCCGGAAGGATATGGACGGGAAATCGAGAAATTTGACAGGAATCTGGGTGTACTGATGAATGAAATGACATCCGATGACCTTCTGATCATCACAGCAGACCACGGAAACGATCCGACTTATACAGGAACAGACCATACCAGAGAATATGTACCATTTATTTCCTGGTCACCCAGGATGAAACAGGGTGGCAGGTTGGAAGATGAAAACACATTTGCAATCATTGGAGCAACCGTTGCAGACAATTTCCAGGTAAAAATGCCGGAAGGAACCATTGGGCATTCCATTTTGGATAAATTAGTTTGAACTGAATCAGAAAATAGTTATGATATCAGGCGGTAAACTGATTTGAGTTTCCGCCTGATTTATACAATACTGATGCATTATAAACAGGAGAAAGATACATATGGATAGCAGAGCATTTCTGGATTTTTTAAAAGTAGCAGAGAGATTAAAGTGTAATACCAGACATTCCTATACCTCCTCGGGACGGCATGAAAGTGTGGCAGAGCACAGCTGGCGTCTTACTGTGATGGCTTATTTCATGCAGGATGAGTTCCCGGAGGCAGACATAGACAAAGTGATTAAAATGTGTATGTTCCATGATATGGGGGAGGCGATTACAGGAGACATTCCTGCGTTTGAGAAAACATCCGCAGATTCAGACAATGAGAATCATGTGATGGAGGAACTGCTGGATACTTTGCCGGAACCATACAGAACAGACCTGAAAGACTTATTTGCTGAAATGGAAGCACTGGAAACTCTGGAAGCAAAGATTTATAAAGCACTGGATAAATTAGAGGCACTGATCCAGCATAACGAAGCAGATCTCTCCACCTGGATTCCACTGGAATATGATCTGCAAATGACTTATGGGACGGAAGAATGCAGCTTTAGTGAATACATGAAGAGCCTGCGTGATATGGTCAGAGAAGATTCCAGAAAGAAAGCAGATATGGACAAATAGTGTAAAACATAAAAACCTTGCTGTACAGATAAATACTTTAACAGTAATACTTCTGTAGTCAGCAAGGTTTTTTGACAGTTATAAGGAAAATTTATAAAACTTATATCAGCATATTCTCAACAGATTTTCAAAAGAGAAAGTCTTATCTTCTGACATCAGTTCCTCAAATTTATTCAGATTAAGATCCGAATGTTCCAGCTCTCTGGAGAACTGATAGCAGATCTGAATTTGGTCATTCAGACTGAACTGGCGGTTATTTTTCAGATAAGTACCAATACTTAGTTCATGGATAAACAGGGTACAGACAACTGTCATTTTAATTTTGGCAAAGATTTCATCATCATAAACTGCACCACAGAAATAAGTATAGATCCAGTAAACCAGAAGCTGTTCTTCCTGGATCTGCCAGTCAGGATAACAGTGATCAAATTCGCTTTTATGATGAGAATAAAGATTTCCTGAGTCATACAGTGGATCTGTATCTTCTTTATACAACGGAGTCAGACAATCCCTTAAGTATTCCTGCCAACCTGGGCGGAGAACTTCCATTTCCGGGACAACAGTTTTCCACATTTCTTTAAATAATTCATGGATCGCTGTATTTGCTGTTCCACTTCTGTTATTCAGGTTTATTCGAGAAGCAATTTTGCTGCAGAAGGCATCTCCATATCCGGAAATCTCATGACGTTTCCGGATGTCTTCCCACTGAAACAGTTCATTTTTATCTACGCATAACTGGAAATCATGTGCAATTGCCAGCACTTTCCACAGGCGTTTCTGTATAGGAACTGTTCTGTCCTGGATCACTTCTATAAGCGCATCTCTGGTATCCATTAAAGCAGTAAACAGAAGATAATCAAAATCATCGTAAACTTCTTCACGGGTATCTTTTACTCTGGTAACGAATTGAACTTTTTCTTTCTGTGATAACAGGATCCTCGCAGCTTCCGGACAGGAAAGCGAAAGAGAAATCTCCCGCAAGCCTTCAAATTCTTCAATATGCCTCGGATAATTGCGGCAGGTCTTGCAGAACATTTTCGGTCCGGCCTCGGTATAAATATCACACAGATTCTCCTCGTTCAGAAATGCACAGCGCCGGTCATACTGGCGGAAAATATGTTCTTTCCAGTCAATATCATTATGTAGACGATTGCGGAATGGTCCTTTGAAATGCTGGTATTTCTTTAAGGTTTTGTCATCGATCACAATCTGCCATCCAGCGCAGCAGGTATCGGGACAGGTTCCTGCAATGCAGGAGAATTTTTTATAATAATTGGGAAATGTAAACTGCATTAGTTCTCTTTTTTCTTAGCCTCCAGATAGTCATTCAGCTCTGCATTTGGAATATCGGTGATAAACATATGTCCCGGTGCATGGGTGATAACGATCGGTGGTTTTGCGTTTTCGATTGCTGCCTGTGGAGTAACACCGCATGGCCAGAATACAGGAATTTCACCTTCGTAAATATCAACAGCCTCTCCGTAATCCGGTTTCATAACATCGGCAACACCAACTTCCTTTGGATCGCCCATATGTACAGGAGCACCGTGAACATTCGGCATTTTGAAAGTAATATCGTAAGCCTTTTTCGCGTTTTCCGGTGTCATCGGGCGCATGGAGCAGACCATAGGGCCGGAGAATGGTCCGACAGGAACTGTCTGGATGTTGGTCTTAAACATAGGTACATTTCTTCCCTGTGCAATGTGGCGGATTTCAATTCCTTCTCTGATTAATGCTTCTTCGAAAGAGAAAGAACAGCCAATGAGAAATCCCACATATCCTTCTTTCCAGTATTCGGAAGCATCCGTGGTCTCTTTTGTAAATACGCCGTTTTCATAGATTCGATATTTCGGAATATCTGTGCAGATATTTCCGCCCTCGCCCATATCGTGGGTCTCAGGAGTACCTTTAATGATTTCAAGGATCGGACACGGGAATGGATTCTTATGCGCAAATTCCTCAAAATCTGCGGCATATTCCGGCGGCAGGATTACCAGATTCGCCTGTGCATAACCACGGCACATACCGGCGGTAGGAAAATCGATAACTCCTTTACGGATCAGTTCACGAACCTCCTTAGGGGACATATCTACATAGGGTGTGATATCAAAAGCCATAATAAATTACCTCCTGTTTCATACTTTACAATATAAAAGTATTGTACAGGAAACCGGCAGGAATTGCAATGCTGTAATGGGAGATTGCCGGAATTTCTCAGAAAGATACTATAAGTAATAATTTTTTACATATTGAATAAACTGGCGGACATGGGCCTTCAGGATCCTGTTTTTGCTGCAAACAATATAAAAACTGCGTTTATGAGCAGTTCCCTCTAATGGAAACAGAAGGATCTGTTTTGTTTTTTTCAGATCCACTGCGGATCTGGCAGAAAGAATGGAAATGCCCAGACCATTTACAATGGATTTTTTGATAGATTCCAGATCATTCATCCGCGCCACAACATTCAGACTGGAAGGCTCAATTCCGGCGTTTTCCAGAAAGATGTCCATTTCCTTTTTGGTACCGGAACCTCTTTCGCGGATGATAATGGGATCTTTGAGAAAATCAGAAAATGTAACAGGGCGTTCTTTCAGCTGCAGGTAATGGTCATTTACAGGAGTGGCGATCACCATATCATCCTGGCAGAAAGGAATAAATATACAACTGTCATCTCCTGTATTCTGCCCGGTGAGAGCTAGATCTACGCTTCCGTCCAGAACACGGCTGATAGCTCCGGCACTGTCTGTCTGCCAGGAGTGGAAATATACATCCGGATACATTCTGCCGAAACCTGCCATAAGTTCTGGGAGAAGATAGGAAGAAGGGATGGTGGAAGCCGCCAGATCAATGATCTGTTTCTTCGAACCGGTAAAGTTTTCAAAAAGGTTATTGCGAATATCCAGCATACGGACGGCACTGTCGTAGAGCTGATAACCTTTGGGCGTGATAGTGAGTTTTTTGGTCGTGCGGATGATCAGCCGGGTATGAAGTTCTTCTTCCAGGGAACGGATGTGAGTGCTGATAGTAGGCTGGGTCAGGTAAAGTTTTCTGGCTGCCTCTGAAAAGCTTCCATAATCTACTACAGCCACAAAGGCTTCCAGTTGTTTAAATTCCATAGGGTGTTACCTCCCTCTTTTACTTTGTGTTTCTGTGATATGTGCAAGTGCATCCAGAGCCTGATCCAGTTCAGAAACTGTGTTTTCCGGGCCAAAAGAAAAACGGATAGTGCCAGTGGGATACGTCCCCAATGTCTTATGTGCAGATGGCGCACAATGAAGCCCTACACGGGTCATGATCCCATAGGTATTGTCCAATTCAAAGGCAGCCAGTGCAATATCTGTATCCAGGGTCTGAACAGACACAACCGGACATCTGCCAGCAGTATCTTTTTTTCCAATGATCCGAAGATGTTTCTCTGCCGGATCCAGATCCAGGATTCCCTGAATGAAATAGCTGGTCAGCATCATTTCGTGCTGAAAAGTTTCCTCCATAGAAGTCCGGGAAAGATCCTCAAGTGCTGCATGAAGTCCCAGGATTCCGGGAATATTGGGAGTTCCGGGTTCGAAGCGATCCGGGAGAAAATCCGGAACCTCTTCTGTGTGGGAAGCACTTCCGGTTCCTCCGCTGAGCAGAGGATCGATCTGGCTGACCAGTTCGCTGCGTATGAGAAATCCGCCTGTACCCTGAGGCCCGCGAAGCCCCTTATGACCGGTAAAAGCCAGTGCACTGATCTGGAAATCTTCCATATCCACAGGAATGGTTCCGGCAGTCTGGGCAGTATCCAGAATAAATAAAAGTCCGTGTTCCCGACAGAATTGGCCGATCTCTCTGGCAGGCATGATGGTGCCGCATACATTGGAGGCGTGAAGACAGACCAGAAGCCGGGTCCGGGGAGTGAGAAGTTTCTTGGCCTGCTCCAGAAGAAGAGAGCCGTCTGATGTACATGGAATCCGGTCAAAAATTACTCCCTGACCGGTGAGCTGTACCAGGGGACGCATGACTGCATTATGCTCCATGGAAGTGACCAGAACGTGGTCACCGGGTTTCAGGAGTCCTTTTAAAAGGACATTCAGACTGGTGGTGATATTGGGAGTGAAGATTACATTTTTCCCTTTTCCTGAAGAAAAATGGAAAAGCTTCAGGAGCTGCTCCCTGGTTTCAAATATCTGTTCTTCGGTATCATAGGCATCCTGATAGGTTCCACGGTTTACATTTACGGGTGCCTTGGAAAGATAATGATATACAGCATCTGCCACAGAGGGAGCTTTCGGGAAAGAAGTACTTGCCTGATCCAGATAAATCTTGTTCATATGTATTTAACCTCATAATTTCTTAAAAGATAGTTATAGTATACCATACTTTCTTATAAATGAAATCTATAAATATTTATAAAATGACGCTATATTAAATCAGATAAAATGCAAGAGGGACTGCCAGATTCCTCTGACGAAAATCAGGTAAGTCAGGTGGGAATAAAGGCAAAATTGCTAAAATATATTGAATGAAATAGAAAAATATTGTAAAATAAAACGAAATAAAGGCGTGTTGGTTATTGAAAGGAAGCATGCGTATGAAGAAAAGATATACCATTGGAGTGATGATCGGAAATGCAAATTCACCCCACACGATGGATCTGATGCAGGGGATTTTCCATGCGGCCAGATCTATGGACATCAATGTTCTGTTTTTTCTTGGAATTCACAGCAGCTATTATTATAAATCATACTTTGGAGAAGATACAGAAGATGATTATGATTACCAGTTTAATGCAGCATATGATTATCAGGCATTTGCAGATGTAGATGCGCTGATCATAGCATATGGTTCTCTGTGTATTTTCCTGGATGAGAAGGAGCGGGAAACATTTCTGGACAGATATAAAGATAAACCCCGTGTTCTGGTAGAAGAGAGGGACTGCTCCGGAACTTCTACCTCTATCATTGCGGATAATTACCATGGCATGTATGGGATTGTCGAACATCTGGTAAGGGATCATGGTTATCGCAGCTTTACTTATCTTGCAGGTCCTCATGGGAATACAGATGCCCGTGAGAGGCGGCAGGCTGTTTACGATGTAATGAAAGAATACGGGATTTCCTTTGATGAGAGCAGGATTGCATATGGGGATTTTTCTTCCTGTGTCAAGGAACAGGTGAACCGGCTGCTGGATCGCTTTCCAGATATGGAAGCTATGATCTGCGCCAACGATGTAATGGCAGAGACAGCATACCGGGAATGCGCCAGAAGAGGAATGATAGTCGGAATAGATATTGCGATTACAGGATATGATGACTGGGAGCTGGCGGAAACCATGAATCCCCCTCTTACTACCGTGCTTCAGAATGCATTTGATATGGGATATATGGCAGTGATCGGTGCAGCAGAACTGTGCAAAGGTAAGAAATGTCATTCCGTGGTAGTGCCGGCGAAACTGAGACTGAGAGAGTCCTGTGGATGCAGCATGCAGACCTGCTGGCAGGATCCAAATTCTGTCCACACACAAAAGAATGTCTGGAAATGGATTTCAGAAAGCTATATAGAAGAATGCCTGGAAGAGATCCTGGTGGAGAATACCGATATTGTATTAAAATATAAAGCGAAGGAATATCTCTGGTCCATCATGGAAGTGGATTTCAGGATCCCTGAGAGTGAAGAGAATATAAAAAGAGGCCTTCAGAAACTTTTTGACAGTGAGATCAGTAAATATATCAGCGGTGTTTCCCTGTTGAAGGTTTTTGATAGATTTACGGATGAGTGTGTGCAGATGGAACTGCAGAGAAAAGAAATCCATAAAGAAGCAATCAGCAATCTGCTGTTGAGAAAACGACAGCTGCATGATAAGATCCTGGCATATATCATAAAAGGTGAAAAAGACTATTTCAGTACGTTTCAGCAGGAGAGCTGGTTTGTGCCGCTGATTTCCAAGGATATGCTGTGCCATATGGATGATGAACAGGAGATGTACAGACGTGCGCTGGTGAAGCTTCATGCGCTGAAAGCAGAAGCATCTTATCTGTATATATTTAAGGAACCTATTGCACATTTCAGGAATGAAGAATGGCACTGCCCGGAACGGATGTATCTGGCTGCCTATCAGTCCGGAGAGCAGATCATCTCATTTAAAGAGGACGAGAGGCCGGAAGTTTCTACTATCTGTGCAGGCAGAGGAATGATTGTTACCAGAAAGAGGAACGGACGGAATTATGTGGCAACGCTCCTGTGTCTTTTTTCAGGAGAAATGCAGTATGGAATTCTGGTGGCAGAGATCAATCCATCCAATCTGGCGCTGTTTTATCTTATCAGCCGTCAGATCGGCAATATGCTGCGTATGTATCAGATGTCCAGGGAACAGAAAGATATGCAGTGGAAACTGGAGGCTCTGGTTCAGGAGATCAGGGAGAAAAATGAAGTCCTGAATTTCATTTCCGAGTCCGATGCACTGACAGGATGTATGAACCGCAGAGGTTTTATGGAAAAAACTCTTCAGATGAATAAGGAGAATGAAGGAAAAGAGATGGTGATCCTGTTTGCGGATCTGGATCATCTAAAGGAAATCAATGATTCATTTGGACACATAGAGGGGGATTTTTCCATCAGACACTGCGCACAGACCCTGAAGTCTGTTGTGGGAAAAGAGGGAATTGTAGGCAGGATCGGCGGTGACGAATTCTGTGTGGTCATTCTGGGAAATATGGAAGACGGGCAGCGGATCATAGAAAAAGTGAGGGAAGAGAATGAAATTTTTAACCGCAGTTCGGATAAAGAATATTATGTGGAACTGTCGGCAGGATGCACGTCTGTGATATGCAGAAACGGGCTTGTGATCGCTGATGTGCTGAAGGAGGCAGACAGGGCACTTTACGAGGCAAAGAAGCTCAGAAGGAAGACAGTAAAGAAGGATTTGGAATCCTGAAAATATCTATGATAATAAATACTTATATAAAAAGTTCCGGCTATGAATCGCATCATAGACGGAACTTTTTGAAAATATAAAATGCTTATTTGATCAGACTGTTATCATCGAAGTAGTTGATCTGCATTGCGGAACGTACATCATGAAGTGTCTGTGCTGCTTTCGCTTCAGCAACTTTACTTCCCTCTTTCAGGATCTCATATACGTCATCCAGATGCTGCTCCCAGTATTTACGTCTCTCACGGATCGGAGAAAGTTCTGCCTGGAGTACTTTGTTCAGGAATTTCTTAACTTTAACATCACCCAGACCGCCGCGTGTATAGTGTGCTTTTAACTCGTCCAGATTCTGGTATTCAGGCAGGAATTCTGCGAAGTATTCCGGTTTGCAGAATGCGTCCAGATAAATAAATACAGGGTTTCCTTCTACACGGCCCGGATCTTCCACACGAAGGTGATTCGGGTCTGTGAACATGGACATAACTTTCTTCTTAACATCTGCTTCTTCATCTGCAAGATAGATGCAGTTGCCAAGAGACTTGCTCATTTTGGCCTTTCCGTCGATACCAGGGAGACGGAGACATGCTTTATTGGATGGCAGAATGATCTCCGGCTCTGTCAGGGTTTCCCCGTATACAGTGTTAAATTTGTGCACGATCTCTTTACACTGTTCAAGCATTGGGAGCTGGTCTTCTCCAACCGGAACAGTAGTAGCATGGAAAGCAGTGATATCTGCCGCCTGGCTGATCGGATAACAGAAGAATCCGACAGGGATGCTTGCTTCGAAATTACGCATCTGGATCTCAGATTTAACAGTAGGGTTACGCTGCACACGTGCTACAGTAACAAGGTTCATATAATAGAAAGTAAGCTCTGTAAGCTCCGGAACCATGGACTGGATAAAGATAGTGGATTTCTCAGGATCAATGCCGCATGCAAGGTAATCCAACGCAACCTGGAGAATATTCTGGCGAACTTTCTCAGGGTGTTCTGCGTTATCTGTTAATGCCTGTGCATCTGCAATCATAATATAAATTTCATCATATAAGCCGGAATTCTGTAAACGAACACGCTCGGATAATGAACCAACATAATGTCCAACATGAAGGCGGCCGGTTGGACGGTCACCGGTTAAAATAATTTTGCTCATTTTGTTCTCCTAAAAGTGAATTTCGATTTCCCAGAGAGTTTCTGGAAATTCTCAGTTATTCCTATTATAAAGCCTGCGGATGTTACCGTCAATGACTTTGACGGAATAAATATGCATTAAGTACGTTTCTGGAATTGATTAAAACGAAAGATTCTGCTAGAATAATAAAGAGTTATAAATTAAAAATTACACGGAACAAGGATAAAATAAAAGGAGTAATCACCATGCCAGTATTTGATTTCAGCGGTGCTTCAGATAAGAAACCAGGTGTACAGTCTGAATGTACCTATACTACTTTCCAGTCCAATGAAAAGGAGACTTCTCCTGAGAAACCGATTATGATCCTGGACAACAGCAGCCGCCAGTGGAAACACCATTCCTGCGGTATCTTTACCAATCCGATCAAACGTACTTCCTTTGAATTTAAAGAAGAAGACGGAAACTTTAGCGCAGACATTTTAAGCATTGATTCCAGATTCGTAAGCCTTCTGAAATGGCTTGGAGAGAACCACATTAATGTACGTCTTTCCGGACAGAACCAGGAGAACGGATATGCAGTTTATAAGATCCGTGAGACAGCATTTGGTGGCGGTACCAAGCTTTCCGCAGAGGACGGATTTCTTCAGTTTATGATCGAGAGACTTCTGGCAAGCAGTGCGCCGGCAGAGATTATTGAGGATGAAGATGAGGAAGAGACAGGGGATGAAATGAAGCTGACAAGCATCCAGAGCATTACTGATTTTATGACCTGCGCAGGCAGAACCTTGCCGGACAATATCCGTCTCTGGGCGAGAAGAAACCTTGCAGTTGCCCGTTCACACGAAGTATCTCCGGAGGAGAGACGTCATGCTCAGAGAGCACTTTCCATCATGATGAATGTACAGTGGAAGAGCAATTACTTTGAAGCAATCGATCCTCAGGAAGCCCGCAGGATCCTTGATGAGGAACTCTACGGAATGGAATCTGTAAAGCAGCGTATCATTGAAACAATCATCCAGATCAACCGTACCCATACACTTCCTGCATACGGACTTCTCCTTGTAGGCCCTGCGGGTACAGGTAAATCCCAGATTGCATACGCAGTTGCCCGCATCCTGAAACTGCCTTGGACAACTCTGGACATGAGTTCCATCAATGATCCGGAACAGCTTACAGGAAGTTCCAGAATCTATGCAAACGCAAAGCCCGGAATCATCATGGAAGCCTTCTCGGCAGCAGGAGAATCCAATCTTGTATTTATTATCAACGAGCTTGATAAAGCAGCGTCAGGTAAGGGCAACGGAAATCCTGCAGACGTACTTCTTACTCTGCTTGACAACCTTGGATTTACAGATAACTATATGGAATGTATGGTGCCTACAGTGGGCGTTTATCCTATTGCTACGGCAAACGATAAATCCCAGATCAGCGCACCTCTGATGTCCCGTTTCGCGGTGATTGATATCCCGGATTATACATCAGAAGAGAAGAAGATCATCTTCTCCAAATACGTTCTTCCGAAAGTTCTGAAACGCATGAGCCTGAAAGCAGAAGAATGTGTAGTAACAGAAGACGGTCTGGATGCCATCGTTGAATTGCATAAAAATACAAGCGGTATTCGTGATCTGGAACAGGCAGCAGAGCATATCGCAGCCAATGCCCTGTATCAGATTGAAGTAGATCACCTGACAGGTGTGACATTTAATGCAGAGATGGTAAGAGGGTTACTTTCCTGAAAAAAAACTTGACAGAGATAAAAGTTAAGAGTATACTGTCAGACATCAGCAAGGTAAATTGTAAAAATTGCTGATAAAAATAAAATAAGATCTTCAGGGCAGGGTGCAATTCCCTACCGGTGGTAAAGCCCACGAGCCGTAAGGCATGATTCGGTGTAATTCCGAAGCCGACAGTACAGTCTGGATGAAAGAAGATAACAGTAGAGATACAGAAGAATTAACTGATCTATGAAAGCTGACTGCTCTGGAATAATTAATTTATTCCAGAGCTTTTTTATATCAATTAAAGTGATTTCAGTGATGAAATAAAGAGTCAGATTCATTGGAAGATAATTCATATCAAATATTAATTACCAAGCCCTGGATGTTGAAAAAACACCGGGGCTTTATTTTATGGAATTGTTATAAAAGAGCAGGAGATGATGGATTGAAAAACACAACGGATATAGAACAGGACAGGCAGTATATGAAAATGGCTTTGGAACTGGCACAAAAAGGAATGGGTTTTACAGCACCTAATCCGATGGTAGGTGCTGTGATCGTTAAAAACGGAAGGATCATTGGTCAGGGATATCACAGAAAATACGGTGGACTCCATGCGGAGAGAGAAGCTCTGGCAGTGTGTACGGAAGAACCCGAAGGTGCATCTATATATGTTACTTTAGAACCCTGCTGCCATTATGGAAAACAGCCTCCATGCGTGAATGCAATCCTGGAGGCCGGAATCAGACGCGTGATCATCGGATCATCAGATCCTAATCCGCTGGTTGCAGGAAAAGGAATCCGGATTTTGAAGGATCATGGAATTGAAGTAACAGAAAATATTTTAAAAGAAGAGTGTGATAAATTGAATGAAGCATTCTTTTATTACATCCAAAATAAAAAACCGTATGTGGTCATGAAATATGCAATGACTATGGATGGAAAAATTGCCGCATATACAGGTGAATCCAAATGGGTGACAGGAGAAGCTGCCAGAATTCATGTACAGAAACAGCGACTGAAATATACAGGAATTATGGTTGGGGTGGGAACTGTGCTGGCAGATGATCCGATGCTCACCTGCAGACTGGAAAACAGCAGAAATCCTGTGCGTATTATCTGCGATTCCCATCTGAGAACACCACTGACATCTAAGATTGTAAGAACAGCAAAGACAATTCCTACAATCCTTGCAAGCAGCAGTAAAGACCAGCAGAAGATAAAGAATTATGAAGAAATGGGATGCCAGGTTCTGTATGTTCCGGAGAAAAACGGACACATAGATTTAAACAGATTAATGGAACTTCTGGGAGCTGCAAGGATAGACAGTATTTTGCTGGAAGGAGGGGGTTCTTTAAACTGGTCAGCACTGGAAAGCGGTATTGTTCAGAAAGTTCAGACTTATATAGCACCTAAACTTTTTGGAGGCGAAGAAGCAAAGACGCCGGTGGAAGGAAAGGGATTTCCTGATCCTGTCAGCGCAGTATTATTAAAAAACAGTGAAATAATCAGACTGGGAGATGATTTTCTTATAGAGAGTGAGGTGAAGAGAAATGTTTACGGGAATTGTTGAAGAACTGGGAACTGTAAAAAAAATAAAAAAAGGAGCAAATTCAGCGGTATTTACGATACAGGCAGAGAAAATACTGGATGACCTGAAAACAGGAGACAGCGTAGCTGTAAATGGAATCTGCCTTACTGTAACTGCATGTCTGAAAAATGGTTTTACGGCAGATGTGATGCACGAAACATTGAACCGTTCTGCGCTGATTCAGCTTTCACCGGGGCAGCATGTAAACCTGGAAAGGGCAATGCCTGCAAATGGACGATTCGGAGGACATATTGTTGCAGGGCATGTAGATGGAACGGGAAGAATCACAAAAATCCACAGAGATGATAATGCTGTATGGTACACGATTCAGACCTCAGACCAGATCATGAAATATATAGTCATAAAAGGTTCTGTAACAATTGATGGAATCAGCCTTACAGTGGCAAAAGTTTCGGAAAAAGATTTCTCTATCTCTGCAATTCCTCATACAGTAAAGATTACAGTTCTCGGAGAACGTAAAGAAGGGGATATGGTTAATCTTGAGACAGATATTATTGGAAAATATGTGGAGAAATTAATAACACCTGTGAAAGAACAGCCATCAAAAAGCAATATTACAAGAGATTTTCTGAGTAAGTATGGATTTTGACCAGATCAGATAAGCGGCCAATACGGATGATTTTGCCCGGTTAACAGCAGAAAAATATAGCGCATAAGGAGAGAAATAATGAACAGATTTGATTCAGTAGAAGAAGCTCTGGAAGAACTTCGAAATGGAAAAATTATTCTGGTAACGGATGATCCGGACAGAGAAAATGAAGGAGATTTTATCTGTGCGGCAGAGTTTGCCACAACAGAAAATATTAACTTTATGGCAACTCATGGAAAGGGACTTATCTGCATGCCGATGTCTGAGGAATATGTCAGAAAACTGCAGTTTCCCCAGATGGTAGAGGAAAATTCTGATAATCACGAGACTGCTTTTACGGTTTCTGTAGATCATATCAGTACCAGTACAGGAATCTCCGCAGCGGAACGATCTGTTACTGCCATGAAATGTGTGGATGAGAATGCAAAACCCGAAGATTTCAGACGTCCCGGACATATGTTTCCGCTTCTGGCAAAGAAGAATGGTGTACTGGAAAGAAACGGACATACAGAAGCAACGGTAGATCTCTGCAGACTTGCAGGATTAAAACAGTGTGGGCTTTGCTGTGAAATTATGAGAGAAGACGGTACTATGATGCGGACCTCTGAGCTGCGGGAGCTTGCCGTAAAGTGGAATCTGAAATTCATAACGATCAAAGATATTCAGAACTACCGTAAATGCCATGATATTCTGGTGGATCGCGTGACGACTACAAAAATGCCTACCAAATATGGAGAATTTATGGCATATGGATTTGTAAACCGTCTTAATGGTGAACATCATGTGGCTTTGGTAAAAGGTGAGATCGGAGACGGAAAAAATGTTCTGTGTCGTGTGCATTCGGAGTGTCTGACAGGAGATGTTTTTGGATCTCAGCGTTGCGACTGCGGACAGCAGTTTGCAGCAGCTATGTCTCAGATTGAGAAAGAGGGAAGGGGAATACTTCTTTATATGAGACAGGAAGGAAGAGGAATCGGACTGATCAATAAACTTCGTGCCTATGAACTTCAGGAACAGGGCATGGATACACTGGAAGCAAATCTGGCACTTGGATTTGCGGGGGATGAAAGAGAATACTATATTGGGGCACAGATTCTGAGAAATCTGGGAGTAAAAGAGCTGCGTCTGCTGACAAATAATCCGGATAAGGTTTATCAGCTGGAGGAATTTGGAATCAGGATCAATCAGAGAGTTCCGATTCAGATGAATGCCACAGCATATGATCTGCGCTATCTTAAAACGAAACAATTACGGATGGGGCATATTCTGAAGTATTAAATAAGAGTGCAGGCTCTTTTGGATAAACTGCCGAGCAGTTATTCCGTGTAGAACTACTCGGCAAAGCGGATGATTTCTGGAAAAAACCTGTACAGGTTAAAAATATAAATTTACAGATGAAAGGACTAAAAAAATGAAAACATTAGAAGGAAAATTAGTATCAGAAGGAATGAAAGTAGGAATTGTAGCAGCACGTTTCAATGAATTTATTACCTCTAAACTGGTAGGCGGTGCAATGGATGGACTGATACGACACAATGTAAAAGAAGAAGATATTCAGGTGGCGTGGGTACCGGGAGCTTTTGAAATCCCGCTGATCGCGTCTAAAATGGCAAGAAGTGGGAAATATGATGCTGTAATCTGTGTCGGTGCTGTAATTCGTGGAAATACCAGTCATTATGATTATGTATGCAACGAGGTTTCCAAAGGCATTGCATCTGTGTCATTAGAAACAGGGATTCCGGTACTGTTCGGAGTACTTACTACAGAGAACATCGAGCAGGCAATTGAGCGCGCAGGTACAAAAGCAGGAAATAAAGGCTATGACTGTGCACTCAGTGCCATTGAGATGGTAAATTTAATAAAAGAACTTGAGGCTTAAATAGAGCCAGGGCCAAAAAATGAAACCAGCTCACGAAAATCGAAAGGCAATGGAGCTTCCAGTGAGATAAATTCATCTTTGAAAGGATGCTGAAAAGAAACTCTCCATGCATGAAGTGCCGCACGTTTGAATGGATGTCGCAAGCATGATACTGGAGCTATATCTGCATCCTTATTAGGTGACTGTTTTTCAGTAATATTTTTTTCATACAACGAATCCCCAAGAAGTGGATGCCCAGTCGAAGACATATGGACACGGATCTGATGGGTACGTCCGGTGTCCAGTTTAAGTGTGACAAGTGACCAATCCTGACTGGTAAAGAGAGTATGATAATGAGTAACTGCTGTTTTGATTTTTCCTGATAATACAGAGGAATGTAAGGAAAGATCAGCAGCAGTTTTCATTTTCAGATGATTCGCAGGGTCCTGTATCAGCGGCAGATTTATGGTATGCCAGACATCAGGGGCATCTACAGGCAAAGCACCGGATACAACAGCAAGATACTGCTTATGGATCTTGCATGGAGACTTTACAGATTGAAGTCTCGAAGCAGCCACCTGATTCTTGGCAAAAATCACAATCCCGGAAGTTTCCTGATCCAGCCGTCCTACTGGACGGACGCAGACAGACTCATTTTTCTCTCGAAAGTAGTCGGCAACAAGATTGGAGAGACTGTCTGCATAATGTATTCCTGTCGGATGCGTAACCATTCCCGCCGGTTTATTAACTGCCAAAATATCTGTATCTTCATATACAATATCCAGAGAAAGAGAAGCTTCGGAAACTGGAATTGAAGCTTTATCACAATGAAGGCCTGCTTGAGTTTTACTACCGATTTTGAAATTATAATTTTCAAGATGTGCAGAAGCAGTCTGCGCTTCCTCCAGACAAACACGGATCACATCACCGGGATATGCTGTCTCAGTCACACGACAGCGTATCCCGTTTTTTGTAATCCCATCCAGTCGAAACTTCGCCTGACTGATCTGTCGTTTCGTAAGTCCTGCATTCTTTTTCAGGAATGCTTCAATTTTAATTTCTGCAGTTTGTTCATTTATTCTAAATTCCAGATATCGTTCCATCTTGATGATTCCTTTGCACAATTAATCGTATGGATAATTATTGCCATATTGTTTATATCCGTTTTACTGATGTCAGAATTGGATAAATATTAATATATTGATATTACAGGTCAAAAAATAAACTGTCAATGCAAAATTATGTCGACGTAATGCATAAATATACTGAAGAAAAATTACAATTGTGCTATGATAATATAAGAAACAAACTATGAAAGCGGGGCAGAAAAAACTATGAAATACTTAATCATCGGAGCCGGCGGAACCGGCGGCGTTACCGGATATTATATGAAAAAAGCAGGCAAGGATGTAACTCTGATCGCCCGAGGCGAACACCTGAAAACAATCCAGGAACAGGGCCTTACCTTAGAAAAAATGTGGGACAAAACCGAAGAAACGATCACCATCCCGGCTGCAGACATGGAACATTACACAGACCATCCAGACGTAATTTTTGTCTGCGTAAAAGGCTATTCCCTGGATGAAACCATTCCATTTATCAAACAGATTGCAAAGAAAACAACCATTGTAATTCCGGTCTTAAACATCTACGGAACCGGCGGAAAGATGCAGAAACAGCTTCCTGAGCTCCTTGTAACAGACGGATGCATCTACGTCTCCGCAAACATCAAAGAACCAGGCAGACTACTCCAACACGGACAGATCCTGCGTATCGTATTTGGTGTGCGTGACAAAGCAGAATCCAGACCAGAACTGAAAGAAATCCAGAAAGACCTCTGCGACAGCAACATCGACGGAATCCTCTCCGAGAATATCCGCCGCGAAGCTCTGGAGAAATTTTCCTACGTTTCCCCAATCGGTGCAGCAGGGCTCTACTATCATGCAACAGCCGCAGATTTTCAGAAAGAAGGCGAAGCCAGAGAACTCTTTAAAGCCATGATAAGAGAAATCGCTGCACTTGCAGAAGCCATGGGAGTTCCGTTTCAGAAAGATATGGTAGATGTAAACTTAAAAATTCTCTCCAACCTTGCACCGGAAGCAACTACCTCTATGCAGAGGGACATCATGGAAGGAAAACGGTCTGAAATTGATGGATTAGTCTATGAAGTAGTAAGAATGGGTGAAAAATATCACGTTCCGGTACCGGCATATGAGAAGGTGGCAGAAAAACTTAAAGCATTATAAAGACATCATTTATAATTTTGTTGTCTGATATTTGAAACAGTACAAAAAAGGGATGCGAATCATTCGCATCCCTTTCATAATCATCTGGACAATTTAAATTATAACTGAGGACCAGCAGCAACAAGTGCTTTACCAGCTGCGTTTCCTTCGTATTTAGCAAAGTTCTTGATGAATCTTCCAGCAAGATCTTTAGCTTTCTCTTCCCACTGAGCTGCATCAGCATATGTGTCACGAGGATCAAGGATACCTGTGTCTACGCCGTTAAGCTCTGTAGGAACTTCGAAATCGAAGAATGGGATCTTCTTAGTAGGAGCGTTAAGGATATCTCCGTTAAGGATTGCATCGATGATACCACGAGTATCTTTGATGGAGATACGTTTTCCTGTTCCGTTCCATCCTGTGTTAACCAGGTAAGCTTTTGCTCCGCTCTTTTCCATTTTCTTAACAAGTTCTTCTGCGTATTTTGTCGGATGCAGTTCAAGGAATGCCTGTCCGAAGCAAGCAGAGAATGTAGGTGTAGGCTCTGTGATTCCACGCTCTGTACCAGCAAGTTTAGCTGTGAATCCAGACAGGAAATAGTACTGAGTCTGAGCTTCTGTCAGGATAGATACCGGAGGAAGTACTCCAAAAGCATCTGCGGACAGGAAGATTACGTTCTTAGCTGCCGGTGCAGAAGAAATCGGGCGAACGATGTTTTCAATGTGGTTGATCGGATAAGATACACGAGTATTCTCTGTTACGCTCTTATCTGCGAAATCAATCTTGCCTTCAGTATCAAGTGTTACGTTCTCAAGAAGAGCGTTGCGTTTGATCGCATTGTAGATGTCTGGCTCAGATTCTTTGTCAAGGTTGATAACTTTAGCGTAGCATCCACCTTCGAAGTTGAATACGCCGTTGTCATCCCAGCCATGCTCGTCATCACCGATCAGGAGACGTTTCGGGTCTGTGGAAAGAGTAGTTTTACCTGTTCCGGAAAGACCGAAGAAGATAGCTGTGTTTTCGCCGTTCATATCTGTGTTTGCAGAGCAGTGCATGGAAGCCATGCCTTTAAGTGGAAGGAAGTAGTTCATCATAGAGAACATACCTTTCTTCATTTCTCCGCCGTACCATGTGTTTACGATAACCTGCTCTTTAGTTGTGATGTTGAACATTACAGCTGTTTCAGAGTTAAGGCCTAATTCTTTATAATTTTCAACTTTAGCTTTGGAAGCGTTGTATACAACGAAATCTGGCTCGAAGTTTTCAAGTTCTTCAGCTGTTGGCTGGATGAACATATTTGTTACGAAATGTGCCTGCCAAGCAACTTCAACGATGAAACGGATAGCCATACGAGTATCTTTGTTAGCACCGCAGAATGCATCTACTACGAAAAGTCTCTTGTTGGAGAGCTCTTTTTTAGCGATTTCTTTTACTGCATTCCATGCTTCCTGAGTTGCAGGATGGTTATCGTTTTTGTATTCGTCTGTTGTCCACCATACTGTATCTTTGGAGTTCTCATCCATAACGATGTATTTATCTTTAGGAGAACGTCCTGTGTAGATACCTGTCATAACGTTAACTGCACCAAGTTCGCTGACCTGACCTTTTTCAAAGCCTTCCAGTTCCGGTTTGGTTTCTTCTTCAAATAATACTTCATAAGAAGGGTTGTAGACAATTTCTGTAGTTCCGGTAATGCCATACTTGCTTAAATCGATTTTTGCCATCTTACGTTTAACCTCTTTTCTTCGTTAATGAAAGCGCCTGTTTAAACAGGCCTTAAGATACCTTACCAAAAAAGCGAATAGTTCTCGCTTCTCTTTTTCTATTATACATATTTAACGGTTAAAATCAACAGGGTTTTTGCGTTTTTTTGAATTTTGTTAAAGATTTATCAACTTAAATCTGATAAAAATCCGTCACTTTTCACAAAAGGTATGTAAATTTATTATAGTGGCAATATGGGAATACTATTCGTGGATATGATAATATTCTGTCTGACTGGAACAGACAGGAAAGGCAACCAGAAAATACTAACCAGGAGAGCTGCCACTATGTGGTTGTGCTGATAAAAGATGCATGTTAAAATAGGAAAGAATTATCTGTCTGAAAAATGACAGAGTATTATACAGCAGAGAAAAGTAAAGAGAGGATGAAGATTATCAAAACTTATTATTTGATTGATTATGAAAATGTAGGAAGTGAAGGCTTCAAAGGATGCGAAAAATTACGGGAAACAGATATTATCCATCTTTTTTATACAGATAACAGCAGAAAAATAGATCTTGATATTATCAATGATCACGGAGAGTCAAAACTGATCACACATAAAGTACCGACAGGAAATCAGTCAGCAGATATGCATCTGGGATCTTATCTGGGATATCTGATAGGAAAAGAGTGTACAGGTCAGGATGAAGAATGTAAAATTGTCGTAATCAGCAAGGATACAGGATTTGACCATATTATAGAGTTCTGGAAAACAGAAAAAAATGTGAAAATTTCCAGAAACGAGAAGATTTCCGGAAAACAAGCGCAGACAAGAAAACAGGTAAAAAAACAGACCGATAAAGAAAAAGACAGACAGGTGGCAGAACAAACTGATCAGAAAACAGAAAAACAGTTGAATGAACAATCTGAAAAGCAGTCTGCCAAACAATCAGAGAATCAGAATACAAAAAAGCCAAAACAAAAGATAATTGACATGAAAGCCGGAACAAAGAAATTACAGCAAGAATTAGTATTGGTTCTCGACAAGGCAGGCATGCCAAAGGAAGTAGTAAACTATGTTTCTACAACTGTGGAGAAAAATGCAGAAGACAAAAACAGAAAGCAGCAGATTTACAGATCTATCATTTCCAAATACGGACAGACAAAAGGACTGAATATCTATAACCATATTAAAAAGAAAATCTAATGGAATAAAAAATAACGGAATAAAAGAAGGAGGCCGGGAACCTTATTGATTCCCGGCAAAAGTATGAAAAAGAAAAAGTTTTATTTGCAATTACTCTTTGCTCTGTACAGGTAATAATATAACCGGAAAATGTGAGAAATATGTGGTGAGAATTTGAAAAAAATGTGAAATGAACGAAAATTAAAAATGAACAGGAACAACAATCCTCTGGAAAATAGGAGAAAGTATTAGACTATGAATATACAGATTTTTGGTACAAAGAAAAACTTCGACAGCAAAAAAGCAGAACGCTATTTCAAAGAACGGGGAATTAAATATCAGTTTATAGATATGAAAGAAAAAGGCTTAAGTAAAGGTGAATTCCAATCTGTCTGCAAGGCAATTGGCGGTTATAACAAGCTGATAGATACTGACTGCAAGGATAAAGACCTGCTGGCATTGATTACCTATATTGCAGAGGAAGACAAAGCAGAGAAAATCCTCGAAAACCAGAGCATCATCAAAGTCCCTGTGGTAAGAAACGGAAAACAGGCGACAGTGGGATATCAGCCAGAGATTTGGAAGAACTGGAAATAAAAAATGTGAATATATTTAAAATGATAAGAGATAAAAGGAAAAATAAAAGATGGCAAAGATCAGAATCATAAAGAAAAATAATGACTGTAGCATGGAATACGAAGTAGGCGATATTTGTGAGGTCACAGGTACCTGGTATGGTGGTGTCCACATCAATGGTCGCTCCGGAATCCCGGTTTCCCTTGATAAAGAAGAGTATATGGAACTCAATACAGAACCAGAAGAACCTGACAGTGCGGAAAATGAAAATACTTTGGAAACACCGGAACACGATATTCATGCAGGCGACATTGTACAGCATTTCAAAAGAGAATGGGTATCCCCGGATACTTCCGAATATCTCTATAAAGTCCTGGCAGTAGCCCATCACACAGAAAATGGTGAAAAACTGATGATTTACCAGGCACTCTACGCACCCTTCAAAATCTGTGCCAGACCCTATGATATGTTTATGAGTGAAGTAGACAGAGAAAAATATCCAGATATTAAACAGAAGTACAGATTTGAAAAATATACTGAAAAATAGATGATTGATATTTTATGGAATTGCTATAGTAAAACAGGCACTTCTGCCTGTACAAAAATATTTTGTTGTTGTATAGTAATAACAAATAATAACAGCACACGTTTCCAGAGATTTTATAGCATTATCTGAAAAAATGTGCAGAAAGAACGAAAGGGAAGGAAATATGCAGAAGGTATTAGTAGTTGTAGATATGCAGAACGACTTCATCGACGGAGCTCTTGGAACAAAAGAGGCAGTTGCCATTGTACCTGGTGTAAAAGAGAAAATCAAAAACTTTGATGGAGTTGTTCTTTTTACCAGGGACACTCACGAGACTAATTATCTCGACACCCAGGAAGGAAAGAAGCTTCCTGTACCGCACTGTATCCGTGACACTGAAGGATGGCAGATCCGAAGCGAATTAGATGCATTCAGAAAAACAGAACCTATTGATAAAGAAACCTTTGGTTCCACAGACCTTGCAGGAGAACTGGTGGCAATGAATGAGGATAATGAAATCGAAAGTATCACATTCGTAGGTTTATGCACAGACATCTGTGTTATTTCCAATGCACTTCTGGCAAAAGCATCTCTCCCGGAAGTTCCGATTATCGTAGACGCTAAATGCTGCGCAGGCGTAACACCGGAAAGCCATGAGAATGCACTGAAAGCAATGGAAGTATGCCAGATTCAGATTGACAGATAAACTGCAGAGCAGTTATTCAGTTATGAGCAAGCAGCAAAGCAGATATTTTATCCGCCTGACAATTCAGATATGAGGAGTGACAAAATAATGAAAACAATTACACGAGATGAGGCATTCACATTATTAAAGAAATACAACAAGGATCCCTTCCACATTCAGCATGCTCTGACTGTAGAAGCAGTAATGAAATGGTATGCCAGTGAACTTGGCTATGGCGAAGATGCAGAATACTGGGGAACCGTAGGACTCCTCCACGATATCGACTTCGAACTCTACCCAGAAGAACACTGCCTCAAAGCCCCGGAAATGCTCCGCGAAGCCGGCGTAGGCGAAGACGTGATCCACGCAGTCGTATCCCACGGCTACGGCATCACCATAGCCTGCGGCACAACCCTCGACGTAGCCCCGGAACACGAAATGGAAAAAGTCCTCTTCGCCGCCGACGAACTCACCGGCCTTATCTGGGCAGCTGCGCTCATGAGACCATCCAAAAGCACCAAAGACATGGAACTCAAATCTCTCAAGAAAAAATACAAGAGCAAAGGCTTCGCCGCAGGATGCTCCCGAGAAGTAATCGAACGCGGCGCCGAACAACTCGGCTGGGAACTGCAGAAACTGCTCACCATGACACTGCAGGCAATGGCAGACTGTGAGGATGAGATTAAGGCGGAGATGGACGCGGAAGCGTAAATATTAAAACTGAATAATAAAGTAACAAAAATTGCTTAGAAAGAAAGGGACATATCAGAGGTAGAAGGTATGTCTCTTTTTGTATTACAGTGAATTGAATATAATAGGTAATGTCGAATGAAAATTGTTGCCGTTTATGTCGAAAAATTGTATAATATGACGTAAAGTAGTTAGTTTTATCAGATGACTTAGGCAGTAAAGAATATAAAAGAGAAATAATGTCTGAAGAGACATTTGGAAATTGGATAAAAATAATGAATAAGACTTTAAATTACTATAACGAAAATGCACAGTCCTTTGCGTCTGGAACTGTTTCCGTAGAGTTTACAGAAATGCAGGACAAATTTTTGCAAAAGCTTAATCCGGGAGCATATATACTCGATTTTGGTTGCGGCGCAGGAAGGGACACGAAATATTTTTTGGACCAAGGCTATCTGGTAGAGGCAATAGACGGTTCCGAACAGTTATGCCAGATTGCGAGTAAACATACTGGAATCAAAGTTAGACAGATGCTGTTTCAGGAACTGAAAGTGAATGAGAAATACGACGGCATATGGGCTTGTGCTTCCATTCTTCATTTACCGAAAAAAGAACTAAAAGAGGTTTTCAAGAAAATGCTCACAGCGTTGAAACCTGGTGGACGGATTTATACTTCTTTCAAATATGGAGAGTATGAGGGAGAGCGAAACGGACGATACTTTACAGATTTTACAATAGACACATTTGCGGATTTTGTACAGGAGATACACAATCTGCAAATAGAAGAACACTGGATCACAGGAGATGTCCGACCGGGAAGAGGTGAGGAAAAATGGCTGAACTTAATTATGCAGAAAAAATGAACATCGGATATGAAAATGAATATTCCACAGATGCCATGACCGGCGGACCTGATAAAAGAAGACAATTATATTATCAGTTAATCCAGAGTATGAAGAAAGCAGAAAGCGTTGATATCATTGTTTCATTCCTTATGGAATCAGGAGTAAAAATGCTTCTTCAGGAACTGGAAAACACCCTGAAACGCGGAGCCAAAATCCGAATCCTGACAGGAAATTATCTCGGAATAACCCAGCCGTCTGCACTATATCTGATTAAAAGAAAACTCGGTGACAGAGTTGATCTTAGATTTTACTGCGAAAAAGGCCGTTCTTTTCATCCAAAGTCTTACATATTCCATTATGCAGACCATAGTGAACTTTACATTGGATCGTCCAATATTTCAAGAAGTGCACTGACTTCAGGAATAGAATGGAACTACCGTTTTAGCAGCAAAAAAGATCCAGAAAACTATGCTGAATTTTTTTATACATTTGAAGACTTGTTTGAAAACCATTCCATCATAATCGATGATAAAGAATTAAAGAGATATTCCCAGAACTGGCATCGTCCTGCAGTTGCAAAAGATCTTGATAAATATGACTTTGAACAGGATACAGAAGATACTAAAATTAAAACAATGTATGAACCAAGAGGGGCACAGATTGAAGCACTCTGTGCATTGGAAGATACAAGAGCTGAAGGAGCAAAGAAAGCACTCATCCATGCTGCAACAGGTATCGGAAAAACTTATCTGGCGGCATTTGATTCCAAATCATATGAAAAGGTTTTGTTTGTTGCACACAGAGAAGAAATCCTGAAACAGGCAGCAGATTCTTTTAGAAATGTAAGAAATTCTGAGGATTATGGATTCTTTACAGGAGATGAGAAATGCACAGATAAATCCGTTATCTTTGCTTCTGTAGCAACTCTCGGAAAATCAGAATACCTGAATGAAAAATATTTTGCACCGGATTATTTCGACTACGTAGTGATTGATGAATTTCATCATGCAGTCAATAATCAGTATAGAAAAATCGTAGAATACTTTAAACCCCAATTTCTTCTCGGACTGACAGCAACACCTGAAAGAATGGATGGCAAAAATATATATGAAATCTGCGATTATAATGTGCCCTATGAGATTTCATTAAAAGATGGCATCAATAAAGGAATGCTGGTTCCATTTCACTATTACGGAATCTACGACGAGACAGACTATACCAAACTGCATATAGTCAGAGGAAAATATGTGGAAGAAGAACTGAACAAAACATACATAGGAAACGCCTACAGACATGATCTGATTTACAAATATTACTGCAAATATGGATCAAAACAGGCATTAGGCTTCTGCTGTTCCAGAAAACATGCAGAAGAAATGGCAAAGGAATTCAGCAGAAGAGGAATCCCATCAGCAGCAGTTTACAGTAATGCAAATGGAGAATTCTCCATGGACAGAACAGAAGCAATTGAGAAATTGGAAAGTGGAAAAATCAAAGTCGTCTTTTCGGTGGATATGTTCAACGAAGGCGTAGATATTCCCTCTGTAGATATGGTAATGTTTCTCCGTCCGACGGAATCTCCAATAGTATTCCTGCAGCAACTTGGAAGAGGATTGCGGAGAAGTAAAGGAAAAGAATATCTCAATGTCCTGGACTTCATCGGCAATTACGAAAAGGCAGGAAGAGTCAGATACTTACTGACAGGAAAAAGTAAAGCAGAGAAACAAACCTATTCTCCAGCAGATAAAACGAATTATCCTGATGATTGTTTTGTTGACTTTGATATGAAACTAATTGACCTGTTTGCAGAAATGGACAAGAAACAACAGACCATCAAAGAACAGATTAGAAATGAATATTTCAGAGTAAAAGAATTACTAGGCAAACAACCATCCAGAATGGATTTATTTACATATATGGACGATGATGTTTATCAGATGGCTATTACACATTCAAATGAAAATCCATTTAAGAAGTATCTAGAATACCTGAATGAATTAAATGAGCTAACAGATGAACAAAAAAGTTTCTGCCAGGGAATAGGAAAAGAGTTTGTAAAACTGCTGGAAAACACCAATATGACCAAAGTATATAAAATGCCAGTACTGATGGCTTTCTATAATCATGGTGATGTAAGAATGGAAGTGACAGAGACAGAGTTTCTGGCAAGCTGGAAAGAATTCTTTTCTACAGGAACAAACTGGAAAGATCTGGATACAGGGATTACATATGAGCAGTATTGCAAAATTTCGGATAAAGATCATATTAAAAAGATTATCAATATGCCGGTGAACTTCTTAGTGAAATCAGGAAAAGGTTTCTTTGTGAAAAAGGAGGATTCAGCGCTGGTATTAAGGGATCAAATGAAAGAAATTATAAAGAATCCAGTATTAGCACAGCAGATGAAAGATGTAATTGAATATAGGGCAATGGATTATTATCAGAGACGATATAAAGAACAAATGACAGTTCTTTTACAGTGATGGAGACATCGTATGGAAACAGAAAATTATGTATATAAGAAGGAGATAAAGTGGTTCACATTATATGGAAGGATTCACATTGCTATTGGATAATCAAGTAATATGGAAAACTTTTTGCAACGTGGATAATCTAAAATTATTCATTGATAAAAATATTAAGTTTTTAGTCATTTAATTACAGTATTATTTTAATTGTTGAAAAAAATATGCTATATAATAAAAGCTACTTATAATGAAAGGAATATAAAATAATGGCTATAGGATACTATGATGCTAATTTTGAATCAAATGTAGAAGCTTTGTTACAGGGAATGTGGTATTCTGAATTACCAGAATTGATAGATATTACGAGAATTTATCACAATATGAGAAATGTTTTGGAAAAAATAGGACGAGGAGACTATGCTTATTATAAAGTAGATGATAATGGTTTTATTATAGACTTTAAGGGGATTGATTCTCCATCATATTTACGAAAACCAGGAGTAGAACCTATTACATATTATACATTTAAAAGAAATAAATCTTTGCGAGAAATGCAAATGGTAAATTTAATTCATTATTGTGCATTTATCTATAATTCATTATATGTGTTTGACGATATTTTTGCAAAACTGTATTTGGATGAAGAAAACTCAGAATATATTAGTAGTTCTAATTCTTATCTTGTTGTAGGAGAAAGTTTTAGTATTGATTTGGAATACGATGTAGAAGAAATTGATGAGGGTGTTTTTGTTAATGGAAATAATAAAACTGCAAGTTGGATTAAAATGGAAGAAGGTAAGATGAGGATTCAGAAGAACCAGAAAAGTAAAATTTATTTTATAAAGTTGGATATAGAATCATTTTTTCCAAATTTATATACACATTATTTGGCGAGAATTGGACAACGTGAACCATATAAAAGTTTAGACGTTCCGCAGTATTATTATGATTTTATGGATAAATTTCATCAAAGAATTAATGATAATCAGACGAAGGGAGTTCCAGCTGGAAATTTTTCATCGCATATTGGAGCTGAATTATTAATGTTGTGTGTAGATTATGATATTAGAAAAACAATTGGTGAGAGAAAAATAGGATATGTACGTTATGTGGATGATATGACGTTTTATTCAGATGATCAGCAGGAATTGGATAGTATGGTTATTAGTGTGCAGAAAATATTGACAAACTATCGTTTGAGAATTAATGGGAATAAAGTAGAAAAAGGGAAGTTAGTAAAAAATCAAGGGATGAAGATATCAAAGGTAGAGATATTTGAAAAATTTAAATATTTGAATAGTGTAGATAATTTAGAATTAAAATATGAGGATTTTTTTGACTTTAAATGTTATATAATCAACTTACTTGAGACAGGAAGAATCGGACAGATAAAAACGCTATTAACACGTTTTTTAAATAGAATGAATGAAGAAAAAATATTATTTAATGAAATTGATTCGTGGTTTTACTATTTTTTATCCTTGGTATTTGAAGAAGAAACCTTAGCCTGTCATATATACAAAATTTTGAATAAGATTTTAAAAATGGTTTCTAATAAAGCGGAACTCTTAGAAGAACTAGAAGAAAAGAGAAAATTTGTGGATATACATTATTCTGATAGTTTGATCCAGATATGGCATTATTATATAATGACGGAAAATATGAATGAAATGGATAGATTAAGTTTATTTTCAAAGTATATCGATGCGTTTAGTTTTTTTAATGCGAATCCGATTATTGTAAGTCATTTTATAATTCAAGGAAATAATAAAAATAGATCAGTTGTTGCATATATATGTCGAGGCTATAAGGAACAGACAGGGGAAGATGATTGGAAAAGTCGAATTATGTTTTCAAAATGGTGGTTACCAATCTTTAAAATTAAGATGTTAGATAGTTTTAATTATCAAAACTTTTTGGGAACGACTTTGTTTCCAGATGTGCTAAAAGATCTTGCAAAGTGATAATTTAACTAATTTTATGGGGTTAAAGTTATAAGATTAAAAATTAAGTATTTAATCATTATAAAGGATTAGCTAATAAACCAATGAATTAAAAAGTTTTGGATATTTTGTGAATTGAATGTTTTGATATAAATTAGGAAGGAGAGTTATGCTATGTATTATAGAAAAGAGAAAAGGAAAGAATATGATTTTTGCAATATATGTGGGAAACAAAGACAATTAACATGGGATCATGTACCTCCAAAATGCTGTAATAATCATTATGCAATAAAGACGAATTCTTGGATGGATGGTATTCCAAGAGAAACTAGTTATGGAAAGAATTATCAGAATGGAATTAAATATCGATCATTATGTGAAGAGTGTAATAACAAATTACTAGGAGCGAATTATGATAAGACGTTGGAAGAATTTACTAATCAAGTAGCAAGAATCATGCTGTCTTCAATCATATTACCACCAGTAATAAAAATATCTGTTCAAGTTAATAAATTATGTAGGGCAATTTGTGGACATATTTTGGCAGCAAAAAATTTTTATGATAATGAATGTTTAACAGAAAATAAATTGAGAAAATATGTTCTTTGTGAAGAGGAACTTCCACCTTATAATATGTCGTTATTATATTGGACTTATCCGTATTCTACTATAGCTATAATGAGAGATATTTGTGTTTATCCAAATTATAATAAATATGAATTCCCCAAAGGGGTAATAAGTATTATGAATGCATTTCCTGTTGCTTATATAATTTCGACTGACAAGGAAAAATGTGGATTATTTGACTTATTTAGTATATGTAGTAAAGACATAAATGAAATAATTGAAGTGCCTGTTGATTGTAGTAGTTGTTATTTTCCAGAAACTAAACATTTACGTCCATTTGCATGGCCATGTAATATATCTGATGATGAAGATGGAGCTGTATTCATGTTAGGAGTAGACAAATGTATGGATGATTCGAAACTTGCTAGACATTCTGTTGAAAATATTAATAAAATTAGAAGTAAAAAGTATTGAAGTATTAAGAATCTAACCATTTGATTAATGGAGGACATACGATACATATAAAAATGAAGAATAAACACAATGCTACGAATTCCATATTTCACGAATTATATAAAAATACGAAAATGGATGTGAAAGAAGACTATGTGTGTCTATTAGTTGAAAAAGGCGTATTCTGTAAAATGTGTATAGTATTGCCAGAGGTAATTAACTTTATTGTAATAAAGAAAGCAAATGCTTAGATACTACGTGATATAGCTATTTATGAATGAGAAAAGTACAGTTATTATATGATGATTAAAATGGTAAGTTGTTTAAGATAATGTCTGTATATATATATTGTGTGATAAAATCCGTTACAAATTGGTTAAAGACAGAATATTAATGCCCAAATAGATTTATGAATATGAAAAATGCCTAAAATAGATTTTGGAGAGAAAGGTAAGAAACAAAATATAAGCACTTGGACACATGATTTGTTTGATTTTTAAAGAGTGAACAATAATATTTCTGATGAATATATAAGAATTTATAAAAGAGTTAATGAAGATCCGGGAACAGCAGGAAATCAGGAAGAAGAAAACTGGAGAGAACTTTTAGAATCATGGATTACGCCTTATTTTTAAATAGTTATAAAGGGAAGAATTTTAAGCGCTTCGGTAGAAACAAGTCCACAAGTAGATGTAATTGTTTTATCTCCAGATTATCCTAAAAATATGTTAAATTGTAAAGAATACTTATCTGGAGGAGTTGTAGCTGCTTTTGAATGTAAAACTACATTAAGACGCAAACATATTGAGGAATTTGTAGAACATTCGAGGAAGATAGAGAAACTAGCGTTTAATGAGAATGGGACTCCGAGAAAAGATTTACAAAGTAAAATTTATTACGGATTATTAGCACATTCGCATGAAGGGAAAAAAGAAAATTCAAATCCAAAAGAAATTATAGAAAAGGCTATCTGGGAATATAATAAAAAGTATATTACACACCCTAGAGAAATCCCAGACATAATATGTGTTGCTGATTTAGGAGTATGGAAATCTCAGAAAATGATTGTACCAAACTACGATAACGTTAAAGGGTTAAAAGGAAATTTTGTTATGAGTGGGTATGTAGCATCGGATAATAAAGAAGAATTTTTTACTCCTGTAGGTGTATGTGTTTTTGATTTGCTTCAAAATATTGCATGGAGATATTCGAGTGTAAGAGATATTGTAACTTACATGAGAAAATTAAATATTTTTGGTAATGCTAGAGGATATGCAAGACCATGGGAATGGGCTATATTGTCTGAAGAAACACGGAAAAATATCTATAAGCTAAAAAATGGAGGATTTTTGGATGAATGGAGTATGGTAATAGATTAAAAACATTTATATCTGAGATAGGAGAAAATAATGAGAATTGATTTACATTGTCATACAAAGAAGGTAAAAACAGGAGATGCTTATACAAGAAATGTTACCAAGGATAAATTTTTTCAGAAAATTATTGAAGCAGAAGTTAAAATTGTTGCAATAACAAATCATAATCAATTTGACTATGAGCAATATAAAGAATTAAAAAATGCTACGGAAGGATATTGCGATATATGGCCAGGAATAGAACTTGATATTATAGGAAAAGTAGATCAAAAGGGAAATTATAAAAGAGGGCATTTGATAGTAATTGCTAATCCTAAAAATGTTGAGTTGTTTAATGTTCAAGTACAAGAATTGATTAAGGATGAAGATGTAAATACATTTCAAATTGGCGTGAAAAAAGTATATGATATGCTAGGAATATGTGATTGCATTTATATACCACATTTTCATAAAGAGCCAAAACTTTCAGATGAGGATATTCAGGAATTAGGGGAGTTATTACCAGATTCTAGCCGATTATTTAAAGAAACATCTGATTATCGAAGTCTGGGAGTTTTTTCAAATTTTGATTATAGTGTTATTATTGGAAGTGATGTGCAAGACTGGGACAAGTATGAAAATAGCAAGTTTGCAGATATAAGACTACCGGTACAAACATTTGAGCAATTTTGTTTGTTAGCAAAAAAGGATACACAAATAATAGATACATTGCTTAATCAAAAACGGAAAAAAGAGATTTCTGTTTCACCATATAAAAAAGTAAATTTTAAATTACCTTTTTATGAAGATATTAATATTATTTTTGGACAGAAAGGAACGGGAAAAACGGAAATTCTTGAATCTCTGAAAAAATATTATATTGAAAATGGAATTTCAATGGAAAGCTACAAAGGCAATGAAAAAGATACAGATTTTTCAAAAATGTTAAAAGTTAATGATGTAATAGCAACACCTGACAAGCTTCAATTGGATAGTATGAGACAACAGTTCACAGACATTTATAATTGGAAAGAAGAATTACCAACATCTTTTGAAAAATATATAAGTTGGATGGAAACAAAAGATAATAATAAAAATAAAGGAAGAATGAAAATAACAGAGTGTGTACATATAGAGGAGGGAATACGTGACCGAAAACTTGACTTAAATTATAAATATTTGAAGGAATTTACAGAATCTACATTTGAAAAAATTGATATAAAAAAATATTTGGGTGAACAAGATAGTGAAATTTTAATGACGCTATTAGAAAAACTATGTAAAAATATAAATGATGCAAAAATGCAAAAATGGAACAGTGACAAAAGTATTAAACTTACGAACTGGAGTATTGATAAGATAAAAGCAATAGCGGATAAATGTTCTGACACAATATCTAAACCTAGTAGTGCAGGATTTTATGATTTTGCCATGGAGAGGTTTAAACTGTTTGAAAATGTAGAAGAAATATGTAGTGCTTTTTCTGCCGTGGATAAAGTTGAAAAAGAATATTTGGGAAATCTTGAGGAAAAAGGTGATATATATATTCAAACGCGATACCGAATGTTAACCAAAGAATCACGTACAGATGAATTTAAACTGGGAATAACTATTCTAAAAAATTGTAAAACTGTAATAAATGAAATAAAGAAAGCTATTTTAGAGGAGAATATATCAGAGGAAATATCAAGCTTTCAAGAATTTTATGATGAAGGAATTAAAGATATAGGAGCATTTATTGGAGTATCTAAAGAAACTGCATTAGAAAATGGAGAAATTTATAAACCATCTAATGGAGAACGTGGAATTTTATTGATGCAGAAACTATTGGATTCAGAAAAGGATGTATATATTTTAGATGAACCAGAATTAGGAATGGGAAATTCATATATAACATCTAATATACTTCCGAGGTTAATTGATCTTGCAAAAAGAAGAAAAACAGTAATTATAGCAACTCATAATGCTAATATTGCGGTTGGTACACTTCCATATATTAGTATACTAAGAACGCATGAAAATGGGATGTATAAGACGTATGTTGGTAATCCATTTTATGATGAGCTTAGAAATATAGATGATGAAACAGACGTTAAGAACTGGACTCAAGAAAGTATGCATACTCTTGAGGGTGGTAAAAATGCATTTTATGATAGGAAGGATATTTATGAATCAGGAAAACAAAGTGATTAATGTACATTTAGAGAAAAGAGAAAGTAAAGACTATTTAGTATTTGGTTTTGAAGAAATTGCAGAAGTATGTCTTAATGATGATGAGAGTCAAAATAATTTGAAGAGTATATTTGTAAAGTTACTTGTGCAGCTTACAAAGCATCCAGTTGAATTACAGTTTTTGGAAAATCCGGAATATAAAACTGGATTATATATAGATGTGTGTAAAGAATACATAAAAGATTTAAATAAAGAAATTGCAAGTGTAAGAAAGAATATGCCAGAGAAACTAAAAGTTTCATAAGACTATTGTGAAATCATAGATATCAAAGGCAGATTATTAAATGTATTTTGTAAAAAGACTATCAGAGAAAAAGTAAATCCTCAAACGGTTCTTTCCACGCTTAGTTGAAGGATACTAGGGTCAGACCCCAATGTGGTCAACTTAAGCTCAGAATGCTGAAAATTCAACGATTCTGGGCTTATATTCTGGATTTTTTTATATAAATATCTTGACATATCCTCCTAAATATGTGGTTTATAGATTAAGCAATATTACGTTACCAGCGAAATATTTATCTATTCCAATACGTAGGAGGTATGCCATATGAATCGAACTAATATTTGTAAAAATATCGTCCAATCCATTAAAGATTATATCACAGATCAAGTTAAACTGGAACCCCATCGGGTGGAAAAACATTTTGTACGGCGGAGAAAACTTTCACTTTTGCAAGTTATTATCTATCTGTTCTTCTCTTCAAAAGCTTCCATGTTCCAGAATCTTTCACAGATCAGAGAAGAACTGGGCACGTTTTCTTTTCCGGATGTTTCAAAACAGGCACTTTCCAAAGCCAGACAGTTCATTAATCCTTCACTGTTCAAGGAACTTTATTATCTTTCTGTTGATCTGTTTTACAGCCAGATCCCTTCAAGAAAGCTGTGGCAGGGTTATCATCTTTTTGCAGTAGATGGTTCCAGGATCGAACTTCCGAATTCAAAATCAACTTTTGATTTCTTTGGCGAAATGTCCAGCTATCCTGATCCCAACCGACGTTATACCATGGGACTGGCTTCCATAATTTATGATGTTCTGGATGATTATATCCTTCATGCATCTATCCATAAATTTCTCTCTTTTGAACGGGCAGCTGCATTAGAACATCTTAAAGTTCTTGAAGATATGGGACTATATAACAACAGTATTATTATTTTTGACAGAGGTTATTATTCAGAAGATATGTTCCGCTACTGTGTAGAGCATGGGCATCTCTGTGTTATGAGACTGAAAGAGGGAATCAATTTATCTAAAAAATGCAATGGTGATATGATTTCCATTCTTCAGGGAACTTCAAAAGAAGGTACTTCCGATGTACCTATACGTGTCCTTAAGATCCCGCTTGATGATGGCACAAAAGAATATCTTGCAACAAACCTGTTTGATCCTGCTGTTACAAAAGATATGTTCCAGGAACTTTACTTCTACAGATGGCCTGTAGAACTTAAGTACAAAGAATTAAAAAGCCGCTTTGCCATGGAAGAGTTTTCCGGTGCTACTGCAGTATCTATACAGCAGGAATTTTACATAAATATGCTTCTATCGAATCTGGCTTCCCTTATAAAAAATGAAGCAGATGAGGAAATACAGATTTCTGCCAAAAGCACAAATAAGTTCCGTTATCAGGCCAATCGTGCATTTATCATTGGACGGATTAAAAGTATTATTCCCAAAATACTCTGCGGACTGTTTGAGCTTTCAATTATTGAACAGTTATATACAGATGCTGTACGTTGCAGATCACAGCTCCTGCCCGGAAGGTCATTTCCAAGGAAGAAATTGAAATCCAAGGGACGTTCACATTTTCGAAATAAAAAAGTTTCTTTCTAAAATAGAACCAGCATTCATCAATAGGCTTATTTAAGTGCGGTCATTTGTAAGCGCTTAAATCTTGGGTAGCTTTACTGTCTACATTTTTAAACTCATAATGATAGTAAATAGATTTTTACTACACTCCGCTTGATAGGAGATAGAAATTTACTACATTTGGAGGTTTCATTATGAGTAAGAAACGTGCTCCAGGGCGTTCCCTGGACGAATGGATGGAACTGGTAACCGAATGCAGACAAAGCGGCCTGACAGATGCTGCATGGTGTAATGAGCATGGGATATCTCCCAGCTGTTTTTACAATGCAGTTACCCGTCTCCGCAAAAAAGCCTGTCAGATACCGGATCCAGTTGGAAAAGCCAGCACTCTTGACCTTACATCCCATAAACAGGATGTAGTCCAGATTGCTATAGAACCGGAGTCTTCTCCGGCAGGACTGATCCCAGATAATGGAAACAGACCTATGCACCTTGACAATTCACATACGATTGAAATCGAAGCAGACGGATTGCTTATATGTGAACTTCCAGTAATTTTTCCGCCTAAAGAAAAAAGAACAAAAATAAAATCATAAAAAATCCCGGTTTTCTGCGCTTTTCCATTGCAGACAGCCGGGAAATATAGTACAATTATTTTAGGCGGATAACCGCCTAGAAGGAGGGCGCTATGTATCTGGATTTTTTAGTGAAAGTACCAACTGTAAAAGGCAAGATCACACGAAGAAAAAAGTCAAATGTTGTATATATAGAGTATGAGTATGACCGGGTTTATGATCCATCCCGGAAGTATACTTTTCCCAAAAGAGTAACGATCGGAAAACTGTCAGATACAGATCCGGAATTCATGAAACCGAATCAAAATTTCCTGAAATATTTCCCCGATGCAGAGCTTCCGGAAAGCAAAAACAGGACTTCCAGAAGCAGTTGTCTCAGGGTAGGAACATATTTTGTACTGCGTAAGATCATAGAAGAATGCAGCTTGAACGATATCCTTGGAAAGTATTTTGGATCGCGTGATATGGGGCTGTTTTTAGATCTGGCTGTTTATTCGATCATAGCAGAAAACAATGCAGCGCAGTACTATCCGGATTATACATACAACCATCCACTTTTTACGGAAAAGATGAAACAATACAGCGATTCAACCGTATCAGATTTCCTGAATTCAGTAACAGATGATCAGAGTACAGGATTTCTGAATACATGGAATGAGTCACGGAATTACCGTGAAAAGATTTATATTTCTTATGATTCAACGAATAAAAACTGTCAGGCCGGGGATATAAAAATGGTGGAATTTGGGCATCCGAAAGTAGATATGGGAGAGCCGGTATTTAATTATGCAGTTGCGTATGACACTCATAATCAGGAACCATTATTTTATGAAAAATATCCAGGAAGTCTGAATGATATCTCCCAGCTTCAGTTCATGCTGGATAAAGCATCCGGATATGGTTATAAGAAGATCGGATTCATTCTGGACAGGGGATATTTCAGCTGCGAGAATATACAATATATGGATAAATGTGGGTATAGTTTTGTTATCATGGTGAAAGGGATGTCTGCCTTTGTGAATGAACTGATCCTGGAAAATAAAGGGACATTTGAAAATAAGCGGGTAAACAATATCTATGAATATGGAGTTTACGGAAAGACAATACGGCACAAACTGTATGCAAGTGATAAAAAAGAGCGTTATTTTCATCTGTATCATAGCATTTCAAAAGAAAGCGCAGAACGGATAGAGATTGAAAACCGGATCAACCAGATGACGCAGTATCTGAAAAAGTACCAGAATAAGGTAAAGGAATTCGGTCCTGGATTTGAGAAGTATTTTAACCTTCATTATGATGAAAAGAGCCAGGCTTTTATACTACCAGAAGAACGGTGCAGTGTGGTAGAAAGAGAACTGGATCTGGCAGGATATTTTTGTATCGTTACATCGGAAAAGATGAGTGCGAAGGAAGCAATCGAACTGTATAAGAGCAGGGATGTATCGGAGAAACTATTCCGCGGAGACAAATCATATCTGGGGAATAAGAGCATCCGGGTGTATTCAGAAGAATCAGCAAGAGCGAAGATATTTGTTGAATTTGTAGCCATGATAGTGCGCTGCAAGATGTATATAAAACTAAAAGAAGAAATGAAAAAACTGGATAAGAAACTGAACTATATGACTGTACCGGCGGCAATAAAAGAGCTGGAAAAAATAGAAATGGTACGTCAGTTAGACAATATATACCGTCTGGATCATGCAGTAACAGCGAACCAGAAAGTAATATTGAAAGCCTTTGGACTGGATGCGGATAGTATAAAATACTTTGCGTCAGAGCTGAGTAAGGAACTGAAAGAAGCAGAATAAGGAAGGAAAATAAAGATGACAAGAACAAGAAAAACAAGTAAGGAAGCATTGGAAGAAAAGATTAAAAAAGCAGAGGCTGATGTGATTGCAGCGAAGAAAAAGTATGACCAGGCAACAGCAAATCTGAAAGAACTGTTAGATAAGCGGGATGCCATAAGAAAAGAAGAGATCCTGTCAGCAGTTGTAAAAAGCGGGCGGTCATATGAGGAGATCATGAACTTTTTAAATGCAGGATCAGATGGAGAAAAGACGGAAAAATAGAATTATTTTGAAGCACAGATATAGGGACTCTCGATTTAGGCGGAAAAAGACTGGAAGTTCACATTATACGAATGAGTAATGAGATCAAACCGTTACTTCTGAAGATGCTTATGGATACGCTTAAGGAGTCGTTATGTTAGCGGACATCTCAAGTGTTGATGCGATCTATATCGTCTGTGGCAGAACAGATATGCGCAAGTCTATTGATGGATTATGTGCGATCATCCAGGAACAGTTTTCGATGGAGATCGACCATGCACTTTTTCTTTTCTGCGGTCGTAAATGTGACCGTATCAAAGCTATTTTAAAAGAACCTGACGGGATCGTTATGATCTACAAAAGACTGACCGCCCAGGGATCTTACCGGTGGCCCAGGAATAAATCTGAGGTCCGGAATCTTACATGGCGGGAGTTCGACTGGCTGATGTCTGGCATTGATATTGAGCAGCCTAAAGCGATCAAGGCAACATAAAAAAGATGCACATAAAACTCTTGTTTTTTGCTGTATTTTCGGCACTTTCAAGGTCTGGTAAATCCGCTGTTTTGCTGGGAAAAGCCACTGTTTTCTGGTATAATGGAAACATCAGAAACAGGAGGAAAAAGCAGTGGCAAACAGTTCCAAAGATATCCAGCTCCGTGAGCTGAAGGACATGATAAACGATCTCAAAAAGATGATAAAAACACTTCAGGCAACTGTCGATGCTGCTAATAAACGGGAAGAGGCTCTCACCCAGGAGCGGGATAATCTGAAAGAAGAGATAGACCTTCTCCGTAAAAAACTGTTTGGCTACTCCAGCGAAAAAAGGACCCTCGATATTCCGGGTCAGTTAAACTTTTTCAATGAGGCGGAGCTGGAACAGGATCCAGAAGCTGCAAAAGCAGAGGATCTTGAAGCACTCCTTCCGGAAAAAACAGCCAAAAAACGAAAAGCAAGAGCTACAGATGCGGAACGTTTTAAGGGAGTTCCTGTTGAAAAAAAGTATCTGGAGTTTTCTGAGGAAGAGAAACTCTGTCCTGTCTGTGGTACCCCGCTGAAAGAAATCGGGGAAGAGTTTGTCCGCCGGGAACTGGTTTTTGTACCGGCAAAACTGAAAGTATATGAATACTACAGTAAGAGCTATGAGTGCCCGCAGTGCAGGCTTCAGGATATTCCGGTTATCAAAAAAGGAAAAGATGGCAGATCTCATATGCTTTATGGAATGGCTTCTGCCGGAACGGTTGCCTGGGTAATGTACCAGAAGTTTTGTAATGGTCTCCCATACTACCGTCAGGAAAAGGATTGGAAACAGTATGGCGTGGAGATCACCAGAGCTACTATGGCAAACTGGGTGATCCGGAATTCTGAAGCATTTTTTCTTCCTATGTACGAATACTTCAACAGGAAACTTCTGGAACGTGGATTCGCGATGGCAGATGAAACGCCACTTCAGGTTCTGCATGAACCGGAACGCCGTGCACAGACCAAGTCATATATGTGGCTGTTCCGCAGCGGTGAAGACGGAGGACCACCTATTATCCTCTATAAATACTCGGAGACCCGAGCCGGGGACAATGCCGTAGATTTTCTTCACGGCTTCAAGGGTTATCTGATGTGTGATGGCTATAGCGGATACAATAAAGTACCGGATGCCAAACGTACAGCCTGCTGGGCACACATCAGAAGATATCTGACAGATGCCATCCCTAAGGGAAAGGCGCTGGATTATACCCAGCCATCCGTACAGGGAATGCTGTACATTAACCAGCTCTTCCATCTGGAAGATGTGATCAGATCAAAGTATGCTTCCTTCGATGCAATTAAAAAGGCTCGCCTTGAAAAAGAAAAGCCGGTAGTAGAAGGCTTTTTGTCGTGGCTTGATCAGCAGAACCCTATCCGTGGAAGCAGAATGGATAAAGCTGTCACCTACATTCAGAACCGCCGCTCCTATCTGACTATCTATCTCGAAGATGGGCGCTGCAGTTTTTCTAACAATCTCAGTGAAAATGCGATCCGTCCGTTTACAGTAGGCCGTAAAAACTGGCTGTTCTGTGACACACCAAACGGAGCCCAGGCCAGCGCTATCGTGTACACAATGGTAGAGATGGCAAAAGCCAATGGAGTAAACGTCTATCACTATCTTACTTATCTGCTGGAAAAACTACCTGATGATAGAATGCGTGATGATGAGTTAGAACTTCTGGCTCCATGGAACGAAACCGTCAAAGCTGAAATCGAACGTCGTGCAAACGAATCAAATCAATCCTATGTGAATTGTCAAGGTGCTCCGGCTACTGAAAAGTAGTCGGGGATTTTTCTATCATACCTAAAAATTAAGCGCTTACGAAATGAGCTGTCAGTAGAAATTTCAAAAGAAGACTATAAGAAAATTATAACAGGAGTATTACAGGAAAGACCGATTGAGCAGATTGAAGGGATTTCGGATGTAATTGATAAAATGACGGAAAATGTTGAATTTGCGGATCGTTTTATGAATAAAAATGGTTCATTAAGAAAAACACCATTAAAGAAAAAAAGAGCTATTTCAAAACTTGAATTTTTTATTCCAGAATATGAGTATCGGCGATTAAAAAAGATGAAGAATCCAATAGAGACATTGGAACGCCCAGTGGAACATATGACTGTTTATCGGAATGATGGTTCCAGTGTGACTTTGACAGCGGAGAATGGACGTGTGAGTATTGTTGACTCCAGGGAGAAGAATGTAAGGCATATTATTGAGGCAGATTATTTTGTTTCGAAAATTTTGTAATAATTTATTATAAATACCATTGATGGTGTCCGTATGTATGCCAACGGATATTTAAAGATATTTGATGTGGATAGTAAACTATTAGACGAAAGAAAAAAATGAAAGGACATAAAAAAATATATGATTAGTTTTTATAAGAGTATTGTTGACCAGGACAGGGCTTCGATTGTTATATGCAACCTTAAGCATGAGATTATCTACATGAATCCGGCAGCTGTTAACAGCTATGCGAAGCGAGGCGGTGATAAACTTATTGGAAGAAGCCTGTTAGATTGTCATAATCAGGAATCCAGGGATAAAATACAGAAGGTAGTGGACTGGTTTGCGGCAGATGAGAGCCATAACCTTGTCTATACTTTCCATAATGAGAAGCAGAATAAAGATGTTTATATGGTTGCACTCAGAGAAGAGGGAAAACTGATAGGATATTATGAAAAACATGAATATCGAAACGCAGAAACTATGAAACAATATGATTTGTGGTGATGTTATGGCGCAGGACGAATGGTGCAGACAGTTATTCAAAAATGAGAAAATACGACAGGAACTTACCCGTGTGGTAAGAAGAAAAAATGGAATGAGGTAAGTAACAATATGGAATCAAAACAGAAAAGAACAGCTCTTGTCACCGGCGGAAGTTCCGGAATCGGACGATGTACTGCAGTAGCATTGAGTAAGGCTGGCTATATAGTCTATGAGTTCAGTCGCCGGGATGTTCCTGTAGAAGGCGTGAGGCGTATGTGTGTAGATGTGACAGATGAGGCTTCCGTGCAGGAAGCTGTTGAGCAGATCCTTTCGGAAAGAGGAAGTATCGAGATTCTTGTAAACTGCGCAGGTTTTGGTATTTCAGGTGCGGTGGAGTTTACAGAATCAGAACAGGCGAAAGCGCAGTTTAATGTGAATTTTTTTGGAACTGTCAATGTAAGCAGAGCTGTTCTTCCATCTATGCGCAGACAGCACAGTGGACATATTGTCAATATCAGTTCTGTGGCAGCGGTGGCACACATTCCGTTTCAGGCATTTTATTCAGCCAGTAAAGCAGCAGTGTCTTCTTATTCCTGCGCGCTTGATAATGAAGTAAGTCCTTATGGTGTTAGGGTAACAGCAGTAGAACTTGGAGATATTCATACCGGTTTTACCCAGGCCAGACAAAAGACAGTTTTGGGTGATGATGAATACGGTGGCCGTATTTCACGCAGCGTCAGTCAGATGGAGAAAGATGAACTGAGTGGGATGTCGCCGGAGGTTATTGGTACATATATTGCGCAGATCGCACAGAAAAAGAACTGCGCACCAATTTGTGTGGCGGGTGTGAAGTATAAGATTCTGAGATTGTTATGTAAAATTCTGCCATGTACATTACGGGGAAAGATTGTGGGTTCTATTTACGCAAAATAACTGAGATTATTTTATAGAATCCCGATATAGCCCGGGTGTCTGGATATATAACAGTTTTTTTCAGCTTTACGTTAAAATAGTTTCATGCTATCATTATTTTATTAAAAATTTTGATAACGTGAAGCTGTTTTTTGATTGTGGGGTGTAAGGAATGGGTAGATTTGTAAATCCTGATAACAGTGCATTTCAGGTGGCACTGAATTCTCCGATATATGTGGATAAAACCGGATTGTTGGAATATACAAACAGCGTACTTAATACAACAGAAGCTTATATCTGTAACTGCAGACCACGCAGGTTTGGAAAATCATATGCTGCAAATATGCTGGCCGCTTATTATAGTAAAGGCTGTAATTCCGAAGAAATGTTTTCAGGGCTGGATATAAGCAGGGAATCGGATTTCAGGACTCACCTTAATAAGCATGATGTGATTCATCTTGATATTCAGTGGTTTCTGGCAAACTGCGATGAAGTGGATAATGTTGTAGCGTTTATCACGAAATCAGTACAGGATGAATTAAGAGAGATTTATCCTGGTGTCTTGCCTGAAGAGGAGATAAGTTTGTCAGAATGCCTTTCACGTATCAAAAATGATGTGGGTCAGAAATTTATTGTAATTATTGATGAGTGGGATGTTTTGATCAGAGATGAAGCTGCGAATAAAAAAGTACAGGAAAAGTACATTAATTTCCTGCGGGCAATGTTCAAGGGAACGGAACCGACAAAATATATTCAGTTAGCGTATCTTACAGGTATTTTGCCGATAAAGAAAGAAAAAACGCAGTCTGCATTAAATAATTTTGATGAATTTACAATGCTTGATGCAGGAGTGATGGCGCCATATATTGGATTTACAGAAGTTGAAGTGAAGGATCTTTGCGAAAGATATCACAGAGATTTTGAAAAAGTAAAATATTGGTATGATGGTTATTTGCTGGAGGACTATCAGGTATATAATCCTAAAGCAGTAGTAAGTGTTTGTGTGCGGGGCAGGTTTAGAAGTTACTGGTCTGAGACTGCTTCTTATGAAGCAATTGTTCCTTTTATCAATATGAATTACGATGGTTTGAAAAACGCTATAATTGAAATACTTTCCGGTGCTTCGATTAAAGTAAATACATCTGCTTTCAAAAATGATACGGTGAATATACAAAGCAAAGATGATGTACTTACGTATTTGATCCATCTTGGCTATCTGGGATATAACCAGAACAGAAGAACTGCATTTGTTCCAAATGAAGAAATCCGGCAGGAGCTGACTACGGCGGTTGAGAGTAGAAAATGGAATGAGATGATTACTTTTCAGCAGGAATCAGAACATTTACTGGAGGCTACGCTGGACATGGATGAAGAAGCAGTTGAAGAGGGAATTGAGAAAATCCATACAGAGTATGTTTCGAATATTCAGTATAATAATGAGAATTCTTTGAGCAGTGTACTTGCAATTGCATATCTGAGTTCAATGGAATATTATTTTAAACCAGTTCGTGAACTGCCGACAGGACGTGGGTTTGCAGACTTTGTATTTATTCCAAAACCAGAATACGTTTCCAGTTATCCGGCGCTTGTCGTAGAACTTAAATGTAATAAGAATGTCAAGACAGCATTACAGCAGATTAAGGAAAAACAATATCCGGATTCAGTTCTGGATTATACCGGAGACATTTTACTGGTTGGGATAAACTATGACAAGAAGACAAAAGAACATCAGTGTCTGATTGAAAAGTATGAGAAATTATAAAAGTATTGATAAAAAGGAAACCATTTTCTATTGAGAGGTGACAGATAATATGGAACTAAAGGAGAAAACTCCACATACGATATTAAATGAAATAATTGAAGCGGCAAAAGAATGCGGACAGGTTATGCTTCAGGCGGACAGGGAAAATTTTGGCATTAAGGATAAGGCAGGAAAAGCAAATTTTGTTACGAAGTATGATTGCAAAATTCAGAAAATGCTGGAGAAAAAGTTGTCTGAGATTCTTCCGGAAGCGGAGTTTTTGGGGGAAGAAGAGGATTGCCAGATTAACAGAAATGCAGAATATATTTTTGTGGTGGATCCGATTGATGGAACTACCAATTTTATTAAAGATTATCATATGAGCTGTGTATCTATTGGATTGATTCGAAATGGAAAGAGATATATGGGAGTCGTGCATAATCCGTATCTTAATGAAACTTTCTATGCGATTTCCGGTGAGGGTGCATATATGAATGGAAATGCGATTCATGTATCGAAGGATGATCTGGCAAACAGCATTGTTTTGTTTGGTTCATCACCGTATAATACGGAGCTTGCGAAGGCATCCTTTGAATTAGCTTACGAATATTTTCAAAAATGCCTTGATATCCGACGAAGCGGATCTGCAGCACTTGATTTATGTGCCATAGCATCAGGAAGAGCGGAAATTTATTTCGAGCTTATTTTATCTCCATGGGATTTTGCGGCAGGTGCACTTATTGTTGAAGAAGCAGGCGGAATTGTGACGACTGTTGAAGGAGAAGAACTTCCATGCCTGGAAAAGAGTTCGATTCTTGCAAGAAATAAGTAGTAGTTCTGAAATCTGGAGGTGCACGGTGAAAAAGTTAACAACAGGGAAAATATGGCAGTTTGCAGCCGGACAGTTTGGATGGGCGATGTTGTCCGGGATTATTTCTAACTGGCTTGTATATTTTTATCAGCCGGATAAGACAGCCATCAGTCAGGGACAGACAGTGTTCATTCCACAGGGGCTGGTGGTCTTTGGCATATTTACTATTATTGGCGGAATTACAGCTTTCGGAAGGATTTTTGATGCTTTTACAGATCCAATGATCGCCTCTTTATCTGACAGATGTACGTCAAAGAATGGGCGAAGAATTCCGTTCCTGAAATGGGCATCTTTACCGCTGGCGCTTTCTACAGTACTGGTTTTCTGGTCACCGGTTAATAAAAACAGCTGGATCAATGGAGTGTTTTTGCTGATTATGATTCTGGCGTACTATCTTTCCATTACTGCTTACTGTACACCATATAATGCGTTGATTCCGGAGCTTGGACATACCCAGCAGGAAAGACTTAATATTTCCACAGTCATTTCCTTTACATTTATTGCCGGAACTGCAGTGGCGTATCTGGCACCTACGATATGGGGGATGTTTATTCCTGCTTTTGGCAGAGTTGGTGCTATCCGTATGACCTTTACTTTGATGGCGGCTATAGCGTTTATCTGTATGCTTGTGCCGGTATTTTGTATCCGTGAAAAGGATTATGTAGATACGGTTCCTGCAAAAGAGTCAGTTTTTGGATCTCTTGCAGCTACTTTTAAGAATGGAGAATTTCGCAAGTTTGTGGCATCTGATATTTTCTACTGGATTGCACTTACCATGTTTCAGACAGGTCTTCCATTTTTTGTCACCAGTCTTTTGAAACTTCCGGAAACAATGACAACTCTGTATTTTGTGGGAATGACAGCGTTGTCCCTTGTATTTTATATTCCGGTAAATAAGCTTACTCCTAAACTTGGAAAGAAAAAGATGATCTTGTTCGCATTTGCAGTATTTAGTCTTGCTTATTTTTATACCGGATTTATGGGAAAAATGAGTTTTATTCCGGCATCGGTGCAGGGACTGCTCCTGACAGTTGTGGCGGCCCTTCCTATGGCAATTTTCGGAATTCTTCCGCAGGCTGTTGTGGCAGATATTTCGCAGAGCGACTCGATTACATCAGGAAGCAATCGTGAAGGAATGTTTTATGCGGCGAGAACATTTGCGTTTAAACTTGGGCAGAGTATTTCTATGTTGATATTTACAGCAGTCTCGACGATAGGGGCAGCAGAGGGAACTGGTTATAGAGTTGCTGCTTTTGGGGCAGCAGTATTCTGTTGTATAGGTGGAATTATACTGGTATTTTATAATGAGAAAAAGATTAATGGGATTATTAACAGGCACCAGTAAAGATTATAATACAGGTATGTATCGAATGGTGAAAAGCAGATAGCAATAGAATTATGAAAAAGTAACAGGAGTACATACAATGGAAATAATACATGAGAATGAATATGTGTATAAAATGAATGATGAAATAGAACCATATCTTGCAACGCACCGTCAGGAGGGATACATTCCTGGTGCAGAGGATCATCTGCATCGAAAAGATATGGGGATAGTGGGGAAAATTCATGTACAGCGTTACCTGGCAGAGAAGCCGAAAGGCGTTATTATAATCAGTCATGGCTTTACAGAAGCAGCGCCGAAATATGATGAGATGATTTATTATTTTCTGAAGGCTGGATATCATGTGTATATGCCGGAACATATGGGACATGGACAAAGTTATCGTCTGACAGCAGATTCATCTCTTGTACATATAGATACCTGGAAGCGATATGTGAGAGATTTTTTGAAAATATGCCATGTAATTAAAAAAACATATCCTGAACTGCCGTTAGTTCTTTTTGCACATTCTATGGGTGGGGCGATTGGCACAATTGCAGCTGCATGGGAGCCGCAACTGTTTCAGAAGATTATATTGAATTCTCCTATGCTCCGCCTGCTTACCGGAAATGTTCCCTGGCCATTGGTGATTGCTATTGCACAGACGAAGTGCCTTTTGGGAAGGGAGGAAGACTATGTGACTGGTCAGAAGCCTTATGATGGTGGTGAGACTTTCGAAATCAGTGGATGTACTTCCAGACCGAGATTCGAAAAATATAATGAGCTGTGTAAAGAGAATAAAAAATTCCAGGTTAGTGCAGCTTCTTATGGGTGGCTTCTGGCGTCTGTAAAAATGAGTTGGTACATAAAATATTATGGATGGAAAAAACTGACAGCACCTGTTTTGCTATTTCAGGCAGAAAGAGATGATTTTGTATCTGTAAACGCATTGAGAAAATTTGCAGAGAAAATTAATCACAGAGGAATTACTTCCTGCGAATATGTTTACCTGCCGGGAACCAGACATGAGACCTACCGCAGCGATGACAGGACGATGGAAATGTATTTAGATAAGATTATGAAGTTTATGGATTCAGGCATGGTATCTGACAGTTGTACGTGATTCGTATCTTAATGAAATTTTCTATGCGATTCATGTATCGGAGGATAATCAAATAATGGAAATGGTTTTCTGTTATCAGCATCTCTACTAAGAGAACTGATAACAGGAAACCATTTTTATTATTTGGCTGAGTTTTTATTTAACAGCCGGAAACAGATTACAAAAAAGATAATTCCATATACAGTTGTGATAGGTGTCGCCATTCCAACATAAGTCAGAGATGTTTCCGGTAATCTCGACATAATGATAGATACCGGAATTCGGATGCAGAATGCGGAAGTGATTCCCTGGATCATAACAGGAATACTTTTTCCACAGCCATTAAAATATCCGATACTGCTGAAAAGTACACAAGTCAGTATACAGTCGGCAGAGAAACCTTTCAGGTAAGCGGCACTCTGCGCGATTACCTCGGAATCATTGGTAAAGAAAGAGGATAATACTCCGCCTCCGAAGAATCCTACCATAAAGATGATGATTCCAACGGAACATCCGGTAATAATTGCAGTGTAAAAACCCTTCCATGCCCGGCTTTTCTTTCCGGCACCGATATTCTGCGCAACAAATGCTGATACACTCTGCATGATAGAGGACGGAACCAGCATAATAAAGGAAACGATTTTCTGTGCAATTCCATATCCGGCAGATGGCATCAGACCCATCTGATTGATAACAGAATTTACGACAAGAAATGAAATCTGAACCGTTGTCTCCTGAAGTGCAATCGGCACACCTACGTTCAATATTTTCCCTAACTCTTCCTTATAAATCCGACATTGTTCTCTGGAAAATTCTATAGGCATATCCTGCTTTCTTAATACAACGACAGAACAGACGACAGAGACAAACTGTGCAAATACAGTGGCAATGGCGGCACCTGCAACATCCATGTGAAATACTCCAACCAGAAGCAAATCTCCCAGAATATTTATGACACAGGCAATTCCTACGAATAGAAGTGGAAGGTTTGCATTTCCCACACCTCGCAGCACACCGCTGATTACATTGTATGCAATGATAATAACGATACCGGCAGAACAGATTCTGATATAAAGAATTGTTTTGTCAAAGGATTCAGCCGGTGCCTGTAAAAGATGCGCAATTCCTCCGGCGGCAAATTCCAGTACAAATGTCATGATGACAGCAATGATCAGAAAAAGAATGATCGTAGTTCCGACCGCATTTCCTGCTTCTTTTGGTTTTTGTTCTCCGATGTGATGCCCGATTATTACGGTGGAGCCCATTGCAAGACTTGTAATGATAAAAGTAGCCATCTGCATAAAGGAACTTCCTGTTCCTACTGCGGAAATACTCGAGGCATTTCCGAATTTTCCAACAATCAGCAAATCAACTGCGCCATACGCAGCCTGCAGGATCAATGCTCCAAGTACGGGGATAGCAAACCGAAGCAAAGACTGGAACACAGGTCCTTCTGTAAAACTTATTTCTTTTTTCGACATTTTTTCCTCCTGAGAATGTGGCTTGAATGATTCAGATAGGCAGATATTATATCTGAAGCATTTAGATATTATCAGTATAACATAGTTATTGCGCACATTCTACTGTCACGTTGATAACCTTGTAAGTCTTGGAGTTACTGTGTTACTGTTTACTCAGTGCCTTGTAACAATCGTTACTGTTCACTCCGTTCACAGTAACGTAGCCAAAATTCATTCCAGATTGCCAGCGACAATGGAATTTTGGCATATTCATGCCAAAACACCTCGCGGGATAGTGATGTGTGAACAGTAACTAACAATCTTTTTCCATATCAAATAAGCTCCATATTCTGATTGCGAATATCAGTTGGAGTATGTTACTATAAGAAAAAACATAGCTATATCATATGATTTTTAACGAGGTAAATCAGATGGCTGGTGACACAGAAACATGATAAGAAAGGCAAAAACATGGCATCAGAAAGAACAGAAGAACTATACAGGGTTTTGCTCAGCAAGGGCTATCCGAAGGAGTTTTGTGCAGAGATCGCATATAAAAATATGAATACAGATTATACCGCAACCAGAATGCTGGGTTATTTGTATCGGTATACAAATCCTAAAATCGAAGATCTGGTAGATGAGATGCTGGCGATTTTAAGTGACAGGGCACAGATAATAGAGAAAAAGGAATCTGAATATGCGCAGGCAGTGATCAGTGAAATGTACCGGAAGGGATTATAAGTGACGAAGAACTTGGAGATAAGATAACAATGGAGCAATATTATTACAACCATATGAATAAGGCGCAGCAGGCTGCATATCACAGCATTCTTAGTGGTGTGAAAAACCTGGCGGATGAATTTCAGATTCCGGCATTAGAGGGAGAAGAACTTTATAATGTATTTTTTCAGATGCGTCTGGATCATCCGGAGATATTTTGGGTGAGCAGTTATAAATACCGGTATTATAAAGACTCGCCGAATCTGATTTTTATTCCGGAGTATCTTTTTGATAAAAAGAAGATTTGTGAACATCAAAAGGCTATGACTGCCAGAGTTGAGAAGCTGATTCGTCCGGCTCAGAAGCTGTCTGAGTGGGAGAAAGAGAAGTATGTACATGATTTTATCTGTGAAAATATCCGCTATGACAAACTGAAAAAATCATATTCCCATGAAATTATCGGACCGTTGGGGCAAGGCGTTGGTGTTTGTGAGGGAATCGCAAAAGCAGTAAAGGTTTTGTTAGATGCACTGGGAGTCTGGTGTGTGATTGCAATCTGTGGAAATAATCCTGAGAAGGGGATTAAGTATCGCCACACATGGAATATCGTAAAAATAGGAGGTACATATTATCATCTGGATGCGACCTTTGATAATACCCTGGGGAAAGATCGTGAGACTTCTGAAATCCGCTATGATTATTTCAATCTGGATGATTCACAGATTTTCAGGGATCATGAGCCTCTTATTGCGCCGGCGCCTCACTGCGGTGATCATGAGCACTTTTACTATAAGGAGAAGAAGCTTTCTTTTACTAAGAAAGAGGATGTGTATAAACGTTCTTTGCAGGCGGCGAAGAAAGGCAGGGTACTTATTTTTCACTGGAGAGGCGGTTATCTGACAAAGGAAGTACTGAAGGAATTGCTGGAGCTTATCCGGAAAGCAGGAGATGAGAAAGACAAAACAGCAATGGTCAGCATAAACTGGCCGCAGGCAGTTATTCGTGTTCAGTATACGGATATGCAGGTACAGGAGAGTGTGACAATAGAGGAAGCGAATGAAGGGGAAAAATAGATGTGATAAACAGCTTGACTTTTTCCGTGTGAGGATAGAGCAGGAACAGTATAGGAAAGCTATATCATGTATGGAAGAGGAACAGTATGATAAGGCAATAATTTTGTTTGAGGGACTTCCAAGAGATTATGAAGATGCCAGAAATAATTTCAGGGAATAAGGGTGAAATAAATGAATCAAAATTGCATGATTACACGAGAAGCAGCGTTGGAATTCGGTTTATCATTTCAGAATACATATACGGAAAGACCTTTCCGTGACCAGAACTGGCAAGTGGTAAGAGCGAGGGAAAACAAAAAAATTTTTTTATGGATCTATGAACGAAACGGTTATGTTAATCTGAATGTAAAGGCAGATCCGGAGTGGCGTGATTTTTGGCGAAGTGCCTATGAATCTGTACAGGCTGGTTATCATCAGAATAAGGAACATTGGAATACCATTATTCTAAATGGGACGGTACCGGATAAAGATATTAAAAGAATGATATCCGAAAGCTATGATCTCGTAACATACAGCCCGACAAAGAAGATTTATGAGGCAGTGAAGCAAATTCCGAAAGGATGCGTTGCAACTTATGGTCAGGTTGCCGAAATGGCAGGGAATCCGAGAATGTCGAGAGCGGTAGGGAATGCCCTCCATAAGAATCCGGATCCGGAGCATATTCCCTGTTATCGGGTAGTGAATTTCAGAGGAGAACTGTCAGGGGCTTTTGCCTTCGGCGGTAAAGATGTACAGAAAAAGCTACTGGAAGCAGATGGAATTGAGGTTGTCAATGGAACGGTGGATTTAAAAAAATATGGATTGACGCAAAGAGATGATAAACTGTGGAAAAACAGTAAGTAATCATCCGTATCTGTTTTTTCGATTTTTATTCTGGTACAATCTCCTTAAAAATCAGGAGGCAGAAACTCCTGATATGTAAAAGTGTTATTTTCTATTTCCTTTTTTTAAATCTTTATAAATATTTTTATAAATGCTTTTCGGCATTGAAATCTCCCTTCTGACTATAGCAATCCTCTTATTAATACATTATTTACGAGGACTGCTGTAAATAGCATATTTAACCGAATCAAGTAACTCCCCTGCGGGGGGGGGGGCGAAAAGCAATAAGCAGTGTGTTAGACTTGCCTGTATCAGGATGAAAGTATTATTTACAACAGAATATTACAACAGAATATTTACAAAATATCTTGACAGAAGTATTAATTTTGTTATAGTATTAGACCCAATAAAGGGGAGTAACCTACGTTTGAAAATCTGCGTTTGCAGTGTCGTCAGTACGGTGGAGACATCCGGCGTTGCAAGGAAATGGTGAGACTTTTATTGCATTTTTTGTTATGCAATAAGGGTTTCTTTTTTTATATCATTTTATTAAAAAATCCTTCATTGCATAAAAATTAAAAGCTGTTGAATGTTTATAAAAAGGAGGCAAAAGCAATGAGGGAAATCTATCAGCAAACGGTAGAAGAAGTTCTGGATCACGTGGAAAGCTGGGAATCAGGGCTTACCAGTGAACAGGTTAAAAGATCCAGAGAGAAGTGTGGATGGAATGAGCTTGCAGAAGGAAAGAAAAAAAGTATTTTACAGATTTTCTTTGAGCAGTATAAGGATTTTCTGGTGCTGATTTTAATTGCATCGGCGGTAATATCCGGTATGCTTGGAGATGTGGAAAGTGCAGCGGTTATCGTGATCGTTATTACGATTAATGCGATTTTGGGAACTGTGCAGACAGTAAAGGCTGAGCAGTCACTGCAGAGTCTAAAAAAGCTTTCCGGGCCGGAAGCAAAAGTATTGCGTGATGGTGTGGCTGTCCAGCTCCCGGCAAGAGAGCTGGTTGTGGGAGATGTGATTCTGCTGGAAGCAGGAGATATGATTCCGGCAGATGGAAGACTGATTGAAAATGCAAGCCTTAAGGTCGATGAAAGTGCCCTTACAGGTGAAAGTCTTGCGGTTGAAAAGAGTATGGACCCTATTCTGGCAGAAGCACCCCTTGGTGATCGGACAAACATGCTGTTTTCCGGCAGCTTTGTCACATATGGGCGTGGCAAAGCGGTTGTAACAGATGTAGGTATGCAGACAGAGGTTGGAAAGATTGCGGGACTTCTGAAATCGACTTCTGAAAAACAAACGCCACTTCAGGCGAATCTGGATGACTTTGGAAAAAAGCTTTCCATCCTGATTCTGATATTTTGCGGAATTCTGTTTGCAATCAATGTATTCCGTGGTGAGAAAATCAGTAGTGCATTTATGTTTACAGTAGCGCTTGCAGTTGCAGCAATCCCGGAAGCATTAAGTTCTATTGTGACAATCGTTCTTTCTTTTGGAACACAGAAGATGGCAAAGGAGCACGCAATCATTCGTAAGCTTCAGGCTGTGGAAGGTCTTGGAAGTGTATCTGTTATCTGTTCGGATAAAACAGGAACGCTCACACAGAACAAAATGACAGTGGAAGATTACTATATTGATGAAAAAAGGATTACTGCAGATGCAATTAATGTGGAAGATCCGGCACAGAGATGTCTTTTGGATTACAGCATTTTATGTAATGATTCAACAAATGAAAATGGAGTGGAGATCGGAGATCCGACGGAAACGGCATTGCTCAATCTTGGCAGCAGATACGGAATAGAGGCTGCAGGCGTAAGAAATCTTTATCCAAGAGAAGGTGAGCTTCCCTTTGACAGTGACCGTAAGATGATGTCAACACTTCACAGGATCGATGGTGAGAACCGGATGATCGCAAAAGGGGCTGTTGACCGGCTTCTGGAACTGACAGAGAAAATCTGGACGAAAGACGGAGTTCGGGAAATTACAGAAGCAGATAAAGAAAAAATAAAACGTCAGAATCAGGAATTTTCAATGGAAGGGTTACGGGTACTGGCATTTACCTATCGCGAAATTACGCAGAACCATGTATTGACGATGGAAGATGAGAAGCAGTTGGTATTTCTTGGCCTGATCGCTATGATGGATCCGCCCAGGGAAGAATCAAAGGCTGCAGTTGCAGAATGTATAAAAGCAGGAATCAGACCGGTTATGATCACAGGAGATCATAAGATCACAGCAGCGGCAATTGCAAAGAGAATAGGGATTTTACATGATCTGTCGGAGGCCTGTGAGGGTGCTGAGATTGAAAATATGAGTGATGAGCAGCTGAGGGAATTTGTCCCGAATATTTCTGTGTATGCAAGAGTGTCACCGGAGCACAAAATCCGTATTGTCCGTGCATGGCAGGAAAAAGGGATGATCGTGGCAATGACCGGAGATGGCGTGAATGATGCTCCGGCGTTGAAGCAGGCAGACATTGGTGTTGCAATGGGGGTGACCGGAACAGAGGTTGCAAAGGATGCCGCAGCAATGGTGCTTACAGATGATAATTTTGCAACAATTGTAAAAGCAGTGGAAAATGGGCGAAATTTATATCAGAATATCAAGTATGCGATTCAGTTTCTCCTGTCAGGAAACTTTGGCGCGATTCTGGCAGTTCTTTGTGCATCGCTTGCAGGACTTCCGGTTCCCTTTGCACCGGTGCATCTGCTGTTTATCAATCTTTTGACAGACAGCCTTCCGGCAATCGCACTGGGTGTGGAACCTCATAGCAGTGAGGTGATGAATGAGAAACCAAGATCTGCAGACGAGTCAATACTGACAAAGGATTTTCTTGGTAAGATCGGGCTGGAAGGTTTTGTGATCGGTGTGATGACAATGATCGGATTTTTGACAGGATATCACCAGAATGGCGCATTGCTCGGAAGTACTTACGCCTTCGGAACACTTTGTCTGGCACGTTTGTTCCATGGATTCAACTGCAAATCAGATCATCCGGTTATCTTTACAAAACGTTTCTTTAATAATAAATGGCTTCAGGGAGCATTTGCACTTGGAGCAGTACTTATTACAGCAGTACTGACAGTTCCGGGTCTTCATCTTCTGTTTAAAGTGGAGACATTGAATCTGATGCAGCTTGGATGTGTATATCTGTATGCGTTTGCCAGTCTTCCAATCATTCAGCTACTTAAATGGATACGCATGAAATTAAGAAAAAGAGAAGAAAGATAGTTTTGGAAACAGCAGCTATATACAAGGCTGCTGTTTTTGAGTATAATGATAGAAATAAGCAGTGTAAATTGAGGGAGGATAATTCAAATTCTTCTGCAATGTATATTTTTTAGGAGTTGAGAAACGTGTGATAAAATAAAGAAAAAACGGGAAGGTATCAAGAATTATGAAAAAGGATTCAAGAATGACAGAGGGAAGTATCTCCGGAAAGATTATTTTTTTTGCCATTCCACTGTTTCTCGGAAATCTGTTTCAGCAATTGTATAATACAGCAGATTCCCTGATCGTAGGCAATTTCCTTGGAAGCAATGCGTTGGCTGCAGTCAGTTCTTCCGGAAATCTGATTTTTTTGATGGTGGGGTTTATCAATGGAATTGCTATGGGAGCCGGAGTTGTTGTTGCCAGATATTACGGGGCAAAAATGAAGGACTGCCTGCAGAAAGCAATCCATACAACGGTAGCGTTTGGACTTGTGGCCGGTGTAGTGTTGACGATTATGGGAATGTTTCTGGCCCCCAGGATCCTGGTACTGATGGGAACACCTGCCGATGTGCTACCGGAGTCCATCGTGTATTTCCGAACATATTTTGCAGGATCCATAGGGGTTGTTATGTATAATATTTTTGTTGGAATCCTGCAGTCTGTCGGAGATAGTCGCCACCCACTGATTTATCTTATCATCTCCTCCTGCATTAATGTTGTACTGGATATTTTTTTTATTGCAGGCCTTGGTATGGGTGTTGGTTCAGCTGCACTGGCAACAGCTATTTCTCAGTTTGTCAGCGCCATTCTTTGTATGATCCACCTGATGCGTGTGGAAGAAGAATATCGGTTAGAGTTGAGAATGATCCGTTTTGACAGACATATGCTAAAACAGATTATTCAGAATGGCGTGCCGTCCGGGTTTCAGAATTCAGTGATCGCTATTGCAAATGTTTTTGTACAGTCAAATATCAATGCATTTGGGAAAATGGCAATGGCAGGCTGTGGTTCCTATTCAAAGGTAGAGGGATTTGCTTTTTTACCGGTAACATGTTTTACAATGGCTCTGACAACTTTTGTCAGCCAGAATCTTGGTGCCAGACAGTATGAACGTGCGAAAAAAGGTGCAAGATTTGGAGTCATTTGTTCGGTGATCATTGCAGAGCTGATCGGTATTATCATATATGCGGCGGCACCGGTACTGATCGCTGCTTTTAACAGAGATCCCAGTGTAATACATTATGGTGTGATGCAGGCGAGAATAATTGCGTTGTTTTATTGTCTGCTGGCATTTTCGCATTGTATTGCAGCAGTGCTACGCGGATCCGGTCATGCGGCAGTCCCCATGATAGTCATGCTTTGTGACTGGTGCCTGTTTCGTGTAAGCTATATCACGGTAGCAGTCCGCCTTATCTCAGATATCCGGGTGATATTCTGGGCATATCCACTGACCTGGAGCATCAGCTCTGTAATTTTCCTATATCTGTTTTTGCGTGGAAAATGGGTATACGGATTTGAGAAAGAAAATAATAAGCAATATTAAACAAGGAGAAGATGATATGGATAGTCGAGCATTTCTGGATTTTCTTAAAGTGGCGGAAAAATTAAAATGTAACACCAGACATTCTTACACCTCCTCCTGGAGGTGTGAGAGTGTTGCAGAGCATAGCTGGAGACTTGCAGTGATGGCTTATTTTGTACAGGATGAATTTCCGGAAGCAGATATTGATAAGGTAATACAGATGTGCATATTCCATGATATGGGGGAGGCGATTACAGGAGATATTCCGGCATTTTCAGCATAATGAGGCTGACCTTTCTACCTGGATTCCACTGGAATATGATCTTCAGATGACATACGGAAATAAAGAATGCAGCTTTTCGGAATATATGAAAGAACTGCGGGATACAGTAAGGGAAGATTCAAAAAAGAAAGTCCGGCAGGAAAAATAAGTAATACAATGGATGGAGAATAATTCAAATGATAGTTAACAGGTGTTCAGAAAATTTACTTAAAAAATTATATGAGAATTACAGGGTCAACTGTACAGTTGTCCAGAGAATGCTAGAAAAATATAAAAAGATATATCCCAATATTTTTGATTATTCTATTATGCATTTTATAGATATTGCGGAATTTTGCGATTTAACCGAATCAAGAAGGCAGGTATTTCAGAAAATGGATTATAAGAGTGTAAAAATATCAGAAGATGCAAGAATTGCAAGGCAGTCAGTGGTTATTGGAGATGTAACTATCGGGCGTGACAGTTGTGTTCTTCATTATGCTGTGATACGTGGCGATGATGCTCCGATCGTGATTGGTGAGGAATCTAATGTTCAGGAAAACTGTACGATTCATGTAAGCCGTAATATGCCGGTACATATTGGGAATAATGTGACAGTTGGGCATAATGCTGTGCTTCATGGATGTATGATCGGTGACCGTACATTGATTGGAATGGGAGCGGTTGTTCTTGATGGTGCCAGAATAGGTAAGGATTGTATCATAGGAGCAGGAAGTCTTGTGACAAAGAACACAGTGATACCGGATGGTTCTCTGGTGATGGGAAGTCCTGCAAAGATTAAACGAAACCTTACATGGGAAGAAAAGCTGGGAAATCTTGAAAACAGTAAAGAGTATGTTTCTGTGTCTGCCGAAATGCAGAAGCAGGGGGTATTGTAAAAATCGGACAATAAAAATATCCCCGGAACTTCATGTAAAAACAGTGGAGTTCCGGGGATATTTATGTATATCAGACAGTAATCTTAAACCAGTCTTTTTCTTCAAAATCTACTACTGTGCAGTCATTTGCATAAGTGCATTCCGGAAGAATGATCATGGCAAGGAGTACTTCATTGTTTAAAGGAAGAGGACATAAATGCCAGCAGCATTGATTTTTGTTGCTTTTAGTTCTCTTATGGTATAATACCCCCTTATATAGTATTTTATGAAAAGTTTTGATTATTTTTTTTGTGTGACCGGTGGAAGATCACAGTGATAAGCGATACCCAGTGGGGTTACCAGCAGAGGATGGACCGGACGATAAACAGGCAGACCAAGCTTTTTTTCAAATACGCCTGTGAAATCTTCAAAACTTGCGGAACCGCCTACAACATATACAGCGGGTACCTGGTAGCCTGTGAGAAATTTCTGAGTGATCGTGGCCATTTTTTCTACAGTTGCTTTGATCACAGGGAAAATTTCAGCTTCTTTTGAACGATCAGTTTTTAAAATTTCAGCTTCTTCGTATGGGATGTTATAGTGTCCTGCTACAGTCATGGTCATGTGACTGCCGCCAGTAGCTTCATCGTCTGTGTAGATTACTTTGCTGTCTTTGAGAATACTGATTCCTGTAGTGCCTCCACCTACATCCACTACAGCGCCGTCTGAAATCTTAAGTACAGCAGCTGCAGCGGTGGGTTCGTCTACGATATTGGAAACCTCAAAACCTGCACCCTCCAGCACATATTGGATACTTTTTGAACTTCCTTCGGAAACTCCGGGTGGGATTGCAGCTGCAGCGTAAGGAAGCTCAGTTTTCAGTTTTTCTTCAAGTTCAGTCTTCAGCCGTGTAACAAGCTGAACGGATTCATAATAATTGACGATCACGCCGTCTCTGATAGCCTGGGAGGGAGCGGATATGCCGGCAATCGGACGGTTGGTAGTGTCTACAACTGCCAGAACTGTATTAGCTGTACCCAAATCCACACCTACTTTCAGGCGGCCTTTGAATTTTTTGCATTCACCGGTTTGAACAAGATCGGCGAAATTTGATAAAGTTCTGTTTTTCAATTCCATATCTGTATACTCCTGATATTTTATTTTATAGATGAGATCGTTTGATATTGTTACTGCTCATTCCGTTTTCAGCAACATGTTTTTCGATTTTTGCTGTTTCAGAAATAACAACAAAAAATTGCAAACAGATATTATATATTATAGAATAATCAGTATGGAAAAGCAACAAAATATGCCGTCAGGTTATGAAAAGAATAGAAAAATTATTGGTAAATATCAAAGTTTTCATTAAATATTTTTTATTGTGTGATAAAATAATTCCATGAACTTAAATACTTCTTGAATTCTCAAATAAAGAAAGGATGCGGAGAAAAATGAAAAAAAAATTAATGGTTTGGACAATGGCTTTATGTATATGTGCAGGGCTGACCGGCAATACAGGAGTGATTAATGTATTTGCCTCTGAAGAAGATCCGGATACTGTCCGGATAGGAGCATTGAAAGGACCGACTGCGATGGGAATGGCTCAGCTTCTTGATGCAGACGGATATGATTTTACGGTTGCTGCATCTCCAGATGAGATTGTTCCGATGGTAGTGCAGGATAAGCTTGATATTGCAGCTGTTCCTGCAAATCTTGCAGCAACATTGTATCAGAAGACAAATAAGGATGTCAGTGTTCTGGCAGTCAATACTCTGGGTGTTCTTTACCTTGTGGAGAATGGAGACAGTGTGAAATCTGTGGAGGATCTGAAGGGAAAAACCATATATGCCAGTGGAAAAGGCGCAACTCCGGAATATGCCCTGAATTCTGTCCTTAAGGCGAATGGAATCGATCCTGAGAAAGATGTGACTGTTGAATATAAGTCTGAGCACGCAGAGGTGGTTTCAGCACTTGTGCAGGATCAGACAGCAGTCGGACTTCTTCCGCAGCCTTTTGTAACTACGGCTCTGATGAAAAACGATAAGCTGAAAGTTGCCCTGGATCTGAATAAATTGTGGGAAGATTCTATGGATGACGGAAGTAAACTTGTGACAGGTGTTGTGATTGCAAACAATGAATTTGTTCAGGATCATGCAGATAAGGTAAATGACTTTATGGATGTCTATAAAGAATCTGTGGATTTTGTCAACAGTGACACAGAATCTGCGGCTCAGATCATAGGAGATCATGACATTATTACAAAGGAGGTTGCGCAGAAAGCAATCCCTGACTGCAGTATTGTATTTATTGAAGGCGATGAGATGAAAACCATGCTTTCAGGATATCTGGCAACTTTGGATGAGCAGAATCCTGAGATTATAGGAGGACAGTTACCAGATGATGCATTCTATTACAAGAGATAGAGCAAAAACTGACAATGGAACAAAATATACAGGAATCCGCATAGTGGCAGTGTTTTTCTGGATCACAATCTGGCAGTTTGCAAGTATGTATTTGGGACAGGAGATCCTTCTGGCATCTCCTGTTTCTGTTGTCCGAAAGCTTTTTGAACTGATTTTTACCGGAAATTTCTGGCAGTCTGTTGGATTTAGTTTTGTGCGTATTGTGACAGGATTTCTTCTGGCTATGTTTCTGGGAATCTTTCTGGCAGTGTTGGCATATTGGTCAAAAACAGTGGAAATCCTGATAGCGCCTGTAATTGCAGTGGTCAAATCTACACCTGTGGCGTCTTTTATCATTTTGTGCCTGATATGGATACCTTCCAGAAATCTGTCAGTTTTTATTTCTTTTCTTATGGTCCTGCCTGTGATATATACAAATATCCTTGAGGGAATACGACAGACTGACAGTAAGATATTGGAAATGGCAAAAGTATTTCAGGTGAATCCCGAAAGAAGGATTAGATATATTTATGTATCGCAGGTACTGCCTTATTTTCTTTCTGCATGCAGGCTTTCACTTGGGATGTGCTGGAAAGCAGGAGTGGCAGCAGAGGTTATCGGAGTACCCTCAGGTTCTATTGGTGAGAAACTGTATAATGCAAAAATATATCTGAATACTCCCGATCTTTTTGCGTGGACGATTGTGATCATTGTGATAAGTTTTGTATTTGAAAAGTGTTTTCTTGGAATTGTAAGCAGAGTAGTTTATATAATAGAACATAAATAACGGAGATTTTGATTTATGGTAATTCTCTTAAATGCGTTATTTACGAGGTTTGTTACAGGTGGAGAAAAGATATGGATATAAAGGTAGATCATGTCAGTAAAGCATACGGAGAGCAGCAGATACTGAGAGATTTGTGCTGTGTTTTTCCAGAAGGGAAAACCACTTGTATAAGAGGAAGATCCGGATGTGGAAAAACTACACTGATACGGCTTCTTCTGGGGCTGGATATTCCGGATAAGGGAAAAATAGAAGGGATAAGTGACAGGAAGATCAGTGCAGTATTTCAGGAAGATCGCCTGTGCGAAAATCTGAGTGCTGCTTCCAATATAAGACTGGTATGCGCAAAAACAATATCAGACAGAGAACTGGAGGAAGCATATAAAGCAGTTGCACTTACTGAGGTATGGCAGAAACCGGTTCGTGAATTAAGCGGAGGAATGCGCAGAAGAGTGTCTATCCTGAGGGCATTGCTGGCTGATTCAGATTGTGTGATTATGGATGAACCTCTCAGAGGTCTTGATGAAAAAACCAGAATAAAAACAATTGATTATATTTTGAAAAAGACTGAGGGAAAGACATTGATTTTTGTTACCCATGAAGAACAGGAAGCAGTTTGGTTAAAGGCCGACGAAACATTAAAATTTATGAAGGATCATCTGATAAAATGGTCCGGAAAGTGATGGGATAAAATAATGCAGACTTATACATATGTTTCAAAGGGAAAATTTGAATTAATGGAAAAACCAAAACCAGTACTTATGCATGAACGGGATGCAGTTGTAAAAGTAACGCTTGCCAGTATCTGTTCAAGTGATCTGCACATTAAACACGGAAGTGTTCCCCGTGCAGTTCCTGGTATAACTGTGGGACATGAGATGGTAGGTATTGTTGAATCAGTTGGAAGTGCTGTAACTCATGTAAAACCGGGAGATCGTGTGACTGTAAATGTAGAAACCTTTTGTGGTGAATGTTTTTTCTGCAAAAAAGGTTATGTAAATAACTGTACAGATGAGAATGGCGGATGGGCTCTTGGCTGTCGTATAGATGGTGGTCAGGCAGAATATGTGCGTGTGCCTTTTGCAGATCAGGGACTGAACAAAATTCCGGAAGGAGTTACTGACAGACAAGCTTTGCTGGTAGGAGATGTTCTTGCCACCGGTTATTGGGCTGCGCGTATTTCTGAGATCACAGAGGAGGATACTGTGCTGATCATCGGAGCCGGTCCTACAGGGATTTGCACTTTGCTAAGTGTTATGCTGAAGAATCCAAAGTGTATTATTATGTGTGAAAAAGATGAAAACAGAATTCATTTTATTAATGAACATTATCAGGAGGTTCTTACTGTCTCGCCGGAGGAATGCTTTGATTTTGTCCAGGACCATAGTGATCACGGCGGAGCTGATGTAGTTCTTGAGGTTGCGGGAGCGGAATCTACATTTCGTCTGGCATGGGAATGTGCAAGACCAAACGGGATAGTGACTGTGGTTGCACTTTATGATAAGGCTCAGACTTTGCCACTTCCAGATATGTATGGTAAGAACCTTACATTTAAAACCGGTGGAGTGGATGGATGTGATTGTGAGGAAACCCTGAAACTGATCGCAGAAGGTAAGATTAATACAGAACCACTTATCACACATACCTATCCGCTTAGCAGAATCGAAGAAGCATATGAACTTTTTGAAAATAAGAGAGATGGTGTGATCAAAGTAGCGGTAGAGTGTTAGAATGATTTTTCAAACACACTTTAGCATGATTGCTGTAGATGAAATGAGAGAAATGAGCAGGTCGGTGAAAAAAATATCTGGAGCAGTTTCTTTTTGGAAAAAAAGGAATTAAGTAATGAGGAGATGACGAAGTCTTGAATAAAGTATATGAACAGGAAATAAAAATGTGGAATCAGGTTTTTAAAGAATGTACACCTGTAGATTTGAAAGTGGAAACTCCCTGGCAGGAAGGCATGAATCGTCTGTTAGTTTATGAAAGTTGAATAACTTCAAAAGAGGAAAAGCTTATGGTTACATTAAATGATTACCTGTATTCAGGAGATACGGTGTTAAATAAAAGGTTGTGTATCGGCTGAAAATAGTGCTGTGTCAGATACCTGCCTGGCAACGAAGGATAAGTATAACGCTCTTGTTTTTATGGCAGGAGCGTTATATTTTTGCATTATCAGAGCCAAATCCTATTTTTGATGTATAAAAATACAGGAAAATGACAAAAATTGATAAAATATGTAAATTTTTAGTTATATTTTAAGCATTCTATGGTACACTGGTATAGTATATCAAAAATGGGAGGGAAACTCGAAAATGAGCAAAAAAGAAGGAAAAGGGTTAAAATCTTTTAACAAGGGATTTCAAGTGCCTGACACCTACATTATTATCTTTTTAGTAGTTGTTGTCGCAGCACTTCTGACTTTCCTTGTACCAAAGGGATTTTACGAAACACAGGATATTTCGTACATGATCAATGGTGTTGAGAAAACCCGTACAGTAATCAAAGACGGAAGTTTCCAGTATCTGACAGACGATGCAGGAAATGTAGTAACAGAAGGAGTAGCACTCTTTAGTGGAGATGGTGGAACAGGATTCTTCAACTATATGTATAACGGAATCGTAAGTAGTTCTGCAATAGAGATTATCGCATTCCTTATGGTAGTAGGTGGTGCATTCGGTATCATGATCCGTACAGGTGCGATTGAATCCGGATTGATCGGATTGATCCGTAAGGCAAAGGGAGCAGAAAAACTGCTGATTCCGATACTTTTCGTACTGTTTTCTCTTGGTGGTGCAGTTTTTGGAATGGGAGAAGAAGCACTTCCGTTTACTATGATTCTTTGTCCGTTGTTTGTAGCAGTTGGATATGATTCAGTTATTGCAGTTCTTGTTACTTATGTTGCAACACAGATTGGTTTCGGTTCATCTTGGATGAATCCATTCTCTGTAGGTATTGCACAGGGTATTGCAGGTATTGATGTATTCTCCGGAGCAGGGTTCCGTATGGTAATGTGGGTAGTATTTACAGTTCTTGGCTGTGGAATGACTATGTTCTATGCGTCAAAGATCAAAAAGACTCCGACAATCTCAATCGCATATAAGACTGATTCATATTTCCGTGAGCAGAATGAAAAAACAGGAATTGACGAAGGACATTCATTTGGTCTTGGACACATTTTAGTTCTTATGACACTGGCTGCTACAGTAGTATGGGTAGTTTGGGGAGTTATGACTCAAGGATACTACATGCCGGAGATTGCTACTCAGTTCTTCATTATGGGAATTGTTTCCGGTGTGATTGGAGTTATCTTTAAACTGAACGATATGAAACTGAATGATATCGCAACATCATTCAAAGATGGAGCAAAAGACCTGATCGGTGCTGCACTTGTTGTTGCTATGGCACAGGGCATCATGCAGGTTCTTGGTGGATCTGATCCGACAACACCTACGGTTATTAATACAATTATGTATAATATTTCAAATGTACTGTCTGGAGTTTCCGGAGCAGTTGCAGCAGTACTTATGTATCTGTTCCAGTCCGTATTCAACTTCTTCGTTGTATCCGGAACCGGACAGGCTGCGATCACAATGCCGATCATGGCTCCACTGTCAGACCTGTTAGGTGTTTCACGTCAGACAGCTGTAGTTGCATTCCAGCTTGGTGATGCATTTACTAACCTGATTGTTCCTACATCAGGATGCCTGATCGGATCTCTTGCAATTGCAAAGATTGAGTGGTCTAACTGGATTAAATTCATGTGGAAATTCCTTGGCGTATTAATGATTGGTGCAATTATTACAATTCTTATTGCAGTTGGAACTGGATTCTAAAACATACATTTGATAATTGAGAGTGATTTATGATGAAATTAATTCAGAATATTGATGTCTATGCCCCACAGCATCTGGGGAAAAAAGATGTACTTATAATCAATGATAAGATTGTCAAGATTAAAGGTGCAGGTTCTATATGCGCAGACGGATTTCTTTCTGAGGCAGAAATGATCAATGGAGAGGGGTTACTTTTAACTCCGGGATTCATTGACTGTCATGTTCATGTACTTGGAGGCGGTGGTGAAGGTGGATTCGCCAATCGTACTCCGGAAGCAACTATGGAAGGACTTACGAAGTTTGGAGTAACAACAGTTGTTGGCTGCCTTGGAACGGATGGAATCGGTCGTGATATGTGTGCACTGGTTGCAAAGACAAAAGGATTGAATGAGCAGGGAATGTCTGCATACTGTTATACAGGCAGTTATCAGATTCCGGTTCACACGTTGACGGACAGTATTGTCAAAGATATTATGATGATTCAGGAAATCATTGGAACCGGAGAAATCGCGATCTCTGATCATCGTTCTTCACAGCCGACTTTTGAGGAATTTGCGCGTGTCGTTGCGGATACAAGACTTGGCGGTGTTCTTTCCGGGAAAGCAGGTATTGTAAATGTTCATCTTGGCGACAGTCCGAGATGCTTAGATCTTATTGAACGAGTGGTAGATGAGACAGAGATACCGGCTTCTCAAATACTGCCAACACATATCAATCGAAATGAGATGCTTTTTGGCAAGTCGATTGAGTATGCGCTGAAAGGCGGAGCAGTAGACTTTACCGGAAATGAAGATATTGACTATTGGGAAACTATCTGTGATGAGGTACGTGTATGTAATGGTATCAAACGGATGCTGGATGCAGGAGTAAATCCTGACCGCATGACAATTTCTTCTGATGGACAGGGAAGCCTTCCGATGTACAGTAGTGATGGCGAATTCCTTGGAATGGGCGTTGGACAGTCTAGCTGCCTTCTGAAGGAAGTAAAGGAATGTGTATTTAAAACAGAAATTCCTTTAGAAATAGCTATTTCTACAATTACATCTAATCCGGCAGATATTCTTCGCCTCAAAGGAAAAGGTAAGGTTGAAGAAGGTTACGATGCGGATCTTTGTATTCTTGACCAGGAACTTCAGCTTGTTGAAGTAATTGCAAAAGGGAATACAGTTTATACAAATAAAGTATATTGATGTTAAAAGCACCAGTCATTCAGTTGGCTGGTGCTTTTTGCAACGGATCCTGAATAATAAGATCACTTATGCCGGGAAACGAATGACCAGAGATAATTCGGTGGTATCCTCTTTGTGAATTTCAGAATTTGTTTCTCAGCTTTCGGTATTCTCTCGGCGAATATCCTTTCAACTTGTGAAAAAGCCGACTGAAATAAAGCTGGTTATCATATCCGACAATCTTAGAAATCTCATTGATGGAATAAGTTGTTGTTTCAAGTAACATCTGAGCATTGTTGATGCGGATTCCCACAATGAATTGCATTGGTGTAGAACCGGTATATTTTTTGAAATTTCGGATAAACCAGCTGACACTCATGCCTCGTGAGGCAGCATAATCATCAATATTGATATTTTGATTGTAGTTTTCACTGAAAAAGGTAACAGCATTATCCATCTCATGATCAAGATATTCATTTTTTAATATGTGCTCTCTTGTCAGTTCCCGGTGGAAACTAATCAGAAGATGACGTAGCAAAAGGACAAGCATTTCCTCATAATTATCTTGACAGCGTTGGAGCTCGATAATGATACGTTTGAAAATTTGTTCATATTCATTAGATGTACCCACTTGAAAGACACGTTCTTTATCCGGAAACCCATATTGACGTAAGATATTTTTCACATTGCTTCCTGTGAAGTGAATCCAGTATACTTCTGTCTTATCTTCTCCGTAATATTCATATTTCTGAAGTTCTTTCGGTCTGTACAGTACAATGTTGCCGGCTGGAACAATCGTTTCATTATTTACATTATCAAAATGAAAATGCCCACAACCAGCAGTGATATATATAATCTGATAATCCAGACGACCCCTTGGACGGTAGGTAGGAAGTTTGGGATGTCTGGAAAGACGGTAAGTACCACAGCTACCTACAATCAGCGGATGACTTTTGTCTTTGAAATCCATATGTGAGTGGTTCAAATAACCGGTGTTCAAATACATAGGACAGCACCTCTTTTCACACTTTTTATCATTGTATCATTTAGTGCATATTTTGTCTAATCCAATTCATAGACATATTTTGCGGATTAGGATAAGCTATATATAGCATAACTAAGGAACGTAAACAAAAAAGTAAAGTATAAGGTTTGCTTTAGGGAAACAAAGAACAAAAAAGTATATGTATTGGAGGAGAGTTATTTATGATCGTACCACGTTATTATGAAAATCTAAGCGTACTGCACGAAAACACAATGCCAGCCAGAGCCTATTATATTCCGGCATCCAAAAGAATGGATAACTTGGTGGAACACAGAGAAGAATCAGATCGTATGCAGTTATTGAATGGAACTTGGAAATTCCAGTATTTTAACAGCATCTATGACATTCAAGATTCTTTCTTTGAGAAGAATTATGATACAGAAAATTTTGATGAGATTCAGGTTCCAAGTGTATGGCAGATGGCAGGATATGATACACACCAGTATACAAACATCCGGTATCCGTTTCCGTTTGATCCACCATATGTGCCACAGGATATTCCGTGTGGAGCTTATGTACATACTTTTGAGTACAGCAGAGATGAGAAAGCATCAAAAGCTTTTTTGAACTTTGAAGGAGTAGACAGCTGCTTTTACGTATGGATCAATGGCTCTTACATAGGATACAGCCAGGTTTCACATATGACCAGTGAGTTTGATGTTACCGATGTACTTCAGGATGGAACGAATACGGTGGCAGTGTTGGTAATGAAATGGTGTGATGGTTCCTATTTGGAAGATCAGGACAAATTCCGTATGAGTGGTATTTTCCGGGATGTGTACATTTTGAAACGCCCAAAACAGGCAATCAGTGATTATCATATTAAAACAAGAATTGAGGATATGCTTGCAAAAGTAGAAATTGAAATGAAATTCTACTCTCCGTTAAATGTAAAAATTTCGATTGAAGATAGAAACGGAGCAGTTGTAGCAATAGGAAGTATTGCTGAAGAAGGAACAGCTGTATTAGAAATCGCAAGTCCGGAACTTTGGAATACAGAAAATCCATATCTATATAAACTGATTCTTGAAACAGAGAATGAAGTAATTGTAGATCACATTGCATTAAGAAAGATAGAGATTAAAGACCAGGTTATTTATTTAAATGGACAGAAGATTAAATTCCGTGGTGTCAATCGACATGATTCTGATCCGGTTACTGGATTTACAATCAATCTGGAACAGATTACAACCGATCTTACGTTAATGAAGCAGCATAATTTTAATGCGATCCGTTCCAGCCACTATCCGAATGCACCATTTTTCTATGAAATGTGTGACAAGTATGGATTCATGGTAATAGATGAAGCAGATATTGAAGCTCATGGTCCATTTATGATCTACAGAAAAGAAGACACCGATTACAATCGGTTCAAACGATGGAATGAGAAGATTGCAGATGATCCGGTATGGGAAGAGGCAATCGTTGATCGCGTAAAACTTATGGTGGAACGTGACAAAAACCGTTTCTGTATTGTTATGTGGTCAATGGGAAATGAGAGTGCTTATGGCTGCAACTTTGAAAAAGCACTGGAATGGACAAAGAATTTTGATCCAGACCGCATCACACAATATGAGAGTGCAAGATACCGTAATTATGATGAAACATATGATTACAGCAATCTGGATGTGTACAGCCGGATGTATCCGGCGCTTTCCGAAATTCAGGAATATCTGGATAAAGATGGAAGCAAACCCTTCCTTTTGGTAGAGTACTGTCACAGTATGGGAAACGGACCTGGAGATTTTGAAGATTACTTCCAGATGATTCAGGATAATGATAAAATGTGCGGCGGCTTTGTCTGGGAATGGTGTGACCATGCGATTGCTCATGGAACTGCTGAGAATGGAAAGACTATATATGCTTATGGGGGCGACCATGGCGAAGAAATTCATGATGGCAACTTCTGTATGGATGGATTAGTATATCCGGACAGAACGGTACATACAGGACTTTTGGAATACAAGAATGTTTATCGCCCGGCAAGGGTTATTTCCTATGACAAAGAAAGCGGAGAACTGGTGCTTCATAACTACATGGATTTTGATGACTTGAAAGATTATGTGAAGATTAGTTATGAACTGACGCAGGACGGGCTTGTAATCAGCAAAGGTAAACTCCCAGAAGTTTCAGCAGCACCACACAGTGAAGGAAAAATAAACCTTAAAATCAATGTGCCAGAGAGTGGAAAATGTTATTTAAAATTTATTTACCATCTGAAAAAGGAATTGCCACTGTTGGATGAAGACCATATCCTTGGATTTGATGAGATCGAAGTAAGCCAGAAGGATGCCAAATGCCAGTTAGCAGAAAAATGGGTTGAAAAAACAGTGACGGATTCTGAATTACAGGTGAGTGAAGATGATACACAGATTCATATCAAAGGCCGTGAATTCGCATATACAATCGACCGACGGACTGCACTTTTTACAGAGATGAAATTTGCAGGTCGGGAATATCTGAACCACCCGATGGAATTAAATATCTGGAGGGCACCAACAGATAATGATATGTACATCAAGTCTGAATGGAAGAAAGCCCATTATGATAAAGCTTATACAAGAGCTTACACGACAGAGGTCGTGCAGGGAAAGCATGGTGTGAAAATTACAAGCCACGCATCCGTTGTGGCAGAGACAGTACAGAAGATTCTTGATGTGACGATCACATGGAAAATAGAAGCTGCTGGAAAGATTGATGCAGATATTGCGGTAACAAAAGATGATGAATTTCCGGACCTGCCAAGATTTGGTGTGAGGATGTTCCTGGATAAAAAACTTTCAGCTGCACGATACTTTGGAATGGGACCACAGGAAAGCTATTGTGACAAACATCAGGCTGCGAGCCACGGTTTGTATCATGCAAATGTAGATGATTTGCATGAGGATTATATTCGCCCACAGGAAAATGGAAGCCATTATGATTGTGAATATGTAGAGCTTAACAACAGCCGATATGGAATTGTGGTATCTGCGGAAAATGCCTTCTCATTCAATGCTTCTTATTATACGCAGGAAGAACTTGAGAAGAAAACGCATAATTATGAACTGACAGAATCAGATAGTGTAGTATTTTGCGTTGACTACGCATTAAATGGCATTGGTTCTAATAGTTGTGGTCCAGTTGTATTGGATCAGTACCGATTTGATGATGTATTATTCCGGTTCCAGTTTACGCTGATACCGTATGTAAAGGGATAATAAAGTTTCATGTAACTCGTAAACAAAGAAGGATAGTCTGATTGCAATGTAAAGTCCGGATATACAGAGCAATCAGACAAAAACAGAGAAAAAAATATAATTAGACATCATACGGTTAGACATATTGAGATTCTAAGTGCGATGAAGATGAGGAGCAAAGAAATTCGATGGAAGAAAAAAAGTATTTGAAATGGTATAACAAAATTGGATATGGATCAGGTGATATTGCAGGTAATGTAGTCTATGCCTTCCTGACATCTTTCATGATGGTCTATCTGACGGACTCAGTAGGACTTGCTGCAGGTGTCGTAGGTACCCTGATTGCCGTATCAAAACTATTTGATGGTTTTACGGATATATTTTTTGGATCAATGATTGACAAAACACACAGTAAAATGGGAAAAGCGAAGCCATGGATGCTATACGGATACATTGGTTGTGCCATTACGCTGGTCTGCTGCTTTGCAATACCAGTCAGCTTTGGAACAACGGCTAAATACGCATGGTTCTTTATCTCTTATACACTGTTAAATGGTGTGTTTTATACAGCAAACAATATTGCTTACTCAGCACTTACGTCACTGATTACAAAGAACAGCAAAGAGCGTGTGCAGATGGGATCTTACCGTTTTATTTTTGCATTTTCAACAAGTCTTCTGATTCAGGCGATTACAGTTGGATTTGTAGATAAATGTGGTGGAGATGCTGCGGCATGGAGAACGGTTGCTATTATCTATGCAATCATTGGTCTTGTCATAAATACGATTTCAGCACTTTCTGTTAAGGAACTTCCTGAGGAAGAACTTAACGAAGGAGAAGTAAAGGATGATAATGAAAAGTACGGAATGGTACAGGCATTCAAGCTTCTTGTTAAAAACAAATATTACATGATGATTTGTGGAACATATATTTTACAGCAGTTATATGGTGCCATGATTGGAGCTGGCATTTATTACATGACATGGGTACTGAAAAATAAGAATTTGTTTGGACAATTTGCATGGGCAGTTAATATTCCACTGATCATTGCCTTAATTTTTACACCAACCTTAGTTGGTAAGTGGAAAGGTATGTACAAACTGAACTTAAGAGGTTATGTTTTAGCAGTCATTGGTAGAGCACTTGTTGTTATTGCCGGATATATGGGCAGTGTTCCGCTGATGATGGCATTTACAGCTCTTGCAGCCTTAGGTCAGGGGCCATGGCAGGGAGATATGAATGCAGTTATCGCATCCTGCTCTGAATACACTTATCTTACACAGGGAAAGAGAATTGACGGAACGATGTACTCTTGTACTTCTCTTGGCGTAAAAATCGGTGGAGGTATTGGAACCGCTGTTGTTGGATGGATGCTTGAGTTCAGTGGATATGTCGGAACAAATGTAACTCAGCCGCAGTCTGCACTTGATATGATGCAGTTTATGTATCTTTGGCTTCCGTTAATCTTTGATGTATTGATTATGTTTGTACTTTCAAGAATGAATGTAGAAGATGCAAATAAAAAACTGAAAGCAGAAAAAGAAATTGCTGCAGATGAAGTAACAGATGCATCGGACATAAATTAGAATTGACAGGAGAAAGCGTTGTCTGGTCATTGCTCGATGAGACAGTGCTTTTTTCTATATATAAAGTGATTGAACTGTATTTTGAAAATAAAAAAGGACCACTTCATTTTTGTGAAATGGCCTTAAGAAAATATTCAGTTTTCACAAAATAGTCCTTTTAGTATTTATACATGGTAAGGATGCTCAAAATATTCAGTGTAGAATACTAAAAGGTCATTCAGATATTTTTTCAGGTTGCTCATTTGCAATTCCTCCTTTCCTTATTTACAAGTTGATTATAAGATAGGTGTAAAAGGATTGCTTGCCAAATCGAAAGAAGATATAGACAAATGTTGCAAAGGGGAGTATTTCATGCAGTTAAAATATGTTGACACAAAAGAGGAGATCATAGCAATAAATAGGAAGTCAAAACATATTGAACCACATCTTCATAATGCACTGGAGATCGTTTGTGTAACAAGTGGAGCATTAGAATTTGGTGTCGGACAGGAACTATACCATATGGAAAAAGGAGATATAGGCTTTGTATTTCCAGATGTTATTCATCACTATCAGGTACTGACATCCGGTGTAAATAAAGCGACTTATCTGATTGCATCGCCATTTACGATAGCCAAATTTGCAGATATCATGCAATCCATGGCTCCTGAATACCCAATCATCAAAGCGGAAAAGGTTGAACCGGAGGTATATAGGGTTATAAATGCAATTTTAGAGACAGAACAGTCGGATATTACTGTTGCACAGGCATATCTTCAAATTGTGTTGGCACGCTGCATAGGAAAATTAAATTTGGTAGAAAAGAGTAATGTGGGGAGCAACGATCTTATTTACCAGACAGTTTCCTATATATCAGCAAATTTTAAGAAGAAGTTTTCTCTGGAAGAGATGGCAAAAGATCTGGGGGTGAGCAAATATGTTTTATCCAGACTCTTTTCCAAAACATTCCATAGAAACTTTAATCAATATCTTAACGATGCAAGGCTGAACTATGCATGCCATCGTTTGGAAAATACGAGTGATTCTATTACAAACATTTGTCTGGATAGTGGATTTGAAAGTCAGAGAACATTTAACCGAGTATTTAAAGAAAGATATAAAATATCACCGAGTGACTACCGGAGTACATGTCTGAAAGATATGTTGTCATAACATATAGATTAATAAATTCACACCAGTTTACAACTTTATAATTAATAGACTTGCTGACGAATCAGCTGTTTTAAAGCCTTTATGATAACATTTGATTTTATATGTGTTTCGATGTTTCTAACGAAATTGGTCAAAAATATCTGGCTGCGAATGCCCTGACTTAATTCAAAACGAAACTCCTGTACACTTTTTGTACGGTATTCGGAAAACTGCTCATCCTGATAGGGTAAGATCTTCATTGCACAATAACAGATATTGATCAGATTTACCAGCATTTCAATACCCTTGTAGCTTCGTACCATATAACTGCAAAGTGACCAGAAGGTTTTCTGCTCATAGTAGCTTGTTTCAATATTCCACCGGAACGAGTACAAAAACAGAGGAAGTGAAAGATAAGATACCCTGTCATACATCTATGCAAACCAACAGAAACGGAGGGGGTCTCACCCTGTATCATGTCTGAAATCCCTTGTAAATGCCGGGGTTTCTGTTTCTTTTTCATTGCTTTTTATGGTATAATAAGAGCAGTGAAAAAGGAGTAGAAAACATATGGCTGGTAATTCAAAAGATTCAAAAATCCTTGTGTACAAGGACATGATCAACCAACTGAATAAGACCATTTCCACACAGACAGAACTGATCCAGTCTTTACAAAAAACATTGGAAGCAGACCGTCTGGAAAAAGAAAACCTTCGTCAGCAGATTGAATATCTCACGAAGAAGCTTTTTGGCACTTCCAGTGAAAAACGGAAAGATATCGATGGCCAGTTGAATCTTTTTGATGAAGCCGGGCAGGAAGCAGATCCGACATGTGAACAGGAACTTTCTGATGACATCACTGTTCCGGAACATAAGAGAAAAGCAAGACGGACATATGCAGATCTCTTTAAAATGTTCCTTCCTGCGACGAGATCATTTCTCTTCCGGAGGAGGAGCGAAACTGTCCAACCTGCGGAACGCAGATGGAATGTATCGGGAAAGAATTCGTCCGCCATGAATTTCGCTTTACCCCTGCCAAAGGAAAAGTAGTAAATATCTATCGTGAAACCTATAAATGCCCGGAGTGTGCCATATCAGAGGAACATCCGGATGATCAGACATTTGTCAAAGCCCCTGTTCAGGAACCATTGATCCCGGAAAGTTATGCATCGGAATCCGTTGTCGGATGGGCAATGCACCAGAAGTACCAGAATGGTCTGCCGTTAAACCGGCAGGAAGAGGACTGGAAGCAACTGGGTGTCCCATTAAGCCGGGCTACGCTTGCTAACTGGATCATTTACTGTGCCGAGAATTATCTCCATCATGTTTATGATTATTTTCACTGTCAGTTACGGATGCGTAAATATCTGATGGCAGATGAAACCCGGGTTCAGGTACTGAATGAACCGGAGCGTAATCCTGAAACGGATTCCTGGATGTGGCTCTTCCGCATTGGAGAAGATGGACTTCCGCCGATCCTGCTCTATCATTATACAGAGACAAGGGCAAAGTTCCATGCAGCATCTTTCCTACAGGGTTTCAGCGGATATCTGGAGACTGATGGATATCAGGGTTATAATAATCTGCCGGATATCAAGCGCTGCTCTTGCTGGGCACATGTGAGACGTTACTTCACAGATGCCATACCGAAAGGGAAAGAGTATGATTACAGCCTTCCGGCAGTGCAGGGAGTACAGTTCTGTTGCAAGCTGTTTGATTGTGAGCGGTACTCAAAAGCAAAAAATCACACTGCGGAGCAGAGAAAACAATTTCGTCTTGAAAAGGAGAAGCCGATACTGGAAGCATTCTGGAATTGGCTGGATCAACAGCGCCCAAACAAGGGAACCCGTTTGGCGAAAGCGGTGAACTATGCCCAAAATCGGAAAGACACCCTGATGACCTATCTGGAAGACGGTCATTGCAGTTTATCCAACAATCTTAGCGAGAATGCAATCAGACCATTCACTGTTGGCCGGAAGAACTGGCTGTTCAGCGCCAGTCCTAAAGGAGCCACCGCTAGTGCTATTGTGTATACAATAGTTGAGATGGCAAAAGCGAATGATCTGAATACCTATAAATATCTGACATATCTCTTATCACAACGGCCAAACGATAAAATGTCAGATGAACAGCTGTAACAATTTGCTCCATGGAGCGAGACTGCGAAAGCGAACTGTCAAAACTAAAATAAAGTAAAACGCTTGCATCTATCATTTTGGTGCAAGAGTAATTTACGAGTAACGCAGCAATATTTTGCGCTTACGAATGAAGAGAAAATCCATTCAAAATATATATGAATTAGAAAGTTGGTGGAAAGCTTGGATATAAAACAATTAATCGGTGAAGCAACTGAATATGACAAAAAGCTATCTTTGGAAGCGAAGAAACCAAAGAGTTGGTGTAAGAGCGTAAGTGCTTTTGCAAATACATTTGGTGGAGCATTAATCTTTGGAATAGCCGATAATGATGAAATTGTAGGACTTGAGAATCCGAATAGCGATGCTGAGAAAATAAGTGAAATCATTAAGACAAGGATGGATCCAATTCCAGAATTTCGTCTTCGATTTGAACAGGTTGAAGATGGAAAAGTATTAATTATACTGGATATCTTCAAAGGTGAAGAGACACCGTACTATTATTCGGGTGATGGTGTGCTGGAAGCATATGTTCGTGTTGGAAACGAGAGTGTGAAAGCGACATCAACGGAATTGAAAAGACTGGTATTGCGCGGTAGAAATACATCTTATGATTCGCAGATTTCTACGTATAAGGTGGAAGATTTTGCTTTTTCCAAACTCCGGGAAAGATATAAAAAATGGACAGGAAATAGTTTTGATGAGAAAGATCTTATATCATTTGGGTTGGCGAATGAGCAAGGATATTTGACAAATGCCGGAGCTTTGGTTGCAGATGAAAGCCCTATTCGATGGTCAAGATTATTTTGTACCCGGTGGAATGGATTAAATAAAAGCGGTGGTACAATAGATGCATTTGACGATGCGGAATATTCTGGAAGTGTATTGTCATTAATTGATAATGGAGAAGCTTTTATTAAGAGAAATGCGAAATTAATGTGGAGAAAGACTGCTAATTCCAGAGAAGAAATGCCGGAATATGTAGAACGTAGTTATCATGAAGCATTGGTTAATGCATTGGCTCATAGAGATTATCTTGTGAATGGTAGTGAAGTGCATATTGATATTTACGATGATCGTATGGAAATTTATTCGCCGGGAGGCATGCCGGACGGTTCAATTATTCAGGACAGAGATCCGCTTACAGTTCCGTCAACGAGAAGAAACCCGGTTTTGGCAGATATATTTAATCGGCTGGGATATATGGAACGTAAAGGTAGTGGATTTGGAAAAATTATCGGCGGCTATGAATTTCAGATCAACTATGATGAAAGTAAAAAGCCGTCTTTTAGATCTGATCGGTACCAGTTTACAGTTGTGATGCCAAATTTGAATTACAATGTCCCTCAGGATGTCCCTCGGAATGTCCCTCGGAATGTCCCTCAGAAAAAAGAAAGCAATCCGTTGGAAATTCAAATATTGAATATGATAAAAAAGGATAATAAAATCAGTACAGAAAAAATGGCAATGACGTTAGGAATAAGTTCCAAGACTGTAAAACGTCACATCAAAGATATAGGTATTGTCCGATTTGTTGGTCGTGGTTCCAATGGACACTGGGAAATAATTGATGATTAGAAATACAACTAAATATTATTAATAGCAAAGCTATAAGATTTACCCTTGATTACTCCACATGGTCGAGTTATAATAAGGACAAGTTAGAAAACTCCAGTAAATACAAGGGGTTGCACTAATTTAGTCCTTATTTTTAACTCCCTGAAAAAGGGAAAAATAAGGCAGCGCTGTCATTCCAGAATATGAATTATTACAGATCCAGACTGGAAATGGATTTGTGTAAGACAAGAGTAAAAACAACAGAATTATTGTAATTATAGGACTGAATTAGCTCGTACGGAATATAGATTCCGGTTGTCTAATTCAGTCCTCTTTTTGATTGACGACGATGAAAGGTGATGAAAAATGGCTAGAATTATTTCTATTGTAAACCAAAAAGGGGGAACGGGAAAATCCGCATGTACAGCTAATTTAGCAGTAGGATTAGCACAAAAGAATATGAAAGTGTTGATTGTAGATGCCGATCCCCAGTCTGATGTATCCGCAGGATTTGGATATCGTGATTGTGATGACAGTAATGAAACACTTACAGCTCTTATGGATGCAGTAATGAAAGATGAAGATATTCCTTCAGACTGTTATATCAGACATCAGGCAGAGGGAATAGACATTATCTGTTCTAACATTGGACTGGCAGGTACGGAAGTACAGTTGGTAAATGCAATGAGCAGGGAATATGTATTGAAACAGATTTTATATGGTATCAAGGATCAATATGATGCAGTCATTATTGACTGTATGCCATCATTGGGAATGATTACGATCAATGCGCTGGCTGCATCAGATGAAGTCCTCATTCCAGTTGAAGCGTCCTACCTGCCAATTAAAGGCTTGCAGCAGTTGTTAAAAACGATCGGTAAGGTTCGTAAGCAGATTAATCCGAAGTTGCAAGTCGGTGGGATTCTGTTCACGATGGTCGATGCGCATACAAATGATGCCAGAAATAATATGGAACTTCTCAGAAATGTATATGGAAGTCAAATTCATATCTTTGATAATTATATTCCATTTTCTGTAAGAATGAAGGAAGCAGTCAGAGAAGGACAGAGTATTTTCTCTTATGATCCGAAAGGCAAAGCTACAGAAGCTTATCGGAGAGTGACGGAGGAGGTGCTAAAAGATGCCATCTAAAAAAAGAGCAACTCCCATTTCCTTACAGCCACTTGATGCGTTGTTTGGAACAAACGAAGAAACAAACAATGGAATTTGCGAGATAGAAATAGGAAGCCTTTATCCATTTCCAAATCACCCGTTTCAAGTAAAAGATGATAAGAAAATGGAAGAATTATCAGAAAGCATTACACAATATGGCGTGTTGGTTCCTGGTATTGTGCGGTTGAGAGAGTCCGGTGGTTATGAGCTGGTAGCTGGTCATAGGCGAAAACGAGCATGTGAACTTGCGGGATTAGAGAAAATGCCTGTTATCATCAAAGATCTTACAGATGATGAAGCGACGGTGATCATGGTAGATTCCAACATTCAACGAGAAGAGCTGCTGATCAGCGAAAAGGCATTTGCTTATAAAATGAAATATGAGGCGTTAAAGCGTCAGGGAAAACGATCTGATTTAACTTCTTGCCAAGTTGGCAAGAAGTTGGCGGCAGAAGAAGTCAGTCAGAATACAGGAGATAGTTCCAGACAGATTCTTCGATATATTCATCTGACAGAGTTAGTAGCAGAGCTATTAGAATTGGCAGACGAGAAGAAGCTTCCCTTTAACACAGCTGTTGAACTTTCTTATTTGAGAACTGAAGAGCAGCAGATATTATTTCAGTATATGAGTAATCACAATATGGTACCGTCCATGAAGCAGGCAAAGGAATTGAAACAGATTTCAAAAGAGCGGATGTTGACGTATTCAGAGATTGATCAGATTTGCATGAATGAAAGTAATGAAAAAGTTCAGGTGCAGATTCCGGCGAAGAAATTGAAACAATATTTTCCAGAGACATATACAAAGACTCAGATGGAAGAAATTATATTTAAGCTTCTGGCATCGTGGGCAGAAAGAGAGGGTAAAGAATGAGCAATGAAGATACGGTAAGTAGAATACAAGCCTATCTGAAAAAGATAGAAAAGATACGTGTTAAACGGATGAAAAGAGAGAAGTTTGAACATTTGTTGAAAACATTAGGATTATCAGCAGGAAGGAAGTGAAAGTATGGCTTTAAAAATTGTACGAAGATATGATGCGAACGGAAGGGAGCTTACGGAGAAAGATTTGGAAACCTTTCGATTGGATTCTCCTGTGGTTAGAGAAATATTAGCTAACCTTAATCGGGAGGTGGCGGAAGGAATCAGACAGAAGGAGAAAAAAGGTGACGATTGAAGACGTAATTAAAAAATCAATTCTGCCGCTGGCATTTATGGTATTCTGGTTTTGGATGACAAAAACAATTATGAAAGTCAGTGGTCAGACAGATTGGTTCTGGTGGATATTTATTGCCGGATTGCCATTTGGAATACATAAAATGCGGCTGATTCTAATCCCTAGAGGAATGGATACCACAGCAACACTTGGTATGGCTGCATTAAGTGTCATCATTGGAGCTTTGATTGGCTGTATCATGATTCCAGTGTATGTAATCCGTGCGGTATACGTTTTCTTACGATATATCATCGGAAAATAATTGAATATTTGATAAGAGGCAGGCTTGCGAAAATAAAATCGTAAGCTTGCCTCTTTTTTTGTACCAAAAATCAGGCAATTCAGGGGAAATCCCTTTTGCAAATATATATACTTGGAGGATTTTTAAGATGAGAGAGCGAATTGAAAGTAAGCATGTAACAAAAGAAATCAAAAGTCAGATGCCAGTGATTCCGGTGGAAATTGTTAAAGAAAGAGGCTGTACGTTCTGCCCGTATTATCTGGGAAATTATGAAAAACAGCCACGCTGTATGATGAAAACCTGTGCCTGGGATGATGAAAATGAACGTTTCCATCCAGTTCTTCGTGGACTAATTCCATTTTACAAAGAGAAGATGGAAAAAGCAGAAGTGAAGTTCTTGGCAATGAAAAAGATTTACACAACGCTGTTAGGAATGTTTGCCGATGAAATGAAGCAGGAAGAGTTGGAAAAAGATGAATGTTACGGATGTGTCTATGGAAAATGTGGACCATGTATCGGTATCTGTTACAAATCAATGAAAGCATAGGAGGGTTAAGCCAATGAATACAACAGTTATTTCCGGGCGATTGGTAAGAAATCCCGGATACAACGAAGTGGAGAATGAAAAAGGACTTCATAAGATTGCCAAGTTTGTTCTGGCAGTCAGAAGAAATTATTCCGATGAAGTCAGTTTCATTCCGGTAAAGGCTTTTGCAAAGAAAGCAGAATTTGCCAGAGATTATCTGATGCAGGGCACGAAGGTCATGGTGGAAGGCGAGATTGTCACAGGTAATTATGAAGATAAGGATACCGGGAAAAAGATTTATACCACCGAAGTGTATGCAAACCGGATTGAATTCGCAGGTGCAAAAATGGTTGACAGACCACCGTTTCCAGAAGATGCGGAAGGGTTCTTAGAGATCCCAGAGGGCATGGAAGAAGAAATGCCGTTTAGATAGAGGAGGATAAAAGATGATTTCAGTAGATCAGGCGTATATGGTAGGGCATATGAAAAATGCCGATGGAAGTATCAATAACAAAAATGTAGTGCTGTCAGCAGCATGTGAAGCAGCGGAACTGTTCCAGTGCATGATGTCAGTAAATCAGAAACTGGAGGACTGGCAGAGATTTAACCACACCTTGGAGATGCATCTTAGAAGTGTGGAATGTGAGAAAATCCATGATATCTGTCAGGCAGTATATGGAATGAAACATCCGTCCGATGAACTGGAAGGATTGTATCTGGCAAGAGAGGATGAACAGATATGCCTGCTGTACTATCAGGTATTTGTAGGGATGCTGGAAATCAATATTAATTCAGCCGAAGTGCTGTACAAACAGAAGGAGGAAATAATCAATGAGTAAGATGGAGTATATGCCGGTAGATTGTTTGCAGGTGCCAAAGATGCTGTTCCAGGTGGAAGAATTCAAAAATCTATCAAATACAGCAAAAATTTTATACAGCTTATTTCTGGATCGTTTGAAATTTGCGGTGCAGAATGGCTGGGTAGATCATAATGGAGATCTGTTTGTTATCTATCCAAAAAGCGAAATGAAGAAAGATCTGAATACGACTCGATATGGCGTAGATCAGGCAGTACAGGAACTTGTTAAGATTGGAAAGCTGGTGCGTATTGTTCAAAACGATGGAAAGGCGAACCACTTTTATATCAATGATATTTATGAAAATGAGATGGAGGAAGAATCAATGATGACATTAGACAGAATTATGGCAAATATGCAGATGGAAGAAAGAGAAATTATCATGGACAAGATGGTGGCAGCATCCAGAGATATTCTGGGAACAATTGCAGATATGGGATATCTGAATGAATATGAGACACCACTGACTCCTATGGAAGAGCGTGGCTATTACGATGAAAAAGGTAATCTTGATATTGATGCCGTAGAAGCCGATGGCTATGAGTTTGGCATGGATCTGGCATTTGGCGTGTTATCTGTTTATGAAGGAAAGCCTGAACGTGTGCTGGAAATTCAGAAATATGTAAATGAGCAGTATGAGTGCTGCTCTAATAGGAAGTTTATGAAAGTTCTGGAAACAATCGCACGAATGAATGGAAACGAGGAGGTTTATATCGAGGATATGTATGCCTGCAATAAAGAAGCAAGGAATTATTATCTGAGTGAGTTAATGATGTGTTTCAACTTTGTGTTTAATGAGATGTGTCATGGTACAGGCAGTGCGGCAAATTGTGATTTCGATGTAGAAGAGTAGGAAAATATTATGGCAGATTTTGAATATTTCAGAGCAGAAGAATCTGACCAGTTTTCTTTTTTTCGGATACCAAAAGCTCTGTTCACAGAAAAAGAGTTTGCAAGCCTGTCCACAGACGCAAAACTCCTTTACGGAATTCTGCTTGATCGAATCAGCCTATCCAAGAAAAATGGCTGGATTGACGGTGATGGTTATGTCTATATCATTTACACGATTGCAGAATTGCAGGAGCTGTTGCGAATGTCGCATACAACAGTAACAAAGCTTCTTTATGAGCTTGACAGTGTGCATGGGATTGGATTGATTGAACGGTATCGGCAGGGGAATAATCGTCCCTCTGTCATATACGTGAAAAATTTTGTGAAACGGATTAGAGGAAAGCCCGTAAGATACTTTGCTTCTGGAACGCCAGAAACTGGAAATCCGGACTGCAAGGAATTGGAAATCCGGATTGCAAGAAACTGGAAGTCCGGAACACAAAAAAATAGAAGTCCGGACTGCAAGAATCTGGATGGAAGTAATACTAAGATAAATAAGACTGAAAAGAATCATACTGATAAGAGTAAGGGCAATACTCCCGCTCTGGAAGAAAAATTCAGTCAGTATGGTAGATTTAAAAATGTTGTTCTGTCGGAAGCTGAACTGCAGGAGTTGATGACAATATTTCCATGGGATTATCAGAAACGGATTGATCATCTTTCTGTTTATATGAAATCCAGTGGAAAAGAGTATCAGAATCATTTTGCAACAATCTGTCTTTGGGCAGAACGGGATGGCGCCAGGGCAGGAATGGATAAATATGAGTTTCAGGAAGGAGAAAGCCTGTGATGGAAAATAAAGTAACAGCAGATTATCTGGATGAAGAGGGATGTCTTCATTGTGGTATCTGTGGAAAAAGAAAACAGATGAAAGTTAGTCTGATGGGATTTGAGCATGTAGTGTCCTGTTTGTGTGAATGCGAGGTAAAAGCCAGGCAGGAACTTGATGAGAAGATGCAGCGGGAAGAAACACAGCGGCAGCTTTATCAGAGAAAATCCGTCGGACTTCGGGAAAGAAGATTCTGGGAATGGAAATTTGAAAATGACAATGGAAGCAACCAGAAGATACTAATTGCCAGGCAGTATGTAGAAAACTGGACAGATATGAAGAGAAAAAATGTAGGATTGCTTCTGATGGGACCAGTTGGAACTGGGAAAAGTTTCTTTGCAGGCTGTATTGCAAATGCACTTTTGGAACAGGGAGAACGTGTCATGATGACAAATTTTTCCAGGATCTTAAATGAAATGACCAGCTATCAGGCAGACAAGAATCAGATCATACAAAATCTTGTGGATTATCCGCTGCTGATTATTGATGATTTAGGCATAGAACGAAATTCCGAGTTTGCTTTGGAGCAGGTCTATAATGTGATAGACAGCCGTTATTGTAAAATGCTTCCGCTGATCGTAACAACGAATCTAGGACTGAATGAAATGAAATCCACAGATTTGGATACTGCCCATCAGCGTATTTACAGTAGAATACTTGAAATGTGTGTTCCCATCTATTGTGGTGGAGACGATAAGAGAAAAGAAGAAGGGACAGAAAAACTCGTACAGGTGCAGAACCTGATTACCGGTTAATCTGTCTTTTTTCATTAAAGGGGGTGATTGCCATGATTACAGATCTGGACAGCAGTTGAATCGCTGAAAGGAGGGAAAAGTCATGCAGGAAGAGGTAACTCAGAAAACGGTCACGTTCTGTATTCGGGCAACTAAGATTACAGCAGACCTGTTGAAAAAGGTTCTTGTTGCGTATCTGCGACATCAGAAGCAGAAATCAGTAGAGAAGAAAGCACAGAAAAATCAGCCGAAACAGGGAAAGGTCACGGTAAAAGAGCTGGCAAAACAGAATGCCGGGATGGTCAATATCGAGATCACGGACAAAAATATCAAGTCCTTTGAACGGTATGCCAGAAAATACGGGATCAATTATGCTCTGAAAAAAGACAAGAGCAAAGATCCTCCGGTTTATCTGGTATTTTTCAAGGGACGTGATCAGGATGCCCTCAATGCTGCTTTCCGTGAGTTTTCCCAGAAACAGATTCAAAAAGCGAATAAGCCTTCCATTCATAAGCGTCTTGCAGCTTACCGGGCAATGATGCCAAAGAAGACGAAGGACAAAGTAAAGAACCGGCATCAGGAGCAGAGTCGATGAAAAAGAAAAGCGGCAAAACTCTGATGCAGAAGTGGAAGAATAAAATCGGGGGTAAGCTGTCCGCCCTGGATAAAAAGAAACTGGTTCTTACAAATATCCCTTATGCTCTGGCTGCTTTCTATGCAGACCGGGCATTTTTTCTTTACCGGAACAGTCCGGGAGAAGATATGGGGAACAAATTTTTATATGCAATGGAACACGCAGACCGGATTTTTGCTGGTTTTGTGTTAAGCAATAACTGGAAAGATCTGCTAGCAGGTATTGTTGTTGCAGTCGTTCTGAAAGTGTTGGTTTGGCAGAAACAGGCAGACGCAAAGAAATTACGGAAAGGCATCGAGTATGGTTCAGCCAGATGGGGAACCGCAGAGGATATCAAGCCTTATATGTCGGAAGATCCATGGATGAACATTCCATTGACAGCAACAGAAGCACTGACCATGGAGAGCAGACCGAAGCAGCCGAAGTATGCAAGAAATAAAAATATAGTGGTCATCGGCGGCAGTGGTTCCGGTAAGACACGTTTTTTCGTAAAACCATCGGTCATGCAGATGAACTGTTCCATGGTCATTACAGATCCGAAAGGCACTTTGATTGAAGAGTGTGGGAAGATGTTAGCAAAGGGACCACCTAAGAAAGATAAGAATGGAAATATCATGAAAGATAAATCTGGAAAAGTGGTACATGAGCCATATGTGATTAAGGTTCTGAATACCATCAATTTTTCCAAATCGCTTCATTACAATCCATTTGCTTATATACGGTCTGAAAAAGATATCCTGAAGCTGGTTACAACAATCATTGTTAATACCAAAGGCGAAGGGGAAAAAGCTTCCGAAGATTTTTGGGTGAGTGCGACACGTTCGCAGGCGGTAAAAAGTCTGCGCACAGTGTTGGTTTATTAAATCATAACCAGTCTGTGAACTGGTAATCCGATAGGTGGAATGATGGGGTAACGCCCTGAAACGTCTATCCTTGACGGACTTGCGTCAGCTGTAATGGTTGGGGTGAGAAGCTCCGTGACAACGACCGAGAGTAGTCGTAGGAATCTGCCAAAAGATTCTCGAAAACGCCCCAGAGGTGGGGTGCGCTACCTATAGGTCTAGGATCTATAAAATATCTATGATTAGAATGTTTACTTTGGCGAGTAAACTGACGAAAACTGCGAATGTACGGTTCTAAAAGAAGACCATATAGAAATGTATGGGTGCGTTAAAGCGCAGTCAGTGTGGTTCAGTAGAAATTCGCCCTACGAACGACCATGTTGTGTTACAGGCACATCTAAGCTGACAGGACTATAGCAGAGATCTAAGGATATATGTACAGATAGGATTATCGGAACGTGGAAAGGCACCAGATTCCATTAGAGGATAGCCTGACGAAGAAAATAAGCAGGTGAACTGGTGCTGAAAAGCCGTGATCGAACTTATGATGAGTTCTGCGAAAAAGAGGAACTCGGAGGAATGGTCACAAGTCGGTTGAAATAAACAGGCATTATTCAGTCTAATGATAAGGATTACGAGTAAGACCAAAAGGGTCACTTTCGAGAGGAGGTGATGCCTTATGCCAAAGAAAAGTAAAACATTATGTGTAGATGACCTGCGTCATGCGGAGTACTACGGAATGCAAGGTACTTTTGATGAACTATATCAAAAAAGTCAGAACGGTGAAGTATTTGAGAATCTTATGGATTTGATACTGAGCAGGGATAACATTTTACTTGCGTACCGAAACATCAAAGCGAACAAAGGCAGCTACACGGCAGGAACAGACAAAAAGAACATCACAGATATTGGGAGTCAAACTCCTGATGATGTGGTAAAAAGAGTGAGATTTATTGTTACGGGAAGCGAACACGGCTACAGACCAAAGCCTGTAAGACGGAAAGATATCCCGAAACCAAACGGAAAAACACGTCCGCTGGGAATCCCATGCATATGGGATAGGTTGATACAGCAATGTATCAAGCAGATCATGGAACCAATCTGCGAAGCAAAGTTCTGCAATAATAGTTATGGATTTCGTCCGAATAGATCCGTTGAACATGCCATTAACAGAACCTACACCATGCTTCAAATGATGAATCTTCATTATGTTATTGAGTTTGATATTAAAGGATTTTTCGATAACGTAAATCATAGCAAGTTAATCAGACAGATATGGTCGCTGGGTATCCATGATAAAACGCTGATTTTTATTATCAAGCGAATACTAACAGCTCCAATTAAAATGCCCGATAATACAACGGTACTGCCCAACAAGGGTACACCACAGGGAGGAATTATCTCACCACTACTGGCAAACATCGTTCTAAATGAATTGGATTGGTGGATAGCTAGTCAATGGGAGGAAAATCCGATTGCTATAAGCAGAGGGCGAGAAAGAATAATCGGAAAAACTAAAGTTTTTGATAAAAGCCATGGTTATAGGATTATGAAAAACACAGAAATGAAAGAAATGCATATCATTCGGTATGCGGATGATTTTAGGATTTTCTGTAGAACGAAAGAGGACGCAGTCAGGACAAAAGAAGCGGTTACGGCGTGGATTGAAGAGAGGTTGAAATTAGAGGTGTCCCCTGAGAAAACAAGGATTGTGAACACCAGAAAACGGTGGTCAGAGTTTCTTGGATTCAAAATAAGGGTAAGGCTGAAGCATCATAAATATGTGGTGCAGTCGGCAATCTGTGACAAAAAGGTTGAAATTGAAAGAGCAAAGCTAGTGGAACAAGCGAAAAACATCGCAAAACCCAGAGAGAAAAAAAGTTGTTTATCAGAAATTCAGCTATATAACTCTATGGTGTTAGGCATACAGAATTACTATCAGCTTGCCACCTGTATCAGTATTGATTGCAGAGAACTCCATAGGCGAGTAATGACAGTTTTGACGAACAGGTTAAATACAGAAACAGGAAGTATGCTAAAACATGAGGGTGGAACTATCACCCAAGCAGAAAAGGAAAGATTCGGACAGTCAAAAATGATTCGATATGTTTCAGGAATTGACCAGATGATCTATCCGATTGCATTCATCAAAAATAAAATACCGATGGCGAAGCGATCAATCGTTTGTAGTTATACAAAAGAAGGTCGTGCTCCGATTCATACAGAACTTAACCTTAATCAGTATGTTCTGAAAGGACTGAGAGAAAAAATATCCGTTGGTCATAGCACAGAATACCATGACAGTAAAATATCTTTATTTTCTGCTCAAAAGGGAAAATGTGCAATCAGTGGAGAAGAATTCGCAGATGCGGAACATGTAGCTGTATGGCTCAAAGTACCAAGAGCACTTGGTGGATTTGAAAGATATAAAAACATGGTTCTGATTCACAAAAAATATCTGATTCTGTTACAAGAACTGCCCCAAGCAGTAATAAAAGACCTGATAAAAACACTCAATATCACAAAAAAGATGCTCGTGAAAATCAATAGTCTGCGAGAGCAGGCGAACCTGTCAGCAATAATATAAAACTTAAATTTGGTGACTGATTAAATGTCTCGTGAAGACAATCGATGGAGCGCCGGATGCGGTGAAAGTCGCATGTCCGGTGTGAAGTGGGGGAAAAGGTGGAGATAATATCAAAACCTTACCTATCACTATAGGCGGAAAAACTCTATTATTGTGCCCTGATTGGTTATATCTGGTATGAAGGCAGGGAAGAAGAAAAGAATTTTAATACTCTGTTGGAAATGATCAATGTGTCAGAAGCCAGGGAAGATGATGAGAATTTCAAGAATCCAGTAGATCTGATGTTTGATGAACTGGAGCAGAAAGACCCGAACCATTTTGCAGTAAGGCAGTACAAAAAATACAAGCTGGCTGCCGGTAAGACAGCAAAATCTATTCTGATCAGTTGTGGTGCAAGACTCGCACCCTTTGATATTGCGGAACTGCGGGAGCTTATGAGTTATGACGAGCTGGAATTGGATCTGGTTGGTGACAGGAAAACTGCATTGTTTGTTATTATTTCAGATACCGATGATACCTTTAATTTTATTGTTTCTATTATGTACACACAGCTTTTTAATCTGCTCTGTGACAGAGCTGATGATGTATATGGAGGCAGACTTCCAATTCATGTGAGGTGTCTCCTGGACGAGTTTGCGAACATCGGACAAATTCCTAAATTTGAAAAATTGATTGCTACGATTAGAAGCCGGGAAATCTCAGCTTCTATTATTTTGCAGTCAAAGTCTCAGCTTAAGGCAATTTATAAGGATAATGCCGATACCATCGAAGGGAACTGTGATACGACCTTATTCCTGGGGGGAAAGGAAAAAACGACATTAAAGGAAATAGCGGAGATCCTGGGAAAAGAAACCATAGATCTTTATAACACATCGGATACGAGAGGCAGTCAGCGGTCTTATGGAATGAACTACCAGAAAACAGGAAAGGAGTTGATGAGCCAGGATGAAATAGCAGTCATGGACGGAGGAAAATGTATTCTGCAGGTGAGAGGTGTCAGACCATTTTTCTCAAATAAATACGATATTTGCAAACATAAAAACTACAAATATCTGTCCGATTATGACAAAAAGAATACCTTTGATATTGAAAAATATCTGAGTACTAATCTGATACTGAAACCAGAGGATGAAGTGGAATTGTATCAGATGTAACTTCTCGACAAATTGTCGGGAAGTGGATCATGGGAGGAAATCATGAATAATTTGGAAAAAAGAAACAGTCGGTATCCATCGACGAAAATGAATATACCGACTGTACGTGTGAGGAATTTTCCAAGTAGAAAATCCTATGCTTAGTGTAGCACAAAAGGCAGGGTTTATATAGTGTTTTCTTCCCTTTCTGGAAAAAATCTAAGAAAGGACTGGAAAATGTAAGTTTTCCAAAGGTACACTTATGGCATTTTTTACAACGGCAATTACGACCTTAAAAACATTGGTTTGTGCGATCGGAGCCGGACTTGCAGCCTGGGGAGTGATCAATCTGCTGGAAGGATATGGAACGGACAATCCGGGTGCAAAGTCACAAGGAATAAAACAGTTGATGGCGGGCGGTGGCATCGTACTGATTGGAATAAACCTGATTCCACAGCTTGCAACTTTGTTTGGATAAATAAATGGGTGGAATAACCGAAAAAATAACAGAGTTCATAAAGGATCTGCTAACAGGCTGGATCACATCAAACCTGGATACCATGTTCACTGATGTAAATACCAAAGTAGAAACGATTGCTGCGGAGGTTGGGAAAACACCCCAAAATTGGAACAGTGGCATTTTTTCCATGATAAAAAATCTGTCGGATAATGTCATTGTCCCCATTGCGGGGATGATTATTACATTTGTACTGTGTTATGAACTGATTTCCATGATTATGGAAAAAAACAATATGCACGATACGGATACGTTTATGTTTTTCAAATACATTTTCAAGATGTGGGTAGCGGTATATCTTGTTACTCATACTTTTGATATTGCGATGGCAATTTTTGATGTAGCGAATCATGTGGTATCCAATGCTGGCGGTATGATAACCGGTTCCGCATCTATTGATGTTACAGAAGCATTGAAAACGCTTCTTGAAACGCAGATTGAAGATATGGGAATCGGAGAATTACTGGGGCTTGGTCTGGAAACGATGCTGGTCAGTTTATGTCTAAAAATCATATCAGTCCTGATTACCGTCATTTTATATGGACGAATGATAGAAATATATCTTTATGTCTCTGTGGCACCTATTCCGTTTTCAACATTTACGAACAGGGAATGGGGAAGTATTGGAAATAATTACGTGAAGGCATTATTAGCGTTGGGATTCCAGGGATTTTTTATGATGGTATGTGTTGCGATTTATGCAGTTCTGGTAAATGCTATTACAGTTGCGGATAATCTTCATACAGCTATCTGGTCAGTTGCAGCATATACAGTTATTTTATGTTTCAGCCTGTTTAAGACCAGTTCCCTGGCAAAATCAATCTTCAATGCACATTAGGAGGAAACAAGAATATGGCATATGTTCCAGTGCCGAAAGATTTTTCAAAAATAAAGACAAAATTAGCACTGAATTTAACTAAAAGACAAATTATATGTTTTTTTCTGGCAGGAATTTGTGGTGTTCCGGTCTATTTGCTGACAAAAGCAGGACTGGGAACAGATGTGGCAGCAACGCTTATGATCATAGTGATGCTGCCATTTTTCTTTTTTGCAATGTATGAAAAGGATGGATTTCCAGCAGAGAAAATATTGCTTCACATTATCCGGCAGAAATTTTTAAGACCTGGAATCAGGGTCTATCGTTCCCAAAACTTATATGACCGGATTATAGAGTACGATAAATTAGAGAAAGAGGGTGCATGGCTTGAGAAAAAGGCAAAAGAAGCCAGGGAAGCGAGAAATCCGTTCCATTTCCTTAAAAAAGCAGACCGAAAAAAATAAGAAACAGAAAACCGGATTTACGAAAGAAGAAAAAAAGCGTCTGAAAGAACTTCGGATGATCAAAGCGGAGAATCAGAAGAAGAGGAAGCCTTTTACAGCGCAGGATACGATTCCATATAAGGAAATATATAAGGATGGTATCTGCAGGACAGATGATAACTATTATTCAAAGATGGTGCAGTTTTACGATATAAATTACCAGTTAGCGCAGAATGATGATAAAGCGGCTATTTTTGAGAACTATTGTGAGTTCCTGAATTCATTTGACAGCTCTGTTGAGGTACAAATTACATTTCTTAATCAACAGGTGAATTTTGATGAGTATGCAAAAAATATTGATATTCCAGAGCAGGATGACTGTTTCAATGATATTCGGAAAGAATATTCGGATATGTTGAAAATGCAGCTTTCCAAAGGAAATAATGGGCTTGTAAAAACAAAATATATTACATTTTCCATTAAGGCGGATAATCTGCGAAATGCAAAATCCAGGCTGGAGAGAATTGAAGCCAGTGTATTGAATAATTTTAAGGTGATGGGAGCCATGGCAGAGCCTTTAAATGGGGTAGAACGTCTGAAAATTCTGCATGATGTGATGAATATGGACACAAAAGAATCTTTCCATTTCCATTATGGGATGGTTGCAAAAACAGGTCTGCAGACAAAAGACTTTATTGCACCTACCGGATTTGATTTTCGCAATGACAGCTATTTTCGGATGGGACAGACTTTTGGATGCGTGTCATATTTACAGATTACATCACCAGAACTTACGGATAAACTGCTGGCAGATCTGCTGGATCTGGAAGAGAATCTTATCATCAATATGCACCTGCGTCCAATTGATCCCAAGGCAGCTATTAAAAGCCTGAAAAGTACGCTGTCAAATATTCAGAAAATGAAAATTGAAGAACAGAAGAAAGCGGTCAGAAGCGGATATGATATGGATATTATTCCAACGGACATTTCTACATACGGAGAGGATGTGGAGGGATTGCTCAATGAAATCCAGTCCAGGAATGAGAAACTTTTTGAACTTACTTTTTTGCTGATGAATACAGCGGACAATAAGAGAAAACTGGACAATATTGTGTATCAGACTGCAGGAATCGCCCAGAAATATAATTGCAATATACGGAGACTTCAATATCAGCAGGAACAGGGACTTGTGGCATCACTACCACTGGGAATGAACCAGACTGGAATACAGAGAATTATGACTACGACTTCTACAGCAATCTTTGTTCCGTTTACCACACAGGAACTTTTCCAAGGCGGTGAAGCTCTTTACTATGGCTTAAATGCACTGTCAAACAATCTCATTATGGTGGATCGGAAACGATTGAAAACACCTAACGGCCTGATTTTGGGTACTCCTGGTTCCGGTAAGAGTTTTGCAACGAAAAGAGAAATTCTCAATGTTTTCCTGATTACAGACGATGACATTATTATCTGTGACCCGGAGGGAGAATATTTTCCGCTGGTAAATGCCTTAAATGGTGAAGTTATTAAAATCAGTGCAAAAAGTAATGATTACATCAATCCTATGGAAGTGAACCTGGATGTTATTTATCATCCGGAGAAATACAGGATTAATGGCGATGTGGAGGATATTGATACCATTATTGCTGATAAAGCAGAGTTTATCACATCTTTCTGCGAGGTCATTATGAAGAAACCTCAAAATGCAGAATTAAATGGTGATGAGGTTTCCATGATTGACCTGTGTGTAAAAGACATTTATAAAAAATATCTTTACAATGATCCAAAACCGGAAAATATGCCGACTTTGCAGGATTTCTATGAACGTCTGAACTTTTATGCACCAGATAAATCAGCAGCACAGAACATTGCCAACAGTCTGCAGCTGTATGTAACAGGATCGCAGAATGTATTTAACCATCGAAGTAATGTCGATACGCAGAACAGAGTGGTATGCTTTGATATCCGGGAACTTGGAACCACACTACGAAAAGCAGGGATGTTGATTGTCCAGCATATGGTTTGGACAAGAGTATCACAGAACCGCAGTCGCAGGAAATCAACCCGTTATTATGTGGATGAATTTCACCTTTTGCTGAACCAGCCACAGACTGCTAATTATTCTATTGAAATGTGGAAGAGATTTCGTAAGTGGGGTGGAATCATTACAGGAATCAGTCAGAATGTAACAGATTTTCTTGGCTCTCTGGCAGTAGAAAGTATTGTGGGAAACAGTGATTTTATCCTGATGTTAAATCAGCACAGCGGGGATCAGAAGATCCTTGCGGAGAAATTGAATATTTCCAAACATCAGATTTCTTTTGTAAATAACAGTAATGCAGGAGAAGGGCTGCTTTTTTACGGAAATGTAATCATACCTTTTGCAGACAGATATCCGCAGGATACCAGAACCTATGCTTTGATGAGTACTAAACCGGATGAGATTCAGACTTAACGGACAAAAAAGCAGAGGTGAGGTACATTGGGAAAACAAAAATATACGGCGAAAGAGAAGAAAGTCAGCCGTATGACCAGAAATGGTCTGGTTGAGGAAAATCTTGCAACAAAGGAGACCAGAAAAGTTACAAACAGCGATCAGGAGTTGCCTTATAAACAGAAGGATGTAGAACAGGCATTTATTACTTCTGAAAAGAAGAAAAACTCTCATAAAAAAGCTGAAAAGAAACAATTTTCCGAAAAAGTTCAGGAGGGAAATCCTGCCAAAAAAGAAGAGGCTGCAAACAGTCCTCCGGGAAAACGAAAAACACAGGGACGGTACAGATACCGGGACAAGCCTGCAGGTGTATCTGTGGATTCAGCGGTAGAAATACGTGAGCGCAAAGAAAAACACAGGAGCCAGTATCAGCGACAGAAAAAGAAACAGCAGAGACTGCAGTTTGGAAAACTGGAGACAGATGGAAGTCTGAAGAAAGAAAAGAAAACTTCGGCTGAAACAGATGGAGGACATTTTCAGGCAGAGAAGAATGATGTTTCTACAAACCGAAAAAAAGGAAAGCAGAAATATAGCCGAAAAACAATAAAAACTTATCAGGAAGTGGATAAGGCTGCAAGAAAACTGGAAGCTGAAAGGCAGAACCAAGTCCCGAAAGATTCTGTTTATACCAAGAAAACAAATGAGGAACAGAAGGCAAAGATAAAGTATCATTTATATTTCGACAAAAAAACAGGGAAAACGGATGGTAAAAAGAAAACATTGTCTTCTGTTCCAAAGAAAGCATTAAAAAATGCAGTATATCAGAAAGCAGGCGAAGACGAAGAGGAAAACAGTGCTGTAGATGCAGCACATAAGCTGGTGCGTTCAGGTGAGTGGATATTACAGGAACATAGCAGTCGAAATATCCGGAAGAACCGCAGTCAGATACATAAAGAAAACCGTTTAGAGCAAAGAGCCTGGAAGAGTGCATCCAGGTATCAATATCAGAAATATCTGGAAGAACATCCAGAGATGCAGAAAAAGCTGATCAGAAAATTAATACAGAAGCAGAGGATTAAGCGAGAGTATCAGATGGCATACCGGGCTGGGAAGATTGCAAAAGAAACAAAAGACACCTCAATCCGGTCAGTAAATCTTGCTACTAAAATTGCAAGAAAGGCACAGGAAGTATTTGTAAGAAATGTAACTACTCTGATCTCAATGGGGTTGTTATTGATTTTGCTTCTTTCCGTAATGACAGGATTTGCTTCCTGTTCGGCTATGTTTTCTAATGGAATTTCTACGGTAATCGCTTCCAGTTACATTGCGGATCCGGACGAAATTGAAAAAGCAGAGTTGTATTATACGCAGTTGGAAGCCAGTCTTCAACAGAAAATAAACCAGATGGAAGCCCGGTATCCAGGAAAAGATGAATACAGATATAACATTGGTGAAATCGGCCATGATCCCCATACATTGATCAGTTATCTGACTGCCAGGTATGGGGATTTTAAGTTTGATGAGATAAAAGGAGAACTGGAAACAATTTTTTCTTTACAGTACGGAATCACCGTAGAGGAAAAAAGTGAAACCCGGCAGGAAACATCTACAATACAGGTAGGGCAGTCATTGGGAAATGTTGTGACCAGTGGATACTGTAACTGTCCTATCTGCTGTGGCGTGTGGAGTGGAGGACCAACTGCTTCAGGGGCAATGCCACAGGCTAATCATACGCTTGCGGTTGATGCTGCAAACCCATTTCTTCCAATGGGGACGAAAGTAGTGATGAATGGGATTGAGTACACCGTAGAAGATACTGGAAACTTTGCCCAGTATGGTGTCCAGTTTGATGTTTATTATGATAATCACGCAGTAGCTGAGGCACATGGTCATCAGACCTGGGAATGTTTTCTGGCAGAGGGCAATCAGAACTCTGTGGAAGTTACCCGTACAGTAACTGCAGATGTACTGAATGTTTCTGTTCAGGCAAAACCGCTTAGAAGTGTTATTCTGTCCAGAATGGAAGAGGATGAGCAGGAAATTTATGAAGAGGTCTATTCCAACAGAGGAAATTTACAGACATATAAAACTCCGGTTGAGTTAAACTGGTATGCCTATATCAGTACCTATTATGGGTATTCTGTAAACAATGGAACCGGGCAGACACAACTTCACAGAGGTGTGACGGTTAATGTACGACAGGGAACAGAAGTGAAGTCAGCGATGAATGGTTTTGTTGTAGATGTAGGATATAGCGGAACTTTTGGAAATTATGTAGTTACGCAGGATAAAAAAGGTGTGCAGATTAAATACGCTTATCTGCAGAGCATTTCGGTAGCAAATGGTCAGGAAGTAACAACAGATACTGTAATTGGTACAACGGGAAGTACAGGAAGTGCAACCGGAAGCCAGTTATATTTGGAACTGGTCAAAGATGGGGAATATTATAATCCTGTTTTTTATATCAGTACCGGAGATAGCGGGCTGTATGGTGGAGGCGGCAGTTATGATGATGAGACTGTGCGGAGATTATTTGCGGAAGCAGACAAATATCTTGGTATGCCGTATGTATGGGGCGGTTCCAGCCCGGAGACTTCTTTTGACTGTTCTGGTTTTGTAAGCTATGTGTTTACCAATTCGGGTGTCTGCAATATGGGAAGACTTACTGCACAGGGAATTTATGACATTTGTATGCCTGTATCACCAGAAGAAGCAAGGCCAGGAGATATTATCTTTTTCACTGGGACGTATGATGCGGGAGAGCCGGTTACCCACGTAGGAATTTATGCCGGAGATGGACAGATGATCCATTGTGGAAATCCAATTCAGTATACGTCCATTAATTCTGCATACTGGCAGTCTCATTTTTATGCTTTTGGCAGGCCATAAGGAGGGGCGTATTTGAACATTGAACGAATAAAAGAAGAACTTGCAAGAACCTACGTTAAGATTGAAAAGCTACAGAAAAAAGCAAGGGATCTGGAAGAACAGAAGAAACAGGCAGAGGATATGGAGTATCTGAAAATTATCCGAAGCAATGGAGTTTCCGCAGAGGAACTTCAGTTGATGATTGATATCAGCAAGGAGGAACAAAAAAAGATATTGGAAACCAGAGAAAAGGAGCAGACAGAAAATGAAGAAATTTCATAAAAGAGCAGCTGTATTTTTAACCGCAGCTACGTTAGCAGGACTTCCGGCAGGAGCTTTCTTTTATAGTTCGCCCGGAAGTCTGACTGTATGGGCAGATAATGTAGAAGTGGAATCATCAGAAGAAAGCAGCCCGGAAGATGTTGATTTTTCAGATGGATCAGAAGCTGAAATTCTTGCAGATCCAGTGGAACAGGCACAGGAAGATGCAGGAAATGATGTGACGGAAACACCAGAAGTAGGGATTATCTTTACAGAACCCGAAGGCTGGCAGACAGATACGGCAACCGTAAAAATTCAAGTGGAAGATACAAAGAATACAGGTGCTTTTTCTATTGCAAAAGTAGAAGCAAGACTTTCAGAAAATGGAGGATGGTCAGACATAACCGGAAATATGGAAGTATCCATCTCTTCTAATTGTAGTGTTTATGTGAGAGTTACCGATCAGAATGGAAATACTTATGAGCAGAATCGTTACATAGAGTGTTTTGATAAAACCAAACCAACTATTATTGCGGCTGCGAAGAATGGGATACTGATCGTGCAGGGAGTTGATGCGGAATCGGGAATTGCTGCTTTGTATGTCAATGGAAATGAATTCACAGAACTGACGAATAATACGTTAAATGTCCGTTTGCAAAAAGCGGATACTTCCTATGAATACTTTACCCTGCAGGCAAAAGACAAAGCAGGAAATATGTCAGAGATCTATAAAGTAGGAAACCCTTATTATGAAAATCCAGATGCAGTAAAAGAGAATACAGAGGTTTCCGGAACGGAGCAGAATGCAGCTTCTTTGCCAGCCGATGGAACTGCAAGTAAGCCCACCAGTGCTACGGCAACCGTAACGGAACATCAGACAACGAACGAGACTGCTACTGCACCAACAGAACCAGAAAACACAGGAAATGAAACGGATACAGAAGCAGATACCGGACGGGTGCAGGGAGAAAGTTCTGCTTCCGGCATGACAACAGGAACAGTTCAGGACAAAGGGGGAAAGGAATTTTATACGATCAAGACAAAAAGTGATAAGGTTTTTTATCTGATTGTAGATAAGGATAAAACGGATGAAAATGTTTATCTTCTTACAGAGGTAGGCGAAAATGATCTTTTGAACTTTACGGATACCAACATGGTCACACTTCCACAGAACCAGGCTATTGCAGAATCCGCACTGCCACTTGAAACAGAGAAGCTCACAGATACACCGGAACCAGAAGTTACGATCATACCGGAAGAAAAGGAAGAACCTGAGAAGAAAAGCAATAATTCCGGCACGATTTTATTAATGCTGCTGGTTCTGGCAGGAGTTTGTGGTGCTTACTATTATTGGAAATTTATGAAAGGAAGAAATACTTCTTTTGATTATGAAGAGGACGAGGACGACGATGAGGAGGAAGAAGATACAATTCGTGAGGATGATGAAGAATTAGAAGAATATGAAATGGAAGGTGAAGTAGAAGACGAAGAATCAGAGGAATAACTTTGTTTCACTTAATTACAGCGACAGGTGCAGAAAGGAGATAGAAAATTGCAGCTTGTAATTGCGGAAAAACCCAGCGTAGCCAGAAACATTGCGAAGGTGCTTCATGCCACAAACGTAAAAGATGGCTACCTGGAAGGAAAAGAATATCTGGTTTCCTGGTGTATTGGGCATTTGATTGAACTGGCTAGTGCGGATCAGTACCGGGATGACTGGAAAGCATGGAAATATGAAACACTTCCCATGATTCCGGAGAATTGGAAATATCAGATTAAAGAAAGTACCAAAGGGCAGTTTCGGGTTTTAAAGGAACTGCTTCACAGAGCAGATATCACAGAAGTTATATGTGCAACAGATGCAGGAAGAGAAGGGGAGTTGATTTTCCGTCTGGTATATAACCAGGCAGAATGTAAACTTCCCTTTAAAAGACTGTGGATTTCTTCCATGGAGGAAAAAGCAATTCTGGAAGGATTTCAGCAGCTGAAAGATGGACATGAATATGATGATCTTTATTATTCTGCAGTGGCGCGAAGTGAAGCAGACTGGCTGGTAGGAATTAATGCCACCAGACTGTTTACGGTACTGTATCACCATCGGTTGATTGTAGGTCGGGTGCAGACACCTACACTTGCAATGCTGGTGGAACGGGAAAAGAGCATCGAGAACTTCCAGAAAGAGAAGTATTATCTGGTTCATCTTCTGATGGATGGATTGGATGCTGTAAGCAGCCGGATAAAAGAGAAAAGTGCTGCCGTTCAGATGATGGAGGATATGAAGGATGAAACTGCACAGATTCTTTCAGTAAAGAAAGAGAAGAAAAAGGTACAGCCGCCGAAATTATATGATCTGACCACATTACAGAGGGATGCAAATCGTCTTCTTGGATTTACGGCACAGCAAACCTTGGACTATACCCAAAGCCTTTATGAGAAGAAACTGGTGACGTATCCAAGGACGGATAGCCAATATCTTACAGATGATATGGAAGAAAATGCTCTTCTGGTTGTCGGGGCAGTAAATAGTATGTTTCCTGAAATGTCAATAAAGGGTTCAGAACCAGATATAAAGAGACTTTTGAACAGTAAAAAGGTATCAGATCATCATGCAATTATACCAACGGTAGAAATTACAAACATGGATTTAAAAGCACTTCCGGGTGGAGAAAAGGAAATTCTCATGCTGATTGCATCAAAGTTATTATGTGCATCGGAACAGGAATACATATATGAGAGTATTAAGACTGAAATTTCCTGTCATGGAGAACTGTTTACTGCATCTGGAAAGAATGTTCTCCAATATGGATGGAAAGAAGTGGAAGAACGGTTCTTTAAATCATATGGGAAAAATGCAGAAAATCCAGAAGAGGAGGAAAGTGATTTTCCAGATATAAAAATGGGACAGGTATTTGAAAGTGTTGTTGTAAAATTTAGTGAACATTTTACAGCACCGCCGAAGCATTATACGGAGGATACACTTCTTAGTGCCATGGAACACGCTGGTAGCTCGGAAATGACAGAAGACGCAGAGAGAAAAGGTCTTGGGACTCCGGCTACCAGGGCGGCGATTATTGAGAAGCTGGTCGAGAAAGGTTTTATTGAGCGTAAAAAGAAGCAGATATTACCGACAGCAGATGGAAGAAATCTGATCAGGATTCTTCCGGAAATGATCAAATCACCAAAACTTACAGCAGAATGGGAAAATGATCTGACACTGATTTCCAGAGGCCAGAAAAATGTAGAAGAATTTCTCTTCGAAATTGAAAAAATGGTTACCAAATTGGTAAGTGATAATGGACAGCCAGTGGAAGAATACCAGAAACTATTTTCAGATGGTCGGAAAGAAATTGGAAAATGCCCAAGATGCGGCAATAAGGTTTATGTGGGAAAGAGAAATTATTATTGTTCAGGAAGTGATTGCAGTTTTACTTTATGGAAAAATAACCGATTTTTTGAGAGTCAGGGAAAAACACTTGATGAAGCAACTGTCAGGAAGCTGCTGAGTGAGAAGCAGGTGCATTTCAAAGATCTGGTATCAGAGAAAACAAAAAGGAAGTATGAAGCAACTATAAAGATGGAGGTTTCAGAAACCGGAAATCCAAAGTTTCAGTTGATTTTCCCGGAACGGAAGAAAGGAAAAAAGAATGAAGAATAAAAAAAATATGAGAAGATTTTTGTCGGGATTCTTGGCAATGCTTACAGTGTTATCTACAATTCTATCTCCAATACTGTCCTATGCGGCAGATGTAGTGCCAGTGCCAGAAGAGCCACCGTTATACGAAGAGGTAAAAAATGAACTTGATGCAGATGAGGTGGTAAAAGCAAAAGATCTGGAACTGGAAACAGGCAGTATTTTTGAAGTGGAGAAAGATTTTACCGGACTGGAAATACCAGATGAAAAAAAGGTGAAGATCACTTTCCATGAGGCAAAAAATGAGGAAAAGCAGGACTTTACAACAGATTACGAAGATACATACAAAGCTGTTTATTATGTAGAGCCAGTAAGTGGCCACCCAATTTATCAGATCAATCGTAAGCTGATTGTAAAGGAAGCGGTGGTGCAGGTTGCTGAATCTGAGAATCAGGAATCTGTAAGCAACCAGGAAGATGAGAATGAAGCAGAAGGCGAGGAACCAGCCATAGGCACTGCAGAGAGTGAAGAACCTGTGCAGGATGAGGTAAATGTAGAAATTCCGTCAGAGGATGAAATCTATGAAGAAGTAACTCCGACAGAAATTCCGGTTGAGGAAGAGCCAATAGATACACCAATCCCGGAAAACCCGTCTGAGGAAGTTTCAACAGAAGAACCTGCCATAGATGATAATCCGGATACAGACAGCACATTTGAAGAAATTACAGATACAGATCCGGAAGAAATGCTAGAGGCGACAGACGACTCTTTTACAGATGGAACAGAGAAAACAGAAGATGCAGATGGAAATTATCAGGTAAATATTGTTCGTGGAGAGGAATTTCATATTGAGCTGAACCATGAAGATGGACAGTATCAGCCAGGAGAAACCGTTGTTTTTTCTGGAGATATGCCGCAAGGCAGCTTAATTGCAGTAGGAACAACAAAAGTACAGGCAAACCAGACAGAGAATACAGAAGATTTATTGTATTCTGAGGTGACTTATCACGAAGAATCGGATAAATTCAGTTTTGAAATGCCAGCAGATGACATTGACCTAAGTGTTTCCATGGATCAGGCAGAAAACGGTATCATGTTACTTGCAACCGATACTCCATGGGATGATGCAACAAATATTGAAGCAAATAAATATTACTATTATTCAGATGGCCAGCTTCATCCGTTTGATACAGTTATGGGACAGGGTGGAAATGACAGCTACAAATATGTTCGTTACAAAGCAGGCGGAAAGACTTATACAGTAAATGCGTATTGTATGCAGCACTCCATGCAGTCACCTCCAAGTGGGACAACATATAAAAATATGGTTGAACTGGATGAAGGCGGAGATGATAAATATTTGAGAAAAGCCTTATTCTATGGATATGGCGGTCCAGGATGGGGACATACATTCAATGGATATAATGTAAAATCCATTATGGAAAAATATGGATGCAGTTCTGAGACAAGAGCCATGCAGCATTACCTGGTTGACTATTTATATGATGGCGAATCCGGATTTGGAGGTGCGCTTTCTACAACCGCTAAAAATATGCTGAAAGAGATTAAAGCAGCTCTTGCTAAAATGCCTGATCCGACAGCAATGAAACTTCTTCCAGGACTTTCCGTTAATGCAACGGGAAAGGAAACAGAAAGTTTTACCTGGAAGGCAAATGAAGCATTTACCATTACCATTCATCTGGAAAATGGTGTGAGCCTTGTCAACGAAACTACAGGAAAGACGGCATCTGGAAATGTCACTGTAAAAGGTGGAGAGAAATTTCATCTTGTAGCTACAACAGCCAATATGGGCAGTCTGAAAGGAAAGTATGCGATCACTTCCAATTTTCCCCTGGATTTCCATGCAATGCTTTTAAAACTGGAGAGTTCACAGGATATTGGTTTTGGCTACTATACAGATTCCTCTGACCTGCAGATTACAGTTGACTGGCCGGAAGAAGCAGTTATTGAAATTACAAAGAAAGATGGAGATACTGGAAAAAATCTAGCTGGAGCCGTGTATGGGATATATAGTGATAACGCCTGCACAAAGCTGATTGCTAAAATGCCGCCAACAGACAGCAATGGTTCTTCACGTGTAACTCTTACCAAGACACAGGATACTGTTTACTTAAAAGAGATTACAGCACCGGAAGGTTATGTTGTCCAGGCTTCTTCGTATGGAGTGAAATTAGTAGTTGGCAGTACAACCAAACAGACTGTAACGGACAAAGAGCAGAAAGGAAATCTGACCGTTTATAAAGAGGGAGAAGTTTTTGTAGGAGCTGTATCTGATGAAAATGGAACTTCATTCCAGTATGAGAAACGCCGTCAGAAAGGAGCTGTTTATAACGTATATGCTGCCGAGGATATTGTAACAGCAGGTGGAAAAACAGTTTACAAAAAAGGCGCAGAAGTAGCGAAAAATTTGATCACAGGTGAGAACGGTTCTGTAACGGTAAAGAATCTTCCGCTTGGAAGCTATAATGTAACAGAAGCACAGGCCCCGGAAAATTTTTATAATGCAAAAGAAACAAAAAAAGTAACCATTTCTTATGCAGGGCAGACTGCAGAAGCGGCTTTCTCAGAGACTACCTTTACAAATGACCGTCAGAAAGCAGTGGTGCAGGTGATAAAGAAAGACAAAGATACTGAAAATACACTATCCGGAGGGCATTTTGCTCTGTTTGCAGCGCAGGATATGAAAACTGTGGATGGAAAAGTAGCAGTAAAAAAAGATGCTCTGATTGAGACTGCAATTACTGGTACTGATGGAAAAGCAGCATTTAAAGCAGATCTTCCAGTGGGATTTTCTTATTATGTAAAAGAAGTCCAGGCTCCGGCTGGTTATGTCAGAAATGAGAAAGATACTTATTCTTTCCAGTTCAGTTATACCAATGATGAACAGGCAAAAATTTCTTTCAGTCATACTTTTGTGAATGACAGGGTCAGTGCTGCAATCTCTTTGAATAAAAAAGATGCCGAGACAAAAGAAAATAAGGCACAGGGAGATGCTTCCCTGGAAAATGCGGTGTATGGACTTTATGCAAGAAACGACATTACCCATCCAGATGGAAAGACAGGCGTTATTTATAAAGCCGGAAGCCAGATTGGTACGCTAACTACCGATAAAGAAGGAAAAGCAAGGATAGAGAATCTTTATCTTGGAGAGTATTACATCAAGGAAATTACCCCATCCGTAGGATATCTGGCAGACGAGCATGAATATGATCTTGTATGCAGTGATGAAGGTGATCTGACAGCGGTTGTAGAAAAAGAGTGTACCTCACTGGAAACGGTGAAGAAACAGCCGTTTGAACTTATTAAAGCTGCCAATAATGGAGACACAGATGCTGCATTACTATCAGGAGCTGGATTTAGTGCATATCTGGTATCTTCTTTGGTGGTAAAAGAGGATGGAAATTATGATTTTTCCTCTGCAGAGCCGGTTGTGATCGGTGAAAATGGAGCAACGGAAATTTTTACAAATGAGAAAGGCTATGTAAAATCCATTGCAATTCCATATGGAACATATCTGGTGAGAGAAACTACAACACCCCATAATTACAAACCTGTAGATGATTTTATTGTCCGGATTACAGAGAATAAACCAACAGAGCCGCAGACATGGAGAGTTCTTTTGGATAAAGAATTTTCTGCAAAACTGAAAATTATCAAACAGGATGATGAGACTAAAAAATCTGTTCTAATTCCGGGAACAGAGTTTAAAATTTATGATATGGATCATGAAAAATATGTAGAGCAGGTAACTACATACCCGACAACCGTTACACATATCTCTTATTTCACAGATACAGATGGATATCTGATCCTGCCGCAGAATTTAAAAATCGGTCATTATAGAATCGAAGAGGTAACAGCACCGGACGGTTATACCATTAACAAAAATTATGTCGAAATACAGGTGGACACCAATACCCTGTATCAGACTGATCCGGTATCAGGTGATGCAATCATTGAAGTTGCATATGAGAATCATCCGGTGAAAGGAAAACTCACTGTACAGAAAAAAGGAGAGGTTCTTTCGATCTATAAGAATGATTTTAGGTATGAAGTTCAGAACCTTTCCGGTGCAGTATATGAAGTGTATGCTGCAGAGGATATTTATACAGCTGATTTCCAGAAAGATGACACAGGAAAAAGAATCCTGGAATATGCAAAGGGTGCAAAAGTTGCAGAACTGACAACGGATGAATCCGGAAAAGCAGATCTTGATAATCTGCCTTTAGGAGAATACAAAGTGGTAGAAAAGACTGCACCAGAGGGATTTGTATTAAATGAAGAAGAACAGAAAATTTCTTTCGTCTATGCAGACCAGGATACACCAGTGATCTCACAGAGTGCAGAGTTTATAAATGACCGCCAGAAAGTAGAAATGTCAGTTGTGAAAAAAGATGCTGAAAATGAGAAAGGGCTTTCTGGAGCAGAGTTTGGTCTTTACGCAAAAGAGGATATAAAAGCAGGGGATAAGGTACTGGTAAAAGCAGACGAACTGCTTACAAAAGCGGTAACAGGTGAAGATGGAAAAGCTGTTTTTGAGCAGGATCTGCCATTTGGAACTTATTATGTGAAAGAACTGGCAGCCCCAGATGGTTTTGTATCTTCGGATGAGAAGATTGAGGTGACTGCGAAATATCAGGGACAGGAAGTAAAAACAGTAAAACTGGAAACTGTTTTTAGGAATGCGCCGACAACAACTGAATTTACGAAATCAGATATTACAACAGGTGTGGAACTTGACGGAGCAACACTGACGGTTTTGGATTCAGACGGAAAAGAAGTAGAAAAATGGACTTCTGTAAAAGGAAAAGCTCATGTAATAAAAAGACTCCATGTGGGAAAAACCTACACACTTCGGGAAGAGTTTGCACCATATGGTTATCTGCAGGCAGAGGAAGTGAAATTTACAGTTTCTGATACTGCAGATGTTCAAAAAGTAGAAATGAAGGATACTGTTCCGGTTGGACGAATCATCATCAATAAAAAAGGTGAATTTGTCAAGGAAGTTACCTGGAAAGATATGCTGGCAGGCGGCATGGACGCAGCATTTGGCTATGTTACAGGTTCTTTGAAAGATGTTACTTTTGAAATTTATGCAGCGGAGGATATCAAGGCTGCAGATGGGGAAAGCAGTGATTATTATAAAAAGGACGAATTGGTAGCAACAATTACGACAGATGCTCTTGGATATGCAAGATCAGAAGATCTTCCTTTAGGCAAATATTATGTAAAGGAAAAAGAGACGGCGGATGGATATGTTCTGGATGGAGAAATCAGAGAGGTTGATCTGACTTATCGTGATCAGAATACTCCGGTTGTGACTTATGATGAGGACTGGCAGAATAACCGCCAGAAAGCAAAAGTAACTGTAGTTAAGAAAGAAAAAAATACAGACCGTGTTCTGGAAGGCGGAGTATTTGCACTTTATACAAAGAATGATATTTTAAATGCAGAAGGCGAAGTAATCCTGAAAGCAGATACCATGATCGAGCAGAAAGCTACGGATCAGGATGGAAGGATTGTATTTACGGCAGATCTTCCAATCAATGGCAACTACTATGTAAAAGAAGTGCAGGCTCCTGCTGGATTTGTGACAACAGAAGAAATCAAGGAATTTGATTTTGCTTATGCGGGAGAAGAGGTTGCAGAAGTATCCTTTGAGTTCACTTATGAAGATGAGCCAACTACTTTTGAAATCACAAAATCAGATATTACAACCGGGGAAGAATTACCAGGTGCAAAACTGAAAGTATCCGATTCAGAGGGAAACGTTGTGGATGAGTGGACTTCCGGAAGCACACCACACATCATTAAGGAACTGGAAGTTGGAAAGAAATATACATTAACAGAGACAATTCCTGCTGATGGTTATGCAACTGCAGAATCCATTACGTTTGTAGTAGAAAATACTGCAGATATACAGAAAGTAGAAATGCAGGATGATACAACAAAAATTCTGATCAGTAAAGTTGATATGACAGATGGAAGCAGCGAGGTCAAAGGTGCTAAACTGTATATTCTTAATGAAAACCAGGAAGTTATGGAAAGCTGGACATCTGGTGATCAGCCCCATTATGTAGAGAAACTTTCAGTCGGCACTTATACGTTGTTGGAGGAAACAGCACCGAAAGGCTATATTGTGGCAAATAAAGTGACATTTGAGGTTAAGGACACCGGAGATGTTCAGGGAGCCAAAATGGAAGATGAACAGGCAATGGGCAAGGTAATCTTAAATAAAACGGATAAAGATACCAAGAAGCCAATGAAAGGTGTAGAATTTGCCCTTTGTGACAGCAAAGGTAAAGTTCTGGAAACTCTGGTAACAGACAGTGCTGGCCATGCAGAATCAAAGAATTATCCGATTGCGACTTTTAAGAATGGGCAGTATAAAAAAGCAATCACATATATCCTGAAAGAAACAAAAACACTGGATGGCTATCAGCTTGATGAAACCGAGCATAAGATTCAGTTTGAATATGTCAATGACCGTACTCCTGTGATTGAATATACTCTGGATCTGACAAATAAGAAAGCTCCGGAAAAAGACACTCCGGAAACATCAGAAAACCAGGGAGTCAGCACTCCTGGTTCCCATGGTTCTGATGCGACTTCTGTATCCAATTCACCAAAAACAGGAGATAATACAAATATTGCTATTTTTGTGCTGGCACTTGCAGTATCAGCAGGATGTCTGGGAACTGTAGTGACAGTTAAGAGAAAACGCAAATGATAATATAAATAGTGTTCTGGGGCTGTGGTTACTGCACAGCCCCATTTTGAAAAGGAGAAGAAATTGAAATTAGGAGCAAGAATAAGAAAAATCCGTATGTTTCGCAACATAACTCAAAAGGAATTGGGACGCAGATTAGGATATGGGGAAAGTAGTGCGGATGTGAGAATCGCCCAATATGAAAGTGGACAGCGTACACCGAAGCAGGAAACGCTTATCCGGATAGCAGAAATATTGGAAGTTGATGTCCGAAATTTTTTAAGTCCTGGAATTGCGACAATGGACGAATTAATGGAAACTTTATTCTGGATGGATGAAGAAAATAGAGGGCTTTTTCATCTGTTCCTGCTAAATGATTCAGAAAGTGAAATAGTTGGAATCACAATGAGGGATAAAAAAACAATGTCTTATCTGCAGGAATGGATGGGGAAAAAGCAGAAATTGGGCGATGGAAGAATCACAGAAGAGGAATATCTGGAATGGAAACTGCATTGGCCAGAGAATAAGAGAAAAACAGAATATAAAACCGTATGAAGTAAAAAGGAATTGCTTTGCGGAGAGTTACCTGTTAGAATATTACTGGAGTAACCGTGTACAGGGTTGGTAAAAACCTCCTGGATTTTCAGATTCCGTTAAGGGATACAGAAGAAGGGAGGTGGAGCGAATGGATACATACGAAGTCTTGAGCTTATTGTTCTTAGGCGGTACGTTTCTGATTGCTTTGCTTGCCTATTTGGATAATAGGGACAACAAGCGAAAAAAATAGCCTACCCTGTCTGCCAACAGGATAGGCAGCTCTCTTTGAGAGCAAAATAAATTAAAACCTAATCCAGGAGCATCCACCTTGTGGGCGGTTACTCTTTTCAATTAGAATATAGCATTTTCTCTCCGAAAAGTAAAGTACATTTTATGCAGCCAATTCTAAAAAGAGTGGGCTGTTTTTTTATTGATAGGAGGGAAGTTTAATGTCTAAACTACAGGACATCCGAAACTTGGTGCAGGAACATGCCGTATCAGTGAGCAGTTCGCCAGGGGATTGGATGGATTATATGGACACAGCATCAAGGTTATATCGTTATTCTTTTTCAGACCAGCTTCTGATCCATGCACAGCGTCCAGACGCAACAGCCTGTGCATCACTGGAACTATGGAATGAAAAGATGTTACGCTGGGTAAATCGTGGTGCAAGAGGAATTGCCTTGTTTGATGAAACCTGGCAGAATACCAAACTTCGTTATGTGTTTGATATTTCGGATACCCACATGGTAGCCGGAGGCAGAAGCCCATATCTTTGGAAGATGCAGGAACACCAGAGAGAAGAGATCCTCACCCATCTGGCAGAAGTCTATGCTCTGGAAGAAAAGGATGCGGCAACTTTGCAGGACGCATTGATGGCGGTCGCAAGGGAAATGGTCAATGACAATCTGGAGGAATACCTGGATGGATTGGAATATGCTGTAGAAGGTACTTATCTGGAAGATCTGGATGAGGTGACGATCCGCAGTGATTTTCGTCAGCTGGCAACAGACAGTGTTTACTATCTGCTTTCCAGGCGATGCGGGCTTGACCCGATGGAACTTCTGGAAGAAGAGGACTTCATGCATATCACAGATTATAACCGTCTGTCAGTTCTCACCTTCCTTGGAAATGCGGCAAGCCAGCTCAGTGAGAGTATTCTGATTGATATTGGAAAGACCGTACATAAAATTTCTCTGGAAGAAGCGAGAAAAGAGGTTGAAAATTCCAATGAAAGGAATTATAATAACTTTACCACGTTAATGCGTAAAACTAAAAGCTGGGATGCAGAAACGAAAAAAGAAGAAAATATTGAAAATGAAGGAGGAACCGATTATGGAACTGACATATCATCGCAAGGGAGATTACCTGTTTCCGAATCTGACCGTCGAAGAGGAAGAAGTGACGATCGGGAAATACGGGATGCTGCGGAGGACATTTCTGAAAGAACACAAGAACAGCCTTTATCAGAGCCTGTTCCTGACCGGAAAGCTGAACAGCCATCTGGAACAGATCGAGAAAGCAGCACAGGAGAGAATGGACAACCAGATGGAGAAATTGCTGGAGAAGAATCCGGCACCGGACAAGGAAGCAGATCCGATGGCATGGACAGCACACATGAACGCACTGATGGCAACAGCGGAAGAGAGCATCTTAACGGAATTGGTATACAGTTAGTCGAAGAGACAAGAGAAGATGGATTAAGCAAAGCAGAGGAAGAAATCGCCTCTGCTTTATCTTTGCCCGAATATTCCACCGCAAATGAACAAAGACGGCAGATCGAGGAAAGGGCAGCTGCCCTTTATGCCGGAGAAATTCCGATTCCAGAGCAAGTTGTTGATGAGATCTTACGGACAGGAGGAAACCGGAAAGCCAGCCAGCTCCGGATCATCTATAATTTCATGAGTGAACAGACACCGGAGGAATATACGGAGTTTGTGAAGCGTGAATACCGTAAAGGTGGAAAAGGTTTTCAGATTGATGGAAATGAATATTCAGTCTGGTTTGATGAAACCGGGATGCAGATCGCAGTAGGGCATACGGTTACAGACCATATCTTAGATAAGGCATTTTTATCATGGGAAGATGTCAGCGGACGTATCCATCAGCTTTTAGACCAGGGTGAATATGCACCGCAGTCTGTATTGGATGCGGCAAGAAGTAATGCAGTAAAAGAACACGCCCAGGCTCTTGCCTATATGAAAGGGGATATGGCAGAAGGAGTAGCGGAGATTGTTTTCGATGAGGAGGATTTACCACATCTTCGCAGTATCTATCCGGAGATCACGGATTATCTGGAAGAAAAGCTGGAGGATCCCCAGTGGCTTTCGGAACTGAATGAAAGACTGGATGCACTGGCAGAAGCCTATGAAGAAAATCATTCTATTATGCGTTTCCATCATTATAATCCTATAAATATCTCAAAGCAGTTTCAGAAGTTTGCGGATGAGGTCATTCCTTATCAGGCTAGGGACGGCTTTGCCTGGAAAGAACATCCGATGTTCATTACACAGGATGAGATTGATGCTTATCTTGCAGGAGGTGGAGCGTATTCGCAGGGCAGGCTTAGGACGTATTCCTTTTATCTACTTCATGAAGATGAAAGATCGAGGACAGGTTTTATCAAGGAACAGTATGGGATCGGTGGAAGCAGTCATGCACTGTCTGGTGCCGATGATTCACATGCAAACTATGATGGAAAAGGATTGTTTCTTGCAAGAGGTGCTTATGGGAATCCATATACGTCAATTTTATTATCCTGGAATAAAGTTGCAAACAGAGTAGCTTATCTGATAAAGAATGACCAGTTCCTGCAGGCAGAAGATTACGCTCGTATGCCGGAATATGAACGAGAGCAGATGGCGAATAAGGTACTCCGCTTTTATGACCGTCTTCCGGAAGAGATAGGCAGACCCTTTACAGATGACTTCTTCTGGGAAAAACCAGGAAAAGAAATGGTCGCAGTATTAGAGAATCCAGAGCAGACAGAAGAACTGTTACAGAAGATGGATGCAGCATTGGCAGCTCTGCCATTGGATTTTGAAGCGTATGGGACAAACTATCAGCAGAAAACAGAACTTCTTTCGGAACTCCACCAGTATGCAGAAGGAACCTATACGATATTCCCGACACCGGAAGCAGAACCGTCTTTTGCGGAACCATCCGGACACCAGATGACCATGTTTGATTTCTTGGATACGAAGGCAGTGGCAGAACCGACCGTAGTAGATATGTCAGATGTGGAGGAAATAGAAGAGGAAGAGGTTACTGCCGAAGAATCTATGCTGGAAAGTCAGGAACAGGAAAAAGCCGTGATAGAACCATACAACTTCCGTATTCAGGATAATGACCTTGGTGCAGGCGGTCCGAAGGTAAAGTATAAGGCAAATATGGAAGCCATTCATTTGTTACAGACTTTGGAGAAAGAAGAACGTCTGGCAACACCCGAAGAACAGGAAATCTTATCCCGTTATGTTGGCTGGGGTGGTATCCCACAGGCATTTGAGGAAAATAACAGCAGCTGGGCGAATGAGTATCTGGAGTTAAAGAATATCTTATCACCAGAAGAATACAGTGCAGCAAGGGCATCGACCTTAAATGCTTTTTATACATCCCCGACCGTGATCCAAAGTATGTATGAAGCACTGGAAAATATGGGACTGAAACAGGGAAATATCCTGGAACCATCGTGTGGAGTCGGTAACTTTATGGGACTGATTCCGGAGAGTATGGGCAAAGCCAATATGTACGGTGTGGAACTCGACCCGGTTTCGGGCAGGATCGCAAAACAGCTTTACCAGAAAAACAAGATTGCCATACAGGGATTCGAGGAAACCAGTTATCCGGACAGCTTTTTTGACTGTGTGATAGGCAATGTTCCATTTGGAGCGTATCAGGTCAGTGACCGCAGATATGACCGGCATCATTTTATGATCCATGATTATTTTATTGCAAAATCCCTTGATCTGGTGCGTCCCGGTGGCGTAGTGGCTGTGGTAACTTCCAGTGGAACGATGGATAAGCAGAATCCGGCAGTGAGACAGTATATCGCAAACCGGGCAGAACTGCTTGGAGCCATCCGATTACCGAATAATGCGTTCCAGAGAAATGCCAATACCAGCGTTGTTTCTGATATTCTGTTTTTCCAGAAAAGAGACAGGGCATCCATTGAGGAACCGGAATGGTTAAATTTAAAGGAAATGCCGGAAGGCTATTCAGTCAATGCTTATTTTGCAGAGCATCCGGAAATGGTGCTTGGTGAATTTACCACAGAAAGCACTCAGTATGGAAAGCAGGAAGTGACTGTAAAACCAAAAGAAGGCGTTACCTTAGAAGAACAGTTAAAAGAAGCTATCAGGAATATCCATGGCACGATCACGGAACTGGAACTTTCGGATACAGAGCTGGAGGAGGATGTTGTCTCTATCCCGGCAGACCCGGATGTAAAGAATTTCAGTTTTACCGTAGTGAATGAGGAAGTCTATTACCGGGAAAATTCTGTGATGAACCGCATGGAGCTTCCAGCAATAACAGCGGAACGTGTCAAAGGGATGGTGAAGATCCGTGATGTTACGAATGAACTGATCCAGTGTCAGATGGAAGAGGAAAGCGATGAACAGATCACAAAGCTGCAGGGGAAACTCAATGAAGAATATGATGCCTTTACAGCAAAATATGGTCTTATCAGCAGCAATGCCAATAAGAGGGCATTTAGCCAGGACAGCAGCTATTGTCTTTTGACTTCTCTGGAATTTCTGGATGATAAGGGAGAACTGAAACGGAAAGCGGATATTTTTACCAAAAGGACAATCCGCAGGGCAGAAACGGTAACTTCCGTGGATACTGCCAGTGAAGCACTTGCGGTTTCCATTGGTGAGAGGGCAGGCGTTGATCTATCCTATATGGCACAGCTTTCCGGGAAAACAGAAGGGGAGCTTACCGAAGAACTGGCAGGGGTGATCTTTAAGAATCCGATCGGTGAAAAATGGGAGCCGTCGGACGAATATCTTTCTGGAAATGTGAGGGAGAAACTTCAGATCGCCAAACAGTTTGCAGAAGATCACCCGGAATATCAGGTGAACGTGCAATATTTGGAGCAGGTGCAGCCAAAAGATCTGGATGCGTCAGAGATTGAGGCAAGACTTGGGGCAACCTGGATCTCCGAGGATTACATTACACGGTTTATGGCAGAGACATTCCATACACCAAGATATTATGTAGGGAGCAAGGTCAAAGTCCAGTATGCCGAAGTGACCGGACAATGGAATGTTATGGGAAAGAATGTGGACAGCTACGGAAATGCTCTTGTTACTTCCACATATGGAACGCAGAGAGCCAATGCCTACCGCCTTTTGGAAGATGCCTTAAACCTTAGAGATACCAAGATTTATGACACGGTACAGGATGTCGATGGGGAACACCGGGAATTAAACCGGAAGGAAACGATGCTGGCACAGCAGAAGCAGGAGCTGATCAAAGAGGAATTTAAGGAGTGGATATTTAAAGACCTGCACCGACGGGAAGATCTCTGCAAGATCTATAATGAACGATTTAACAGCATCCGTCCACGGGAATATGATGGAAGCCATATTCAGTTTGTCGGCATGAACCCGGAGATCACCCTGATGCCGCATCAGAAAAATGCAGTGGCTCATGTGCTGTATGGAAATAATACGTTACTGGCTCATTGCGTAGGAGCAGGGAAGACGTTCCAGATGATCGCAGCCGGTATGGAATCAAAACGGCTGGGACTCTCACAGAAGAATCTTTATGTCGTGCCAAACCATCTGACCGAGCAGTGGGGCAGTGATTTCCTACGTCTCTATCCGGGAGCAAATATCCTGGTGGCAACGAAGAAGGACTTTGAACCGGCAAACCGAAAACGGTTCTGTTCCCGTATTGCGACAGGGGATTATGATGCCGTGATCATTGGGCATACACAGTTTGAGAAAATCCCTCTTTCAAGAGAACGGCAGATTGCCATGCTGGAAGATCAGATTGCAGATATTACATTTTCCATTGAAGAAGCGGCACATCAGGCAGGGCAGAATTATACCATCAAGCAGTTGGAAAAAACAAAGAAGAGTCTGCAGGCGAGGATGAAGAAACTCAATGACCAGACCAGAAAGGATGATGTGGTAACTTTTGAACAGTTGGGTGTAGACCGGCTGTTTGTGGATGAGAGCCATAGTTTTAAGAACCTTTTTTTGTATACAAAAATGCGGAATGTGGCGGGTATCTCACAGACGGATGCACAGAAAAGTTCGGATATGTTTATGAAATGCCGGTATATGGATGAACTGACAGGCGGCAGAGGAATCACCTTTGCTACAGGTACTCCTGTATCAAATAGTATGACCGAGCTTTACACTATCATGCGTTATCTCCAGTATGACACACTCATGCGTATGGGTATGGGACACTTTGATTCCTGGGCGGCAACGTTTGGGGAGACAGTAACCGCAATCGAATTATCACCGGAAGGAACGGGCTATCGTGCGAAAACACGGTTTGCCCGTTTTTTTAATCTTCCAGAGCTGATCTCCATTTTTAAGGAAGCTGCGGATATTCAGACATCGGATATGCTGAATCTTCCTGTACCGGAAGCAGAGTTTATCAATGAAGTCTTAAAACCAAGTGAAGAACAGCAGGAAATGGTCAGTGCCTTTTCGGAACGTGCGGAAGAAGTAAGAGCCGGTCTTGTGAATCCAACGGTGGACAACATGCTCAAGATTACCAATGACGGAAGAAAATGTGCATTGGATCAGAGGCTATTAAATGAACTCCTTCCGGATGCAGAAAAAAGCAAGGTCAATACCTGTGTGGAAAATGCTTTTCAGGTATGGGACGAGGGAAAAGCAGATCGGACAACACAGCTGATCTTCTGTGACTTGTCTACTCCAAAAGGGGATGGGACTTTCAATGTATATGATGATGTCCGAAACAAACTGGTTGCCAGGGGAATCCCGAAAGAAGAGATTGCGTTTATCCATGAATACAACACGGAGACAAAGAAAGCAGATTTGTTTGCAAAGGTACGGGCCGGGCAGGTGAGAATCCTTATGGGTTCCACTCCAAAACTCGGTGCTGGTACCAACGTACAGGACAGGCTCATTGCCCTCCATCACCTTGACTGTCCGTGGAAGCCGTCTGATGTAGGACGGATTTTGCGGACATTCAAAATAAAAAAGAATGTGGAGGTAACAGACAATGGCAAAATCATTATTTGAGGAACTGGGCGGCAAATACGAAAGGCAAGGGGATTATTTGATACCGTGCTTAACTGTACCCGCCGAAGAAGAACAGGCAATAGGCATCTGGGGGCAACGGCATTTAGATTATCTAAAACAGTACCGTAAAGTTACATACACCAATCTTCTTACAAGCGGCAGGCTAAACGCCTACCTTGCCGACATCAACAGACAGGCACAGGAACGCTTTGAAAGGCTCATAGAGGGTATGAAACAGGCACAGGGCATAACGGAACAGCTAAAGGCAGAAAACGCCTTAGAATGGACAGGATGCCTCAATAACATAAGGGCTTGTGCGAGGGAGATTGTGGAAAAGGAAATTATTTTTGCATAAACAGATGATTAGTGGCAGGGGGAAATCCTGCCGCTTTTTCTGCTTTAGTTTGTCAGCTTGACAAATAAAGGGTTAAGGAATATAATTAGATTCAGTATTATACAAGGAGTTAATAAATATGCGGCAAGGTATTCTTAAATAAACTGTCAATTTGATAGTGGGAACAAAAAGTAGCAGTCCCGTTTCACTTTTAATATGGGGCTTAGTTTTTTGTACCCAGTTTAAGAATACTTTTATCATGTAATTTTATATGCCCGAAAACATATAAGTGTTTTGGGGCTATTGGAGTTATTTACCCAGTGATAGGAGTATTTATCACTGGGTATTTTTATGCCCTTTTTTGGGTGTTGATAGGAGGAAAATCACATGAAAATAATTAACTTAGGCATTCTGGCTCACGTTGACGCAGGAAAGACAACATTAACGGAAAGTTTATTGTATACCAGTGGTGCAATTGCAGAACTAGGGAGCGTAGATGAAGGCACAACAAGGACAGATACAATGAATTTGGAGCGTCAAAGGGGAATCACTATCCAGACAGCAGTGACATCTTTTCAGTGGGAGGATGTAAAAGTCAACATTATAGATACGCCAGGCCATATGGATTTTTTGGCGGAAGTATACCGTTCTTTATCCGTATTAGACGGAGCAGTATTATTAGTTTCTGCAAAGGATGGCATACAGGCACAGACCCGTATACTGTTTCATGCACTACAGATAATGAAGATTCCGACAATTTTTTTCATCAATAAAATTGACCAAGAGGGGATTGATTTGCCAATGGTATATCGGGAAATGAAAGCAAAGCTTTCTTCGGAAATTATAGTGAAGCAAAAGGTTGGGCAGCATCCCCATATAAATGTAACGGACAATGACGATATGGAACAGTGGGATGCGGTAATTATGGGAAACGATGAACTATTAGAGAAATATATGTCAGGGAAACCGTTTAAAATGTCAGAACTGGAACAGGAAGAAAACAGGAGATTCCAAAACGGAACGTTATTTCCCGTTTATCACGGAAGCGCTAAAAACAATCTGGGGATTCGGCAGCTTATAGAAGTAATTGCCAGTAAATTTTATTCATCAACGCCTGAAGGTCAATCTGAACTATGCGGGCAGGTTTTTAAGATTGAATATTCAGAGAAAAGGCGGCGTTTTGTTTATGTGCGTATATATAGCGGAACATTGCATTTGAGGGATGTTATTAGAATATCTGAAAAAGAGAAAATAAAAATCACAGAGATGTGTGTTCCGACAAACGGTGAATTATATTCATCCGATACAGCCTGCTCTGGTGATATTGTAATTTTACCAAATGATGTTTTGCAGCTAAACAGTATTTTGGGGAACGAAATACTGTTGCCGCAGAGAAAATTTATTGAAAATCCTCTCCCTATGCTCCAAACAACGATTGCAGTAAAGAAATCTGAACAGCGGGAAATATTGCTTGGGGCACTTACAGAAATTTCAGATGGCGACCCTCTTTTAAAATATTATGTGGATACTACAACGCATGAGATTATACTTTCTTTTTTGGGGAATGTGCAGATGGAAGTCATTTGTGCCATCCTTGAGGAAAAATATCATGTGGAGGCAGAAATAAAAGAGCCTACTGTTATATATATGGAAAGACCGCTTAGAAAAGCAGAATATACCATCCACATAGAAGTCCCGCCAAATCCTTTCTGGGCTTCTGTCGGGTTGTCCATAGAGCCGCTCCCTATTGGAAGCGGAGTGCAGTATGAAAGCAGAGTTTCACTTGGATATTTAAATCAATCGTTCCAAAATGCGGTTATGGAGGGGGTTCTTTATGGCTGCGAGCAGGGGCTGTATGGATGGAAAGTGACAGACTGTAAAATCTGTTTTGAATATGGATTGTATTATAGTCCTGTAAGTACCCCCGCAGACTTTCGGCTGCTTTCCCCTATCGTATTGGAGCAGGCTTTAAAAAAAGCAGGGACAGAACTATTAGAGCCATATCTCCACTTTGAAATTTATGCACCGCAGGAATATCTCTCACGGGCGTATCATGATGCTCCAAGGTATTGTGCAGATATTGTAAGTACTCAGATAAAGAATGACGAGGTCATTCTGAAAGGAGAAATCCCTGCTAGATGTATTCAAGAATACAGGAACGATTTAACTTATTTCACAAATGGGCAGGGAGTCTGCTTGACAGAGTTAAAAGGATACCAGCCAGCTATTGGTAAATTTATTTGCCAACCCCGCCGCCCGAATAGCCGTATAGATAAGGTTCGGCATATGTTCCACAAGTTAGCTTAACAGCTTGCAAAAGTCATATAAAATGAGATTTGAAAGGATTAGAGACTAATTATGATGAAATGCGAATGGATATTGTGTCCTGTTTGTGGGAGCAAAACCCGTAATAAAATTAGGAAGGACACTGTTTTGGAGAATTATCCCCTTTATTGTCCAAAATGCAGACAAGAAAGATTGATTAAAGTTGACAACTTGAAGATAACTGTCATCAAAGAGCCAGACGCTTAAGACGCAGAGCCGATGAAATTGTGGAACAATTCACGAATCATCGGCTCTTTTTGTTTCGTATTTGAAAGAACAAACTCACCAAATAAAAAAAACGATATTCGGGTGGGTTATTTTGTTATACCCTAAATTACCCTCTGAATTTGTTTTTAAATTTGGAGGGATTTTTTTATGTCCTTTTTTCGGGCAGTTATCTATCTGCTCATACGAAGCAAAATTTATCAATACATAGCATATCAGAGAACGGCAGGAAACCAGTTAAAAAAATTTCTGCCAGTGCAACGGTACTTCTCACCTTGAAAGTAGAAGTACAATCTCCATACAATAGAATTACTATTTCCTATAACCGTAAAGGTCACAGAGCCTTTGCGGTTTTTCTTTTGTCGATTTTTGTTGGAAAGTGCCGTAGGGCTGTTTCTGATATGCGGTGTCGTTCTCCGCCTCTCCATCTGGATTTTTTACATTTCAAAAATTCAGATGGGAGGTATTTATGGTGAAATATGCACCAAGAAAGGTATATATCAGAGAAAGTGGCGGCTATGTGGAATTATCCTACACGGAGTTCTGCCGTTGCAGGGAATCCGACCAGACCTATATGGACAAGCTGTTTATCCCCATTCAAGGCTGTCTGCTTGAAGTCGTGAGGGAGCAATACACAGACTTCTACCGTGACAAGGAACGGTGGCGTTATCTGCAAAAATTAGATACAAAGAATAGACTGCTATCTCTCGACGGATTTACGGACAGCGAGGGGAATCCTCTGGACTTTATCACTGATGAAGCGGTGGACATTGCAGAAACCGTTGTCAATGCGGTCATGGTGGACAGGCTGAAAGCCGCCCTGCCTTTGCTGTCGGATAGTGAACAGGAGCTGATACAGGCAATCTTTTTTGACGGACTTTCCGAGCGTGAAGTCGGGGCGAGGTTGGGCATAACCCAGAGCGTTGTAAACAAACGCAAAGCCAGAATCCTAATAAAACTAAGAAAGATAATAGAAAATTAAAATTTAAGGCGTTCAGCCCCCTTGTTTTTTCCTTTGGGAAGATGAGGGGGCTTTTCTCTGCCCTCTCAATCAATTCTGATTGGAGGAAGTAAGAATGGCATACAACCACGGACGGGAGGACAGGAAATGGCGTATCTGGAAAGAAGCGGAGGAAAAGCTGCTGCGTGAGTGCGGCGTTGATGAAGCGACCATTGAGCAGATACGCATGGCGGACAGGGCAGACTTCAATTCCAACAGGCGGTTTTACCGATGGACGAATGACGTTGCGGAATATCTTGAGGACATGGCAGGCAGGGAGCGGCAGGCGGAAGTGGGTACGGTTGCGGAGTTACTGGAAGAGATTGAGAGCGAAAATCTCTATCAAGTATTAGTCACGGTGGACGGGCGTACCTTGAAAATCGTCCTGCTGAAAATGCAGGGGTATTCCACAAAGGAGATTGCCCCGCTTGTGCATTTGACGACTGGTGCCATCTATGCGAGGTTAGACCATCTGCGGAAGAAGCTGCGGAAAATTTTATAGCTTCTAAAACAGCCTGCCATCCTGCGGGCTACTGGGTGAGGGATGGAAATCCCCTCACTCATTTTTTGCAGGAGGACAACAGGATGGCATACAGGGTTAAGGCATACACGCTTCGGGAGGAATCCACGGAAAGCGGCACAAGGTATTTTATCAGCTTTAAGGACGGGCAGGGCAAATCCCACGAGTTGGAAGTGTCGGAACAGTTCTTTATGGAGTTTCGGCAGATGGAGCGCAGGAACAGGAATCTTTTCTAATGGGACGAGCGGCACAGGGAGTTTAACGAGGTATGGGACGAAACCCTTTACAGACGGGCGTTGCGTGTGCCTAAGAGCCTTGATGAACGCATGGTTGAGGAAGAACGGAATGAAACGCTCTATAAGGCGGTTGGGAGCCTTCCAGAGATACAAAGGCGGCGTTTCCTGCTCTACTACGAGTATGAGTTCAATTTTTACCAAATCGCCGCTATGGAGCATTGCACCGCTTCGGCAATACAGAAATCTGTTGCGATTGCAAAGGAGAAAGTAAAGGCGGAAATTGAAGAAATATCTCCAACCGTGACCGACACCGCCCGAAAAAGAAATCTGTTTTTTATTTGTGTGGGATTGGCGGCATTACATACTCTCACTTTTTTCCGTGGGAGTAAATCTATTTTTAAGGAGGTCAACGCCTATGTGCAACGAAAACAAAGACACCGCCCGAAAGGAGGAAAGCCATGCAGAAGTTACAGACAGTCAACGCCGAAACGCTCCTTTATGAACCGCTTGAGAAACCATCCTTTGTGGTGGACAGCCTTATCCCGACAGGCTTATCGCTGTTCTGCGGCTCACAGAAGATAGGCAAAAGCTGGCTCATGCTGAAGCTATGCTTATGCGTGTCGCAGGGAATCCCTTTATGGGATATGCCGACAATGGAGGGCGATGTGCTTTACCTCTGCCTTGAGGACACGTTCTGCCGCATACAGGACAGGTTATTTCGTTTGACGGACGAAGCAAGCGGGCGGCTCCACTTTGCCGTGGCAAGCTGCAAGCTGTCAGACGGTCTTATCGTGCAGCTTGAAGATTATCTGAAAGATTACCCAGACAGCAGGCTCATTGTCATTGATACCTTGCAGAAAGTCCGTACAGCTTCAAAAGACAATGCCTATGCAAGCGACTATGGGGACATCTCCCTCATCAAAGACTTTGCCGACAGGCACTCTCTGGCGGTCATTGTCGTACACCACATCCGAAAGCAGAATGACAGCGACGTGTTCAACAAGGTGTCTGGGACGACAGGATTAACGGGGAGTGCGGACGCTACCTTTGTTCTGGAAAAGGAGAAACGTGCGTCTGACACCGCCAAGCTGTATGTGACGGGCAGGGACACGCCTTATCAGGAATACACGCTGCGTTTCCGTGATTGCCGTTGGGAGCTTGTGGAGCGGAAAACGCAGGAGCAGCTTGCGAAAGAAACGATACCAGATGTCCTTTTTCGGTTGGTGGATTTTATGAGGGATAAGGAAGAATGGATAGGCACGGCAACGGAACTGTTAGCCGCTATGGGGGAAACGGAAACCATACCCACGGTGATTACGAAATGGCTGAATGAATACCGCACCACATTTTTAAGCGAGAACCGTATCTGCTACCAGTACAGCCGCAGGAAAGACGGCAGGCGGATTGCCCTTGCAAGGAGGGCGGGTGACAGCGGTGATGGTGGTGACAGCGATATTAGGATACCCCCCTGTTACTGTCATTGACGCTTAAAGCCATGTAAAGCTGGCGGCTCTGCCCTGCGGGTGACAGCAGTGACGGTGGTGACAGTGATTTTAGGATACCCTGCCGCTGTCATCCCTACGGGAGAACACCCCGTAAACGCAAAATGCAGGCGTGAGATTTACTCGCCCTTTTCGGTCGTGTAAAACCACCCCTGCGGTCAGAAAAATCATTCCGATTTTTCCGACTGCGTTTACAGGGTGTAACACACTACACTTTGCCCTGCAAAGTCGTGTGCCAGACGTTCCCTCTGGACTCCCTTAAGGCAGGGCTGTGCCCTGCTATCCTACGCCTTACGGCTTCGGATAAAAGAATGGCGGCATGACGGTGACGGCTCTTGCGAGGGGGGTATCCCAAAAACACCGTCATCATCGACATGACCGTCATGCAGGGGGTGAGGGTGACAGTTGCGGCAGTCGGCAGGGGGTATCCCAAAACTGCTGTCACCACCGTCACCGCTGTCACCCCAAAGGACGGTCACCCGCCGAAAGAAAGGAGGAATCCGCCTATGCCTTATGCAATCCTGCGTTTCCAGAAACGAAAAGCGGGCGGCGTTGCGGCTTGTGAACGCCACAACGAGCGGAAGAAAGAAGCCTACAAAAGCAACCCAGATATAGATATGGAACGCTCTAAAAACAATTACCATCTCATAGCACCACCAAAGTACACCTACAAGAAAGAGATTAACCGCATGGTAGCCGAAGCGGGGTGCAGGACAAGGAAAGACAGCGTGATGATGGTGGAAACGCTCATCACAGCTTCACCAGAATTTATGAACCAGTTACCGCCCGAAGAACAAAAAGCGTATTTCCAGACGGCTCTTGACTTCATTTCGGAGCGTGTTGGAAAGCAGAATATCCTCTCCGCTGTCGTCCATATGGACGAGAGAACGCCCCATATGCACCTCTGCTTTGTGCCGATTACGCCAGACAATAAGCTGTCAGCGAAAGCTATCTTAGGCAACCAGAAATCATTATCCGAGTGGCAGACCGCCTACCATGAGCGGATGTCCTCACGGTGGAATCAGCTTGAACGGGGGCAGTCCTCAATGGAAACCAAGCGGAAACACGTCCCCACATGGCTCTATAAATTAGGCGGCAGGCTTGATAAACAGTATGAAGAAATCGTGTCTGCCCTATCCGACATCAACGCCTTTAACGCAGGGAAGAAAAGGGATAAAGCGTTAGATTTACTCTCTGCATGGCTGCCAGACGTGGAGAAATTCTCTAAGGAAATCGGGAAACAGCAGGCGTATATCGACAGTTTGAAAGAGAGAATTGGGCAGGAATCAGACTATGCGGGGCGTATGCGTGATGAAAAGTACGAGCAGGAACTAAAGGTGCAGAAAGCGAATCAGAAGATATTTGAATTGCAGAGAACCAACGAGCAGATGGGGCGGCTGCTGTCAAAAATACCGCCCGAAGTGTTGGAAGAATTGCAGAAAAATCATAGAAGCAGAGCGAAAGAAAGGTAGATATGTGAATGAAGAAACAGGATTTTAAGGTGTTAAAGACCAAAGACTTGTACCCGTTCCCCGACAATCCGTTTCATGTGGCAGAAGATGAAACACTGTCAGAGTTAGCGGAAAGCATCAAGGAATTTGGCATTGTCACGCCGATAATCACACGCCCGAAAGAGGACGGGGACGGTTATGAAGTGATTGCAGGACAGCGGCGTGTCCGTGCTTCTGAACTTGCAGGGATAAATACCGTGCCTGCGTTTGTCCTGCCCTTAGACCGTGACCGAGCCATCATCACCCTTGTAGACAGCAATTTGCAGCGTGAGAATATCCTGCCATCGGAGCGGGCGTTTGCTTACAAGATGAAATCCGAAGCCATGAAGCGGCAGGGTTTCCGCACAGACTTAACCTCGTCACAAGTTGTGACGAAGTTGCGGACGGACGACAAGGTGGCACAGGGCTTCGGCGTGGGCAGGATGACCGTGCAGCGTTTTATCCGCCTGACGGAACTGATACCGCCGATTTTGCAGATGGTGGACGAGGGGAAAATCGCCCTCACGCCTGCGGTGGAACTGTCCTTCTTGAAGAAAGACGAGCAGGAAAACCTCTTTGCCACGATGGAGAGCGAAGAAGCAACGCCCTCACTCTCACAGGCACAGCGGATGAAACAGTTAAGCCAGAGCGGGCGGCTTGACATGGATACGATATTTGCGATTATGACGGAGGAAAAGGGCAACCAGAAAGAAACCTTGAAAATCAACACAAGCAAGCTGAAAAAATACTTTCCGAAGAACACAACGCCGAAGCAGATGGAGGAAACCATCATCAAACTTTTGGAGCGTGAGTTGCAGAGGAAACGCAACCGTGACAGCCGCTAATCTTCTTTTTTCGGGAAGTAAATACAGAGAGTTGAGGTATGGAGAATGAGAGAAATCCAGTATGAAATCGTAAAGGAAATCGCAGTATTGTCTACGGGCGACAGTGGCTACACAAAGGAAATCAATCTCATTTCATGGAATGGGAAAGAGCCGAAGTATGACATCCGCAGCTTTTCCCCGAACCGTGAAAAGTGCGGCAAGGGAATCACGCTGAACGCTGATGAAGCGGCGGCACTCCTTAAAGCATTACAGAAAGAATTAAACAGCGAGGATTAATGGTATCTGATTGGCAGGGCGGGGACATTTCCAAACTCTTCCCTGCCCTGTCTGGAAAGGAAGATTTAAGTATGGGCGAGGATAAGAAAGCAGATAAAAAGAGAAAGCGTATCGTGCCAAAAGCACCAGTGCAGATGATAATCAGCCGTGAATATGTCGGCACACAGACCGTTACAGAAGCGTTTGTCCCGATTATCTCCGAGGATATTCGGAAGAAGATTGCCGAGGGCGACACCTTCGACAATGAGGGGCTGTCCGCTTAGAATGTACGCAATGGGACATGAAAACAGATAGGACAGATACGGAGGTTTTACAGTATGGCAGGAATCAAAGAAGAAAAGAAAATCTATTTAGTCGGCATTTATTGCCGCTTATCTAAAGACGATGGTACGGATAACGAGAGTGCGAGCATTGCGACACAGAAATCCATCCTCACGGATTATGTGAAAAAGCAGGGATGGCACATAGCAAAAACGTATGTGGACGATGGTTATTCTGGTACAAATTTCCAAAGACCAAGTTTCCAGAATATGATAAAAGACATTGAAAGCGGTCTGATAAACTGCGTGATTACGAAAGATTTATCCCGTCTGGGGAGAAACTATCTTGATTGTGGGTTATATCTGGAAGTTTTCTTCCCAGAGCATAACGTGAGGTATATAGCGGTCAATGACGGCGTAGATACCTTGAATAAATCTGCTATGGACATCACGCCTTTCCGCAACATTTTAAACGAAATGTATGCCGCTGACATATCTGTTAAGATAAAATCGGCATATCGGGCGAGGTTTCAACAGGGGAAATTCATGGGAACTACCGCCCCTTATGGCTATATCAAAGACCCTGCCGACCACAACCATCTGCTGATAGATGATAAAGTGGCACATGTTGTAAAAGAGATATTCGACCTTGCATTAAAAGGGAATGGAGTTGCCAAAATTTGCAGACATCTTAATAAACAGCATATCCTACGCCCTGCCGCTTATGCGGCGGAGCGTGGCGAAACAGGCTTTGAACGTCATTTTGAGGGGAACGAGGACAAACGCTATATTTGGAGTGGGAACAGCGTGAGGAGCATTTTAAGAAGCCCGATATATGCGGGAAATCTTGTAGGCTACAAACGGATTGCCGCCAATATGAAAAGCAAGAAACGCCCCTCTAAGCTGCCCGAAGAATGGGAAGTGATACCCAATACCCATGAGGGAATAGTCACGCAGGAGGAATTTGATATTGTCCAACAGCTTATTACAAGTCGTAGGCTTCCACAGAACAAGGGAGGATTTGTAAATATTTTTGCAGGCGTTATCAAGTGTGTGGACTGCGGATGTGCTCTGCGGGCAATGAACGTACACAGGAGGAAACGCCCAGAGATTATCGACTGTGTACAGTATTCATGTAATAATTATGCAAGAAACGGAAGAAGCGAGTGTAGTGCCCACAATATAGAAGCAAGGGATTTATTCAATGCCGTTCTTGCCGACATCAACTGTTTTGCGGATATGGCAGTGAATGATGAAAAGGCGGTCAGGGCCATAGAAAAGCGGCTCACGGAAACAGACCAGAGCAGGGCGAAAGCATTAGAGAAAGAACGTAAGAAGCTGAACAAACGCCTTGCGGAACTGGACAGGCTGTTTTCCTCTCTCTACGAGGATAAGGTCATGGAGCGTATTACCGAGCGGAATTTTGAGATGATGTCGGGGAAATACCAGAAAGAGCAGCTTGAAATTGAAGCAAGGCTGAAAGAGGTGACGGAAACTCTTAATGAAAGCTACGAGAAATCACGGGGAATCCGTGACTTCCTCGCCCTTATCCGAAATTATCAAGGCTTAAAAGAACTGGATGCAACAGTTATAAACGCACTCATAGACAAGATACTTGTTTCGGAGCGTGAGAAGATGGCAGACGGAACAGTGAAGCAGGAAATCAATATTTACTATAAATTCATCGGCTTTGTCGATGAATTACATATCATACCTACAAAACGGTGGGCAGCAATGCCCGCTAAAAATTGTACGGTGTGCGGCGTTGAATATGTCCCGGGCTCTGGTGCATCAAGGTATTGTCCTGCTTGTGCCAAGAAGATACGGAGGGAGAAATCAAACGAGAGCAAACGCAGGAGCAGAGAACAGAAAAGGATAGCATGTATGAACTGTCCGCAAAAAATGACCGACTGATCTGGAACAGCAGGAAGGACGTATCTTAAGACAGGGAAACCAGAATGACAAAGTAAAGATATTCCGGTATGTGACGGAGAACACTTTTGATGCGTATATGTGGCAGATTTTGGAGAATAAGCAGAAGTTCATCAGCCAGATCATGACCAGTAAATCCCCGGTCAGGGCTTGTGAAGATGTGGATGATACGGCACTGTCCTATGCGGAAATAAAGGCACTTGCCACAGGCAATCCGTACATTAAAGAAAAAATGGATCTGGATGTGCAGGTGAGTAAGCTAAAACTTCTAAAGGCAAACCATACCAGTCAGATTTACCGTCTGGAATCCGATATTGCAAAGAATTTCCCGGTACAGATCAGTGCATTGAAAGAGCGGATTGCCGGAATGCAGGTGGATTCGCAGGTAGTAAAAAGTGTGGATTTACAGGATAATGACACGTTTGCCATGACAGTAGGGAATGTCCTTTATGAAGATAAGAAAGAAGCAGGCGAAGCGTTGATCGCTGCTTGTGCAGGGTTAAAAACCGTCAGCACCGGCGGAAAGGTCGGGGAATATCATGGGTTCACGTTATCTGCTTCCTATAATATGTTCTCCAATGCGTTTGAACTGACAATCAAAGGAAAATGTTCTTATAAGCTGGAGATCGGAAAAGACCCGGTAGGAAATATGCAGCGTATCCATAACACGCTTTCTTCTATCGACAGGAAGCTGACGGAAAGTGAGCAGAAATTGGAAACCGTACAACAGCAGCTTGCTACTGCACAGGAAGAGGTAAAGAAACCATTTCCGAAAGAAGCAGAGCTGAATGAAAAGATAGAACGGTTATCCGAGTTAAATGCCTTGCTGAACATGGATGAAAAGGGCAATGAGACGATTATGGCAGATGAGGATATTGGCAGAGAAGGAAGTAACACAGACAGCAGGGATGCCGTAGAAGAAAAAGAACTTCCGGAAACAGCAGACAGAATTCATAAGCCATCTATTCTGGAACGCTTAAAGCAGGAGAAGGCACAGCAGAATACAGCGGAACCGACCGTTACACAGAAAACTGCAAAGAAAAAACACGAACAGGAGTTATAAAAGATTTCCCGTCAGAGTTTTCTCTGGCGGGGACATAAAATGGAGGGTTTGTTTATGGCAAATAATATAGAAAAACAGTTAAAAGAAATATCGGAACGGCTGGAGCAGGGAGTAAAGGAAATCTTTACATCGGAGCGATATACCGAATATCTGAATACCATGTCAAAGTTCCATAATTACAGCTTTAATAACACGCTGCTGATCACCATGCAGAAACCGGAAGCAACACTGGTGGCAGGGTATCAGGCATGGCAGAAGAAGTTTAACCGCCATGTAAAACGTGGAGAGAAAGGAATCCAGATCATTGCACCAGCACCGATCCGGGAGAAACAGGAGATTGAAAAGATCGACCCGGTAACAAAAGAGCCTGTGATCGGGGATGATGGACAGCCGGAAACAGAGATTGTGGAGATGGTGATACCGAGATTCCGCATAACGACAGTGTTTGATGTCAGCCAGACAGAGGGAGAACCGATCGCAGAACTGGAGGTGCCGGAGCTTACCGGAAGTGTACAGTTTTATGATACGTTCATGCAGGCATTGCAGAATATTTCTCCTGTACCGATCCGCATGATGAATGTGGAAGCAAAAGGCTATTATCACCAGACAGAAAAATATATTGCGATAAAGGAAGATATGAGTAATGTCCAGACGATGAAAACCGGAGTCCATGAAGTGAGCCACGCATTGTTGCATGACCGGGAAGTAATGGATGCGGAAGGCGTCTTAAAAGACCAGACAACAAAGGAAGTGGAAGCAGAAAGTATCGCTTACATAGTCTGCAACCATTTTGGTCTGGATACTTCAGAATATTCGTTTACCTATATCGCCAGCTGGTGCGAGAGCAGGGATATGAAGGCGTTGAAAGCATCTATGGATACCATCCGAAAAACATCGGCAGAGATCATTGAGAATATCGAGGCACAGATGTACGAGTTGGAAATGGAAAGACCAATCCGGGATACTTTTCATAAGGAAGATTTAATTCTGCATCTTTCAGGCAGTATGGGTTCCGAGTTTACCTATGATCTGATTGAAAACATGAGCAGGGAACAGTTAGAGCAGAATGTGGGAGAATACGTCCGCCTTCTGGAAAGTGGTGAGATAGAGGAAAATGAGAAACCTCTGGAAAGTTTTCTGGAAGAAAAAGGTGCTGCTGTCACACCACTCTATGACAGCAGTGGACACGGAGAGAACTATCCGATTGATTTTTATGATGTTGAATATGATGCTGACATAGGCGTTACTTATATTTCTGACCTTTCTCCGAAAGAGCAGGCAGAGATGTTGGTACAAAAGGCAGAGTTTCCAAGAAATATTTTTTCAGAAGAAGAAAAGACATTTGTAAATGAATATGCAGAAACCTTCCCCGGACAGGTGGAAAGACTGAATGACCTGGTATGGGATATGAGGGAATCTTATGATGAAGCCGGTTCAAAGCTGGTGTATGAAGTGATTCAGGCAGCAAGGGCAAACTTCCCAGTGAAGGAACCGGAGATTGCAGAAGAAACAGCCATGCAGTATGCCCACCGTCTGATTGAAACGGCAGAAGCTGCAAATACAGGAAATTTCACAGATTCCCAGAGAAATCTTATTGTGAATTTTGCATATAAGATGGATGACAAAGACGAAGTGCTTGGACTGGTGAACCGTATGATGACCGCAATCCGCAGACCGGAAAGTGAATATACGAGAAACCTTATGAATGAAACACAGGCACAGATTGACAATTTCCCAGATGGCATGATCGGTTTTACGGAAATGCACGAGGCAGGAATCCAGTTAGACCATATGCTACCGCTTATGAAAGACCGGGCATATGAATTATACCGTGGAGGGGCAGAAATTTACATCTTATATGGAAATCCAGAGAATCCACAACGGGCAGAACAGGTGCTTGTGGAAACGGAAAATGAGATTTTTGGATATGACGGTATCTTTGGAATCACAGAAACAGAATGGGAAGTCCAGAAAGAAAGAGAAGTCTCTGCCACAAAACAGGAAGCACTGGAACGGCAGAGTGCAGAAAAGATTGATGAGACACTTCTTCTGCATGGAGAAAGCAGAAGGTTTGCCATTTATCAGATGGATAGTGGAGATGAGCATACCTATCAGTTTATGGGAATGGAATCTGCAAAGAACCTGGGCTATACCATTGATGGAAAGGATTACCGGATGGTTTATGCAGCACCGTGGATGCCAACAATCACGTTAGACAATATATTTGAACGATTTAACATTGATCGACCGGAAGATTTCCGTGGTCATTCCTTATCGGTAAGTGATGTGATCGTGATAAACAGGGGGGCAGAGATCACAGCCTATTATGTAGATTCTTTTGGATTTCAGGAACTTCCGGAGTTTGTCCAGCAGAGAATGAACATGCTGGAACATAATTCCGTCAGGGCATATCCGCCAGTTTATAAAGAAACATTGGAACAGGCAATGGGAGAACGGGATGTAGATGCCTATCTGGATTCCAGAAAGTTAAACCTGGACTGCAAGAAAGCAATCGAGGATGTTATCCGGGAGAATTTTGACGGACTGCACTTAAAGCAGGGTGCGGCAAAAGAAGTCGTGGAACGCTTTGGGGAAGAACGTATGAATTTTGTTATGGCAAACACCATCCGTGAACTTTCTCATGATGGAAGATTTTCCAGACAGAACAAAGACTGGGCGGAGCATATCGAAATCCCGGAAAATATCAGCCGAGGCAGAAATCTGAACCTGGATTATGTGATTGAAAGCCACCCGGCAGTTTTAGATGGGTTTATCGACATGGCAAGAGCTGAGATCCGGATGCAGAGGATAGAACAGGCGATAGGAGAAAACGAAGTGACGATCACAGCAGAGACAAGAGGATATGAAGCAGAAGGACATAACGGGACATGGCATACGGTTGATAAAAAGGAATATGCTGGGGAAAAGTTTTTCTTAATGGAACATGATGAATTTGGCTCCGATGTGGCTGGCATTATCGTAGCAGAAAATGGACAGCTTGTAGCGGAGGACTTATGGAATGGATTTGATGAAGGAGCGTTAGAAGCTGTATCAGAATATCTGCAGGAAAATGGAACAACACTTTATGACTTGACGGAATTCCCGGAAGATTCTGTTGTAACCCTGCGGAGTGGACAGACACTTACAATCGAAGAAATACAGGCAGTACAGAAAGACATATGGGAAGAAACGATGGCAGGAAAAAATGAATCGGGAACAGATGTCCGGTTTAATTTTCATGCAGTCAGTGAGGTGCAGCTGCCGGAAGGCATAAAGTTAAAAATGCCAGAGATTCATTACATTGATAATTTTTATGTGATGGAAGATGTAAATGCAGAGGGTGTAGTAAAAGTAAACCGGTATGAATCACTGGATGAAGCGATGCAGGAATATTTACGTCTACCAAATCATCAGAAAAAAGTGCTTGGTATCCAGAATACGGAAACGATGCAGGAAAGCATGGATTTTATCCGATGTGAAAACGGGATAGATCGGCTGACCCATGCGTATGAACAGATCGGAGGGTGGCTGAATCCAGAAATATATGAAGCGGTAAATAAAATGGAAAACATGCTGGACTGGAATGAGGTACAGATTGCATATCAGATTGGAAAACAATACTTTACAATCCAGACCGCAGAAGATGGCTATGACTATACATTTTACAATGAAGATTATCAGGAGGATGATGGAGGAATCTATGACAATCCGACAATTTATGTAGATGAAGCTGCCAGTGATATTTTGGAAGATAAAGGGTACTCATTGGAAGACGCAAAAGTAGTGGATTATGAAGAATTGATGGCAGATGTGGAAGAAATTCAGGAAGAACAGATACAGCGGATACAATTAGAAAAAAACTGCCCAGCAAGTATTTTTGAAGGATTTCACAGGGAAGAAGCACTGCAAACCTATGAAGGAATCGCAATGCAGTTTACCGAGAGCAAAGGGTATCTGAGCATACAGGCAACAGAAGAAGGATATTCCTTTATTTTTTATGACTCTGATTTGCATGAAATCCAGAGTGGTGATTACGATAATCCAGACGCATCCATTCAGGAAGCTGCTTATGAAATCCTTAAAAGTGAAAGAATGGATGACCTGGAATGTGTCAAAGTGGATTATAAAGAATTTGAAGAAATGACGATCCAGCACTCTAAGGATTTATTGCAGGAGGGGGGACTTCGTGCGACTTCTGAGATTGGAAGAAATGAACTGGCATTAAATAGTCTGAGCAGGGCAGAAGTTGAAAGAGGTGTCCTGTATCATGCACAGGCAGTATTAGAAGATATGGGAATGGAACAGGAGGTAGAGCTGCTTGCTGCAAGAGTGTATGGTTCCAGAAGCAGACAAGACCTTTACCGGGAAGATTCTGACCTTGATGTAGTGCTTTCTTATCGTGGCAATATCCGTGAAGACAGTTTCTTCAATGAATTAAATGCTCATGGTATAGCAATGGCAGGCATTAAGGTGGACATCAATCCTATCGCAGAAAAAAGAATCACTCTGGCAGAATATATGAAGGAAGCAGATGCTTACCTTGATCAGCAGGAGATTAAAAAGCTGGCGGTGGATTTAGATAATTTCAGCTATGAATATGACACTTACGAATATAAAGATACCGTTGAGAACAGGGAAGAACAGGTGGAGAAAATCACAGAGGACATTCTGAATAAGAAAACAGAGTGTTTAAAGGACTGGCTGGTTGAAGTATCTGAAGAATCCGATATAGACAGCGATGTTATAACTGCCCGTTCTTTACTTTCCCGTCTGGAGGACGCAGAGAGATTTTCTATCTTTGACAAACAGCCAGAGCAGGAACAGCCAGAAGCCACGATCAGTTTTTATGTCGCAGAGTGCATGGAGTTTCCGGTCATGGGAGAGTACCATAATAACCTCACTTTAGAAGAAGCCATTAAAATATATGAGAGTATCCCAGCAGAGAGACTGCATGGGATTAAAGGAATCGGATTTGATCTGCAAGATGGTGATGAAGATTATTCCGGGGAATATGGACTCATGAGTGGAGACAGGATAGACAGGGATCTGATTGATATGATTCCACATTATAAGGAGAGTCCATTGGTACAGAAAGCAATCAACGATATGGAAAAGTATCTGAATGAGAAACATGGAAAAGTGCAGGAAGCAGAACAGACTGTGGAAGTGAAACAGGAAGTTCCAGAAGCACCAGTCAAGAAAGAATCTGTATCAGTAGAACCAAACCGGGAACAAAACAAAGAGCCTGCAAAGGGTGGAAAAGGAGAACTGAAAAAATCCGTGCTGCAGTCATTGAAAGAGTTTCAGGTAAGAGCAAAAGCACAGGAGCAGAAAGAAACGGCAACTGAAAAATCTAAAGCACGTAAGAAGGGGGAGGTAGAATTATGATGGATCTGGCAATGAACTTTGATACAGACGAATGTTTAGTAACTGCGATGTTTGATAAAGGCAACCGAAATGATACGATGGAAGCCATCGACAATATTATTCCATTTCTGAAAGGGGATGCGGATATGATAGGGCTGGTCTGCAATACCATAAGAAAGCTGTTCTGCATGAGTGATGAAGGTTATGAGATTTTTCTTATGGATCTGGAAGATTATAAAACGGAATTGGAAGAGGAGGACGAGGAATGAGAACAAGTCAGTGTGCAGTATATCAGGTAAAAGAAACACCAGAGTATCGTGATGTTCGTTTCCGTTCTTATGAAAAGCTGAGAAGCGAAGGAAAGAGCGTCAGCATTGAGAACTATCAGCAGGTGTACATTGGAAGAATCCAGCCGGGGGAAACTCCGGCGGATATAAAAATACGCCTGTAGAAACAGCGACCGAAGAACTTCAAAGGTCATTCCATCGGATGTAGCGATGTTCTGGTAATCACGGATGAGGGAAAAACCACAGCCTACTATATTAATAAAGACGGATTCATTATCATTCCAGAATTTCTCACAATCAAAAGTTCCGCTGATACCAGACTTTCCATTGATACAACAGGATATGAAATCGAAGGAAAGAAAGGAACATGGCTTGCCCAAGATTATATTTTGATGAATGAGAAGAAATGGTTCCTAATGGAACATGAAGAGTATGGGACAAGAGCCGTCTATGTGATTCTCAGTGAAGATGGAGCAGTAGTTATGAATGACTGTTACAATGGCTTTGATGAAGAAGCAAGACGGAACATTCAGAACTTTATGCAGCAACAGGCAGCAAAAGAACAGGAACAGCAAAGACAACAGCAGGTGCAATCACAAAAGCAACCGAATCAGACGCAGCAGTCACTAGAACAGCAGAAAAAGAAACCAGAGCTGGCAAACTGGCAGAAGGTCATGGACAATGGAGAATATCTTCGCAGTGCGGAGATGGCAGAAGAAGCCAATTACAATATGATTGATGGACTGATGAACAATATGCCAAAGAAAAAAGATAAAAATGCTCCTCGGAGATCAGTATTGAAACGACTTCGCAAGCATCAGCAAAAGATAGCCAGTCAGGGAAGGGACAACCACAGCAACAGAAGGCAGTGGAAGAAGAGATGGAAAGGAAGAAGAAGTAATTTTTCATGGAGACCCGTCAATATGGCGGGTTTTCTTTTTGAGCTACTTTATAAAATAGAAAATTTATGATAAGCTGTTAAGTAATTAGTAGATATAGTAAAAATGGGGGATGTTAAATGAGAGAATATATATGAAAGGTTGGGTATGTAGTACAGGAGTAGCCCTGAAATTTCGAGAGCATGAAAAAATATCATGTTATGTCAGAGAGGAAGCACTTATGAAAAAAATAAAGGAAATTATGTTTTTAGTATTAGTGTTTACATTGCTCGTTATAGGTTTTTCTCCAATATCAGAAGCTGCAAATATAGAAGGAAAACAGGAACAAGCAACAATACAAAAGAAGAATGTTGAGGAGCAGGAGACTGAAGAAGTAGTTGGGGCATCCGAAGGGAAAACTATAATAGAAAACGAGAAAGAACAGGATCTTATATCAACTCAAAGTATGACTTCTGCAATGGAAAATGAGTGTACAGAAGGTGTATCTTTTTCAATGATAATTGATTTACTTAGTAATTTTAGTGATACAATACAAAATTTATGGTGGCTTGTTACACTAGGGGTTTTGATTTTGGTACTTATGACATCTCTTTTTTTAATACGAAAAAAAGCAAATAAGTATACCGATGAACAGATTAAGAAATTGATTCATGACGGAAAATATATTCCGGGCATTTTTGTGGAACTTAATAATAGTAAAGAAGTATTACGATATTTTGTATATGGTAAGAAGTGGAGAAAGAGGCTGATTAAAAACTTTAACTATGTATATGATAATTCATATGGAGAGATTTTAAAAAAAGCCTGTGACAATCAAAATGTGTGTTTTCATCAGTTGGCGCATTTGACATTGTGACCGCCGTTATTGCAGGAGTATTCTTATTTGCACTCTATACTGTGTTCCAGATTCCGGGATATTACAAGTACGGTTCAATCAAAGGACGGGTATTTATGTATATTCCAGTGGCCGGTTTTTTGGTGACTTTACTTCTTCTCTCTAAAATGCCAGCTATCGGGAACTCAATTATTTCAGTCGTTGAATCTTCTCCGATACTTCTCGTTTTGCTTGCGGTTTTTGCTATTGTCGTGATGTATGCGGTTTCAATCTTCTTGTCCATTCGGGTTATGAAGAATAAGGAAATGTGAGGTGATTGTATGGATTTCACAATTTTGGCAGTTGTGCTTTTGATTGGTGTTGGCGTTCCTATCCGCAATAAACTCATACGGAAATATCGGGATAAAAAGAAACAAGAAGATAATAAGGATAAGCTAAAATAATATATAAACAGCACTGGGAGGAATATGAAAATATCTTCTTTGGTGCTGCTTTTTAATAGAGCTATATTTTGCTGATAGATTTTTTGAAAAAATCCGTCCGCTGTAACATTTCACGGACATTTGCCTGTTATACTATCTGCAAAAAGCAAAGGAAGTGAGGATATGAAGCAGATTTTAATTGTCGAGGACGACAGTTTTTTGAATAAGATGTTAGACTATAACCTGACCGCAGACGGCTACGGCGTGACTTCTGCACTAAATGCCAGAACCGCAGCCGACGCCATCCGCCAGCGGGAATTTGATCTGGTGCTGCTGGACATCAACCTGCCGGACGGCAACGGTTTTGAGCTGTGCAAGCTGATAAAGCCCCAGCATCCGGACACCATCGTGATTTTCCTGACTGCCAACGATCAGGAGAGCGACCAGATACGGGGCTATGAGGTGGGCGCAGTGGATTACATCACAAAGCCCTTTGTGATCGGGGCCTTGCAGCGGAAAATCAAAGCCATGTTCGCCATGCTGGAACACCACAAACCGGCTAAGGACATTTACGACGACGGGCGGCTGTTTCTGGACTTCTCGGAGCAGACGGCTTCCCTAAACGGCAAGCCCCTGACCCTATCCCCGATGGAGTACAAAATGCTGAACCTGTTCCGCAAAAATCCCCGGCAAGTGCTGACCCGTGGGCAGCTTTTGGAAAGGCTGTGGGATATAGACGAGCGGTTTGTAGACGAACACACCCTGACAACCTCCATCAGCCGGATTCGCAGCAAGATTGAATCCGACGGCGGCGCGCCCTACATCAAGACCGTTTACGGCATGGGCTATCAATGGACGGGAGGTGAGGCAAAATGAAGTTTCAAAATCTCTCGGTAAAGCGGCTGTTTAGCCGGGTGGCAATGGGGCTTGCCCTCTCCATGTCCGGGATCACCATAGCCCTGTTTCTTGTGACAAAACAGATTGCGGTGCTGCTGACGGGCGGGGCGCTGCTGCTGTGCGCCCTTGTGGGGATTTTTGTACTGACGCAGGCGTTTGGAAAGCGGCTGTCGCAGTTTACCGCTGACCTGTGCCAGACTTTAGACCACATGATCGCTGGGAATGAAGCGCCCCAGCGGCCAGAGGACAGCGAAACCCAGCTTGCCAGAATCGGACACCGGCTGGCAAGGCTTTACCAGATCATGCAGGAGAACCGCCGCCGGGTGGACGAGGAACGGCAGGAGTTACAGACCCTTGTATCAGATATTTCCCATCAGGTGAAAACGCCGGTGAGCAATCTGAAAATGGCGACGGACACCCTGCTGGAAAAGCCCATGACCGAGGCGGAGCGCACCGACTTTATCCGGGGAATCCGCAGCCAGACGGATAAGCTGGACTTTCTCTTTCAGGCCCTTGTAAAAACCTCCCGGCTGGAAACAGGCGTGATCCAGTTGGACAAGAAACCGGGCCGCCTCTTTGATACCGTGGCGCAGGCCATGAGTGGGATCGTGTATGCAGCGGAGAAAAAGGAAATCGCCGTGTCCGTGGACTGCCCGGAGAATTTGACTTTTTCCCATGACAGCAAGTGGACATCCGAAGCCCTCTTTAACTTGCTGGACAATGCGGTGAAGTACACCCCGGCGGGCGGGAAAATCGCTGTGTCGGTGGTACTGTGGGAAATGTATGTGGAAATCAAAGTAGTCGACACCGGCAAGGGCATTTCCGAAAGCAATCAGGCTGCCATCTTTCGGCGCTTCTATCGTGAGGAAGAAGTACACGAACAGCAGGGCGTGGGCATTGGACTGTATCTGGCCCGCGAGATTGTAACGCGGCAGGGCGGCTATATCAAAGTGGTTTCGGAGCCGGGCAAGGGTTCGGAATTTTCTATTATGCTGCCTACAAAATAAAACGCGGCGGACGGCCATTTCCGGCTGCCCGCCGTAATTTTTTTGAAATGTCCGAGCGTTGTAACATTTCACCCCGATTTTCAATGAAATCTTTTGGCCGCTGTAACATTTCGCGGACATTTAGGTTTTACAATAGCCTTATCAAATATGGAGGTGATACAACTATGACATGGCCTTTTGAAAATGACACCAGCGCCATTACAAAGAAGCTGGCGCAAAGAAGCTTCAAAGCCAACAAATTACGAAATATTGTTGCTGTAATAGCAATCGTTTTAACATCAATGCTTTTTACTTCTGTAACGACTTTATGTGTTGGAGCGATCCAGTCTATACAGACAACTATTTTGCAAATTAGGGGAACCAGCCCGTCCACTGGTACATCTGTAAATTGGATTGCCATAATAGCAGCCCTGTTTTTTATTATGATTTTTGTAATAACGGGCTATTTGCTCATTCGCAATATTTTTGAGATTTCTGTTGTTCAAGAAATAAAGAAATATGGCTTATTAAGAACAATCGGAACAACGGAGAAGCAAATCAAGCGAATTGTTTATAAGCAAGCATTTTGGCTGTCTATAATTGGTATATCTATTGGGTTGATTTTAGGATATATAGTAGGAATACTTATGCTTCCGTGGATTCTTAATTTTATGAAAGGCGAGTATCACAATCTTTCTGTGAACTTGAGTTTTAAACCTATTATTTTTGTCGTTGCCGGGATATTTAGTGCGATTACTGTTTGGGTGAGCATAAAGAAACCATTCAAAATTGCAGCTACGATTTCGCCCATTGAGGCAACCAGATACTATGAAAAAGACAATTATCATAGTGCCAACAAGAATCGTCTTTCGTTTAAGAATAGAATAACAGAAATGGCATGGAGAAATTTAAGAAGAAATTCAAAGCGTACCATATTTATCGTCTTATCCATGATACTCTGCATTATTCTCCTAAACAGTGCAATCGCAATCGGAAATAGTGTTGATGTTAAAAAATATGTATCTTCTGTTACCTCATTTGATTTTGTTGTGGCAAGCCCAAACACATTTTCTAATGTGCAAGGTTTTCGATTTAAAGATGATTCTGTTAGTAATGAAATCATATCTGATATTGAAAATAATATTCCTGTGCTGAACGGAAGTCGAATTTATAAAAACACTTTGGATGATGTCAGTGTTACTTATGATTATGGTAGTTTGGTCACGGAAGTATTAGACGAATACACAGAAGATAATCACCTTATACGAAGTGGTATGGTTAATGGCAGAACTTATCCAGTAAAACTCGGTGTTGATTATCGACCTCTTTGCAATATTTACGGGGTAGAAAAATCAATACTTCCTAAATTGAATTTCATTGAGGGAGAAACAGATATACAGCAACTAACCTCATATTTGGAAAGTGGAAACTATGTTATAGAAATTTCAGCGATCAACCCAAATGAATCTCCTGAATTTCTTTGTCCGCTCAATCAGGAAGTTACCATTTACAAAGATGGATTGCCTTATAAAACGGTTTCGGTAATTGCGCGTGCAGTGGTTGATTTTTCATTGGTAGAATCTCCGGGTAAGAATGTTGGCTACACTGATGTTGGCGGCGATTGTCCTATTTTCTATATGAGTAATGAGATGTTTGTGGAATTGTATAACAATCCAGCCATAATGAGTTATGTGTTTGATGTGGAAAAAGAACACTTTTTGCCAGCGACCGAGTACATCAATTCTTTGCCTACCGTTGAATACGCATCGTCTGAAACATTGGCACAAACTATGAATGGATTAAAACAAACTATTTTTATCATAGGTGGCCTTATTGGGTTTCTATTAGGAAGTATCGGGCTTGTGAATTTTTCCAACATCATTATAACGGGCATTATAAACCGGCAACGGGAATTTGCTACATTAGAGAGCATCGGAATGACGAAAAAACAAATTAACAAATTGACCGTATTGGAGGGATTGTTTTACGCATTTCTGATTTGTGTAATGGGTTTACCTCTCTCTCTTATTGTTGCAAATACAATTCTTCCTACTTTCTTTAATCAACCTGACTTATGACTGTTTACAATACAGCCTACGATTTTCCCGTTGATATTAGAGGGAATTGTTATTTGCGTTGTGGCGATTATAGTTCCTCATGTTTCGTTTCGCTATTTTAGAAAAACAAGTATTGTAGCTCGATTAAGGGTAGTTGAATAATAATTTTGAAATGTCCGAGCGTTGTAACATTTCACCCCGATTTTCGATGAAATTTTTTGGCCGCTGTAACATTTCGCGGACATTTGGGTTTTACAATGACCTTATCAACAGGCAGAAAGCCTTGAAAGGAGTTTTGAGTATGAGCGTTTTGCAGACGATTGATCTGAAAAAGTATTACGGCACAAAGCCGAATATCACCCGCGCCCTTGACGGCGTGAACTTCTCCGTAAATGACGGTGAGTTTGTGGCCGTTGTGGGAACCTCCGGCAGCGGCAAGTCCACCCTGCTTCACATGATGGGCGGGCTGGACACTCCCACCAGCGGAACCGTGATTGTCCGGGACAAAGAGCTGTCGAAAATGAACGACGAACAGCTCACCATCTTCCGCCGCCGCAACATCGGCTTTATCTTCCAGAACTATAACCTTGTTCCGATCCTGAATGTGTATGAGAACATCGTCCTGCCGGTGGAGCTGGACGGGGACACGGTGGATCAGAAGTTTTTGGACGAGATCGTTCATCTGCTGGGGCTGGAAGATAAACTGAAAAACATGCCGAACAATCTTTCCGGCGGACAGCAGCAGCGTGTGGCTATCGCCCGCGCCTTGATTACCAAACCGGCTATTGTGCTGGCCGACGAGCCGACCGGCAACCTTGACAGCAAGACCAGCGCCGAGGTGCTGGAGCTTATCAAGCGCACCAGTGCAGAGTTCCGGCAAACTGTTGTGATGATTACGCACAATGACGACATTGCCCGCCTTGCAGATCGGATTGTCCGCATTGAGGACGGAAAGATTGTGGAGTAAGGAGGTGGCAGGCTATGACATGGCCTTTTGAAAATGATACTCACAAAGTGGAGAAAAAATTAGCGACGCAAAGTCTATCCGCAAATAAACAACGAAATTTCCTCGCAGGGATTATCATGTTTATTGCCTCTCTATTGTTAGCATTTTCGACTATCTTACTTTGTAATGCCACAATAGATACACAGATAATCTCTCGTGTCGATAACACACAGGAAATACTTAGTGTAATTTTGGGGATTGCTATTGTTCTGCTACTCACAGCAGGAATCGCTATTAAAAATATCATGTATATTTCCATATTACAGCGCACACGAGAATTTGCACAGTTGAGGACTGTGGGAGCGACCTACCGACAGATCAAAGCAGTCATTCATAACGAGCGAAAACAGTTATCTTGGAAGTATATTTTAGGCGGTTTGCTATTGGGTTTTCTTTTTAATTGTGTATTACCCTTGAAATTATATTTGGTGCCCAGTGTGGCCTGCACATTGCTTTCCGGTGCTTTTGTATGGTTCATTGTTTTTTGGTCATTCCGTACACCGGCAAAACTGGCTGCGTCTTTATCCCCTATGGCGGCATTGAGGACAGAGGAAATAAAATCAGCTAAAATTTTCAAAAAAAGCAGTCGTATCAATCCTAATGGTTTGGCAAAAAAATACTTTTTCAGTAACCGTAAAAAGGCATTTTATACGCTGCTATCCCTTGTGTTGAGCGGAGTCCTTGTATTTGTAGTCTTTTCGGTAGTTTCGGCTATTGATATAAAAGAGCTTGTCCGGCAACCGTATTATGAAAACAGCAGCATTTATCTTAAACTGAACTCAACAGCTGCCGAAAACGCTACTCTTGAACTGATGAAAGATAGTCCTTTTACGGAGGAATTGAAAGCGCAGATTGAAAATATCTCTGGTGTAACAGAAATTTATCCATCCAAAAAATTAGATTGTGAGATCGTCGTTCCCGGTCAACCTGAGAATAGATATGAACTATCCATCAATAGTATTGTCGGCACAACCAGTTTTGAAACCCAACTGGTTGAGGGTGATATGCCTTATTCTCCAAATACAAACAGCACTATTCCGATTGTGATAAATCGTGCCTCTCCTTACTATGAAAAAACAGGTCTTTCCCTGAGTTTGGGAGATCATTTTTCCGCATCAGTAAATACGGGAATGTCTACAAAAGAAATTGATTTTTCAGTATGTGGTTTCATCGAAAATAAGGACAAAGGTAGCGTATTCTATACGACTCCTGAATATCTGGACTTTTTAGCAGAAATAAATTGTGATCTGGCATGGTACATTTGTACTGAAGATATGCAAACGAAACAGGCTGTTGAGGAAATTAAGGCACTGGTGGCTTCGGATAACCGTATAAATACTTCCATATTTGCGGATGATTTATCTGAATATCAGGCGTATTTTTATAACGCCAAAATTGTTGTTACAGCAGTGATAGTGTTGATATGTTTGTTTGCTTTTGTCAATTTGCTTAATACTTGCATTACAAACACCGTTATACGCCGCCATGACTATGCGCTGTTAGAGGCCGCTGGTATGACGAAAGTACAAATTTATCAAACACAGAGTGCAGAAAACAGGATTTATTTTTTTGGTAGTTTAATAGGGAGTTGTGTGGTAGGCATACCGCTGGGGTTCCTTTTATGCAACAAGATCGCAGAAATACCCGGATTATCCTATATTTCCTATCGCTTCCCGTGGCCGTTTCTACTCCTGTATTTCGTGCTTGTTTTTGTGGTTCATATAGTAGTAACAGTGTATCAAAGACACATTTTAGCGAAGCAGTCTGTAGTAGAGCGTATTAAAGCGATTGAGTGAATCAATGTAACTAAAGTTTCGTTAAAATGAAATCTCTTGTTGAACAAATCAAAGTGACAGTATAATCGTATGGAATCGGCGGGGCGGCGAGTGCTGCCCCGCTTTTTTCGCCATTTCTCAAAAAAATTTTTGAAATGTCCGAGCGCTGTAACATTTCACCCCGATTTTCAATGAAATTTTTGGGCCGCTGTAACATTTCGCGGACATTTGGGTTTTACAATGACCTTATCAACAGGCAGAAAGCCTTGAAAGGAGTTTTGAGTATGAGCGTTTTGCAGACGATTGATCTGAAAAAGTATTACGGCACAAAGCCGAATATCACCCGCGCCCTTGACGGCGTGAACTTCTCTGTAAATGACGGCGAATTTGTGGCCGTTGTGGGAACCTCCGGCAGCGGCAAGTCCACCCTGCTTCACATGATGGGCGGGCTGGACACCCCTACTTCTGGCAATGTGATTGTCCGGGACAAAGAACTGTCGAAAATGAACGACGAACAGCTTACCATCTTCCGCCGCCGCAACATCGGCTTTATCTTCCAGAACTATAACCTTGTTCCTATCCTGAATGTGTATGAGAACATCGTCCTGCCGGTGGAACTGGACGGGGACACGGTGGATCAGAAGTTTTTGGATGAAATCGTTCACCTGCTGGGGCTGGAAGATAAGCTGAAAAATATGCCGAACAATCTTTCCGGCGGACAGCAGCAGCGTGTGGCGATTGCCCGCGCCCTGATTACCAAACCGGCTATTGTGCTGGCCGACGAGCCGACCGGCAACCTTGACAGCAAGACCAGCGCCGAGGTTCTGGGGCTTATCAAGCGTACCAGCGCCGAGTTCCGGCAAACTGTTGTGATGATTACCCACAACAACGACATTGCCCGCCTTGCAGATCGGATTGTCCGCATTGAGGACGGCAAGATTGTGGAGTAAGGAGGTGGCAGGCTATGACATGGCCTTTTGAGAATGATACCAGCGCCATTACAAAGAAGCTGGCAAAGAAAAGTTTGCAAAGCGAGAAGCGCCGGAATCTGATGGTGGTGATTGCCGTTGCACTGGCGGCGTTTCTAATCTGCTTTACGGGAATTGTGTCTACCTCCCTGACACAAATGCAACGCAATCAGGTTGTCGATACTTATGAGGCGGTCTGGCTGGGCGTGGAGGAAAACGACATTGAAACCCTGAAAGGACTGCCGGAGTTTGAGCGCGTAGGCGGCTACTATATGCTGGGTGAGGAACTTTCGGAACAGGGCTATCATGCGTCTTATGTGTATTGCGACGCGCAAATGATGGAGATTACCAAGGCGCAGATGGAGTTGTTAGAGGGGAGGGTTCCTGAAAAAGCAAATGAAGTTGTCGTAAGCGAATACTTTCTTTCCACCTATGGAAACAATGCCAAAATTGGGGACACTGTGACCTTAGATACAGAGAGTTTTCATGGTGATTATGTCGTTACCGGCATTATGGACAGCGTAAATGAAAAAGAAGCGAATACCTGCGCTATCATTCTTTCCAACGCTGCCCTGACAGAATGGAAAGGGTTTGACCCGACTGGCTATCGCGCCTATGTCCATTTCAAAAACAGCGACCAGTTGGGCGAAGAACTGATGACCTCTTATTGCAGGGAGATTGCGGAGGAATATCAGCTTCCTATGCCCAAAATGAACAGCAAGTATTTTGCCTATGCTTCTAAATCCTTTGATTTTGCACTGATGGCTAGCGTGATTGCCATTGTTCTGATCGGCGGCTATATCGTAATTCAAAGTATTTTCCGTATTTCCATCAATGACAAAATCCAAAGCTACGGGCAGCTTCGGACGATTGGTGCGACACCAAAGCAAATCAAGCGGATTGTAAAGAACGAGGGACGCAAACTCGGCAGTATCGGGATTCTGATTGGCACAGTGCTGGGCGTATGCGGCGGTTCCCTCCTGTTTTCCAAGGGTTTTAACGCTGTTTCCTATGTGGCAACGGTTATTTTAACGCTTATAAGCAGTTGGATCATGGTATCTGTTTCCATCCGTAAGCCGGTGAAAATTGCGGCAGGGATTTCCCCCATTGAAGCCGTCCGTTTTACCCCGGCGCAAAAGGACATCCGCAGCCGGAAAAAGAATATCAAGCTCAATCCTGTTTCAATGGGAATTGCAAATTTTAGGCGTGACCGAAAAAAGACCGTTGCTATTGTAGCCTCATTGAGTTTGGGCGGAATTATCCTGCTTGTGGTATCCTCCATTGTTTTGCTGCGCTCACCAGAGGCGCTTGCAAGACAGTTTTTCCCAGACGGCGACTATAAAATTTATTTGGATTCTGAAATGACAGAAGAAAAGGTTATGGCAGCGGGAAATCCATTGAATGAGGAATTAAAGCAGGAAATCTTATCTATTGATGGCGTTACAGATATAATTCCAAGCAGGCAATCTCTCCATGCAACTTATAAAACAGAGATTCATCAAGCTGGTGGTATGTGCGATATGCTGACCGACCAGAATTATGCGGCAGTTGAAGCGGCTCTGACAGAGGGAACCATGCCAACAGATTCCCGTAGTATTGTAATTGACTATAATGTGCTAAAGCAGAATGAGGATATGGGTGTTGGTTCAACGGTTGAGATTTCTTTGGGAGAAGAACAACCATCCGTTTCTGTTACCATATCGGGGTTATACGCTCCTGCAAAGGTATATTCAGGACATGGCAGGATGCACTTAGATGGGGCAACTCTTTTTGCACCAGAAGCATTGTTCCACGAACTGCACCCGGAAATCACCTCTTTTGACTATTCATGGAGCATTGTAAATGACCCGCAAAAAGCGGACTATGTGGGAGCTGAATTGAAAAATATTGTTGCCAGCCATAGTAATATTGCCTTAGATGAAATCAATACAGTGATTGGATATGAAGAAATGACAAATTCTTTTGCGTTTGGCAGTATGGAGGTACTTTCATGGCTGGTATTTCTCTTTGGCGTTATCAACCTTATCAATACGACACTCTCTAACCAGATAGCCCGAAAGCAGGAAAACAGTATTCTGCGTTCTATCGGCCTAACACAAAAACAGCTATGTAAAATGAACATCTGTGAGGGGCTGTGCTATGCGCTCTTTGCAACATTTGCAACGCTGATCGTTGGGCTTCCGGCTTCCATCTTTGCTTGCAGAAAAATGAGTGTAGGTGCTTTTGCCGGAAATGTAGTGCCTTATCAATTCCCGGTTTTGGAAATGGGGCTGTTCATTCTGGTATTGTTCGGAATGGAGCTGATCTTGTCTGTATGGACAATCCGCAGACAGAAAAAACAATCTCTGATTGAACAAATGCGGGCAATGGAATAACCGTATGGGATCGGCGGGGCGGCGTGTGCTGCCCCGCTTTTTTCGCCATTTCTCAAAAAATTTTTGAAATGTCCGAGCTTTGTAACAATTCAGCCTGTTTTTTTGTCGAAATCAAAGGCACCTCGGACATTTGTGTAACATTTGTAGTTTATGCTTGTGGTAAATCAATATTGGGGGTGAGGACACATGAAAAAGATACTGCTAATCGACGACAGCGACACCTATACATGGTATCTGCAAAAATACTTACAGCACCGGGGCTACCCGGTAAAAACGGCTTGTACGCTGAAAGAAGCGCGGGCCGCCATCCAAGAGGAAATGCCGCTGGTGGTCTGCTGTGATCTCGACCTGCCGGACGGTTCCGGCATGGACTTTCTGGACGAGGTACGGGCGGCAGACAAGGAGCTGCCCTTTATTCTGGCATCCTGCCATGACAGGGACGACTACGAACAGGAGGCCAAGCGTCGGGGCGCGACGCTGTGCATGGACAAAATGAAAGAACTGCTGCTGCAAGATAAGCTGGTGGAATATGCCTACCGGCAGCTATCCGGCGAAAAGGCCCCGACTTTTCACAAGCTGCTTTTTGTCCATGCAGAAGATACCAGCGCCGGAGTGCTGCGGGCGGCTATGCTGCAAAAGGGCTTTGACCTGATTCTGGTTCCCTCGATTGGGGAGGCCAAGCGCCGGATTTTTGAGGATAAGGAAATAGAACTGATCTTGTGCGATCTGAAACTGCCGGACGGCACAGCAATGGAGCTGTTTCATACGCTGCGGCGGGTGGCAGGGATGTTCCAGATGAAGAATCCCCCTGTCCGGCTTCTGCCGTTCTTTATCCTCACCGAGAACAACGACCTTGCCATCTTTTATATGGCCGTACAGGATGACTGCCTCCGCAAGAATCCCTTTGACTTCCAGATCAATGAGGTTATCAACGACGATACCGTACCAAAGGTGCCGCTTACCCCTACACAGGAAAACGAGCTTTTGGACTTCATGCAGAACGATCCCGTCTATGCCAAGTATTATGACGAGGTGGTGATCCTGCTGGAAACCGGGCTTCGTATTTTCGAACTCTGCGCCCTGACGCCCGCTGACCTGAATTTTGAGAAGCGCTTTGTGAATGTAGACCACCAGCTTTTGAGAAGCACCGAGGACGGCTACTATATCGAAGCGCCAAAAACAGAAAGCGGATTCCGTCAAGTGCCTATGAGCGCAGCCGCCTATGAAGCGTTTGAGCGCGTGTTGAAGAAGCGCAGGGACGGCAGGTGCATTGAGGTTGACGGTTATAAGGACTTCCTGTTCCTGAACCGGGACGGCCTGCCCAAAACCGCCGTCAACTATGACGCCATGTTCAAGTGCCTTGCCAAGAAGTACAACAAGTGCCACAAGGAGCCGCTGCCCGATGTGATGACGCCGCACACCATGCGGCATACATTCTGTACCAGAATGGCAAACGCGGGCATGAACCCCAAGGCATTGCAGTACATCATGGGACACGCCAACATTGTAATGACGCTGAACTATTACGCCCACGCTACTTTCCATTCCGCACAGGAGGAAATGGAACGGCCGCAAGCCAAGGCAAAAACCACCGCAGAGGCCAAGCCGGAGCCTGCGGCGGAAAGCGCCGAGGAAACCAAGGCGGCATAAGTAGTACGCAGAATTTACTACTGCTTTTACTACTTTTGAGAGCGAAAACATAAGGGGTAATAAAAAGATTTGTGAGGTTCTTCCGATATGAAAAGTGCCGGAAAAGCCCGGAATAACGGGCTATACCGGCATATAAGAACATCTAAAGAGATAATTAGAAATCTATTAAATGATTGTTAGAAAAAATAAAGTAGGTGATTACATGGGAAAATGTTAATACTGACATTTGAAGATAGTGAGGAAGAAATCCTGAATCATATAATATCCTGTGTCAATACGGGAGCAAGAGCATTTCAAGTAATTGAAAATGCAAAAACAAATTTGAGTTATGGAGATATTGTTATTTTGTTGGATAAAAGAGAATTATTTCGAAAGCAGGAAAAAATAGATTTATCTTTTATAGAGTTTGAAATTTTGCATTTATTAATGCGAAGTCCCGGAAGAGTGTTTAGCAAAGAACAAATATATGATATCATATGGAATGAACCCTATTCTGGTGATTATAATGTGGTTATGCGACATATCTGCAACATTAGAGAAAAGATAGAAGATGATCCTGGTCATCCGTTATATATACAAACGGTGCGCGGTGTAGGATATCGGTTTAATGGGAATTTAGGCAGCGAGTGAAATCGCTGCCTATTATTATGGTTTTACAAAGAAGGGAGTTGGTTATGAGAAGATCTTTGTATTTCAGGAGCATCCTGTTTGAGATATTTGGACAGGTTTTGCTGTATCAATTCCAACTCTTTTATTTCTTGCTTAAAGGAAACGTATTGATTATTTAGTGATTCCTTTCTGGAAATAAGATCTGCAATTTGCTCTTGTAACTTATTGGAATTAAGATATATGTGTACCATATCGGAAAAATCCGCTTCATCGTCACGCCTGTTTACAAGGAAACGGGAGAGCTGATGCGTGACATCCTTTTGAAGCTGATGCTGGCTGATTTGGAGCCGGTATAAAACTTCATGCGTCGGAGGCACACCCATTTTTGATTTGTGTTCGTGCATGAAGTTTTTGTGCATCATTTTCGGTTGCCCCAACGGGGCGAGAAAATGGCACATTACGGATTGCTATGCCAGCATAGCAATCCCCATCGACATCCTTAACATGGGCGGTCCCGAAGGATGTGCCAATGTAGAAGGCATATGATTGTATTATTCGAAAGAACGAATTATAATAATATTCGGAGGAATGGGTATGGATTATATGATATTAAAAGAAGCTAGTGCAAAATGGGGAGTAACACCTCGTTGGATAAATTATTTTTGCTCGGGTGGACGTATTCCAGGACCTGTAAAGATGGGAATGGTTTGGCTGATACCAAAATCAGCATAAAAACCTGTGGATGGTCGGACAAAACAAGGGAGAGAATTGTACCATGAATAGAATTTTGATTATAGATGATGACAGAGAACTGTGTGCCTTAATTAAGCGCAGCGTACAAACGGAAAATATAGCAGCCGATTTTTGTAATACCGGAAAAGAGGGCTTGCAGAAATTAAAAGAGCAGGAATATCAGCTTGTAATACTGGATGTGATGATGCCCGGTATGGATGGGTTTGAAACACTGGAAGAAATCCGCAAAGAGCATAGTTTGCCAATTTTAATGTTCACATCCAAAAATGACAGCATTTCTAAGGTGCGGGGGTTACGGGCCGGAGCGGACGATTATCTGACAAAGCCGTTTGATATGGATGAGCTGATTGCCCGTATTGTGTCCCTCATTCGCCGTTACACTCGCTTTAATCAGCAAGCCGGAACGATGCAAAAGCTGAATTTTGATGGATTACAAATTGACCTTGAAAATCGTTCCGTTACTACGGGAAACGGCACTTTTGAACTTCCACCAAAGGAATTTGATTTGCTGCTCTATTGTGTAAAAAATCAAGGAAGGATTTTAACAAAGCAGCAGATTTATGAAGAAGTATGGGGTGAAGAATATTTCTATGATGACAGTAACATTATGGCGATTATCAGTCGACTTCGTAAAAAATTAGAAGTCAACCCCTCCAGTCCAAAGTACATCCAAACTGTCAAAGGGATCGGTTATCGCTTTAACAAGGAGGTGTAGTCAGCATGGAAATCATCATATTCTTGTCCATTGTGATTGCTGTTGTGGCTGTATTGACTTCCATCGTTCTCGTTCGGCGTATAAAAAAACAAATAGCAGAAATGACCGATGCATTGGTTGATGTGAAAAATGGAAATGGCAATCGGCGTATTTTGTCTGCAACAAATGAACTAACAGCCCCTCTTGCCTATGAAATCAATGAGATCGTTGTGGCTTATGAAAGCAGGCTTTCTGCTGTGCGACAGACGGAAGAAACCAACCGCCAGCTTATGACAAGCCTTTCTCACGATGTTCGGACGCCTCTTACCACTCTGATCGGGTATCTTGATGCTGCACACAAAGGTATTGTCACGGGAAAAGACCGGGATGATTATATTGAAACTGCTCGCCGGAAAGCCCACGATCTGAAAGAATATATTGATGTGCTTTTTGACTGGTTCAAGTTAAATTCCAACGAGTTTGCTTTGGAAATCCAGAGCATTGAGGCCGCAGAGTTTACAAGGAATATCCTGATTGACTGGATACCGATTTTTGAGGATAAACAGGTTGATTATGACATTGATATTTCCGAACAGCCTGTCCGGGTAAGATTGGATATAGACAGCTATATGAGAATCATCAATAATCTCATTCAAAATGTCATCGCTCATAGCCATGCGGACAAAATTAAAATCTCCCTATTGAAGAAGGAAAACAGCATGGAGCTGCTGCTGGCAGATAATGGAGTTGGAATTGAGAAAGAAGATTTGAAACACATTTTTGAACGGCTTTATAAGTGCGATAAAGGTCGGTCTGAGAAAGGTAGCGGTCTTGGTCTTTCCATTGTCCATCAACTTGTAGAAAAAATGGGCGGAAGCATAGCTGTTGAAAGTATACCGGGAAAAGGAACTGAATTTTCTTTGCGTTTTCCCTTGGAGATTTAAGCGGGTTCCCGTCCTTGTGACGGGAACTTTTGTTTATTTTGTCGGATTTCAAATTGCAAGGTTAATGCAAGGTTGTGGCAAGGTTCATGCAAGGTTGGCGTGATAGAATACCTTACAGAACAGGAGGTTTTGAATATGGATTCAAATTATATTATTGAAACAAAAAATCTGACAAAGCAATACGGCTCACAAAAGAGTGTGGCGGACTTAAATATCCATGTCAAGCGTGGGAGAATTTATGGTCTGTTGGGTAGAAACGGAGCCGGAAAAACCACAACCATGAAAATGCTGTTGGGTTTAACGAAGCCGACTTCCGGTGAGGTCAAAATCTGGGGAAAGTCTTTGCAGGGAAATGAAAAGAAATTGCTGCCCCGCATTGGAAGTTTGATTGAGTCCCCTGGTTTTTATCCCAATCTGACCGGTACGGAGAATCTGCGTATCTTTGCTACCCTGCGTGGAGTACCAAACAACCATGCCATCAAAGACGCTCTGGATTTAGTCGGACTTCCTTACAAGGATAAAAAGCTGTTTTCGCAATACTCTCTTGGTATGAAGCAGCGGTTGGCGATTGCCCTTGCAGTCATGCACGATCCGGAACTTTTAATTTTGGACGAGCCTATCAACGGGCTTGACCCTATCGGTATTGCAGAAGTACGCTCTTTTATCCGTGAGCTTTGTGACGCAAGAGGAAAAACCATTTTAATCTCCAGTCACATTCTTTCGGAGATTTCCTTGCTGGCTGACGATATTGGAATTATTGACCACGGTGCACTGCTGGAAGAAGAAAGCCTTGCTGAGTTGGAGCAAAAAAGCAGTAAACATATCCGGTTTACGATCTCTGATACTGCACAGGCGGCAAGAATTTTGGAACGCAATTTCCATGAAACCCATTTTTCCATACAAGACGACCACAATCTGCGTCTACACAATATGGAGCTGCCTGTGGGAAAAATTGTAACTGCTTTTGTAGAAAACGGATTGGAGGTATCAGAAGCACATACCTGTGAAGAAAGTCTTGAAGATTACTTCAAGCGTGTGACAGGGGGCGAAGGAATTGCTTAAACTAATCAAATGCGAATTTTTGAAATTGAAACGGAAGAAATTTATTCCGCTGATTATTCTGGCTGCGTTCCTGTTTCCAATCCCGCTGACTTATCTGATGACAACGCCCTCTATGATGGAGCGATATACGGATCGGGCAGATGCTTTCGATGGACTATTTAACATGGTGTTGGGATATGGTATCCAGTTTTTACTGCCCTGCATTATCGGAGTGATTGCCGCCATCCTGTTTTTTATGGAACGCGACAACGATACATTCAAAAATTTGCGTACAATTCCAGTAACCAGCACGCAAATGGTACTTGCAAAGATCATTGTCCTTTTTATCTTTGGAATTGTTTTTTGCGTGGCTTCTACTATTGCAACAATTCTTTGCGGAATTGGAACATTAGAAGTTTATGGAATTGGTTATAAGCTGTTTTTGGCGGTTGAAACGGGGATCTTCATTACAGCAGGAACACTCCCGTTGATTGTCCTTGTTGTCTTTTTCAGTAAGACCTATGTTTTTTCCATTTTGCTGTGTGTCTTTTACAGCGTTCTGAACATGAGTGCTACGGCATTGTTTGACACACTGCCTAAAACCATGTTATGGCTTCTGCCCACGCCACTGACTACATTTTGGAGTGCGGGAGATATGGCGGCTCATGGAATAAAAATGGACTTGGAGCAAATGACAGGGCTAATTCCTTCAACATTTCAAGTTGTATTCATTCTTGGAATCATGGCATTCGTTTCGTTCTTACTGATTGACAGATTATATAAGCAGAGGGGGGAATAAACATGGTTCGCATTGTAAAAACAGAATTTTATAAATTGAAAAGGTATCATATCCTTTGGGCGGGCGTTGCACTCATGCTCCTATCCGTCCTGCTGACCTTGTTTACCTCTATGGCGAATGATGGTTCCGTTTGGGATTTCGCCTATCTTACAGAACAGGTCATCAAAAACAATATGTCCATGATTTTTCCGATGTGTATCAGCCTAATTGCTGGATATATGATTTCTCGTGAGCAGACGGATGACACACTGAAAAATATTCTGACTGTGCCGATTTCTTTTAAGAAGCTGCTGACCGGAAAATTGATTGTGTGCGGCGTATTGTCTATTATTTTCGGGCTGATATGCAGCTTGTTTACAATCATAGCGGAAATGATTGTGGGATTTCCAGGCTTTGAGATTTCCTTAGCTCTAAAAGCAGCCTTGCAGATTACTGCGGTTAATTTCTTTTTATATCTTGCGGTTCTGCCGATTATCGCTCTTACTTGTCGGAGGACAGGTAGCTTTTTAGTCGGTGTAATCATTGCTTTTGTCTATGGATATGGAGGGATGTTTGCCTCAGGAAATATGACATTAGCAAACCTTTATCCGATTACCGCAAGTCTTGGAATGGTAGGCTACCGCAGCTATGATACCGCAGTCAACTGGAATATCGGAAGCTGTTCTTGCAGTCTTGTGCTTGCTGTTGTTATTTCTGCCATCTTGATTTTGTGCATGAAAGAGCGAGTAGCAACCCAAACAAAGAAAAAGGCCAAAAAGGTAGCACCAAAGAAAGGCTGGTGATGATTTTATTAAGAAAATAGTTTTAGCATTGGCATTTGTCCTTTTGGGAAGTTTTATGATTTCTGGCTGTTCAAAAGATGAAATTCTCAATCATTATAATAATATCGTTCAGTCGGCTGGAGTCATAGAGCTTACAGGAAAGTTATCTTTGGAAGGAACAAAAGAAAAAGGGATTGATGATTATACGGGAACTTATACGGCTGATTATGAGAATTTTTCAGATTCAGAGTATTTGTTTGGAGGAACTTCTATAAAGCGAGAAGCTGGTAAGGATTTGTCTATTGATTGCACTTTGGAGGTTGCGGAGGGAACTGCAAAAGTATTTTGGATTTCTGGAGCTGATGAAGTAGTCACTTTGCTTGAAACAACCGGAACTTATAGTGACACAATTACACTTCCTGATGGCGGAAATTATGTCGGCATTGAGTGTGAGGAATTTACTGGAAACATTGAATTGAATATTGAATAATCTTTAGCTGTGTGATGGTAAAAGAAAAATGTCACAGTACGGCAGATTTGTTTTAGTTAAAAGTTTATGCATAAAAAATAAAGTAGGTGATTACATGGGAAAATGTTAATACTGACATTTGAAGATAGTGAGGAAGAAATCCTGAATCATATAATATCCTGTGTCAATACGGGAGCAAGAGCATTTCAAGTAATTGAAAATGCAAAAACAAATTTGAGTTATGGAGATATTGTTATTTTGTTGGATAAAAGAGAATTATTTCGAAAGCAGGAAAAAATAGATTTATCTTTTATAGAGTTTGAAATTTTGCATTTATTAATGCGAAGTCCTGGAAGAGTGTTTAGTAAAGAACAAATATATGATATAATCTGGAATGAACCCTATTCGGGTGATTACAATGTTGTTATGCGACATATCTGCAACATTAGAGAAAAGATAGAAGATGATCCTGGACATCCGGTATATATACAAACGGTGCGCGGTGTAGGATATCGGTTTAACGGAAATTTAGGCAGCGAGTGAAATCGCTGCCTATTATTATGGTTTTACAAAGAAGGAAGTTTGTTATGAGAAGATCTTTGTATTTCAGGAGCATCCTGTTTGAGATATTTGGACAGGTTTTGATGTATCAATTCCAACTCTTTTATTTCTTGCTTAAAAGAAACGTATTGAGTATTTAGTGATAGTAAACAGATTTGCGTTATTATCAGGGATTGTAGGGAGATTCCGAAGAGCTTTTGTTCAGATGATGAAACAATAGGATTGGTACAGGAAATATATGGAACAAAAGTTAATAAAGGGATTTGTTGCGTTTTCTGCTATAATAATCTGCCAGCAAAGAATGTGTTGTCTGAATATGTTTGTGATTATAAGAAACGAGCAGGGTTATTTCAAAGATCAGCAGATTTAGAGTAGTTCTTTTTTTTCTGAGAGAAAATTAAAAATCGTTTTTGGTTCTTCTGGAGAGTGATTATAGCGTTTGGGAAACATCCGGAGAAACCATTACCTCAGAGTGTCGTAAAGTTCTTTATCAAAGAAGGCTTTGAGATGCCCTTTCTTTTTTATGCAAATCTTTTCTCTTGTCTACATATATAAACCTAAGAAAAAGCTTGACGTTTAAATATTACAAGTGTAATATTTAAGAAAATATGAAAAAAGGAGAAATAAAACTATATGAGAAAAAAGAAAAGAAAAAAACACACGAAGATTATTACAAAAATAGTTTTATTTAGCGGTATATTGATTGGTGGTGGAATCGGTATTGTAACAACAATGAATTGTAATGTTCCTGAAAAAAGACTAATGGAATATATGAAATATATTGAAAAAGGGGAATATGAGCAAATGTATGCCATGCTGGATCAGAAAAAAAGCAGCATGAACAGTAAGGAAGAATTTATAGAACGAAATTCTAAAATATATGAAGGCATTGAGATGTCTGATCTGTCCATAACCGATATTACAGTAAAAAGACAAGAAAACGGAAATGCGGCAGTTTCCTATACAACAAATATGCAGACTGCTGCAGGAAATGTAGAATTTACCAACGATGCGGTATTTTCACATGATTGGACAGGATATCATTTAATCTGGCAGGATCAGTTGATTTTTCCAGAGTTATCTGCAACGGATAAAGTTCAGGTAACGTCAGAAGAGGCAAAGAGAGGAGATATTTTAGACAGAAATGGTCGTCAGTTGGCTGGAGAGGGAACTGCATCTTCGGTAGGAATTGTTTCGGGCAGGATGGAGAACAGAGAAGATACAATAAAAAAACTGGCAGAGTATCTTGGAATTGGAGCAGACGAAATTGAGGATAAGTTAAAAGCCGGTTGGGTAAAAGCAGATTCTTTTGTACCAGTAGCAACAATTCCTAAAATACAAGAGGTCGATCTTTTGACAGTGAATCCGGATAAAACTGTTCTGGAAGAAAAAGAAAAGCAGGACACATTATTGAAGATTCCAGGTATTATGTTATCTGATGTAAAAGTACGAACTTATTATCTAAAAGAAGCTGCCTCTCATCTGGTAGGGTATGTACAGGCGGTTACAGCCGAAGATTTGCAGGAACATAAAGGGGAAGGGTATCGTACAAACAGTGTGATTGGAAAGACTGGACTGGAAACGCTTTATGAAAAAGAACTAAAAGGAACAGATGGGTGTGAAATCTGTATTGTAGATGCAAATGGAAATAAAAAAAGTGTTATTGCATATGAGCCTAGAAAAGATGGAGAAGATATCCATACTACGATTGATGGTGATCTTCAAAGTACTCTTTATGAACAATTTAAAGAAGACAGAGGATGTTCTGTAGCTTTGAATCCTTATACAGGGGAAGTATTGGCGTTGGTAAGTACGCCATCTTATGATAATAATGATTTTGTACGTGGAATGGACAACAGCCAGTGGAGTGCATTAAATGAAAATGAAGACAGGCCTTTATACAACCGCTTTCGCCAGACATGGTGTCCTGGCTCAACTTTTAAACCTGTAATTGCTGCAATTGGATTAAAAGTGGGGGCATTTACTGCAAATGACGATTTTGGAAATGAGGGTCTGGCGTGGCAGAAAGATTCCTCGTGGGGAGATTATACAGTGACTACACTTCATGATTGTGAACCTGTGATCTTGAAAAATGCGCTTATTTATTCAGATAATATTTATTTTGCAAAAGCAGCATTAAAAATTGGTGCGGATCAACTGATGCAGTCTCTAAATCAAATAGGATTTAATCAGGAACTTCCATTTGATATTAAAATGTCAGAGTCCCAATATTCTAATATGGACAAGATAGAAACAGAAATCCAGCTTGCTGACAGTGGGTATGGACAGGGACAGATTCTGGTAAATCCTTTGCATCTTGCAAGCATTTATACGGCTTTTCTAAATGATGGAAATATGATAAAGCCATATCTTCACGCGGATGGTGGAAGCACTTCCAGTGAAATCTGGATAAAAGATGCTTTTTCACCACAAATTGTTTCGGAGGTTATGGAGGGGTTAGAGGGTGTAGTGAATAACCCGGAAGGAACTGGTTATGGAGCATGCCGGGAAGACATTAGATTAGCAGGAAAAACCGGAACAGCGGAACTGAAAGCTACAAAAGAAGATACATCTGGAACAGAAATTGGCTGGTTTACAGTTTTTACTACAGATAGAGATACAAAGAATCCTATTTTGCTCATCAGTATGGTAGAGAATGTGAAAGATATTGGAGGAAGCGGTTATGTGGTGGAAAAGGATAAGGCGATACTGGATGAATATCTTGGTAATGAATAATTTTTACCTTTAAATATTACAAATGTAAGAGGAAAATGATATGAAAAAAATTTGGAAAATATTTGTGGGAGTTATTTTTCTTGCTGTCTGTAGTGGATGTGGCATAAAGAAAGAGCAGAAAAAGACAATTGAAGATACGAAAGAAAAAATTTACAGAGAGTGTGAAATGCTAGCAGAAGGCTATCGGAACATATATGAGAATGCTGTGAAAGAAAATGCACTATATGAGCTGAGTACAATACAAAAAAGTATGGATTATTTTGGAAAATATGGATATGCAGTAATTGATTCCTACAATCAGCTGGATATGGTTCAAAGTATTAAAGTAGATGATTTTTTGAAAAAAGCAGAAAAAGAGAAGAATGGAAAAACTACTATATTTCAAGTTATAGCAGGGGATCATTTTATCCGGTATGATCTGAAAACCAAACAGGGGAAAATAGACGTTGAAGTAAGCTCTTTTAAATGGAAAGAGGACACTTGGCAGGAAACATATTATCATGAGTTTAGAGCTAATTCATGGAAATATACAGAAAACGGGCATTTCTTTATAGAAGAATATCATCCGGCAGGATATGATGGACCGTCTGGATATCGGGACTTTCGGGTAGCACCGTTAAATAAAAAATGTCGGGAGTTGAATCGAAAATATATACTTCCTTTTGGATATACACTTAATAAATTGTTTACTTCTAATTGGAGTGAAAAAAATTATGATGGAATAAATTTTTATGATGTTTTTGATCGTTTACTTTCAATGGAAGAAAAAACTGATGAATTTAAGGAAGGAAAGACTTATGAAATCCCAAAAGAATCATTTGAAACGATATTTCAAAAATATTTTAATATAAGCGCAGAGATACTGCAGACAGGAACGGTATTTCACACAGAAATACAGACATATCGGTATCGAACCAGAGGAATCGTATATGATTTTGCTCCCACACCATATATTCCATATCCGGAAGTTGTTTCCTACATAGAAAATCAAGATGGAACAATAACACTGGAAGTAAATGCGGTATGGCCACAAAAAGAATTAGATCAGGCGTTTTGTCATAGCGTAACCATTCGGCTGTTAGATAAAGATAGATTTCAATATGTATCCAATTATGTATCAAGGTCAGAAATAGAGGTTACCTGGTATACAGAAAGATTATCAGACGAAAAGTGGGAGGAATGTTATGGAGATAATTGATATGATTACAAAAAGAAAACTGAAAAAGATGATGAGCGTTTTATTTATTTCGGGATGCTTTTTCATAGGAAATACAAAATGTAAAGGGGCTGATTTAGAATATATTTCACAGGAAACTGCGAATTATGCTGTACAAGAAAGAGGATATGATTTGCCAGTAGATGAAGTCGTGAAAGAAGAAGCTATTGAAGATTGTAAGAATGTTATGAATCAGATGAAAGTCATTTATCAAAAGGCGGATAAAGGGACTTCATCGAATATAGTAGTTTCTGAGACAGTAATGGAAGAAATGCAGGAAGTATTAAAGGAAAAAAATGTCCCCGTTATTACATCAGCACCGTATTCAAATATGGCTAATTATTCTAAAATGGAAGAATTTCTTTTCAGGGCAGAACAGGATCTGACAGGAGATATCGTCTTATATAGGATTAACAGGGATGGTGGGATAGAAAGACTCAAATTCAATTATGATGGGACAGATATGTATTTGCTGGCTGTGAAAGCTGTTTGGGGTATGAACGACAATCCATCTATTGTATATGTTTCGTATACAAGGATAGAAGAATGGAAATATACAGAAAAAGGCTGGTTTGGTTATACGCTATGCGTTCCAAAGTATCCGGAAGTATCAGAAGCGGTTGATGGCAGTTCTATGATAAGAATTAAACCTTTAAGTGATGAATGCAGGGAAGTTTCAAAGAGGTGTGTGTATTTGCTTGGATATCAGGGGAATAATCTTTTATGTTCTGATTGGGATAGATCTGATATGGAAGGGTTAGATTATAATGGTTTATATGAATATTTATATCGAATGAAATACGGGGAGAGATATGAGTTTTCAGGTAACTCAAGTGGAATTCCGGCAGAAGAGTTTGAAAATCTGATAATGGAGTTTTTGCCGATAACAGCAGATCAAATTAAAAAATGGGCAGTATTTGATTCGGAACATCAAACTTATGACTGGGAACGATTAGGCTGTTTAAATTATAGCCCTACTTATTTTGGAACATCTTTACCGGAGGTCGTTGAAATAAGAGATAGCGGAGAGGGAAACAGTGTGTTGGTTGTTGATGCTGTATGTGATACATTTATATGTAATGATGCCGTTATTACAAGTGAGCTGACTGTTAAGTTCAACGATGATAAGAGTTTTAAATATATGGGGAATAAAATTCTGAATAATGGTACGAAAGAAGTTCCCAAATATCAATATAGAATAAAAAGAAAGAACTGATAACAACTATCAGCCCTTTCATATTTGTTAATTCCATATATGTAATTTTTTTAAGATATCAGAAGTGATTTCAAATGCTTTTTTGCCAGTTGCATTAGAATCACTTTGGATATTGGTTGCAAAATAATAGCTGTTATCGGAAGTTTCTACATATCCGATAAACCAGCCGTTGATATCCTGTCCGTTGACACGACCGGTTCCAGTTTTTCCGTAGAAATTACCATTAGGTGTACTGGCAATTTTTATAGCATTTTTAACAGAAAATACATTTTGGAAATTTAGATGGAATTCATTTGTGTTAAATTTTTTTAATAATGTTACTTGCTCTAAAGGCGAGATTTTTAATGAAAAATCGGACCAGTATAAATCCAGATTTGAACTGGTTGTTTGGTTTCCATATTCTATTTTATTCAAAAATTCCTGGACTCTGTTAATTCCGAGCTGCGAATCAATTGCCTGGAAATACCAGTTAACGGAATTTTGCATAGCAGAGTTTAAATCCTGATCAGCTTCCCAGGATGGAAAAGGAAAGGCATCACCATTCCATGTCATGGAAGAGTGTTCTGGTGTGATGATTCCGGATTCCAACCCTAATAATGCATCGTATATTTTGTAGGTAGACTCTGGCGGAATACGTTTGGTGGCTTCTTCAAGATCGTATATTTTCCAGGAATCCAAATTATTGTCATACAAAACAAATGATCCATCATATGTTCCAAATGTTTCGGATATATCTAACAGGGAGATATTTTTGTCTGTATCACTAAAATGATATACGCTTTGAGTAGAGGCATCAATGGATAAAATGGGTGTACATCCAATAAAAACAGCACTAATGACCAGATAAATTATCAATGCTCTCATTTTTTGATAAAGAGTTTCTTTCCTAAAAACGGCGATGTTGAGAATACGTCGTTTCATCTGCCTGAAATTTCCGGACATTCCAACTGCCAGTGGAGAGGAAAAAGAGGATATTTTTTCTGCAAAATTAATCAGTGTAGTTCCATAAGCTTGGTATTCATCAGCAGAAATCATCTGCAATACAGCAGAATCACAGGCTATTTCACGGTCACAGAGAATTTCTTTTAAAGTGTACCAAACAAAAGGGTTAAACCAGTAGAGTATATTACTTATGACCATGAGGAAGCCAATAAATGTATCTTTGTGACGGTAATGCTGTAATTCGTGTAGCAGCATAAAACGCATATCATCAGGATTCAGTTCGGAAATTAAATGGATGGGAATGTAAATTCTGGGATGTATTATTCCGATTAAAACTGGTGATTTTAAAAATGCAGTACTGTAGACTGATACTGGGTGAGAGATTTTAAGTTCCTTTAAACAATTGTAATAAATAGTTTTTACCTGCTGATTTTGAAGCGGGAGAGCAGATCTTTTTATGGAACGTACATAGTTTAATGAATGAAGGGTGAGGACTGACATAATCATAACACCCGTTATCCATATTAGAAAGAGTATGGTATTCAAGCCTCCAGAAAATTGACTACTGATGGAAACTGAAAAATCATTCACCTGGTTTAACAAAATATTTTGTGTATTACTGGTAAGTTCGGATAGCGTGTCGGTACCAGAGTTAAGTCCTGAGTCAGTTTGAAAAAAATGTAACCATGAAAAAAGTTGTGAGCCATGAATCTGTACAGGAAAAAATGGCACGGCAAGTAATAAAAATAAAAGAAAACAGAGATGGTACTGTGTAGTCGCAGATAAATATTTTTTCAGAAGTTTTTTTGTTCCGATTATTACAAGTGTAAAAATACATATGAAGATATTACTGATTAAAAAGTGGATGATCCAGTTGCTCATTCAAAACCTCCTATTTCTGATGTTTTGATAATAAATGGCGTAAGTTATCAATTTCTGTTGAAGAGAGCTTATCGTCTTCAAGGTAAGAAGCCAGCATAGAAGAAAGATTTCCATTATAATATCGCTTTAAAAAAGAATTGCTTTCCTGGCGTATATATTCATCTTCTTGGACTAATGGAGTATAGACAAATACCCGGCTTTGTTTTTCGTAGGAAAGAGCTTTTTTGGAAACAAGTCTCTTGATAAGAGTTTGAATTGTTTTTGGACTCCAGCTGGTAGTTAGAGTAAGTTTTTCTGTAATTTCATTTGTATTGATGGGAGCATATTTCCATACAATTTTCATAACTTCAAATTCGGCTTCTGAAATCTGGGGTAGTGACATAATAAAATCCTCCTGCTAAATCCTACATATGTAATAAATATATTATATTACTTGTAGAAGAAAAAAGTCAAATGGCAGATGATATATAGAATATAAAATTAATAATGTAGAGGCAATAAAGGTGAAAAAGATAGAAATTATTGAGAGAATCACAGATGCTAATGGAAGCATAAGTGAAAACATATTGACTAGCTGGGAACATAAAAACCAATTCATACCGGAAATTATAAGGTTTGGAGAATTAAAAATATATCTACAGGAACGAATTGTTAAAAAGAATGATAGTGATGTTCATCTTTCAAAATATGAATATGATATTTTACTTCTTTTAGCGAAAAGTCCAGGTAGAATATTTGGAAAAGAAATGGTTTATGATCTGGTATGGAATGAACCTTATTCCGGTGATTATAATGTGGTTATGCGACATATCTGCAATATCAGAGAAAAAATAGAAGATGATCCTGGACAACCATTATATATACAAACAGTACGAGGTGTAGGATATCGGTTTAATGGGAATTTAGGCAGCGAGTGAAATCGCTGCCTATTATTATGGTTTTACAAAGAAGGGAGTTGGTTATGAGAAGATCTTTGTATTTCAGGAGCATCCTGTTTGAGATATTTGGACAGGTTTTGATGTATCAATTCCAACTCTTTTATTTCTTGCTTAAAGGAAACGTATTGAGTATTTAGTGATTCCTTTCTGGAAATAAGATCTGCAATTTGCTCTTGCAACTTATTGGAATTAAGATGTTTCAGGTTTATACCATTTTCCTGTAAAATATGTTCAGCACCCGCGAAAAGAATAATTTGAGATTCATATTTACGGAAATAACGATCTGGATCTTTGGAGCTTTTATAATGGTCGTCGTAAATTTTATTTTTCTGATATTGTTCGGCATATTTTAGCATTTCTCGAAGATGGCGTATCTGAGACTCGAGAGAAACAACAGAGGTATTTACCTCTTTTTGCTGCATATGTAACAAGGCTATGCGGTCTTCAAGTTCTGAAAAATTATGTAGATTATGTGTGAACATCTTGTTATATTCAGCAGAGACAATTTTTAAATTTTCCTTATTTGCCCATTTCTGAAGTCCAATGTTTCCTGCTATATTGGGAGTGTTGGTGTCTATTAACTTATTACGAACAGAAGGAACAGTAGTTCTGTGGAGCTTATTATTAATGCGTTCTTTGATACGTTCCTTAGTAAAATTTTTTCCTAAAGATTTAGCACTTCCACGCACTGGATGGGACATATCGGGAGAACGAAAGGTAATGTATTTTCTGCTGTTTTCGCCAAATTCTGCGTTTTTTATTTCATATCCTTTAGCTTCCATAAATGCAAGAAATTCTGAATAAGTGGAAACGATTCGGATTGTCTGGTTGATATCTTTTCGCAGCTGCGCTTTTTTACTGGATTCAGATTTATTTGCAGCCCATTCATTGTATTTCATTCCCTTTTTACCATCTGGCATAATTGTGGACAGGTTATGTTCCTGGCATAAAGTGTCGCTGAGATTTCGTATTTTCCAGTAATTCTTTTTACAGTCATGGTAATGAGAAAAAGTGATGTTATCTGCAGAACAGAAAATTAAATGGTTATGTACATGACCTTTATCAATATGTGTTGTCAGAACATAGGAGTATTTTCCCTCCAGTAAGCGATCCGCAAGTTCTTTGCCAATTTGATGGGCTTCTTCATAGGAAACTTCACCAGGGGAAAATGCCTGAATCAGATGAAATGCCTTATTTGTATTGTGCGGATCTCTGCAGTCATGTGTATGATCCAAAGTGTATTTAAAGTCAAGAACGGCTGTTTCGGGAGAGCAGGCAAAGGAAGAAATATATAGATTCTGGTCAGTTTTATCTGGATTGCAGATGTATTCTATTGCTTTATCAACGGTTGTTTTGATACCATGGATTTTTGTAACTGCCATATTTTTTCCATTAACTCCTTTATATCGTCCAGGTCCTTTGGGTAAACTGAATTGGTACTGTTTATACGATGGGTGATCTGATTCAAATTGCTGCTGATATTGCCCAGCAGGGTATTCATTTTTCGGATATGAGAGTAGTCTACTTCATATACAAATCCATATAAGATCATTTTCCGTAGAAAGGCAGATTTGCTTTTCATCCTGGAAAGACGATATTTTTCTTCTAAAATGTATTGTTCGTCATCATTCAAATAAAATTGTACGGGATGAATTCTGGTACGTTTGCTCATTGAAATCCTCCAATTCGTTTTTTTCTATAAAAAAGAGTACAAAAAAACTGTCTAACCAGTTCGGCTATGACAGTTATGGTACTTGGTTTTTTGTTGGTTTGGACAGATGTATCTGTAAGTTATTTTAACAGGACTGGGTGAAAGCGTCAAATTAAGAAATTATAAAATATGAGAGGGCCAGGGATACTCCCTGATACATTTTGGTAGAATGAACCGGAAAGGGAATTTGACAAAATGAGCCAGGTGTCATGACACTGGCAGTGCTTGCTTCTTTTGGGGTGTAGCCTGCAAAGCAGGCTATGCAAAAGCTATAAAACATAAATAGAACTGTGAGAAGTGGTTGAGAATACAATCCTGATAGCGTATAATCAGAGCAAGAAATCGTAAGTGAGGGATAAATTTGAAACGTGAGGAAATTTTTCAATATGTGAAAGAGCAATATGGAACGGAACCGGAATATTTATGGAAAAAAGATCCTGATTCTGCGGTGCTTCGACATAAAAATGGAAAATGGTATGCTATAATTATGGCAGTGGAAAAGAAAATACTGGGATTAGAAGAAGATGGAAACATTGACATCCTGGATGTAAAATGTGATCCTGATCTGGTTGGGATGTTAATTCAAACGTATGGATTTTTACCGGGGTATCATATGAATAAGCGACACTGGATTACGATTCTTTTGGATGAATCTGTCAGTGAAGCTAAGACGCTAGATTTTCTGGATATGAGTTATGATTTAATTGACAGTGGGAAGTAATTAAAATTAAAAAGGAAGCCTTTCAGAAAAATCTCTGATCGGCTCCCAGGTATTCATTCTGGATATGTATAAGTTGATCTTTGCAACAGGATATTTTCCCAATCTCGTTCATGGCGCAGCACTCGGAGAATATGAATCTCTTTTGTTTCTTCCATTATAATATAAAAAATAATAGATGGCGGAAAAGATCTTTTATGTATGGAATATCCTCTGTACAGAATTTGAGTTCGGGGAAAGGCAGTACTGAACTGGCCTAAATTCTGCATTTGTTCTTTCAGATCAGATTGAAAACGGTCAGCACGTTGCTGGCCGAATTCTTCTTCAATATAATCTGCAATGTCTGTGACATCGTAAATTGCTTCCCAGGTTAAAATAATTTTATATTCTTGCATTTCTTCGTGCATCCCTTAATTCTGTGATTTTGCGAAAAGCATCTTCCAGTGGCAATTCACGACCAGCTTCCATATCATCAATTCCCCGGTCTAACATGCGGAGAAGATGATTGTTTTCCTGGTTTTTATCGGTTGTAGGGATTTTTTTTGTTAATTCCATGAAATCACTCCAATCATACGGTTTATAAATAGTGTATGTTGTTCAGAAGTATCTATCCATAGTTTAGCATAGAATGGGCAGCAATACAATTGAATTATTTTGCAGGAGCGTCCGTCAGACCAAGAAGATATTCGCAGGAAACATTAAATACTTCGGCCAGTGCGACAACTTCGTAGTCGGGAACGAAACGTGTGCCTTGTTCAATTCGCAGGATTGCCAGATCATTAAAATCATATCCTGCAAGTTGTAATTTGGCAGCGAGTGTTTTCTGAGTAAGATTATGAGCCTTTCGTAATTCTTTTACCCGTTGTCCTATTCTGTTTTTACTGTTCGTTTTTTTATCCCAATAAATAATCATTCTGATCCTCAAAAATTTCTAAAGATGAAGTATTATTATTGATTTTAAGGAAAAATATTGTTACTATACTTCTAAAGATGAAGTTTTTGGAAAGTTTATTTGATTTTTGAAATAAGAAAATGATAATGCTGCCTGTAATGAGAAATAATTCTAATGAGAGGTGGAAAGAAGATGAATGAATTTTATGAAGCAGTATCGAATTTATTTGAGGAATTGCGCTGTGACTCCGGAGAAAGAGAATATACAGTACAGCCGGAAGAATGGAAAGAAGCAGAGAAGAATTTGAAACAAATACAAAAGAAGCTGCCACTACATCTGGAAAAAATCCCAGAGTGTGAGCAGAATTTCTGGAATAAATATCTGGATCAGTTAGAACATTTCCATTATGAAGAGGAGCAGCGGGCTTATTACCAGGGAATGATGGATGTAGTTGAGTTTCTTATTAATATAGGGGCAATAAAGAAATCCACGAATGTTAAGAGAATGATAGAAAAATATGCACGTTAAGAGTGGCGGTATGGGAAACCATACCGCTTCTTCAGAATAATTCAGATAGAATTCAAATGAATTTCAGGGATCTTGTTTATCGTGGTCTGTAGGAATTTTGTATGTGCGCAGGTATGCTTCTACGATGGCAAGGATAGCGGTAATTTGCTCATCGTTGCATTTTGACAGGTACATGAGCAGGCGTTGATAATCAAGATTATCTGTATGATTGTTTGGATAAAACAATGGTTCAGGAGGAACATTTAAAGCGCGTACCAGTTTTCTGATTTTATGAAAACTGGGAACTCGGCCCCCATTTTCAATTTCCTTTAAATATCGGCTGGACATTTCTGCTTTTTCAGCTAATTCTTCATAAGTCAATTTTTGCTCGTGTCGGGCGTTCTTAAAAAACAATCCCAGTTCTTTATCTGTTTGTTTTGGCATATGATACACCTCCATGTTTAGTGTATAGTTCCCTTTCTTGAAAGAAAATGAACTAATATTTCACTAAAAAAGAGGGTGATATTTCACTTTTTAAAAGACATATAAAATTCTGAATTTCCGTAAAACAGATCCGGAGGTATAGGAAAGATTAAGAATTTTATTGTCTGGTATCATATCCGTCATTACGTGACGGATGAAATAGATAAATAGTTCAAAAAAGCAAATAAATTTCTTTACCTCAAAAAGTGAATTATATGCCACAAAAAATGATGGCAAAATATTATCTTTTGATATAAATAGCGTCCGATGGGCTAAAAACTACCCATTAGGACGTTTTTTATATACCTCAAAATACAGGAAAAACAATTTTCTCGTATTTATTAAGAAATTTTTTAAAAATTTCTTCCCACACCCCGACAAATGCACTCATCCGTTTGGGATATGTGTGAAGGGGAAGCAAGAACTTTGCTTATTGCCTACCGGCGGGGAAGGAGGTGAACTCTTATGGAGCAATCCTCTTTTCAAGATGAGCAGACAGTCAGACATCAGTTTGATTCTCTGTGCAAGCTGGCATTGAAAAGTGAAGTTATTAATTATGAAAAGCATATGGCATATCGCCAGAAGTATGAAGTGATGTTGTCAGAATTATCAGAAAAGGAGTTGAGCAGACTTTTTATAATGGATGAGCATGAAATGGAAACACATCGTTTTCAGGTCCTGGGTTACGACATAGAAGTCAAAGATGCATTGATTGCAGAAGCACTGCAGACACTTACTGAAAAGAAAAGGAATGTTGTGTTATTATCATATTTTATGGATATGAGTGATGCAGACATTGCCAGAGAAATGAATCTTGTACGCAGCACAATTAATGAGCATCGTAGACGATCACTGGAACTGATGAGAAAAAATATGGAGGAATCTGCAAATGAAAAAAAGTAAAAAACAGAAATGCGCATTTGATTTGCTGCCATTCCATGTTATTGAGGCAGCATCAACTGGTGATACTGAGGCAATCCAGGCAGTGTTGAAGCATTATGAAGGGTACATAACAGTTTTGGCTACCAGAAAAATGTTTGACGAATTTGGACAGGTGCATTACTGTGTAGATGAAACTCTGCGTCAACGCCTGGAAGCAAAACTGATTACTAAGACCTTGGGATTTGATACGAAATCATATGTAAGGAAAAGTAATCAGTAAAGGGAGTATTTAATATAGATTCCTTTTCCCCTTCAGGAATTTTTGTACCTTGAAAATTGTATATTGTTTTACATACAGGACGTGAAGATATGTAGAGCCACTAGGTAAATCCGCCATGATATATCTGCTCTGTTAATGGAGTAAATACGAGGAAATGCTGAAATATAACATTGAAGTAAAGGTATGGAGCGAGAAGAATTTGACAAAATGTGTAGCAGCTGCACAGGGCGACGAAGCATATCTGTGATAATGATACTTCCAGAAAAAATCTGGTCATATTTAATGACGGTGCAAAACCGATGTGGGCAGAGTACTGAACTGCCACCTGTATTGTAATTTTATCTGCCGATGACAGTGTATAAAATTGTAAATTGTCATGGGCAGATAAAAATGTTTTGTCCAAAGAGAAAAGGAGGAGAGAAGAGTGGCGATTAAAATTGAAAAAGGTAAGATTCCAATTTGGGAAAAATATATGCTTACGGTGGATGAAGCAGTGCAATATTTCGGAATAGGTGAAAAGAAAATAAGGATGCTTATTTCGGAACATCTAAATTCAGAATGTTGCTTTACAGTCCAGGTGGGGTGTAAGTCATTGATTAACCGTAAGAAATTTGAGGCCTTTCTGGATCAGACTACGTCTTTGTAAAAAATATACGAACAATTTAGCACTTTAAAGTGGAAATGTTAGCCCTGGTATGATATAATACCTATATCGTGCTAGGGCTTCTTCGTAGAAAGGGGCGAAGACGTTTGGGTAAAACAAAAAGTGACCAAAAACGACGAGATAAAAAAGGTCGAATTTTACGAAACGGAGAAAGTCAGAGAAAAGATGGAAGATATGCGTTTGTATATACAGATTGTTATGGAAAGCAGAAGTTTTTGTATAGTTGGAAATTAGAGCCAACAGATTCTCTGCCAACTGGATGCAGACCATGCTTAGCTCTAAGGGAAAAAGAAAAAAATATCCAAAGAGATTTACATGATGGTATAGTACCTTACGGAGGAAATTTAACAGTTTTGGATTTGGTTCAAAAATATATTGGACAAAAAAAGGGGGTTCGTCATAATACTCAGGCGAACTATGATTTTGTGATCAATATAATAAAAAAAGAAGAATTCGGAACCAGAAGAATAGATAAAATAAAATTGTCGGATGCAAAAGCATGGTTTATTAAGCTGCAAGCAGATGGAAGAGGATACAGTTCCATTCACAGTGTGCGTGGAATTGTAAGACCTGCATTTCAGATGGCAGTTGAAGATGATTTACTGCGCAAGAATCCTTTTGAATTTCAATTATGTACAGTTGTCGTAAATGACAGTGTTACAAGACAGGCAATTACAAAAGAACAGGAAGAGTTATTTCTGGAGTTTATCCGAAATGATGACCATTACTCAAAATACTATAATGGAATGTTTATTTTGTTTAAGACTGGACTTCGTATTTCTGAGTTTTGTGGATTGACAGTGAAAGATATTGATCTTCAGGAGAGAAAAATCAATGTGAATCATCAGCTTCAGAGAACCAGAGGAATGCAGTACGTCATTGAAGATACCAAAACTTCAAGTGGAACACGAATGTTGCCGATGACAGATGAAGTTTATGAATGTTTTGAACAGATTGTGAAAAACCGTAAAAAAGTAAGGGTTGAGCCGATTATAGATGGATATAGTCGATTTTTATTCCTGGATAAAAAAGATATGCCTGAGGTAGCACTCCATTGGGAAAAACATTTTCAGTGGGCGTTAGGAAAGTATAATCGTACTCATGAGGAACAAATGCCAAAGATCACGCCTCATGTATGTAGGCATACATATTGTTCCAATATGGCGAAAGCTGGAATGAATCCGAAAGCACTCCAATATTTAATGGGACATTCTGATATAGGGGTTACGTTAAATGTATATACGCATCTGGGATTAATTGATGCAAAAGAAGAGATGAATAGGATTGCAAAACTGGCATAGTATGATAAAATAATAGAAAAAAGAATTAAAAATAATCTGATTATAAGGTTCTTAGAGAGCCTGTTTTCCAGGCTGGTTATTACTAAGAAGTTACTAAATTTGGATAAGAAAATATACGAATTTATGCTGTGATATACAGGAAAATGACAGGATTGAAGATTATCGGAAAATGCCTGTAAACAGCGTAAATACAGCATTTCAAGGAGTTTTAAGCAATGATAAGAGTGTTATTTATCTGCCACGGCACTACCTGCACTATTGTGAACAAATAACAGAGAGAAAGGTGTATTTAAAAATTGCGTAAGGATAGGAGAAAACAATGATAAGAGTAGCTTTTTGTTGTCATGGGAATATTTGTCGATCGACTTTAAGTGAAAGCGTCTTTAACTATAAGGTAAAGGCTAAGGGCTTAGCAGATCAGTTTGTGATAGATAGTTTTGCAACAAGCCGGGAGGAAATTGGTAATCCTCCGCATAGAGGTACAGTAAATAAACTGAGAGAGGTAGGGATCCCGTTAGTGCCTCATAGAGCTAAGCAGATCTCGTTAGCTGATTATGATAAGTTTGATTATATTATTGGCATGGATACCGCCAATATACGGAACCTTAACAGGATGCTTAAGGGAGATCCGGAGGGAAAGGTGTACAAGTTTCTTTCATTCGCCGGATCAGGAAGAGATATAGAGGATCCGTGGTATACTGGAAATTTTGATGAGACTTATGATGATGTAATTGAGGGATGTGAGGGGTTTTTAAAGTATCTGAAAGAACATGGAGAACTCCACAATTAAAGAGAAGAGAATGAAGAGGAATGACCGTTTTGGATGTAAGTAGCTTCCTGTATAATAAAAAATGTGGATGTTGAAAATTGAAAATACCTCAGAGTACAATAAGACTACTGACTGGCAGGTTAGTAGTCTTATTGTACTCTGAGGTATCTACAATGAAGTTTAACACACAGAATGCAAAAATTGAAGCTATTACAGAAAAAACTTTAGTACTCGGAATCGATGTTGGAAGTGAAATGCACTATGCCAGAGCTTTCGACTACAGAGGTATCGAGTACACAAAGAAACCATTTATTTCGTATACCCATTATCCGCTATTTCAGTACCTGATACATCGCTTGTTCGCTGAGATATAAGAGGCTTGAAAACCTTTAATTTTTAATAAAAAACACTTGATTATATGAGCAGGCATACCAGTTGTTTTTTGAATATCTGGAAGCTTTCTACAATACGAAACGAATTCATAGCCATTGCAATTATATGTCGCCAAACGAATTCGAACGAGTGTATGAAAGAACGCACACTGAGGCTGAGCTTCAGGCAGGTTAAAATGGGGAGAAATTTCTCATTTTAACTTGTACTAAATCTTGACATAAGACCAATAGTAAGGTGGATTTTTAATTGAACATACAAAAAGGATTACTGTATTAGAAAATGGTGATATTATAATAGAGTTGGATATTGTGGCAGGAGCTATAATAGCAGGAAAAGATTTTCTGTTATATGTTCACGAAACTTTTCCGTTCTCCCATGGCGGAGTTCATTTTTAAAGATGTGGTTTCCGGCAGGAATCTTGCTGACAGATTTTATATCGCATCTGCTGCGACCAGTACAGAAGAGATCTGGGATGGAACCGGGAATCTGGTTTATCCACCGGCGTGGGAAGAACTGGCGAAACATGGGATCAGCTGTAAGGGGAAAAGAGCAGTACAGCTGAAGAAAGAAGATTATGAAAAATACGATTACATTCTGGAAATGGATCACTGGAATCTGAAAAATATGCTGCGTATAGTGAAGAGTGATCCGGAAAAGAAGGTAAAGCTGCTTCTGGATTACAGTGACGCTCCCAGAGATATATCGGATCCCTGGTATACGGGAAGATTTGATGTCACTTATGCGGATGTGGTGGAAGGCTGTGAAGCTTTTCTGGATTATCTGGAAAAAATGAAAAAACTGTAAGCAGATTTGTCGATGAAAACTGCTTTACAAATGGCTGTGACTATTTTATACTTGGTCTACAGCGACTCTCAGGGGAGCGCGAAGCTTCCCTTTTTCTATTGTCCCGGATGGGACATTCCATATCAAGTCAGGGCGTCCTGCCCGTTTTATTTTTCAAATCAAGAAAGGAACTGAATATGCAGAAAAGTTATGAAACCTTTATCGAGGAACTGAAATCAGGAATTCATGAAGCAACCGGGATTGTCAGGGAAAACATGCATTTTGAAAAGGAGGGTGGGAAATATGCACCTGTAGGTGACCGTCTTCTTGTGAAATTTGCAGAGCACGAGGATGCATGGGAAGTATGCGGCCTGTATACCAGGGAACTTTACAGAAATTATGAGACAGGAACTTCCATGGGGGAGATTCTGGATGAAATCGTAGGAGATATTTCCCGGATCAGGGAATCAGAAATTTATGAGAAGACCCGAGAGATCACAGATTATGAGAAAATAAAAAACAGACTTTTTATTCGGCTTCTGAATAAAGATAAATATGAAGAAGAGTTAAAAGATGCAGTATACAGATCTCTGGGAGATATTGCACTGGTTCTTTATATGAAGGTATCGGAATATAACGGATGTGTGACCAGCACGAAGATCCGTCAGAAAATACTGATTAAATGGGGAAAAAACGGCGATGAAGTGTTTAAAGAAGCTCTTTTGAATACGTACTTTATGAGTCCTCCCAGAATTTACAGATGGGAGCAGATGATCTTTAACCCAGATTATGAAGGAGAGAATTTCATGGATCTCACGGGAATTGCGAAACTTCAGAAAGATGCAATGGGAAACTGCCTGAGTACATCCAGGAAGACAAATGGAGCAGTTGCTGTATTTCTGCCGGGGGTGGCTGAACGGCTGGCATATCTGCTGGATTCTGATTTCTATATGGTCTTTACCAGTATCCATGAAGTGATGATACACAATGATCACTGTGTAGATCCGGATGATCTGGAAAATGTTCTGGAGGATACGATTAAGGAGGCAACACCGAAGGAGGACTATCTTACCTCCAGAATTTATCAGTACTGTCGGGAAACGCATAAATTCATCTGTGTTACACCGGAAAAAGAAACAGATGACATAACGGATTCGGTAATCTGAAATTACAGTCAGATCATAAAGAAATCTACAGGATATCAGGAGAAACGTAAACAGAGACTGTCCGTTCCTATCGGACAGTCTCTGTAAAAACATATAGATATCAATATTATCCTAATAAAGCAGAATCATTACTGAATTCTTCTCCGCTGGCACGTTCAAACTGATCCAGCAGGTCCTTCACAGTGAGTTTCTTCTTATCTTCACCCTGGATATCCAGAATGATCTTACCTTCCATCATCATGATCAGGCGATTGCCGTGTGCAATAGCATCTTTCATATTATGAGTGATCATCAGGGTTGTAAGGTGATCACGGTTTACGATCATGTCTGTGATTTCCAGAACCTTGGCTGCTGTCTTAGGGTCAAGAGCTGCTGTGTGTTCATCCAGAAGCAGAAGCTTTGGTTTCTGAAGTGTTGCCATAAGAAGGGTAAGAGCCTGTCGCTGACCGCCGGAGAGAAGTCCTACTTTGGAAGTAAGTCTGTCTTCCAGACCAAGTCCCAGGATTTTTAACAGTTCTTTATATTCTCCACGTTCTGCCTTAGTGATGCCTGGACGAAGGAGACGGGATTTACCACGGCGTTTCGCCAGGGCGAGATTTTCTTCGATGCCCATGGTTGCAGCCGTGCCTGTCATAGGATCCTGAAATACACGGCCGAGATATGTGGCACGTTTATGCTCGGAAAGTTTGGTGACATCAATGTTATCGATAAGAATCTGGCCCTCGTCAACAGGCCAGGTTCCTGCAACTGCATTTAACATGGTAGATTTTCCTGCACCGTTTCCACCGATAACTGTCACGAAATCGCCTTCATTCAGTTTCAGGTTCAGTCCGTTTAGGGCACGTTTCTCATTGATAGTACCCGGGTTAAAGGTTTTATAGATATTTTTAAGTTCAAGCATTTTTATTTACCTCCCCTTTTTACTGGTTTACTGAAGTATTTGCCTTTCCAGTATGGAAATGCGAGGAAGAGGGCAACCACGATGGCAGAGAGCATTTTCAGCAGGTCTGTATCGATACCCATCCAGATAACAACCTGAAGTACCAGGTAATACAGGATGGAACCAAGGATAACAGCTGTCAGGCGAAGGGCAAAATTTCGGAAAATACGTCCGAAGATCGCTTCACCGATAATAACAGCAGCCAGACCGATAACGATGGAACCACGTCCCATGTTGACATCTGCGAATCCCTGATACTGTGCAAGGAGTGCACTGGAAAGTCCTACCAGACCATTGGAGATCATAAGCCCCAGAACTTTGTTCATGCTGGTGTTGATACCCTGCGCACGGGACATATTCGGGTTACATCCGGTTGCACGAAGGGAAGAACCAAGTTCTGTTCCGAAGAACCAGTAGAGAACAGCGATAAGAATAACGCACATAACTGCTACGATAAAAATGGTGTTCTTGGAAAGGTCTGTATTCTTAATATGGCGCAGGGAAACCAGAAGATTGTATTTGTCAACATTGATCGCCTGATTGGCTTTTCCCATGATCTTCAGGTTGATGGAATACAGGGACAACTGTGTCAGGATTCCGGCAAGGATTGCCGGGATTCCCATAAATGTGTGAAAGATTCCGGTTACAAGACCGGCGAGCATTCCGGCGAGGGTAGCTGCCAGCATAGAAATCCAGACGTTATGTCCGGAAAGCATCATCATAATACATACTGCGCCACCGGTACACATGGTTCCATCAACGGTAAGGTCTGCAATATCCAGGATACGGAAAGTGAGATAAACTCCGATCGCCATAATTCCCCAGATCAGACCCTGAGCCACTGCACCGGGAAGTGCAGCGATTAATGTCATAATTTGCATTTGTTATTTCCTCCTGTTGAGACGCGAAAAGCGAGAGAGGTGTCAAAACCTTTCCCGCTGATCGCATATAAGTTAAATTTTATTCTGATCTTATTCAGCAGCTTCTTCCGTATCATCTGCTGTTTCTTCGGCTGTGTCGTCAGCAGCTTCTTTTGTGTCATCGGAAGCTTCTCCGATAGCTACATAGTCATCCGGAACAGTAACGCCGAGTTCTTCACAGATATCTTTGTTATATTCTTTGGTAAAGTTAGGTGCATATTCAATTGGCATTGTGGAAATGTCTTCTCCGTCTTTTAAGATCTTAACGGCCATTTTACCGGTTGTAACACCCAGGTCATAGTAGCTGATGGAAAGAGTTGCAACACCACATCCGTTGCAGATTCCCTCTTCACCTGCGATTACCGGAACTTTTGCCGGAAGGCAGATGTTGTTGATGATTTCTGTGTTAGATGCAACAGTATTATCTGTCGGTACATAGATCACATCGCTTGCATCGGCAGCTGTTGTAACAACGGAAGAGAGATCGTTGGAATCAGAGAATGCATAATATTCACAGGTGTATCCGAGTTTTTCCAGTGCATCTTTTACTGTATCTACCTGATACTGGGAATTCGCTTCTGCTGAACAGTAGAGAAGTCCTACATTCTTGGCATCAGGGAAAAGTTCGTTAAGCATTGCAGCCTGCTCATCAAGTGGTGCGAGGTCTGCAGTTCCGGAAATATTTCCGCCTACAGTTCCATCGAAATCATCAAGTCCAAGTGCAACGCCGTATTCTGTAACGGAAGTTCCAAGGATCGGGATATCACTTGTTCCAGCTGCTGCAGCCTGAAGAGCCGGAGTTGCGTTTGCAAGGATCAGGTCAACGTTGTTGGAAACAAAGCTGTTAACGATTGTTGAACAGGTATTGGAATCACCCTGTGCGTTCTGCTCATCAAATGTAACTGCCTCTTCACCGAGTTCTTTGATAACTTCATCTTTGAATCCCTGTGTTGCTGCATCAAGAGCGTCATGTTGTACAAGCTGGCAGATACCGATATTATATGTATCTCCGTCAGCGGCACTTGCTGTTACTGCGCATGTTCCCATTGCCATGACTGCGGCAAGAGTGATGGTTAATGCTTTTCTTTTCATATATGGTTCCTCCTAAAATTATATTTGGAATAAATTGACTTTTTCAGTATAATGCTTTAACGCTTAAAAGTCAAGAAGTATATTGAAAGTTAAAGAATTAAATAAGGGATACAAAAGGGAACCATGAAGAAAAGGAAAACATATAATGAAACAGAAATGATTTCTTCTGTCGGTGCATAAAACAGCACAGGCAGAAAAAGGAAGGGATATATTATGGCTTATTCGATCATGCTGGATGCAGGACACGGCGGACAGGATCCGGGTGCAGTATATAAGGGACGTCAGGAAAAGGATGATAATCTGAAACTGGCACTGGCTGTGGGGAAGATTCTGGAGGATAACGGAATTAATGTTTCTTATACCAGGACAACAGATGTTTATCAGACACCATTTGAGAAAGCACAGCTGGCTAATCAGGCAGGTGTGGACTATTTTATTTCTTTTCACAGAAACAGCAGCTCGAAAGATAACCAGTATAATGGGGTAGAAGTGCTGGTTTATGATAAAAGTGGGATAAAGTACCAGATGGCAGAGAATATTGTAGGAGCACTTGGAGAACTGGGATTCCGGGAAATCGGAGTGAAAGAAAGGCCGGGACTTGTAGTTCTGCGCAGAACAAAGATGCCGGCACTGCTCATCGAAACAGGTTTCATTAATTCAGATGAGGATAATAAACTGTTTGATGAAAAATTCGACCAGATTGCCAGAAGCATTGCCGAAGCTATACTGGGAACCCTGGATCAGGAGACAGTGGAGGAACCTTTGTATTACCGGGTACAGACAGGATCTTTTAGGAAAAGGGAAAATGCAGATCGCATGTTGTATCAGCTTCTTGAGAAAGGATATCCGGCATTTTTGCTGCATGAGAACGGACTGTATAAAGTACAGACCGGAGCATATCAGCAGATTGGGAATGCAGTAAACATGGAGCAGCGGCTGCGGGATGACGGATACAGCACAGTGATCGTTACGAGATAAGATGGCAGAGGGGTTACTTTATCTGTCAGGAAGAATGTGATATAATCTGAAAAAATACAGAGAAATGGAGAGACAATAGGATGAAGCAGACATATCCTGAATTTCTGGAAGATACGGAGAATTTTATTTTTGTAGAAAGCAAACCGGAGCAGGCAGACATTATTTTTGTTCCTGGAAACGGTTATCCGCAGATGGCAGAACAGGCAGCCAGGCTGTATAAAGAAGGAATGGCAGCCTGGGTGCTGCCAAGCGGACGCTACAGTGTGATAAATCAGAAGTTTTCGGGAGTCTTGGCAAAAGGGGACATATATAATGGAACTTATGAAACAGAGTGGGAATTTCTCAGGGATGTCCTGATAAAGAATGGAGTTCCAAAAGAGCGGATCCTCAGGGAAGACATGGCAACATTTACTTATGAAAATGCAATTTATTCCAGACAGGTGACGGATCAGGCAGGACTGAATATAAAAAAGGCGATCCTGTGCTGTAAAAATTATCACAGCAGAAGAGCGCTTATGTATTATCAGCTTTTGTATCCGGAAACCAGATTCTATGTAGTGCCTTCAGAAACGGACGGGATTAATAAACAGAACTGGAGAAAAACGGAAGAAGGGATTGACGCAGTTACAGGTGAGATCACTAGGATCATAAAACAGTTTTCGCTGATGTTGCAAAAATAAAAGCCGGATTCCCGGCTTTTATTCATCAGAATCTGGATCTTCCTGTTTTTCAGGAAGCCAGATATGGACAAGTTCAATTCTGTTTTTATCGATACGGTCAACTACCAGGCGGATACCGCTTTCCAGAGTAACGGACTGGCCGTCTTTTGGAAGGCAGTCCAGCTGTTCGATGATATAGCCTCCGATGGAATCATAATCTTCGGAAGCCAGTTCTGTGCCGATGGTTTCATTGATATCATCCAGTTTGGCAGAGCCAAGAGCAAGATATTCTCTTCCTGGTTGAATTTCTTTGATATCTTCAGCTTCGTCAGCATCGTATTCATCGCGGATCTCACCTACGATTTCTTCCAGAAGATCTTCCAGAGTGACAAGTCCTGCGGTGGCACCGTATTCGTCCAGCACGATAGCCAGGTTTACAGACGCCTTACGCATCTCGATCATCAGATCTGCTGTGGATTTATGTTCATAGGTGAAATATGGTTCACGAAGAATGGCACGGATAGAAAAAGGCTGTTCTTTTGGGTAAACCAGCAGATCTTTCATATTAATAATGCCGATGACATTGTCGGTATTATCTTCATACACAGGGAAACGTGTATGCATATCTTCTTTGAAAATTTCCATCAGCTCTTTATAAGTAGAATCCACATTTACAAAGGTCATATCAATGCGGGGGATCATAACATCTCTGGCGATGGAATCACCAAAGTCAAAAACATTATAGATCATCTGCTTTTCTTCGCTTTCAATGACGCCTTCTTTCTGACCTACATTGACCAGGGTACGCAGCTCATGTTCCGTCATGGAATTGGCCTTGGCATTGGGGTCTACATGGAAAAGTGCAAGTACACAGTCTGTGATCTTGTTGACAATAAATACTACAGGTGTAAGGAACACTGTCAGTCCGTAGATCACTCTGGCATAGGCCAGTGCAAATTTTTCGGAATGGATGGTTGCCAGATTTTTCGGGGTGATCTCACCGAAGATCAGGATCAGTAAGGTGAGGATTCCTGTGGCAATACCTACATATACATTACCGAATACCCGGATGGTCAGAGTAGTCATCAGGGAAGATGCAGACATATTTACAATATTATTTCCTATGAGAATAGTGCTGAGCATTTTTGGAGAGTCGGAAATGACTTTTTCCAGAATGATCGCCCGCCTGTCACCCTGTTCGGACAGAGCCTGTATCCTTATTTTGTTTACAGTGGTCATGGATGTCTCTGCGGAAGAGAAAAAGGCAGAGAGTGCGATCAATATAAGAACTGTAATTGCCTGAAAAATAATACCTGAATCCAAAATATTCACTCCTTTATATTGACAGTCTGTAACAGGCTGAAATTGTTTTTATCATTTTTATTAAAGAATATACATGATTTCTTATTGAAAATCAAGAAAAAGAAAATTACACATGAAAAATGTGAAAATGGGGGTGTCAGAACAAAATAATTTGTGCTATAATTCATTCGACAAAATTTGCCTGTATTATGGAAAAAAGATTTTTTTTCCGCATTTTCTGATAGAAATGTGATACAGGTGAAAAATATTATTGAAAATTATGTTACAAAATGTTTACAAAATCAATTTGTTTTGATAAGATATAAACACACGATATTATCGTGTCATATAAAACAGAAATCAGTACAGATAAATTAAAAATATTAAGAAAAATAGAGAATATAAGTCGAACAGTCGAATAATATAGAGGTGTAAATATGTCAAATAGAAATAGAATGATCAAAAATAATAAATATACAAAAAGAGCAGGTTTTCTGGCAGCAGCGGTATTAACAGCAGCCTTGATCACCGGTCAGGTTCCTGTTAGCATGACATCTGTAAATGCAGCACAGGGACAGGAAACACTGGCAGATGTGATTCCTGATAATATTACGATCAGCGAACCTACAGAGCTGGAAAATATCACACTCCCGGGGAATGAGTACGGCATTCTGGAATGGGCAGATGGAAGCTATGTTCCTACGAAAAGAGTTGAATCCTGTCAGGTGCTCCTGACACCTGCAGAAGGACAGGATTTAAGCCATCTGGAAGGATGGGATGAAGAGTCCGGACAGGTAGTGGGATACATAAATGTTGTTGTTGCAGATTTCGGTGATGACTTGGCGGACACGGATGAAGAGGATCCGGACGAAGACACAGCAGAAGATACGACAGAGAATACAGATACTGCAAATAAAGAAGAGACAGACTCGGCAGAGGATGCACAGGTAACAGTAACACCTGAAGAAACGGAAGATAAGGGAGAATCAGAAGAACCATCTGAAAACGGCGAAGAGACACCAGATGCAGAGGACTCATCAGCTGCAGAACAGACACCGGCAGTATCTGAAGCTCCTGCAGATACCTCTGAAGAAGTTCCATCCGAGGATCCGTCAGTAACTCCTGTTTTGTCTGTGACAGAAACCCCGTCTGAATCAGAAGATGAAGATCAGCAGAAAGATCCAGAACTTACGGAAACACCAGAACCATCTGACAATATTTTTGACAATCCAATTCAGCCGGAACAGAAAGATGATCGTCCAGAAGATGCTGATGACAGTATTTCTGAAACAGAGAAAGAAGAAAGGGCAGACATTAATCATACCTGTAATGGCATTACGGTGAGCGGGATCAATCTGCCATGGTATGTTCAGTTCAGAGTATCAAGCGGAGACAACTATCAGTTTACCAATGAAGATGATGCCATGATTTTCCAGTCCTATGAATTTGAACTCTGGGATCTGCAGAATAATACAGAATATGAAATCCCAAGCGGCGAATATATCAGTGTGACAGTTCCTGTCAAAGAAGGATATCAGTATACCATCGAGCATCTTCTGGATAATGGTGCTACGGAAACGATCATTCCAAGTGTGGAGGGGGATGTGATGGTGTTCAGTACTCATTCATTCAGTCCTTTCGGAATTGCAGGCAGCAAACAGCTGGTGGGACCGAACAGCGGCTCTGATTCACAGGCAGCAACACCTACAGCAGCACCGGTAACAGTAACACCTGTTTCAGATACAGGAAACAGCAGTACAGCTTCAGGAAATGAGCAGAATACAGGTCTGGACAGCTCTGATAACAGTGCGGCAGCAGATGCATCAGACGCTTCCTCTGATGACAGTCAGGCAGAGGACAGCAATGCTTCCAGACAGAACAGTGTGGAAACTGGTGATACCACAAATATTGTGCCGTTTGTTGTTCTGATCGCAGCGGCAGTCGTGGTCATAGGAGCCGTTGTTTTCCTGAAGAAGAAAAAGAAATAAGATAGAATAACATAAATATTCTTTCCATATATTTAAGCAGGAGGGAAAGACATGAGAATAAGAGCTGTTTTGAAATCGCTGCTGTTCGCATATGCACTGACGGGTGTACTTCTGCTTTTGCTGGCATTTGCGCTGTTTTCCTTTGATCTGGGGGAAACTGTGGTTGACGTGGGAATTACAGTAGTATATGTGCTTGCGTGTTTTATGGGAGGATTTATGGCAGGCAGGATTCTGCACAGAGATAAATATCTCTGGGGAGTAGGAACAGGGGCCGCCTATTACCTGCTTTTACTGCTTGTTTCCTTTGCTGTAAGGGGACATTGGGATATGAGCATAACCCATGCAGTGACCTGCTTTTTTATGTGTGCAGGGGGCGGAACACTTGGTGGAATGCTGTCGTAAAAAAAAACTTTCAAAATATGAAAATCTATGGTATACTATGCCAAGAATATAATTACATAAGGAGGATAGAGTTATGGAACATATCAAAACCCTGAATACAAAGAACTTACAGAACACAGTTAAGAAAGGTGGATGTGGCGAGTGCCAGACTTCCTGCCAGTCCGCATGTAAAACTTCCTGTACAGTAGGAAACCAGAGCTGCGAGCAGAAATAAGACCAGCTATGGAAAAATGAGATAAGCAGCGGAGTGTAAGTGCTTCGCTGCTTATCTTACGCTTAGAAAGGATTTTAATTAAAATGAGTCTGATTCACCGTTATAAAAGCAATGGTTTCAATATTGTGCTGGACATCAACAGTGGATGCATCCATCTAGTAGATGAAGTTACATATGAAGTTCTTCCGTATCTGGAAGAGGGTCTGGACATAGATACCATTGCAGAGAAACTGGGAAACAAATATAAGAAAGAAGATATCGAAACATCTGTAAAAGAGTGTAACAAGTTGAAAGAAGATGGAATGCTTTTTACAAAAGATGTTTACGAGAATGTAATTGAAGAATTTTCAAACAACCGGCAGACCGTTGTAAAAGCATTGTGCCTGCACATTGCACATGACTGCAATCTGGCCTGCCGCTATTGTTTCGCCGAAGAGGGCGAATATCATGGCAGAAGAGCTCTGATGTCCTATGAAGTCGGCAAGAAAGCGCTGGATTTCCTGATCGCCAATTCAGGTTCCAGAAGAAACCTGGAAGTAGACTTCTTCGGCGGAGAGCCGCTGATGAACTGGAAAGTTGTAAAAGATCTGGTCAAATATGGCAGAGAGCAGGAGAAGCTTCATAATAAGAAATTCCGTTTTACTCTGACAACAAACGGAGTTCTTCTGAATGATGAAGTGATGGAATTCTGCAACAAGGAAATGGGCAACGTTGTACTCAGCGTGGACGGACGTAAGGAAGTTCATGACTACATGCGCCCATTTAGAAAAGGTGCAGGAAGCTATGATCTGATCATGCCGAAGTTCCAGAAATTTGCAGAATCCAGAAATCAGGACAAGTATTATGTGAGAGGTACTTTTACACATCATAATCTTGATTTCTCCAAGGATGTACTTCATCTGGCAGATCTTGGATTCAAACAGATCTCTGTAGAGCCTGTAGTTGCGGCGGATACAGAGGAGTATGCGATCCGCGAGGAGGATATCCCGCAGATTATGGAAGAGTATGATACTCTTGCAAAAGAAATGATCAAGAGAGAGAAAGAAGGAAAAGGATTTAACTTCTTCCACTTTATGATCGATCTTACAGGCGGCCCTTGTGTATACAAGAGACTGTCAGGCTGCGGTTCAGGAACAGAGTACCTGGCTGTAACACCTTGGGGTGATTTTTACCCATGTCACCAGTTTGTTGGTGAAGAACAGTATCTCATGGGAAATGTAGATGCAGGCATCGTGAAACCGGAGATCCAGAAGGAATTCGGCGGATGCAATGTTTACACAAAGAAAGACTGCAGAAACTGCTTCGCGCGTTTTTACTGTAGCGGTGGATGTGCAGCAAATGCATTCCATTTCCAGGGAGATATCAAAGGCAATTATGAAATCGGATGCGAACTCCAGAGAAAACGTGTGGAGTGCGCCATCATGATAAAAGCCGCACTAGCATGTGATTAGCGGACAGGAATCTGTCTGGCTGATACCGCCGTCGGCTATTATCATAACAGAAAATGGCTGGCAGGCGGACGGACATGACCGCGGACAAAAAATCAAGAAGGGAAAAGAACTATGAAAAAAAGTAAAGGAATCGTAGTGCTGCTTCTGACACTGATCCTGACTGTGTTCTTTTGCTTTACTGCAGCCGTAGGTATCGGTCCTACCGGAACCGGTGCAGCAAAACATATCAACACAGGTCTTGATCTTGCTGGTGGTGTCAGCATTACCTACCAGGCCAAGGAGAGCAATCCGACAAGCGAAGAAATGTCAGATACTATCTACAAGCTCCAGAAGCGTGTAGAGCAGTACAGTACAGAGGCTCAGGTATACCAGGAAGGATCAGACCGTATTACAGTTGAGATCCCTGGTGTTACAGATGCAGATACTATTCTGAATGATCTGGGTAAACCAGGTTCCCTGTATTTCATCACAAAAGAAGATGCTGACGGAAACCAGAACTTTACTACAGGACAGGATGGGTATGTTCTATCCAGAAGTATGGATGAGATCAAAGAATCCGGAAGTGTTGTTCTGGAAGGTTCTGATGTGGCAGATGCACAGGGCGGTGCCATCCAGAATCAGAGCACAAGTGCCAAAGAATACGTAGTAAGCCTTACACTTACTTCTGACGGCGACAACAGCGGTAAAGAGAAATTTGCCGAAGCTACAAAGAATAACGTAGGCAAACAGATCGCCATTGTATATGATAACAATATCATCAGTGCTCCGAACGTAAATGAAGAGATCTCCGGTGGAAAAGCACAGATCAGTGGAATGTCTGATCTGGAAGAAGCGCAGAACCTTGCTTCTTATATCCGTATCGGTTCCCTGGGACTGGAACTGGAAGAACTTCGTTCCAGCGTTGTAGCTGCACAGCTTGGTGAAGAAGCAATCTCCACAAGTGTTCTTGCAGGTGCGATCGGTCTGATCATTGTTATTATCTTCATGATCATTGCATACCGTGCACCTGGTGTAGTTGCAGGTGTTGCACTGATCCTTTATACCTCATTAATGCTGATCACACTGAATGCCTTTGACATTACCCTTACCCTGCCGGGTATCGCGGGTATCATCCTTGGTATCGGTATGGCGGTGGATGCCAACGTTATTATTTATGCACGTATCCGAGAGGAGATCGGCGCAGGGGTATCTGTAAGAAATTCCATCAAATCCGGTTTCAGCAAAGCTTTCTCCGCAATCTTCGATGGAAACATTACAACTTTGATCGCATCTTTCGTGCTGATGTGGCTTGGTTCCGGTACAGTTAAGGGATTTGCTTATACGCTTGCCCTTGGTATCGTGATCTCCATGTTTACAGCACTGGTTGTATCCAGATTTGTAGTGAATGCACTTTATGCAGTTGGTGTACGTGATCCGAAGTTCTACGGATCTACAAAGGCATGCAAATCAATTAATTTCCTTGGAAAGAAGAAAGTATTCTTCATTATTTCCATTATCCTGATCCTTTGCGGACCAGTAGCGATGCTCGCAAATTCACATGCAGGAAACAAAGCATTAAATTACAGCCTTGAGTTTTCAGGCGGTACCTCTACAACAGTTACATTTAACGAAGATATGGACATTAAGACCATTGACTCTGAAGTAACTCCTGTTGTAGAAGAGGTAACAGGCGACAAGAACGTTCAGCCTACAAAGGTAGTGGGAACCAATCAGGTGGTGATCAAGACACGTTCTCTGAATCAGAGCGAGCGTGAAGCTCTTCAGAACGCGCTGGTTGAGAAATTCGGTGTAGATGAGAGCACAATCTCCACAGAGAGTATTTCTTCTACCGTAAGTAGTGAGATGCGCCGTGATGCCATCGTAGCCGTTATCGTAGCTACAATCTGCATGCTTCTTTACATCTGGTTCAGATTTAAAGATATCCGTTTTGCAAGCAGTGCGGTACTTGCACTTCTTCATGACGTCCTGGTTGTACTTGCATTCTATGCAATTGCCAGAGTATCCGTAGGTAATACATTTATTGCATGCATGCTTACTATTGTAGGTTACTCGATCAACGCAACAATCGTTATCTTCGACCGTATCCGTGAGAACCTGCACAGCGGTTCCCGTGAGAAACTGGAAGAGATCGTAAATACAAGTATCACTCAGACACTTACAAGAAGTATTTATACTTCTTTCACAACTTTCATTATGGTAGCTGTTCTTTACGTTATGGGAGTTTCTTCTATCCGTGAATTCGCAGCACCTCTGATGGTTGGTGTTCTTGTTGGTGCATATTCTTCTGTATGTATTACAGGTGCATTGTGGTATGTAATGAAGAAGAAATTCACAGGAAAAGGACAGCCGGCAATTGCCACAGCTTCCACAGCCGGAAATTCTTCTTCCAAACAGAAAAAAGCCCGTGATGTATCACAGAAAGATCCGACTCAGCCAAAGAAGAAAAACAGAAAAAGAGTAGCTGAGCGTCTGGCAGCAGAGGAAGCTGCAAAGGATCAGCAGAATGAACAGGAACAGAAATAAACAGATATGACACATAAATATCCCGAGGCAGCAATGCCCCGGGATATTTTATATAATAAAGATATGCAGGAGAATATCAGATGGAAAAATGGGTAGTGACAGCTAAGAGAGCAGATTTTCAGGCAATTGGAGAAAAGTTTCATATTGATCCGGTGATTGCCAGGCTGATCAGAAACAGGGATGTGACAGACGAATCGAAAATCAGGGAGTATCTGACAGGAACCATAGAAGACCTTCCATCTCCGTGGCTGATGAAGGATATGAGAAAAGCCGTGGATATTCTGAAGGAGAAAATATCTGCACAGGCTAAGATACGAATCATTGGAGATTATGATATAGATGGTGTTACTTCCACTTATGTACTGCTAAAAGGACTTACAAGGATTGGTGGGAAAGTGGATACTTATATTCCGGACAGAGTAGCAGACGGATACGGAATCCATGAACACCTGATCAACAGGGCAGAAGAGGACGGGATCGATACGATCGTTACCTGTGACAATGGAATTGCAGCTGCAGCGGAAATAGATATGGCAAGAAAAAAGAATATGACGGTGATCGTAACGGATCATCATGAGATTCCATACAGGGAAATAAACGGGACACGGCAGGTGCTCCTGCCTCCGGCCAACGCAATCCTCAATCCGAAGCAGTCCGACTGTGATTATCCGGAAAAAGGACTTTGTGGTGCAGTGGTTGCCTTTAAACTGATCATTGCACTGTATGAAGAATATGGAATCTCGAGGAAAGAACTGGAGGATTATTATGAACTTGCAGCGATTGCAACAGTAGGAGATGTGATGGATCTTCAGGGAGAAAACCGTATTTTGGTAAAAGAGGGACTGAGACGTTTAAAGGACACTGAGAATATCGGATTGAGAGAACTGATCCGTGCCAATGGACTGGAGGATATGAAAATCACTTCTTATCATGTGGGATTTGTACTTGGTCCCTGCATCAATGCAAGCGGCAGGCTGGATACAGCTGCACGTTCCCTGGCTCTTCTGAATGCAAAAGACAGGGAGAAAGCCGCCAGACTTGCAGGTGATCTGACAGCTTTAAACCAAAGCCGAAAAGCACTGACAGAGAAAGGAAAAGAAGAAGCCATCCAGATGGTGGAAACGACATCCCTCGGTCAGGACAGAGTGCTTGTGATCTTCCTGCCGGACTGTCACGAAAGTATTGCAGGGATCATTGCAGGAAGGATCAGGGAAAAGTATCACAGACCATCAATTGTACTGACCAGGGGAGAGACCGGGATAAAGGGAAGCGGCCGTTCCATAGAAGGCTATTCCATGTTTGAAGAACTGGTAAAGTGCGCGGATCTGATGACACAGTTCGGCGGTCATCCTATGGCAGCAGGCCTTTCCATGGAAGAAAAAAATGTAGAAGAATTCAGAAGACGGTTAAATGAAAACTGTACCCTTACAGAAGAAGATCTGCGCCCAAAAGTGATCATAGATGTACCGATGCCTGTTTCTTATATAACCAGAGAGCTGATAGAGCAGATCTCTTTACTGGAACCTTTTGGAAAAGGAAATACCAAGCCGGTTTTTGCCCAGAAAGGACTTCGTGTTCTGGAAAGCAGGGTGTTCGGGAAAAACCGAAATGTGGCAAAAGTAAAACTTATGGATCCGTCAGGTACAGTTATGGATGGGGTATACTTCGGGGAAGCAGAAGAATTCGTAAGATTTATAGATGGGAAAGACAGTATTTCTGTAACTTACTATCCGGAGATCAACATTTTCCGGGGACGTGAAAGCATTCAGATCGTAATTCAGAATTATTGTTAGGAGTGGCATGGAGTGGGCAGTAACCCAATGTTATTGTTCACAGGCAATGTCATTTACTTAGGGAAATTTCTTACTAAAAAAGGAATTTCCTTTTTTCTTACCAGTAACTCAAAAATTTCTTGACATTACATCAATTTTGTGCGGATTTTTTCTGATTGACATCAGAAAAAAAGCCAATTAGTTAGAAACGTATTTACGATTTATCATCTAACTAAGGAAGCAAAAATGACTTATTCAAATTTGATGAAACAGATGCTTATGGCATCCATTGACGAACTTTCCCAAACACCTGAAAACTTTGCGGTCCATCCGGATAAAGATTTTACTCGTAACAGAAAAATTGGCTTTCATGATTTCCTTCTTCTTTTACTGACCATGGAAGATGACTGTTTAAGAGAAGAACTTTACCATTTCTTCGGACGCACGGATGAAACACCATCAAAAGCCGCTTTCTATCACCAGCGTGCAAAATTAAAAGATAATGCACTATGGGAACTTTTGCAGAACTACCGTTATATCTGTAAAGATGTTCCAATGGATTTTATTTCGGAAACCTTCACAGAATATCTGCTATCCTTACGGATTGTCCGAATTGTGATTGCACCAGGCATTTATGAAAATCTGATTACAAATCTTCCTGATATTGAATTTGATATGGATGACCTCAAGGAACTCTATCATCTCCGATGGACACAGGAAAATGCATACCGTGATTTAAAATATCCGTTATGCCTGAAAGCATTCCATAGTAAAAAATATACATATATCGTTCAGGAAGTGTTTGCCAGAGCAATCAGGCCTAATAGAACCTTTTGCCGCCAAGCCAGGTTCAAACTACCTATGAGCTTTTGTTACCGATAATGATAACTGCTCATAATTAATATAGACCTTTTATCGATAAACGGGAAGTAAAATATAAATTTTTGCTTACCTTTATTAAGGTTACCCATAAACAGATGTTTTCCAATATTTTTGTTGCATTAAGAAAAATAACAGCTATAAAGAACTACTTTTTGTCAAACAAGATGCATCCGTTTTTAGATAAATCCTTAAATATACTAAGCCTATAGCGCTTGGCGGATATATTTCTATTATTTTGCTCTTAAGTAAATGACATTGGGAGTGAACAGTAACAACCCAATAATTGTTCAGGAAGAAAGACGCGCTGCTCTAAGGATTGATTCTGAAATAAAAAGGTGCTATACTATAAAATATTTATGATTTATTATATAAAAAAGTATTTTTATTCATAGATTATAAAGCTTTGGAGGAAATTAAGATGAAAAAAATTGAAGAATACGTAAGAAGCATACCGGATTTCCCGGAACCGGGAATTATTTTCAGAGATATTACAAGTGTTCTGCAGGATGCAGACGGTTTGCAGCTGGCAATCGATTCCATGCAGGAATGTCTGAAAGGCCTTGACGTGGATGTGATCGCAGGTACAGAATCCAGAGGATTTATCTTCGGAGTTCCGATTGCATATAATCTTCATAAACCATTTGTGCCGATCCGCAAGAAAGGAAAACTTCCATGTGAAACAGTATCTGCAAGCTATGACCTGGAATACGGCAGTGCAGAGATCGAGATGCATAAAGATTCCATCAAACCAGGCCAGAAGGTTGCCATTATCGATGATCTGATCGCAACAGGCGGTACCATTGAAGCAGCCATCAAGCTTGTAGAACAGCTTGGCGGAGAAGTAGTGAAAGTTGTATTTCTTATGGAACTTGCAGGATTAAAAGGACGCGAGAGACTGAAGGGATATGATGTAGCATCCGTAATTTGCTACGATGGTAAATAAGCACAGCTGATTGTGCAGGACAGGCAGGTGGGAGCATATGGCAGAGATAACGAAGAGTACAGAAGCAAAGAAAGATGAAATGCAGGTTGAGAAAGAGAAACTGGAATCTGTAAAGAAAGCAGATGCGGCAGTAAAGACTATGCACGATTTTACAAGTCCGGAGGTACTTTATGAAGAACTGATAAACAGTGTCCGGAAGTATCATCCGTCAACAGACATCTCCATGATCGAGAAAGCATACAGAGTTGCGAGTGAAGCTCATGAAGGACAGAAAAGAAAGTCCGGAGAGCCATATATCATTCACCCGCTTTGCGTAGCAATCATTCTGGCAGATCTGGAACTTGACAAAGAAACGATTGTGGCCGGCCTTCTCCATGATGCGGTGGAGGATACCTGGATGACCTATGAAGAAGTGGAAAAGGAGTTTGGCTCAGAGGTAGCACTTCTTGTAGATGGTGTTACCAAACTGGGACAGCTGTCCTATTCCGCGGATAAAGTAGAAGTTCAGGCAGAGAATCTGCGAAAGATGTTCCTTGCCATGGCAAAAGACATCAGGGTTATCCTTATCAAGCTGGCAGACCGTCTCCACAATATGCGTACTCTGCAGTATATGCGCCCTGAGAAACAGCAGGAGAAAGCCAGAGAAACCATGGACATCTATGCTCCCATTGCCATGCGTCTGGGTATATCCAAGATCAAGGTAGAACTGGATGACCTGTCACTGAAATATCTGAAACCGGACGTCTATTACGATCTGGTAGAGAAGATTGCCCTGCGAAAGAGTGAAAGAGAACAATTCGTAGGTGCCATTGTAAAAGAAGTCAAGAAACACATGGACGATGCCAACATTAAAGCGCAGGTAGACGGGCGTGTGAAACATTTCTTCAGTATTTATAAGAAGATGGTCAATCAGGACAAGACCATCGATCAGATCTACGATCTTTTTGCAGTACGTATTCTGGTAGACACAGTTAAGGACTGTTATGCAGCTCTTGGTGTCATTCACGAGATGTACAAGCCGATTCCCGGAAGATTCAAAGATTATATTGCAATGCCGAAACCGAACATGTATCAGTCTCTGCATACCACACTGATCGGACCTAATGGACAGCCTTTCGAAATCCAGATCCGTACTTTTGAAATGCATAAGACTGCAGAATATGGTATTGCCGCTCACTGGAAATATAAAGAATCCTCGGATGGCAAAGCACCGGTAGGCAAGAGTGAGGAAGAGAAACTGAACTGGCTACGCCAGATCCTGGAGTGGCAGAGGGATATGTCTGATAATAAAGAGTTCATGAGCCTTCTGAAGAATGACCTGGATCTTTTTGCAGACAGTGTTTACTGTTTTACGCCTCAGGGAGATGTAAAAACCCTTCCAAGCGGTTCCACACCTGTAGATTTTGCCTACAGTGTGCACAGCGCAGTAGGAAATAAGATGGTGGGTGCCAGAGTAAACGGCAAACTTGTTCCTATTGAATATCAGATTAAAAACGGCGACAGGATCGAGATCATCACTTCCCAGAATTCTCAGGGACCAAGCCGTGACTGGCTGAAACTGGTAAAGAGTACCCAGGCGAAGAACAAGATCAACCAGTGGTTCAAGAAAGAATTGAAGGAAGATAACATTCTTAAAGGTAAGGAAATGCTGACCCAGTATGCCAGAGCCAAGGGATTTAAGATTGTGAATTACACGAAACCTCAGTATCAGGATGCTGTTATGCATAAATATGGTTTCCGTGACTGGGAATCTGTTCTGGCTGCTATCGGTCATGGTGGTCTGAAAGAGGGACAGGTCTTCAATAAGCTGGTTGAAGCCTATGATAAAGAAAACAAAAAGAACCTCACAGATGAGCAGGTTCTGGAAGCGGCAGGGGAGACCCAGGAGAAACTTCATATTACGAAGAACAAAAGCGGCATTGTGGTAAAAGGAATCCATGATGTGGCAGTACGTTTCTCCAAGTGCTGTAATCCTATTCCAGGGGATGAGATTGTGGGATTTGTTACCAGAGGACGTGGAATTACTATTCACCGTACAGACTGTATCAATGTGCTGAATATGTCAGAGATGGATCGTACACGTCTGATCGAGGCGGAATGGCAGCAGCCGGATACGAAACAGGCTGAGAAATACATGGCGGAGATCCAGGTTTATGCCAACAACAGAACAGGTCTTCTTGTGGACCTGTCCAAGATCTTTACAGAACGTAAGATAGATCTGAGAAGTATTAACAGCCGTACGAATAAACAGGAAAAGGCGACGATCTCCATGAGCTTTGAAATCGGAAGCAAAGAGGAATTAAGATCTCTGATCGAAAAGATACGTCAGGTAGACAGTATTATTGATGTAGAGAGAACTACCGGCTGATAAGAATCCGCAAGGTATAAAAGAAAGGAATTTCTATGAAGAATTTAGAACTGCAGAAATGCATCCTGGGTCCTGTATATACAAACTGTTATTTTCTGAAGAATAAAACTACAGGTGAAATGATTGTGATAGATCCGGCTGATTTCCCGGAGAAAATTTATGAGAAAGTGATACAGATGGGTGGAAAGCCCGCAGCGATCCTGCTGACACATGGACATTTTGATCATATTATGGCGGCACAGGCAGTGAAAGAAAAATACAATATTCCGATCTATGCCTGTCGTCAGGAGGAAGAGATGCTTCGTGAACCTTCTGTGAACATGACAGCACACTATGGCAAAAACTGTTCTATCATACCGGATGTACTGCTGAATGATCTGGAAGTTTTCCAGGTGGCTGGATTTACAATTCAGATAATCCATACACCGGGACATACGAAAGGAAGCTGCTGTTATTATATAGAAGAGGAAGATGTACTTTTCAGTGGAGATACAGTTTTCTACGGCTCTGTAGGAAGAACAGACTTCCCGGGAGGAAGTACCGCAGACATTGTCAGAAGTCTGCATAAACTGGTGGATTCCCTGCCTGAGGAGACAGAAGTATTCCCGGGACATGATGCATCTACCACCATTGGTTATGAAAAGAGGTATAATCCATTTGTATAAAATAGGCATTCTGTTTGAGAACAGAGAATTTGAACATGATGTTTATGAACTGATCAAAGCATTTTATCCCGAAGCGGAGATACATACTCTTTACGAAGATGAGGAAGCAGAGTATGACCTCCGCTTCCGTGTGGAACGGGATAATGACAGTTACCTGATCAGATATGAACGGGACGAAAACAAGGGCGTGATAAGTGCCGCTGTGATCAGGGATGAGAAGATTAGAGATTCTCATAAATTAAGAAAAGAAAATAAGGACAGCATCAAATATGCCCTGTATCAGCTGTTGGTGAAACTGACCGGAAGAACACTTCCGTGGGGAAACCTTACAGGGATCCGCCCTGCCAAACTGGCCATGGGAATGATCGAGTCAGGGATGAAGAATACAGAGGCTGCACAGGAAATGCGAGAGAAATATCTGGTCAGCCCGCAGAAAACTGCCCTTGCCATTACCATTGCAAACAGAGAAAGAGAGATCCTTAAGGACATTGATTATGAGAATGGGTACAGCCTGTATATCGGGATTCCGTTTTGCCCGAGCATCTGTCTTTACTGTTCTTTCAGTTCCTATCCGCTGAAAGTATGGGAGAAGAGGACGGATGAATATGTGGAATCACTTTGCAGGGAGGTAAGGGAAACTGCCCGGATGATGAAAGGCAGGAAACTGGATACTATTTATATAGGCGGCGGTACACCTACCACATTGCTTCCTCATCAGATCAGGAAACTTCTTGATACAGTTGGAGAGTCTTTCGGTTATGAGGGACTTGCTGAATTTACTATAGAGGCAGGCAGACCGGACAGTATTACCAGGGAGAAACTGCAGGCGATCCAGGAGTATCCGGTTACCAGAATTTCTGTAAATCCACAGACTATGAATCAGGAAACTCTGGATATTATCGGCCGCAGACATACCGTTGCCCAGACAAAAGAAGCTTTCTATCTGGCCAGGGAGCTGGGATATGATAATATCAATATGGATCTGATCGTAGGGCTTCCAGGGGAGGATATTTCCATGGTTGGGCGTACCCTGGAACAGGTACGGGAACTGGCTCCTGACAGTATGACGGTTCATTCTCTGGCTGTGAAAAGAGCAGCAAGACTGAACATTTTTAAAGAAAAATATCAGGAAATGTCTTTTGAAAATAATCAGGAAATCATGGATCTTACCATGAAAACTGCCTATGAGATGGGAATGGGACCATATTATCTGTACAGACAGAAGAATATGAAGGGAAATTTCGAAAATGTTGGCTATGCAAAGGTTGACAAAGCCGGAATTTACAATATACTGATTATGGAGGAAAAACAGCCGATCATCGCATTAGGCGCAGGCGGTTCTTCCAAACTGGTCTTTGACCACGGAAACAGAATTGAACGGGTAGAAAATGTGAAAGATGTTTCCAATTACATTTCACGTATAGATGAAATGATCCAGAGAAAACAGACAGCGATCAGTACCTGGCTGTAAAACCGGGAGGGAATGCTTTGAGTACAGTACAAAAGACAGCAGCCGGTTCTCAGCAGAGAATTCTGGAGTTTGACCTGTCATCAGAATTACATCACGGAATGCTGGTAAGTAATCTGGCCTATGCAGTAGCAGAAGAACTGGGACTTCCCCATAAACAGTGTTATGATCTGGCTATTGCCGGAATGCTTCATGATATTGGAAAACTGAAACTGACAAGCTATATCAACGGGCAGGAGCAGGATCCGCTGGTGATCGAGGAATTGAAATATGTCCGTATGCATTCTACATTGGGATATGAAGAACTGAAAGATCAGGGATATTCGGATTTCGTGCTGGAGAGTATTCTGTACCATCATGAGAATTATGATGGCAGTGGATATCCGTCCAATAAGGTAGGGGAAGAGATTCCTATCGGGGCGCGGATTTTGAGGGTCTGTGATGTGTATGCAGCACTGATCTCAGACCGGCCATACAGGAAGGGATTTGACATTTCCACAGTGATGGAACTGATGATCGATGAAGTGAAAAACTTTGATATGCAGGTTTTCCTTGCATTCCAGAGAGTTGTTCATAAAGATGAAAAAACAACGCGATAAAAGGAGGACAATATGGCGTTAAAGAAAAAGCCGGTAACCGGTATGAAAGACATTTTACCAAAAGAGATGGAAATCCGTAATTATGTGATGAACATGATCCGTGAGACTTATGGAACATTTGGATTTTCAGCAATTGAAACTCCATGTGTGGAGCATATTGAGAACCTTTGCAGCAAGCAGGGTGGAGAAAATGAGAAACTGATCTTCAAAATTTTGAAACGTGGCGAGAAGCTGAAACTGAAAGAAGCAGAGCAGGAGGCAGATCTGGTGGATTCCGGACTTCGCTATGACCTTACCGTACCGCTTTCCAGATATTATTCCAACAATGCCAATGAACTGCCGGTTCCTTTTAAGGCACTCCAGATGGGAAATGTATGGAGAGCAGACAGACCACAGAGAGGACGTTTCCGTCAGTTTATGCAGTGCGATATTGATATTCTGGGAGAGCCTACTTATCTGGCTGAAATTGAACTGGTGCTGGCTACTACAACACTGTTAGGCAAACTGGATTTCCATAATTTCACTATCCGTATCAATGACAGAAAGATTTTAAAGGCAATGGCACAGTACAGTGGATTCCCGCAGGAGAGCTTTGACACAGTATTTATCATTCTGGATAAGATGGACAAGATCGGTCTGGACGGAGTAGCAGAAGAACTGGAGAAAGAAGGATTTGCCAGAGAAAGTATTGATACTTATCTGGGAATGTTTAAAGAGATCACTTCTGATATTGAAGGTGTCCGCTTTATCAAAGAGAAATTAAAAGATGTACTGGATTCTAAGGTTGCAGAAGATCTGGAGACGATCATTTCAACTGTTGATTCTGTAAAAACAGCAGATTTCAAGATGGCATTTGATCCGACCCTGGTACGTGGAATGTCCTATTATACAGGTCCGATCTTCGAAATTTCCATGGATGAATTCGGCGGCAGTGTAGGCGGCGGCGGACGTTATGATGAGATGATCGGCAAGTTTACAGGAAATAATACCTGTGCATGCGGATTCTCCATCGGATTTGAACGTATTGTTATGCTTCTTCTTGAGAGAAACTACGAAATCCCTACAAAGAACGGCAAGAAAGCATATCTCATTGAGAAAAATATGCCTGCAGACAAACTGCTTACAATCCTGAAACAGGCGCAGGAAGAACGTAATGCAGGAACACAGATCAATATTTCTATTATGAAGAAGAATAAGAAATTCCAGAAAGACCAGATGATTGCAGAAGGCTATACAGAGTTTGTAGAATTTTTCAAAGACAGAATGTGATCACGTTAGATTTTATAATTAATATAGAAAAGCATGAAAAGAGGAAAAAAACATGGCTGAAAGTATGCAGGGACTGCACAGAACATGCCGATGTGCAGAAGTAACGAAGGAAATGGTGGGCAAAGAAGTCGTTCTTATGGGATGGGTTCAGAAAGCCCGTGATAAAGGCGGAATCATTTTCGTAGATTTAAGAGACCGTTCCGGTATCATGCAGCTGATCTTCGAGAACGGCAGCATTGACGAAGAAGGCTTTGCCAAAGCAGGCAAGCTGAGAAGCGAGTTTGTAATCGCTGTTACCGGTGTGGTAGAAGAAAGAGGCGGCGCAGTAAATAAGAATCTTGCAACAGGTGAGATCGAGCTTCGGGTAAAAACACTCCGTGTACTGTCTGAGGCAGAAGTACCTCCTTTCCCAATCGAAGAGAACAGCAAGACAAAAGATGAGATCCGTCTGAAATATCGTTATCTTGATTTAAGAAGACCGGATCTTCAGAAGAACATCATGCTTAAGAGCAAAGTTATGATGCTCACAAGACAGTTCTTTGCAAAAGAGGGATTCCTTGAAATCGAAACACCAATGCTTGGCAAGAGTACACCGGAAGGTGCAAGAGATTATCTGGTACCGTCTCGTGTCCATCCTGGACATTTCTATGGTCTGCCCCAGTCACCGCAGCTGTACAAGCAGCTTCTGATGTGCTCCGGTTATGACCGTTATATCCAGATTGCAAGATGCTTCCGTGATGAGGATCTTCGTGCTGACAGACAGCCGGAGTTCACGCAGATCGATATGGAGCTCTCTTTCGTAGATGTTGATGATGTTATCGATGTAAACGAGAGATTCCTTGCATATCTGTTCAAAGAAGTTCTTGACATTGATGTAAAACTTCCAATCCAGCGTATCACATGGCAGGAAGCTATGGACAGATTCGGTTCTGATAAACCGGATATGCGTTTCGGAATGGAACTGCATGATGTAAGTGACGTAGTGAAGAACTGTGGATTCAGCGTATTTACTTCTGCCCTGGAAAATGGCGGCAGTATCCGTGGTATCAATGCAGAAGGACAGGGCGCTATGCCTCGTAAGAAAATTGATAAACTGGTTGAATTTGCCAAAGGTTACGGGACCAAAGGCCTTGCATACATTGCGATTGCCGAAGATGGCACAAGAAAGTCTTCTTTCGCCAAATTCATGACAGAGGAAGAGATGGACGCTTTGGTAGCTGCTATGGATGGTAAAGCAGGAGACCTGCTTCTGTTCGCGGCAGATAAGAAGAAACTGGTTTATGATGTACTTGGCGCACTTCGTCTGGAACTTGCGAAACAGATGGATCTGCTTGACAAGAATGAATATCGTTTCGTCTGGGTAACAGAGTTCCCGCTTCTTGAGTGGAGTGAAGAAGAGAACCGTTTCACAGCAATGCATCATCCATTCACTATGCTTATGGAAGAGGATCTTCCGCTTCTGGATACAGATCCTGGAAAGGTCCGTGCGAAAGCGTACGATATCGTATTAAACGGTAATGAAATCGGTGGTGGCAGTGTCAGAATCCATCAGGATGACATTCAGGAGAGAATGTTTGAAGCACTTGGATTCACAAAAGAAGCTGCCCACGAGCAGTTTGGATTCCTTCTGGATGCATTCAAATACGGAGTTCCGCCTCACGCTGGACTGGCATATGGACTGGATCGTCTGGTTATGCTTATGGCTAAGGTTGACAGCATCCGTGATGTTATTGCGTTCCCGAAGGTTAAAGATGCTTCCTGTCTTATGACCCAGTCTCCAAGTGCAGTAAGTGAAGTACAGTTAAAAGAGCTGGAACTTGAAATAAGACCGGAGAAAGACGCTGAATAATTATGAAGCTTACAGTCCAGACATTTTTAATTGTATGCCCGTTGGTTTTTCTGGCTGGATTTGTTGATGCTATTGCAGGCGGGGGAGGTTTGATCTCCCTGCCTGCATATTTACTTGCAGGGGTTCCCATGCATAATGCCATTGCCACGAATAAGCTGTCTTCAGCTACAGGTACTGCAATTTCCACAGCGCGTCTGTGTAAGAATAAATTTGTGGATTGGGGAGTTGCTCTTCCATGTATTTCCATGGCACTGGCGGGATCGTTTGCAGGTGCACATCTGGCTTTGATGGCAAGTGATAAGATCCTCAGAGGAATGCTGATTCCTGTACTTCCTGTTGTTGCATTTTATGTATTGAAGAAAAAGGATCTGGATGATACAGGAAATATCCGGATTTCCAGAAAAAAGCAATGGCTGTTATGTGCAGTTTGTTCTCTGGCAGTGGGCTGCTATGATGGATTTTATGGACCGGGAACCGGGACTTTTCTTCTTATTTTGTATACCGGAGTGGCAAAACTCCCGGTAGCAAAGGCTACAGGTACCATGAAGCTGGCAAACCTTTCTTCTAATGTAATGGCTCTTGCAGTTTTTCTGTTCAGCGGGAAGATCATTGTTCTTCTGGGACTGGCAGCTTCTGTATTTTCTATTGCAGGACATTATGTAGGATCGGGAATGGTAATGAAAAACGGCAACAAGATTGTCCGTCCTATTATTCTGATCGTGTTGGTACTTTTATTTATAAAAATAATAACAGGCATGTAAAAAGCCAAAAAATCCCGGGTTATCAAAAGCCCGGGATTTTTTTCAGGAATCATATGTTTCAGTGTCTGTATCATCTGTTGTTTCGAAACTGTCTTCGGAAGAGTCAGAATCAGAACTGTCTGAATCCTCATCCAGAGGTGAAGATGTCAGAGTTCCGAATATGGCATCACCAAGTGTATTTCCTTCATCCTGCAGATTCCAGGATGCGCCATCATTGATCAGTACGAAATCAACATCTGAAGTAGTTGTGGCAGTGTTGTTTTTTATACTATTCAGTAGAAAATCCAGAGATTTTTCATAACGTTTCTGGGAACCATCGATCACAGCATCAGGGGATGCCAGGTAAGTATCCAGACTGCTCTGATAATTGGACAGAATAGCATTACTGTCAAAGGTAGTGATCGCAGTAGTGACAGTGGCATTGTATCCGTTGACGCTGCTTGACTGGATCTTGAAATTAAAATTCTGATGAACCTGTTCTACCAGTGCTTCGGCAATGGAATTCTTCACGGAATCGGAAGTATTCATAATATTAAGCACACCAAGATAAGAACTCATTTCTTCCAGATTCATTTTTTGGAGTGTGTTAAAATAAACAGAAAGGGTATCCTCCGGTGACAGGATATCGGGATCAGACAGATAGACCATTAGACCGCCGACAAGATCATTCTCAAGGGAATATGTACGCCGAATCTCCCAATTTTCTTTCTGGCCGGAGCCATTATTTATAAGCTGGATGGTACAATTGTTTTCTGTTGAATCGTAAGTATTAGTGGTAAGCAGACGATTCAGAATGAGGTAATGTCCCTCCAGGGATTTGGAAGAATCTTTTACAGTTCCTGATTTGGCCTGGGCTGTCTCTGTGATCTGTGTCTTCAGCAGTTCGGTGGCAAAATCTCTGGCAAGACTTTGTGCATCAATAGTAGTAAGCTTAAGAGAAGCTTCGGCGGTTTTTGATTTTTTATCGACGCTGATATCCAGAATTTTATAGTCAAATTTCTGGAAAAAAAGAGAAAATACATTGTTGATTTCATCAGATAGCTCTGTATTTTCTGTCGCATCGGGGAACATTTCTTTGTAGGAGATATATTTCTGAGTTGTTTTGGAATCCAGGTCTTTAAGCCGGTCCAGTTCACTCCTGATCACTTCTCTGGCATCGGATTGATCTCTGTGGGAAAAGCTGCCTGCTATGAATGCAGCCAGGAAGATCAATACTATAGCGAAGATCGGGAGAAGACGTTTGTTTATCTTCATACGTATCTTTTCCTTTCCAATAGATGTTATGTATTTTACCAGATTTTATCTTCAATGTCAAAAAAGTATAAATTATGAACGAATTTCATAAAAAATCGGTGGAAATTTTGTGAAAAACGCATCATTTAGATGGAAAGCTTTTATTTTCAGGCAGAATCTGATATGATAGGAAAGTGAATATTTAAGCTGCGGAGAAAAGATAGTGTATAATATATCCGAAATAGACATTACGAAAGCAGCAAGGAGGCAACTATGAAGAAACGTGTACTTATCGTTTTGGGAATTCTTATCGCTGCAGGCGGAATCGGTACCGGTGTTTGGTATCATTTCGGCAGCGGGTCAGGCGGTTCTGATGATACAGTGGTTTATGTATCCAAGGTAAGCGTCCTTACAGGTGTGGAATCAGCGGCAACCAATCGTTTTGCCGGTGTGGTGGAGCCCCAGGAAACGGTAAATGTAAAGATAGAAAGCGGACGTAAGGTAAAAGAAGTTCAGGTAAAGACAGGAGATGAGGTAAAAGCAGGCCAGCTTCTCTTTGTATATGACCTGAGTAGCATTCAGGATGATCTGAAGCAGGCACAGCTGGACATGGACAGACTGAAAAATGAGCAGATCAGTCTGACAGAGCAGATCGCCACCCTGGAAGCAGAGAAGAAAAAGGCAAAGGCTGAAGATCAGCTTTCCTATACCATTGAAATAGAAACAAATAAGATGAATCTTAAGAAAAATGAATACAGCCAGAAGAGCAAGGAAGCAGAAATCGAGAAGCTGCAGAATGCTACAGGTAATACGGAGGTGAGAAGCGAGATCGATGGCGTTATCCAGAAGATAGACACTTCCAAGATGACCAGTGATGACGGAGATTCTGTAGATGACAGTACTGATACCGATTATTCTTCCGGTGACAGCAGTTCAGACAGTTCTGCATTTATTACGATCCTGAGCACCGGAGCTTACAGAGTGAAGGGAAAGATTAATGAACAGAACCGGGATTCTATTGTTCCGGGAGAATCAGTGATCATCCGTTCCAGAGTGGATAGCAGTAAGACGTGGAAAGGTACGATGGGATCTATTGATGTAAATAACGGATCATCAGACAGTTCAGACAGTGACGATTACAGTATGATGGGAGGAAGTTCAGATGATCAGACAACGTCTACGTCTTATCCATTCTATGTAGAACTGGATTCTTCAGATGGCCTGATGCTGGGACAGCATGTATACATAGAGCGGGATATTGGACAGGATGAACAGAAAGACGGTCTGTGGATCAGCGATTATTATATTGTGGATGCAGATACCAATGAACCGTATGTATGGGCTGCCAATGATAAGAAGAAACTTGAGAAACGGTATGTTACCCTTGGAAAGCATGACGATGATCTGGAGGAGTACGAGATTGTTGACGGCCTGACCAAGAAGGACAGCATTGCATTTCCTACTGATGCGCTTCAGGAAGGCGAGACCACGGAAGAAGGAGATATTACACAGACCCTCAGCGGGGATGATTCTCTTGGTGCAGATAATCTTGATGGATATGATCTGGATGGTCTTGATGGAATGGATGGATATGACGGCACAGACGATTCGGATGTAAGTTCAAGTGTAGATATGACATCGGATACAGGTGAGGACACCGAAGATGTTACAGATGATTCAGATGATACATTAGACCCCAATGAGGACTTGGTTCCGATGGATGAGGCACCTGGTATGAGCGGGGACGAAGATACGGAGGGGATTGAATGATACTGGACTTAAAGGGAATTTATAAAGAGTACCAGCAGGGAAAAATGAAAGTCCCGGTATTGAAAGATGTAAATTTCTCTATGGAAGAGGGAGAATATGTGGCAATCATGGGACCTTCCGGTTCCGGTAAGACCACATTGATGAATATCATAGGCTGCCTGGATAAACAGACTTCAGGTACTTTCTTCCTGGATGGGCAGGATATCATGTCCTGCTCAGAGAATGATATGTCGGATATCCGTCTCAATAAGATCGGGTTCGTGTTTCAGAGTTTCCACCTTCTTCCGAAACAGAGTGCACTGGCTAATGTGGAGATGCCTTTGAATTATGCCAGGGTGCCGAAGAAGGAACGCAGGGAAAGAGCTCTGAAAGCACTGGAAAGAGTAGGACTTGCAGACAGAGTAGACTTTAAGCCCAACCAGCTGTCAGGAGGACAGATGCAGAGGGTTGCCATTGCAAGGGCGATCGTAAATAATCCCAAACTGCTTCTGGCAGATGAACCTACCGGTGCGCTGGACAGTAAATCAGGAGCTCAGGTTATGGAGCTTTTTCAGAGACTGAATGATGAAGGGGTGTCAGTCCTGATGATCACCCACGATGCCGACATAGCTGCTCATGCGAAGAGAGTAGTTACCATAAAAGACGGCATCCTTCAGGAAAAGAGGTGATTCCATGGGTAAGGCAAAGAAAATCATCGCCGGTGTTCTGGTGGTGGCAGTAGCCGGAACGGGAATTGGCGCAGGGCTGATGCAGCTGAGGAAAAACAGCCAGAAAGAAGTGGAAGTTACTCCTGTAAGCGGACTGCTTCAGGAATATTATCAGCAGAGTACGAATCTGGACGGGCAGATAGCTTCCAGTGCCACACAGACCGTTACCGGTGATAAGGATCTTGTGGTAGACCAGGTATTTGTTTCCAAAGGTGACAATGTAAAGAAAGATGATCCTCTGATCTCATTTGATACAACTTTGGTGGAAATGGAATTAAATATTGCGAAGCTGAAAAAACAGAAACAGGAGCAGGATCTGACAAAAGCAGCAAACAGACTGAACAGTCTGTTAAATGGCGGTCCTGTGCAGGAATCTGACAGTGGAACAGATGCAGATAATACTCTGAATACTACAACAGGTTCAGATAGTGAAGGCGATGATGATATGACACCGGACAGTGCTATGTCATCTGCCGCTGACTTTTCAGGAAATTATCTGGCAGCAGCGATTCATCCGTATCTGCTGGCTGCATTTACAGATGGGACATCAGATGATCCAGAAACAGATGCATCCGGTGCGGCTTCATCCGGAGCAGATGCAGATAATACAGGAAATACGGATGATCCATCTGCAGATACAAATGGAAGCAGTATCAGTGAGACACCGTCCTATACAGATCCGTCAGCCAGTGAATTTGGAGACGGACAGGACAACAATTCCTTTAATTCAGGAGATAATAATGATACACCGCAGCTGTCACCTACACCTACACCAGTACTGGATGATCATACCAGCTGTTTCGATCCCTACTATAAGAAGGGAGATCCGAATTTCACAGATGGCAATGAACCATTCTATCAGAAACTGAACGGAGAATCCATTCCATTTACAGGAACCGGGACAAAGGATGATCCATATGTTTTTCTCTGTAGCAGTGCGAAGGGAAAAGTAACCGTAACAGGCTCCTTTTTCAATAAACTTGCAGGATACAGTCCTGACGGTACACGGATCGTTCATGAAGGCGGATACTGGTATCAGTTGGAATTCCATGAAAATGATACGATTGCAGATTATGAGAACAGAAAGGGATCCTGTACAGGATATTATCTGATCAATGGAAGTCTTCTTGAAAATCCTGTATATGAATTTTCAGAAGTAGAGTTTACTTTGGATGAAGCGGATAAATATGACAGAGATGACCCTTCAGATGATGATCCTTCCGATGATCCGGGCACAACAGATGACCCGGGAACCACCATTTCCAGAGCAGATGCCATTAAGTATCAGAGAAGCCAGATCGCCAGTCTGAAGCTGGATATTCAGGAAAGTGATATCAAGATTGCTCAGCTTGAAAAGAAAGCAGCGAAAAAACTGATCAGCAGCAAGCTGGATGGAACCGTTTCCTATGTGGGAGATGTGACCAGCGGAACAACTACAGATGGAAAAGCACTGATCAAGGTAAAAAGTGCAGATGGTTTCTATGTAGTAGGATCCATCAGTGAATTGATGCTTGATGATATTAAAGAGGGAACGATCCTGAACTGTACCAGCTATACAAGCGGTTCCTTCGAAGCTGAGGTGATGGATGTTTCCGAATATCCGGTTAATTCCAATAGTTTTTTTTATGACAGCAATCCGAATGTATCCTATTATGCATTTACAGCGGTAGTGACAGACAAGAGCCTTCAGCTTGAAGATCAGGACTATGTGTCCATCAGTTATCAGGCATCTGCAGACAGTGGCAGTATGGTGATCCAGAAAGCATTTGTCCGCAGTGAAAATGGTAAGAACTATGTGTACAAAGATGACAATGGTGTTCTGAAGAAACAGGAAATCGCAGTTGGTTCTATTGTAGATAGTGGATACAATGTGATCGTAAAAGGCGGAATCAGCATGGATGATCTTCTGGCGTTCCCTTATGGAAAAGATGTGGTAGAGGGTGCGAAGACCAAAGAAGTTACTATCGACGAGATGTATGGCTATTGATGAGAAGGGAGAAATTTTATGATTGAAAATATACGCCTGGCTTTTCAGGGAATATGGTCACATATGATGAGATCCTTCCTGACCATGCTTGGAATCATCATTGGTATTGCATCGATCATTGCCATTGTTTCTACCATTAAGGGAACCAGTGAACAGATCAAGGAAGACCTGATCGGTGCAGGATCCAATACAGTAAATATTTATCTTTATGATGGAGATAATCAGTATGATACAGATTATGGTTCATCTTCCAGTGCAACACCAATCCTTTCTGATGATGTGAAAGAATCGGTACGTGACCTGGATCATGTGGAAAATGCAACATTTTTCTATAGCAGTAGCAGTGCTAATATTTATAATAACAATAACAGTCTGCAGGGTGGAAGTGTTTATGGTATTGATGTGAATTATCTGAACACCTGCGGATATGTGGTTCAGTCAGGCAGAGGATTTGTAACGAATGACTATAAGGATTACAGTAAAGTAGCACTGATCGATGATAATGCAGCGCAGAATCTGTTTCCGTCGGAGAATCCTGTAGGCAAGACGGTGGAGATCAATGAGGAACCTTATACAGTGGTAGGGGTGATCCGGCAGGATGAAAATTATCAGCCCACCATCAGTGATATCAATGAGTACTATCAATACATGGAGAACATGGTGGGAAGTGTAATGATCCCAGATACCTGCTGGCCTATTTCCTTTAAATTTGATGTGCCGCAGAATGCAGTGATCAAAGCGGACAGCACAGACAATATGAGTACTGCAGGAAATGCAGCGGCAGATGCCATGAACGAAGCCATTCCTGTTTCATCCAATGGTTCCAAATCCAGCATGAGTTATAAAGCGGATGATATCATGAAGCAGGTAAGAAACATGCAGAAATTAAGCGAGAGTACCAATAACCAGCTGATCTGGATCGCAAGTATTTCCCTTCTTGTAGGAGGAATCGGAGTTATGAACATCATGCTGGTATCTGTTACGGAGCGTACCAAGGAAATCGGTCTGAAAAAAGCCATTGGTGCCCGCAAGAAAACCATTCTTGGGCAGTTCCTGACAGAGGCGTCCGTACTTACCAGCATCGGAGGAATTATTGGAGTAATGACTGGAATTGGGTTGTCGAAGGTGGTTGGAAAGGTGACAGGTTCACCCACGGCGATCAGCATACCGTCCATTGTGATCGCGGTATTATTTTCTACAGTGATTGGTGTGGTGTTTGGACTGCTTCCTTCTGTGAAGGCAGCTAATCTGAACCCGATTGATGCATTGAGAAGTGAATAAACAGGAAGCTATAAAAAGAAAACAAAGAGCGGACTCAATATACGATAGAAATAGTATAAAGAGTCCGTTTTATAATGTTTAAATTCAGGCACTAAGAATGTCAGGCAGAAAGATCAGGAAAGTGGAACCTCCGCCGGGGGTATCCTGTATGGTAACAGAGCCTTTATGAAGAGCGATGATCTCATAGGCAATGCATAATCCAAGGCCGAAATGCTGGCGGTCATTTCTGGAAAGAAAAAACAGCGTCTGCTTTGACGGAATTTGAACTTTATCTGATGCTTCCCAAATCAGCAGAACAGACCAGGCAGATCATTCTGGGAGAAAACAGTTATCATGGGAACGATTTCATGTTTTCTGTATCTGATTTCAAGAAGAAAAATCACGAAATCTGGAAATTAAATCAAAAAAAGTGGTTAAATAATGGAAAAAATGTAAAAATAAGGATGGAATATTCCATACAGGCTGTGCTATAATATATGAAAACTTTATGGAACATTATTAAAAATAATCTTTTATAAGGAGAACAGGAACAATGAGAGTATTAGAAGGAAAGTCTGTATTTTCCGGAATTGCCATTGGCAGAATTTCTATTCTGCAGAAAGCAGACACAAGTGTAAAACGTACGAAGGTAGAAGATCCGGAAGCAGAAATCACACGTGTGCAGGAAGCAAAGGAAAAGGCAGTTGCACAGCTTCAGAAGCTGTATGACAAGGCACTCCAGGAGGTAGGAGAGTCGGGGGCTGCCATTTTTGAAGTACATCAGATGATGCTGGATGATGAGGACTATCTGGATTCTATTGACAACATTATCCGTACAGAGAATGTAAATGCAGAGTATGCAGTAGCAACAACCGGCGATAATTTTGCAGATATGTTTGCACAGATGGATGATGACTACATGAAAGCAAGAGCTGCAGACGTGAAAGATATCTCAGATCGTCTGGTTCGCGTATTATCCGGACATGATGACGGAGATATGGATGCTGCAGAACCATCCATCATTGTTGCTGAGGACCTGGCTCCAAGTGAGACCGTACAGATGGATAAGAGTAAAGTTCTCGCATTTGTTACAAGAAAAGGTTCTTCCAATTCTCATACAGCAATCCTTGCAAGAACCATGAACATCCCGGCGTTGATCAATATCGAATATGATGAGAGCATGGATGGAAAGATGGCAGTTGTAGACGGTAAGAACGGTTCTCTTATCGTAGACCCGGATGCAGATACTCTGAAGAAATATCAGGATCAGAAGGACGAAGAATTACGCCAGAGAGCAATGCTCAAAGAATTAAAAGGTAAGACAACTGAGACAAAGAGCGGACATAAGATCCATCTTTATGCAAACATCGGAAGCACAGGAGACGTAGCAAGTGTACTGGCTAACGATGCAGAAGGCATCGGTCTTTTCAGAAGTGAATTCATCTATCTGGAGAAAGACAATTATCCCACAGAGGAAGAGCAGTTCCAGATCTATAAAGCAGTAGCACAGAATATGGCAGGAAAGAAAGTGATCATCCGTACACTGGATATCGGTGCGGACAAGCAGATCGGTTACTTTAATATGGCACATGAAGAGAACCCGGCAATGGGTTACCGTGCGATCCGTATCTGCCTGGACAGACCAGAAGTATTTAAGACGCAGCTTCGTGCACTGTTCAGAGCAAGCATGTATGGAAATATTTCCATCATGTACCCGATGATCATTTCCGTAACAGAAGTAAAACAGATCAAAGCTATCGTTGCAGAAGTGAAGAAAGAACTGACAGAGCAGGGCGTACCATTTAGGGATGACGTAGAGCAGGGTGTAATGATCGAGACACCTGCAGCTGTTATGATCAGTGATCTTCTTGCAAAAGAAGTTGACTTCTTCAGTATTGGTACAAACGACTTAACACAGTACACACTGGCAATTGACCGTCAGAATGCGAAACTGGACAACATTTATGATTCCCACCATGAGGCAGTACTCCGTATGATCCAGATGGTAATCGACAATGCTCACAAAGAGGGCATCTGGGCAGGTATCTGCGGTGAGCTTGGTGCAGATACAACTATGACAGAGCGTTTCGTACAGATGGGTATCGACGAACTGTCCGTATCTCCGACATTTGTTCTTCCGGTTCGTAAGATCGTAAGAGAAATGGAATAAAAAGCCCTCCGGGCAGGATTCTTTCTTGTATAAACTGACAGAGACTGACAATGAAAATTTCGTATGGATTTGTTCCATGCGGAATTTTTTTGTAATAAATTTTCTGTTCCTGATTGTGATACATAAAAAAATATGATAAACTAAATATAGTATGTAATTTTATGAAAAGATAACTGATACATAAGAAATCAGAAGTAAAGGAGATATGAATATGGGAAAAATTGCCATTGTCACAGACAGTAACAGCGGCATAACACAGGATCAGGCGAGAGAACTTGGAGTCAGCGTAATTCCAATGCCTTTTTATATTAACGAGAAACTTTACCTGGAGGGGATCACCCTTTCACAGGAAGAATTTTATGAGCGGCTTAAGAGCGATGAGACGATCTCCACTTCCCAGCCAGGACCGGCAGATGTGTGTGGACTCTGGAATACACTTCTTGAAAAGTATGATGAAGTGGTACACATTCCAATGTCAAGCGGACTGAGCGCATCCTGCGATACAGCGATGGGACTGGCTCAGGAATATGATGGAAGAGTGCAGGTAGTAGATAACCAGAGAATTTCTGTTACACAGAGACAGTCTGTACTGGATGCTCTTACATTAAGAGATGTAGGCAGAAATGCAGCACAGATCAAACAGGTTCTGGAGGAACAGAAATTTGATTCCAGTATCTATATTACCCTGGAAACCCTGAAATATCTTAAGAAAGGCGGCAGGATCACTCCTGCGGCAGCAGCTATCGGAACAGTTCTGAACTTAAAGCCAGTACTTCAGATCCAGGGTGAGAAGCTGGACGCATATTCCAAGACAAGAGGCAAGAAGCAGGCCAAACGTGTCATGATGAAAGCCATGCAGAATGACTGGGAGAACCGTTTCGCAGAATATGTAAAACGCGGCGAGATGTGCCTGCAGTCTGCATATACGGGAAATGAAGAGGAAGCTCTGGAATTCAAGAAAGAGATCGCAGAAGCATTCCCTGGAATTGAGATCGTGCAGAATCCGTTATCATTAAGTGTTGCATGCCACATCGGATATGGTGCGATCGCAGTTGCATGTTCAAGAAAAGTGGTAGTGGACTGATTTATAAAATAGAACGATTTGAGGAGTTAGGAAAGAATGAAGAAACTGATGGAACAGATGGCGGAAGAACTTTCCGCAGCATTTGAAAAAGCCGGATACGACCCATCCTACGGAAAAGTAACCGTATCTAACAGACCGGACCTTTGCGAATTTCAGTGCAACGGTGCCATGGCAGGAGCCAAAGCATATAAGAAAGCACCGTTTATGATCGCTGATGACGTAGTAGCATACTTAAAAGATAGCCAGGTTTTCTCCATGGCAGAAGTTGTAAAGCCGGGATTTATCAACCTGAAAGTAAAAGGTGAATTCCTTGCAGAGTACTTAAAGGCAATGGCAGCAGACGAGAAGCTTTCTGTATCTGCAGCAAAAGAGCCGAAAACAATTATCATCGACTACGGTGGACCAAACGTTGCAAAGCCTCTTCATGTAGGACATCTTCGTTCTGCGATCATCGGAGAGAGCATTAAGAGAATCGGCCGTTTCGTTGGACATAAAGTGATCGGTGACGTTCATCTTGGAGACTGGGGTCTGCAGATGGGTCTGATCATCACAGAACTGAGACACAGAAAACCGGAGCTGGTTTACTTTGATGATTCCTACACAGGAGAATATCCGGAGGAAGCACCATTTACGATCAGTGAACTGGAAGAGATTTATCCATGCGCAAGCGGCAAGTCCAAAGAAGATGAAGCATACAGAAACGAAGCTCTGGAAGCAACTCATCTTCTTCAGCAGGGCAAACCGGGATACATGGCTCTCTGGAACCACATCATGAATGTATCTGTTACAGACCTGAAACGTAACTATGACAAATTAAACGTATCTTTTGACCTCTGGAAAAAAGAATCTGATGCACAGCCATATATTCCGAATATGGTTGAGGATATGAAAGAAAAAGGATTCGCCTATGTAGATCAGGGCGCACTGGTAGTAGATGTAAAAGAAGACAATGATACAAAGGAAATTCCTCCATGTATGCTTCTGAAATCAGACGGAGCCTCTCTTTATACAACTACAGACCTTGCAACAATCGTAGAGCGTATGAAATTATTTAACCCGGACGAGATCCTGTATGTGGTAGACAAACGTCAGGAACTTCACTTCATCCAGGTATTCCGCTGCGCAAGAAAGACCGGCCTTGTAAAAGATGGTACAAAGCTTTCTTTCCTCGGATTCGGAACCATGAACGGAAAAGACGGCAAACCGTTCAAGACAAGAGAGGGCGGCGTTATGCGTCTGGAAACTCTCATCAAGGATATCAACGAAGAGATGTTTAACAAGATCGTTGAGAACCGTAGCGTAAAGGACAAAGATGCAAAAGAAACAGCTGAGATCGTAGGACTTTCCGCGATCAAATACGGTGATCTTTCCAACCAGGCTACTAAGGATTATATCTTTGATATCGACAGATTTACATCATTCGAAGGAAATACAGGCCCGTACATCCTTTACACGATTGTTCGTATCAAATCCATCCTGAACCGTTTTGTGGAAGAGGGTGGCGACCTTGACGCAGGTGTGATCCTTGATCCTGTAAACGACAGCCAAAAGAACCTGATGCTTCAGCTGGTTGGTTTCGGCGCAACTGTAGAGAATGCTTTCGAAGAAAAAGCACCGCATAAGATCTGTGCATATATTTACGAAGTATCCAACGCATTTAACAGCTTCTATCATGAGACAAAGATCCTCAGTGAAGAGAACGAAATACAGAAAGCTTCCTTTATCCAGTTACTGAAACTTACAAAGAAAGTTCTGGAGACATGCATTGATCTTCTCGGATTCTCCGCACCGGACAGAATGTAAGAATGTCACGAAACTGGTGTGGATATATGTTTTTGCTTCCTGTATTCTGACAGGAGTTATGTATAAATTAAAGAAATGAAATTCAGCAATGAACTTAAGCCCCATTTACTTGTATTTGTAAATGGGGCTTTTCAAAAAGAACGAAGTGTGCTATTCTATATTTATCTGAATCTATTGTGATGAAATTCTTTCATCATATTTTCCATTTTTAATTTAACTGAATAAATTGGGAAACAGTTATTTGATAAATATCTGTTTGACAATTGAATAGGAGGTGCGCCAGTGAATTTATCTGGAACTGTATTAAAAGGGCGCTACTGTATTCTGGAGTCCGTTGGAAAAGGCGGAGGAGGAAAAGTCTACCTTGCCAGAGACCTGGAATTGGGCGTTTTGTGGGCGGTAAAAGAAATACCGGTATCCGGCAAAAGTGAGGCCCGGATGCTTCTGAAACTTTCTCATCCATCTCTGCCAAAGATGATAGATTACATAGAGGATGACCGGAAATGTTATCTTGTCATGGAATATGTCAGGGGAAAATCTCTGGGTGAATATTTAAGAGACGGGAAACGCTTTTCTGTAAATGAAATCGTTAAATATGGAATGGAGATTGCAGAAGTATTTTCCTATTTTCATAACCGGAAACCGCCAGTTTATTACGGAGATCTCAAACCTGACAATCTAATGCTGGGCGAGAATGGCAGATTATACCTGATCGATCTGGGTGGCGCTGTAAATGGATATAAATATCAGCATAAAGTATGCACAGGTACAAATGGCTTTGCAGCACCGGAACAGTATGAAGGAAAGATAAACGCAGCAACGGATATTTATACATTTGGAAAAACATTATCTGTTTTATGTAAAAAGACAGATTATCTGTTGTTTATTCGAAACATGTCATTATTCTGGCTTATTTTCAGATGCTGCATGAAGAAACCAGGAATACGTTATCAGAACATGCAGACTGTACAAAAAAAACTAAACAGGATTCAGAAAAGACAAAACCAGAGTAAAATTAAAAACATGCTGGTTTTGTCAGGAAGCAGCATTGTTTTTGCAGTAATAGTTGTCTTTCTTCTATTCAGTTCTAATTTCGTATCTGGTTCTAAACCATTTAATTTCTATGAAGAACTGACTGCTGTTACAGACCTCTATTATCAGGAAGAATTTCAAAATGGCAGTAAAGCGGATCAGGAAAAAATTTGCAAACAGGCAGATACCAGACTGCGGGAATTACAAAAAGAATGCACAGAAAAAGAAGAATCCCGAAAGATACTGCAGCTTCTGGCAGTAAACAGCGAATATCAGAAAAGTTACGAAGATGCCGGACTCTACTTTGAACAGATGCTTTTCTACGATGAAACTTACAGAGCCGGATATGGTGAATATGGAATGTTTCTGCTACGCACCGGACAACAGGAAGCCAGTCAGACACTATGGTCGGAATATAAGTCAAAAGAAACAATGTTAGACGATACAGTCAGCAGAAATCTAAGATTGTGGGAAAAGGAGATGACGGAGATTGAAGAAAAGCAGTAACAGACTTTTGATCATTGTATTGGGATGTTTATACCTGTATTTGACATCAACCATTTCTGCCATGGAGATAGGCGGATTTGATATTAACATGGAAAATGGAGAAAACAGCAGCTGGCAATGGCAGGAAGAACAGCACTGGAATCAGAGCAGCTGGGAGAACACCTGGGAAAGCAGCTGGCAGACTGGTGACAATGCATCAGAAACTACTGAACAGAACGATCAGATGCAGGATAACAGGTATAAGGATAATTCTGATATAGGAAACGGAACACAGGATAATACACAACAATGGAACGATATACAGCAGAGCAGCAATGACTGGAATAATGGTAATCAATGGGACAGCAACTCTCAGGGATATAACAATTCCCAGAACAATAATACTCAGGACAATAATATCCAGAAGAATAATAATTCTGCATGGAATGATCAATCTCAAACGGATAACAAGATACAGACTGCACCTCAGACAGATAGTGGATCCCCTGTTAAAACACCGGAAGAAACATCGCCAACATCAACACCGATGCCAACGCCCCAGCCCACGAAAAATCCAAAGCCAACAAAAACGCCCAAACCAACTCAAACACCAACCCCTAAGCTATCCAAAAAGAAAAATAAAAAGAAACAGAATAAAGTAAAGAAAATAGAAAACAAGAGTACAGATAATTTCAAAGAACTTCAAAATACAGATGCGCAATTAGACACCGTTAAATACGCACACGCAAAAGATGAACCTGTAACATTCCAGTGTACACAAAATCCAGATAATTCCCACATCCCACAAATTCAGATCTTATCCCAGGGTTCCGTCCAGATTCTATCCGTCTGCCTCAACGGAACAGAATGTCCCTGGCACTGGGAAGAAGACAAAGTCGTATCTGATACGGAGGCAGATGGAGATCAAAATAAAATAGAGTTATTGGCTGTTTCACAGGGGGGAAAGCTGATAAAAATGGATCCCTGGATTTTTTCTGCATAGACGCTTCATGAAAACAATGATATAATCTATCCTGTTATACTAATTTTTTTCTGAAACAGGAGGAAACTATGTACAAAGCAATTTTGTTTGACTTAGATGGAACATTAACAGAATCCGGCGAGGGTATCATGAAGTCTGTTCAGTATGCACTGGAGAGAATCGACAAGCCTGAAGCGGATCTTGAGAAACTGAAAGTTTTCGTAGGACCTCCGCTTATGGAGATGTTTATGAAATACGCACAGATTGACGAAGAAACTGCAAAACAGGCAGTGGAAATCTACAGAGAACGCTATTCTGTAACAGGAATCTTCGAGAACGCGATATATCCGGGAATTGAAGATATGCTGGCGCAGTTAAAGAATAAAGGCTATATTCTCGCGGTAGCATCCTCCAAACCGGAAGTATATGTGAGACAGATCCTGGATCATTTCGGACTTACCCAGTACTTCACAGAAATCGGGGGAAGCGAAATGGATGGAAGAAAAACAAATAAAACAGAAGTGATCGAGGATGTTCTTCACCGCCTGCATATGGAGAAACACGGGGACCAGGTCATTATGATCGGTGACAAAGAGCACGATGTATACGGAGCCCGCAAAGCAGGTCTGGAATGCATCGCAGTTTCTTTCGGCTATGGAACAGAAGAAGAACTGAAACAGGCAGAACCTTTGAAAATCGTAGATTCTGCAGAAGAAATAGTAAATTTTTTCGCCTGAGCCCTCTGCGAAAACAAAACATTGTTTCTAAAATCTGGAGGGCAGGATATCCGGTAGGAATCCACTTTGTAATTTCGCAGATTGTTGCAGGAACGGCACTGGCAATATTTGCAAGAACTGCAGCAAACGCAGCTGAGAGGTATTACAATTACACGATTTTTCTCACAGGTCTGACAGGAATCCTGGTTATGATTCCGGCATTGTATTTTTATCGAAAAGATAAAGTGAGAAGAATCGCTGGTGGCCTGATACCGGTTAAGAAAAAAGTAACGCTTTCTTTGCCGGAGGTAATTCTTTTATTTCTGGCAGGAGCCGGACTTGCGCAATATGGGAATTTCCTGATGATGATACTTCAGTCATTTATTAACAGCAGTACTTACCAAGACAGCATGACCAGGATCACAGAAGGAAAATCGCTTCTTATGATGATCTTCTGGATGGGAATCGTTGCACCAGCAGCAGAGGAAATGATCTTTCGCTGGCTGATCTATCTGCGTCTGCGTGACTGGCTGAAGATGCCGGTTGCAGCAGTAATTTCCGGACTGATCTTTGGCATCTATCATGGAAATATCGTGCAGGGAATTTATGCAAGTATCCTCGGAACTGCATTTGCATGGATACTGGAAATGAGTGGAAATATTTACAGCAGTATGCTGCTCCATATGGGAGCAAACATCTGGTCACTGCTTATCTCAGAATATGCACTGGATTTGTATTCCATGAAATATGGGGTACAGATTCTCATATTGATCTATCTGATTCTGTTGATCAGTGTGGTATATTGCCTTACCCATTTCGAAAAGATGTGCAGTATAAGAAAAAAGAAAAGAATGATATAAAAATAGAGACAAGATAAAGACATCTGCAATTGTGGAATGACAGTACACATGCAGGTGTCTTTGTTATTAGAAAAAAGATTATGTTAAGGCAAAAAGAAAATAATCAGTATACGGAAATTTAGATGTACTGGAAAGAGTAAAACCTAACAGTTTGATTAGGATTCGGAAATAACCTTTTACTGAATTAAACAGAGAATATCTGTTTGACAAATAAGTATTTAGCTATTAAGTACTTGACAGATACAACAGTATTCTGTATTATGAATGTATTAATACAACTAATACACTAAATACACACATAAAATAAAACAACACATCATGAAACACGTAACAGAAAGGAGGAATCACCAGTGATTGTTTTGGATTATCAGGACAGGCGTCCAATCTATGAACAGGTTACAGATAAATTTCAGATCCTAATCCTGAACGGTGTCCTGCCGCCGGGATCGCAGATGCCGTCAGTAAGGCAGCTTGCCACAGAACTGTCCGTCAATCCCAACACGATCCAGCGTGCATATATGGAGCTGGAGAAACTGGGACTGATCTATCCTGTAAAAGGCAGAGGAAATTTCGTAGCAGACAGCTCTCAGGTACAGAAGATAAACAGAGAGAGCTACCGAAAAGAATTCACAGCACTGATACAGAAAGGCAGAAACACAGGATTCAACAGAGAGGAACTGGAGAAAATGCTTGCGGAAATCTTTGAAAAGGAGGACGAATCATGATAGAGATCAGAAACTGCAGTAAAGCTTTCGGAGAGATCCATGCCATTGACCATGTATTAATGGAAATCGGTGAACGCCAGATTTTTGGACTGGTAGGGACCAACGGTGCAGGAAAGAGCACGTTGCTTCGAATGGCTGCCGGAGTGATAAAGCCGGACGAAGGAGAAATCCTGGTGGATCAGGAACCGGTCTATGAGAATGAAAAGATAAAACAGCAGATATTTTACATTTCAGACGGTGGATATTTTCCACAGGGATATACGGCAGCAGATCTGAAAGATTTCTACAGAGAATATTATCCGGACTTTATGACTGACCGTTACAGTAAATTAATGGACCAGTTTCATCTGGATGAGAAACGCAGGATCAGTTCCTACAGCAAGGGAATGAAGAAACAGCTTCTGGTCATTATGGGAATCAGTGCAGGGACAAAATATCTGTTATGCGATGAAACGTTCGATGGACTTGATCCGGTCATGCGTCAGGCAGTAAAGAGTCTGTTTGTGTCTGAAATCATGAATCGGGATTTTACCCCGGTGATCGCATCTCATAATATGAGAGAACTGGAGGACGTGTGTGACCATGTAGGACTCCTGCACAAAGGAGGAATTCTTTTATCCAGAGAACTGGAAGACATGAAATTCCATATCCATAAGATCCAGTGTGTACTGCCGGATCAGACAAAAGAAGAAGCACTTTTGAAAGAATTGGACGTTTTAAAGAAAGAACATCAGGGATCACTTCTGATACTTACTGCAAGAGGGACCAGAGAAGAAATACTTCAGAAAGTACAGACACAGAATCCAATATTCTGCGAAGTGATTCCATTGACACTGGAGGAGATATTTATCAGCGAAACGGAGGTGGCAGGCTATGAAGTCAAAAACATTTTCTGGTAGATCATTAAGAAGCAGCTTAAAAGGCAGTACCTGGATTCTGGTGCTGTTGTTACTGGGGTTTATGGTTGCATTTCCGGTAGCAGAACTGATGCTGATCGGAAATCAGACGGATGAAATCCACAGGATGACTTTTGCCATGATCTGTTCCTATCTGATAGTTCCAGGCTTTTTGGTTACAATGCTTGCGGCCGTTGTAAATGCCTTGAATGAATTCTGGTATCTTTTTTCTAGAGATAAGATTGATTTTTATCACAGTCTTCCGGTAACAAGAAGCAGGTTCTTTTGGGAAAAAGCAATCAGAGGTCTGGTGCTGTATCTGGTTCCATATGTGATCATGGAACTGATCACAATGGCGATCGCAGTCAGCAAAGGACATGGTAGTCATCTGATCACGGCAGCGGGGAAAATGTTTCTGGAACATTTGCTTATGTATCTGCTGCTGTATTTCGGAGCAGTGTTGGCACTGGCAATTGCGGGAAATATTCTGGCAGGTATTCTGTCATTATGCTGTGTTTACCTTTACGGACCGGTACTGGGCATTCTTTTATGGGTGCTGGAAATGATGTATTTCAGAACGAATATGGGACTTAAAGAGGGAATGGCAGAAAAGATATCTGTTTTTCTTTCACCTGTATCTATTTCCGTGGCATTGCGGACTTATTCAGGACAAAAGAATTTCTGGATCATTATAGTGGGCGGGATACTGCTTCTGATTGTTCTGGCAGTATGTGCATATCTGGCATATACAAAGCGTCCAGCTGAGAAAACAGGAAAATCTTTTGTTTACGGATTTCTGGAACCAATCCTTTTGTTTATGGTCGTAATCCCTGCTGCTCTGGCAATTGGAACGATGTTTGCGCTGATCGGACCGGAAGAGAACAGGACTGGCTGGTGGATATTCGGGCTTGTGCTGGGGACAGTTGTATTTTATGGAATTTTGCAGGTTATTTTTGCAATGGATTTCCGTAAAATGGCAGCACATAAGCTGCAGCTTCTGCTTTTGGGAATATGTGTAGCTGTCAGCGCCTGGATATTACACACAGATGCCATCGGATATGATACAAGAATTCCGACAATGGCAAAAACTGAGGGAATCAGTCTGAATCTGGAGTGGATAGGAACTGAGAGTGTGAATGAACCGCAGATGGAAGTGAGTTCTGGTTCATATAAACTGGACAGACTCTTTTATTTTATGGGCGGAAATTATGGCAGATGGACAGATGCAGGAATGTCAGATAAAATCTATGAAGTGTTAAAAGAAATTGCGTCTTATCAGAACAGTAAGGAGTGCAGCGGAACAGAAATAGGAGTTCAGTTTAAAAAGAAGAGCGGTTTCGATATTACCAGACAATATATAGTGACAGCGGAGCAGCTTGGCAGACTGCTGGAAGCATGCTATGAGCAGGGAACATTAAAAGATAATAAATATGATATTCTGGAAAAGTACAGACAGAAAGTGTCTTTTATAACAGTAGATCCTTTAAATGAATTAGATGATCAGTACTCTGTAACATTGGAAAAATCTGACAGTCAGAAGCTGCTGGATCTGCTGAAACAGGATATAGCAGAAGCCTCACCGCAGGAACTTATAGGAATCCCGTGTGGACAGATGGAGCTTTACGCTACTTCCTATGCAGATATGGATGAGCATATTGCACCGGAATCCTATGCAGAAGTAGGAAGATATATTTTCCCGACATTTAAGCGGACACTTGTTTTCCTGAAAGAAAAAGGTTATGCTTTTGTTATGGAAAAAGAAAATCTGAAACAGTACGATTATTCAGTGACATATAATGCAGAAGAAATGGATGTCACAGATTCTGAACAGAAAGAAGAATTAGCCCAGAGCCTGATCCGTGAATTGGAGTGTCCGGCATGGCTGGAAACGGAGGCGGGTGTGAGTGTGAAAGTGGCTCTGAACAGTACAGAGTCTGCCGGAGAATCGCTAAACGGAATAGAGTTTGCTGTACTGAAAGCGAAAGAGCCGGAATTTATAAAGAAAATAGTAGAAACTGGCGAGGAAGAAAAATGAAGAAAGCAGTTCGTCTGGACAAATTCCTGGCAGATGCAGGAGCAGGAACCAGAAGTGAAGTAAAGAAATATATTCAAAAAGGAAAAGTTCAGGTCAACGGTGTACCTGCAAAGAAGCCGGAGATCAAGGTCAGTGAAGAAGATGAAGTAGTTCTGGATGGAAATAGAATTTCCCAGGCACCGGAATTCGTCTATTATCTTCTGAACAAACCGGCAGGCTATGTCAGTGCAACAGAAGATAAGCGGGACAAAACAGTGATGGAACTTGTAGCATCAGACAGAAAAGGCCTGTTTCCGGTGGGAAGACTGGACAAAGATACGGAAGGACTGCTTCTGATCACAGACGACGGAGCACTGGCGCATGAATTGCTTTCTCCAAAGAAACATGTGGACAAGACCTATTATGCGGTTACAGACGGATGTATGACCAAAGAGGATGTGCAGCGCTTCGCAGATGGTCTGGAAATCGGAGAAAAAAATCCCACAATGCCGGCAAAACTGGAGATCCTCAGTACAAGAAAAGTTGAAGAGACAGAACTGGAACAGTATCCGTCAGGATGGTCCTCAGAAATTCATCTTATAATTAAAGAGGGAAAATTTCATCAGGTCAAGCGAATGACAGAAGCAGTAGGAAAGAAAGTTGTCTATCTGAAACGAATCTCCATGGGAGTATTGAATTTGCCGGATGACTTGACAAAAGGCGAATGCCGTCAGCTGACTGCAGAGGAAGAAAAGAAATTAAAAGACAGTATTGTCACAAAATAACTGAAATTGTAAGAATATACAGTTGATTGTCCGCTGATATAATGGACATTATAATATGAGGCGATAAAATGCGGGAAACTGAGTTTGCAGAAGTAAATCAGAACCTGGAAAAACCTGTAATAATAATAAAAAATTTGCAAAAAATCCTCTTTACATGGAGGGTTTTTGTATGCTATACTACAAGAGTTGCGAGTCATGCGCATCTATTGCGTATGCAAAAATATACACGTTCGGAGATTCCCGCGGATGGTGCCCTGCGGTGTGAGGCTGGGTCCCCAGGAAAAAGAACCGGGCGGAAGAAATTAACCAAAAAGGAGAACAAACATGAGCGTTATTTCAATGAAACAGCTTTTAGAAGCAGGCGTACATTTCGGACATCAGACAAGAAGATGGAACCCTAAAATGGCTCCATACATCTACACAGAGAGAAACGGTATCTACATTATCGACTTACAGCAGTCTGTAGGTATGGTTGACGATGCTTACAATGCAATCGCTGATATCGTAGCAGACGGTGGAAGCATCTTATTCGTAGGAACAAAGAAACAGGCTCAGGATGCTATCAAAACAGAAGCAGAGCGTTGCGGACAGTTCTATGTAAACGAGAGATGGTTAGGTGGTATGCTTACAAACTTCAAAACTATCCAGAGCCGTATTGCAAGACTGAAACAGATCGAAGCTATGGAAGCTGATGGAACATTTGACGTTCTTCCTAAGAAAGAAGTTATTGAGCTGAAAAAAGAACTTGCCAAATTACAGAAAAACATTGGTGGTATCAAAGAAATGAAGAGACTTCCAGATGCAATCTTCATCGTAGATCCTAAGAAAGAAAGAATCTGCGTACAGGAAGCTCATACATTAGGAATCCCGCTTATCGGTATCTGCGATACAAACTGTGATCCGGAAGAACTGGATTATGTAATTCCTGGTAACGATGATGCAATCCGTGCAGTAAAATTAATCGTTTCCAAAATGGCAGACGCTGTTATCGAAGCAAAACAGGGTACTGCAGATGTAGACGGTGAAATCGAAGCTGAATCTGAAGAGTTCGCAGCTACAGAAGAATAATTTTTTGAACCAGTACAGGAAAGCCGACAGGCTTTCCTGTCATTGAAAAAGGAAAAGCCCCTCCGGGCGATTTACGAATATTATTCAGGAGGAAAATGAAATGGCTATCACAGCAGCACAGGTAAAAGAATTAAGAGAAATGACCGGCGCCGGAATGATGGATTGTAAGAAAGCTCTTACAGCTACAGAAGGTGATATGGATAAAGCAGTAGAATTCCTTCGCGAAAAAGGTCTTGCTACAGCACAGAAGAAAGCAAGCCGTGTAGCAGCAGAAGGTCTTTGCAAAACTTTAGTTTCCGAAGACGGAAAGAAAGCAGTTGTTGTAGAAGTTAATGCTGAGACAGACTTCGTAGCTAAGAATGAAAAATTCCAGAACTACGTTGCAGACGTAGCAGCTCAGGCTATGAACACAACAGCAGCAGATATCGATGCTTTCCTTGCAGAAGCATGGGCACTTGATACAACTAAGACTGTTAAAGAAGCTCTTGCAGCTCAGATCGCAGTTATCGGCGAGAACATGAACATCAGAAGATTTGCTCAGGTTACAGAAGAGAACGGTTTCGTTGCTTCCTACACACATATGGGCGGTAAGATTGGTGTTCTTGTAGACGTTGAAACAGACGTAGTTAACGATGCTGTTAAAGAAATGGCTAAGAACGTAGCAATGCAGATTGCAGCTCTGAAACCACAGTACACAAGCGACAGCGAAGTAAGCGCAGAATACATTGAGCATGAGAAAGAAATCCTTATGGCTCAGATTCAGAACGATCCGAAAGAATCCCAGAAACCGGCTAAGGTTATCGAAGGAATGATCACAGGACGTATCAAAAAAGAGCTTAAAGAAATCTGCCTTCTTGACCAGACATACGTTAAAGCTGAAGACGGAAAACAGTCTGTAGCTAAATACGTAGAGCAGGTTGCTAAAGAAAACGGTGCTAAGATTACTGTTAAAGGTTTCGTACGTTACGAGACAGGTGATGGTATCGAAAAGAAAGAAGAGAACTTTGCAGAAGAAGTTGCAAAGCAGATGGGTAAATAATCCATTAACTTAAGTTTTCATTATATTATTTTAATAAGTCTGAATTTAAGTATTTAAAGGCCCTGAAAGCCTTATAAACACTACGTTTCACAGTGATTATAAGGTTTTCGGGGCTTTTTTCTATATTTTTCTAAAAAAGTCCTAAATACCGCCAAGCATCGCTGGAAATCAACAAGAATTTCCCAAAATTGAGTATAGAGTAAGGAAAAACTGAGTAAAAGCAAAGGCTTGCAATCTTCAGCGAAGTTACTCAAATTATCAGCGGTTTCATCAGATCACTATAATTTTCAAAAATCAAATTATTAACTTAAAAGCTAATTTCATAAGGAGGAAATCAGTATGGCAAATACAGCGATAGGTGCAGCTGGCGAGGATGCTCGCACAATAACTTTTATGAGCAAAGAACATAAGGAATTCTATTTGGAATATCTGCCTAAATGCAGATGGAAAGACGTATATCACGAAGCATTGGTATATTGTCTTGGAATTGACAGAGATACACGAAAACACATTAACAGAATTTATGATTTTAAAAATGGCAGTGTGAAGCCAGAATGTCTGCAAGAAGGATGGCAGACAAGCGGTAGCGGCGAAACGATGGATTAAGAAAAAGCATCCAACATTTGATGGTGATGTATATGTCGAAAATATCCGGTGTTTTCTGGATATTTCCCAGGAAGAGTTAGAAAAACGTAAATGTACTGTTAATGAACAGGATATCACAGCACTTATTTTCAGTCAGAAACATCTGGAAGCATTATATCTGCAATGCCTTATGCACAGGCGAAACGCAATGCAAGAGATCCCGGAATTGAAAGGTTTGTCAGAAACGTGCAACAGGATTTATAAATTGCAGGATGTAGATGTATTATTCCAGTGCCTGCTGATGGATCAAATGGATTGGGAAGAAGAAAAGTTGCATGTGCAGTTCAGTACAATTTATATGTTGGAGAGTAAGTGACAATTTTAACAAAATATAGTAAACTACGATGTAACAAATTAAATGGGAGGAGACTAAGGTATGAAAAGTAAAACATGTGCGTATTGTAAAAGAGAATTTTTTGGTGAAGTGAAGCGTACGGCGGAGCATATCTTTCCTCAGACATTATTACAATTATATCCGGAGCAGGATGTGTCTTTTACACCGGAAAAGATTTTTAAAGATAATTCGGGGTTAACAATTGCTGATGTCTGTGCGGGATGTAATAATGGAGCTTTGTCGGAATTGGATAGCTATGGAGGCGAATTAATAAAGAAGCAGTTTAAAGATGAAATAGATTACGATATGAAAGATGCCGTAATAGAAAAAACAATAGAATATGATCTTTTTGCCAAGTGGATATTAAAAATAGCATATAATTATTTTAGAAGCAGAAAGATTGAATGTAGTTTTATGGAAGAGTATATTCCTTGTATTTTGCAAAATGTAGAGCTTTCCGATAATTTTGACATATTTATGGGATTGCATATTAATACAACTCCTGTACTGGAGGAAGTTTATAACTACCAACCATTACAAATATGCGAAAATCCTAAGCTACGAGGAACAAGTATTGGAATTGAATTCTTGTTTAAACTACCACATAATTTTAATTCAATCACTATTCCAGAAAATGAAAGTACATTAGCGATAAGATTTGGTAATGCTGTAATGTATGTTATATTTTGGAAAAAGGATTGTCCAGTGGAACTAAAAAAATAATATAAAATAATTTTACAGACACAATTCAATTTTGTACAATTAGAGAAAAATAAGCAAATATATGGATTAAAAAGAATAACTGCATCAACTAATATTTCTATGGGATATACACATTTACTATCAAGCTCAGCACTGCTTCAGGATGATATGGTAGTAGAAAGCACTTTACATGGAAATGGAGTAAAAGAAACGAGAGAAAAATTTAAAAGTTTAGCAGGAAGTGATATGTTAAAGAGAGGGAGAGTTATGGTAGAAAAGGAGATGTTCCCTGATAATAAAAAAGTGGAAAAAGAATATAATAAGATATTCGGAAAAGAAAAAGAGTAAACGAAATATTTAGTTTGTATCCGGTTGGTTCAATTTAGTAGAAATTGGAATCAGCCGGCTTTTTATATTTAAAAGAGTACTTCTCGACAATTTGTCGGGAAGTGGAAAGGAGCCAAATTCCAATGAAAATATATCTTCCCCATCTGTTAGTACCACCGTAATTTGCTGATCGGAATCGAAAGGAGGCGTGCAAATTGCAGGAAGAAGTTACACAGAAAACAATCGCATTGTCGGTTAAAACTGCAAGAGTGACTGCCGACGTGTTAAAAAATATGCTGCGGAAGTATCTGTCAGGACAGAAGCAAAAGGGAAAGAATCCTTATAAGGTTGGAAAACAGTCATACAAAGAATTGAAAAGCCAGGATTCTGGTTTATCTAATATTGAGGTCACAGATGGAAATATCAAATTTTTTGAACGTGTGGCGAAGAAATACCGCTTAGATTTTGCCTTGAAAAAAGACAGTTCAACCAAGCCATCGACCTACTATGTGTTTTTTAAAGGGCAGGATACAGAAATGATGAATCTGGCATTTAAGAAATATTTGGGTGTCTAGAACATGGAGCTTCCAGCAATGACAGCGGAACGTGTCAAAGGGATGGTGAAGATCCGTGATGTTACGAATGAACTGATCCAGTGTCAGATGGAAGAGGGAAGCGATGAACAGATCACAAAGCTGCAGGGAAAACTCAATGAAGAATTTCTGAAAGGAGATGCGGATATGATCGGGCTAGTCTGCAATACCATAAGAAAGCTGTTCTGCATGAGTGATGAAGGCTATGAGATTTTTCTTATGGATCTGGAAGATTATAAAGCAGAGTTAGAAGATAATAAAGAGGAAAAGTTATTATGATCTCTTTAAATGCGAGACTTAAAATCCCCATTGTTGATCAAATTACTGTAGTATCTGTTTTTCCCGATTTTCTTTATCCAAATATCTTGGACACTCTGTCAAATATATTCTCTGGTTCTTCCAAGCGCATCAAAATAAGCATGCTCATGCATTTGCAGAGATAATCGATACTTTCGAAACTCCTAAATGTCACGGCCTGTGCCTGTTTCCGCTTATAATTTCTCAGAAGCCTTTCCGCTTCGTTATTAGTAGCAGGTATTCGGAGATCATGCAAAAATAGCAGATGATTCCGCATGTATTTCTCCATTCTCAGGAATAAATTATACCCTTCTCTATAATAAGTGTTTGCTGGAATGTCCTCGTATTCCTTTCGGGCAGTTTCCAGTATCTTCAGGTATTGCTTTTCAAACTCGGAAGATTTTTCTGTCTCCGGGGTGTATGGCACCTGGGATTTATTTCGGAAGTGGATCATTTCCTGTATCAGTGAATGCATCTTTTTGTTCCAGGTTCGATCTGGTTCATTTTCGATGCTGGATTTCAGGTATCTCAGCACATGTGCAAGACATTCCTGATGATCTTCCCCATAGTTGTAGAAGGTGATATCATGATCATGGACAAGGACCCCCTGATAATCTTCAGCAACAGTTCCTTTTACACCTTCGTGCCCCTTTTTTCTGCGTGCAAAATAAAGAGCTTTTCCGTCAGGTGTTGCACAGACATATACATAACAGCTCTTTCCGTTCTCTCTGGCATTTGTACAGTCTGTATGCATAACTGGGGAAAGCAGCATATCTGCACAAGCAGACCTGCGCTCAGGCTCAGTTTTTAAAGCAAACTCTTTGCTGAGTTTACTTACCATTCCTTTAGAAATGTTTAATTTTCCACCTGTCAGATCTGACAGGAACTTTCTGCTCTTATCAATAGAAGTACAACAGTCATTGTTCAGGAGAAACAAAAATGCCCGAATGCTGCCATCGTAGTTTACATCATCAACAACACCATCCGGAAATGCAGCATGTACACGTTCGCCCGTTTTACTGTTATAATAAACATCTGCATGATATTCCGTCACATCCAGTATCATACGGATGCTTATCAGCTGTTTTATGATCGTTTTTCCAGTCTTTTTTAAAGCACAGTCTTCAGTTACCGCTTCTGGTGGAGAAAGAAGTATTATAGGATGTGTAGGCTCATGTTTCTTTCGGCTGTGTCCTTTATGACCGGGTTGGGCACCTGGATTTCTGCCTGATTTTTCCCTGCTGTTTGTGATCTTTTTACGCTTAATGGTCTTTGAGGAAGGAATCGATGAGTTTTCATAATCCCGGTTTATCTGTGCACGGAGTTTCAGATTCTTTCCCTGTTCTTCTTCCAGTCTGGCAGCTGTTTCGTAAAACTGAATCCGGAGTTCTTTTACCTTATCCAGTGCATCATCTCTTTGTTTTTCAGCAAGAAGGGCTCGCTTCTCCATCTTCTGAAGTTCCTGGGCTGCTTTTTTCTGCATAGACTCAAACTCCAAGAGCATGTCTTCCAGAACCTGAAACCAGTAGTTACGTACACGGATTGTCTCTTTATGTGCATCTGCTATCGCAGATTCCAGTTTCTGGATTTTATGTTCATAAACCCTGCACTCCTTTTGATGGAGTTCTTTCAGCTGGATATATCTTTCGCCGGATTCCAGTTCTTTATTTCTGGCCTGTACGGTTTTCAGCCGGCACATAAGTGTGATGTAATCATAAGCATCAGGCATATATTTTCCCCCAGCACAGTTATAATCAAATGCCGCTGATTATGTCTGTGATCTTAGAAATATGATCTTCCAGATATTCGATCAATTCTTTTTGTTTCTGGATAAATTCCTCCTGGATCTCAATCTGTTTGAGATAACCAGCAAGAAGTTCATCGCGTTTCTTAAGCTCTTCTTTTAAATCAATCTCCATGAAGAAACCTCTCTTGTTTTTTGTTAAAAAGAGTATAACAAAAACATAGGAAAAAAGCGAATTACCCCAAATCACCCTTTCGTTAATCTGACAGTGGATAACTATTGGTTTTATAATAAAAAAAGTACTAAGGTAAGTCTTGCGAATTCAAGAAAGGGGGCTCAAAACCAGAATCCGGTGTATAACTTTTCACAAAAAGAACAGCCGGAAAAACTATAAACACAGTTTTTCCAGCTGAAAATGATTATCCACAAAATAAAAAAAATAAATTTCGTCATTTTTTACAATGACTTATACATACCCCTGAACAGTAACGATTTTGAAGTGGGAGCTTCCTGCTCGATTGCCCTTCAGGGCAAAGCTAAAACAGGCTATCCCCGCGTGTCCCGCGGTTCTTTTTTATCCGGTTACGGATCTTTTCTGTGCTATCATGCACATTTTATATATATTCTTTTTCCTTCTTCCAGAATATTGACCGCCGCATTCACATCCCGGTCCATCTGGTTTCCACATTCGCACAGGTATGTCCGTTCTGATAATGCCAGTTCTTTCTTCTTATGTCCGCATACACTGCATATCTTGCTGGATGCAAAATATCTGTCTACTTTTATCAGATATTTTCCACGTTCTTCCAACTTATATCCAAGCATGGAAAGGAACTGACCGTATCCGTTATCCTGTATCCCTTTTCCGAAATGCAGGCCTCCGGCTATTCCCTTCAGGTTCAGATCCTCCACACATACTGCATCATAGTCTTCTGCAAGGCTGTGGCTGAGCTTATGCTGGAAATCCTTCCTCTGGTTCTTTACCTTTTCATGATATAATGCAACCTTTTTCTTCTGTTTCTGATAGTTACGGCTTCCCTTTTCACATCTGGAAAGCTTTCTCTGTTCCCGGGCAAGTTTTTTCTCTGCATTCCGGTAAAACATGGGATATCCGGCCCTTTCACCGGTGGAAAATACACACATTCCATGCATAGCAAAATCAATCCCCAGAAATTTTTCCGCCTGTCTTTTCTCCGCTGTTTGGTTTTCACAGTCGAACAGCAGGCTGGCAAAATATTTTCCGGATGGTTCCCTGCTCACAGTCACTGATTTCAGCTTCCATTCCTCCGGGATCATACGGTGGAGTTTTATTTTTACTGGCTGCATCTTTGGCAGTTTCAGGAACCTGTCCTGCAGACAGATATTCCCATTCACCATATTTGTTGTATAAGATTTCCGCGAGTGCTTTTTTGATTTATAATGCGGAAAGCCCACTCCCGGTTCCTGGGAAAATTTCCGGAAAGCCCCTTCCAGATTTAACTGTACATTCGCCAGCGCAAGAGAATCCACCTCTTTCAGCCATGGATATTCTTTTTTATATCCGGCCGGCGTATTTTTCAGCATCTTTTTTTCTTCCTGATAATAACGGATCTTATCCGCAAGCATCCTGTTATAGAGGAAACGACTGCAGCCGATTGTCTTCTCTATCTGGGTTATCTGTTCTTTATTTGGATAGATCCTTATTTTTACTGCCCGGTTTATCTTTCTCACCCTGACTCTCTATATACTAATGGATTGTTTCAACAGGTGCTATATTTCAAAGATTTCTTTTGCTCTCTTTGACCTCTTATTGTCCATCATCTTTCTGCTATATTTCATAACCATGATCAAATAAAAACACTGAATGAGAATTATTATCTAAACTCATTCTGTACACTTATTTCGACCGGCCCAAAGTCAAGAGCATATTGTTCTTTTCCTATTATAATATATTTATTGTATCAGAACAAGCGTTTTGTGGTTTTTTATGAATTTGAGCAGATATGCTCGAATGTGCAATTCATCCCATCACCTATAGAGGTGAGGGAATTCTTGCTACGATTGTTAAATTCTGGCTGTCAGGAAATAGGATCCAGATATCTGGTTTTCTAAAATTACACGGCAAATAGACCGGCATGTTAAACTATATAAAATGCCAAAGGAGGAACTGCCCTATGAGAAGAAACCAACTTCTGGCTGGGATAATGACAGCACTGACAGCAGTGATGCCAGCTGTCAGCGTATATGTTGATACCGCAGCAGCCAGCGAAATTCTTACTTCAAATGAAACTGTGCAAACTGAAACCAATATTGACAAAACTACAGCATTACAAAATTCCGTAAAATTGATAGACATGCTCTCCACGGAAGCTTCTGGTAAAAACATCATGTTCAGCCCGACAAGCTTGAATTTTGCACTCGGCATGATTGCAGAAGGTGCGAAAGGAGAGACAAAAGAAGTTCTGAGTGCTTATCTGGGAACCAGTGATTTTGCCTCCTATGCAAAGGAGTATCTGGACAAGATTCAGGCATACAATACTGAAGATGAGAGTTACGGATATCAGTCAAAAGTAAAGATAGCAGATGCGGTCTGGGTGGATGATGGGTTAACACTTCAGGAGAAATTCAAGAATACGGTATCGAATAGTTTTGGGGCAGAAGTGGAGGCTGTAGATTTTTCTGCCGCGGAGGAAACATGTGATATCATCAATTCCTGGTGTGACAAAAATACAGAAGGGCTGATCCCGAAGATCGTTACTCCGGATCTGATCAATGACAATACGGGACTGTGCCTGACCAATTCCCTGTATTTTGAATCCGGATGGAGCGGGGAACCTTGGAATGTTTCTGATACAGAAGAAAATTTTGGAAAAATAGAAAAGACAAAATATATGACCTGTACAGGAGACCAGTATTATGAAAATGACAAGTCTACTGCTTTTGGCAGGGATTATGCCAACGGGTTAAGTTTCATAGGGATCCTGCCAAATGATGAAGGTGATTTCACTCTGGAGGATCTGGATATTAGCGGACTCCTGAAATCCAATCCAGAATATGATGCAGTTGACTGCAAGATGCCAAAACTTAACTTTGAAACGAGCACCGTTCTGAACGATATGCTCTCAAATCTGGGGCTGGACAATATATTTTCCAGCAATGCTGATTTCTCCGGTATTGCAGACCACAACGTAAATGTGGATACTATACTACAGAAAACAAAACTGGAGCTGGATGAAAACGGCACGAAGGCAGCTGCAGTGACGGCAGTTACCATGGAGTGTATGTCTGCTGCAGTGGAAGATGAACCGATTATCAAAACCGTGGAGCTTACCCGCCCATTTGCATTTCTGATTTATGACAGAAATAATGATGAAGTCCTGTTCATTGGCAAGGTCATGTCAGTTTCCTGATAAGCCTATACCCACAAAAAACAAAACTTTTACAAAGCAAAACGCGAAGAAACGAAAAAATAAATATGAACAAACCAACAATAAAAAGAGCTACTTAAAGTTGCTCTTTTTATTGTTCAGGCTGTAGACAAACTTGGTGTTGGGTATTATGTCCAGCACCATTTTTAACCTAAAAATCAAGCCGAAATCTGATTATCCCTTGAAAGCACTGTATCCACGGGCATTTCAGACAGGTCAAAACCACCTCATTTACTACGATTTTACTACTGTTGAGTGAGCCTTGATACGCTGAAAGACCACGAAATGTCGAGATATGGGTACAGCACCCGTCAATCGGGGCCTCCGCCCCGTGACCATATAACTGAATATAGACCGGCCATCTGCCGGGGCAACGCCATGGGTAACACAAACCTGTGGCGTTTTTTATGCCCTGCCGGGGGCACGCAAAACTGTATGAAAACGGGTGGGAAATCCCCTTATTTTTCACCTGTGGGCGGCGCAAATGAAGCCGCCCATATTCTTTCCCTCATGGGAGGCCGGGCGGCGATACAGGGGCGCAAACCCAACGGCCAGCTCGGCGCCATCGAGTACACCATCCTGGAGCAGCCCAGACCGCCGGAACCAAAACCGGAAAAACCTGAACGGGAAAATCCAGTCTTGGATAATCCTGAACAGGCTTCTCCTGTCTTGGAAGAACCTGAACAGGAAAACCCCGCACAATTAAATACTAATAGATCAAGTAAAGAAAAAACAAAAAAAGATCTATCAAGTACGGAAGGATCCAATCCTGTCCAATCAATCCCCCCAACCCCCAGGGCTCGGACCGGAAGGGACGGGACCGGATGCGGGAGCGGGAGAGGTATCGATGGCATGGCGGCGGGTCCATGCAAATTCAATGTTGGCGGTCTCCGCGGTGCAGCCGAAGGAGGACACCAGAAGCTTCCCATCCGTCTTGTCTGGATTGCAGATATAAGTCGATGGCCGCTTTCAGCGTTGACTTAATAGGATGCGTCTTTGTAACTGCCATATCTGCTCCAATCTCTCCCGTATCTCCTCCATATCGGCCTGATAAGCAGGGCCCCCGGCGTTCATCCTCTTGGCGATCTGGCTGATGTTCCGGCCGATGGAGCCCAGGGCCTTTGTCATCTCATTGATGTCGGTGGTGTCCACCTGGACGATGTATCCGTCAATCGCCATTTTCCGCAGGTATGCCTCATACCGCTTTGTGGGGAGCTGGGCCATCTTCTCGTCGATGAGCCGCTTCGCGTCCGTTTCTCATAAGGATCTGGAACTATCCCAGCAAGCAATTTTTGTGTTTAGGGGCAGGGGTCCCCCTAAACACAAAATCCGCCAGTGGGTACTCGCTGGCTGTGCTTGCTACCGTAACCCTTCCCTCGTTTTCCCCTCTACTAATACTACAATTCGGAGGCTTGAAAATGGCAAAGAGGTGAATTGAATTTTGATGCAAAAGAAGATATAATTAGTTACAACAAACTTGGAGACCAAGTGGACTTAGGAGGAATACAATGTTCGATATAACCAAAGAAACAGGGGTATACATAATGCTAATGAATGTTTTTGAAGGTATACTGATTCCATTTGTTGAAACAACGCTAGGTGCAGCATGCGTGTTTTTTATGAGAAAAACACTTAGCAAGTTACTGCAATGTGCACTTGCAGGGTTTGCGGCAGGAGCTATGTATATGTCGTGGTTGAAGAACTAATTCCGGAAATGTCTCAGGGACAGCACTCGAATATCGGTACGCTTTTCTTTGCACTTGGATTTAGTTTGATGATGATCTTGGATGTGGCACTGGGGTAAGAGGAGAGGAATGATTCTTATGAGAATATTGATTTATGGTGCTGGTGTGATTGGATCCTTGTATGCGGCTTTATTTGCAGAAGCCGGTTATGATACAAATATTTATGCCAGAGGTAAAAGACTTGAGGCTTTAAGAAATAATGGATTGCAATATAAGAAAAATCAGGAAGTAATAAAGGCAGAGATTAGGATTCTTGGAGAACTACCAAACGATGATATTTATGATTTTGTCTTGCTTACTGTCCGGGAAAATCAGCTGTATGAAGCACTAACTGAATTGAAAAATAATAAAAGTAATACGATTGTTACAATGATAAATTCACTGGACAGTTACAATAAATGGGAAGACATTGTCGGAAAAGGAAGAATATTACCGGCTTTTCCAGGAGCAGGCGGAAGTATAAATGATGATGGTATCCTTGATGCAGCACTTACTCCAAGGTTGATTCAGCCGACAACATTTGCAGAAATATCAGGAAATAAATCCGAAAGAACTAAGCAGTTTTCAGAGATATTGAGGCATGCTCATATACCATACCAGAAAGTAACGGATATGCATCTATGGCAGCTTTGTCATCTTGCTATGGTGGTACCGATTGCAGATGCGTATTATGAATCAGACGATCCGGAGAAAGTAGAAAAAGAATGGAAAATCATGAGGAAAACAGCAGAAAGGCTGAAAAGAAATTTTAATTTTTTGCGAAAACAACAGGGTAAACTGTCACCATGGAAAATGAATATTTTTCGCTTTTTACCCTTGCCATTTTTAGCGAATATGCTGGTAGTTACATTTGGAAGCAGTTTTGGAGATAAATTTATGTATCAACATGCTATGAAGGCACCAGATGAAATGAGGGAATTGCATAAGCAGTTTTATGCTTATATGAAAAAATGAAGAAATGCGAATGCATTGTGTTGTGAGAAAACCTATGGGAAAGGCGATAGGAAATGAAAGATAAGTATCTTAGGGAAACACGAATGGTTGATTTTTCTAATCCGACAATTCAAAAGCTTATTCAAAATATGAAATGGAAGGAAATGGGTGAATTTGAAAGGATTAAGGCAATCTACAACTATGTAAGAGATGATGTTTTATTTGGATATAATATTGATGACGGAATTTCAGCTTCAAAAGTACTTGCAGATGGTTATGGACAATGTAATACAAAAGGAACTTTATTTATGGCACTTTTACGTGCCTGCAATATTCCATGCAGAGTACATGGTTTTACGATTGATAAAAGATTGCAGAAAGGGGCTATGACCGGGTTTGTTTACTGTAATGCTCCAAAAAGTATTTTCCATAGCTGGGTAGAAATTAATTTCGAAAATCAGTGGTACGAACTGGAAGCTTTCATTTTGGATAAAACCTACATAAAGAAGTTACAGGAACAAAATTCGGAATGTACAGGTGCATTTTGCGGTTATGGAGTAGCAGTCAAGGATTTCAGAAATCTCATTATTGAGTTTGATAGGAACAATACTTATATTCAGAGCGAGGGAATCAATCAGGATTTTGGTGTTTATGATTGTCCAGATGAACTGTTGAAGGAACATCATCAAGAAATTTCAGCCTTAAAAGCATTTGCTTATAGACATATTGGAAGACACCTCATGAATCGTAATGTCAGGAAGATTAGAGAACGATAGTTTTAAGCTTTTAGAATTAAAATTAAATTTGGAGGGTAATATGGCAGACAAAATACAAAATGCTTATGAAACATCAAAAAATATATATGACGATGTTCTTACGCAAAGAAATATTTTCAGCAAACTGTATATTAAGTTATTTTGGAGTGGCACTGATGATAATGATATAGCACGAAAAGTTTTATCATATGTTCCTGATGACTTTTCAGGAAATCTTCTTGATGTTCCGGTTGGAACTGCTGTATTTACGGAAAACAAATGGAGTTCTCTGAAAAATGCACATATTACTTGTATTGATTACAGCATGGATATGCTTGAACAAGCCAGAAAAAGACTTGGTAGTCATGCGCATATCAAATGTATTCAGGGGGATGTGGGGAACCTGCAAATGGAGAATGAATCTGTTGATACCGTTGTCAGTATGAATGGTTTTCATGCATTTCCTGATAAGCAAAAAGCATTTTATGAAATAGGGCGTGTTTTGAAACCAGGCGGCGATTTCATTGCCTGTTTTTATATCAGGGGAAAATCGAAACGGACAGATTGGCTGGTAAAAAATATTCTTGCAAAGAAAGGGTGGTTTTCTCCACCGTTTCAGACGGAGAAAGAGCTGAGAGATATCCTTCAAAAACTATATAAAGAAACGGATATCCATGTTGACGGTTCTATGGTATATTTCCGTTGTGTGAAGTAATGCAATGATGCTGGATTTATAATAAAGTTTCAGATAATAAGTCTGGAACTTTATTTTTGTCTAAATGGATTATAGGCAAGATCATTACCTGGATCCTGACAATATTTATGTGCTGTAATATGCTTGTTTCTGCGGTGGCATTGATACGTTATGATCAGCGTGTACAGGGAGTTAAGGCGCAAAATCAGGTAGAACAATGGGTGGATACACGTTTTGACGATGTCAGAATGAAACAGATTTATCCGAAAGCGAAGTCTACACGTTGATCACTAATACCAAAATAATGAAAATATTGAAGGGTTTATATAATAAAAACTCTTGACATTAAACCCTACTTTAATGATATGATTAATCGAAATGGTAAGAAGAATGATCAGGAGGTTAACCACCATGGAAAATAAACTGGAATATTTAAAAGAATACCTCAAAGAACTTGGCAGCGTAGCAGTTGCTTTCTCAAGCGGGGTAGATTCTACATTTTTATTAAAAGTAGCACATGATGTGCTGGGAGATAAAGCAATCGCGATCACAGCACAGTCCTGTTCTTTTCCAAAAAGAGAGCTGAATGAAGCGAAAGCGTTCTGCGAGAAAGAGGGTATTAAGCATGTGATCTGCCAGTCTGAAGAACTGGAGATTGAAGGATTTTCCCAGAACCCGCCGAACAGATGCTACTTATGTAAGAAAGAGCTGTTTGAGAAGATCGGTGACATTGCGAAAGAGAATGGAATTGAATACATTGTAGAGGGTTCCAATATGGATGATAACGGCGACTACAGACCGGGTCTGATCGCGGTAAAGGAACTCGGTGTTAAAAGTCCGTTACGTGAAGCGAAACTGACAAAAGCAGAGATCAGAGAGTATTCCAAAGAACTGGGACTACCGACCTGGGATAAACAGTCTTTTGCCTGTCTGTCTTCCAGATTTGTGTATGGAGAGACCATCAGTGAAGAGAAACTTGGAATGGTTGAGAAAGCAGAGCAGCTTTTACTTGACTATGGATTCCATCAGGTTCGTGTTCGTATTCATGGATTACTTGCAAGGATCGAGATCATGCCGGAGGAATTCCCGAAACTTCTGGAGAAAAATGTCCGTGAGGATATCGCGAAGAAATTTAAGGAGTATGGATTTACTTATGTGACCATGGATATTCTTGGATATCGTATGGGAAGCATGAATGAGACTCTTGAGAAGAAAACATTAGAGTAATAGTGAAAAGTCGAAAATCAATTTTCTACAGAGTTTATAGAAAATTGGGGTATACAATATATCAACGATTATAAAAGTGAACGTAGATGATAAACAAATCAGTTGACAAATATCCGGGATATTATTACACTGATAAATAGAGAAAGGGCTGCTGCATATATTTGTAGCCGCTCTTTTATACTATATGCAGATAGGAAAGACTGCAGGCAGCAGCCTTAAAGGTAAAAGCAAATGACAGTAAAAGAGAGAGTAGCAGCACTTCATGCACGCATGAAAGAGACGGGAATTGACGCATATCTGATTCCTACAGATGATTTTCATGGTTCTGAATATGTAGGAGAGTATTTTAAATGCAGAAAATATATCACCGGATTTAATGGTTCTGCAGGTACCGCAGTGATCATGCAGGATATGGCAGGCTTATGGACAGATGGACGTTATTTTATCCAGGCAGCCAATCAGCTGGAAGGAACAGGAATCACATTATTTAAAATGGGAGAGCCGGAAGTTCCGACAATCCATGAATTTCTGAAAAAGAACCTGACGCAGGGAATGTGTCTGGGATTTGACGGACGTACCATCAGCGCAAAAGAAGCGTCAGAACTGGAGAAAATTCTTGATAAAAACGGTGTATCTCTCAGTGTAGACTATGATCTGGTAGGCGACATATGGGAAAATCGTCCGGCGCTTTCCTGCGAACCTGTTATGGAGCTGGATATTAAATGGACAGGAGAATCCCGTACAGATAAAATTGCAAGGATCCGCAAAGCAATGGAAGAAAAAGAGGCAGATACTTTTGTACTGACTTCTCTGGATGACATTGCATGGCTGTTAAATATCCGAGGCGGAGATGTACATTGCTGTCCGGTTGTATTGTCTTATTTGATAATGACACAGAAAGCAATCAAGCTGTTTGCCAATGAGAAAGCATTTCCAGCAGAAGTTCTGGATGCACTGACAAAGGATGGCGTGACACTTCTTCCATATGACAGTATCTATGAATATGTAAAAACATTTGAAAAAGACATGACAGTGCTTCTCTGCAAACAGAAAGCCAACAGCCGTCTGGTAAGCAATATTCCGGCAGGGGTTAAGATCCTTGATGAAGAGAACCTGACACTTCTTCCGAAAGCGATCAAGAATCCGGTGGAAGTAGAGAATGAGCGTATTGCACATATTAAAGATGGTGTTGCACTTACGAAATTTATCTACTGGCTGAAGAAGAATGTAGGTAAGATCCCGATCACAGAATTAAGTGCAGAAGAGAAACTGTACAGTTTCCGCGCACAGCAGGAGAACTTTATTGACAACAGTTTTGATCCGATTATTTCCTATGGAAAACATGCTGCGATTGTTCATTATTTTGCAACACCGGAAACAGATATTCCGATCGAACCAAGAAGTTTTGTGCTTGCAGATACAGGTGGAAACTATTATGAAGGAACCACAGATACTACACGTACGATCGTGATGGGATCTGTGACGGATGAGGAGAAGAAATTCTTTACTGCAGTTTTACGTGGTATGCTGAATCTGGGAAATGCGAAGTTCCGTTATGGATGCACAGGTGCAAACCTGGATTGTCTGGCGCGTGGTCCTCTGTGGGAACTGGGAAAGGATTTCAATCATGGAACAGGACATGGAGTTGGCTATCTGCTGAATGTTCATGAAGGACCAAATAACTTCCGCTGGAAAATTGTTCCGGGAAATACGGCAGTTCTGGAAGAGGGTATGATCACATCGGATGAGCCTGGATATTATGTTGAGGATGGATTTGGAATCCGCCATGAGAATATGATCGTATGCAAAAAAGCTGAAAAAACAGAATATGGTCAGTTTATGTACTTTGAATTCCTGACTATGGTACCATTTGACCTTGATGCCGTAGTTCCGGAACAGATGACTGCACATGAGAGAGAACTCCTTAATAACTATCATGCACAGGTATACGAAAAGATTTCTCCGTATCTGGATGAAGATGAGAGAGTATGGCTGAAAGAAGCTACAAGAACAATCTGATCAACCAAATTTGATACTAAGATAAAAAAGAACTGTTGTATTCCGATGAATTCTGTACATCATAGAAGAGATGATGTATGGAATATAGGAATTACAACAGTTCTTTTTTATTGTCTTAATTTAGATCTTAATTAGGTTAAATGCAGTTACTAAATCCTGTTATTCAGAAACTTTAGCAAACTGACTATTGTACAGAGTATGATAGAATCCACCTTTAGCGATTAGTTCATCATGTGTACCCTGTTCAATAATACTTCCATCTTTCATAACAAGAATCAGATCCGCATTACGGATAGTAGAGAGACGATGGGCAACGATAAAGCTTGTTCTTCCCTCCATCATTCGTTCAAATGCTTCCTGAATCTGCAATTCTGTTCTGGTATCAATACTGGAAGTAGCTTCATCCAGAATCAGCATCGGAGGCAGGCAGAGCATAACTCGTGTGATACACAGAAGCTGTTTCTGTCCCTGACTTAAGCTGTCCTCATTGAGCATAGTATCCAGTCCCTTAGAAAGACGCTGGATGAATTCCCAGCTATGTGTAAGTTTTGCTGCTTCAATGATCTCGGTATCTGTAGATTCCGGTTTTCCGATAGAGATATTATCGCGTATAGTTCCGTTCTTGATCCAGGTTTCCTGAAGCACCATACCATAACTGTTTCTGAGAGAATGGCGGGTAATGTTTCTGATTGGCTTGCCGTCAACAGAGATAGATCCGGCATTTACATCATAGAATCTCATCAGGAGGTTGATAAATGTTGATTTACCGCATCCGGTAGGTCCTACGATAGCAACGCGCATACCCGGTTTTACATGAAGATTGAAGTCCTCGATCAGTTTCTTGGATTCATCATAGTGGAAGCATACATTCTTAATAGCTACTTCACCTTTTACATTTTCCAGTGTATCAGAAGCTTCTGCAACTTCCGGTTCTTCCTCCAGCAGATCAAAGATTCTGCCTGCACATGCAAGTGCGTTCTGAAGTTCTGTAACAACGGAACTGATATCATTGAATGGCTTCATATACTGGTTGGCATAGGAGAGGAGTACGGAAAGTCCTCCGACTGTCAGCTTGCCGCCAGGAATAATGAAAGCACCGACCAGTGCCACACATGCGTAGATCACATTGTTTACGAAACGTGTGGATGGGTTAGTCAGACTGCTGTAAAAAACAGCTTTCTGGCTGCAGTCCTGTAATTCTTCATTAAGCTTTGCGAAACGTTCAGAAGATTTATCCTCATATCCAAAAGCCTGAACAACTTTCTGGTTTCCAATCATTTCTTCGATAAGTGCAGTCTGACGTCCACGAGCCTCACTCTGCTTTCTGAACATCTGGAAGGTATGAGAGGAAATAAATTTCGCTACCAGGAAGCTTAATGGTGTCAGGACAATGACCATCAGTGTGATCCAGAAGTTCTTGGAGAACATGAAGATCAGAGTTCCGATGATTGTTACGATTCCTGAGAACAGCTGGGTAAATCCAAGCAACAGACCATCTGAGAGGATATCTGCATCCGCGATCACACGGCTGATAATGTCACCAGTGCTGTGTCCATCAAGGTAGGACAGTGGAAGTTTTTGAATATGGCGGATTGCTTTTGCTCGGATATCTTTTACAGTCTGATAGGTTATACGGTTGTTAATGGCATTCATAAGCCAGGTGGCAACAGAAGATAGAATGACCATTACCAGAATCCGGGACAAATAGTACCACATCATCTCAAAATTAACCTGATGTTCAGCAACAATCTGGTCGATTGCATTACCGAACAGGATCGGTACATATAACTGCAGGATTACGGAGATTGCTGCCAGTACGATACTGAGGATCAGCAGAAAACGGTATCTTCCGATGAAATGAAGTACCTTGAAAAAGGTTTCTGAACTTTTTCCTTTTGCTGAATCGTTTGATGCTACTTTGCTCATACTGTCACCTCCGTTATTTTACCACCTGCAGGTGCAGAGGCGTATTTTGCTCTCTCTTCAGGGAATTGAGAGAAGTAGATCTCACGGTATGTTTCGCAGGTCTGCAATAACTCAGCATGTGTTCCTTTGCCTGCCAGATTCCCATTGTCAAGGACAAGGATCAGATCTGCCTGCTGGATACTGGAAGAACGCTGGGATACCAGGAATGTGGTTGCGTTCCAGTCAAGTCTGTTGAGAGATTTACGCAGCGCAGCGTCTGTTGCAAAGTCAAGTGCGCTGGCGCTGTCATCCAGGATCAGGATTTCAGGTTTCTTTACCAGTGCACGGGCAATCGTGAGTCGCTGTTTCTGACCGCCGGAGAGATTCTTTCCGTTCTGTTCCAGCTCAAAATCAAGCTGTCTTGGTTTCCCCTCTACCACTTCTTTTCCCTGGGCAGTAGTAAGTGCCTGCCAGAGATCTTCGTCTGTGGCATCTTCACATCCCCATTTCATGTTGTCACGGATCGTGCCTTTGAAGAGGGCTGCTTTCTGCGGAACAACACCGATTCTGGAACGGAGGTCATTTCTTTTATAGTTCTCGATGTTCTGACCATTCAGAAGTACAGTTCCTTTGGTTACATCGTAGAATCTGGAGATCAGATTGACCAGAGTGGTTTTACCGCTTCCTGTACCTCCGATGATACCAACTGTCTGACCTTTCTTAACAGAGAAGCTGATATGTGAAAGACTTGGTGCGCCGGCTCCGCTGTATTCGAAGGTAACATCATCAAATACAACTGCATCATCAGAAGAAGCAGCAGAAACAGCAGTAGCTGCCGGATAATCCATAGTAGATTTTACTTTCAGGATATCTGCCACACGTCCTGCGCATGCTGCGGATTTGTTTAAGGTAATGATCAGGGATGCAAGTTTGATCAGTTCTACGATCATCTGAGCCATGTAGTTGTACAGGGCAACAACCTGTCCCTGATGCATACTGCCTAAGTTTACTTCAACGCCGGCTTTCTGGATCAGGATAACGGTTGCAATGTTGATCAGTACATAAGTAACAGGATTTAATAAAGCAGAAAGTCTTCCGACAAAGAGGTTTAACTTTGTCAGTTCATCATTGCGGGTATCAAATTCCTGAACTGCTTCTTTCTCACGGCAGAATGCACGGATTACACGTACACCTGTCAGGTTCTGTCTTGTCAGTCCTGTAACAGTATCCAGTTTTCCCTGTACCTTCTTAAACAGTGGTATACTGAGGAACATGATGACAAAGACAACCAGAAACAGAAACGGGATGGCGACGGCGAATACCAGTGCACATTTGAAGTCAATGGTAAATGCCATGACCATAGATCCCAGTACGATGAACGGGCTTCGAAGAAGAAGACGAAGTCCCATATTCAGACCGTTCTGAACCTGGTTGATATCATCGGTAAGTCTGGTGATCAGTGTATCTGTTCCGAGAGTGTCGAGCTCTGTGAAAGACAGATGCTGTACGTGATCGTAAACGGCCTGTCTTAATTTGGTAGCAAAACCTACGCTGGCTTTTGCTGCGAAGAACTGAGCCGTAAAACTGCAGGTAAGACCAAAGGCTGCCATTAAAATAAGCAGAAAAAATCTCTGGACGATGTATCCATTGTTATGGTTGGCGATACCAACATCAATGATCTGTGCAATGATGATCGGCACGATCAGATCGAATACAACTTCCAGAAATTTAAAAAATGGCGCCAGAATGCTTTCTGTTTTGTAGTCCTTTAAATAAACTGCTAATGAACGCACTTTTTTTAAATTCCTTCCTTTCTTTATTTTACTGATATCTACGAATTGTTCCGCTGCGAAAGCAGCTCTTACAATTCTACAAACATTCGGAATCCGCTGATTTACTTCGTAAATCGCTACTTCCTTATGTTTGGCGGGTCCCAAGTTCAAAAGTCTTATCATGCAAGCATGAACGATTTTCTGACCTTTTGACACTGCTATCCTATATTATTAATTTTTCCATTCGTGAAAAATAATACATTCAAAAGTGTATCATTTGAAACTTTTTTGTCAAGAAGAATGTATAAAAACGGGTAATTTTTGGAAAAGATTTTGCTTGACTTCGAAAAAAGATATCACTAAAATATTCCATAGCGTTGTTTTATTTTGAATATCAAATATTATAATGAAAATGATTTCTTTGTATGAAAATGATGCGCCGAAAACTGATAAATTATTATTACCATAATGAGGAAGAAAATTATGCAGATTATCGAGACATTTGGTCATTATGTGGAAAATTTGACTAACACAAAGCCGGAGAATGCCCGCTGGCTGTTAAAAACGGGCTGGGATGCGCAGAATCTGAAGTTTCGCTTTATGCAGGATAAAAGACTGATGCCTGCAGACAGACATCTTGCAAATCTGATGATGGACACCATGCTGCGTCCGCTTCAGAAACCGGAGGATTCTGTTATTGTAAGTATTTTTACACCCTGCGAAATGATGGAGGAAGTAGGATTACATCCTTATAATGTAGAGGGATTTTCCTGCTATCTTTCTGCAAGTAAAGCAGAGAGAGCATTTCTGCAGCAGGCAGAAAATCAGGGAATTGCAGAGACATTGTGCAGTTATCACAAGACATTCCTTGGCGCAGCGCAGAAAGGATTGCTTCCGAAGCCGAAATGTATTGTTTATACTAATTTAACCTGCGATGCTAATCTGTTGACTTTTCGTACACTTGCTGATTTTTACCAGGTACCTGCATTTGCTATTGACGTACCGTGGCAGCCGAATGAGGAGAATGTACAGTACGTAGCAGATCAGTTAAAAGAACTGAAAATATTTCTGGAAAAGCATACAGGAAAAACAATTTCTGAGGATGCGTTGAAGAACCGTCTTGCATGCAGCAAGCGGACTCTGGAGAATTATAAAAAATACCAGCAGATGCGTGCGGACAGATATGTACCGTCAGATCTGGTTACGCCGCTGTATGCGGGAATGACAAATAATATCCTGCTTGGAACCGAAGAAGAGGAGAAATATACCCAGATGCTTCTTGAGGATATTAAGAAAGCACCTGCAGCAAAGGGCAAGCATATTTACTGGATGCATACCATTCCGTTCTGGTCTGATGCAGTAAAACAGGAACTTTGCTTCAGTGAGAAAGCCCAGATCGTGGGCTGTGAACTTGCAGAAACCTGTGAGCCGGATTTTGATCCTGAAAAACCGTTTGAAGCTATGGCAAGAAGAATGGTATATCATTCGCTGAATGGAAGTGCATTGAGAAGAATCGAAGCTGGAATTCGTCATGCAAAACAGGCAGGTGCTGATGGTGCGGTGTGGTTTGGACATTGGGGCTGTAAGCATACCCTTGGTGCTGCCCAGCTTGCAAAGAAAAAATTCGAAGAAGTCGGTCTGCCACTTCTGATCCTGGACGGTGACGGCTGTGACAGAAGCCATGGAGGAGATGGGCAGACATCCACCAGACTGGGAGCTTTTCTGGAAATGCTGGGAGGTGCAGAAAATGAATAAAACATATTATGTCTGTAAATATACCCCGATCGAGCTTCTGGAATCTCTTGGCGGGGAATGCGAGAACTTTAACCATATGCCGGATGGCTTTGACCTGGCAGATCAGGTTTCTCATCCGAATATCTGTGGATTTGGAAAAACACTTCTGGAAGGAGTCATGGAAGGAAAGATTAAGGAGCTTGTTCTGGTAAGCTGCTGTGATACGATCCGGAGTGTGTATGATATTCTTCTGGAAAGTGGAAAGCTGGATTTTCTGTATATTCTGGATGTGCTTCACTGTGACAGTGCCTGCAGCAGGGAACGAATGGCAGTACAGCTGAAAGGTCTGGCAAAGGCTTATGCAAAGTATAAAGGCACGGAGTTTGATGCGGATAAATTCCGGGCAGCTTTTCATGCACCTGAGAAGATTACGAAACCGCATATTGCTGTGCTTGGAGCCAGAATGGGACAGGAATTATATGAAATGACCAGTAAAGCAATACCTCTTCCCGTGGAGAATGATACCTGTGTACATAACCGTTCTGTAGGAAATGTGCTTCCACCGGAGAACGCTTCCTTTGATGAACTGATGGACTGGTATGCAGGGGAGATCCTGGGACAGATCCCATGTATGCGTATGATGGATCCGACAGGCCGTAAGAAACTTTATAATGATCCGTCTGTTGCGGGAATTATCTATCATACTGTAAAGTTCTGTGATTTCTATAGTTTTGAATATGCAGATATCAAGAATCATACAGATGTACCTCTTTTAAAGATTGAATCAGATTATACCATTCAAAGCAGCGGTCAGCTTCTTACCAGACTGGAAGCTTTTGCAGAGAGTATCCAGCCTGATACACTGGAGCAGACCATAGAGGGAGACACAAAAGGAGAGAAAAAAATGGGAAAAGGCTATTTCGCAGGAATTGACAGCGGTTCTACCAGTACAGATGTGGTTATTTTAAATAAAGAACATGAGATTGTTACCAGCATTATTCTGCCTACAGGTGCAGGGGCTGCCATTGGTGCGGACCGTGCACTGGCAGAAGCGTTAAAGCAGGCTGATCTGCAGAGAGAAGATATTGACGCGCTGGTCACTACTGGATACGGACGTACTGCTATTAAGAGTGGTGATAAGAGTATCACAGAGATTACCTGTCATGCCAGAGGTGCACACTTCCTGAATCCGGAAGTCCGTACAGTCATTGATATCGGCGGACAGGATAGTAAGGTCATCCGTCTGGATGAGAATGGTGCAGTTGCAAACTTTGTCATGAATGATAAATGTGCGGCAGGTACCGGACGATTCCTGGAAATGATGGCACGTACCATGGAAATGAGTCTGGATCAGATGAGTGAATGTGGTCTGGAATTTAAAGAGGATATTACTATTTCCAGTATGTGTACTGTTTTTGCGGAATCTGAGGTTGTATCTCTGATCGCACAGAATAAAGCGACAGATGATATCGTCCATGGACTGAATAAAGCGGTAGCTGTAAAGACTGCAGCTCTTACCAGACGTGTAGGCGGCGAGGAGAAATTCATGATGACAGGTGGCGTATCCAAGAACAAAGGTCTGGTAAAAACTCTGGAAGAAAAGCTTGGAACAAAACTGGTGATCAGTGATAAGGCACAGCTTTGCGGTGCGCTTGGTGCAGCGTTGTTTGCTGTTGATATGGTGAATGCGTAACAATTATTTTTTTAAATATCCCGGGATTTTGGAAAACTGAAATCCCGGGAATTTTATATTTTTTTATAAAAATTTAAATTTCTATTGACGAGTTCAAAATTAAGAGATATAGTATATCGCAGTAACAGCAAATTAACGAGGTGAAGTTTGCAGGAAAGTGGAAGCCACACAAAGAGGCTATACCCGCCGAAGGAGTAAAACTCTCAGGTTCCCTGGACGCAGGGAAGAACTGCAAATGGATCGTTTCTCTGGAGACACCCGTTAGATCGGGGGCCGAAGGTGCAAATAACATGGATGATCTATAACCGCCGACAAATGGTTATACGACCCGTGTCTTGAATCTCTCAGGCAAAAGGACAGAGGATGCTTTATCATCCCCGCTGATTCATATGAAAGATATGAACAGTATTTTCTGAACTTTCTAATTTTTGAAACGGTCTGTTATTACTTTGTTTCCCAGCTGTACAATATATTACACTTTTTAAAAGAAAAAGGAGATTTATTATTATGTGGGAAGCGATCAATTCATTTTTATCTACTGTAGACAATCTCGTCTGGGGTGTGCCCCTTATGGCCTTGATCATGGCAGGTGGTATTTTGTTAACTGTCAGACTTGGACTTCTTCAGATGAGAAGACTCCCTCTTGCACTGAAATGGATGTTTAAGAACGAAGAAGAAGGCGACGGTGAGATTTCCAGTTTCGCAGCTTTATGTACAGCATTGAGTGCGACCATCGGTACCGGTAATATCGTCGGTGTTGCAACTGCTGTCTGTGCAGGTGGTCCGGGAGCATTATTTTGGATGATCCTTGCAGCATTCTTTGGAATGGCAACGAAATATTCCGAAGGTCTTCTGGCAGTTAAATACCGTGTGGTAGCAGAAGATGGTCACAGCCTTGGCGGTCCTTTCTATTATATTGAAAAAGGTATGGGAGTGAAATGGAAATGGCTTGCAAAGATTTTTGCATTCTTTGGTGTATGTGTAGGCCTTTTCGGAATCGGTACTTTCAGTCAGGTAAATGGTATTTCCAGTGCAGTTCAGAACTTTTTTGATCCAAACAAATCAAACTGCGTAAATATCCCGTTCCTTGGAGAATATTCCTGGGCAGTTGTAATTTCCTCCCTGATCCTTGCAGCATGTGTTGCAGCGATCCTGATCGGAGGTCTGAAACGAATCGCAACAGTCAGCCAGATCATTGTACCGTTTATGGCAGTTATCTATCTGATCTTCAGTATTACACTGATCATTTTAAATATTACAGAAATCCCGGCAGCTATTGTAACAGTTGTAAAAGGAGCCTTTAATCCGTCAGCTATTACTGGTGGCGTGGTAGGTTCTATGATCGTTGCCATGCAGAAGGGTGTTGCACGTGGTATCTTCTCAAATGAAGCTGGTCTTGGTAGTGCACCAATCGCAGCGGCAGCAGCTCAGACAAAAGAGCCTGTACGTCAGGGACTTGTAAGTATGACAGGTACATTCATTGATACTATCGTAATCTGTACAATGACAGGTCTTTCCATTGTACTGACAGGTGCATGGCAGGTAGAAGGTATAGAAGGTGTGCAGGTAACTACTTATGCATTCCAGCACGGACTTCCATTTCCTGGACAGGTTTCCGCATTTGTATTAATGATCTGTCTGGTATTCTTCGCATTCACGACAATCCTTGGATGGGATTACTACAGTGAAAGATGCCTGGAATATCTGACACATGGACATAAAAAAACAATCCTTACATATCGCTGGCTTTACATTCTTGCAGTATTTATCGGACCGTACATGACCGTAAGTGCAGTATGGACTATCGCAGATATCTTCAACGGACTGATGGCAATTCCGAATATGATCGCACTGTTTGCACTGAGCGGTGTGATTGTAAAAGAAACAAAGACATTCTTTGATGCAAAGAAGCACAAAATGTAAAGAATTATAAAACGTAATAAAATAATGGAAAACAGAGAATCCTCTGATTGTGGAGTTAATATCCCGGTCAGAGGATTTTTTTCTGCCTGGATATAATCTGGCTATGGACAGATGGCGAATACAGGTTGTGAATATCCGTCAGCCTTGCAGGCAATGATTGACGTATGATAAGAAATGACTGAGTTTGGATGAAATGGAAAATAATGAGTGATTTTTGTGCAATCTCAACCAAAATCACTCATGAATTTTATGAATTAGTATGATTGACTTTGAACGAATATGACAGTATACTAAGACCATAAACAAAAAACAGTCACGAACATGCAGATAAAGCATGACAAATATAAATGGGAGGGAAAGATGAGATGATCTACACAGTAACTTTTAATCCGTCTCTGGACTATATCGTTTCCGTAGATGATTTTAAACTGGGACTGACAAACAGAACAAGCTCAGAGCTGATGCTTCCGGGTGGAAAAGGAATCAATGTTTCCACAGTTTTGATGAATCTGGGAATTGAGAATACAGCGCTTGGATTTACCGCAGGATTTGTTGGAGAAGAGATTATCCGCAGATTACAGGAGATGGGGGTGAAATCCGATTTCATCCAGATCAGTGAGGGAGTTTCCAGAATCAATGTGAAGCTGAAATCTATCGATGGAACCGAGATCAACGGAGCGGGTCCGGTGATCAGCAGAGATAAAGTAGAGGAGCTGATGAAGAAACTGGATGAGCTTGGAGAGGGCGATGTACTTTTCCTGGCAGGCAGCATTCCATCTTCCATGCCGGATGACATGTATGAACAGATTATGGCAAGACTGGATGGAAAAGGTGTGATGATCGTTGTTGATGCGACAAAAGATCTGCTGGTCAATGTCCTGAAATATCATCCATTCCTAGTAAAACCAAATAACCATGAGCTGGGAGAAATCTTTGGTGCAGAATTAAAGACAAGAGAAGATGTGATCCCATACGGAAAGAAACTTCAGGGAAAAGGTGCAAGAAACGTCCTGATCTCCATGGCAGGCGAAGGTGCAGTTCTGGTAGCAGAGGATGGACAGGTATTTAAAGAACCTGCTCCGAAAGGTAGACTTGTAAATGGTGTAGGTGCCGGAGATTCCATGGTAGCCGGTTTCGTAGCCGGATGGATGGAGAAGAAAGATTATGAGTATGCTTTTCATATGGGAATCGCAGCAGGAAGCGCAAGCGCATTTTCCGAGAATCTTGCTACAGAAGAAGAGATTAAAGCAGTTTACCGCCAGGTAACTGAAAAATAAAAGGAGGAGAATGGGATGAGAATTACAGATCTTCTTGACAGACGGAGCGTATCGCTGACCGCAGCTCCGAAGACAAAGTCAGAAACCCTGGATATGGCAATTGATCTCATGGTAAAGAGTGATAAGATCAGCGACCGTGAAGCCTATCGCAAACAGGTATATTTGAGAGAAGAAGAGAGCACTACGGGTATTGGCGATGGAATTGCCATTCCTCATGGTAAATGTGATGCAGTTAAGAAACCGGGACTTGCAGCAATGGTCATCAAGAACGGTGTGGAGTTCGAGGCATTGGATGATGAGCCTGTAACCTTATTATTTCTGATCGCAGCTCCGAATACAGAGGACAACATTCACCTGGATGTGCTCAGCAAGCTCTCCGTAATGCTGATGGATGAAGAATTTACAGAATCTCTTCGCAATGCATCCTCTGTAGATGAATTCATGGATATCATTGACAGAGCAGACAGTGAAAAGAAAGATATTGATGAGAGACTCGCAGATACCGGATCGACAGAAGGAACACAGGCAAAGATCCTTGCGGTTACTTCCTGTCCGACTGGTATCGCACATACTTACATGGCGGCGGAAGGAATTGAGAAAGCTGCAAAAGCAAAGAACTGTTTTGTCAAGATTGAGACACGAGGATCCGGCGGAGCAAAGAATGTACTGACGGATCAGGAGATTGCAGATGCTGACTGTATTATTGTTGCAGCAGATGCCAAGGTTCCGATGGAACGTTTTGACGGCAAGAAAGTGATCGAGTGTCAGGTATCAGACGGAATCAGCAAAGCTGACCAGCTCATCGAGAGAGCAATCAACGGGGATGCACCGGTCTACCACGCTGCAGCCGGTTCTCAGTCATCTGCTTCCAGTGCCAGGTCCGGCGGAAACGTAGGTCATAAAATCTATACACAGCTGATGAACGGTGTATCCCATATGCTTCCATTGGTTGTAGGCGGTGGTATTCTGATCGCGATCGCATTCCTGATCGATGGATTAAGCGTAGACTTAAGCGCACTTCCGGCAGACCAGAGAGCAAACTTTGGTACCATTACTCCGGCAGCAGCGTTGTTCAAGAACATTGGTGATACAGCATTTGGTTTTATGCTTCCGATCCTTGCAGGATTTATCGCCATGGCAATCGGTGACAGGCCTGCACTTGCACTTGGTCTTGTTGGCGGTATGATGGCAGCAAACGGCAAATCCGGTTTCCTTGGAGCTCTGATCGCAGGTTTTGCTGCAGGATATATTATTTTTGGACTTCGTAAAGTATGTGACAAACTTCCGGAAGCATTAGAGAAAATAGCACCTGTTCTGATCTATCCTGTAGTGGGAATCCTTGTTATGGGACTCTTAATGATATTTATTGTAGAACCGATCATGGGCGGTATCAACACAGGTCTGAACAATGCCTTGACAGGAATGGGAAGTTCTAGTAAAGTGATTTTGGGTATAGTGCTTGGCGGAATGATGGCCATTGATATGGGCGGTCCGTTTAACAAAGCAGCATATGTATTTGGAACAGCAGCAATTGCAGCTGGCAACTATGATATTATGGCAGCAGTTATGATCGGAGGTATGACACCACCTTGCGCGATCGCACTTGCAACATTGTTGTTTAAGGATAAGTTTACAAAAGAAGAGAGAGACGCAGGTCCTACAAACTTCATCATGGGTCTTGCATTTATCACAGAGGGTGCGATCCCATTTGCAGCATCTGATCCGCTTCGTGTACTTCCGTCCTGTATCATTGGATCAGCGGCAGCGGGAGCGATTTCTATGGCTTTCAACTGTACACTGATGGCACCACATGGTGGAATTTTCGTATTCCCTGTTGTTGGAAATGCAGTCATGTATCTTGTGGCGCTGGTTGTGGGAACAGTAATTTCCGCAGTTATGCTTGGTCTGTTAAAGAAGAAAGTAGCATAAGCAGTAAAGTATGGTAGTCATTTGGCTTGATTACTGCTGACATAAAGAATCAGCAGATAAAATATAAGAATTAAGAAAAAATAAAGAACATGGAGGATATCAAAATGAAAGAATTTAAGTATGTGATCACAGACAACGAAGGAATTCACGCACGTCCTGCAGGAGAACTTGTAAAACTGGTAAAAGGTTTTGAGTCCAAAATCTCAATCGAAAAAGAAGGCAAGAAAGTAGACTGCAGAAAACTTCTTGCACTGATGGGACTTGGCGTTAAGAAAGGCCATGAAGTAACATTTACAATCGAAGGTGCTGATGAAGAAGCAGCATATGAAACAGTAAGCAAATTCATGCATGAGAATCTGTAATTCACGGAATTAAATATAAGAAGCTAACGGACAGGAGATGATGCATTCATCTCCTGTTTCTGTTATAATGAGATATACAGGTGCAGTGTGCCGGTGACACACGTTTTGCCTGACTGTAGTGGAACAAAGATTGCGGAAGTTGCGTAACAACGGAGCAATTCGTAGATATCAGAGTAAATATACAATGGAGGCAGAAATATATGCTGACAGAACAGAGATATGACATTATTTTGAAGCTTCTGGAAGAAAGAAAAAGTATTACCGTAACAGAATTGAGAGAACTTCTGGACGCATCAGAATCCACAGTGCGAAGAGACATCACTGCACTGGACAAAGTGGGAAAACTTACCAAAGTTTTCGGTGGTGCAGTAGCGTTAAATCATAAAGTAACTGCCTATGAACCGACCGTAGCGCAGAAATCAGAATTAAATAAAGAAGAAAAGAAGAAAATAGCAAAATATGCAGCCAGTCTGATCACACCGGATGATTTTGTTTACCTGGATGCAGGAACCACCACCGGTCTGATGCTGGAATATCTGGAAGGGACAGGAGCTGCTTTTGTCACAAATGCAGTATCCCACGCCCAGACTCTGGCAAAGATGGGAATTCACGTTTATTTGATCGGAGGGGAACTGAAGAGTTCTACAGAAGCAGTTGTGGGCAGCCAGGCAATGCAGATGATCCAGATGTATCATTTCACAAAAGGCTTCTTCGGAACTAACGGAATCACCAGAAGAGAGGGATTTACCACACCGGACACCAATGAAGCAATCGTCAAGAGTACAGCAATAAAACAGTGTAAAGATGTCTATATCCTTGCAGATGAAGCTAAATTCGGTCAGGTAAGCTCCGTAACTTTCGGCGAATTCCGGGATGCCCGGATCCTGACAGAAGAGATTCCGGAGGAATATCAGGAGAGCAGAAATATCCTGAAGGTAAAATAATTCACGGAAAAAGTGTTGGGAGCCAGGCCTGGAAGACTGGCTCCTTTTTTGGTGAATACTGGAGGTGGAACAACAATATTTGGAGCGTTGTTATTTTGGGCTTTGGATGATATTGTAGAAATTTTTTTGGTGTTTTGGTAGAATGGTATGTAGATATGAAATTTGGATTGGAGAGATGTGGGATGAAGTTTGCGCATATTGCGGATCTGCATATTGGGAAAAGGGTGCATGATTTTTCTATGTTGGAGGATCAGAGATATATTCTGGATCAGATGTTGGGGATTTTTGTGGAGCAGGAAGTTGATGGGGTTCTGATCGCGGGAGATGTTTATGATAAGACGGTGCCGTCAGCGGAGGCGGTGCAATTGTTTGATGAGTTTATTACGAGGCTGGCGAAGGAGAAGATTCCGGTTTATATGATCAGTGGAAATCATGATTCGGCGGAGAGGCTTTCTTTCGGGGCGAAGCTGTTTGAGAGCAGCGGTATTTTTATTTCGCAGGTTTATAATGGAGAAATGAAGCGGATTGAGCTGGAAGATCAGTATGGTCCGGTATCTGTATATCTTCTTCCGTTTTTGAAGCCTGCAACAGTGCGGCATGCGCTGCAGCGAGAGGATATCAATACTTATGAGGAGGGTGTTGTGGCTGCTCTGCAGGAGTGCGAGATTGATAGGTTGCAGAGAAATATTCTGGTGGCGCATCAGTTTGTGACGGGAGCAAACCGGAGTGATTCGGAGGAGACGTCTGTGGGTGGTCTTGATAATGTGAGTGCGGAAGTGTTTGAGGGTTTTGATTATGTGGCATTGGGACATATCCACAGACCTCAGAAGATGGGAAGAGAGACTTTGCGTTACAGTGGGACACCGCTTAAGTATTCTTTTTCGGAAGCAGATCATAAGAAGTTGGTGACAATTGTGGAGCTTCTGGAGAAGGGGAATGTGGAGATCAGTATGGTACCTTTGGTTCCGATGCGGGATATGCGTAAGATGAGGGGAACTTATATGGAGGTGATAGCGAAGGAGAGTTATACTGCTGAGAATAAGATGGATTATCTGCAGATTACCCTGATGGATGAAGAAGATGTGCCGGGAGCACTGCAGAAGCTGCGTACGGTTTATCCGAATCTGATGCGCTTAGAATATGACAATAAACGAACACGGGAGAACCGGGAGGTTCAGGCAGTGGAGGCTCAGGAGCAGAAGTCGGAGCTGGAACTGTTTGGTGAGTTTTATGAGTTGTTGAACAATGAGCCGATGAAAGAAGAACAGGCAGAATTTGTGGAGAAACTGATCCAGGATCTGAAGGAGGCACGCGCATGAAACCATTGAAGCTGACATTATCTGCATTTGGACCGTATGCAGGGGAAACAGTGATTGATTTTACACAGCTTGGAGGTCAGGGACTTTTTCTGGTGACTGGAGATACAGGTGCGGGAAAGACAACGATTTTTGATGGGATTACGTTTTCATTGTATGGAGAGACCAGTGGAGGAGTCCGGGAGGCATCTATGCTCAGAAGTAAATATGCGAAGCCGGAGACTCCTACTTATGCGGAATATATTTTTGAGTATAAAGATACAGTGTATACAGTTCGGAGAAGTCCGGATTATGAGCGGCCAAAGACCAGAGGTACGGGAATGACCACACAGAAAGGGGAGGCGCTGCTTACTTTTTCGGATGGGAGAGCTCCGGTGACGAAGCTGAAGGAAGTGAACCAGGCGGTTACGGAGCTGATTGGGTTGGATATGAAACAGTTTACGCAGATTGCCATGATCGCGCAGGGAGATTTCAGGAAATTACTTCTGGCTGATACAGAGGAGCGCAGCAATATTTTCAGAAAGCTTTTTCATACAGATATTTATAAGGTGATCCAGGAGAAGCTGAAATTGGAAGCCGGTGGTCTGGACAAGGCGTATAAAGAACTGCTGAGAAGTATTCGTCAGTATACGGAACAGGTCAGATATTCCATAGAAGATCCTCTGGGACAGCAGTGGACAGTGATGGAGAAGAATAAATTTGAGGGAAATCTGGAAGAAGGACTGGAAATCCTGGAGCAGTTTCTGAAAGCAGACAAAGATACATGGAAAGCCCTGAATAAGCAGATAAAAGAAAATGATGGAAAACTGGATAAAGTGAACCAGCTTCTGGGAAAAATTCATAAAGAAGCAGATGCAAAGGCCAGAAAAGAGAAACTTCTGGAAGAGAGAGAAGTACTGCTTCCACAGCTTGAACAGGCGCAAAAAGATGCAGAGAATGCAGCCAAAGAACCTGAGAAGATTCAACAGCTGATACTTTCCATACAGAAAGAAAAGGAGAATCTGGATCGTTATACGAACCTGGAAAATCTGATCCGTGAAATAGTAAATGTTTCTGCTCAGATAGAGAAATTGAAAACAGACAGTACAGTACTGCAGAACCGTCAGAAAGAAACGAAAGCAGTACTGGAAGAGAAGCAGAAAGAATATCAGGCAACAGACCGCACGGAAAAAGAAAAAGCAGAAACAGATTTCCAGAAAGAGAAGATAGATAATCTCTATGCGGGAGTCTGTAAGAATTGCGGTAATCTGGAGTTTCTTCTGACAAAGATCCAGGATCTGGGAACACAGTCCGAGAAAATGGAAAAACAGTCTGAACAGATGACAAAGTCTCTGGCTGATCTGGAAGAACAGCTTGCTTTCGGCGGTAATCTGGAAACAAAAGAGAACAGTCTGATCATGCGTTTACAGCAGATACACAAAATGAAAGATCAGCAGAAACGATGCCAGGATCTGGAAAAAGAAGCAGAGAGCAAAAAGAAGGTTTATCTGACAGCTTCTCAGAACCGGGCAGAAATAAAAGAAATTCTGAACAAAATGGAGCAGGCTTATCTGGATGCCCAGGCAGGCGTACTGGCAGCTGATCTTCAGGATGGAATGCCGTGTCCGGTATGCGGTTCTGTTCATCATCCGAAGCTTACGCAGATCCCAGAGGAAGTTCCAACAGAAGAACAGCTGAAAAAGCAGAAAATGTCAGCAGAAACTGCGGAGAAAGCGGCATCTGATGCAAGTGTGCAGGCTGGATCAGCCGCAGGGTTGGTACAGCGCTCAAAGGAAGAACTGGCAGAAGAAGTCAGAAACTATGCAGCGCAGTTTCTGCCAGAAGAGAAGGCAGAGGAAATACTTCGGAATGAAGCTGCTGATCCTGAATTACGCCTATTCGTAAAAGCTCAGGAAAGCCAGGTGCAGACAGAATTAGAAGAAATTCAAAAACAGAAGAAAGTTCAGCAGGATTTGGTGAAGAAAAAGGAAAAATTCACCGGACAGTTGGAACAACATGCAAAAGAATTTCAGAAGCTACAGATCAGTCTGGAAAAGAGAAAGAGTCAGCAGGAGAGTATTCAGGAACAATTACAGAATCAACTGGAAGAGCCGATATTTGCATGGCTGTGTGAAGAGATACAGCAGAAACTGAAAGCAGATTCAGGATTGCAGCAAGATCAGAGCAGTAAGGCAGTGCATCATCAGCAGGAAGGACAAGAAGTATCACTGCTTCTGCAGCAGGGAAAGAAAGCATCAGAATGGTTGAAACAGCAGCAGGATATTCTGAAACAAAAACAAAAAGATCTGACCGCACTTCTGGAGCAGAGAAAACTTCTGGAGACCCAAATAAACAAAATACAGACAGAACTTACAACACTTACAGACCAGAACAACCAGAATCAGCAGCAGACAGCGGCAGAGAAGTCCAGACTTGAACAGATGCAGAAACAAAAAGAGAGCATGGAAAAGGAACTGGGAGAAAAAACGAAAGAGGAAATCCAGTCTCAGATCCAGCTGCAGACTCAGGAACGCCAGACGCTTGAAACGCATTATAAAACTGTAACAGAAGCGAAAGAAACATTAGAGAAGAGGATGACAGAGCTGAATTCTGTGATCACATCTCTGACAGAGCAGTTAAAAGAAGCTGTAAATATTTCAGTTGAGGAACTGAATGCTCAGAAAGAAAATTTCATACAGCAAAAGAAAGCATTTTCATCAGAACGAGATGAAATCCATGCCCGCCTGGAGATCAATGGCGATATGTACGAGAAAATCCGCAGACAGCAGACGAAACTCCTGAAAACAGAAATCCGCTGGAAATGGATGAAATCTCTTTCAGATACAGCAAATGGTACAATCACGGGTAAAGCAAAGATCATGCTGGAAACTTATATTCAGATGCAGTACTTCGACCGTATCCTTGCGCGGGCCAATATCCGTCTCATGACTATGAGCAGCGGTCAGTATGAGTTAGTCCGCCGGAAAGAGAATAAAAGCAGGGTAGGCAAAACGGGTCTGGAACTGGATGTAATAGATCATTATAATGGAACCATCCGAAGCGTTAAGACCCTGTCCGGCGGAGAAACATTCCAGGCATCCCTGTCACTGGCGTTAGGGCTTTCCGATGAGATCCAGTCAAGTTCTGGAGGAATTCAACTTGATACGATGTTTGTAGATGAAGGCTTCGGATCTCTCGATGAGGATGCACTTGACCAGGCAATCCGGGCATTAAAAGATCTCAGTCAGGGAAGCAGACTGGTGGGGATCGTTTCCCATGTATCAGAGCTGAAGGAGCGTATTGATAAGAAGATCATAGTAACTAAGGAACGAACAGAAGAGGGAGTCGGAAGTACGATCTGTATAGAAAACTAAGAGATTGCAGAGCAGAGGGTATGATGGGACATACTCCTCTGTTTTGTCAAAAATAGTAAAAATAAAAAAGTTATATAAAATTAACTTGACAGAATATCTCAAATAGTATATATTAAGACATGAAGTTAGATACGAATAACTCAACCCGCTGCTGGTATTCCTGCAACAGCAACTTCAAGCCTTACGGTACATAAGAAGCAATAGAATGTTTCGTAAAGCTTTATTTTTTGATACCTGGTTAGCGTACACTAATTTATATTCTGACATTAAGAAAGGAAACCTGACATGCTGGAGAAATCTGTGATCGAACATTGTTCACCTACATTAGCATCTATTAAAACCGGAAATCTTTTTACATATAAATATGAATCTGAGGAAAAATTATGGAAAAGCGTGGATGGCTTTAATGAATGCGTAAAAGAAAAAGGTGTTTCCCTCACAGTACTTCGTAAGAGTGAAAGTAAGGCATTAATTTATGTGTGTCGTTCTTCCAGTCTGGAGAAAGATCTGAAGAAACCTGGTGTGGCGAATTTCATGAAGAAATATGGATATGAAAGTACAGATCCGTCATACGCGCTGGAGAGACTGAGAAGCCGTCTGGCACAGCGAGAAGATTTTCCTCATGAAATCGGATTATTTCTGGGATATCCGTTAGGAGATGTGATCGGATTTGTCAAGAACGCAGGGCAGAATTGTAAATGCGTGGGCTGCTGGAAAGTTTACTGCAATGAATGTGAAGCAGTGAAGGCTTTTGCAAAATTTAAGAAATGCACCAGCGTATATGTACGTCTCTGGAGCCAGGGCAGGAGTGTACGCCAGCTGACAGTGGCAGCATAAATAAATTAGTATAATAGAAAAGCCGTACGACTTTTCATTATAATAAATTATGGCTTTGTAGCAAAGAGGAAGCAGAGCGAATTTTAAGGAGGATTTTGATCATGAGTAAAGTAGCAGTTGTATATTGGAGCAGCACAGGAAACACAGAGGCAATGGCAAACGCAGTTGTAGACGGAATCAAGGAAAAAGGCGGCGAAGCTGTTCTTCGTACCTGCGAGGATTTTGACGGATCTAAAGTAGCTGAATATGATGCAATCGCTTTCGGATGCCCTGCAATGGGAGATGAAGTTCTCGAAGACACAGAATTCGAGCCAATGTTCGACGGATGTAAGGATGCCCTGAAAGGCAAAAATATTGCTCTGTTTGGTTCCTATGGATGGGGAGACGGCGAATGGATGCGCAACTGGGAAGAGTCCTGTAAAGAAACAGGCGCAAATCTTGTATGCGACAGTGTAATCTGCCAGGAAGAGCCAGATGATGAAGCTACAGATGCATGCAAAGCTTTAGGCGCTGCTTTAGTAGGCTGAGTTTTTGCAGAGTATATAATATAGAAAGAATTTTGCCGGCAGGGTGTGAAAAGCTCTGCCGGTTTTCTGTTATTATTATTTATAAGAAGCCCTCCGGGCAGGATTCTTTTTTTATGAGAAGAAAATTGTAAAAATATAATAAAAAAGAAAGAAATAATCGAAAGAATATGGTATACTTTATGTATAAATGAAAAGACTCCCGCAAATGCAAAAAGATGACAGAAAAAGGGAGTTTGGGGTTCATAGCAGATTAAAGAATTTGTATTACTGTTATTGCAAAGAGCATAAGCTTTGAGAAAGGAGCATTCTATGGGATTAATTAAAGCAGCTGCAGGAGCAGCAGGCAGCACACTGGCGGATCAGTGGAAAGAATTTTTTTACTGTGAGGCAATTGATAATGAAGTTCTTGCCGTGAAGGGGGAGAAAAGGATAGGGGGACGTTCCTCTAACAAAAGAGGCAGTGATAATATCATTTCCGATGGTTCGGGAATCGCGGTAGCAGATGGCCAGTGCATGATCATCGTGGAGCAGGGCAAAGTTGTTGAAGTCTGCGCAGAACCGGGAGAATTTACTTATGATACCTCTACAGAACCCAGTATTTTTACAGGCGGGCTCAGTGAAGGAATCAAAAAGACCTTTGAAACAGTGAAGAAGCGTTTTGCCTATGGAGGAGATACGGGAAAAGATCAGAGAGTATATTATTTTAATACAAAAGAGCTGGTAGGAAACAAGTTTGGAACAGCCAATCCCATCCCTTTCAGAGTGGTAGACAGAAATATCGGACTGGATATTGATGTATCTGTGCGCTGCAATGGAGTATATTCTTATAAAATTGTAGATCCGCTGCTGTTTTATACAAATGTCTGCGGTAATTTTGCTCAGCAGTATGACAGGGAAGAAATTGAGTCTCAGTTGAAAACAGAATTTATAAGTGCACTTCAGCCTGCGTTTGCACAGATTTCCGAGATGCAGATCCGGCCAAGTGCGATTCCGGGACATGTACAGGAACTGTGTGATGCCATGAATCAGGCGCTGACACAGAAATGGCAGCAGGCCAGAGGTCTGGCGATCGTGTCCATTGCCATGAATCCGGTTACTCTTCCGGAAGAAGATGCACAGCTGATCAAAGATGCACAGAAAAATGCCATTCTCAGGGATCCTACAATGGCAGCTGCTACACTGGCAGGAGCGCAGGCAGATGCCATGAAAGCAGCAGCTTCCAATAAGGCCGGTTCCATGACAGGATTTATGGGTATGGGAATGGCCAGTCAGGCTGGCGGAGCCAATATGCAGAGTCTTTATCAGATGGGAGTGCAGCAGCAGGCACAGGCAGCACCAAAGATGCAACCGGCATCCGGTACATGGAAATGTGAATGCGGTGCAGAGAATACCGGCAAGTTCTGTGCAGAATGCGGAAAACCGAAACCTCAGCCAGCAGAGTGGACCTGCAGCTGCGGTGCAGTAAATACCGGAAAATTCTGTTCTGAATGCGGGAGCCCCAGACCGGCTGACAGATGGACCTGCAGCTGTGGAGCGGTAAATACCGGTAAATTCTGTGCGGAATGTGGAAAACCAAGACAATAAGACCATAAGGAGGGTTCCTATGTCTGATCTGAAAGAATACAAATGTCCTGCCTGCGGAGGCGCTATCGAGTTTGACAGCCGCAGCCAGAAAATGAAATGCCCGTACTGTGATACGGAATTTGATCTGGATACATTAAAAGCTTATGAGGAACAGCTCAGTGAAGAAGAGGAAAGAAAGACTGCTTCTACGGAATGGAAGACAAATGCAGGCAGCCAGTGGCAGGAAGGCGAGACTGCGGGAATGAACGTATATACCTGCAAATCCTGCGGAGGCGAGATCGTAGCAGATGAGAATACAGGTGCATCCAGCTGTCCGTACTGCGGAAATCCGGTGATCATGACTGAGAAATTCAGCGGTACATTAAAGCCGGATCTGGTCATACCTTTCAAGCTGGATAAGAAAGCTGCGAAGGAAGCATACTACAGACATATTAAGGGCAGGCCGCTTTTGCCCAGGGTTTTCCGTCAGGAGAACCATATTGATGAGATCAAAGGTGTCTATGTGCCTTTCTGGCTCTTTGATGCTGATGTGAATGCAGATGCAAGATACAAAGCTACGAAAATCAGGGTATGGAGCGATAAGGATTATGACTATACGGAAACAAACTATTATTCTGTTTTCAGAAGCGGAAATATGTCATTTGCCAGTGTGCCGGTAGATGGTTCCACCAAAATGGCAGATGATCTGATGGAATCCATTGAACCTTTCAGGATTGAGGAGGCTGTTGATTTTCAGACAGCATATCTGGCCGGATATCTGGCTGATAAATATGATGTAGATGCCAGAGAGAGCACGGACCGGGCCCAGGAGCGTATGAAAATAAGTGCCCAGGAAGTGCTGCGAAATACGGTAAAAGGTTATGCTACAGTAACACAGGAGAGCACCAGCCTGCAGGTATATGGGGGAGAAGCGAAATATGCATTATACCCTGTATGGATCCTTAATACCACCTGGAAGGGGAAAAAGTATCTTTTCGCAATGAACGGACAGACCGGGAAAATGACAGGTAATCTTCCAATTGATAACGGAGCATATGCCAAATGGCTGGCAGGCCTGACGATCCTGTGTTCGGCAGCTGCTTACCTGGCAGTAATGTTGATCTATTAGGGAGGAGGACTGTGTATATGAAGAAAAAGATAATACCTGTGTGTCTTGCAGCTGTTATGACAGTATCCTGCCTTTTTACAGTTCCGGCTGTGGAGAGCCAGGCAGCAGAAACACATCCTGCGAGACTGGTGGATGACGGCGATCTGCTTTCTGAGCAGGAGGAGAAAAGACTGGAAAGCAGGCTGGATCAGATCAGTGAAGATTATGACTGTGATGTGGCAGTTGTGACAGAAGAGAGCATCAACGGGGCAGAACCCATGGACTATGCGGATGATTATTTTGATTATAAAGGCTATGGAATGGGAGAGGACAAAAGCGGAATCCTGTTTCTGGTCACCATGTCAGAACGTAAATTCTGGATGAGTACCCATGGAGATGCGATCGATACCTTTACAGACAGCGGGCTGGAATACATACAGGATCAGATAAAAAGTGATCTGTCTGACGGAAATTATTATGACGCCTTTGACAGTTTTGCCAGTCTGTGCGAAGAATTTATCATTCAGGCAGAGGACGGGGAACCATATGATACAGGAAATATGCCGCAGGAGCCCATGTCTCCGGTCTGGATCCTGATTTCTCTGGGGATTGGTCTGGCTCTGGCACTGATCATTACGGGAACCATGCGCAGCCAGATGAAAACAGTCCGCATGAAGCCGGATGCAGCAGATTATATGAAAAAGAACAGCCTGAATCTTACAAGATGCGGGGATATGTTCCTGTATAATCAGGTCAGCCGTACTGCGAAGCCCAAGGAGGATTCTTCAGGCGGAGGAAGCAGTACTCATACAAGCTCTTCAGGAGAGACCCATGGTGGTTCCGGAGGTTCTTTCTGATCCCTGATGATCCCGGTGCTTTTTCAAAGCCCGGGATCATTTTTGCGTTTTTGGCAGCTTCAGAGGAAAAAATATAAGGATACCGGTTGCAAGAGGACAAAGAATATGCTACAGTACAAGGTGGCTTATCTTGAGTTAAGCAGTTAATCCGAGAAGCCGGTTAAGGAGCAAATAAATAAAATAGAAACGATGGAGAGAACATGAAAAAATACGTTGACAATTTTAGACAGTACCAGTTCCTTCTGGGCGAACTGGTAAAAAAGGGCATCAAGCTGAAATACAGACGTTCTTATCTGGGAATTGTGTGGTCCATGCTGGAACCTCTGCTTACCATGATCGTGCTTACCATTGTATTTGGTACCCTTTACGGAAATACTGACAAAACTTTCCCTGTATATATTCTGACAGGACGACTGCTGTACAGCTTTTTCTCACAGTCCACGAAGGCTGCCCTGAAATCTATCAGGCAGAACTCGGCGATGATCAAGAAGGTGTATGTGCCGAAATATCTCTATCCTCTGTCCAGTGTACTTTTTAACTATGTGATCTTTCTGATCTCACTGATCGTGCTTGCAATTGTAAGCGTGGTTCTGGGAGTGAAGCCGACGGTTTATCTGATCCAAGCACCGGTTGCGCTGATTTTGATCTTCGGCCTGGCATATGGATTCGGAATGATCCTGGCAACTATCGGTGTATTTTTCAGGGATATGGAATATCTGTGGTCAGTAGGTCTGATGCTGGTAATGTATACCTGCGCGATCTTCTATTATCCGACGAAACTGTTAAAGAGTGGATGGGCATGGATCCTGAAATATAATCCGTTATACTGTACAATTGATATTTTCAGATGTGCTGTATTTGGAAAACCTATGAATATAGAATATTTCTTATATGCACTGGGCTTTTCAGTGGCAGCGATCATCATCGGATTAGTGTGCTTCAAGAAGAAACAGGATGATTTTATTCTTTATATTTAACTGAATGCGGACTGCAGAGATCCGCTTGACTAAGAAAGACATAAGGAGAAAAAATGAGCAAACCAGCGATTGTTGTTGACAATGTCAGCATGAAATTTAATCTCAGCAAAGAAAAGGTAGACAGCCTGAAGGATTATATCATCAAATCGATCAAAAAAGAAATCAAATATAATGAGTTCTGGGCATTACAGAATGTCAGTTTTACAGTAGAAAAAGGTGACAGGGTTGGAATCCTGGGTCTTAACGGTGCAGGAAAAAGTACTCTTTTAAAGGTGATCGCAGGTGTTTTTAAGCCTACAGAAGGAACTGTTACGAAACACGGCAAAATGGTTCCACTTCTGGAACTTGGAGCAGGATTTGATCCCCAGTATACCGGAAAAGAGAATATCTATCTATATGGAGCAATGCTTGGATATTCCAAGGCATTTATTGATGAGAAATATGATGAGATCGTAAAATTTTCCGAACTGAAGGAATTTATTGATGTGCCTATCAAGAATTACTCTTCCGGTATGAAATCCAGACTTGGATTTTCCATTGCTACAGTAGTCTCTCCGAAAATCCTGATCCTGGATGAGGTGTTGTCTGTAGGAGATGCGAAATTCCGTAAAAAAAGTGAGAAAAAAGTCCTGAGTATGTTTGATTCAGGTGTAACGGTATTATTTGTATCCCACTCCCTGGCACAGGTGCAGAGAATATGTAACAAGGCCATGATCCTTGAGAAAGGAAAACTGATCGCATACGGAGATATTGATACAATTTCCGAACAGTATGAGATGATGACGAAATAAAGAGGGGAGCCTATGAAAAACGGACTGAAAAAAGAAGACTCCATGGCTTTAAAGGGGCTTGCAGTGATGATGATGGTTTTTCATCACTGCTTTTATAAAGCATCAAAATTTGCAAAATATGATGTGGCTTTCAGAGGTATTTCTGCAAACAGTGTAATGACAGCTGCCTCCTGTATGAAGATCTGCGTTGCGCTGTTTGCCTTTGTTTCAGGATATGGACTGATGTGCGGCTACAGCAGATATAAGTCGGAAAAAAATCCCGGCACTTCCAGATGGATTGGTGCACACCTGGTTTCAACTCTGTCCGGTTACTGGTTTATTGCAGCAGGGGCGTATGTGTTGTATGCGTTTTTGGCCAGCAGCGGATTTGAATCTTGGGGAGAGAATGTTCCGCAGAGGTTTGTCGCTGTCATAATTGATATTCTGGGTCTTGCGAAGCTGGCAGGAACCAAGATTTTAAACGGCTCCTGGTGGTATATGAGCGCGGCAGTTTTATTTATCATATTTGTGCCCATTGGGTATACTGCTATTAAGAAATGGGGCTGGGCAGTTGTTCTGGGGATCATAGTTATATTACCAAGGGCAACAGGAATGGGATTCCCGGGAGGTGCCGATGTATTTTCTTTCTTCCTTGCTTTTGTGACGGGAATGGTGTGTGCGGAATATAACTTTTTTTCCTGGTTTCATGAGCTGGGGAGCGGGAGAAAGAACGGAAGATTATGTAAGGGACTGCTCCTTTTTGGGTGTCTGGCGGCTGCATTCTGTCTGTACCCGAAACTGGATCTGAAAGTGATCTGGGAATATCATTATATGGCAGTACCGTTTCTGGTTATTATGTTCTGCGTGGAATATTTGTTTAAAATTCCGTGGATATCGTCTGTTTTTCAGCATTTCGGGAAATATTCACTGGATATCTGGCTGATTCACACTTTCATACGTGACTATTTTGGAAAGTTTGTATTTGCAGTCAGAGAGTTCTGGCTGATTCCTGTTGTGCTCCTGCTGATTTCTCTGCTTCTTGCCTATGTGGTGGAAGTACTCAAGAGGGTTACAGGATACCAGAAATTAATATCCGCCCTGATGCGGAAACTGAGGTGAAATGATCAAAATGAGAATCCTTCAAATAGGAATGGGAAATGTGGCCGGTGGTCTGGAAGCATTCGTGATGAATTACTACAGGGTACTGATCCATATGGATGTACAGTTTGATTTTGTCTGTATGTATGATAAAATTGCATATGAAGAAGAGATTCAGAAGCTGGGCGGAAAGATCTTTTATGTACCCAATGTAAAGAAACATTATCATGGGTATATAAAAGAACTGCGAAAGATCCTGCAGGAGAATGAATATACGGCGGTTCATGTAAACATGTTGTCAGCGGCAAACATTGTCCCCCTGCGTGTGGCCCATGAGATGGGGGTAAAAAAGGTGATCGCCCACAGCCACAGTTCCTCCTGCCCGGGACTGATCCGTAATCTGATGGACAGTTTTAACCGTCCTTTTATTGCACGGTATGCCACTGATATGGTATCCTGCGGTGAACTGGCAGGAAAATGGATGTTCGGAGAGAAGAATTTTCTTAAGGGAAAGGTGACAGTGGTCAATAATGCCATTCAGGCAGAGAAATTCAGCTTTTCATCTGAAGACAGAGAGCAGCTTCGCAGGGAAATGGGCTGGGAGGATAAGATTGTGATCGGGCATGTAGGAAGATTTGACATTCCGAAAAATCATGACAGAATGATCGATATCCTGCAGCAGTTTGTGAAGAAAAACAGAAATGTGGTTTTATGTCTGGTTGGCCCAAAAGAAGGTCTGTACACACAGATAAAGAATAAGACAGAGAAAAAAGGACTTGAGAATAATGTGTATTTTGCAGGCAGACAGAAAAGTATCCGCAGGTATTTATCAGCCATGGATGTTTTTCTGTTTCCGTCTGTTTTCGAGGGAGTTCCTTTTGCACTGATCGAGGCGCAGGCAAACGGGCTTTCCTGTGTAATGTCCAAGGCTGTTTCAGAAGAAGCAGTTGTTTTTCCGGAAAGGATCAGACGTCTTTCACTTGAGGAAACGGATCAGACATGGGCTGCTGCTGTAGAAGAGATGAGCAGCCTTGAGAGAGAGGATGCCGCACAGATAAAAAGGAAACTGACAGAGGCTCATTTTAATATAGAAACAGAAGCTGGACGTCTGAAAGAATTATATCAGGACAGAGGTAAGAGAAATGAATAAGATCGATTTTGTACTGCCCTGGGTAGATGGTTCTGATGAAGCGTGGATCAGGCAGAGAAATGAATATCTGAATACCAGAGATGGAGATCTTTCGAACAGCAGATTCCGTGACTGGGAAAACCTGCAGTACTGGTTTCGCGGAGTGGAGAAATTTACTCCGTGGGTAAACCATATTTATTTTATAACATGGGGACATATACCTTCCTGGCTGAATACGGAAAATCCGAAACTCACAGTAGTGAACCATAAAGATTATATTCCGGAAGAATATCTTCCTACATTCAGCAGTCACCCCATTGAACTGAATCTGCACAGGATTAAAGGGCTTTCCGAACAGTTTGTATACTTTAATGATGATACATTTATTATAAATGCCATGCAGCCGGAGGATTTTTTCAAAAAAGGTCTTCCAAGGGACTACTGTATTGAAACTGCCCTGGTGCAGGATGATATCAACAATCCCTTTGCATCCATCCTGATGAATGATGCAGCTCTGGTGAATATGCATTATTCCAAGCGGGAAGTGATCTGCAGACAGTGGAAAAAATGGTTTCATCCGGCATATGGTTCCATGGTGCTTCGGAATGTACTGATGCTTCCTTACAGGGAATTTTCCAGTTTTAAATATTCTCATATTTCCAGTGCTTTTCTGAAGAGTACATTTGAGAAAGTCTGGGAAGAAGAGGGAGAAATTCTGGACAGGGTATGCAAGACACGGTTCCGTTCTGCATCTGATGTCAATCAGTATGTGATGAAGTACTGGCAGTACATGGAAGGAAATTATGAGCCACAGTCACCGAAAACAGGGAAGTTTCTGACGATTGGACTTCATGATGAACAGATCCATAATGTACTGCGAAAACAGCTGTGCAGGATCATCTGTATCAATGATACGGAGAATATAGGCGACTTCCAGCAGCAAAAAAAGAATATAAAAGAATCTTTCGAATGTATCCTGCCTGAGAAATCAACGTTTGAACGGTAAGAAAGACAGGAGGCAGATATGACGAAAGATGCAGTAAAAAAATATACAAAGCAGCTGGGCATTGGAGGAATGATCCTGCATTATATCAGCCGTTTCCTGACAAAGGCTGAAATGCAGATCATAGGAAAAATGACCCGGCGCTTCGGAAAAGTGAAAAAAAACAGAATGGTATTTAAGAACCGGGAAATGATGGACTACACAGATAATCCGGGAGCTTTTTCCCAGTATCTGATAGATAACGGGTATAATAAAGAATATGAGATCATCTGGCTGGTTTCACAGAAAAAGAAATTCAGAAATAAAAAGATAAAGAATGTAAAGTTTGTAACAGCAGAGAATAAATACGGCTGGAGCAGCCCGTTGGCATATTATTATGGTGCCACAGCTTCCTTTTTCTTTTATTCCCATAACAGTGCCGAACTGAACCGTTATCGATGTGAGGGACAGACAGTGGTAAATCTGTGGCATGGCTGTGGTTATAAAGATGCAGAACAGGCCAGAAAGAACCAGAACAGCAGAGCTGATTTTGACTATGCGCTTGTTCCGGGACCTGTGTTCGTAAAAACCAAGTCCAGACTGTGGAACTGTGCTCCCGGGCATTTGCTGATGATGGGATATCCCAGATATGACTGGATGCTGCATCCTTCCATGAATCAGGAGGAGATCTTGGAGAGGCTTTTCGGGTGGAAGGGCAGGAAGGCAGTGATCTGGATGCCGACCTTCCGCAAAAGTGAACTTGGAGGATGCGCGGAAAATGAGATCGAACTGCCCTGTCAGCTTCCTGGAATCCGGGATGAGGAAGAATTAAAACAGATCGATGCATATCTGCGCAGAGAACAGATCCTTCTGATCATAAAGAAACATCCGCTTCAGACCGGATGGGATCAGGAAGAACAGGGATTTACCAATATCCGGTATGTATCGGAAGATCTTCTGGACAGAAAAGAAGTCAGGCTGTATGAACTCATAGGAGTCTGTGATGGTCTGCTCTCAGATTATTCATCAGTGGCAGTGGATTATCTGCTCCTGAACAGACCGCTGGGATATGTTCTGGCTGATTATGAGATCTATAAAGAGAAGCGGGGATTTGTCTTCGACGATCCGCTGGAATACATGCCAGGAGAGAAAATTTATAATGCAGAGGATATGATAAAGTATCTGAAACATCTGTCAGAGGGAACAGATACTTACATGCAGGAGAGGGCGCAGATGCTCCTGCAGATGCATAATAAAACAGAAAGCTATTGCAAAAGGCTGGCAGAATATTTATTATAATAATTATCATGAAACAGGGAGAGAAATATGGAAAAAGTAATAGGATACACACAGGGAACATTTGATATGTTTCATATCGGACATCTGAATCTGATCAAAAATGCGAAGAGACACTGCGATTATCTGATCGTTGGTGTAAATGATGATGATCTTGTAGAGTCATATAAGAACAAAAGACCTATTGTGCCATTAAATGAAAGAGTAGAGATCGTCCGCGCCATTAAATATGTGGATGAAGTGATCGTAACGAAAACACTGAATAAGAAAGAAGTGTGGGAGAAAGTACGCTTCAATGAGATTTATATCGGTGATGACTGGAAAGGAAACGCACGCTGGGAGGAGACCGGAAAAGAAATGGAAAGCCTGGGTGCGAAGCTTGTATTCCTGCCATATACGAAAGATACATCTTCAACCTTACTTCGCGAGAAGTTAAAAGAGTTTTAAGGGGAGTGTGACCATGAAAAAAAGAATAAAGAAAAAACTGAAAAAGATAAAAAAATCTATCAAAAAAAATACCAGAAAAACTGTTAAAAAGCTCAAGAAAGTAAAGGCACAAAAAGGAACAAAGGCTATGCTCCGGGAAGCATGGGCAGATTTCACATACGGAGTATATGACAAACGAAAGATCAAACGTCTAAAAAAATTTCCGCCTGCACTTGTAGAAAACAGAATGCTGTTTGAAACAAATGATGATTTTACAGATAATGGACGTGCATTGTTCGATTATCTCATCGAAAATGGTTATAATAAAAAATATGAGATGGTATGGCTGGTACATGATCCATCCAAGTATAAAGAATATCAGTATGAGAATGTAAAATTCATCCAGAATTTCAAAAAAGATTCTACGATCCGAAGGGCAGAGGCATATAAATATGCACTGACATCAAAGTACATTTTCTACACACAGGCATTTAACTGGATCGCAATGTCAAGAAAGAATCAGATCTTTATTGACCTGTGGCATGGCTGCGGTTATAAAGCAAATAAAAACGGACGTAAAGTATTCTTTGACTACTGTCTGGTTCCTGGAGATATCTTTATCAAGACGAAAATGGAATTCTTCGGCTGTACTTCCAAGAAGCTTCTGTCATTCGGATATCCCCGTTATGATATGATGCTCAGAGGCAGTGAAAGGGCAGACGAATTTAAGAAGAAACTTCTGCAGGAAACAAACAGTGAAAAACTGATCCTGTGGATGCCCACATACAGACATGCATCCAGTGTACGTCTGAACGAAGAAACTCTGAACAATGAATTTAATATCCCGATCATTGATGATGCAGACAAGCTTCTGGAACTGAATGATTTCTGTAAAGAGAATCATATGCTCATCGTTATTAAGAAGCATTATCTGCAGATCCCATATGATTTCGGTGAGAACGTTCTTACCAATATCGTATATCTGGAGAATAAAGATCTTGCGGATAACGGACTGCAGCTGTATGAATTCATCAACTGTTCAGATGCACTGGTTTCTGATTATTCTTCTGTTGCCATTGATTATCTTCTTCTGGACAGACCTCTGGGATTCACTCTGGATGATTACGAAGCGTATACAGAATCCAGAGGCTGGGTATTCGATGATCCGCTGGAATATATGCCTGGCGAGCATATGTACAACATGCAGGATTTCGAAAGCTTTATTATGGATATCAAAAATGAAAATGATAATTATAAAGAGCAGCGTGCGCAGGTAAGGGCGAAAACACACAATGTATGTGATAATTACTGCCAGCGTGTACTGGATTACTTTAACATCACAAAGTAGAGTCATGACAGGAGAAAAAAGATAAATGAAAATATGTATTTGGTGTACTAAGATATTCGATCTTGGCGGAACAAAGAGAGTTGTTACACTCCTTGCCAATGAACTTGTAAAAGAACATGATGTCACTATTATGGTATATCAGGACAGATTTAAAGAAGACCGTAATATGTATCACATGAGTGAGGATATCAAGGTTGACTTTATTGATAATAATGAATTTGTAAACCGTCATCATACACCGGCGTTCTGCTGGCGTTATCTGGTGCGGAAATTAAATGCGAAATACGGTACGTTCAATAAGCCTAAATATAATGATATTCTTGCAGATGCCATTTTCCCGAAAAAGACACGGGAAAAATGGGTGAAATATTTAAATGAGCAGGATTATGACATTATCATTACAACTGCATCCCTGAGTCTGAGACTGGGAATGCTGGCACCTGAATTAAAGGCAAAGACCATCGGCTGGCAGCATAACTGTTATGCAGGATATCTGGAAGTTCCCAATGTTGTATTCTGGAAACAGGAATGCCTGCTGCAGGAATATCTTCCGAAACTGGACAGATACATTGTACTCAGTGATTATGATAAGAGAGATTATAAGAAGTTTCTGGATATTGACACAGAAGTTAAGATCAATCCGAGAAGTTTCGTCAGTGAACGTAAATGCGATCCGAAATCCAAGAGATTTCTCATGGCCACCCGTTTCGTATATGCGAAGGGTCTGGATCTTATGATGGAATCCTTCGAGGAATTCTGCAAACAGGATGATGAATGGCAGCTGGATATCATTGGAGCCGGAGATCTTTGGAACCAGATCATAGCGGATGCCAAAAGACGCCACATTGATGACCGTGTAAACTTCGTAGGTTATACCAATGAGCCAGAGAAATATTACCTGAATTCTTCTATCTTCCTTCTTCCATCCAGATGGGAGGGATGGCCGATGGTTATCATGGAAGCATTCGAGTTCGGACTTCCTGTAATTGCATTTCATACAGGAGCCATGGATCTGATCATCGACGACCAGAAAACAGGATTTCTTCCGGAAGCATTTGATACAAAGAAATTCACAGAGGCTATGCTGAAGCTGGCACATGATGAAGAACTGAGAAGAGAAATGTCCAGAAATGCAATCTGGAAATCAGAAGATTTCGCCATCCAGAAAGCAGTAAAAGAGTGGAATCGTCTTTTCAACCGTGTAATGGGAATTGAAACTTTCTATGAGAAAAACAAAGAAGCGATCCTAGAATGCCAGGAGAAATATCCTCTTCGCACCAGCTACGGAGAATATGTAAAAGAGTATCCGGTAAAAGATAAAACTATCCTGTACGAAGCATTTGGCGGCCGCGGAATGATCGACAGTCCCTACGCGATCTTCCAGTATCTTCTGGAAAAGGAAGAATATCAGGAATATACCCATATCTGGGTGATCGATGATCTGGAAGACAGCAGATTACAGATTGAGAAGTATGAAAAGTATCCGAATGTAAGATTCGTACAGTATAAGACAAAAGAATACTGTAAAGCGCTTGCAGTTACCAAATATCTGATCAATAATGTAAGTTTCCCAAGCTATTTCCTGAAAAGGGAAGAACAGGTTTATCTGAACACCTGGCATGGAACTCCGCTGAAGAATATGGGATTTGATATCCCTGGTTCAAACATTTCACAGGGAAATACGGCAAGAAATCTTCTGAGTGCAGATTATCTGGTTTCTTCCGGTCCGTATATGACTGAGACCGCTTATAAGAAGTCCTATAAACTTCAGAACCTGTATGAAGGCCAGATCCTGGAAGAGGGATTCCCGAGAAATGATAAGCTGTTCGAGAATACCGAAAACAGCCGGGAAGAAATGATCCGTAAAATGCAGTCTTACGGTGTGGATGTAGATGAGAATAAGAAGATCATTCTCTATGCACCGACCTGGAGAGGGGCTCAGTATAAAGAACCGGAAGCAGACCTGCAGGAGGTTTACAAGCTGATCCATAAAGTCCGGCAGAGTGTGGATGAAAAGGAATATCAGGTACTGGTGAAACTCCATCAGACTGTTTACCGTTACCTGAAAGAGCAGGAGCAGGAACCAGCTGAAGAGAAAGTGAAATTTATTCCTGCAACAATGGATGCCAATGAGATCCTGTCTGTTACAGATGTGCTGATCTCAGATTATTCAAGTATCTTTTTCGATTATCTGAATACAGGAAAGCCTGTTGTATTCTACATTCCGGATGCAGGAAGTTTCGAAGAATACAGAGGTGTATATGCTTCTCTGGAAAATCTTCCGGGACCGACAGCAGCTACACTGGAAGAAGTAGGAGAAATCTTTAAAGACCTGTCTGCTGCTGTGAAACCATATCAGCAGAAGTATCAGGAAACCCGCCGAAAATTCTGCCCGAAGGATGACGGCAGAGCCTGCCAGCGGATCACAGATATTGTGTTCGGAAAAGAAAAAGAGCAGAAACAGGTAATGTCTGATAAAACAGATAAAGTAAAAGTGCTTGTCTATGCAGGTGCGTTCGGTGAAACAAACAGTACAAAAGAATTCGAAAGTTTTTTGGAGAAAGTGGATTTCTCACGTATGGATGTCACCCTGATCGGAAACGGTTCCGGCAGGGAGAGTGCAGAAGAAAAGCTGAATACTCTTCCGAAGGAAGTAAGAGTTCTGTACTGGAAACGTTCTTATCCTGCTACAGATGAGGAATATGTATGCCATCAGATGTTTATGGATTCCGATTCCAAAGAAGTACCGGAAATGCTGAAAGATTTCTACAGCCGTGAGCTCAGAAGAGTTCTTGGTATGTCGAAATTCGATTATGCAGTGATCTTTACATCCAAGAAGAAGTTTTTCCCGGTATTGTCAGGCAAGCTGGATGTAAAGAAAGTATATGGTGCGAAGAACTGGCAGAAAGTATTAGAGATTCCTGAATAACGAAAAGCTGTGACTGTGTATAAAAAGGGGGATTGTTTATGATCACAAACTGGAGCCCGGCACATGTACCGGAAAAAGAAGAAGTAAAAGAAAGACTTCGTACAGCAAGAGAACAGCTGTATGATTTTCAGATGAAGATCAAAGAACATAAGATACCGGTACTGGTACTTTTTGAAGGATGGGGATCATCAGGGAAGGGAAGTACCATCGGAAAAGTGATCAAAAATATTGATCCCAGATTTTTTAAAGTTGCCACAATGTCTGTACCTACAGAAGAGGAGAAACGGTATCCTTTCCTGTACAAATATTTCAAACAGATTCCGGAGGCAGGTAAATTTACTTTCCTGGACTCCGGATGGATGGAACAGACCTGCAGGGAATGTCTGGAAGGAAAACTGGAGGGGAATGCTTATACTTCCCGGATCGAGAGTATACGCCACTTCGAGAGACAGCTGACAGATAATGGATATCTAGTTTTGAAATTTTTCATGCAGATTGATAAAGAAGAGCAGACCCGTCGCAAGGAGATACTTTTGTCGCATAAAGATACGAAATGGAGAGTATCTGAATTTGACAAATGGGAAAACGAGCATTACAAAAAATGCGCGAAGGTGTTTGATCAATATATGTCGAATACTAATGCTTCATCTGCTCCCTGGTATATCATTGATGCCAGTGACCGTAAATGGGCGGAACTTCAGGTGCTGGAGACAATGGTCAGCAACATTGAGGTAGCCATGCAGAATCAGGCACATTCTGTACCGATTCTTCAGAATGTTTTTCCGTTGAAAAAAATGCCGAAACTTTCAGAAATCCAGCTGGATGGCAAGGTGGTCGAGGAAGAGGAATACAGAAAAGAATTGAAGACGCTTCAGAAAGAACTTGGAGAACTTCATAATCGTCTGTATCTAAAACGGATTCCTGTGATCATTACCTATGAGGGATGGGATGCAGCCGGTAAAGGCGGAAATATCAAGAGAATCACGGAAGCACTGGATCCGAGGGGATATGAGGTAAATCCGATAGCCAGCCCGGAACCTCATGAGAAAGCACGCCATTATCTCTGGAGATTCTGGACAAGACTGCCTAAGAGCGGCCATATAGCGATCTTTGACCGCACCTGGTACGGAAGGGTTATGGTAGAACGTCTGGAGGGTTTCTGCAGTGAGAACGACTGGAAACGTGCCTACAACGAGATGAATGAGTTTGAAAAGGAACTGAAGGACTGGGGTGCTGTGATCATCAAGTTCTGGGTTCAGATCGATAAAGATACCCAGCTTGCCAGATTCCAGGAACGCCAGAATAATCCGGAGAAACAATGGAAGATCACAGATGAGGACTGGCGCAACAGAGAAAAATGGGATGCCTATGAAGTGGCTGTAGATGAGATGCTTCAGAAAACAAGTACTGTTTATGCGCCATGGCACGTGCTGGAATCTGTAGATAAGAAATATGCCCGTATTAAGGCTTTGAAGATTGTGATCAGAGAGATTGAGAAGGCATTAAAAGAGAATCACTGATTTAGGATATGTAAGGCAGTCGGCTCTGTAAGATGAGTGGACTGCTTTGCTGTGTTATGGAGCTGGGGCAGCTTATGGACGGAGATAATTTCTCATGGATTTCAGAGCATTTTTTTCCAGACGGCTGACCTGTGCCTGGGAGATCCCGATCTCCTGTGCAACTTCCATCTGAGTTTTTCCTTCGTAGAAACGCAGCTGAATGATATACTTTTCTCTGGTACCCAGACGCTGCATGGCTTCTCTGAGGGAAAGATTTTCAATCCACAGATCTTCTTTGTTCTTCTTATCGCTAATCTGGTCCATCACATAGAGAGTATCGCCGCCTTCTGTGTAAACCGGTTCAAAAAGGCTGACGGGATTTTGAATCGCATCCATGGCGTAGACGATCATTTCTTTTTCAATCCCGATCTCCTGGGCAATCTCTGTGATCGTAGGTTCTCTCAGGTGCTGCTTCATGTAATTTTCCCTGGTATAAATGGCTTTATAAGCAATATCCCGAAGGGAACGGCTGACCCGGATGCTGTTATTATCACGGAGATACCTGCGTATTTCTCCGATGATCATGGGTACTGCATAGGTAGAGAATTTGACCTGAAGCGTGGTATCGAAATTGTCGATAGCCTTGATCAGTCCTATACAGCCGATCTGGAAAAGATCATCCGGGTTTTCGCTGCTGTTCTGAAAACGGCGGATCACGCTTAGAACAAGGCGCAGATTTCCTTTGATATAGAGCTCCCGTGCCTGTTCATCCCCTTCTTTGATCCGCCGGAAAAGTTCCTCTTTTTCTTCTGTTTTAAGAACAGGAAGTTTCGATGTATTGACTCCACATATTTCTACTTTGTTCAGTGCCATCCTTTGAATCCTCCTTATCATCTTATGCCGCGGTATTTGCCGCTAATAAAATGATTCTCATACAGGAGGGGATTTATACTTTCGAGGGAAAAATATAAAAAATATCAGCCCTTGACAAAACATTTATCTTCGTCAATCTCTACCAGGATAATGTCATCTCCGATCTGGCAGATACAGTCCCAGGGGATGACATATTCACTTTCACGGCCGAACAGACAGCAGAATCGTCCGGGGCCCGGGAGGATCAGGGCGGTGAGACAGCTGGTCTTGCAGTTAAATTCGATATCTATGGGACAGCCCAGACTGCGGCAGGTACAGGTGTTGATGACTTCTTTCTGTCTTAATTCACAGATGCGCATGGAAACTCACTCTTTTAAGAGATATTTTTGTTAAATTTATGCAGGGTTCAGAGAATTTATGCGTGGCATTTTATTGACATGACAAATGTAGATACAGTATAATAAAAGACAGAAAAGACGCTGTTCTGGAGGATAAAAACAGCATTATCATCTTATAATATTATGACATAAGGGGGACTTTTTTATGAAATGTCCATTTTGCAATCAGGATAATACAAGGGTTGTGGATTCCAGACCTGTGGATGATACCAATTCTATTCGCCGCCGCCGTTTGTGTGATGCATGCGGAAGAAGATTTACAACTTATGAGAAGGTAGAGTCCATACCATTAACTGTGATCAAGAAGGATCAGAACAGAGAGCAGTATGACAGGAATAAGATCCAGGCGGGAATACTCAGAGCCTGCTATAAACGTCCGATTCCTATTGAGAAGATTGAAGAGATGATGGATGCTGTGGAAGGAGAGATCTTTCATACAGAAGAAAAGGAGATCTCCAGCAATAAGATTGGTGAGATCGTTATGGATCACCTGAAGGATTTAGATCCGGTTGCGTATGTGAGATTTGCGTCTGTGTACAGGGAGTTTAAAGATGTCAGTACCTTTATGGATGAACTGAAGAAATTTATGAATTAACCAAATTAAGTAAGCATCGAAGCGGATTGCGAAATCTTCTTGACTTTCAAGTATATAAAAATGCCAGGCAGAAATTTCTGCCTGGCGTTTTTTGTACGATTTTATGAAATGTGAAGGGATTAAACAATACCCTGAGCTTTCATAGCATCTACAACTTTCTCGAAGCCTGCGATGTTAGCACCTACAACGTAGTTGCCTTCCATACCGTAACGTTTGGAAGCATCGTCAACTTTATTGAAGATGTCTACCATGATCTGGTGAAGTTTGGTATCAACTTCTTCAGCTGTCCAGGAAAGTCTTGCGGAGTTCTGGCACATTTCAAGTGCGGAAGTAGCAACACCACCAGCGTTAGCTGCTTTACCAGGCATGAATGTTACGCCGTTTGCCATAAGGTAATCTGTTGCTTCACGGGTAGTAGGCATGTTAGCACCTTCTGCAACATATTTGCATCCGTTTGCAATAAGAGTTTTAACACCGTCAAGATCAAGCTCGTTCTGAGTTGCACATGGAAGATAGATATCGCATTTGATGTTCCAGATGCCTTTTCCTTCTGTATAAGTAGCACCTTCCACACGGTCAGCGTATTCTTTGATACGTCCACGTTTTACTTCTTTGATATCTTTTACGATGTCAAGTTTGATTCCTTCCGGATCATAGATATATCCGTTGGAGTCGCACATAGCAACAACTTTACCGCCAAGTTCTGTAGCTTTTTCTACAGCGTAGATAGCAACGTTACCGGAACCTGTTACGATGAGAGTTTTACCGGAGATTGTATCGTTTTTAGCTTTAACCATTTCGTCAAGCATGTATACAAGACCATATCCTGTAGCCTGTGTACGGATTAAAGATCCACCGTAGGAAAGTCCTTTACCTGTAAGAACACCTTCATATAATCCACGGTTTCTCTTGTACTGTCCGTACAGATAACCGATCTCACGTCCACCTACACCGATATCACCTGCAGGAACGTCCATGTCAGCACCAATATATTTGGAAAGTTCTGTCATAAAGCTCTGGCAGAATGCCATTACTTCTCTGTCAGATTTTCCTTTAGGATCGAAGTTGGAACCACCTTTACCGCCGCCGATCGGAAGACCTGTAAGAGAGTTCTTGAAGATCTGCTCGAAACCTAAGAATTTAAGAATTCCCTGGTTTACTGACGGATGGAATCTTAAACCACCCTTGTATGGTCCGATAGCGCTGTTGAACTGTACACGGTATCCTTTGTTTACCTGTACAACGCCTTTATCATCTACCCACGGAACGCGGAAAGAGATGATTCTTTCTGGCTCAACAAGACGCTCCAGAATGGAGAGTTTGCGGTATTCTTCTTCATTTTTGTCGATTACGACTTTAAGGGAGTCTAAAACTTCCTTTACTGCCTGGTGGAATTCAGGCTCATTTGGATTCTGTGCTACGACTCTCTCGTATACTTCTTCAGTATAAGACATTATGATTTCCTCCTCGTCGATCGTTTGTGTATTTTTTAAATCGACGTTATTATACACTAAAGTGCTACAAATGGAAAGAGTTAAATGATATTTTTTTAAAAAAAATTGAAAAAGCCCTGGAAGAACTATATAATGGTTTTATGAAGCTGATAACTGCCGGTGATCAGGCGATGATTCAGCCAAAGAAGGAGACTGGCAGAATAAACAACAGGAGGAAAATGGTATGAAAAGAAAACTGTTAGCTGTTGTTCTTGCGGGAACAATGATAGCCCAGAATGGACTTCCAACGTATGCGTCAGATATTGTAGTTCAATCAGATACGGAAGTGTCAGATTTTGGATCTGAAGAAACAGTATCTGATGTTCAGGAGGAGACGGCAGAACCTGAAGATGAAGTGGACAGTTCAGAACAGGAAGAAGTTTTACCAAATGAAGAAGAAAAAGAGGAAATTTCCGGGGATGATCCCCTGGAGGATGTGATCACAGAAGGAGAAGAACCTGCGGAGGAAGAGGAAAATATCTCCGATGAATTCGGCACAGGAGAAGATGAGACACAACAGGAGCCACAGGAACTTTTCGGAGACGGAGAAGAGAAACCAGAGGAATTTTCAGCAGGTGAAGAAGAAATACTGCCTGCAACAGCTTCAGCAGATGATCTGGTATACGGAGATCTTACTTACCGTGTCAACAATAACAAAGTAACAATAACCGGATATAAAGGCAGCGGAACAAGCGCTGTGATTCCTGCCAAGATTGGGAGTTATGAAGTTAAGGAGATTGCAGATCGCGCATTTTCCGGATGCGGAACGTTAGAGAGCATCAGTTTGCCGGAAGGGCTGGAAAGGATCGGCTACCAGTTTATAGCCAATACAGGGATCACGAGCCTGACAGTACCAAGTACAGTGACGGCGAGTGGATACGCATATGTAGGAAGCGGATATGCCGGAGCCACGGCGGGAGCGATGGAACTGCAGGAGGTGAAATTTGCAGAGGGGATGAAAAAGATCCCGGAGAACTTCTGCCGGAACGGATCGCCAAACAGTGCGATCCAGAGGATCGTGCTGCCATCAACAGTAACGGAAGTAGGAAATTCTTCTTTCCAGAACTGTGCAGGCCTTGAAACGGTAAACTTCGGAAAAGAAGTGGGAAAGGTCGGGGACCATGCATTTGCTGGATGTGTAAGCTTAAGCAGGATCAGTTTTGAGGAAAATTCGAAACAGGTAGTAGGGACAGATGGGAAGAAGAGACTGTACCCGCTGGAGATAGGCAGTGATGCATTTGCGGGTTGCAGCAGCCTGACAGAGATAGACTGGTCGAAGAATGTAAAGATAGTAGGAACGGAAGCGTTCTATGGCTGTACAGGCCTGACGGCAGTACAGGTACCGGAAAATGTGACATCCGTCGGTGACCGTGCATTTGGGAACTGCAGCAGTCTTGAAAACATCAGTCTGCCGGAGGGACTTGAGAATGTAGGTTACCAGTTTATAATGAATACAGGGATCACAAGCCTGACAGTACCAAGTACAGTGACGGCGAGTGGATACGCATATGTAGGAAGCGGATATGCCGGAGCCACGGCGGGAGCGATGGAACTGCAGGAGGTGAAATTTGCAGAGGGGATGAAAAAGATCCCGGAGAACTTCTGCCGGAACGGATCGCCAAACAGTGCGATCCAGAGGATTGTGCTGCCATCAACAGTAATGGAAGTAGGAAACTCTTCTTTCCAGAACTGTGCAGGCCTTGAAACGGTAAACTTCGGAAAAGAAGTGGGAAAGGTCGGGGACCATGCATTTGCTGGATGTGTAAGCTTAAGCAGGATCAGTTTTGAGGAAAATTCGAAACAGGTAGTAGGGACAGATGGGAAGAAGAGACTGTACCCGCTGGAGATAGGCAGTGATGCATTTGCGGGTTGCAGCAGCCTGACAGAGATAGACTGGTCGAAGAATGTAAAGATAGTAGGAACGGAAGCGTTCTATGGCTGTACAGGCCTGACGGCAGTACAGGTACCGGAAAATGTGACATCCGTCGGTGACCGTGCATTTGGGAACTGCAGCAGTCTTGAAAACATCAGTCTGCCGGAGGGACTTGAGAATGTAGGTTACCAGTTTATAATGAATACAGGGATCACAAGCCTGACAGTACCAAGTACAGTGACGGCGAGTGGATACGCATATGTAGGAAGCGGATATGCCGGAGCCACGGCGGGAGCGATGGAACTGCAGGAGGTGAAATTTGCAGAGGGGATGAAAAAGATCCCGGAGAACTTCTGCCGGAACGGATCACCAAACAGTGCGATCCAGAGGATCGTGCTGCCATCAACAGTAATGGAAGTAGGAAACTCTTCTTTCCAGAACTGTGCAGGCCTTGAAACGGTAAACTTCGGAAAAGAAGTGGGAAAGGTCGGGGACCATGCATTTGCTGGATGTGTAAGCTTAAGCAGGATCAGTTTTGAGGAAAATTCGAAACAGGTAGTAGGGACAGATGGGAAGAAGAGACTGTACCCGCTGGAGATAGGCAGTGATGCATTTGCGGGTTGCAGCAGCCTGACAGAGATAGACTGGTCGAAGAATGTAAAGACAGTAGGAACGGAAGCGTTCTATGGCTGTACAGGCCTGACGGCAGTACAGGTACCGGAAAATGTGACATCCGTCGGTGACCGTGCATTTGGGAACTGCAGCAGTCTTGAAAACATCAGTCTGCCGGAGGGACTTGAGAATGTAGGTTACCAGTTTATAATGAATACAGGGATCACAAGCCTGACAGTACCAAGTACAGTGACGGCGAGTGGATACGCATATGTAGGAAGCGGATATGCCGGAGCCACGGCGGGAGCGATGGAACTGCAGGAGGTGAAATTTGCAGAGGGGATGAAAAAGATCCCGGAGAACTTCTGCCGGAACGGATCACCAAACAGTGCGATCCAGAGGATCGTGCTGCCATCAACAGTAATGGAAGTAGGAAACTCTTCTTTCCAGAACTGTGCAGGCCTTGAAACGGTAAACTTCGGAAAAGAAGTGGGAAAGGTCGGGGACCATGCATTTGCTGGATGTGTAAGCTTAAGCAGGATCAGTTTTGAGGAAAATTCGAAACAGGTAGTAGGGACAGATGGGAAGAAGAGACTGTACCCGCTGGAGATAGGCAGTGATGCATTTGCGGGTTGCAGCAGCCTGACAGAGATAGACTGGTCGAAGAATGTAAAGACAGTAGGAACGGAAGCGTTCTATGGCTGTACAGGCCTGACGGCAGTACAGGTACCGGAAAATGTGACATCCGTCGGTGACCGTGCATTTGGGAACTGCAGCAGTCTTGAAAACATCAGTCTGCCGGAGGGACTTGAGAATGTAGGTTACCAGTTTATAATGAATACAGGGATCACAAGCCTGACAGTACCAAGTACAGTGACGAGGAGTGGATGCGCCTATGTGGGAAGCGGATATGCCGGAGCTACAGCGGGAGATGAGGAATTAAAAGAAATTATTTTTACCGATGGTGCCAAAACTGTTCCGGATAACATTTGCCGTAGCGGCAGTGAAAATTATTCTTTAAAACGTGCCGTAATCCCTTCCTCTGTAACAACCATAGGAAATAATTCTTTCACCAACTGTAAAGAATTAACTATTTATGGTGAAAAGAATTCTTATGCGGAGAATTATGCAAGAGAAAAAGGCATTCTATTCTGCGAGATCCAGTCAGGAAAGATTACCAGATATGATACAGCCAAGAAAGTTCTGGACAAATTCCCTGTAGAGAATCTGATCAATAACATTGAACTGAAAGACGGCAAGATCATAGGCCCGCAGATCACAGTGGGCGGAAAAACCTTTAATCTTTTTGAAGTAGATGCAGGCATGGATCTTAAGCTTTCAGATAAGGTACAGGCAAAGGTAGACATGGATACCAAAACAGTCCAGGTACTGATCGGTTTCAAAGATTTCTCAGGTTCCGCAACCCTTGATAAAAACACAAACAGTACAAATTACTGGAGCGAATCCTACAAACAGGTAAAAAATATCTACACAGGAATGACTGGCAAGAAAGTAGACTCTACGAAACTGTGGAATGATTTCAGCAAACTGAGAGGAAAACTGAGACCTGCCAATATCAAAATGGTCATTGATGCGAAATCATATGCAGCCGGTTACATGGAGTTCAGTTTTGCATCCGGTGACTTCCAGTTCCAGGAAGGTGGAATTGTACTGGAGGCAAGTCTTGGCACAGATATCACCCGTCAGATTCCGTCTTTCCCGGCAGCATACTGCACCATGAGTCTTGACAGCGATTTCAACGGAAACCTGCAGCTTGTAAAAAATACCGAAATGAATTATACCCTGTCCATGGCAGCCAAGCTTGAACTGGCAGCACGCCTGGGAATTGGCCTTGGTGTGAAGAAAGCTGGAAGTTATGCAGAAGGCGGTCTGTTTGGAAAATTAAAAACAGCTCTGAGTCTGCCTGCATCTTCCCTGGATCAGGCACTGACAGTCTGGCTGAACGGAGGTGTATACATAGAAAGTAAGGTTTTGGGATTTGATGGTCCGGCGTACAAATCAGACTATCCGGATGTGCAGATATATCCACAGACCAAAACACTTCAGGCATTTGATGGAAAAGATGTTTTTGATTTGAGTGAATTCAGCGCAGCATCCGGAAACAGGGATTACCTGGAGTCAGAGGATCAGAAACAGATTCTTGCCGGAACTGCAGACAGTCAGGGAACGATATTTGAGAGAGACAGTTCTTATCCGTACAGTATCCCGAATCTGGCAGAGCTTAATGATGGAACGAAGATCATGGTATGGATCGATGATGACGGATCAAAGAACAACGTGAATAAAACATCTCTGTATGCATCTGTTTACAAAAACAGTAAATGGAGCGAACCGAAGAAATTATATGAGACAGGTGGTCTGAATGATTATCCGGATGTGTACACAGATGGAAAGAAAGCATATATTGTATGGCAGAGAACTGCACAGCCATTATCACAGAAAGCCTCACTGGCAGATGCCTTGAAAGCCACAAATCTGTATTGCATCACATATACAGATGGGGCATTTACAGAACCTGAGCTGATCGGAAACAGCGAAAACACTGCATATGAAATGATGCAGAGAGTTGCTTCTGATGGCAGAGAAACAGCTGTTGTATGGGTGGAAAACAGTGCAAATGATCCGTTTATGACAGAAGGAACAAACTATATCCGGATTGCACGCAGCCAGGGCGATGGATGGAAAGAAGAAACTCTGGCAGAAGGAACCGATCCTGTTACATCTGTGGATATAAGTTATGTAAATGGCAGTCTGGCTGTAGTTTATGAGACTTACAATAATGATAACAATCAGATCCATCTTGTTTATAAAGGAGAGACAAAAGAATTCTCCGGAGATAACAGTGTGATTTCAGAAGGTATTCTTTACTATACACAGTCTGGAACTATGTATGAATATAACATGGTAGATGGATCCTCAGAAGAAAGTACATTCAGTAATTTGGATAATTTTACCGTAGTAACAGGTGCAGATGTGAAATATCTTCTTACATTAAGAAGTGACGGACAGGGAAATGAACTCTATGCGTCTGTTTATGATGAGGTAAACAGAACCTGGGGAAATCCAGTGGCAGTGACGAATTATGGAAAATATATCCGCAGCTATTCTGCACAGATTGATGAAGAAGGAAATCTTGCAGCAGCGTTGAATGTGGTAGAAGTAAATAAAGAATCCGGAGAATTCACGGATCAGGCAGGTATCATGGTTGTGAGAATGGATACTGTAAAAGATATCAGTATTTCCGGCGTGACCTATGATGACAGTATGGTGAAACCGGGAGGACAGCTTCCTCTGCATTTCACAGTAACAAACAACAGCCTGACAGCAGTGGAGAAATTCCAGGTGACTCTCACTGATGAGGATGGAAAGAAGATAAGCAGTGGAGAAGTTTCCTCCCATCTGGAACCTGGTGCTTCTGCAGAAGCTGCTTATATTTACAGACTTTCGGAAACTTTGACCTTACATAAGATAGTTCTTACAGCTGAAATTAAAGGAGAGACCAATAAGAAAGACAACAGTGAAATAATTACTATCGGTTATGGAAACCTGGTTCTTGACGAGCTGCATCTGACAGGTACAGGAAGTAAACCGGCTGTTTCCGGAACACTGAATAACACAGGATATGGAAACATGGAAAATGTGAAAGTTTCTGTATATGAAACAAATGCATCCGGCAAACTGCTGGGAACCTATGATGCAAAAACACTGAAACCAGGAGAAACGACTGATTTTTCCGTGGATATCCCGGAAGAAATGCTGAAAGTAGATTCACAGGCCATCGGCAATGTCGTTTATGTAAATGCAGAAACAGATTCTTCGGAGATCAGCGTAGAGGATAACAGCGATTATCTGTTTATAGACGGAGAAGAGACAGAGAATGTGACGCTGAACAGCAGCAGCCTGAATCTGCAGGCAGGAGAAAAATCCAGGCTGCAGGTTGCTTATACCGGTTCATCTGATATTTCAGCAGCAGATGCAGTATGGAGCAGTTCCAATGAAAAAGTCGCAGAAGTAAATGATGGAGAGGTAACAGCCATTGCGAAAGGTTCCGCTACCATTACAGCGAAGATTGGAAAAATATCTGCGAAGTGTAAAGTGACAGTATCTGATACAGTAGCAGTAAGTTCTATTACACTGAAGGATCAGTCTGTGCGCATAGCAGAAGGAAAAACATTCCAGCTGGAAGCAGAAGTATTACCGGAAAATGCCACAAATAAAAAGGTAAACTGGACTTCTTCAGATGAAACAGCAGCTACAGTGGATCAGAATGGACTTGTAACAGGTATTGCAGCAGGGACAACAGTCATTACAGCTGTTACTCAGGACGGAGGCAGACAGGTTACCTGTACAGTCTCTGTAACGAAGGATAAAACAACAGAATATGAAGTTCAGTTCCAGAGTGAGGATGCCGATGGAGCAGCACCGGATACCATTAAGGCAGCCGGTGGAACCAGAATCATACTTCCGGAAAATACATTTAATAAAAATGGTTATCAGTTTGCCGGATGGAATGATGGTAACAGTGTATATCAGGCCGGTTTTGCATACAGAATGCCATATGGAAACATTATATTTACAGCGGAGTGGAAGAAAGTTACAGAGAAAAAAGTAAGGCGCATTAATGTAGAAAGCGAAATTCAGAAACAGGAGGGAGATGAGAAGTTTAATCTGGACGCATCTCTTTCCAGAGGTGACGGAGAACTGAAATATTCTTCAGACAGTGATATTGTTGCAGTGGATGCTTCCGGAACTGTCACAATAAAAGCTGCCGGAAAAGCAACCATCAGCATTACAGCACCGGAAAACGGGGAATATAAAGAAGCGAAAGCTTCTGTGGAAATAACAGTATCTCATGTATGGGGTGAATGGAAACAGGTTCAGAAAGCAACCGTTCTGGCACCGGCAAAAGAAGAGCGACAGTGTCAGATATGCGGCGAAAAGGATAGCAGAGACACAGGAGAAGCCTTGCCTGCTTCCATAAAGCTGAATGTAACAAAACTCACCATGCAGATCGGACAGACAACGTCAAAGGTAAAAGTATCCGGACTGGCAGAAGGGGACGGTATTAAAAAATGGAAATCCAGTGATAACAGGATCGTCAAAGTAAGCAGTACAGGTAAGATCACCGCTCAGAAAGTGACAGGAAAGGCTGTTGTTACAGTAGAACTTGCCAGTGGAATGAAAGGCGATATTGCGGTAACAGTACAGAAAACAGCAGTGAAAACAAGGGCGATCACAGGTCTGGAAAAGAAGATCACCCTGAAAAAAGGAAAGAAAGTGACACTCAAACCGGTTCTTTCACCAATCACAGCACAGGAAAAAATCAGCTATACTTCTTCAAATAAGAAGATCGTTTCTGTAACATCTGCAGGCGTTATAACAGCAAAAGCAGCAGGTACAGCAAAGATTACAGTAAAATCAGGATCTAAGAAAGCAGTAGTAACAGTAACTGTACCAAAAACAGTTACGAAATCTATCAGTGGTATTCCTTCGAAGCAGATACTGAAAAAAGGAAAAAGTATTACATGGAAGGTAAAATTAAATCCTTCAAACAGTGATGATAAGATTACTTATACCAGCTCCAATAAAAAGGTAGCAGCAGTGGATTCCAAAGGAAAGATTACTGCGAAAGGAAAAGGAACTGCGATTATTACTGTAAAATCAGGAAAAGTATCAGTAAAGTGTAAGATTACAGTCAAATAGGTGATTATAACCAGTTAAAATCTGCAAAACAGGTTTGAAATCCGACGGGTTTTGAACCTGTTTTGCTTTATCCGGAGCTATCTGAAAATTTGGATATAGACCAAAATAGAAAAAAATGGTATACTTTATTTCAGAGATACGTAAAAACGATGACAGGGATGAGGAGGGGACCTTTATCGGAAGAATTGAGAAGAAAGGGGATTTAAAAGAATGGCAGGATTTAAAACAAAAGTAACACCGGAAATTGAGAATCTCACAGAGATATGTAAGGACAATACCAGCCTGGATCTTTCACTTTATGCGAAATATGATGTAAAGAGAGGACTCCGCGATCTTAATGGTAAGGGCGTTCTTGCAGGTCTCACGCAGGTTTCCAATGTCAAGGCTACGAAGATCGTGGACGGGAAAGAGGTTCCATGTGCGGGAAGCCTTTCCTACAGAGGTTATGATATCAAAGATCTGACCCGTGGATTTATCGAAGATGACAGGTATGGCTTCGAGGAAGTAACCTATCTCCTTCTGTTCGGCAGACTGCCGGATAAGAAACAGCTGGCAGATTTTACAGAACTTCTGGCAAACCAGAGATCTCTTCCGACTAATTTTGTCAGAGATGTTGTGATGAAGGCGCCCAGTAAAGATATTATGAATGGTCTTTCACGAAGTGTGCTCACACTTTATTCTTATGACAATAATCCGGATGATACCTCACTTCCGAATGTACTCAGACAGTGTCTGAATCTGATCAGTGTATTTCCATTATTGTCTGTTTATGGATATCAGGCATATAACCATTATATTAAAGGGAAAAGTCTTTATATCCACAATCCGAAGAAGGATCTGACGACAGCAGAAAACATCCTGCGGATGCTCAGACCGGATAAGAAATATACACATCTGGAAGCCAAGATCCTTGATATCGCACTGATCCTTCATATGGAGCATGGCGGTGGAAATAACTCAACATTTACCACTCATGTTGTATCATCTTCAGGAACAGATACCTATTCTGCCATTGCAGCAGCGCTTGGTTCCCTGAAAGGACCGAAACATGGCGGTGCCAACATCAAGGTTGTCAGCATGTTTAATGACATGAAGAAAGAAGTGAAGGACTGGACGGACGAGGAGGAAATCCGTGCATATCTGAAGAGACTTCTTCATAAAGAAGCCTTTGACAAAAAGGGCCTGATCTATGGCATGGGACATGCGATCTATTCTGTATCCGATCCACGTGCCGAGGTATTCAAGGCATATGTGGAAACCCTGGCAAGGGAAAAGGGCAGAATGAAGGATTATGCATTATACTCCATGGTTGAGCGTCTGGCTCCGGAGGTAATTGCAGAAGAAAGACGTATTTACAAAGGTGTCAGTGCAAATGTGGACTTTTACAGCGGATTCGTGTACAGTATGCTGGATCTGCCGCTGGAGCTGTATACTCCGATGTTTGCAGTTGCACGTATTGTGGGCTGGAGCGCTCACAGAATGGAAGAACTTATCAATGCAGATAAGATCATCCGTCCGGCATATAAGAATGTGCTGGAACCTGCGGTATATGTTCCACTGAATGAACGTTAAAAACGGACCGCAAATATCCGAGTGACTAAAGGAACAAAAAGGAATGTTTAATTGTTTTTTTCCAGACGAATATCTGGATTCTACGTATGTGATTGATTTTGACAGACTGTATGAGCAGGGTTACAGGGGGCTTTTGTTTGATATTGACAATACACTGGTACCCCATGGAGCCCCGGCAGATGCAAGGGCCTGTGCGTTGTTTTCACATTTAAAAGAACTGGGATTTAAATGCTGTTTTATTTCAAATAACCAGTACGAGAGAGTAGCATCTTTTAACGATGTGATAGGAGAGCACTTCATCGAAAATGCACATAAACCTTCGGTAAGGAACTATATCCGGGCAATGGAACTTCTGGGAACAGACAGGAGTAACACGATCTTCATAGGAGATCAGTTGTTTACGGATATATACGGGGCGAAGAGAGCCGGAATAAGGAATATTCTGGTTAAACCTATTGACTCGAAAGAGGAGATACAGATTGTGCTGAAGCGCTACCTTGAAAAAATTGTTTTATATTTTTACCATAAAGAGGAGGGGAATTCATGAACCATATCGTGATCATAGGATTTATGGGTTCAGGAAAGACAAGAGTCGGCAAAAGGCTGGCGAAAGACTTTGATATTCCATTCGTGGATATCGACCGTGTAGTAACAAAGAAGATGAACCTTTCATCAAAGGAGATTTTTGACAGATTTGGGGAACCGTTTTACCGTGCCCTGGAAACCACAGCAGTAAAAGCCCTGATCGAGGATCCGGAGCAGAAGGTGATCTCCCTTGGTTCAGGTCTTCCTATGCAGGAGCAGAATGAGAAATACATTAAGAAACTGGGAACAGTGGTGTATCTGAAGGGATCTTATGAGACACTAAAAAAACGTCTGGAAAATTCCAGCAGCAACCCACTGATCGAGGGTGCTGATAAGGCGGACAAGATCAAGAAACTTCTCAAACAGCGAGATCCGGTGTATGCGAAATTTGCAGATGTTGAAATGATCACCGGAGACAAGCCTTTTGAAGAACTGATCGGTCAGCTTGAAGAAAAATTGAAAACATATATAAAAAAATAGTTGAAAAAAGTACCAGAATATTATAAAATCAGATAAGAGTGTGTCACAGGACTGAAGAATGAATAGACACACACTATTGAGCAGTTACTGCAGAGATCGCAGGCAGTAACGTTGAACTGTACTATTAAGGAGGAAATATAACTATGATTTCAGCAGGTGATTTCAAAAACGGTATCACACTTGAAATTGATGGAAACGTATGTCAGATCGTTGAATTCCAGCATGTAAAACCAGGAAAGGGCGCTGCCTTTGTAAGAACAAAATACAAAAACATCATTACAGGAGCAGTTCTGGAGAAATCTTTCCGTCCTACAGAGAAATTCCCGGCAGCACGTATTGAGCGTGTGGATATGCAGTATCTGTACAACGATGGTGATTTATACTATTTCATGAACGTAGAAACTTATGATCAGGTTGGTCTTACAAAAGATCAGGTTGGCGATTCTCTTAAATTTGTTAAAGAGAATGAAATGGTTAAAGTATGTTCTCATAACGGAAACGTATTCGCAATCGAGCCGCCTCTGTTCGTAGAACTTGAAGTAGTTGAGACAGAGCCAGGATTCGCTGGAAATACAGCACAGGGTGCTACAAAACCGGCTACTGTAGAAACAGGTGCACAGGTTCAGGTTCCGCTGTTTGTTAACCAGGGAGATAAACTGAAAATCGACACAAGAACAGGGGAGTATCTTTCCCGAGTATAAACTGTACAGCTGTAAAAGCGAAATACAAAGAATGCAGTCTGCCATCGGCGAAAGCCGGTGGCAGTTTTTGTATACAGAGATAAGTCATACAGGAGGGCGAAAAATGGAATACGTGACATTGGGAAAAACTGGTTTGAAAGTTTCTAAAATGGGACTGGGTGGAATTCCTGTTCAGAAAATTGATGCAGAAGGAACAAGAAAGCTTGTCTGTAAGATGGCAGAAGCGGGAGTGAATTATATTGATACAGCCAGAGGATATACAGTCAGTGAGGAATATCTGGGCTATGCGCTGAAGGGAATCCGGGATAAATTTGTGATCGCAACGAAATCCATGGCGAGAACCAAAGAGGCGATGGCAGCAGATATTGAGAAAAGTCTGAAGAATCTTCGCACAGATTATATTGATCTGTACCAGGTACATAATCCAAGTATGGAACAGCTTGATCAGATACTGGCAGCAGGTGGGGCACTGGAGGCTTTGCAGGAAGCTAAAGCAGCCGGAAAAATCGGGCATATCGGGCTGACAGCTCACTCTACAGAAGTATTTGGACGGGCGCTTGAACTTAACTGGGTGGAGACGATCATGTTTCCGTATAATATCGTAGAAAATCAGGGCGAGGAACTGATCGCGAAGTGTAAAGAGAAAAACATTGGATTTATTGATATGAAACCTCTGGCAGGAGGCGCCATTGAGAATGGAACTCTGGCTCTGCGCTATATTTGTGCAAATCCTGATGTGACAATAGTCATTCCGGGAATGGCAGAGGAAAAAGAACTGGAAGAAAACATGAAAGCCTGTCTGGATCCATCTCCTTTAAGTGAGGAAGAGCTTGGGGAGATGGCAGCAGTAAGAGAACAGCTGGGAACCAATTTCTGCCGCAGATGTAATTACTGTGCACCATGCAGTGTGGGAATCAATATTCCGAGTGTATTCCTTTTTGCAGGTTATCTGAATCGTTATGATCTGGGGGACTGGGCGAGAGACCGTTACAGTACGCTGACAGCAAAAGCATCTGCCTGCATCGAGTGTGGTGCCTGTGAAGGCAGATGTCCATATCATCTTCCAATCCGAAAGATGATGAAAGAATGCGCAGAGCAGTTCGGAGAATAAAAATAGATAGAATCGAAAAACGGAAAGATCAAATTCAATGATCTTTCCGTTTTTTTGACTGATTCAGATAGTGAATCAGTCGGAATTCAGTAGCATTTGCTACAGGGGGTGTATCCCATGGCTTCTGCTTCGGATTTTGTAACCTGGCGGGCTTTGGCAGGATTCATTCTTCCGCAGTTGGGAATGCTGTGGTATTTTTCTCCTGTTGCAGGAATCCATACAGTTGTTCCGTAAGATTGTGTTTCTGCTGATTTCGCATCTGAAGTGTATGACGAAGATTCGGAAGCATAAGACTGCGATCCGGAAACAGTAGTTTCGGTTTCCTGGGTGCTGTCGCCGGAAGAATAATCATTGCAGGGATCCTGTGACCAACTGATGGTTGTACCGTTGGATACGGCAATAATCGTTCCCTGCTTATCTGTACGAAATACCGGGATTCCCATATCTGACAGACGGCCCATAGTGTCTGCCGACGGGTGGTGATACTGGTTATTGGTTCCGCAGCTTATTACTGCGTAAGAAGGAGAAGTTGCTTCAAGAAAATCCCAGGTAGTTGAGCTTGCAGATCCGTGATGTCCGATAGAAAGAACATCGCAGTCAAGATTCATTCCTGTGCTGATCATATCCTGTTCACTGGTTTCTTCTGCATCTCCGGTAAAGATAAAGCTGTTTGAACCATTTTCAAGCTTGATCACAAGAGAGTTATCGTTGCTGTTCTGGCTGATACCGTCTGGCGCGAGAACAGTAAAACTGCCGGTACCGAAATCAAAAGTATCACCTACAGAAGGATACTGTACAATGATGGCATTCGCAGTAGCAGTATTCATGAATGTATTGTACAGGTCAGAAGTATGGACATAATCCGGTCCGAAAACATTGCATACAGTGAAGCTGTTTAAACACTGGACAAGACCACCGATATGATCTTCATCATAGTGAGAAGCAATCATATAGTCAATGTTCTGTATATTTTGTTGCTGTAAGTAGGATACTACCTGATCCGCATGATTCTGATCACCGCCGTCATAAAGCAGATTCTGACCGCCTGACTGTACCAGAATGGCAGAACCCTGGCCTACATCAAGAAAATGAACTGCCATATCATTGCTGTCAGCATAAACAGTCAGAGCTGTCTGGGGCGCCAGGGTGAACAGCAGAAGAAATAATGATAAAAATAGTGATAGTAATTTGTTTTTTCTCTTCATATAACAGAGCTTCCTCCTAAGTATATAATAATATGATTATACCACGTATTGGAAGAGAAAACATTATACAGTTCGCGGAAATTCACAGATTAAAAATAAAATGAATACTGATAATAAAGAGGATTTTCAGGAGAGATACATGGAGATCAGAGGGATTGATGTTTCCGCATAGCAGGGGCAGATTGACTGGAAGACGGTAGCTGCTTATGGTATGGATTTTGCTATTTTCAGGATTGCAGAAGCGGAAAATGTGATCGACAGATATTTCGAGAGAAATTATACGGAATGTCAGAAATATAATATTTCAACAGGGGTATATAAATATTCTTATGCTATGAACATCACAGAAATGCAGAATGAAGCCAGAAAAGTAATTTCTGTTTTGAAAGGGCGAAAACTTTTGTTTCCTGTGTGGTTGGATCTGGAATGGAACAATCAGAGAAGCCTGGGGACAGAGAAAATTTATAAGATGGCAGTACAGTTCCAGGGCAAAAATCCCTGGTATCAATGGAACTGTAGATAGAAATGTATTTTATAAAGATTACAGTGAAGTGAAAGATCTGTCAGAGAAAAAAGATCTATAACAAAAAGTGAAGCCATTGATGCAGTTTTGAAAATCGCAGAAAAGGAAATCGGCTATCTGGAAAAGAAATCAGCCCGGGATCTGGACAGCAAAACCGGAAATGCTGGATCAAACAATTATACAAAATACTGGCGGGACGTAAAGACGTCTTATCAGGGACAGCCGTGGTGCGGAGCATTTGTTTCCTGGTGTTTTATGAAAGCATTCGGCCAGGAAAACAGAAACCATAAAATCAGGAGACAAAAACACATCTGTATTATTACTCCAGGAGATCTTAAGAGCCAGAGGCTTCAAAGGCAAGAACGGAAAAGCCCTGAAACTCACCTGGACCGCAGATGCCAACACCATCTACGCCCTCAAAACCTATCAGGAATCCAGAAAAGAGGTTCTTGCCGTAGACGGCGTATGCGGACCCGCAACCTGGAAAGACCTGATCGCGATCTGAAAAAAAAATGCCGGAACCCCAGTAAATTCAAGGGTTTCCGGCATTTCCTGTAAGTTGGCCAGTTTGTTGAATAGTGGACCTGGCGGGAATTGAACCCGCGTCCGAAAGCCTATTCATTGAGGCATCTCCCATCACAGTCGCTGTTTTAACATTCCCTCAGCTGTACGCCCACCGACAGGCTTACAGATTCAGTAGCTTCATGATACATCTACCGGAGCAAAGCTTATCCGGCAAGGTTTCTCACATGGTCGACGCCAGACCCTTGAAGTGTGAGTGCATCAAGGCTGACGAGCAGCAATTAGGCTGCTAACGCGTACTGTTCGTCTGCGTTTATATTTAGGTTCCCGGTTGGTACGCAGTCCAGGAGTCTGCGGATGGCTTCCTCAACTTCAAAGCCCCCGTCGAAACCAGTACAAGCCCTGAATGTGGCTGAGATGTAAAAACATCCTGCTGGTGATCAGACGAAAGTATAAAAGATATAACATATACCCACTGTTTCTATATTATATGGAAACAAAAGCCGAATGTCAAGGATTCTTTTTTCGTTTTCAGGAATTCTTAATACCATTTTTTTAGAATATTGTTCACAAAAGAGACATAAATCTTTGATATGATATCGCTATAAGAAAATTAAAAGGCAGAACAGCCTGTGAGGATAACGGAGGAGATAAAATGGATGCATTGAAGATCCTGGTAGTGGACGATGAAAGCCGAATGAGAAAGCTGGTAAAAGATTTCCTTACAAAAAAGAATTTTCAGGTACTGGAAGCTGGTGATGGAGAAGAAGCAATGGATATCTTTTATGAAGAGAAAGATATTGCACTGATCATTCTGGATGTAATGATGCCGAAGATGGACGGATGGGAAGTATGCCGTGAAATACGAAAGAATTCAAAAGTACCTATCATTATGCTTACAGCCAGAAGTGACGAGAGGGATGAATTATTAGGATTTGACCTGGGAGTGGATGAATATATATCCAAGCCATTCAGTCCGAAAATTCTGGTAGCCAGAGTGGAAGCAATCCTTCGCCGTACAGGGCAGGGAAGCGCAGAGGATGTTCTTTCAGCAGGAGGAATCGTGATTGACAAAGCTGCCCATCTGGCGACTGTGGATGGGAAAACTATGGATCTGAGCTTTAAAGAATTTGAGCTTCTGACCTATTTCCTTGAGAACGAGGGAATTGCTTTATCAAGAGAAAAGATCCTTAATTCTGTATGGAATTATGACTATTTCGGAGATGCCAGAACTATTGATACTCATGTAAAAAAACTCAGAAGTAAGATGGGCGATAAGGGTGAGTATATTAAAACTGTATGGGGTATGGGGTATAAATTCGAGGTGACAGAATGAAAACCGTGAAAAAACCTCGCAAAAAGCCCAGGAAATTTCATTCACTGAAACGACAGATATCTGTGTTGTTTATTGGACTTCTGCTACTGTCCATATTTACAATCACTCTGATCAATGGCCTGTTTCTGGAGAAATATTATGTTTCCAAAAAAGTAGAAGTACTGCTGGAAGCCAGAAATGTACTTTCCCAGATGAACCTGGATGATTTTCTTGAATATGATAAAGATTCTGATGGAGATTCCGGAAACAATAATGAAAATGCAGCTGATGAGATACCGGATGAGATTGAACACAGCAGTTCCAGAAACAATCTTACCTGGATCATTGTAAATGAGGAAAACAGCGGTTATTATTACTGGGGAGAGAATAATATGGCGAAAATGCTCCGCAGTAAGCTGTTTGGCTATATTAATGACCTGGACAAGGATATGGAACGCAGCCATACTCTGAAAAAAACAGATAACTGTACGATCTGGCAGGTGCATGATCGTTTTGCAGGTATGGAATATGTAGAATGCTGGGGCCAGTTTGACAATGGATATTATTATCTGGTCCGTTCTCCGTTAGAGAGCATTAAGGAAAGTGCATCCATATCGAACAGCTTCTATTTCTTCGTAGGCGCAGCGATCATTGTAATCAGCGGTGTGATCATCCTGGTGGTGACCAGCAGGATTACCCGTCCTATCAGTGAGCTGACCAAACTGTCGGAGAAGATGTCCAACCTGGATTTCGAAGCGAGATATCAGAGCCATGCAGGAAATGAGATTGATGTTCTGGGAGATAACTTTAATAAAATGTCCAGGAAACTGGAGAGTACTATTTCAGAGCTGAAATCTGTCAATAATAAACTTCAGAAAGATATTGAGGATAAGATCAAAATTGATGAAATGCGAAAAGAATTTCTGGATAATGTATCTCATGAACTGAAAACACCGATCGCCTTAATCCAGGGATATGCAGAAGGTCTGAATGAAAACATTTCAGATGATCCGGAAAGCAGAGAATTTTACTGCGAGGTTATCATGGATGAGGCATCCAAGATGAATAAGCTGGTCAAGAATCTGCTGACGCTCAACCAGCTGGAATCCGGCAAGGATGCACCTGTAATGGAGCGCTTTGATATTGTTTCCCTGATCCGGGGAGTACTTGGTTCTATGCATATTATGATCGAGCAGAAAGAGGCAACTGTCATTTTTGAGGAAACAGAATCTGTATATGTCTGGGCAGATGAATTTAAGACGGAAGAAGTTGTGACTAACTATACAAGCAACGCGCTGAATCATCTGGACGGGGAACGCAAGATAGAGATCAAAGTACTCCGTGAGGGTGACTGTGTGAAGGTAACAGTATTTAATACAGGAACTCCGATCCCGGAGGAAGACCTGCCGAATCTCTGGAATAAATTCTATAAAGTAGATAAAGCCCGTACAAGAGAGTATGGCGGAAGCGGCATCGGACTTTCTATTGTCAAAGCAATTATTGAAGGTATGAACCAGAAATATGGAGTATGCAATTATGATAATGGTGTAGAATTCTGGTTTACCCTGGACTGCAGACAGTGAAAAAGTAAATTGCAGACATTAAATAATTTCGCTTAGAAAAAACAGACAGAAGCAAAGAAATCACTTTGCAACTGTCTGTTTTTGGGTTATACTGTACTAATGAGGAAAACAGATAATGACATCAGGAGGATAACATGATAGCAATAATTGACTATGATGCTGGAAATATCAAAAGCGTGGAAAAAGCGCTTCATTATCTTGGAGAGGAAACTGTAGTATCCCGTGATCCGCAGACTCTGTTAAATGCGGACAAAGTAATCCTGCCGGGAGTTGGAAGCTTTGGACAGGCTATGGAGAATCTTCATACATACGGACTGGTACCTGTGATCCATGAACTGGTAGAGAAAAAAACACCATTTCTGGGAATCTGTCTTGGACTTCAGCTTCTCTTTGACAGCAGCGAGGAAACACCGGGAGTAGAGGGGCTTGGAATTCTGAAGGGCAGGATCGTTAAGATCCCGCCTGCACAGGGACTTAAGATTCCTCATATGGGATGGAACTCCTTGCACCTTCAGAATAACGGCAGACTCTTTCAGGGCATTCCGGAACAGACTTATGTGTATTTTGTTCATTCTTATTATCTTCAGGCAGAGGATCCTGAAATCGTAAAAGCGACTACGGAATACAGCACATGTATACATGCTTCTGTAGAGAAAGACAATGTATTTGCATGTCAGTTCCATCCGGAGAAGAGCAGCAAATGGGGTCTGAAGATTCTTGAGAACTTTGCAGCTATCGGAAAAGATGAAAACAATGAAAAGGAGGGGAAATAAAATGTTTACAAAAAGAATTATTCCCTGCCTTGACGTAAATAACGGCCGTGTGGTAAAGGGCGTGAACTTTGTCCAGCTTCGCGATGCCGGTGATCCTGTGGAGATTGCGAAGGCATACGATGCAGCAGGTGCAGACGAGCTGGTATTTCTTGATATCACAGCATCCTGTGAACAGAGAGATACAGTAGTAGATATGGTTAGACGTGTAGCTGCCAATGTATTTATTCCATTTACAGTAGGCGGAGGAATCCGTACAGTAGACGATTTCAAGAAGCTGTTAAGAGAGGGTGCGGATAAGATTTCTGTGAATTCCGCAGCTATCGACAGACCGGAGCTTATCAGCGAAGCAGCTGATAAATTCGGAAGCCAGTGCGTGGTAGTTGCCATTGACGCAAAGAGAAGAGAAGACGGCGGCTGGAATATCTATAAGCATGGCGGAAGACTGGACACGGGAATTGATGCTATAGAATGGGCAAAGAAAGTGGAAGCTCTCGGTGCAGGTGAGATTCTTCTTACCAGTATGGACTGTGACGGTACGAAAGCAGGATATGATCTGGCGCTTACCAGAGCGATCGCAGATGCAGTATCCATTCCGGTGATCGCATCTGGCGGTGCAGGTGTACTGGAGCATTTTTATGATGCACTTACAGAAGGAAGAGCAGATGCTGCGTTAGCTGCGTCTTTGTTCCATTATAAAGAACTGGAGATTTCCCAGGTTAAGGATTATCTGGCAGATAAGGGGATCTCTGTGAGAAAATAGAAAAGAGGGAAAGAACTGTTATGTCAGCGATTACAGGCGACTGGCTGGAAGCATTGAAAGGAGAATTTCGCCAGCCATATTATGCAAAGCTTTACAGGACAGTAATGTCAGAATATCAGACGAGAAAAATTTTCCCGCCTGCAGATGATTTATTCAATGCATTTCATTTTACACCGCTTCATGAGGTAAAAGTTGTGATCCTTGGACAGGATCCATATCATAATGACGGACAGGCACATGGTCTGTGTTTCTCTGTAAAGAGAGGAGTAGAGACACCGCCGTCACTGGTCAACATTTATCAGGAACTTCATGATGACTGCGGATGCTATATTCCGAATAATGGTTATTTGGAGAAATGGGCGAAGCAGGGAGTGCTTCTTCTGAACACCGTTCTGACTGTACGCGCCCATCAGGCGAATTCCCATCGTGGGATTGGTTGGGAACAGTTTACAGATGCAGCAATTCAGGTTCTGAATGAACAAGATCGTCCCATGGTATTTCTGCTCTGGGGACGTCCGGCACAGATGAAGAAATCTATGCTGAACAATCCGAAGCATCTGATCCTGGAAGCACCTCACCCAAGTCCGCTGTCTGCTTACAGAGGCTTCTTTGGATGTAAGCATTTCAGCAAAACGAACGAATTTCTGGTTGCCAACGGTCTGGAACCGATCGACTGGCAGATAGAAAATATATAAGAAAAGAGGTAATGTGTAGTCAGGAAACGACACACAGCAATAACATGAATCAGAAAAATAATCTAGTAAAAAATGCGTCCTTTCTGATGATTGCAGCGATGATCTCCAAGGTGATCGGACTTCTGTATAAGAGTCCGCTTTCCAATATTATCGGAAGTCTTGGAATGGGATATACAAGCCTTGCGCAGAACGCATATATGATCCTTCTTATGATCGCGTCATTCAGTATTCCACAGGCTGTGTCAAAACTAATCTCTGAGCGTATTGCTCTGAAAGATTACAGAAATGCGCATAAGTTCTTCAAGGGTGCCATGATCTATGCCATGGTAGTGGGAGGAGCGGTCGCTTTGTTCTGTCTCTTCGGGGCAGGACTGATCATTCCGAAGAATCAGAAAGATGCGATCCTGGCACTTCAGATTCTTGCACCGACAATCTTCCTGTCCGGTATCCTGGGTGTATTCAGAGGATATTTTCAGGCATACAGAAATATGATGCCTACATCTATTTCCCAGATTCTGGAACAGGTATTTAATGCAGCAGTCAGTTTGCTGGCAGCATGGGGATTTATCAATGTTTTTGCAGACGGTACAGAGAACAGCATTGCGAAATGGGGAGCAGCAGGTTCTACAGTAGGAACCGGTGCCGGCGTAGTTGCGGCGCTGATCTTTATGCTTCTTGTTTATGGTGTGAACCGCGGTAAGATCATGCATCGTGTGAACAGGGACCACAGACATCAGGAAGAATCTTACAAAGAGATATTCCGTGTCATTGTGCTCGTAGTTTCACCAATTATCCTCAGTGCATTTGTCTATAATGTTAACGCTTATATCAATGGATATCTTTTCTCTGATATTCTTGGCAGAAGAGGCGGGGATGCTACACAGATCGGTATTCTTTATGCGGAGTATGCAACTTATTTCATGACTATTATTAATATTCCGCTGACGCTGTCTAGTACAGCGCCGACTTCTATGATTCCTGAAGTATCTTCATTATATGCAACAGGTGATATTGAGGCAACAAAGGCATGTATTGACCAGACGGTACAGCTCTCTATGGTTGTTTCTGCACCGTGTGCAATGGGTCTTGCAGTACTTGCACAGCCAATCGTATTTCTTCTTTATGGAAATTCTACAGGACTTGCAGCAAACCTGCTGATCCTTGGATCATTTTCCATTTTGCTGAATGGAATGTCCAATATTTCCAATGGTGTGCTTCAGGCAATCGGCCAGCAGAGAATTCCTGTGGTAACAGCAGCGATTGCACTGGCTGTAGATATTATTGTGGTTGTAGTGCTGCTGTTTACAACAAACCTTGGTGTATATGCACTGCTGATCGCGATGGTGGTTTATTCTATTGTTGTATGTGTATTGAACGACCTGGCGATGAAGAAATATCTTCAGTATAAAAATCCGTGGAAAAAAGGTTACCTGTATCCGATTCTTGCTTCTATTCCTATGGGAATCGTTGCAGGATGTATCTGTTATGGACTGAATATTTTTGTAAAATCCAACTTCATTTGTCTGATCGTTTCTATTCCGATTGCGGCAGTTGTGTATCTGTTTGCTTATCTGGTTATCAGTAAACCGTCAGAAGCAGAACTCAGAAGAATTCCAGGAGGCAGTTATCTGGTAAGAATTGCGGAGAAACTTCCGTTTTGGCAGAATGTATAAAGAATAAAATATGAAAAATAAGAATTAGAAAATGAAAAAGCCATATTTCAGAATCCAGCTATATTTTCAAAATGGATGGTGAAAATATGGCTTTTTGTTTGAAAAATCAGATCAAAACATCTTATATAATGTACATAAAAGGAGGTGTCGGTTAGTAATGATTTTTAACACCATCAGCTCCAAATAAAACTATCCCGGCAAGTACGAGGATTTTACGCTTTACTGCTTATTTGGGATAGTTTTATTTTAAGAAACAAGCCTGAAAAATCTAATTTTTCCATCACTTTTTTTAGGGTATAGACGGGATCGCCGTCAGGTAAACTTAATTCATAGAAACTAAAGTTAATTTTCAGATGCTGTTTAAGCGTTTTTTTCCTGTACTTTTTTCAGGTTCTTCTGCGCAGTGGAAAGCATCAGTTTAATTCGGTTCAGCTGGTTAACTTCACTTGCACCCGGGTCGTAGTCGATGGCTACGATATTTGCTGTCGGATATTCACGGCGGATTTCTTTGATAACACCTTTACCTACAATGTGATTCGGCAGACATCCGAATGGCTGGATACAAACGATATTCGGAACGTCTCCATGGATCAGCTCCATCATTTCGCCTGTCAGAAACCATCCCTCACCTGTCTGGTTTCCAGTGGAAACGATCGGAGATGCCATTTTTGCAAGATCTCTGATATCAGCAGGTGGTGCGAAATGACGGCTCTGTGCGAGAGCTTCGCTTGCCGGCTTTCTTACCCATTCAATTGCCTTAATTCCCCAGTTTGCAATAGTTGCTTTGGACTTCTTGAAGCCAAGGTTTTCTACCTTGAAGTTCTGGTTGTAGAAGCAGTAGCACATGAAATCGATCAGATCCGGGACAACTGCCTCAGCGCCTTCGGACTCCAGAAGTTCAGCCAGATGGTTATTTGCTGCAGGCAGGAACTTGACAAGGATCTCACCTACGATACCAACACGAGGTTTTTTCACATCACTGATCGGGATGGTATCAAATTCATGAACCATTTCACGGCACATCTTCTTAAACTGGCTGTGGCTGACACTGCTTCCGCTTAAGAAGGAGATGATACGCTGTTCCCAAATCTTATGTTTTCTGTTTACGATTCCTTCTTCCAGTTCATAAGGACGCATACGGTATACACATTTCATCAGGATATCTCCGAATACAGCACCGTAAGCTACTTTCTTTGCCAGTGGAAGAGTAAGCTTGAATCCGGGGTTGCTTTCCAGACCGCTTAAGTTAACAGAGATAACCGGGATCTGTTCCATACCGGCTTTCTTTAATGCACGGCGGATAAATGCAATATAGTTGGAAGCACGGCATCCACCACCTGTCTGGGACATTACAACTGCTGTTTTGTTCAGGTCATATTTGCCAGAAAGCAATGCGTCCATGATCTGACCGACTACGATCAGAGACGGGTAACATGCATCGTTGTTTACATATTTCAGACCAACATCTACTGCATGTTTGTTATCGTTCGGAAGTACTTCCAGGTTATATCCACAGGAATTGAATGCCGCCTGCAGGAGACTGAAATGGAACGGTGACATCTGCGGGCAGAGAATGGTATAATCCTTTTTCATTTCCTTTGTAAAGGATACTTTCTCGATGGAGGCAGGTTTGATCGTACGTTTCTGTCCCTGCTCCTTCTTTGCACGGATCGCTGCGATCAGGGAACGGATACGGATTCTTGCGGCACCGAGGTTGTTTACTTCGTCGATCTTTAAGCAGGTATAGATTTTATCGCTTCCGTCAAGGATCTCATAAACTTCATCAGTGGTAACCGCATCCAGACCACATCCGAAAGAGTTCAGCTGGATCAGATCCAGATCGTCGCGGGTCTTTACATAGTTTGCTGCTGCATACAGTCTGGAGTGATACATCCACTGGTCATTGACACGGATCGGACGTTCTACAGGTGCCAGATGAGAGATAGAATCCTCAGTCAGTACAGCGATTCCGTAGCTGTTGATCAGATCCGGGATACCATGATGGATTTCCGGGTCAATGTGGTATGGACGGCCTGCAAGGACAATGCCGTGGCGGCCTGTTTCCTCCAGATATTTCAGGGTTTCTTCCCCTTTCTTCTGTACATCGCGGCGTGCAGCTGCCAGTTCTTCCCATCCTTTATGTGCAGCAGCTTTGACTTCCTCTGCCGGGATATCCTTGAATTCTTCTACCAGACGTTTGGCCAGGATTTCCTCAGAAGTAAATGCAAGGAACGGATTGCGGAAAGTAATGGACGGATCATTTAATTCATCTACATTGTTTTTGATATTCTCTGCATAAGAAGTAACGATCGGGCAGTTATAATGGTTGACTGCATCCGGAAATTCGTTTCTTTCATATGGAATACATGGGTAGAAAATAAATTTCACGCCATTGCGGATCAGCCAGGTTACATGACCATGTGCAAGCTTCGCCGGATAACATTCGGATTCACTTGGGATGGATTCGATACCCAGTTCGTAAATCTTTCTGTTGGAAGTAGGAGAGAGTACAACCTCATACTTCAGTTCTGTAAAGAACGTATACCAGAACGGATAATTCTCAAACATATTCAGGACACGCGGGATACCTACCTTGCCTCTGGATGCTTTGTCAGCAGTGAGAGGTTTGTAGGAGAAAATACGTTTATATTTATATTCGTAAAGGTTCGGAATATGGTCTTTGTTTTTTTCTTTGCCAATACCGCGTTCACAGCGGTTACCACTTACATACTGGCGGCCGCCGGAGAACTTGTTGATGGTCAGACGGCAGTTATTGGTACATCCACGGCAGTTGGCCATAGAAGTTGTGTATTTCAGTTCATTGATCTTATCAATAGAGAGCATGGTAGTATTTTTGCCTTCCTGATGACGTTCGCGAGCGATCAGAGCAGCACCGAAAGCTCCCATGATTCCGGCGATATCCGGACGGATGGCTTCACAGTTGGCAATCTTTTCAAAGCTTCGCAGAACTGCATCATTGTAGAAAGTACCACCCTGTACAACGATATGTTTACCAAGTTCGGAAGCATCAGAAACTTTGATAACTTTGTATAGAGCATTCTTAATAACTGAGTAAGCAAGACCAGCGGAAATATCGGAAACTTCAGCGCCCTCTTTCTGGGCCTGTTTAACTTTGGAGTTCATGAATACAGTACATCTGGTACCCAGATCAATCGGATGCTGGGCAAAAATTGCAGCTTTGGCGAAATCCTGTACTGTATAGTTCAGGGATTTGGCAAATGTCTCGATGAAGGAACCGCATCCTGAAGAACATGCCTCGTTCAGCTGTACACTGTCGACAGTCTTGTTTCGGATCTTGATACATTTCATATCCTGACCACCGATATCAAGGATACAGTCTACTTCCGGGTCAAAGAATGCTGCTGCATAGTAATGGGAAACAGTCTCAACCTCGCCCTCATCCAGGATCAGAGCAGCTTTGATCAAAGCCTCGCCGTAACCTGTAGAACAGGAATATGCAATTTTTGCATCCTTTGGAAGCAGTTCGTAGATTTCTTTAATAGAACGGATGGTGGTCTTTAACGGATTTCCGTTGTTGCTGCTGTAGAAAGAGTAAAGAAGTGTTCCGTCTTCACCTACCAGAGCAGTCTTGGTTGTGGTGGAACCGGCATCAATACCGAGATAGCAGTTTCCTTTATATGTAGCGAGATCTCCAGTTTTTACTTTATAGGAACTCTGACGATTCGCGAATGCGTCGTATTCATCCTGAGAAGCAAACAGCGGTTCCATACGTTCTACTTCGAAATCCAGCTTAATGGAATTGCGGAGTCTGTCTTTCATTTCTGTCAGGGAAATGGAATTGTCTTCTTTTGCATTTAATGCAGAACCGATGGCTGCGAACAGATGAGAGTTCTCCGGGATAATGGTATGCTCCTCATCCAGTTTCAGCGTACGGATGAAGGACTCTCTCAGCTCAGACAGGAAGTGAAGCGGACCGCCCAGGAATGCAACATGTCCGCGGATCGGTTTCCCGCAGGCAAGACCGGAAATGGTCTGGTTTACAACTGCCTGGAAAATAGAAGCAGATAAGTCCGGTTTGGTCGCACCGTCGTTGATCAGTGGCTGGATATCTGTTTTGGCAAAAACACCGCAACGGGCTGCAATCGGGTAAAGTGCTTTGTAATCTTTGGCATATTCATTCAGACCTGTTGCATCTGTCTGAAGAAGAGAAGCCATCTGGTCGATGAAAGAACCGGTACCACCTGCGCAGATACCATTCATACGCTGTTCTACGTTTCCGTTCTCGAAATAAATGATCTTGGCGTCCTCACCGCCAAGCTCGATAGCAACGTCTGTTTTTGGAGCCAGTTTCTGCAGAGATGTAGAAACTGCGATAACCTCCTGAGTAAAGGGGACGCCCAGATGGTTGGCAAGAGTCAGACCGCCGGAACCTGTGATCACAGGATGGAGAGTCATCTCGCCATATTGATCAAAAGCTTCCTGAAGAAGGTCTGCAAGGGTTTCCTGAATGTTTGCAAAATGACGCTTGTAATCTGCAAAAATGAGATTCTCATTCTCGTCCAGGATTGCAATCTTTACAGTAGTGGAACCGATATCGATTCCCAGTGTTTTGTAATTCATAAAGTAAATTCAAGCCTCCTCGTTTCGTATATAAAAACAAAATCAAATCATTCCTGTTCTTTCCTATTAAATATCTGTTTTCAGATATGGAATATTCCGTAATATTATACGCTAAAGGTCAAGAAAAGACAATATAAAAGTTTACCAATGATTCTGTTCTTTCTTGTTGAAATTTCAGCTATTTCAGGATATAATAAAATTTACTTCGAAAATGATTATAAAATGAAAAGAGGAAAAATAAATGGCAGAATACAAACTTCTGAAAACAGAGGGACGTGCAAAGCGTGCAGAATTTCATACTGTGCACGGTACGATCCAGACTCCTGTTTTTATGAACGTAGGAACGATCGGCGCCATCAAAGGTGCAGTGTCTACCATGGATTTACAGCAGATCGGAACACAGGTAGAGTTATCCAATACCTACCATCTTCATGTACGTCCGGGAGATAAAATCGTGAAGCAGTTAGGCGGTCTTCACAAATTTATGGTCTGGGACAAACCAATCCTTACAGACTCAGGCGGATTCCAGGTATTTTCCCTTGCCAAGTTAAGAAAGATCAAAGAAGAGGGCGTTTATTTTAATTCCCATATTGATGGCCACAAGATTTTCATGGGACCGGAAGAGAGTATGCAGATCCAGTCAAATCTTGGTTCCACGATTGCAATGGCGTTTGATGAGTGCCCGAGCAGTGTGGCAGACAGAGATTATGTACAGAAATCTGTAGACAGAACCACACGCTGGCTTGCACGCTGTAAAGCTGAGATGGCGAGACTGAACAGCCTGCCGGATACCATCAATAAAGAGCAGCTTTTGTTTGGTATCAACCAGGGAGCTGTCTATGAAGATATCCGTATTGAGCATGCAAAAGCAATCTCAGAGATGGATCTGGATGGCTATGCAGTAGGCGGTCTGGCAGTTGGTGAGACTCATGAAGAGATGTACAGGATTCTGGATGAAGTTGTACCATATCTTCCACAGAACAAACCTACCTACCTGATGGGAGTAGGAACACCTGCCAATATCCTGGAAGGTGTAGAACGTGGAATTGACTTCTTTGACTGCGTATATCCAAGCCGCAACGGCCGTCATGGACATGTTTATACCAATCACGGAAAAATGAACCTATTTAATGCGAAATATGAACTGGATACACGTCCGATCGAAGAGGGATGCCAGTGTCCTGCCTGCCAGCATTACAGCAGAGCCTATATCCGTCATCTTTTGAAAGCAAAAGAAATGCTGGGAATGCGCCTTTGCGTACTTCATAATCTGTATTTCTATAATCACATGATGGAAGAGATCCGTGATGCCATTGACGCAGGAAACTTCGCAGAATATAAGAAGATGCGTCTCGAAGGTTTCGAAGAAGGCAAGATCAATTCAAAGAGACAATAATTGGAGTATATAAAATTATTATTAAATATGCTCAAAACTCTTGAAGTAAAACATTTTTTTGTGTATGATATATAGTGACGCTTTGATCAGAGAGTTCTGTAAGTGGATATTGTAAAAACATCTGCTATGCAGGGACTGACGGGATTATAAGTGAGTTGCGGGAACTGTATGGAACGTGACCCGCGCAATAACAGGATTATAACAGGAGGAATGAAAATGGACGCATCAAGCGGAATGGGTATGGTCGGTGCTATTATCTGGATGGTAGTTCTGTTCGGAATTATGTACTTCTTAATGCTTCGCCCTCAGAAGAAAGAACAGAAGAGACTTCAGGCAATGTTAAATGACATGGAAGTTGGCGACAGCATTGTTACTACCGGTGGATTTTATGGTGTTGTCATTGATATGACAGATGAAGATGTGATCGTAGAGTTCGGTAACAACAAAAACTGCCGTATCCCTATGAGAAAACAGGCGATCGCCGAAGTAGAGAAAGCAGAGAAAGCTGCAGAATAAGTAAAGAGCTTAAAAGTGGAGCAGACAGTCATCAATGGCTGGAGCTCCATTTTTTATGTCATAAGAAATGACTCCGTAATGTTCCTATGACATAACGTTCTCAGTAACACGTTTCGCACTGTATGTCTCGGGATAGCTGCATGTGACAGGAACTCATTTTTGTTACTTCTGCAATTTTTCACTTTAATAGGTTGAAATATGTCGGAAAGTGCGTTATTATAATAACAATTACGCAATTAGAGTATTTTGGAGGAAATTGTTATGGATTATAAGATTGCATTGATCCCCGGTGACGGAATCGGACCGGAAATCGTAAGAGAAGCAAAGAAAGTACTGGACAAGGTATGCGAGAAATATGGACATAGCTTTTCCTATTCAGAAGTTCTGTTAGGAGGCGCATCCATCGATGTACACGGCGTACCGCTTACTGATGAGGCAATTGCTACTGCGAAGTCATCAGATGCCGTACTTATGGGCTCTATTGGTGGAGATGCAAAAACTTCTCCATGGTATAAACTTGAGCCATCCAAACGCCCGGAAGCAGGACTTCTTGCTATCCGTAAAGCATTAAATCTTTTTGCAAATTTAAGGCCTGCTTATCTTTATAACGAATTAAAAAAAGCATGCCCGCTCCGCGATGAGATCATCGGAGACGGATTTGACATGATCATTGTACGTGAGCTTACAGGCGGTCTGTACTTTGGAGAACGTAAAACAATCGAAGAAAACGGCGTGAAGAAAGCCATCGATACACTTTCCTATAATGAAAATGAGATCCGCCGTATCGCGATCAAAGCATTCGAGATCGCACGTAAGAGAAGAAATAAAGTCACAAGCGTTGACAAAGCAAATGTTCTGGATTCTTCCAGACTCTGGAGAAAAGTGGTAGAAGAAGTTGCCAAAGATTATCCGGATGTTACCTTAGAGCATATGCTGGTTGACAACTGCGCAATGCAGCTTGTCCGCGACCCGAAACAGTTCGACGTTATCCTGACAGAGAATATGTTTGGAGATATCCTTTCTGATGAAGCAAGTATGGTAACAGGATCTATCGGAATGCTTTCATCTGCAAGCTTAAATGAAACCAAGTTTGGTCTCTATGAGCCAAGCCACGGTTCCGCGCCTGATATCGCAGGACAGGATAAGGCAAACCCGATCGCAACGATTCTTTCCGCAGCAATGATGCTTCGTTTCTCCCTTGATATGGACAAGGAAGCAGATGCAGTAGAAGCAGCAGTACAGAAAGTCCTGACAGATGGATACCGCACAGGTGACATTATGTCAGAAGGATGCAAACTGGTCGGAACAAAAGAAATGGGCGACCTGATCGCAGCAGCTCTGTAAATAAAAATTATTTATACCTGAGATTTGCCGGTTTATCTGAGTTCGGCAGATCCGGGTATCGGATAAACTTAAGTAGAAGAAAAGAGGAAATAAAAAAATGAGAAGTGATGCAGTAAAAACAGGCACACAGCAGGCACCTCATCGTTCCCTGTTTAATGCTCTTGGAATGACAAAAGAAGAAATGGACAGACCTCTGGTAGGTATCGTAAGCTCCTATAATGAGATCGTACCAGGCCATATGAACCTTGACAAGATCGCACAGGCGGTAAAACTTGGCGTAGCAATGGCAGGCGGTACACCTGTTATGTTCCCGGCGATCGCAGTCTGTGATGGTATCGCAATGGGACATGTTGGAATGAAATACTCTCTGGTTACCAGAGACCTGATCGCAGATTCCACAGAAGCCATGGCAATGGCACATCAGTTTGATGCTCTGGTTATGATCCCGAACTGTGACAAGAACGTACCTGGACTTCTGATGGCAGCAGCCAGACTGAATGTTCCGACTGTATTTGTAAGTGGCGGCCCGATGCTTGCCGGACATCTGAACGGACACAAGACAAGTCTTTCCAGCATGTTCGAAGCAGTTGGTGCTTATGCAGCAGGCAAACTTGATGAAGAGGGTCTGACAGAATGTGAAATGAAAACATGTCCTACCTGTGGATCCTGTTCCGGTATGTACACAGCAAACTCCATGAACTGTCTGACAGAAGTTCTTGGTATGGGCCTGAAAGGAAACGGAACCATTCCTGCTGTATATTCCGAACGTATCCGTCTTGCAAAACATGCAGGTATGCAGGTTATGGAAATGTACAGAAAGAATATCCGTCCAAGAGATATCATGACAAAAGAAGCAATCCTCAATGCTCTGACAGTAGACATGGCACTTGGATGCTCTACAAACAGTATGCTTCATCTTCCGGCTATCGCTCATGAGATCGGAATGGACTTTGATATCAGCTTTGCAAATGAGATCAGTGCAAAGACTCCGAACCTCTGCCACCTTGCACCAGCAGGCCCGACATACATGGAAGACCTGAACGAAGCAGGCGGTGTGTACGCAGTTATGAACGAATTGAATAAGAAGGGACTCCTTCATACAGAGTGCATGACAGTTACAGGTAAGACAGTAGGCGAGAACATCAAAGACTGTGTAAACTTAAATCCTGAAGTTATCAGACCGATCGATAATCCATACAGCCAGACAGGCGGACTTGCAGTACTGAAAGGAAACCTTGCACCGGATGGCGGTGTTGTAAAACGTTCCGCAGTTGTAGAAGAGATGATGGTTCATGAAGGACCTGCAAGAGTCTTCGACTGTGAAGAAGATGCAATCGCAGCGATCAAAGGCGGTAAGATCGTAGAGGGTGACGTAGTCGTTATCCGTTATGAAGGACCAAAAGGCGGCCCTGGTATGAGAGAGATGCTGAACCCGACATCTGCAATCGCAGGTATGGGACTTGGTTCTTCCGTAGCCCTCATCACAGACGGACGTTTCAGCGGTGCTTCCAGAGGAGCATCTATCGGACATGTTTCACCGGAAGCAGCAGTCGGCGGCCCGATCGCACTTGTTGAAGAAGGCGACATCATCAGCATTAACATTCCGGAACTGAAACTGGAACTCAAGGTTTCTGATGAAGAAATGCAGGCAAGAAAAGCAAAATGGCAGCCACGTGAGCCGAAAGTAACAACAGGATATCTTGCAAGATATGCTGCAATGGTAACTTCCGGAAACAGAGGTGCGATCCTTGAAGTACCGAAAGCCAAATAATAAGCGGGTTCCAGGTTTAGAAATCAGTTAGGAGGAACACAAGATGCAGCTTACAGGTGCTGAAATCATCGTTGAATGTTTAAAAGAACAGGGCGTTGACACCGTTTTCGGATATCCGGGCGGTGCCATCCTGAATGTATATGACGCCCTCTATGAATATAAAGATCAGATCACTCATGTGCTGACTTCCCATGAACAGGGAGCTTCCCATGCAGCAGACGGATATGCAAGGGCTACAGGTAAAGTCGGTGTATGCCTTGCAACTTCCGGTCCTGGAGCCACCAATCTGGTAACAGGAATCGCAACTGCATACATGGATTCTGTGCCAATGGTAGCTATCACATGTAATGTAGGAACCCCACTTCTTGGAAAGGATTCTTTCCAGGAGGTTGATATCACCGGAATTGTAATGCCGATCACGAAGCACAGCTTTATCGTAAAGGATATTACCACTCTGGCTGACACTGTCCGCAGAGCATTTTATATTGCAAAGAGCGGTCGTCCAGGTCCTGTACTTGTAGATGTGACCAAGGATGTAACAGGTGCGAAATACGAATACACTGCCTGCCGTCCGACAGCTGTCACACCTAGGGTAGATACAATTAAAGACGAAGATATCGCAACAGCAGTCCAGATGATCAAGGCTGCGAAGAAACCATTTATCTTCACAGGCGGCGGCACGATCATTTCAGGAGCATCCAAAGAAGTGACAGAACTTGCTTATAAGATCGATGCTCCGGTATGTGACAGTCTTATGGGTAAAGGTGGATTTTCCGGCGAAGATCCTTTATATACCGGAATGCTTGGAATGCATGGAACAAAAGCTTCCAATCTGGGAGTTTCCCAATGCGATCTTCTGATCACACTGGGAGCCAGATTCAGCGACCGTGTCACAGGAAACACCAAAACTTTCGCAAAGAATGCAAAGATTCTTCAGATCGACGTAGACGCTGCTGAGATCAATAAGAACATTGTAGTAGATGCAAGAGTCGTAGGAGATGAGAAAGAAGTTCTGAAACGGATCCTGGAACAGCTTCCTGAGATGAAACATCCGGAATGGATCGCACATATTGATGGGCTGAAAGAGAAATATCCATTAAGATATGACCATTCACAGCTTACAGGTCCCTATATTATTGAGAAGCTTTATGAGCTGACAAAAGGAGATGCCATCATCACGACTGAAGTAGGCCAGAACCAGATGTGGGCAGCTCAGTATTTCAAATATAAAGAACCAAGAACATTCCTTTCTTCCGGTGGTTTGGGAACGATGGGATATGGACTTGGAGCAGCAATCGGTGCGAAGATGGGAAGACCGGATAAAACTGTGGTAAATATTGCAGGTGACGGATGCTTCCGTATGAATATGAACGAGATTGCGACAGCAGTTCGCTGCAACAGACCGTTAATTCAGATCGTACTGAACAATCACGTGCTCGGAATGGTACGTCAGTGGCAGACTTTGTTCTATGACCACAGATATTCCCATACAATTTTAAATGATTCCGTTGATTTTGTGAAACTGGCAGAAGCCATGGGTGCAAAAGCAATCCGTGTGACTACCATGGAAGAAGTGGAACCAGCTTTGAAAGAGGCCCTTGCATGTCCGGGACCAATCGTACTCGACTGTATGATTGACCAGGATCTCAGCGTATTTCCGATGGTGCCGGCAGGCGCAAGCATTGATGACATTTTTGACGAGGAGGATATGAAAAACAATGAGCAGAGTGTATAATTTTTCCGCAGGACCGGCTGTATTGCCGGAAGAAGTATTAAAAGAGGTTGCTGAGGAAATGATGGACTATCAGGGAACTGGTATGTCTGTAATGGAAATGAGCCACAGAAGTGCGGATTTCCAGAAGATCATCGATGAAGCAGAGCAGGATCTGCGTGATCTGATGAAGATTCCGGATAACTACAAGGTATTATTTCTTCAGGGCGGAGCTTCCCAGCAGTTCGCAGCAATCCCGATGAATCTGATGAAGAATAAAGTTGCAGATTATATTGTAACAGGACAGTGGGCAAAGAAAGCATACCAGGAAGCACAGAAGTACGGAAAAGTAAATAAGATCGCTTCTTCTGAGGACAAGACTTTTTCCTATATCCCTGACTGCAGCGACCTTCCGATCAGCCCGGATGCGGATTATGTATACATTTGTGAAAACAACACAATTTACGGAACAAAATTCAAGAAACTCCCGAACACAAAAGGTAAAACTCTGGTAGCAGACGTTTCTTCCTGCTTCTTATCTGAGCCGGTTGATGTATCCAAATACGGAATCATTTATGGTGGTGTTCAGAAGAACATCGGACCTGCAGGTATGGTAATCTCCATTATCCGCGAGGATTTGATCACAGACGATGTTCTGGAAGGAACACCGACTATGCTGAAATTCAAAACACAGGCTGATGCCGGTTCTCTTTACAATACTCCGAACTGCTTCTGCATCTATGTGTGCGGTAAAGTCTTCAAATGGCTGAAGAAAATGGGTGGTCTGGAAGAAATGCAGAGACGCAACATTGAGAAAGCCAAAATCCTCTATGATTTCCTTGATCAGAGCAAGCTCTTCAAAGGAACTGTTGTACCTGAAGACCGTTCTCTCATGAATGTACCGTTTGTAACAGGTGACAAGGATATGGATGCCAAATTTGTAAAAGAAGCAAAAGAGGCAGGACTTGTAAACTTAAAAGGACACCGTACAGTAGGTGGTATGCGTGCAAGTATCTATAATGCTATGCCAAAAGAAGGCGTAGAAGCTCTGGTTGCATTTATGAAAAAATTCGAGGAGGAAAATGCGTAATGTATCAGTATCATTGCCTGAATCCTATTGCTGCAAAAGGCCTGGATCTTTTTGGAGAGGATTATAAGAAAACAGAAACACTGTACGAAGCAGATGCAGTCCTGGTAAGAAGTGCGAAAATGCACGATATGGAACTTCCGGAAGGAGTGAAAGCCATTGCCCGTGCAGGTGCAGGTGTCAATAACATCCCTGTTATGGACTGTGCAGAAAAGGGAATTGTTGTATTCAACACACCAGGTGCTAATGCCAATGGCGTAAAGGAATTGGTTTTGGCAGGAATGCTCTTGGCATCCCGTGATATCGTAGGTGGTATTGAATGGGTTGCCAAAGAAAAAGATCAGGAAGATATCGGCAAGCTTGCTGAGAAACAGAAGAAACAGTTCGCAGGATGCGAGATCATGGGTAAAAAGCTGGGAATTATCGGTCTGGGAGCCATCGGGGCAATGGTAGCAAACGCTGCTTCTGCTCTTGGAATGGAAGTTTATGGATATGATCCGTATATCTCCATTGATGCGGCATGGAATCTTTCCCGTACTATTAAACATATCAAGAGCCTGGATGAGATCTATTCTCAGTGTGATTACATAACCATCCATGTACCGCTTCTTGACAGCACAAAAGAGATGATCAATAAAGAGGCGTTCAGCAAGATGAAAGACGGTGTGGTACTTCTCAACTTTGCCCGTGACCTTCTGGTTGACGAGAACGCTTTGATCGAAGCGCTGGAGAGTGGAAAAGTCAAAAAATATGTGACAGATTTTGCCAACCACACAGTAGCAGGAAGAGACGGAATCCTGGTAACTCCTCATCTGGGAGCTTCCACAGAGGAATCCGAAGAAAACTGTGCAGTGATGGCTGTAAAAGAACTGAGAGATTTCCTGGAAAATGGAAATATCAAGAACTCTGTAAACTTCCCGAACTGTGATATGGGAACCTGTGTGGCAGTAGGACGTATTGCTATCACTCATAAAAATGTTCCGAACATGATCAGCCAATTCACCAAGATCCTCGGTGCAGAAGGGCTGAATATCGCAGATATGACCAATAAGAGTAAAGGGGAATATGCATACACACTGATCGACCTAGAGAGCACAGCATCCAAAGAGGCATTGGATGAACTGAAGTCCATCGAAGGTGTTTCCAGAGTACGTGTGATCAAATAATTAATTATAGAATAACAAAACATAAAATAACAGAACATAAAAATGGATACGCTGCATTTAGCGTATCCATTTTGTATGTTCGTATATTTGACTGTTTTAGCAGGTTATGCTGCTGTTTTAAGCATTTCTGGATTTGATGAAATCCAGGACTTCTTCTTTGGCAGGCATTACACGAAGAGCACCTTTGCGTGTAGTGATCAGGGAAGCTGCGGCATTGGCAAATGTCAGCAGTTCTTTTAAATTCTCTGCTGTAAGATTATCCAGTCCATGTTCCAGAATATAATTTAAAGAGCTTGCACAGAATGTATCTCCTGCACCTGTGGTTTCGATGGTGTGCTCCTGAAGGAACGGAGCTGCCTCTACACGGAGATCTTTGTAATAAGCACGGCTTCCGTCTTTACCCATGGTGATAAGGATCAGCGGGATGTTGTATTTTTCTTTCAGAAGAGCGGCACCCTTATCATAATCTGTAGTTCCAAAAAGAAATTCTACTTCATTGTCGGAAATTTTCAGGATATCACATTTTCCAAGACCGTATTCGATCTCAGCTCTGGCATCTTCCAGGGATTTCCATAATGGAGGACGGAGATTCGGATCAAAGCTGACAATACATCCGGCTTCTTTGGCAACGTCAAGGGCGTAGCGTGTAGCTTCTCTTACACTCTCGTGTGTAGAAGAAAGAGTTCCAAAATGGAAAATACGGGAATCCCTGATCAGGTCTTCCTGAACTTCATCTCTGGTAAGCATCATATCTGCACCCGGGTTGCGGTAAAAAGAGAAATCTCTGTCTCCGTCAGGATAAGTATGTACGAAAGCCAGGGTAGTATGTACCTCTTTATCGATCACCAGATTGCGGGTATCGATGTTTACTTCTTCCACAGCATTTTTAAGCTGTGTTCCGAACATATCATTGCCAACTTTGCCGATAAAAGCCGCTTTTTTGCCAAGTTTCTCAAGCATGGCCAGTACATTGCAGGGTGCACCGCCAGGATTGGCTTCCAGTACAGGATTTCCCTGTGTACTTGTTCCGCTCTCGGTAAAGTCAATAAGTAATTCGCCTAAAGCAGTTACATCAAAGGTTTTGTTTCCCATTGTGTGTTTCCTCCTTGCATTTATAAATCATAATTTAGCGCAGAATACGGTATTTGTCAAACAATTTCCTTTATTTTTCCTGATAAAAATGTTAAAATGTAAACAATACAGATGTTTACGGGTATGAATATCCGACAGATATCTGAAGGAAAATCGGGAGGTGCATGTTAATATGAATGAAAAAATATATAGCTATATGAACTGGCCACGGATAGAGGCAGTTGTTTACGGAGAAGAGACATCTCCCAGAGATGTAATGGGGCCTAAGATCACGAAAGACGGAGTTCTGGTACAGGGATTTTTCCCGGATGCACAGGAAGTCGATGTGATAAGCGGCGGGAAAACATATCCGTGCGAAATGGAGGATGAGGCAGGATATTTTGCAGCGCTGCTGCCGTTGAGAAAAGTACCGGACTATAAATTTTCTGTAAAGACCGGAGAAGAAATAATGGAATTTTATGATCCCTATTCTTTTGCCTGCCAGATTACAGAAGAAGAGGAAAAGGCATTCTGTGCAGGTGTGTACTATGAGGCATACAAGAAGCTGGGTGCACACCCAATGGAGATCAATGGAATAAAAGGAATCTTGTTTGCAGTCTGGGCACCTAATGCGGTGAGTGTAAATGTAGTGGGAGATTTTAACGGATGGATGGGTCGTGCAAGCATTATGCATCGCATGCCGATGTCAGGGATCTTTGAACTGTTTATCCCGGGCGTAAAGGTGGGAGCCCTTTATAAATATGAGATCAAAATAAAAGGCGGAGAAGTTCTGCTGAAAGCAGATCCTTATGGAAACAGGGCACAGAGTGATCCGGAGGGAGCGTCTGTAGTAGCTGATCTCAGTAACTTCACCTGGAAGGATCAGGAGTGGCTGGAACAGAGAAAGAGGTTTCAGGACAGAAAGCAGCCAATCTCTGTCTATGAAACTTCTCTGGAGCAGTGGAAGAGCATGGAAGAGCTGACAGATTTTCTGGAAGAGACAGATTACACACATGTGGAGCTTCATCCGGTTATGGAATATATAGATGACATCACAGGCGGATATTCTACTTACAGCTATTATGCTTTTTCTTCCAGATTCGGAACACCTGAAGATTTCAGAAAAATGACAGATGCACTGCATCAGGCAGGGATCGGTGTGATCCTTGACTGGACCCCTGCACAGTTTCCACGATATGCATCCGGTCTGGAGAAATTTGATGGAACACCTTTGTATGAGAAACAGGATCCGGCACAGGCGGTTCATCCATTCTGGGGAACTTTGCTTTATAACTATGCAAGCCCTATGGTAAAGGATTTCCTGATTTCCAATGCATGTTTCTGGATGGAAGAATATCATGTGGACGGGCTTCGTATGGACGATGTAGATGCCATGTTGTATCTGGATTATGGCCGGAATCCGGGAGAGTGGACTCCGAATCTGTATGGAAGTAATGAAAATCTGGAAGCAGTGGAATTCCTGAAACATCTGAATTCTATAGTGAAGAAGAGGAATCCGGGAGTGCTTCTTATTGCACAGGAAGACGGACTATGGCCGGAGCTGACAGACAGTGTGGAAAATGACCATCTGGGTTTTGACTATAAATGGAGCGGCGGCTGGACTAGCGATCTCCTTACTTATTTAGGCAAAGATCCCATTGAACGCAGGAACTATCATGACCAGCTGACAGTATCCATGCTTTATGCATATTGTGAACATTATGTGCTGACTTTGGGAAGCAGAGATGTGGGTGACCTGAAAGCATTTGCAGGCAGACTGCCGGGAAACGAGCAGCAGAAGGCTGCGCAGATCCGGGAAGCTTATACTTATATGATGCTTCATCCAGGATGTAAAATGATGTCTCCGGATCCCGATATGCCTCAGAATATGAAATCTTTTATCAGAGATTTGAACAATATGTATCTGGCTCATCCTGCCATGTATCAGATGGATGATGAATATAACGGATTTGAATGGATCCAGCTGATGAAATATGAAGAAAATGTGATCGCATTCTTGAGAAAGACAGAGAAACCGGAGGAGACGATCCTGGCTGTCTGCAATTTCGCGGCAATTCCATATGAAAACTATCAGGTTGGCGTACCTTTTGCCGGCAAATATAAAGAAATCTTTAACAGTGATGATAAGAAATACGGCGGTGAAGGTGTAGTCAATGGAAGAGTCAAAGCTGCAAAGAAGGCAGAGTGCGATGAGAGAGAATATTCTATTACAGTGAAACTCCCTGCACTTGGCGTGGCGATCTTTACCTGCATGCCAGAGGAAGAACCGAAAGAGAAGAAAGCAGCAGAAACTCAGATTAAGAAGTCAATTACCAAGGCGAGAACTGTGCGTAAGGCTGTTGCGAAAACAAAAACAGCTGTAAAAACAGCAGTGAAACCGGTGACAAAGAAAGTGACAAAAACAGCACTAGAAGTAACAAATGAAACAGATTCAAAAACAGTACCTGAAGTTGCAGAAGTGACGAAGTCTGTTATAAAAAAGACAGCGAAACCTGCAGCAAAAAAAGTCACAAAGACGAGATCCAAAACATCGGTGAAAAAGGACTTGACAGAAAATAAATAATATTATAAACTAAATGTTGTGGCTGTCAAAACTGTTAACTTCTGGCAGTTGCAGCATAAGCTGAAATAGCTCAGTCGGTAGAGCACTTCACTCGTAATGAAGGGGTCGTGAGTTCGAGTCTCATTTTCAGCTTGACTTTTTAAATCCCGTAAACCCAGTAGAATCAAGGGCTTACGGGATTTCTTACGTTTATACAATACGATATAATTTATATAAAATAAAATTTCTACCCCTATCTTTACCACAACCGGAGAACTTATTGCAGAATTACATAATTGGAAGAGTAAGCAGTGAAGGAGAGTGTGAATATTCACTTGATTTACTTGACTCTACAACGGTTGTAAGGTTTATTCTAATTTAGACGACAAATGAGAGGAGTTTATGATATCATGGAAAGAAATCTTACATCCGGCTGTGTCCTCAGACTCTGCTTTCCATGGGGCTTGCTACGGCCACAGGGTAATTGCTGTCAGTGATCATCTGTGTGGCTGCCTATCTGCTGCTGAATACGCACAAAAAGAAAGACAGCCGTATACACAGATAAAAACTCCTTGACAATCTGCGTTTCATCCATTAAGATAACTTTGGATTGAAAATAAAACTAACCGGAAATCCAACGAAAATAAAGGTTGATTTCCGGTTTTTCTTGTATCTGTGGATATTTTTTCATAAAAGATTTTAGCAAAAGGAGGCAGTGGAATTGACCAGAGAAGAAGAAAAGATCATACGTATCATCGATTCACATAAAGATGAGATCATTGCCTTTGCAAGTGATATTGCCGGACATCCGGAACCAGGATTTGAAGAAGAGAGAACCGCAGCGAAAACTGCGGCTGTTCTGCGTGACCTGGGTCTGGAGGTACATACAGACCTTGCACGTACAGGAGTACGCGCAGATTGGATGGAACAGGATGGACCAAATATCACTGTAATTGGTGAAATGGATGCGATCGGATGCAGAACTCATCCAATGGCGGATCCCCATAATCAAACAGCACATGCATGCGGACACCACGCACAGCTTGCAGCCATGATTGGCGCAGCATTGGCATTAGCCGATGAAGAAGTGAGAGCTTCTCTGTCTGGGTCCGTATCTTTTTTTGCCGTTCCGGCAGAAGAATATATAGATGCAGATAAACGCAAACGCCTGAAAAAAGAGGGCATCGGTTTCCCGGGATCAGGAAAAAGTGAGCTGATCCGTACAGGGGCTTTTGACAGAACAGATATCATGATGACGACTCATGTACACATGGTTCCTGTATCAGAAGACCTGTATCTGGGAAACCCTGCATGTAACGGATATGCAGCAGAACGGGTCACAGTAAGAGGGAAGGCGGCCCACGCAGCCATTGATCCCTGGGATGGTGTCAATGCACTGAGCATTACCTCAAGTGCCATACAGATGATGGGACTGATGCGGGAAACTTTCCGGGAAGAGGATCATGTAAGACTTCATAATGTGATCCGAAAGGCCGGAGATGTGATAAACAGTGTTCCGGACGAGGCTGTGATCGAGACAAAGGTACGTGCAGGTTCCCTGGAATGCATCGAGCATACGATGAATATGGTAAACAGAGCGTATGAGGGAGCTGCTTATGCATTTGGAGGCAGAATTGAAACAGAGCCTTTGCAGGGGTATATGCCCATACGCTGGAGAAAGGCAGACCAGGCATTGATCGAATCAGCCAGCCAGCTGGGCGTTTCTTTCCGGGAAGTCACAGAATATGATTTTAATAATGCGTGTACAGATGTAGGAGACCTGACGCATCTTTTTCCTGTGGTAAATTTCACTTTTAATGGTTTCGAAGGAAAGCTTCACGGAACTGATTTCAGGATCACAGATGAAGAAAAGGCCTATATCCTGCCTGCGAAAATGATCGCACTTACAGTATACAAACTGTTGAAAGAAGATGCCATCCAGGCGAAAGAGATCATACAGGGATTCCAGCCGGTATTTGATCGGGAAGGTTACTGCAGATATGTTGAAAACAGCCTGAAGACAGAGACAGCAGATTCCCGAAAACAGGAGGCATAAAAATATGGCAGAAATCTCACTGGAATTAAGGAATATCAAAAAAAGTTTCACATCTGAGGAAACGGTTCTGAATAACATTGATCTGACTATTGAAAAAGGGGAATTCATCACCCTGTTAGGTTCTTCCGGATGTGGAAAGACAACCACTCTGCGTATCATTGCAGGGTTGGAACAGCCGGATGAAGGAAGCGTATGGCTGGACGGCAGGGAAGTGACGAACCTGGCGCCCAATGAAAGGGATGTAAATACTGTATTTCAGAATTATGCTCTTTTTCCCCATATGAATGTAGTGGAAAATATCGGATATGGACTGAAACTGAAAAAAGTTCCCAGAGCAGAGATAAAAAAAAGGGTAAACGAAATGCTGGAACTGGTTCAGCTGGAAGGATATGGAAAAAGACAACCTTCTGAGCTATCCGGTGGACAGAAACAGCGCGTAGCCATTGCCAGGGCACTGGTGAATAATCCCAAGGTTTTACTTCTGGATGAACCTCTGGGGGCATTGGATCTGCAGCTTCGCAGAGCCATGCAGATCGAATTAAAGCATCTGCAGAAGAAGCTGGGGCTGACTTTTATCTATATCACCCATGATCAGGAAGAAGCCATCAATATGTCTGACAGAATCGCAGTTATGAATCACGGACAGATTGAGCAGATCGGCACACCGGATGAGATTTATAATCATCCGGAAACCAGTTATGTGGCTGCTTTTGTGGGAAATGCCAACATTCTGAAAGGAGTGGTAACGGAAACAGGTAAGGATCTGGTATCTGTACAGATTGGAAATGATACAGTTTCTGTACTGGCACCGGAGGATAAGCCGAAAAAAGGTGAGAACGTTACCATTGCGATCCGCAGTGAGAATATTATTCTGAATGAGAAGGTCAGCAGTGGATTAAAGGCAAAAGTTCTGGAGAAAAATTTCGCAGGCGGACAGCTTCGGGTTACGCTGGGACTTGCAGATGGAACCAGGCTTATCGCCAGCAGATATGGGATTGATGTGACAGTAGAAGAAGGACAGCAGGTAAGCTGGGGATTTCATCCATCTTCTGCAGTGCTGGTGGACAGGAGGGCGTGATATGAAAAAGCAGAAAAACAGCTCTGCATGGATGGCCCTTCCCCTGTATATCTTCACCATAGTATTTGTGATCTGTCCGCTGCTTTATGTGGTGGCATTAAGTTTCGCCACACCTAACAGAGGTTACGGAGTGACATGGAAATTTACACTGGATAATTATAAGAATATTCTGGAACCTGTATATCTGAATACATTTGTGGAATCATTAAAGCTGGCACTGACAAGTACGGCGGCGATCGTGTTGATCGGCTATCCATTCGGATACTTTATGGCGAAACTTCCGGAACACAGGAAAAAGAAAGCACATCTGCTTCTGACGCTTCCTTTCTGGGTGAATTCCCTGATACGTCTTTATGGATGGATCATTATTCTTCAGAAAAAGGGACTGCTGAATTTCGTTCTTATGAAACTGGGGCTGATAAAAAAGCCGCTGGCTATTTTATACAGTTATCCTGCTATTGTGGTGGGAATGATCTATGTATTGCTGCCTTTTATGATCATGTCTGTATATTCCAGCGCAGAAAAGCTGGACTGGTCTTATGTGGAGGCTGCACGTGATTTGGGAGCGTCCAGGGTGCAGGCATTTTTTACAGTTACGTTGAAACTTACACTGCCCGGACTTCTGTCAGGAGTGATCCTTACTTTTGTACCGTCTATGGGACTGTTTTTTATTGCAGATATCCTTGGTGGAAATAAAATAGTGCTTGTCGGAAGTCTGATCCAGGATCAGATGACCAGGGGAAGCAACTGGCCTTTTGCAGCAGCGCTGGCAGTGGTGATGATGGTTCTTACAACTGTTATGATCATGATCTACAGGAAAGTTTCCAATGCCAGAGAACTGGAGGGAATCGGATGAAAAAGAGTACAAAATTTGAACATTTTTATATGGGATTGATCTTTTTTCTGATGTATCTGCCCATTGCAGTTGTGGTGATATTTTCCTTTAATGAGTCCAGACTTCCGGTGAAACTGACCGGTTTTTCCCTGAAATGGTACCAGGAACTGATCCATGACAGCGCAATGCTGGAAGCACTTGTTAACAGTCTGGTGCTTGGGGTATTAAGCTGTCTGGTCAGTGCGGTGATCGGAACTCTGGGAGCAGTGGGACTTTCCAGGATCCACTGGAAGAGCAAAGATGCGCTGGAATATATTTCCATACTTCCACTTATGATCCCGGAGATCATTTTAGGTATGGTCCTGATGGCGTTCTTTTATATGCTGAACCTTCCATTCGGAATGCTGACCCTTCTGATCGGACATACAGTTTTCTGTGTGCCTTATATTCTCATGGAGGTGAAAGCAAGACTGGTAGGAATGGATCCGTCCCTGGAAGAAGCAGCCAGGGATCTGGGAGCAGGGCCTTTGCGGGCATTCTGGGATATCACACTGCCGCTGATCATGCCTGCTGTGATCTCAGGATCCCTTCTGGCATTTGCCATGTCTATGGATGATGTGGTGATCAGCATTTTTGTAAATGGACCTCGTTTGTCCACTTTACCGATCAAAGTGTATACACAGCTGAAAACCGGAGTAACACCGGAGATCAATGCATTATGTACGATCCTGCTGGCTGTGACACTGATCATTTTTCTGATTTATTCTCTGCTTACGAAGAAGAGGCATAAATAAATACATTATGAGGAAGGAAGAGACGATGAACAAACTGATTGAGTTAAAAAATCTGACCAAGAATTTTGATGACCAGCAGGTTCTGCGCGGAATCAATCTGGATATCTATGAAAAGGAATTCCTGACCCTTCTTGGTCCAAGCGGATGTGGAAAAACAACCACACTGCGTATCATTGCCGGTTTTGAGGAGCCAAGCGACGGTGAAGTGCTGTTTAACGGGATAGAGATCTCCAAGCTCCCCCCTTATAAGAGAGAGGTAAATACAGTATTTCAGAAGTATGCACTTTTCCCCCATCTGAATGTGGCAGAAAATATAGGTTTCGGTCTGAACCTGAAGAAAGTGGATAAGACTGTGATCGCCCAGAAAGTAGAGCGTATGCTGAAGATGGTAGGACTGGAAGGTTTCCAAAAAAGAGACGTTACCCTGCTCTCCGGTGGACAACAGCAGCGTGTGGCCATTGCAAGAGCTCTGGTAAATGAGCCGAAAGTCCTTCTTCTGGATGAGCCTTTAGGTGCACTGGATGCGAAGATCCGTAAGCAGATGCAGGTAGAACTGAAAAAGATCCAGCAGGAAGTAGGGATCACTTTTATCTATGTTACTCATGATCAGGAAGAAGCCCTGTCCATGTCTGATACGGTGGTAGTTATGAATAACGGTGAGATCCAGCAGATCGGATCACCTACAGATATCTATAATGAACCGGAGAACCGTTTTGTGGCAAGCTTTATCGGTGAGTCCAATATTATAGAAGGAATCATGGTAAAGGATTATCTGGTTAAATTTGATGGCTTTGAATTTGAATGTGTGGATAAAGGATTCGAAGATAATGAAGAGATTGAAGTAGTGTTAAGACCGGAGGATCTGGATATCGTAGATCCGGATCAGGCGAAGATCAGGGGAATCGTGCGGAATATTACGTTCAAGGGTGTACATTATGAGATCCTTATTGAAACAAAACTTCGTACTTATATGGTTCATACCACAGATTATGCGGAAGTCGGAAGGGAAGTGGGACTGAAATTCGGGCCTGAAGACATCCATGTTATGTACAGAATGGGAAGCTACTGATGAAACAGTACAAGAATATGATAAAACCTTATCTGGTATGGGCGTTTGTGATCATTGTCATCCCGCTGATACTGATCGCTCTTTACGCTTTTACAGAGGATGGAAATGAGGTTCTGACCTTTTCCTTCACTTTTGAAAACTTCAGGAAATTTCTGGAAGCCACTTATATGAGTGTGATCTTCAAATCATTTAAGCTGGGTATCCTGACTACAGTGATCTGTCTGGGACTTGGATATCCACTGGCATATATTATTTCCAAGTGTCCTGAGAAATCCCAGAGCTTTTTGATCCTGCTGGTAACCATTCCCGAATGGATCAATATGCTTCTTCGTACTTATGCGTGGATGAATTTGCTGTCCGACAATGGCATTATTAATCATCTTCTGGGATTTTTGGGAATTTCACCGGTTACAATGATGTATACAGATTTTTCCGTAGTGGTCGGTCTGGTCTGTAATTTCATGCCGTTTATGATCATTCCGATTCATACATCTTTGAGCAAAATGGACAAGTCGTTTATTGAGGCAGCTTATGATCTGGGGGCCAATCGATTTCAGACTTTCACAAAGGTGATCTGGAAGTTGTCCATCCCTGGTGTACTTAACGGGATCATGATGGTATTCCTGCTGTCAATCTCTACTTTCGTTATTCCGAAGCTTTTGGGTGGCGGACAGTACATGCTCATCGGTAACTTGATCGAATCACAGTTTATCTCTGTAGGTGACTGGAACTTCGGCAGCGCCATTTCTCTGATTCTGGCAGTGCTCATTCTGGTCTTTATGAGCCTGATGAAGAAGATGGATAAAGACGAATAAGGGAGGACGGCATGAAACGTAAAAATAAATTTTTCTCAATGTTATATGTAGTACTCTGCCTTGCTTTCTTTTACCTGCCGATCCTGGTGACGATGATCTTTTCTTTTAACTCATCCAAGTCACTGACCAGATTTACAGGATTTTCCCTGCGCTGGTATGAGGAACTTCTCGGTAACGGGGAAGTAATTAAGGCGGTTTATGTATCTGTTACCATTGCGATCATCGCAACAATTGTTTCTACGATACTTGGAACTATTACAGCGATTGGTTTATCCAAGTCAAAGAAAGTGATCAAGGAACTGCTTTTAAACATTAATAATATTCCGATCCTGAACCCGGAGATCGTAACTGCTATCAGCCTGATGCTGTTGTTTTCTTCTCTTGGATTCAGGAAAGGGTACCTGACTATGCTGCTGGCACATATTGCATTCTGTACTCCGTATGTAATTACCAGCGTTTACCCGAGGGTAAGAGCACTGGATCCGAACATGGCAAATGCAGCCATGGACCTTGGTGCAACTCCTTTTCAGGCTCTGACAAAGGTTATTGTGCCGATGATCAAAGAGGGTATTTTTGCAGGTGCTTTACTTGCATTTACCATGTCCTTTGACGATTTCGTAATTTCTTATTTCGTATCAGGAAATGGTGTAAAAAATATCTCTATTGTTGTATATAATATGACGAAGCGTATCAATCCTACCATCAATGCCCTGTCAACCATCGTGATCGTAGTCATCGTTGTGGTACTGCTTCTGGCAAATGTGATTCCGAAGCTGAGAAATAAGGCAAAGAAACTGAATCAGAAAGCAGTAAAAATCATATCTGTAGTTCTGGTCATTGCAGTTACAGCAGGCCTTGTTAAATGGGGATTTGTGACGAAATCCACACATGTGCTGAAAGTTTATAATGCAGGAGAATATATGGATCTGTCTCTTATTGATGAATTTGAGAAAGAGTACAACTGTACGGTTGTGTACGAGACTTTTGAGTCAAATGAAATGATGTACACGAAACTTTCCAGCGGTGAGACTTATGATGTACTGGTTCCGTCCGATTACATGATCGAAAGACTGATCAAAGAGGAATACTTGCAGGCTCTTGACTGGAATGAAATTCCGAACAAGAAAAATCTGTTGGACGATGTCATGAACCAGAGCTATGATCCGGGCAACCGTTATTCCTGCCCGTATTTCTGGGGAACAGTAGGAATCCTTTATGATAAGACGGTAGTAGATGAGGCTGATTTAAAAGAGGGATGGGAACTTCTGCGCAATCAAAAATATAAAGGAAATATTTACATGTATGATTCTGAACGAGATTCCTTTATGATAGCATTAAAGGCACTTGGATATTCCATGAATACCACCAATGAAGCTGAGATCGAGGAAGCGTATCAGTGGCTGATCGATCAGCGTGATACCATGGACCCGATCTACGCAGGCGATGATGTGATCGACAATATGATCTCAGGAAACAAGGCTCTGGCAGTTGTTTACTCAGGAGATGCATCTTATATTATCAGTGAGAACCCGAATCTGGACTACTTCACACCGGAACAGGGAACCAACAGATGGTATGATGCAATGGTTATCACAAAGGACTGCAGCGAAGTACAGCTTGCCCATGAATTTATTGATTTTATGATCAGTGATAAATCTGCTCTTTCCAATACGGAAGAAGTAGGGTATACTTCTACAGTGAAGAGTGCTTTTGAAACCATGAAGGAGGGGGACTATGCCGGGATCAGTTCTTATATTCCGGATACAACCAACCCGAATAACGAAATCTTTGCTTATCAGAAGCCAAAGATCAAGCAGAAATTTGCGGAACTCTGGACAAAAGTAAAAGCAAAGTAAAAAAGGATAGTCGCTGTCTGCCGATACGGTGGAAGGCGGACAGTGGCTGATATAGACAACAATGCAGAGCATAAGAAGGGAGATCATTTATGAAAAAAAGAGTACTTGCAGTAGTGATGTGTGCATTAATGGCAGGAACAGCATTCACCGGATTCAAAGATGCAGGCGATGATAAAGAACTTGTTCTCTTTACCTGGGAGGGAATGTTCCCTCAGGAAGTTCTCGATGACTTCGAAAAAGAGACAGGTGTGAAAGTTGTTTACTCAAACTTTGATACAGATGAAACAATGCTTGAGAAGCTTTCCATGTCAAAGGGTGGCGACTATGATATCGTAATCGCAGATGATTACATTCTGGAAACTGCGATCCAGGAAGGACTTGCAGAGAAACTTGACAAAGATTCTCTGGAGAACATCGGAAACATTAATTCGTTGTATCAGGGACAGTTCTATGATCCGGATGATGAATACACAGTTCCTTATGGAGCAGGTATCCCTCTGATCGTTTATGATCCGGAGCAGGTTGAAATTGACATCAAAGGTTACAAAGACCTTTGGGATTCCTCTCTTGAAGACAGCATTGCTCTGACAGCAAACTATCGTGTGATCAATGGTATCACTCAGCTTTCCATGGGAGAGAGTATGAATGAACAGGATGTAGATGTGATCAAGAAAACAGGAGAGAAACTTCTGGAACTTGCTCCGAACGTACGTCTGATCCAGGATGATAATACGCAGAATGCACTTCTTAATGGAGAGGCAAGCGTAGGATTCCTTTACACTTCACAGGTAACAGCAGCACTTGCTGAGAATCCTGACCTGAAGGTGGTATATCCGGAAGAAGGTCTTGGCTTTGGTATCATGGGTATGTTTATCCCGAGTGAAGCACCGGATAAAGATGCAGCATATTCTTTCATGGATTATATTATGCAGCCGGAAGTTGCGGCAAAATGCACAGACTATATCGGCTATTACAGCACAAATAAAGCAGCAGATGAACTGGTAAATCCGGATCTGGTAGTTCCGGATGACGTTACAAAGGGCGAGATCGTCCAGAATGTAAGCCAGGAAGCAGACGCACAGTACCAGAAGAACTGGACTGAATTCAAGGCTGCCTGCGACTAAGGAGTTTAAATGGACATTTACAAAGGAATCGGTGCTTTCTCAGGAATTGCCATCGGTAAGATTGTTTATTATCACAGAAGTGAATATCAGATACGCCAGCATGAGATAGCGGATGTGAAAGGGGAACTTGGTATTTTCCGTCAGGCACGTGCCAGAGTGATGGAACAGCTGACAGAATTGTACGAGAAGAACTGCACCATCCAGGAATCTCAGGCGAAACTTTTTCTCCGGCAGAAAGAGTTGCTGGAGGGAAAGAGTTTCCAGCGGGCGATCGAGAGTATTATTCAGAATGAAAAAGTAAATTCTGCGTATGCAGTAATGACTACCAGAGATGAAATACTGTCTACTTTCAGAAATCTGGAGGAGCCTGCGATCAAAGAAAGACTGGCCAATATACGAGAGATATCAGACCGTCTGCTCAGTGAGCTTGGAGGCGTTTCCCCGAGGATCGATCTTGGTGATGAACCTGTGATCGTTGTCACAGAGAGTATTACACCTACAGAACTGATGGAGATGGATAAGGATAAACTGATGGCGATCGTCACACATCATGGCTCCGATATTTCACATGCTGCTATTCTGGTAAAGACCATGAATATACCGGCACTGATCGAGATTGATACGGACACAGAGTGGGATGGACAGATAGCCATTGTTGACGGATACACAGGATTTCTGTATATCAATCCTGATGAAGAAGTAAAAAAAGAATATGAGATCCGCAGACAGGCTGATATGGAAGAACGGGAAGAGCTTCTGAAACTAAGAGAAGAACCGGATATCACAAAAGATGGCAGAAGAATTGAGATTTATGCCAATATCGGAAACATGGATGATCTGAACAGTGTGGTCTATTACGGAGCATCCGGAATTGGGCTTCTGCGAAGCGAGTTTCAGTATCTGGGGAGAGAGAATTATCCCCGTGAGAATGAACTTTTTCTGGCATACAAGAAGATTGCTGAGACCATGGGCGACAGGATCGCCGTGATCCGTACTGCTGATCTGGGTGCTGACAAACAGGCGGAATATCTGAATATCCAAGATGAGACGAATCCCATCATGGGGAACAGAGGAATACGTCTCTGCCTTGACAGAAAGAGGATGTTTAAGGCACAGCTTCGCGCTATTTTCCGTGCCAGTGCTTATGGAAATCTGGCGCTGATGTATCCGATGATCAGTTCTGAAGAGGAAATGGATGAGATTGATGAAGTCATCCGGGAAGTAAAAAAAGGTCTGGATGAGAAACAGATTCCGTATAAAAAGGTAAAGACCGGAATCATGATTGAGACTCCGGCAGCAGTTATGATCAGCCGCGAGCTCGCAAGAAGAGTGGATTTCCTCAGCCTTGGAACCAATGACTTGAGCCAGTATACTCTGGCGATGGACAGACAGAATCCTCTCCTGCGCAAGAAATATAATGACCATCACCCGGCAGTACTGCGCATGATCAAAATGGTGATTGAAGCAGGACATGCGGAGAATAAGCGAGTATGTATCTGTGGGGAACTTGCAGCAGATACAGCTCTGACAGAAGAGTTTCTGAGGATGGGTGTGGACTGTCTTTCTGTAGTGCCAGCATGTATTTTACCGGTGAGAAAAGCGCTGAGACAGGCAGATCTGTCCGGAGATGATAAATAAAAATTTTTCAGCAAAAAGCCATATCGTGTGAAAACGAGTGGCTTTTTAACTTATGATGAAAAAATGATGGGGTATTGAATTTTATGAAGAGTAAGGTAGTGTTACTTCCCTGTAGAGAATATGATGAAGAAAAGATCTATACGTTGCTGAAACAGGGCCTGGATTTTCTGGGCGGTCTGGAAAATCTGATCCCAAAAGATGCAAAGATTTTGCTCAAACCGAATCTGTTGAAAAAGGCAGAAGTAGAGAAAGCAGTGATCACACATCCGGTTGTAGTGGGAGCTTTTGCAAGAATCCTTCGGGAAAATGGATATGAGCATATCGTACTGGCAGATTCCTGTGGCCATGGAACTACACAGGCGGTGATCCGTGGAACTGGAATGGATATGTATTTGGAGAAATATCATATTCCCGCGATTGATTATTCTGAGGGTGTGAAGACTGTTTATCCGCAGGGAATCCAGGCAAAAGAATTCATCCTGCCAAAAGAACTGTTAGAACAGGACTGTGTAATTTCATTGAGTAAGATGAAAACTCATGCGCTGGAAAGAATTACAGGTGCAGTTAAGAACAGCTATGGTTTTATATATGGATTTCATAAGGCGAAAGGACACACACAGTATCCAAGTGCAGACAGCTTTGCCAGAATGCTCATTGACCTGAATAAATGTGTGGCACCAAAGCTGTATGTGATAGACGGGATCTTAGCCATGGAAGGCAATGGACCGGGCTCAGGAGATCCGGTTCCGATGAATGTGCTGCTGATGTCCACAGATCCGGTTGCATTGGACAGTGTATTCAGCCGCCTGGTCTACCTGAAACCGGAAATGGTTCCGACGAACTATCATGGCGAAAAAATGGGACTTGGTACATGGAAAGAAGAGGAGATCGCGCTTCTGACGCCAGATGGGAAGATTTCCATGGCAGAGGCAGTAAAGAAGTACGGAAATCCTGATTTTCATGTAGACCGTACCGAAGTACGTAAGAATATCTGGACAAGAATGGCAGGAGCATTAAAGGTATTTCAGAAGAAGCCATATATAGACGCTGACAAATGTGTCCGCTGTGGTATCTGCGTCCAGAGCTGCCCGGTTCCGGGAAAAGCAGTAGATTTCAGAAAAGGTAAAGGAAAACTGCCGGTCTATGATTACAGAAAATGCATCCGGTGTTTCTGCTGCCAGGAAATGTGCCCAAAGAAAGCGATAAAGGTAAAGTGAAGAATCTGAAACAAAAGAAAGTATAAATAAAAAAGCACATGACAGAAGATATTCTCACTTCTGAAAGCATGTGCTTTTTTGGCGGTAAATAATTTGAGTTAAGTATTATCTTCCGAGAATCTTATTCACTTTACGGATAAATTCCGGAGTTGTGCCGCAGCATCCTCCGATGATAGATGCACCGTTCTCAACCAGAACTTTCATATGTTCTGCGAAACTCTGTGCATTCATGCTGTAAATGGCATTTCCCTGATCGTCAATTGTCGGCATACCTGCGTTAGGTTTGGCAATGACAGGAATAGATACGTTCTCTTTAATATTGCGGACAACGGATACCAGCTGGTCAGGTCCTACAGAACAGTTGATACCAACTGCGCAGGCACCGGCACCCTCAAGGGTGATCGCAGCCTCTACAGCATTTCCTCCGCTGAAAATGCTTCCGTCAGCTTCTACGGTCATTGTACACATTACAGGAAGAGAACTTACAGATGCAGCTGCATCAATGGCAGCCAGTGTCTCTTCAATATTGATCATGGTTTCCGCAGCGATCAGATCAACACCGGCATCCTCAAGAACTTTGATCTGCTCACAGTATGCTTCGTATGCCATCTCGTAGGTGAGGTCTCCGGCAGGTTCCATCATCTTTCCGGTTGTAGTGATATCACCGGCAAGGTAAACCTTATGTCCGACAGCTTCTCTGGAAATATTGACCAGTGTATGGTTCATTTCAGCAAGCTTGTCCTGCAGGCCGTGGAGTCCGAGACTGTAACGGTTGCCGCCGAAAGTAGGAGCATATACGATCTGGCTTCCTGCTTCCACATAAGCTTTCTGGAGATTCTGAAGAACTTCCCTGTTCTCCATGATCCATGCCTCTGTACAGGTTCCTCTTGGCATTCCGGCTGCCATAAGATTGGAACCGGTAGCACCGTCAAGCACTACGATATCCTGTGTCAGTTTCTGAAATTCTTCTTTTGTCATGGGAATTTCCTCCTGTTTCATATAATTGTTATCGCTTCAGTTATAGGAAAAGCAATAACAGGCATTTGTCTCTTTTGTCTGCAAATGCTATTTGCCATTATAGCACAATGCAGAGATAAATGGGAAAAATTAGTAAATTTTTATTTCATAGGAGGCATTAAAAATTTCATCTGTATTCAATGCATTGATATTTGACTTTTCGGAAAGGTCATTTTTGAATCCACAGTCGTCACATCTTCCCATCCATGGCTCCAGGCATACAAATGAAGAACCGGGAACAGACCAGATACCGAAATTCGGAAAACGGTGGCAGGTAAGTTCCAGATAAGGTGTTCCGTCAGGAAAAGCAATGCCGGCCTTTTCAATCTGGTTATCAAAAATTAATGCATCATTGTCGAACATATGGGCATCAATGTGACAGGTGCCGTCTGTAAGTTCCAATGTCTTTGTCTGATCTGGAAGAGCAGTACCGGAAGCAGGATCAAGAAGCAGATAAGTGAGAGATTTTTCGCCGTTGAATGTCAGAAGATAATCTTCTTTTTTGTCATTGTTCCCGTTGGCAGGAACATTAAATGCCGGATGTCCGCCAATTGTGAAGTACATAGTTTCATCACTGTGGTTTACGACTTCCCAGCAAACACTGACCTGATTTTTCTCCAGAACATGTTTGATCTTCAGTTCAAAATCATAAGGGTAATTTTCTTTTGTGGCATCAGAAGATTTCAGTTTATGTGTGATAGAATCAGCAGTCATGTCTACGCAGGTAAATTCGCTGTCTCTGGCGAATCCATGCTGTTTGGACGGATATTCTGTTCCATCAATACGATAATGGTCTTCGAAATGACGGCCTACATTAGGAAAAAGAACCGGCGCATGACGTTTCCAGTAAGCCGGGTCTGCCTGCCAGATCACTTCTCTGTTATGTATTTTATCAAAAATGCTGCAAAGTTCAGCACCGTGATCATCTACAGATACTTTCAGATAGTCGTTTTCAATTGTATGAAGCATAGGTGAATCCTCCCTGATATAAGTATTTGAATTGCTTAAAATCTTAATACAGCAATTCACTGATAAAAGTCAGAAAAAATATTTCTAAATTTCTGATGCGATTTTCTTAAGTATAACACAATGTATGAATGAGTACAAATAGAGTTATCATTTGGTTAGTGTGATTTCTTTTTACACGTATTGCATATAAATATTGTGCACTTTTGAATGCGGAATAATTTGTGTAAGGAAAATCACAATTTCTTACGAAAATCGTCACAATTTGAACGCAATTTCAAACTATTGCATAACCATCAACGAAAAACAGAAAAGGACTTGAGATTATGAAACGTAAATATTTAGCAGTAGCATTAGGTTTAGCTTTGACATTTACTTCTATGAACGTTGCTTTTGCAGCAACAGATTCAACAACAAAAATAACAACTGAGGCAGCAGATACAACAGATGCTTCCACAGATGACTCAGCTAATTAAGGCAGTTTTACAAGAAACAAGAATTCATTTGGATCTGACGGATTTAACCCAATAGTGAAGCGTATGATTTGATATGTTGATAAAACATATAGGGTATAGAGACACAGGTATAGGAAATTTCCATATCAGTGTCTTTTTAACTTGTTTTTTGTTAAAATGAATATAATATACAAAAAATAATAAAAATCGCTGCTATAAAATCGAAAAATGTAAAAATATTATAATGTTTAATAAAAACAATATGTATAATAACAACAAAAAACATTGACTAACAACAATAATTTTGTTACAATTCACCTAAACAAGTCTTATAACAAAAAAGACATGACAACGAAGACATGAAAACAAGGAGGTCATTGTTATGGCGAAAAAAAGAAATATTATTGTTGGACAATCAGGAGGACCTACTGCTGTAATTAATTCCAGTCTTGCAGGCGTTTACAAGAATGCCATTGAACGTGGATTTGATAAAGTATATGGAATGCTTCATGGAATTCAGGGGCTTCTGGATGAACAGTATATTGACTTATCAACACAGATCCATTCAGAACTGGATATCGAATTACTGAAGAGAACACCATCTGCGTTCTTAGGTTCCTGCCGTTACAAACTTCCTGAGATTCATGAAGATAAAGCAATTTATGAAAAGATTTTCGAAATCCTGAATAAGCTGGACATTGATGCATTCATTTATATCGGCGGAAATGATTCCATGGATACTATCAAGAAACTGTCTGATTATGCGATCCTTACAGGACAGACCCAGAAGTTCCTCGGCGTTCCGAAAACCATAGACAATGACCTGGCACTGACAGACCATACACCTGGATTCGGGAGTGCAGCGAAATATATCGGTACTTCCACAAAAGAAGTGATCCGCGATGCACAGGGTTTGACTTATAAGAAAAACATGATCACCATTATGGAAATCATGGGACGTAATGCCGGATGGCTTACAGGCGCCACAGCTCTTGCGAAATCCGAAGACTGCGACGGACCGGATCTGATCTACCTTCCTGAAGTACCTTTTGATGTTGAGAAATTCCTTGCAAAAGTAAAAGACCTTCTTAAGAAAAAATCCTCTATTGTTATCGCTGTTTCTGAGGGAATCAAGCTTGCAGACGGCAGATACGTATGTGAACTTGGAAATGTAGGAGACTATGTAGATGCATTTGGACACAAACAGCTTCAGGGAACAGCTACATACCTGGCAAATTTCCTGGCAGCAGAGTGCGGATGCAAGACAAGAGCAGTGGAGCTTTCCACCTTACAGAGAAGTGCTTCCCACATGGCATCCAGAGTGGATATCGACGAAGCATTTATGGTAGGAGGTGCTGCAGTTAAGGCAGCAGATGAAGGGGACACAGGTAAAATGGTTGTTATCGACCGTGTTTCTGATGACCCGTATATGGCAGCTACAGGTATCTATGATGTGCACAGAATCGCAAACGAAGAGAAATTAGTACCGAGAGACTGGATGAACAAAGACGCTACAAATGTAACCAAAGACTTTGTAGATTACATCAAACCTCTGATCCAGGGTGATTATCAGCCTATCATGGTGAATGGTATGCCGAGACATCTGGTACTGAATCTGAAAAAGGGCAGAAAGAAATAATAAACTGAAATAAAAGCAGAAGATTACAACAGACAGGAAAATCGGTGGAAAATCCAGTTTTACTGTCTGTTTTTTGCTGCAATAGACTTATAAAGAATCGTTATGCCCGGATTTCTTTCTGGCGTTTATGTAAATTTTTTAAATAAAAAAGAGACCGAAATAAAGGACAGTAAAAACCTCAACAATAACAGGAATCATAAAATAAATCATATTATGCAGAATGTATAAAAAAATTAGCTGAATTTAGCAGAATAACCTTGACGAAACGACACAAACTCTATAAAATAACTATGTGCGTATAAGAAACATATTTTATAATATTTACTTATGTGTGAAAGAACAATAATTAGGAGGAAAATGTAAAATGGCAAAATGGGTTTACATGTTTACAGAAGGTAACGCTAATATGAGAAACCTTCTGGGTGGTAAAGGTGCCAACCTTGCTGAAATGACAAACCTTGGTCTTCCTGTACCTCAGGGCTTCACAATCACAACTGAAGCTTGTACTCAGTACTATGAAGACGGAAGACAGATCAATGATGAGATCATGGCTCAGATCATGGAAGCAATCACCAAAATGGAAGGAGTTACCGGAAAGAAATTCGGTGACAAAGAAAATCCTCTGCTTGTTTCCGTTCGTTCTGGTGCGAGAGCTTCTATGCCAGGTATGATGGATACTATCCTGAACCTTGGTTTAAATGAAGACGTTGTTAACGTACTTGCTGAAAAATCCGGCAATGCTCGTTGGGCATGGGACTGCTACAGAAGATTCATCCAGATGTACTCTGATGTAGTTATGGAAGTCGGAAAGAAATATTTCGAAGAACTTATCGATGAGATGAAAGCTAAAAGAGGTGTTAAGCAGGATGTTGAACTTACTGCAGAAGACCTTCATGAATTAGCTGAACAGTTCAAAGCTGAATATAAAGCAAAAATCGGTGCTGATTTCCCAACTGATCCTAAGGAACAGTTAATGGGTGCTATCAAAGCCGTATTCCGTTCATGGGACAACCCACGTGCAAATGTATATCGTCGTGACAACGATATCCCATATTCCTGGGGTACTGCAGTTAACGTACAGATGATGGCATTTGGTAACATGGGTGATGACTGTGGTACAGGTGTTGCCTTCACACGTGACCCTGCTACAGGAGCTAACGGTCTGTTTGGTGAATTCCTTACAAATGCTCAGGGTGAAGACGTTGTTGCCGGTGTTCGTACACCTATGCACATCTCTGAAATGGAACAGAAATTCCCGGAAGCATTCGTACAGTTCAAACAGGTTTGCGAAACACTTGAGAAACACTACAGAGATATGCAGGATATGGAGTTTACTGTAGAGCATGGTAAGCTGTATATGCTTCAGACACGTAATGGTAAGAGAACAGCTCAGGCTGCTTTAAAGATCGCTTGTGACCTTGTTGATGAGGGAATGAGAACAGAAGAAGAAGCTGTAGCTATGATCGACCCACGTAACCTTGATACTCTTCTTCACCCACAGTTTGATGCTGCTGCTCTTAAGGCTGCTACACCAATGGGCAAAGGCCTTGGCGCTTCTCCTGGAGCTGCTTGCGGTAAGATCGTATTCACAGCTGATGACGCTGTTGAATGGGCTGAAAGAGGAGAGAAAGTCGTACTTGTACGTCTTGAGACATCTCCAGAAGACATCACAGGTATGAAATCTGCTCAGGGTATCCTGACAGTTCGTGGTGGTATGACATCTCACGCAGCAGTTGTTGCCCGTGGTATGGGTGAGTGCTGTGTATCCGGATGCGGTGATATCGCTATGGACGAAGAAAACAAGAAATTTACACTTGCTGGTAAAGAGTTCCATGAAGGAGACTTCATCTCCATCGATGGTACAACTGGTAACATCTACGACGGAATCATCCCGACTGTAGACGCTACAATCGCTGGTGAGTTCGGACGCATCATGGCATGGGCTGACAAGTACAGAACAATGAAAGTTCGTACAAACGCAGATACTCCTGCAGATGCTAAGAAAGCTGTAGAGCTTGGTGCAGAAGGTATCGGTCTTTGCCGTACAGAGCATATGTTCTTCGGTGAGGGACGTATCGATGCATTCCGTGAAATGATCTGCTCCGAAACAGCAGAAGAGAGAGAGAAAGCACTTGAAAAAGTTCTTCCATATCAGCAGGATGACTTCAAAGGTCTCTTTGAAGCTCTGGAAGGTAACCCTGTTACTATCCGTTTCCTGGATCCGCCTCTTCATGAGTTCGTTCCTACAGATGAAGCTGACATCAAGAAACTTGCAGATGCTCAGGGCAAAACTGTAGAGCAGATTAAGACTATCATCGCTTCTCTTCATGAGTTCAACCCGATGATGGGACATCGTGGATGCCGTCTTGCTGTTACTTATCCTGAAATCGCTAAGATGCAGACAACAGCAGTTATCCGCGCAGCAATCGAAGTTAAGAAAGCTCATCCGGACTGGACAATCAAACCGGAAATCATGATCCCACTTGTTGGCGATGTAAAAGAGCTTAAATATGTTAAGAAATTCGTAGTTGAGACAGCTGATGCTGAGATCAAAGCCGCTGGTTCTGACCTTCAGTATGAAGTTGGTACAATGATCGAGATCCCGAGAGCAGCTCTTACAGCTGATGAGATCGCTAAAGAAGCAGACTTCTTCTGCTTCGGTACAAACGACCTTACTCAGATGACATACGGCTTCTCCCGTGATGATGCAGGTAAATTCCTCAACGCATACTATGACGCTAAGATCTTCGAGAACGATCCATTTGCAAAACTGGATCAGGTTGGCGTTGGCAAGCTGATGAAGATGGCTATCGAACTCGGCAAACCGGTTAACCCGAACCTTCACGTAGGTATCTGCGGCGAGCATGGTGGAGATCCGTCTTCTGTAGAATTCTGCCACAAGATCGGTCTTAACTATGTATCCTGCTCACCATTCCGTGTACCGATCGCTCGTCTTGCAGCAGCACAGGCAGCTATCGCTGAGAAGAATGCATAATTAACATAAAATATAGATTCATGCGAAAGCATGATTAGTGTCCAAACGTAAAATGGACCTTGGAACTTGGGAGAAATCTGAAGTTCCAGGGTCTTTTTGATACAGAAATTTGTTTCTATATTATAAAGATTTGGGTGAGAGATGATGCAATTTGAGGATAAATTTCATTTGACATCAGAGCAGAGTTTATTTCTTGCAAAAAAGAAATGGGATGAGAATGTATATTGCGGAATGAAAATGGAAAACAGAGCAGTTACATTTCCCCAGACTCAAACCATATTAAACGGTGTTAATGTGCCGAATGTACAGCTTGATGACATTCAGGCAATTTTGAATATGCGTGATGCATGGAAGTTTCTGTTGAATACAGTAAATGAAGAAATTACATTCGAATACTGGTGCAGGCTGAATGAATATATTGCAAGAAATGAAGCTCTGGAGTGGGGAAAACTTCGTACAGGGACAGTTGGTATTTCAGGAACAGACTATGAACCACCTGTTCCCAACAAAGAGAAAACAATAGAAGAATTGACAGATATTTTATATGATACGAATGCTTCTGCAACAGATAAAGCGTTAAAAGCTTTTACATGGGGAATAAGAGGACAGTTCTTCTGGGATGGAAATAAGCGTACCAGTTTAATGCTTGCAAATAAAATACTAATTTTGGCCGGCGCTGGTATTATGACCATTACGGATAAATATATGGAACAGTTTAATTCATTATTGTTGGATTATTATAATACTGGTGAAAGGGAAGATCTAAAACAATTTTTATATCAAAATGCAATACAGGGTATAACAATTTGACCATAATAAACTACCATATTTTAAGGTTTCTGGAAACTTTGGAAGCGATTTATATAGATTCGCGCAAAAGCGTGATAGTGTACAAAAGGAGTAATACCGGACCTCACAGTATGAGCAATTGTACTGTGGGGTCCTTTTTATTTCATAATTTTCTTTGTCTGAATGGATTAGAGCTGTCTGTTTCGGTCTGGATAATGTGTTGGCTTCATGATATGATGATTACAAGTTAGATAGAACTAACGAATTATGTGGGTTAGTGCCTTTTTTGATGCATTTTTTGTGGCAAAACGCGGAATAATCATTTGTCAGAAGGTTTTAATCTCCCAGAAAACAAGGCGGTTATTCAGGCAGGAGCTCTTTGCTGGAGTCATAATGAAGAGTGGGAAAATTGATATGGATAACATTGTCTGCATGATTTTAGGAAAAGGAGACAAAGGACATGAAAGACAAAATTTTTGGAGTTTTGCAACGTGTAGGAAGATCCTTTATGCTTCCGATTGCAATTCTCCCTGTTGCAGGTCTGTTGCTAGGTATCGGCAGCTCTTTCACAAATGAAACGACCATTGCTACCTATGGATTACAGAATATCCTGGAAAGCGGGACATTACTTAATTCGCTTCTGCTTATTATGAATAAGGTCGGAAGTGCAGTATTTGATAACCTGCCGCTGATTTTTGCAGTGGGTGTTGCCATCGGTATGGCGAAGAAAGAGAAAGAGGTTGCTGCTCTTTCCGCACTGATCGCATATTTTGTTATGAATGTGGCTGTCAGTGCGATGCTTCTTATCAACAATGAGATTACTACAGATGGGCAGATTGCAGCAGATGTACTGGAAGGAACCATTACTTCTGTATGCGGGATTCTGTCTCTGCAGATGGGTGTATTTGGCGGTATTATCGTAGGCCTTGGGGTTGCGGCACTTCATAACCGTTTTCATAAGATCGTGCTTCCGAATGCACTGTCATTCTTCGGCGGTTCCAGATTTGTACCGATCATTTCCACGATCATATATATGTTTGTGGGAATCCTGATGTACTTTGTATGGCCGGTAGTTCAGAACGGTATTTACGCACTGGGAGGTCTGGTAACAGGCAGCGGTTATGTTGGAACTTTAATCTTTGGTATCGTCAAACGTGCGCTGATTCCGTTTGGTCTTCACCATGTATTCTATATGCCATTCTGGCAGACAGCAGTCGGTGGTACTATGGAAATTGCAGGACAGATAGTACAGGGCGGACAGAATATCTTTTTTGCACAGCTTGCTGATTCTGTAAATGTAGCACATTTCAGCGCAGATGCAACCAGATATTTCTCCGGTGAATTTATCTTTATGATCTTCGGTCTTCCGGGAGCAGCACTGGCAATGTACCGCTGCGCAAAACCTGAGAAGAAAAAAGCAGCAGGCGGACTTCTTCTTTCCGCAGCACTGGCATGTATGTTTACAGGTATCACAGAGCCACTGGAATTCTCGTTCCTGTTCGTAGCTCCGGCGCTGTTTGTAGTGCAGGTAATTCTGGCAGGTGCGGCTTATATGATCGCACATATGCTGAATATCGCAGTAGGACTTACTTTTTCAGGTGGTTTCCTTGACCTGTTCCTGTTTGGAATCCTTCAGGGAAATGCAAAGACAAGCTGGCTGAGAATCATTCCGGTGGGTATTATTTATTTCATTCTGTACTATGTGATCTTTACATTTATGATCAAGAAATTTGATTTCAAAATTCCGGGACGTGAAGACGACGATACAGAGACAAAACTTTATACAAAAGCAGATGTAAATGCGAGAAAAGAGGTTGGAAATACAGCAGGTGCAGCTGTAACAACCTCCAGTGATCCGGTAAGTGAACTGATCACCAGAGGTCTTGGCGGAAAGAAAAATATCTTAGATGTTGACTGTTGTGCAACCAGACTTCGTGTCACAGTTGCGGAACCGGAGAGAGTCCGTGATGAACTTCTGAAGCAGACAGGTTCCAGAGGAATCGTGAAAAAAGGACAGGGCGTACAGGTTATTTATGGTCCTCATGTAACAGTTATCAAAGCGAAATTGGAAGAATATCTGGAAACTGCTCCGAGTGAGTTTGCGGAGGATACCCAGAAGAATATACCAGGAACACAGAATAATACTGTAGTAGAAGCTGAAAATAACGCAGCCGAAAATATAGATAGCCAGAACAGTAACAGCATTGCAGTGCAGAACCAGAATATAGAAACTGAAAATGTAGATAATACAGATAATGCAGCAAAGACATTTGCGCCTGTAAAAAAAGAAAAAATCAGAAAAACAGCTATTATTTACAGCCCGGTAGACGGAATCGCAGCGGACCTTTCTACTGCACCGGACGAAGGATTTGCAGAAAAAATGATGGGCGACGGTGCAGTCGTAACTCCGACAGAAGACACCGTATACGCTCCGGCAGACGGCGAAGTTGAGTTCATTTTCGACGCAAAACACGCCATCGGCTTCCAGACAGATTCCGGCATCCCAATGCTTCTCCACATGGGAATCGATACTGTAAAACTGGAAGGAAAAGGCTTCGAAATCCTAGTAACAGAAGGCCAGAAAGTGAAAAAAGGAGAGCCGATAATGAAACTCGATTTAGAGTTCCTAACCGCCAACGCTCCGTCTATCACCTCCCCGATTCTTGATACAGAACCGGAAGATAACCAGAGAATCAGACTTCTCGCAAATGGCGAGATCAAGGCTGGTGAGCCGTTATTTGCGGTGGAAACATTGGAATAATATTATAGAATAGAAATAACAAAATAAAAGAACAGTTAGATGATCAAATGATATGCTACTCTTATATAGGACAATGAAATATAAAAGTCCTATATGAAGTAGCATATCAATGAATATCTGACGATTCTTTTAATAAATGAAATTACAATTGGTTTTATTTGCTATTATTCTTTAGTGATGTTTTGGCATGAACGAGTTAAAGTTCGGACCAGTCGTTTTCTGCTTCTTTATGGTTGCGGAAGAACTTCCGGTCGGATGAGGTTCCGATGGTACTGGACTCATAGAATGGTGGAACATGCGTGCAGTTCCTGATACGAGAAAGGGAATTCAGCAGGTACTGAGAGTTTTAAATAAGGAAACACCTCAATCTCTGATGCTGGCGGCTTATGGTCTGAGCCTGACAGATCATTACTGGATGCAGCCCATTTTCAAAGAACTGTACTGGAAGGATATTAATTTTTTGAAAATGATTTCTCAGAGGAGTTGGGTGATTTGTTGACAGATACTGGGGGATAGATACAGAAGAACACATTTCACTTTTTTCTCCAGCATCTTCTGTAAATGGAGAAATGAAGAAGAAATGGATTATCAGAGATGGTAAACGCTATTTGATGAAAATAAATGCAAATAATTATGGATAAGTTCTTTCTGCAAAAAAGAAGCAAACATGCTTTCTTATATAAAAAATAAGGAATTGATCAATAAACAAAAACTTCAAGGATTCCTGAAAGAGACTGAGGAACTTTTGGCAGAATATACCAAAATGCCCAAACAGCGTGCAGAGAAAATATTATTATCAGCGGCATGCGAAATTGTAGAAAGAATTCAACCTGCGAGAGAGTATGGAAAAAGAGCGAATTGCACAATTTCTGTAAAAGAACCAATCAGAGAAAATAAGTTAAAGAAGTAGGAGTACAGATATATGATCAACAGAAATGACATGCTGGAATTAACACGCAGAATGACATTATCCAGAAATTGTTTTATGCGTGCAGCAGGTGCATACATAGATGAAGATGGATTTATAGATAATACATTTAATGTAAACTTTAAGAATATGGGAAAGCATGACCAGCAGGTAAATCTGGATCTTGCAAAGACAATTCCGTTTTCGAAAACTAACGAACAGTTAAAATGCTACAAATTTCCGGCAGGAGACATGGCATATGACAGTAGTCATAAGCTTCTGATGGCATTATCTCAGTATGGATTAAAGGATGACCTGCTGGTACAGACTCTCTGCGAACAGCTCGCAGAGGGAATCTGCGGAACAGAAGATGCACCGAATAAGACCAGCCATTTACATGGACGTGAATTCGGGATATACATTTATCATGGTATATATGATATCCCAAAGAAAGGCTCAGATCAGAGCGAACAGTGGGAATCTGAAGAAGTCTACAGTTTTCTGGTATGTGTTGTAGCTCCGGTAGATAAGGATTATAATGCCGGAAACCCGAAATGTGGCTTCATTTTTCCTGCATTTGAAGATCACTCCTCAGAGCCTGGGAAAATAGACATCTTTTTTGAAAACCCAGATCGACCAGATGAGGGATTTTTGAAAAAAATATTGAGGAATTAGGGTTGGTGCTATAAAAGATGGAAATTCAATTTAGTCATTTTGAGGTAAAATGACTAAATTGAGTTCGTTTATAAGTTGAAACAGACTCAGAAATTTACATGGTCTGAATAAGAGTAATAAATGCTCTAAGCATAAAAGAGAGTTCCCTTATTTCAGGAACTTTCTAAGCAGTTTTTCATAAACTTTTCTATATGGCTGGTATCTCATCGGGAGGTCTAGCCATGTTTTTTTGTCTACAATACTCTTGTAATGAGAGAAAGTATTGAAGCCATCTTTTCCATGGTAGGATCCCATACCGCTTTCTCCGAAGCCTCCAAATCCCATCTCACTGGTAGCCAGATGAATGATAGTATCATTTACACAGCCACCGCCGAAACCGCAGTGGGAGGTTACTTTTTCAGCAACTTCTTTATTGGAAGTAAAGATGTATAAGGCCAGCGGATGTGCCATGGAATTAACGTTCACAATAGCTTCATCCAGTGAATCATAAGTCAGTATTGGAAGTACCGGGCCAAAGATTTCTTCCTGCATGACAGCATCCTGGAAAGTGACGTGATCCATTACAGTAGGTGCAATCTGCAGAGTACCTGGATTGCTGTCACCGCCACAGACAACTTTGTTCGGATCGATCAGGTTATGGATGCGCGAGAAGTGTTTCTCATTAATGATTTTTCCGTAATTTTTGTTATTCAGAGGGGTAGAACCAAACTGTTTTTTTATTTGTTTCTGAATTTGACGGATCAGTTCATCCTTGATTTCTTTGTCGCAGTAAATATAATCCGGTGCAACACAGGTCTGTCCGCAGTTGAGATACTTTCCAAATACAATTCGTCTGGCAGCCAGTTTCAGGTTGGCGCTTTTCTCTACAATACATGGGCTTTTTCCGCCGAGTTCGAGGGTAACAGGAGTCAGGTGTGCAGAGGCTTTTGCCATTACTTCACGACCTACGTGTTGGCTTCCGGTGAAAAAGATATAGTCAAAATGTTCATTAAGCAGAGAAGTGTTCTCTGCACGTCCACCATTTACGACTGCTACATAATGCGGATCAAAGCATTCGTCGATGATAGATTCGATCACACGGCTTGTATTCGGTGAGTACGCACTTGGTTTCAGTACAACTGTATTTCCGGCGGCAATGGCATCTACCAGCGGATCGATTGTGAGCAGGAAAGGATAATTCCATGGGCTCATGACCAGAACCACACCGTAAGGAGATGGTTTTTTGTAACTTCTGGAAGCGAACTGAGCGATTGGAGTCAGTACAGTCTTTTCTTTTGCATAAGATGGGGTGTGGCGGATCATGTAGCTGAGTTCTGAGAGTACAAGACCTACTTCACACATATAAGACTCAAAATTACTTTTTCCCAGATCACGTTTCAGGGCTTCATTGATAAGCGGCTCATATTTCTGAATACAGACCCTTAATTTCTTTAAAGCTTCCAGCCTTTTTTCTACCGGTAAAGTAGCATCTGTATAGAAATAACTGCGTTGTTTCTGGACGATTTCTTTGATTTCTGTTTCTGTCATAGAACAAACTCTCCTTATCATCAAAGTTGGAATACTAGTACATCGAATATTAAGTAATCGCCATGTTGACTTGTCTGATTTTTCATATGCCGCGTTGTCGTCAATCGCCGTAGCCACCGCTACGCCTCATTTCTCCGCCTTGCATATGAGAAAATCATCCGGCGTCAATATAGCAGATACTTAATTTTCGATGTACTAGCAAGCAATTTCTGAATTATTTTCTGCAGGAATCAGCATGTAATAGAATTTCTCAAGTTCAGAAGCATCCATCAGTTTCGGCACTGGATACAATGGATTTGCTTCTTTATCTGCATAATGTGCCAGTTTCGGAATATCAGTTTCCTGAATTTCTTTTACAGTATTTCCAATTCCAAATTTCTCTTTCATTTCTTCAATTGCCTGGATAAAAAGTTCTGCTGCCTCATGATCCGGAATGCTTTTATCAGCAACTCCGGCAGAAACAGCCAGGTTGTGGAGCTTTTTGTCAATACAGCTTCCATATTCACGAAGCACCATCGGCAGCAGGACTGCATTGGCAAGTCCATGAGGAATATTATATTCTCCTCCAAGTGAATGTGCAACTGCATGTACGTATCCTACATAAGATTTGGTAAAAGCACAGCCGGCATAGAAAGAAGCATGGAGCATATTTCGTCTGGCATGAATATTATCGCCCTGGTCATGAACAGTATAAATGTTCTCAAAAATCAGCTTTACAGCCTTTAAAGCGTCTTTACGTGTATCAATGGTTGTGGAATTTCCGATATATGCTTCCACTGCGTGAGTCAGTGCATCCATACCTGTAGTGGCGGTGATAAAAGGCGGAAGGCTTAAGGTAACTTTCGGGTCCAGGACTGCATAGCGCGGGATCAGCGGAAAGTCATTGATCGCATATTTATATCTGGTATCCGCATCGGTAATGACAGCGGCGAGAGTAGTTTCACTTCCTGTACCAGCAGTGGTCGGAACTGCGATGAGAAGCGGCAGTTTTTTGTATACTTTCAGGATTCCTTTCATCTGAGCCAGAGATTGTTTTGGTTTTACTGCACGTGCACCGACAGCTTTGGCACAGTCCATACTGGAACCGCCGCCAAAACCGATGATCACGTCACATCCGTTCTCATGATAGAGATCCAGTGCTTCCTGGACATTTACAGTAGTAGGGTTGGCAACTGTTTTGTCATACATGGTATATGGGATACCTGCCTCTTTCAGGGCTTTTTCCAGACGTCTGGTAAGTCTGAGTCTGGCAATTCCTGCATCTGTAATGATCAGTACGTGTGTACATTTGTGACGCATAATGATCTCCGGAAGTTCTTTGACACTTCCTGCGATTTTCGGTTTGCGGTAAGGCAAAAATGGAATAGCAATGTGAAAAGCTTTTTGAAAAGCCCTGCAATATATTTTTCTGACTAGATTCATAATAAGTTTTTCCCTCTGAAATTAATGAATAAATGACCGGTACATCGTCCAGAACAAAAGAACTTCGCCCGAATCAATAGATAACTAAGAAAAATATAGCAAGGTGAAAAAGAAAAGTCAATATATTTTGAATATCAAAAAATATGAATGGCATAATATTTGTAATAAAAAAGAATCCTGCATACCGGAGTCTCTGTCTGAGGTGTGTTGGCTCAGCGATATAATTTCCTTTTGTTGCAGTGAAATCCTGCCCGGGGGAATTTTATGTCATAGTAAGAATATTATAAAACAATTTCTTATGACATAAAAAATACTGTACATCTCATGAATATCATAAAACATGGGAGATACAGTATTTGACGAAAATTCTATTTTGTAGTTTACAGACAGGACAGAGCATACTGCAGGGAATCTTCCAGATGCTGTTTCATCAGATCTCCGGCTTTGGTGATTTCTCCATTTTTATACGCTTCAAAGATCTGCTTATGCATCTGCCCGATATTATGCTGAGATTCCGCCTGCGTTTCATATAAATTAGAAAAGATCGTAAGCTGACTGCGAAGCTTTTCAGCTGCCAGTGTCAGGCGGCTGTTTGCACAATAATCGTAGAAGATTAAATGAAAATGGTCAGAATAGTTAATCCATTTCTCAGTTTCTTCTTTGGAAAGAGGCGACTGCTGGGCTTTTTCTTCCAGTTTCAGGGTATGGCAGATATTATCTTCTAATATCTTACAGATCTGTTCATGCTCAGGAGAATTTCCACTGTAAAGAATCGCAAGCCGGTCCAGATCGCCCATGAACTGATAAAGCTCTGTCAGATCCTGCTTCGATAATTCAATTACATTTACTCCGATATTAGAATAATAGCGAACCAGACCATCTTCTGTAAGGCGGGTAAGTGCCTCGCGAATAGGAGTGGAGCTGACTTCAAACTGCGCCTGGAGATTTTTAAGCGTTAATTTTTCACCCAGAGGGATTCTCTGATGCAGGATATCAGAGCGGAGAATCTGGTAAATTTGCTCGGATAAGGTTGATTTATTTAATGCCATGGTAGACTCCTTATAATTATAATATAGTAGATTTTCGTTTTTAAGTAGAGATAAGTTATTTATTCACATGCTACTATCCCGTAAGGTGATTTGGCATGAATATGCCAAAATCCCGAAATATATTGTACGGATTTGAATTTATGATTGAGACATAAATTAGGTTTGCGAAGCAAACAATACTCCTTGAGTTTATCACGAGATGGTTCACATTTTTTTTGCCCTGTAAAGTATGTTATTGAACACAGAGCAGACAGTAACAAGAATAACTTTACCTGATGAACAGGAGAAGTAAGAACCGACTTATTCTTATATATTATTTGTAATGATATAGTTCAAAAGCATAAAAGTCAAGGATTTTATATTTTGCAAAATGCAAAATGCATATTGCAAAAATTCATCGAAAGTGGTACACTAATTACAATTTAAAACTTTAATGGGACAACGCGTTAAGGCGATTAAAAACAAGCTTAGAAAAATAAGAGTTACTGCGAACGATGGGAAAGTGAACAGTGACAAATAAGACAACCGGGGTGATCAGATGAGAGATGAAAAACTGTTAAAAGAGCTTACACAGCTCTGGGGCGTATCCGGATATGAGAAAGAGGTACGCAAATATATTGAGAAAGAGGCCGCTCCTTATGCTGACGAAATGCTGACAGATGCAATGGGAAACCTGATCGTTAAGAAGAACGGTACAGGTGGACCGGATTCCAAGAAGATCATGTATGCAGCGCATATGGATGAAATCGGATTTATGGTAAAGACCATTGAGGCAGACGGAAGATTACGTGTCTGCAATCTGGGATGGAACTGGACAGGATCTGCATACAACAGCAGAGTACAGTTTAAGAACGGAACAATCGGCGTAGTAAGCTGTATGGGATCAATCGAAGAAGCTGCCAACAAAGCCGGCAAACTTTATATCGACATCGGAGCTACATCAAAGGAAGATGCACTGAAATATGTAAATCTCGGTGATCCATGCGGATATCGCGGAGAATATCTGGAACTTCACAATGACCGTGTATGTTCTAAGAGCCTTGACAACAGAATCGGATGCTACCAGCTTCTGGAAGCCTTAAAAGAGAATGACGGAACTTATCCAAATGATATTTATTATGTATTCTGCGTACAGGAAGAGTTAGGATGCCGTGGTTCCAAGACAGCAGCAGAGAGAATCCAGCCGGATATCGGAATCGCAGTAGACATTTCCCCGGCACATGATTATCCGTGTGACTTGGAGGGAAGCAACGAAGTGGACGGTGGAATCGGCGTTAAGATCTGCGACCCGTCAGTTGTATGTGATGAAGATGTAGTAGAAGCAATGTACAAGTGCTGCGAAGAGAATCACATTCCATACCAGAGAGAGGTTATTGACCAGGGTGGTACAGATGCTTCCAGCATGAATCAGTCCCATTATGGTGTGCGTACAGGCGGAATCGTAGTAGTCACCAGATATCCACACTGTCAGAGTGCTGTAGCTTCCAAGAAAGATATTGAAGCCGGTGTAGATCTGATGAATGCATTTTCCAAATATACGTTTAAATTTTAACCGAAACTGCGGAGCAGTTATTCAGTTATGAGCAGGTAGCGAAACGGATGATTTTATCCGCTTGACTTGAATCAAACGAAATTCCTGATGCGAATATAAAAAGAGATGAGACAAGCAGAATATCTGATTGAATCAGCTTATGAATCTGTAAAGCGAGAAATTCAGACAGGGAAAGTAAAGAAACCCGTTTAAGTCCTGTCTTAAAATAAGCAACTTACAAACCGGCATAAAAAGAAAGAGGACCAAGAATATGAGAATGAAAAAAGCCCTTGCAATTTTAACAGCTGTATGCACAGTGACAGCGTCCATGTGTTTTGCAACCGTTGCACACGCAGCAGACAAGACTGATCTTGTTATTGCTCTTGATGCGGACATCGATACACTTCATGCAACTAATTATTCCACAGGCGTAGAGCAGGATGTCTTAAACCAGATTTACGACACCTTAATGTACTATAACCCGGATGGAAAACATGACCCGGAACCAAGAATTGCTGAGAGTTATGAGGTCAGCGAAGATGGTCTGGATTATACTTTCCATTTAAGAGATGATGCAAAATTCCACGACGGAGCTGCAGTAACAGCAGATGATGTTGTATTCTCCCTGGAACTGTTCAAACAGTCTGAATATCAGGGATCACAGATTTCCATGCTGTCAAGTGTTGAAGCAACAGATGATAAGACAGTTGTATGTCATCTGGATACTCCATATGCACCATTCCTGCAGGGTGTTCTGACTCCTTACATTTGCGAGAAAGCATACTATGAGAAAGATGAAGATGCATTTGCTACAAATCCGATCGGAAGTGGCCCATATAAATTTGTAAGCCGTGCAACAGGAAGTAACATTACTCTGGAAGCAAACGAAGATTACTACCGCGGAGCACCGGAGATCAAGAACCTTACATTTGAAGTAATCCCGGATGCAGCTACAAAGGCAATCGCACTCCAGACAGGAGAGGTAAACTTTGCAGAGGTTGATTCTTCCGTACTTCCACAGCTTCAGGCAAACTCAGCGATCAAAATCGCAGAAGTAGAGAATTCCGGATTCGCTTATGTATCCATGAATCTTGAAAAAAAGCCATTCAATAATGAGAAAGTCCGTCAGGCAATTAACTACGCTATCGACAGAGATAACCTCGTTTCTGTATGCTACGATGGTGAAGCAGAAGTAAACTCCAATATCTGCGCAAAAGAAAGATTTGGATATTCTGATGATCAGCCGCAGTACACTTATGATCCTGATAAAGCAAAAGAACTTCTTGCAGAGGCGGGAATCGAAACACCATATGATCTGGGCGAGATCCTTGTAGCAGAGAAATATTCCAATCTTGCAACTGTTATCCAGAATGACCTGAAAGCAGTTGGCCTTGAAATGGAAATTTCTGTTAAAGAATTCAACTCTTACATCAGTGATCTGACAAGCGGAAACTATGGTATCACAGCTCTGACAATGACATTGGACGGCGACACACAGAGTCTTGAAATGGCATTTACATCTGATTACATCGGAACTGCAAACAATGCAAGATATTCTGATGAAGAGATGGATAAACTGTTCGATGAAGCAAGAGCAGAGACAGACAACGATAAGAGACTTGAGATCTTTGACCAGATTTTTACAAAAGCACAGGACGAGGCAATTTATGCAGTTCTCTGCAATCCTCTTACCCTGTATGCATACAACGCAGAACTTACATGCCCGGAAGAGTTCCCATTTGAAGGAAACTACTACGTATATGATTTCAACTGGGCATAAACTGATTTTTTATATAAAAAGCCCACCGGGCAGGATTCTTTTTACAGTACAAAATGAGTTATAAAAAAGAGATAAGATAACTGAATTTGACTGAACCAGATGAATAAACAAAAGGACTGTTGCATTAAGCAATAGACATGACTTACCCGAAAGCGTGAGTGAGTTCATGAAAATGCTTGCTGCAGCAGTCTTTTATGATATGCAATATGAAAGGGGCACATTGTCCATATGGCTAAGTACATAATTAAGAGAATTTTATATATGATACCGGTTCTTTTCGGCGTAGCATTTCTGGTATTTACCATCCTTTCCCTGACACCTGGTGATCCGGGAACGATCATTCTGGGAATTACCGCCAAACCGGAAGACGTTGCTGCGCTGAATGCGCAGTTTGGCTATGATAAGTCGTTTCTTATCCGATTCTTTAGTTACATCGGAAATATTATTTTTCATTTTGACCTGGGAACTTCCTATGCTTCCCGTCAGCCGGTGATCAACGATATCCTGGCAAGATTTCCGAACACATTTATCCTGGCACTGCTTTCCATGTGTGTTTCCTCCATTATCGGAATCTCACTGGGAATCCTTTCCGCAGTACGCCAGTATTCCATCACAGACCATGTATGCGTAGTTGTTGCGCTGGTTTTTGCATCCATGCCTGGATTCTGGCTTGGACTGATGCTGCTGATCGTATTTTCCTTAAAGCTTGGATGGTTCCCATCATTCGGAGCTGCTTCGTTGAAACATTTTATTCTGCCGACACTGACGGTTTCGCTGACCTCGGCAGCAGGACTTCTACGACTGACCAGATCAGCCATGCTGGAAACCATCCGTCAGGAATATATCCGCACAGCCAAGGCAAAAGGTGCTTCCAGCAAACGTGTGATCTGGAAACATGCGCTGAGAAACGCACTTCTTCCGGTTGTAACAGCATTGGGAACTGGTTTTGGTGCATCTCTGGGTGGTGCGATCATTGCGGAGACCGTTTTTGCAATGCCTGGAATGGGAACTTTGATGACAACTGCGATCCGCCAGAAAGATATTCCGATGGTTATGGGAGCAACTTTATTCCTGGCAGTGCTTTTCAGCTTTGTCATCTTGCTTGTAGATATTTTATATGCGTTTATTGATCCAAGAATTAAGGCGAAATATCAGAATGGAGGAAAGCATCATGAATAGAAGAAAAAAACATGCCCAGCTTTCAGAATTCTGGCGTCGTTTCCGCAAGAACAAAGCAGCTGTTCTGGGACTGGTTCTGCTGGTACTGATCATTGGAATGGCAGTATTTGCAGACCTGATCGTACCTTATAGCAAATGTATTGAACAGGTTGGTGCCGACCGTCTTCAGGGACCGAGCCTGAAACATTTCTTTGGAACAGACGAACTGGGACGAGACCTCTTTGCACGAATCGTTCACGGTTCCAGATATTCTCTGCTGATCGGACTTGCGACCAGTCTGATGGCACTGGTAGTCGGTGCAATCCTTGGTGCAAGTGCCGGATATTTCGGTGGAGTTGTTGATAATGTGATCAGCCGTATCATGGACGTATTCATGTGCGTGCCTCCAATCCTCCTTTCCCTGGCAGTGGTAGCAGCCCTGGGAACAAACTTACGAAATCTGATCATTGCGATTACCGTTTCCTGTATTCCGGGAAATGTCCGACTGATCCGTTCGGTAGTCCTGACAACCGCAGAGCAGGATTACGTAGAGGCAGCGAAATCCTACGGAACCTCCAATGCGAGAATTATTTTTCGTTATGTACTGCCGAATGCAATGGGACCGATCATTGTAAATACAACCATGAGTATTTCAGATATGATGCTCTCTGCAGCAGGACTGAGCTTTATCGGAATGGGTATCCAGCCGCCGTCACCGGAATGGGGGGCACTGCTTTCTAATGCCCAGACTTATCTGTTTTCTGCACCGTATATGCTGCTTTTCCCGGGTATGTTTATCCTGTTATCCTCCCTTGCTTTTAACCTGGTAGGTGACGGACTGACAGATGCCCTGGATCCGAAACTGAAAGACTAAGAAGGGAGATACTGATTAATATGGAAGAAATTTTAAAGGTAGAAGACCTGTCCATTATTTATAAGACAGATCTTGAAACTGTTTATGCAGTCAATGGCATCAGTTTTTCCCTGAAACAGGGTGAGACAATGGGTCTGGTAGGTGAGACAGGTGCCGGAAAAACAACCACAGCCATGGGAATCATGGGACTTCTGCCGAAAAGAACCGCCAGGATTACTTCAGGCCAGATCCTCTTTGAAAACCAGAATGTCTGTACATTAAAAGAACGTGAGATGGAGCGCATCCGCGGCCAGAAGATTTCCATGATCTTCCAGGATCCGATGACAGCTTTAAACCCTGTCCTTACAGTAGGTGACCAGATCGGAGAGGCCCTGTATCTTCACAACGAAGAGGGACTTTCCCAGAAAGAGATAGATAAGAAAACAGAGGAAACTCTGGAACTTGTAGGTATTCCGAAAGAGCGAAAGAACGATTATCCATATCAGTTTTCCGGTGGAATGCGTCAGCGTGTAGTTATCGCAATCGCACTTGTCTGCAACCCGAAACTTCTGATTGCGGATGAACCGACCACAGCTCTTGATGTGACCATTCAGGCACAGATTTTATCTATGATCTGCGACCTCCAGAGAAAATACGGCACATCTGTAATTATGATCACTCACGATCTTGGTGTTGTGGCAGAAACTTGCGACAAAGTAGGCATTATGTATGCCGGTGAGATTGTAGAGTATGGAACTCTGGAAGATATTTTTACAGGAGAAAATCATCATCCATATACAACAGGTCTGTTCGGCTCCATCCCGAATCTTCAGGAAAATGCCCGCAGACTTCATCCGATCGAAGGCTTGATGCCTGATCCGACCAACCTGTCAAAAGGATGCAATTTCGCACCAAGATGCAGTCACTGCACAGAACTCTGCAAAAACAAACAGCCGGAAGTATGGGAAAAAGACGGTCACCAGATCAGATGCCATCTGTTTTCTTCTCCGGAAATGAATTCTGAAAATGCAAAGGAGGCAGGCAAATGAGTGAAATACTTCTTAATGTCAAAAATCTGAAAAAATATTTTAAGACAAATGCCGGTATGCTCCATGCAGTAGATGATGTCAGCTTTTCCATAGAACAAGGACACACTATGGGAGTGGTAGGAGAGTCCGGATGCGGAAAATCCACACTTGGAAGAACGCTGCTTCAGCTTTATGAGCCAACCTCCGGTGAGATTGATTTTAAAGGGAAAAATATTGCAAATCTTTCCAAAAAGGAATTTCGGCAGGTACGTCCGAAGCTGCAGATGATCTTTCAGGATCCATACTCCAGTCTGAACGGACGTATGACAGTGCAGCAGCTGATCGCTGAGCCGCTGATTGTAAACAAAGTATGCAAAAATAAGAAAGAAATCCAGGAGCGCGTCAGCGAGATCATGGATACAGTAGGTCTGTCAGAACGTCTGGCAATGGCTTATCCGCATGAGCTGGATGGTGGAAGACGTCAGCGTATCGGTGTTGCCCGTGCTCTGGTACTGAATCCGGAATTTGTCGTCTGCGATGAACCGGTATCTGCCCTTGATGTTTCGATTCAGGCACAGATCTTGAATCTTCTTATGGATCTGCAGGAACAGATGGGACTGACTTACCTGTTTATTACCCATGACCTTTCAGTTGTAAAGCATATTTCTGACGAGATCATGGTTATGTATCTTGGCAAATGCGTTGAGAAAGCGCCGGCAGAGGAGATTTTCCGAAATCCGGTACATCCATATACAAAGGCTCTTCTGGCTGCAATCCCGATCCCGAGCATTGAATCCTGTCATAAGAAGAGAACACTTCTGCAGGGCGAAGTAACAAGCCCGATCAATCCGAAACCGGGATGCCGTTTCGCAGCCCGCTGTCCGTTGGCGAAAGAGAGCTGCCGTACAGGAGAAATGCCACTTGTAGAAGTGTCACCGGGACATTTCTCAGCGTGTCCGGTACAGGGGTAACAAAATATGGAGGAATCGATAATGAAAAACAAAAAGTTTAACTGGCCATATGCCAATGAAATAGGACAGGAAGAGACCATCACCAGTGACGTGCTGGTACTCGGCGGCGGACTTTCCGGATGTTTTGCGGCAATTGCTGCGGCAAGAAGAGGTCTTTCTGTTACTCTGGTAGAGAAAGGTGCCACAGAGAAGAGCGGATCAGCAGGAACCGGTTTTGACCACTGGGAATCTGCGTGTACAAATCCATGTTCAGAGGTAACACCTGAAGAAATCGCAGAGGCTTATGTCAATGAACAGGACTGGTACAGCAATGGTATCGCACATTACATCGAATGCCGTGAGGGTTACGACCGTCTTGTTGATCTGGAATCTTTTGGTGGAAAGATCCGTGACACAGAGGATGAATTCGTGGGAGCAGAATTCCGCGATGAGAAAACAAAGCTAATGTTTGCTTATGATTACAAGAATAAATTTACCATCCGTGTATGGGGCTCCACTTTTAAACCTGCACTGGTAAAAGAAATGAAGCGTCTTGGCGTCAACATCATGGACCGTACAGAAGCCACAGCATTGCTTGTAGCAGAAGAAAATGGCAAAAAGCGTGGTGCAGGTGCCATGGGTATGAACGTACATACAGGAAAATTCTATATTTTCCGTGCGAAATCCACGATCCTTACCATGTCACGTCCGGCCCGTGTATGGCTTTTCAATGCAGATATGACCGGACTTTGCGAGTTCAGACCAATGCAGAGTATCGGAAGTGGTCATGCGATGGGATGGAGAGCCGGAATTGAGTTTACCATGATGGAGAAATCTGTCCGTGCAGAGTTCTCAGCAGCAGGAAGAAGTTTCCCACCATATGGTGCAGGAAATAACCATAATACCTGGTATGCAGCTACAATGGTAGATGCCAGAGGTGTGGAAATCCCATATGTAGATCGTGACGGAAAAGAGCTGAAAACAGTTTCCGAGAGATATTACCCTGCAAAAGGACAGAAGTTCTTCTTAAAGGGTGGTGTGATCGACAATCCGAAATATGAATACAGAGGACCGGAGACAGTTGATTTTGCTGAGCTGATCAAGCGAGGTTATCAGCTTCCGTTCTACGCAGATTTAAGCCGTATGCCGGATGCAGAGCGTAGAGTTATCTGGGGTATGATGGTAGGTGAGGAAGCTAAGACAAAGATTCCAATCTTCCAGAATTATACAGAGCGAGGCTTTGACCCTAAGAAACATATGCTTCAGAGCTACGGCACAGGATGGCAGTCCGCAAGCTTTCTGGATCAGGAGAGACAGTTCTTTGGTGCACCGGGTGGAATTATGCATGACTGGGATCTGAAGACAAATATTGACGGTATTTATGCAGCTGGTGATCAGCTTTATGCTTCTGATTGCGCCGGTTTTGCGTGTGCGACTGGATATTATGCAGGACGTAAGGCTTCTGCTTATGCAAAGACAGTAGAGCTGGCAGATTTTAACAGAGCAGATGCGGATGCAGAGAAGAAGCGTTTATATGCACCGTTTTATGCGGACAGAGAGAACGGCATGGGATGGAAAGAATTGAATATGGCGATTTCCAAGGCTATGCAGAATTACTGCGGTGGTGTGAAGTGTGAGGCACTGTTAAAAGAGGGACTGGATCTGTTACAGAGTTTTGAGAAAGACGTTGTACCAGAACTTGTTGCAGATAATCCACATGATCTGATGCGTACCCATGAGGTTCTGGACATTCTTATAGTTGCTCAGCTTGTGCTTCATGCATGTCTGGCACGTAAGTCAAGTTCTGCTCCGCTATGCTTTACCAGAAGTGACTATCCGGAAATGGATTCTGTAGAAGATCGTAAGCATATCGTGATCCATCAGGAGAATGGTCAGGCAGTGACAAGAATTGTTCCGCTGAACTTCTTTGGCAAGCTGAAAGATGAGTATGAGAAGCGAAACCAGGATTATATTACAGAAGAAGCACAGACACCGGACCGTGCGGAGAAATATGTGACTGCTGCGAAGGTTCAGGAGGAAGAGCAGGAACCTGGAGATGCAAAAGCCAGCTTTGAAGTAGAGCCGGTACCTTGCAGTACAAATCCGCTGAAGTATGATGAAAGCAAGTGTATTGGATGTAACCGCTGCGCAAATGTTTGTCAGTGCGACATCCTGCTCCCATCACCGGAAAAAGGAAAACATCCGATCATTATGTATCCGGGTGAGTGCTATTACTGCGGTGCCTGCGTCATGGTCTGCCCGAAAGATGCAATCAAGCTGGTACATCCGTTGATGAACAGGGCTAAGTTTGTGGAAGTCAGACATTAAGAATAAGTGAGAGAAAGACAGTTTCTACTATATCAAGTATATAGTGTGACTGTCTTTTTTGTGTAAAGAAAAGGCAAAAGGTGAAGAACGTTTGGGTACTTTGATCAATTGTTTAATTCTGGATGGAAGAAATAAATACTCTGAACGTGTTCTAAAATGGAGAAAGCATTGTTGTGAAAGGCAATGCTTTCTTACAATCTTGAAATAATAATGTCTGAGCAGTAATGGATATCCGCGAAATTTTTACGAAACTACGAAAATCAGTTGACAATGCAGTAAGTTTACACTAACATAAAGTTAGTGCAGCATAACATTGCTATAAACTAGTATAACGAAAATTAAGACAAGTCAATATGGCGGCTACTTAATATTCATTGTACCAGTAGTATTATGCCAAAAAAATTTGCTCTATAAGAGCAGTTACGAGGGAGGAATGAAGAAAAATGTTTTTGCAGATACAGGGCATTAAGAAGTCTTTTGGTGTGGGTGACAGTCGTGTGGATGTACTGAAAGGTCTGGATCTTGAAATAGAGAGAGGAGAGTTTTGTGTTCTTTTGGGACCGTCTGGTTCGGGTAAGTCTACGTTGTTGAATATTATTGGTGGGATTGACAGCGCAGATGAGGGGAATCTGATTATAGATGGGGAACGCCTGGCGGATATGTCGGAGAAGAAGTTATCTTTGTACAGGCGTAAGCATCTTGGCTACATTTTTCAGATGTATAATCTGATTCCGAATCTTACAGTACGTGAGAATATAGAAGTCGGTGCGTATCTCAGTGATAAACCGCTGGATGTGGATGAATTGCTGCATACATTGGGGATTTATGAACATCAGAGAAAACTTCCGAACCAGCTCTCCGGTGGTCAGCAGCAGAGAACTGCGATTGGCAGGGCGATTGTGAAGAATCCGGATATTTTGTTGTGTGATGAGCCTACAGGAGCGTTGGATTATAATACTTCCAAGGAAATTCTGAAACTGATCGAGACGGTAAACCAGAAATATGGCAATACGATTGTTATGGTAACGCATAATGATGCCATTAAAGACATGGCAGACCGGGTAGTGAAACTTCGAGATGGCATGATCCGTAAGAATTACATCAACGAACACAAAATTCCTGCTGCAGAGCTTGACTGGTAAAGGAGGATGAAGAGATGAAAAGTCCTTTAAGAAAGCGTTTGCCGCGAGAGTTAAAGATTGAGATCGGAAAGTACCTGGTAGTATTTATCCTGATGGTAGCGACCATAGGTTTTGTGTCCGGTTTCCTTGTAGCAGATGGAAGTATGATCACTGCCTACAATGAGGGATTCGAGAAATACAACATCGAAGACGGAAATTTCCGCACCGTAGAACAGATTTACAAAACACAGAGGGAAGAGATTGAAAAGCTGGGCGTAAAGCTGTATGACAACTTTTACCTGGAAGAACCTCTGGATAATGGAAGCACCATGCGTATTTTCAAAAACAGAGAAGAAATCAATAAAGTATGCCTGATGGACGGGGAACTTCCGGTAAAAACAGGGGAAATAGCCATTGACAGAATGTATGCAGATAATAACGGCCTGTCTGTAGGAGATATACTTCAAAGCGGCAAAAAGACCTGGAAGATTACAGGTCTGGTGGCTCTTTCTGATTATAGCTGCCTGTTCCAGAATAATAATGACTCTATGTTTGATTCTGTAAAGTTTGGCGTTTCTGTTGTAACCGGAGAAGAATTTGATTCTCTGAATCAGGATAAATTGCAGTACAATTACTCCTGGATATACGATCAGAAACCGAAAACGGAGAAAGAGGAAAAAGAAGTCTCCGAGGACCTGATGGAGGATATCGGGGAGATTGTTACACTGGAATCCTTTGTACCACAGTATCTGAATCAGGCGATTACTTTTACAGGTGATGATATGGGCGGTGATAAGGCTATGGTAATTATGCTGCTTTATATTGTCATGGTGATCATGGCGTTTGTATTCGGGATCACCATCAGCAACACGATCCGAAAAGAAGCCGGTGTTATCGGTACGCTGCGTGCATCCGGCTATACCAGACAGGAGTTGGTTCTGCATTATATGACACTTCCGGTACTGGTTACGCTGGTTGGTGCATTGATTGGAAATATTCTTGGATATACAGTGTTTAAAGATATCTGTGCAGCTATGTACTATGGAAGTTACAGCCTCCCGACTTATGTGACCGTTTGGAATGCAGAAGCATTTCTGCTTACAACGGTAGTTCCGGTGATCATTATGCTGGTCGTAAATTACGTAGTTCTCAGACACAAATTAAAACTGTCTCCTCTGAAATTTCTGCGCAGGGATCTTTCGTCAGGACGCAGACAGAAGAGAGCTGTCCATTTAAGTTCGAGGATTAAAATATTCTCCAGATTCCGTCTGCGTGTCATTTTCCAGAACATGAGCAACTATATTGTCCTGTTTATTGGAATCATCTTTGCTAATCTGCTTCTGATGTTTGGTCTGTTGCTTCCATCTGCCCTGTCTCATTATCAGGGAGAAATACAGGGAAATATGCTGGCGAAATACCAGTATATGCTTCAGGTTCCGGTCAGTGCAGTGAGCGGAAATAAATTGGACAGTCTGATCTCATTGCTGGAATTCTACATGGACTCTGAGACAGACAATGAAGATGCAGAGAAATTTTCCGCATATTCTTTAAATACACTGCCTGGAAAGTATAAGAGTGAGGAAGTACTGTTCTATGGCATCGAGCCGAACAGTAAGTATGTAAAAATAGACTTTGATAATGAAGAAAGCTCAGATGAGGATGGCTCTGCTGTTAGTGCTGATACAGAAGAGATAAATGAAAAAACAGACAATAATAGTATTAACACAGGAAAAAATACCACAGGCGTATATATTTCCAGTGCATATGCAGATAAATTCCTGATTAAAACTGGTGATACTATTACCTTGAAAGAAAAATATGAAAAAGATGAGTATTCATTCAGGGTAGCGGGAATTTACGATTATACAGCTGCACTCTGCGTGTTCATGCCGAGAAGCGAACTCAACGATATCTTTGATCTGGGAGATGACTACTACAGCGGTTATTTCTCAGATACAGAGCTTACAGATATCAAGAATCAGTATATCGGTTCTGTAGTCGATCTGGATGCTCTGACAAAGATTTCCAGACAGTTGGATGTATCAATGGGAAGCATGATGGGTCTGATCAACGGATTTGCTATCATGATCTACATGGTACTGATCTATCTGTTGTCTAAGATTATCATTGAGAAAAACGCCCAGTCCATTTCTATGGTAAAGATCCTGGGCTATACAAACGGTGAAATTAGCAGACTTTATATTATGTCAACTTCCGCTGTAGTTATAATCTGTCTGCTTCTCAGTCTTCCGATTGAGACAGCAGTCATGAATATACTGTTCCGTGAGATGATGCTGTCCAGTATTTCAGGATGGATCACACTATGGATCGACCCGATGATCTATGTACAGATGTTTGTGGCAGGAATCATTACTTATGGAATCGTAGCACTGCTGGAATTCAGAAAAATAAAGAAAGTGCCGATGGATGAAGCTTTGAAGAATGTAGAATAGAACAGCTTCTTTGAAAAATTATACATGTAAGCGGATGATTTTATCTGTCTGATTCTGATTAATTATGACAAAAATTTGACATTATCTGGATTTTGTGATAGGGTTGATAAGGAATTGTTAGGTTACTGTTTACAGGTAATATCCCGCGAGGTGTTTTTGGTGAGCGAAGGTCACAGAAAACCCGAGACATACCGTGCGAATTTATGCCTTAGGCATAAATTAAGTTTGCGGAGCAAACGATACTCCTTGGGCTTTGCACAAGGGGGGTCATCTTCCCTGCATCGCGAAGCGTGTTACTGGGTACGGAGCGAACAGTAACACTGTTAGACCATCAGTTTGGAATAGGAGATTATTATGAGAAAAAAATCAACTTCAAGAGCAAAAACAACTATCAAAGAAGCAACAACCAAGGCTACAGAGGCAGTAAAAGAAACAGTAGAGAAAACAACTGTTAAAGCTACCGAAGTGATCGAAGAAGCAAAGGATGCAGCTGCTGACCTTGCAAAAGCTCCAGTTGTAGAAGAAGCAAAAGAAACTGTAAAGAAAGCAGTAAAAGAAGTGACCAAGAACATTGACATCAAAAAATTCGTAGAAACAACTATCGAATTACCTGGTTTTGCAGTTACAATGAGCTCCATCGAAGAAGCAATCAAAGAAGACATCAAAGTAAAAGGCATCGCAGGAAAAGAAGTCAGCGTTTATTTAAATGTAGAGCAGAAAGCTGCATACTACACCGTAGACGGCCAGGGCTCCGACGATTACAAAATTGACCTGAATACATTATAATCATTTTTTATAATTGAAAAATGAATGTCCGCAGAGAGAGTCTGTAGACACAAAAACAGCAGGAATGTTCAATGAATGAGCGGACCTGCTGTTTTGCTAGTCATTATTATATTTTATGAAGCTTTCTCCTGCTCAAATAAATCTTCCCGTGTAATATTCTGCGCCCATTTTCCCTGACGGTAATGGCGGAATACCCAAGGCCATTTTACAAATTCATCTGTACATAACAGGAAATATACCCAAAGCACCGGAAGCTTCAGAACAAATGCTGCGAAGAATCCCAGAGGTACTGCATACATCCACATATCAATGGTATCACAGATCAGACCAAACTTCGTATCACCACCAGCCCGGAATACTCCGGCGATCAACGCGGTATTCACCGCAGATCCCATAATATAGTAAGTATTGATAAGCAGCATATACTTCAGATAATGCATAGCCCCATCACTCAGAGAAGCAAATCTCATAACCAGAGGTGTGATAGCAAACACGATCACACCGCCGATCGCACCGGCAATTACCGTCATCTTCAGCATTCTGGAAGCGTATACCTTTGACTTCTCCAGATCGCCTTTTCCCATAACATTTCCAAGAAGAATCGTTCCCGCACTGGCAATGGCAAAGCAGAAAACAGAGCCGATGTTACGGACAACCGTAACCAATGAGTTGGCAGCAACTGCATCTGTACCAAGATGGCCAAGGATTACAGAGTACATAGAGAATGCCACACTCCAGGAAACGTCATTTCCAAGTGCAGGAAGTGAAAGTTTCATAAAGTCACGAAACAGCACCTTACTGCGGATAAACATATAAGTCAGATTCAGCTTTACATTCTTGCTCAGGAAAGATACGATCACGCAGGCAGCGAGTTCTACCAGCCTGGAAGTAGCTGTCGCGATAGCAACACCTGTAGTGCCAAGCTTTGGTGCTCCAAATAATCCGAAGATGAAAGTCGCATTTAAGATAATATTCAGAACAAACGCCAGCATATTCAGTGCCATACTGATCGTTACACGGCCAACACTGCGCAGGATTGCAAGATAAACTTCCGTAACACCCCAGCACAGATAGGTAATTCCCATAACTCTTAAATAAGAAGAACCAATAGAGATTAGCTCCGGATCAGATGTGAAAATCTTCATCATAAGCTGAGGTGTAAAAAATGCGATCAATGCAACAACTGCAGAAATTGCGATGGAGAAACGAAGCGCAATTCCCTCGATGGCATGTATTGCCTGCATATTATTTTTTCCAAAATACTGCGCACACAGAAGTGATGCGCCGGTGCCAAGTCCGTAATATACCATAAACAGGATATTGGAGTAATTGGCAGCCAGAGACACTGCGGAAATCGCAGACTGTCCGACGTAATTAAGCATGATCACGTCTGCGGAGTTGACCGCTGCGCTGAGCAGATTCTGAATAATGATCGGAAGCGTCAGCTTAAACATCTGCCGGTAAAAATCATCTTTACCGGTTGATAACGTATTTGTCATATTTACCCCCATAATAAAAATTATAAATTTGTTACTGAGAACAGTAACAGAAAATTTTTATCTGTCTGATCAGACAATCTTTTTTAATCTGTTTTTATCATAACTTTTTTTCAGTTCAGACGCTATCTTTATTTTGACAGATTTATATGATATTTTGACATTTTGATTGAGAAGTTACGAAGTAAAAAACAGCCAGATCGAAAATCATCCATACAGACCGGATTATGAAGTTCCGGATGGAATCTTTATTGTGTAAGCAGTGGACTGGGAACTTGGATTGAAGCAACAATTACTTTATTAATACTTTATTGATAAGAAAGGAAAAGGTGAGATCTATGCGGGCAGTCAGTTTGATCAAGGGAATTTTATTAAATATATGCAGTATGGTTTGCATTGCGCTAAAAGTACTGGACTGGTATAATCCTTATATGGACTTTGCAGGACATGCAGTCTTTATACCATATACACTGTATATTTCTGTATTTCCTATGCAATTCTGGAAGCATTTTCCGGCAGAAACAGACACGAAGACAGAAGAAAAAGAACACAGGGTGTTGCTGGTCACAGGCGATATACCGCACAGAGTGTTATTGGGCGCGAAGTGAACGGTAAACACAGAGTTTAAGAAATGTTTAGGAAATTTCCCTTATGGATTTAAGACTGGGAATTATATTAAGCACATTTTAAATGAAAGGAGTGTTCATTATGATAAAAAACAAAATTAATATGTGTTGACTACAAGGGGCATATGAAACTTATATAACAAAACTAACATGGTGGGTGAACATTATGATGACATTACAGCAGATAGATATGAATATTTTATTGTGGATACAGGAACATTTGAGAATAGATGCCCTGACCCCATTCTGGAAAGTGATCACTTTCCTGGGAAATGGAGGATGGTTCTGGCTTGTAGTGGCAGCAGTACTGCTGATCTCGAAAAAAACACGCAGGACAGGAAGCGCGGCATTACTTTCCATTGCAATAGGATTCCTGATCACAAATGTACTGCTCAAGAATATGGTTGCCCGCCCGAGACCTTTTGACGCTTATACAGAGATCATTCCTCTGATCACCAGACCGACGGACTTCTCATTCCCGTCCGGTCATACATGCGCATCCTTTGCATGCGCCCTGGTCTTCTTCAGAATGCTGCCAAAGAAATATGGAGTTCCTGCAGTAATCCTGGCAGGCATGGTAGCTTTTTCCAGACTTTATCTTGGTGTACATTATCCGGGCGATGTTCTGGGCGGATTTCTCGTAGCAGTATTTACAAGTACACTGGCCTATCATCTGGTGCAGGCATATTGTAAAAAAGCAAAGGAGCAGTCAGAGGGTCTCTCTCACAAATGGAAGAGGGAATAAGACAAGATGCATGCAATAGTGATCATACCGGTTTATCAGCCGGAAACGGTACTTCCGATAGTGTGGTTGATCCTCTGACCAATCTTTTCCTTTAATCTGGGATGGCAGCTGTTCGCAGTAGTCTGGATACTACTGTTATGGTATCTGATCTGGCTGACTTTTGCAACATATTTAAACATAGTGATCGCATTGCATAGATAACTGGCAAATACACATACTATATCCGATACAGAAATTATTTTTTGAATTCTGACAGGAGGAACCCAAATGGATAACAGCACCAAAAAACTGCTGGAAGAATGCAGTGTCGGATGTAAAATGGGAATCGAAAGTATGGAGCAGGTCCAGCACCATGTAACAGACGCCGGGATCGCAGGTGTGATCGAGAAATACTGTTCCAGACACAAAGAACTGGAGGCAGAAGTCTCCAAAATGTTCCTGCGTGCCGGTCAGCCGGAGAAAGAACCGGGAGTCATGGTCTCCACATTCTCCTGGATGACCACAGGCGTCAAAATGGTGACAGGAGAAGACGAAAACAAACAGGCAGTCAAAATCATCATGAACGGATGCAACATGGGAATCCAGTCCATCACAGAAGCTCTGCACCAATGCAAAGATGCATCCTCAGAAAGCATCTCCGCAGCAAAGAAACTTATCAGAATGGAAGAGAATCTGCGGGATGATATGCAGAAATATTTGTAATTATACAAAATGTCACCAGTTGAAAACGACTGGTGGCATTTTTGTTTAAAAACTGTTTAACTTTTTCTACTATAATCTTTAACCGCCAATGATATTGTATTTTCAAAAGAAGAATTATTTGAGAAAATATGGGGCTATGAATATGTCTCAGATGTAGCAACCGTATCCGTACACATCAATCGCCTCAGAGAAAAATTAGAAGATGATGTCAGAAACCCACAGATCATCGAAACAGTCTGGGGTGCCGGGTACCGCCTGAACAGCTGATCAAGGCAGTGGCAGGAATCAGAAGATGTGGTAAATTAACGATTCCTATGGTATACTGAATGCAGTGGTAATGACTAAATACGAAGGGAACTTAGAGAATGCTTATGGAATATCAGATTCTTACAGATGCAACAGCAGATATGAGTGAAGAAATGCTGGAAGGTTATCCGAAACTGGAGATCATTCCTATGCAGGTTGAGGTTGGAGGAGAGCAGTTTCTGTTTGGACCGGGAGGAAATCTTACTGTAAAGCAGTTTTATGAGATGCAGAGATCTGGGAAATTTGCTTCTACTTCCCAGATCAATCCTCAGACTTATTATGATCATTTCGAGCCTGTGCTGAAAAACGGACAGGATATTTTTTATTTATGTTTTACATCCGGATTATCCGGTACATATAATACTGCGAATATGGTTATTGCAGATTTAAAGGAGAAGTATCCTGAGAGAAAGATTATCTGTGTGGATACTTTATGTGCTTCTGTAGGAGAGGGATTTATTGTCCGTGAAGCATTGCGGATGCAGAAAGAGGGGATGTCCATGGAGAAACTGCAGAAGTGGACAGAGGAACATAAACTTCAGGTATGCCACTGGTTTACTGTAGATATGTTAGATCATCTGCGTCATGGAGGACGTATTTCAGCAGCATCTGCCGCAATTGGAACTGTTTTGAATATCAAACCGTTGCTGCATGTGGCAGAGGATGGTACTCTGAAAGTTATGGATAAACCAAGAGGACGAAAAAAAGCATTTAAACTGCAGATGTCCAAAATGGAGCAGGGATGGCTGCCTGAACTTGGAAAGCTGGTAGTGATCGGACATGGAGACAGTATGGAAACTGCATTGGAGCTGAAAGAAACTGTACTTTCCAAATATCCGGATTCAGAAGTACGCATTGCGGATATTGGCCCTGTTATCGGAGCACATACAGGTCCGGGAATGCTGGCGCTGATTTTCTGGGGAACGACCAGATGAGGCTGCATATAAGAAAAGAAATCAGAGCATGTACAGGCTGTGCTCAGAGAGATATATAAAAAGGATTGTGAAAGAGAAGAATCTATGAACACGAACGAAATTTATATAAAAAACGGCACGCAATACAAAGAAATGACCAAAGAACTCCTGACACAATGTAATCTGGCAGCACAGATTTTTGATACGGATATGCAGATTGGTATCAAGCCTAATCTTGTTGCGCCATCTGAGGCTTCCTGGGGAGCTACTACGCATCCGGAGATTGTGGCGGGGATTATTGAGTATCTGCAGGAGAGAGGATATAAGAAAATAGCTGTTCTTGAGGGCTCCTGGGTAGGAGATAAGACTACGGAAGCATATGAGGTATGCGGATATTGTGAACTTTCGGAGAAATATCAGGTGCCTTTCTGGGATATGCAGAAGGATAAAGGCATTGAGCGTGACTGCAAAGGTGTGAAGTTAAATATCTGTGAACGTGTGGCAGAGGTAGACTTTCTGATCAATGTTCCGGTTCTGAAGGGACACTGTCAGACAAAGATCACCTGTGCCCTGAAAAATATGAAAGGCCTGATCCCGAACACGGAGAAAAGAAGATTCCATGCAATGGGACTGCATAAACCAATCGCTCATTTAAATGCAGGAATCCATCAGGATTTCATAGTGGTAGATAATATCTGCGGAGATTTGGACTTCGAAGACGGAGGAAATCCGGTTGTGATGAACCGCGTTCTGGCAGGAATGGATCCTGTGCTTATGGATTCTTATGTCTGTGAGATGATGCATTATAAGACAGAGGAGGTACCATATATTAAACTGGCGGAAGAACTGGGCGTGGGAAGTACGGATCTGAAACATGCCCGCATCATATACTGTGAGGATACAGCCAGAAAGAAACTGCCGAAATCCCGGAAAGTAGTGGAATTACAGGATGCCGTGGAAGAGGTGGAATCCTGCAGCGCCTGCTATGGTTATCTGATCCCTGCACTGGAAATGCTGAAAAATGACGGCCTGTTTGAAAAACTGGATGAAAAGATCTGCATCGGACAGGGCTTCAGGGGAAAGACCGGGAATCTGGGAGTAGGGGCATGCACCTGCAGATTTGTTCATAATGTGAAAGGCTGTCCGCCTACGGAAAATCAGATCTATGATTTCCTGAAAGATTATATTTTAAATTATAAATAAGTTGTCTGACATAGTAAAACAGGCTTTCCAGGCAGATGTCCGGTAAGGAAATATCTGCTGAAAGCCTGTTTTTATATTATTCTATGTTATTTCTGTATGATTTACATGATCAAAGAAGGGCTATCTGCAGGTCGTCTGTTACAATCCAAGTTTGATCATCTTTATGATGGTATCCTGGTCGAATCTGCTGCTGTCAACTGCCAGATGATACTGAGAGAAATCCGTCCATTTTTTATCAGTGAAATATTCATAATAAGTGCGGCGTTCTTTATCTACTTTCCGGATCATTTTCTGGACACTTTTTTCTTCTCTGCCTGTACGCTGCATAACAGTCTGTACACGGTAATCAAAGGGTGCATAAATGAATACACTGAGACAGTTTCCTTCCAGAATATGGTTGGCACATCTGCCAACGATCACACAGTCTTCTTTCTGTGCTGTCTCTACAATGATCTTACGCTGCAGATCAAAAAGTACATCATTCATAGGCACGAAATGAAAATCACTGTCAAGCTGGAGCTCATGCTCGATGGGGAAACGCCACTGGCTGCCCTTTTTCTCATCAACTTTGGCAAGTATATCGAAGGGGATGTTTTCTTTCTGTGCTGCAATGTCGATCAGTTCCTTGTCATAAAATGTGAACCCAAGTTCATCTGCCAGAGCTCTGCCAATCAGGCGTCCGTTACTGCCAAGCATCCTGTTTATGGTAATTACGCGTTTACTCATAATCAAACCCTCCTTTGTGATATTCTGTTGTTTGTTAACATTATAACACTAATGTCAGAAAAATACCAGTAAAATACATAAAAAAACAAAATTAAAAGAACATTATTATATATAATACACAAAATAAGAGTACGATAGATTATGACTGAATCTTGCACATAAAAATAAACCAGGAATCTATTTGACATCACATTTTGTGTACAGGCTTTTCATATTCGCCTCAAAAATTGCTCACAATTTCCAGATATAGTTAATTGCATAAAAAGCAGTCAGGGCAAAAAACTGTATGACAGACTGAATAAATGGAGGGAAAGAAAGATGTCTGAGAGCAAGGTGATAAAAAAGAAGAAATCAGGGAAAAAGAACACAGCGATGAAAATGCCGGAGGAAACGAAACAGGCTCAGTCAGCTACTGTAGAGATTGGAAAGATTTCCGATACTATCACAGGAACCGGTAATCTGACGCTGGCTGATGCACAGTCTCAGACTGTCCCGTCGAGAATCGAGATCGAAGAGGTATTGAAGAGATATTCAGGACCTGGATGAGAAGATCAGTGCCTGCCAGGATGAGGATGATGAAGAAACCCTGGAAGCTTCTGTAAGCGGCAGGGTGAAACTGATCTATGCACAGACAGGAGATGATACAGCAGATGTGATGCTGGAGAACGGTGCACTGATTTCCGGAACCCAGGTGACAGGGACAGCAGCGTTTCTCTGGAAGGATATATTCCGTACTCTACGATGACAAGGATCGCAGATAATGTACTGGATGTTACCCAGTTTTATGCATATGCATCCAGAGAAGATACGCTGGACTATGCGAAGGAAGCTCTGACACAGGAAATTCTAGAACGTTTTGAAAAAGATGAAGATGCATTCACTGTTACAGATCAGTCACAGATCATGGATACTATGGAAAGTGTAACCAATACCATGTCTCTGATGATTGGAGGAATCGCGGCAATTTCCCTCCTTGTAGGAGGAATTGGAATTATGAATATTATGCTGGTTTCTGTGACAGAGAGAACGAAGGAAATTGGAATCCGCAAAGCCATTGGTGCAAGCAGAGGAACAATCATGCTGCAGTTTCTTATTGAAGCACTTCTGGTAAGTATGATGGGCTGTATGATCGGGATCGTATTCGGATTATATCCGGTAAATAAAGCGGCCAGAAAGAAACCAATCAATGCATTAAGATATTCCGGCTGACAGCATCCGGGACTGGCGAAGGTGTATATCAGAGCATGATATACACCTTTTTTATTTATAATTTGGGTATTTTTATCAATAGACACAGACTTCGGGATTATGTTAAAATGATCGGGGAAAAAAGACAGATTTGTAGATTTTTCTATCAGATTATGTTAATATGATAAATTGGTTGTCCGGAAGAAACGGACAGAATACTGAGAGAAGAAGTGAAATTTCAGTATAGAAAAAAGAGAAAGGATTACATAATGCTGAAAATCAAAAGCTATGTAAAGGTAAAAAGTCTGGCAGAAGCCTATGAGCTGAACCAGAAAAAAACTGCCCGTATCATTGGTGGAATGGTCTGGATGAAAATGGGCAACAGAGCAGTATCCACAGCCATTGACCTGTCAGGCCTTGGACTGGATACCATTATGGAAAATGATGAGGAATTTGTCATCGGATGTATGACATCCCTCAGGGATCTGGAAACAAATGAGGCTCTGGACACCTACACACATGGAGCTATGAAAGAAAGCCTTTGTCACATTGTAGGTGTGCAATTCCGTAACTGTGCCACAGTGGGGGGAAGTATTTATGGAAGATTTGGATTTTCTGATGTTCTTACCATGTTCCTGGGAATGGATACCTGGGTGGAACTGTACAATGGTGGACGTGTTCCGCTGACAGAATTCGTGAACATGAAGAAGGATAATGATATCCTTGTAAATATTATAGTCAGAAAAGAACCGCTTTTTATCTGCTACCAGAGTCAGAGAAATACGAAGACAGATTTTCCGGTACTGACCTGTACAGCATCCCTGATCGGAGAGGAAGCAAGAACAGTGATCGGTGCCAGACCGTATAAGGCAATGGTAGTGAAAGATGAGAAACAGATCCTGAAGAACTTTAAGAATATGACCAGGAACCAGCGTACCCAGGCGATTGCAGATTTTGCATCCTATGCAGCAGAGACAGTGCATGTTGATGGAAATATGCGCGGTTCAGCAGAATACAGGGCTCTTCTGGTGCGGGTTCTTACAAGGAGAGCGTGGGAAGCAGTAGGAGGAATGAAGAATGAATATTAATTTCTGGCTTAACGGTGTGAACCGTAACGCAGAGATCCAGCCGGATACACTGCTTATTGATTTTCTGCGTGAACAGGGCTGCTTCAGCGTAAAAAGAGGCTGTGAAACAGCCAACTGCGGCCTCTGTACGGTACTGATGGATGAACGCCCGGTGCTTTCCTGCAGTACACTTGCAGCTCGAATCGAAGGAAAGAAGATCGTAACCCTGGAAGGAATGCAGAGAGAAGCACAGGAGTTCGGAAGTTTCCTGGCCAATGAGGGAGCAGAGCAGTGTGGTTTCTGCAATCCGGGATTTATTATGAATGTGTTTGCAATGCTTGCTGAGATCAAAGACCCGACAGAGGAGCAGATCAAAGAATATCTGGCAGGAAATCTGTGCAGATGTTCCGGTTTTGTTTCTCAGACCAAGAGTATTCTGAAATTCCTTAAATATAAGAAAGCACAGGAGGAAGCATAAAGATGAAATATGTAAATCAACCTGTACGGAAAACTGATGCAATGTCACTGGTAACTGGAAAACCTGTTTATACAGATGACCTGGCACCAAAGGACTGCCTGATCGTCAAAGCATTGAGAAGCCCCCATGCCAATGCCTGGGTAGAAGACATTAAGACAGGCAATGCAGAGAAAGTGGCCGGTATTGCATGCATTCTTACCTATAAAGATGTACCGCAGAAGCGTTTTACCCTTGCAGGTCAGACTGCGCCGGAGATGAGTCCTGACGACAGACTGATCATTGACCGCCATGTGCGTTTCGTGGGAGATGTTGTTGCCCTTGTAGCCGGTGAGACAGAGGAAGCAGTAGATAAGGCCTTAAAGAGAATCCGCGTAAACTATCGTGTGGAAGCACCTGTCCTGGATATGCATAAGGCGAAGGATAACCCGATCCTTGTTCATCCGGAAGAGAACTGGAAGCTGAAAATCCCGCTTGGAGGAGATAATAAAAGAAATCTGTGTGCCACGGCAATGGAAGAACAGGGCGATGTAGACAAAGTCCTGTCAGAGTGTAAATACACAGTAGAACGCACTTATCATACAAAAGCCAACCAGCAGACCATGATGGAGACATTCCGTACAGCCTGCTATATGGATCATTTCGGCAGACTGATCGTATTGTCTTCTACTCAGATACCTTTCCATGTGAGAAGAATCGTGGGAAGAGCCCTGGATATCCCTGCTTCCAAAGTACGTGTCATCAAACCAAGGATCGGTGGCGGTTTCGGTGCGAAGCAGACTTCTGTTAGTGAAATTTATCCGGCGATCGTGACATGGAAAACAGGTCGCCCATCTAAGATGATCTTCTCCAGATATGAGTCCATGATCTGTTCTTCTCCACGTCATGAAATGGAGATCACAGTACGTGCAGGTGCAGATGAGAACGGTATTGTCAGAGCGATCGATGTACATACGCTGTCCAATACAGGCGCATATGGAGAGCACAGTTCTACAACTGTAGGTTTGAGCGGACACAAGTCTATTGCACTTTACAGACATACAGAAGCATACAGATTTTCTTTTGATGTTGTATATACAAATGTGCAGGCAGCAGGAGCATATCGTGGCTATGGCGCTACGCAGGGTATTTTCGCAGTGGAATCTGCAGTCAATGAACTTGCCCACAAGATGGGAATGGATCCTGTTAAGCTTAAAGAACTGAATATGCCTGTAGAGGGTGGCCCACTTCCGGGATATCATGATGTACCGTTTGCGCAGAGCTGTTCCATGGATCGCTGTATGGCACGTGCAAAGAAGATGATGGACTGGGATTCCAAATATCCACGCCGGGATATGGGTAACGGCAAAGTCCGCGGAGTTGGTGTTGCCATGGCAATGCAGGGATCTTCTATTGCAGGAGTTGATGTAGGCGGAGCTGACATTAAATTAAATGAAGACGGTTCTTATACACTTGCACTTGGATGTACGGACATGGGGACAGGCTGTGACACGATCATGGCACAGATTGCAGCAGACTGTCTGAATACACCGATGGATAATATTGTGGTATTCAGCGTAGATACCGATATTTCTCCATATGATTCCGGTTCTTATGCATCCTCCACAACTTATACAACAGGTGTGGCAGTTATGAAAGCATGTGAGGAACTGAAGAAAAGAATCTGCAAACTTGGCGCAGAGATGCTGGAAGTAGATGAGAAAAAAGTTGACTTCGATGGCTCTTATGTTTTCTATGATGAAACACTTGGTATGGATGCCACAGATTTGAGCAATGGAGAAAATAACACAGAAAATGCTTCTGCAGAGAACGGTTTTGACAGTGGAGATGTGAAATTTAACAGTTCAGCAGATGCAGAAAAGAAAGTATCGCTGGAAGATATCGCGCTGAAGAGCACATTCTTCAATAACATTGAACTTCAGGTAGTAAAACAGCATTCTTCACCGCTTTCACCGCCTCCGTTCATGGTTGGTATGGTAGAAGTTGAAGTTGACACAGAAACCGGAAATGTAGATGTTCTGGACTATGTGGCAGCAGTTGACTGTGGTACGCCAATCAATCCAAATCTTGCCCGTGTACAGACAGAGGGCGGTATTGCGCAGGGAATCGGTATGGCACTCAGTGAAGAGGTGCAGTATACAGACAGGGGAAAAATCCGCAATAACTCTTTCATGCAGTACAAGATTCCGACCAGACAGGATATCGGAAATATCCGAGTGGAATTTGAGAGCAGTTATGAGAAAACAGGTCCCTTTGGAGCGAAATCTATCGGAGAATTGGTTATTGATACTCCGTGCCCTGCACTGGCAGAAGCAATCTACAATGCAACCGGTGTACGTCTGACGGAATTACCCATGACACCGGAAAAGATTGCCATGGGTATTCTGAAAAAACAGGCAGAAGAGCAGGTGGACAGTTGAGAGAAGCGTGTCTTGCGTGTATAGGGTTCGTGCTGGAATTTCTGATTTTTTATGCAGCGGGCAGCCTTCTCGCAAAGATCCTGAAGATCAAAGCCGATATTTCCTTTGTTTTTATACTGGGATATCTGGGATATTTTGCAGTGTTTGAGCTGCTGATTGTTCCGATGACACTGCTTTGGGTACCTTTGACTACGGCGGCGTATGTCTGGGCTGTTTTTATGGCGGTTCTGGTTGTGGCAGCTGCAGTCTGGGGAATCATTTCCCTGAGAAAAAGAAACAGGAAGAGTGCAGGGATCTGGAAACAGCACTCCTGGATGATCTTTCTGGCAGGTGCAGCGGTTTTACTTCAGTGTCTGATCGTTATCTTTTACAATGATACTACGGTGGATGCTGCCTATTATGTAGGAACTGTCAGTACATCTGTATATACGGATACTCTTGCCAGGTATAATCCTTTTAACGGTGCTGCGTTGAAGACATTTCAGGCAAGATATATATTTTCGGCATATCCCATGAACAATGCGGTATGGTGCAGACTGTTGGGGATCCATCCCATTGTCCAGGCGAAGATCGTCATGTCCTGTATGAATGTACTAACGGCGAACCTGATCATTTATCAGATTGGAAAGAGGCTTCTGGAAAATGACGCAAAAAAAGCAGATCTGATGGTGGTATTTACCTGTATGCTTCAGTTATTCTGCGGAACATTGTATTCTTCAGGAACCTTTTTCTTTACAAGATGTTATGAGGGAAAGGCCATACTTGCCAATATTGCTATTCCGACAGTTCTGATGTGTGCGATATGGTATCTTCAGGAAAAAGATAACAGGAATGTGTGGATCATATTGTTTATCACAGCGATCAGTGCGCTGACGTTTTCAGGTTCTGCCATTATTTTTCCTGTTGTGATCACAGCCGGTATGGCTCCGGCTGCAGTCATGAACAAAAAACCTTTCGGACTGTTGTGCTGTGTGATCTGTATGATCCCGTCCATTCTTTATGCAGGTGTGTTTTTTGCCTGCAGACTGGGCTGGCTCACGCTGGCAGCATCATAAAACGGAAGATAAGGTGGAAAGGAGAAAACAGTGGCAGGAGTAACAATTGAAGAAATGGGGATGCAGTTTGTCAGTGCCTGCATGAAAATATATTGGAGTTCTTGCTGGTATCCTCTTTTGTTTGCAGTAGGGCTTTTGTGTACGCTGATATGGGGGCGTAGGAGAAGTTCCAGGATTTTTATAGGATATACATTTTTCTTATTATTGACGGTCTATAATCCTCTGGTTGTAAAATATCTGATCTCAAAGGCAAAATTTGAAAATGAGTATTACCGTTTTATTTGGATCCTTCCGGTGATACCGGCGGTGGCTTATTACGGAGTGCGTCTTGTAACTGTTATCCGCTGGAAATGGTTAAGACCCATTATGGCGGTTCTGGTGGCAGCGGCGCTGATCGTACTGGGAAATCCTCTGGATGGAGTGGTGACCAATTTCGCGAAAGCGGAGAATATTTATAAAGTTCCGGATGATCTGCGGGCCATCTGTGATGTGATCCATCAGAATCAGGAAAATGAAGCTCCGCGGGCAGTTTTTGACAATGATCTGAACAGTATTGTGCGGCAGTATGATGCCAGCATCCGTCTGGTGATCAGCAGAAATGCCAGTCTTTACCGGGCAGGCAGTACAGCAGTTGGAAAATATAATGAGAACGGCAGTTTCTATAAGAAACAGAAAGCACTGCTGGATGTGGTAGAATACCATATCCATGAGGATAAAGAGGGATTTATAAATGCGCTTAAAAAGACAAAAACAGATTTTGTCATAGTGAAAACAGATGGGGGAGATCATGAATTCCTCACAGAATGCGGATGTGAACTGCTGGCGCAGACAGGATCCTATTATGTTTATAAATACAACGGATAGGATATGATTAATGCTAGGATGCAGGAAATACTGCTTAATTTGGAAAAATAAGCAGAAATAGCAGGATATCTATTGCTATTTGCCTGAAAAACTGATAAAGTGTAAAAAATGATATGTAAAGATAGAGGCGCGGGATTCATCAGTAGACCGGGGAGTATGGTATGACAGCCATCCGGTGAAAGGGGAAACCGCCGAAGGAACCTGACAGGTCAGGAGGCTGGTTCCTGGGACGTCACAGAATATGTGCCGTACTGTCACCTGGGTGAAGCGCTATCGAAATAACGTATACTACGTTAGATACCACGAATGTGTTTCATAATACATTCGTGGTTTTTTGTATAACAGGAGAATTTGACGAATTTCCTATTATGCAAAAGGCCTTCCGGGCAGGATTCTTTCTTGTTATGTATCTGGAAAAAAGAGGGAGGTACTTAAATGAAAAGTAACTTAAAGAAATGGTCACTGGGATTCTCCATGATCATGCTGATGCTTCTTGCCAGTCCATTGACTGCTCTGGCAGCGGAGGAGGAAACAGCGGCATCTGCGAAATTTTACGGAACTTTCTGGGCGTTGATCCCGCCGATCGTGGCCATCGCCCTGGCTCTGATCACCAAGGAAGTATACAGTTCTCTGTTTGCTGGAATCCTGGTGGGAGCTTTGTTTTATTCTAATTTCAGTTTCGAGGGAACTGTCCTTCATATCTTTGAAGGCGGGCTGATCTCTGTGCTCACAAGTTCTTACAATATGGGTATTCTGATCTTTCTGGTTATCCTGGGAACGATGGTATGCCTGATGAACAGGGCAGGAGGCTCAGCAGCATTCGGACGCTGGGCAGGTACGAAGATCAAGACAAGAGTAGGTGCGGAGCTTGCTACTATTGTTCTGGGTGTACTGATCTTTATTGATGATTATTTTAACTGCCTGACAGTAGGAAGCGTTATGCGGCCTGTAACGGACAAACATAATGTATCCCGTGCGAAGCTGGCATATCTGATCGACGCTACAGCAGCACCTGTCTGCATTATTGCCCCTATTTCTTCCTGGGCAGCAGCAGTAAGCGGATTCGTAGAAGGAGAGGATGGTATTTCTCTTTTTGTGCATGCGATCCCCTACAATTTCTATGCACTGCTGACTATTTTCATGATGATCGCCATGGTCTTTATGAAAGTGGAATTCGGACCTATGGGTGTTCATGAAACAAATGCATTGAAGGGTGATATTTACACCACTGCGGGAAGACCGTATGCCAATGCGGAGGATGATGCGAAAGTGAATCCCCGTGGAAAAGTGATCGATCTTCTGATCCCTATCATCAGTCTTGTGATCTGCTGTGTCATCGGAATGATCTATACAGGTGGATTCTTCAGCGGTACTGATTTTGTTACTGCATTTTCACAGAGTGATGCTTCTGTTGGTCTGGTACTGGGAAGTTTCTTTGCACTGGTCATCACGATTGTGCTTTATCTGGTACGCCGTGTTATGAATTTCCGTGACTGTATGGCATGTCTTCCGGAAGGATTCAAGGCAATGGTTCCTGCAATTCTGATCCTCAGCTTTGCATGGACTTTGAAGGCAATGACAGACAGTCTGGGAGCATCTGATTTCGTCTACAGTGTTGTAAAATCTTCTGCAGGCGGTCTGATGAACCTGCTTCCTGCTATTATCTTCGTGATCGGTGCAGTGATCGCATTTGCCACAGGTACTTCCTGGGGAACTTTCGGTATCCTGATCCCTATCGTAGTAGATGTATTTTCAGGAACGAATCATGAACTGATGATCATTTCTATTTCTGCATGCATGGCAGGGGCTGTATGCGGTGATCATTGTTCACCAATCTCAGATACTACGATCATGGCTTCAGCGGGCGCACAGTGTGATCATGTAAATCATGTTACCACACAGCTTCCATATGCGCTGATGGCAGCGGTTGTTTCTTTCGTAACTTATATTATAGCAGGCTTTGTGCAGACTCCGTGGATCGCACTTCCTGCCGGATTTGTTTTAATGTTTCTGACTCTGCTGGTTGTCAGATTTAAGTTTGATACCCTTAAGATGTAAAGGCTCAGCTGGAAAGAAAAGGGAATAAAAGGGTGAACAAAAGGGTGAACATGTCAGCATGCTGACGTGTCCGCCCTTGAAGTCTCTGTTGGAGAAAATGTCGAAACAGTAGATAACTTTTGTGCATTTAAGCATATTCCCAAAAAAAACTTTACATTTTCAGGGTCATGTGATAGAATCAATGTTAACTAATGATGAACATCTATGACAATTTCAGATGATCTGATTATGTTACTTGCACCTGTAGCTCAGTGGATAGAGCGGTGGTTTCCGGTACCATGTGCGGGGGTTCGATTCCCTTCAGGTGTGCTGCCTGGGACGTATGTACAGTTCCGGTGCGTTGTATCATAAGGAGGACAAGAACTTGGATGATTTTAGAGAATGGTTGTCAGATAACCTCCGGTATTTTATGCTGGGCGGTGGAATTCTGATAATCGTGGTGGTTTTGTTCTTTGGTATCCGTGCCTGCACAGGAAGTAATAAGGGGAATTCCAGTGACGGACAGACGACCACATCCGGTGACCAGGGAAATGTTCCTTCTTCTCCGACAAATGAAGGGGAGTCTGACGAGAAGAAAGAAGACGCCAATCCTATGGAAACAGCAGATGCAGATATCACTGCATTAATTAAGAGCTATTATAAAGCTCTGGGGGAAAAAGATATTGCAACGCTGAAGACTCTGGAAGATGATTTTACACCGTCCGATGAGTCAAAAGTCGAAAATTTAAACGATTATATCGAAGGGTATGAAGTAGGCGATGTTTACACCAAGAAGGGTATGACAGATGACTCTTATGTGGTATACGCCTGTTTCTATTATATCTGTCAGGGTATTGATACCAAAGCTCCGGCGCTGACACAGTTCTATGTATATAAGAACAGCGACGGAAACTGGATTATTGACAATGATGCATCGCAGGATTCTCAGATTTCTGTATATATGGATTCTCAGATTTCTGACAGCGATGTATCAGAACTTGTATCGAAAGTACAGACTGAGCTGGATAAGGCACAGCAGGATGATTCTGCTCTGAAAGAGTTCCTGAACGGACTGGGAGAAGAATCTACTGTCAACGCATCGACAGAGGCGCAGAACGGCACAATGCTGACTGCTTCCGAGGATTGTAATGTCCGTGCGGAAGCGAATACGGATGCTGAGATTCTTGGCGTAATTTCAGCGGGAGATCAGGTAGAGAAGCAGGGCACCGAAGGTGAATGGGTGCAGATTGATTATGATGGTGAAACGGGATATATCCGTGGAGATCTCCTTGAACAGAACTGAATAGGAAAATAATAAAAGGGCTGTCAGGAAATAGATAGTCCTAGAACAAGAAGGATGTAATTCGTTTCGAATTACATCCTTCTTGTTTATATCTATAAAAAGAAAAAAAGATGGCTAACGACAACCATCTTTTTCTCCGTTACATGTTATAATGTAACTATGCTAACAATTAATTATTATAATGACTTTTTTGAATTAGGACAACAGAAAATTAACTTTAGTTTCTATGAATTGAGTTTACCTGACGACGATCCCGTCTATACCCTTAAAAAAGTGATGGAGAAATTAGATTTTTCAGGCTTGTTAGCCAATTGTTCGGATAGGGGCTTTTTGCGCTCAAAAATAAAAAATATTTCTTAAAATAAAACTATCCCGAACAAGCAGTAAAGCGTAAAAGCCTTGTACTTGCCGGGATAGTTTTATTTGGAGCTGACGGTGTTAAAAATCATCATTGTGATATAAAAATATGTGCCGGAAAGACAGGAAATGCTCTCCGGCAGCAGCTATAAATCTGACAATTGCATCAGTTGTTATGGAAATCTCCGTATGTAATGCCGGTCTGAAGTTCAATCCCATGGACAGAAGCCAGTTCATGAATTGTTACCAGTTCATATCCGTCTTCGATCAGCTGAGGGATCAAAATCTCTGCGGCATCTACAGAAGTGCTGTAAATGTCATGCATAAGAACAATGGATCCATCCTGAACATTATTCATGACTTCATCCACTGTAGACTGGGAATCCAGTGTTTTCCAGTCCAGGGTATCGATAGACCACAGGATCATAGGTGTGCCGATGGTTGCTTTGACAGTATCATTCACAGAACCGTAAGGCGGACGTACCACAGATGCACCCTGGCCGGTGAGGTCAACAAGCTGCTGATCTACCCGGGCGATCTCGGAACTGATGTCTTCTGATGACAGAGTGGTCAGATCTGTGTGATCGTAAGTGTGGTTTCCAAGCTCGCAGCCCAGTTCTTTCATACGTTTTACTTCCTCGGGGAAACTTGCGATTTCTGTACCTACCATGAAGAAAGTGGCCTTTGCGTTATTTTCCTCCAGACAGTCCAGAAGTCTGTCTGTAAAAGAACTGGGGCCGTCGTCAAAGGTGAGGGCAACGTATTTTTTGCTGTCAGAATCTGTACTGGAAACGGCTGAAGTTTTATCAGAAGAAGAATTTTTTCTATTTTTTTCCTTTGAACTTTTTTTCTTTGAAGTTTTTTTTGCTTTATAGCCTTCTAAAGATCCGTCATCATTGAGATGATAGGACTTTTTGCCAATCGTGATATCTCCGGTCTGCATAATGCCGTCCAGATCCATATAATATCGTTTTCCATCTACATCTACCCAGCCGGTCTGCATGATCCCGTTTTCGTCGAAATAATAACGTTTACCGTCTGTGTCTGTGAGCCAGCCGGTATATGCATTTCCATCTACAAGAAACATCCAGTTACTTCCACTGGAAGTCCAGTTACCTTCGGAAGCTTCGTGGGAAACCTTGAAAGATTTTTTGGATTTATTTTTAGAAGCTGCCTTGGTCACTTTCGGTGATGGGGTTGGAGTGGCCTGGGGTATATCAACTGGTGTAACTGTCAGGGAGATTTCTTCAGAGACAAGGGTTTCTGCATCAGAGCTTGGGCTGATCTGTGACGGCAGAGCTGAAGAACGTGTAAAAATCCCGCTCATGCAGATACACAGAAAGACAGCAATGACAGTCAGCAGGCGGCTTGTCTGTGGTGAATGGCCTGACATAAAATGCCTCCTTTATTTTTATTATTCTACAATATGATACAATAAATGAAAAAAAATTACAAGGAGATTCAAGGTTGCTAACCTCTGGAAAAAATTATATAATAGAAAAATGGACGAAAAAATAAGAATCAATAAATATTTAAGCGACGCAGGTGTATGTTCCCGCAGGGAAGCGGACAGACTGATCGAACAGGGAAGGATTACCGTGAACGGAGAGAAAGCAGTAAGTGGACAGAAAGTATCCCCTGATGAAGAAATCTGCCTGGATCAGATGCCTGTCAGTAAAAACAACAGAAAAGTACTTCTTCTTTTTAATAAACCAAGAGGAATCGTCTGCAGCACGAAACAGCAGAGAGATGAAACCACAGTAACAGATTATCTGGATTATCCTCTTCGCATTTATCCGGTAGGCAGATTGGACAAAGAGTCCCAGGGGCTGCTCCTTCTGACGAATGAGGGAGATCTGGTGAATAAGATCATGCGTGCCGGGAATAAGCATGAGAAAGAATACTTTGTGAAAGTGAACAAGCCAATAGATGAGAAATTTATCCGGCAGATGAGCAGAGGGATCCCCATCCTGGATACAGTGACCAGGCCATGTACAGTGAAACAGACAAGTTCAGATACATTCCGGATCATACTGACCCAGGGTCTGAACCGGCAGATCAGGCGTATGTGTCTGTATTTGGGGTATGAAGTGCTGAAGCTGAAAAGGATCCGGATCATGAATCTTACCCTGGATGGGATCCAGGAGGGAGAATACCGGGAAATCCGTCCGGAAGAATGGAAGACTTTGCAGGCAATGCTTGCATCTTCTACAAGTGAAACAGTGACAGGAACAGGAGGACGTCATGGAAACAGCGGCAATCAGGCGAATGAAAGAACTGGCGCAGAAGCTGGACAAAGCGGCAAAAGCTTATTATCAGGAAGATACAGAGATTATAAGCAACAGAGAGTACGATCAGATGTACGACGAGCTTCAGGCTCTGGAAAAAGAAACGGGAACCGTTCTGGCAAACAGTCCCACCATCAGCGTAGGATATGAAGCCGTAGAGCAGCTTCCCAAAGAAGAACATGAAACCCCCATGCTTTCTCTGGATAAGACGAAAGACAGGGAAGTTCTTCGAGAGTTTATAGGGGAACACCAGACGCTGCTTTCCTGGAAGCTGGATGGACTTACAGTGGTTCTTACGTATGAAAACGGGGAACTTGTGAAGGCTGTTACCAGAGGGAACGGTGTGGTTGGTGAGGTTGTGACAAATAATGCCAGGGTATTTAAAAATATTCCGCTGAAGATCCCATATCAGGGAAGGCTGGTCCTTCGCGGGGAAGCCATCATTACCTATTCTGATTTCCAGCGGATCAATGAATCCATTGAGGATGTGGATGCGAAATATAAGAACCCGAGAAATCTCTGCAGCGGATCAGTGCGTCAGCTGAATAATGAGATCACTGCCAGAAGAAATGTACGATTTTATGCATTTGCCCTGGTAAGTGCAGAGAATGTGGACTTTGGCAATTCCCGGGCGTTTCAGTTTCAGTGGCTGAAGGAGCAGGGATTTGATGTGGTAGAATACCAGATGGTGACAGCCGAAACACTGGATGAGGCGATGGAGTATTTTTCTACAGCTATCAGCCAGAATGATTTTCCATCGGACGGGCTGGTTGCGCTGTATGATGATATTGTATACGGAGATTCGCTGGGACGAACTGCGAAGTTTCCGAGGAATGCGTTTGCTTTTAAATGGGCAGATGAGATCAGGGAGACCCATCTGCAGAAGATAGAGTGGAGTCCTTCCAGAACAGGATTGATTAATCCGGTAGCTGTATTTGAACCTGTAGAGCTGGAAGGAACCACAGTCAGCCGTGCCAGCGTGCACAATATCAGTATTATGAAGGAACTGGAGCTGGGGATTGGAGATAATATTACTGTATATAAGGCGAATATGATCATCCCTCAGATCGCAGAAAACCTTACCAGAAGCAGTAACCTGGAGATTCCGGTAGCCTGTCCTGCCTGCGGCCACGCAACAGAGATCCGTAAAGTGAATGAAGTGGAGGCACTTTATTGTACCAATCCCGACTGTGCGGCAAAAAAGATCAAGTCTTTTGCACTTTTTGTAAGCAGAGATGCCATGAATATTGATGGACTCTCAGAGGCTACCCTGGAGAAATTTATTGCCAGAGGTTTTATTCATGATTTCGGAGATATTTTTGAAATCGGGAAACACAGAGATGAGATCGTGGCGATGGAGGGATTCGGGGAGAAATCTTTCGAGAACCTTATGGTGAATCTGGAGAAGGCAAAAGAGACCACTCTGGCGAAAGTGATCTACAGCCTGGGAATTGCCAATATCGGGCTGGCCAATGCGAAAGTGATCTGCAGACATTTTGATGATGATCTGGAGCAGATTCGTCATGCTTCAGAGGAAGAAGTCAGTGAGATAGATACCATTGGCCCGGTGATTGCCAGAAGCCTGACGGAATATTTCGCCAGTGAGGAAAATAACCGGCGGCTTGACCATCTTATGGAGTATCTGAATATTAAGAAAGAAGAAAAAAAAGAGGAACAGATCTTTCAGGGGATGAATTTCGTGATCACGGGAAGTGTAGAACATTTTGCAAACCGCGCCCAGGCGAAAGAGTTTATCGAATCTCTGGGAGGAAAGGTTACGGGATCTGTGACCGGAAAAACAAATTATCTGATCAATAACGATACCACTTCCAATTCATCCAAAAATAAAAAAGCAAAAGAGCTTGGAATCCCAATTCTTTCAGAAGAAGATTTCCTGAAACTTGCAGGACAATAAACCTGGCAGATAAGAAGAAAATAACAGTGAAAAAGGAGAAAAAGAATGCCTATTAAGATACAGGGCGATCTGCCCGTAAAAGAAATTCTGGAAAAAGAAAATATATTTGTGATGGATGAATCCCGTGCATCCCATCAGGATATCCGTCCTATTCAGATTCTGATCCTGAATCTGATGCCTTTGAAGGAGGAGACAGAACTGCAGCTTCTGCGTTCCCTTTCCAACACTCCTCTGCAGGTAGATGTGACTTTTATGGCAGTGCAGAGCCATGAGTCCAAGAATACTTCCATGAGTCATCTGAATAAATTTTACCAGACTTTTCCGGAACTTAAAGGTAATAAATACGATGGAATGATCATTACCGGAGCACCTGTAGAGCAGATGGAATTCGAGGAGGTGGATTACTGGCAGGAGCTTACAGAGATCATGGACTGGACTACAGAACATGTAACCTCTACTATTTTCCTGTGCTGGGCGGCACAGGCCAGTCTTTATCATTTCTACGGACTGAAAAAGAGAATGCTGGATGAGAAAATGTTCGGCCTTTTTTGGCATAAGGTACTGAATCGTAAGATTCCGCTGGTGAGAGGATTTGATGATATGTTCCTGGCACCTCATTCCAGACATACAGAGGTTCCTATTGAAGATATTCACAACTGTAAGGAACTGACTGTGCTGGCGGAATCTGAGGAAGCAGGACTTTTCCTTGCCATGGCAGACGGCGGCCGCCGCATTTTCGTTATGGGACACCCGGAATACGACCGTGTAACCCTGGATGGAGAATACAAAAGGGATGTGAGCAAAAATCTCCCTATCGAGATACCCAAAAATTATTACAAAGACAATGATCCTGCCAACATGCCTCTTCTTATGTGGAGAGCCCATGCAAACAATCTGTATACAAACTGGCTGAATTACTATGTCTACCAGAGTACCCCATTCGACCTGTATGGAACACCGGATTTTGAGCATATTTAGGGGATTTGCAGGAAATTCAATTTCACGTATTTTACTGTAATTTCACATATCTTTATGGAAAAATGACGTACGGCATATTAATAAAAACTCACATATGTATGGAAAACCTTCTGGCAATACCTGCCGGGAGGTTTTTCTGCATTTAAAGAAAGATTTAGATTGTTATAAAAGCAGTTTTTATGACGAATTACATCATATACTGTCGGACGAATTACGTTGACAGTGAAAGTGCAAATTTATAGAATAATAACGAACCATGTCTTATTATCAAAATACAAAAAGGAGAAATTTAATGGATGAAATTTTAGCGGAAACCATGGATGTTTCCATGGTGGAAAAACAGATGGACACAAAACAGAATATTGAAGCCGGTGACGAGTATATTCTGCAGGACAACAGAGATCTCGAAGAACTGGAACGCAGGTATGAAAAGCTAGATCTGCCTTATGCGGCCCGCAGGGTGATCGATGATTACATAGCCTGCCTGAGCACCAGGGATGAACGGTATGCACAGCTTTGTTATCTGTCAGGTGTGAAAACTGTGATATCCCATATGCAGGAAAAACACTAACAGAAAAATAAGGCATATACAACAGCCCCTTTTTTATGTATAATCAAGTCGATATAAATGCGACAGAAGATAAAAGCAAAAAGGAGGTAGGTAAAATGCCCATGAATATAGGAAGTATGTTAAAAATTACCAATGCATGGAATACCTTTAAACGAAATCACCCGAAATTTCCGGCTTTCTGCAGAGCTGTTTCCAGAAAGGGAATCCGGGAAGGAAGTATCCTGGAGATTTCTTATGTAACTCCGGAAGGAGAACGGCTGGAAACCAATCTGAAAGTAAAAGCAGGGGATCTGGAACTGCTCAGTCAGTTCATGGATCTTTCACAAAAGAAATAAAAAAGCTGTGAAGAAAGCATTGAAAATCTTATGTAAATCTGCTATAGTAAGTTTTGTTGGTTGAAGTTAACAATTCTCACAGAAAGAAAGAGGAAAAGAATTGCGTAAAAAATCACATATTTTATTAGCAAGATATCTTGCGGACCAGATGCCAGATACTGCGAGCCTTCAATCTCACAGAAAGGCTTTCTGCTTTGGAAGTATTCTTCCGGATATCAAGCCGTCTTTTATCACCAGACGCCATGAGTTCTTCGGAACTTTTGAGGATGTCAAGGCACAGATGAAAGAACTGGTGGATACCCGGTTGGAAGAGAGCAATCAGAGAGTTTACTGGCGTCGTTTTGGCGAAGTGATTCACTATATGGCGGATTATTTTACCTTTCCTCACAATAAAACATATACAGGCAGTCTTGCACAGCATAATCATTATGAGAAAATACTTAAAAACGAGCTGAAATCCTGCATACAGCGAGGAGAAGCGCACAGATATCTGGAACCGGCTATCCGGTTCAGCACCTTTGCCGCACTGATCGATTATATTGAAGCCAGCCATGAGCGGTATCTCAATAAACTTCGATGTGTGGAGGAAGACATAAAGTATATCCTGAATATGTGTTTTCAGGTAATACAGGGCCTTGTGCAACTATGTGTTGGTCAGGAATTTGTACTGATGAGTCAGCCGGCCTGAAAGGGTGAAATTACTAATAAAATAACGACAGGCTGCCGGAGAGAAAAGTTTCCGGCAGCCTGTTTCCGTGAATAGAAATGTATAACTTTCCAATGATAAAACTTTTCATTTAGAAATGTGAATAAAACATGAAATCTGGATAAATGAGGAAGTTATCCATTTGCAGATGTTGATTTCAAAGTATGATTATGCTAGAATGAGACTAGTTGAATTTTTTGTGCATCATGTCTTACATACAGGGGAGAAAGACATGTCTACGGAAAGAAGGGAGCATTTTAAATATATGAAGAATAAGTATCTTACTAAACTTTTGTGTATGACATTAATGACCGGTATGGCATTGTCAGGACCGGCATCTGTTCTTGCAGCAGCTGACGCAGATGCAGAAGTAGTCAGCTCTGATGAATTTGACTCCTCTGGAGATGAATTTACAGATGGCGGAGATTCAGAACCGGATGCCCCAACGCCGGAACCGGATCCAGATACCCCAACGCCGACGCCAGTTCCGGATACTCCAACGCCAACCCCGGTTCCGGATACTCCAACGCCAACCCCGGTTCCGGATACTCCGACGCCGACGCCAGTTCCGGATACTCCGACGCCGACGCCAGTCCCGGATACCCCGACTCCAACTCCGGAACCTGTAACTCCGACCCCGACCCCGGGAAATCTGATTACAAAGAGTGCGCAGGATATAATAGACAGGATCAATGCTCTTCACGAACAGACGATCACACTGGAGAAGAAATCTATAGTACAGAGTATCCGCGCTGCCTATGAAACACTGACAGTCGAGGAGAAAGCCCAGGTTTCCAATTATAATCTTTTGACTGAGATGGAGGCTTCCATCGCGGCATTGGAGGAACAGAAAAAACAGGAACCTGCGAACAATAATTCATTTTCAGCCACAGCTCAGACAGGAACACCTGTATATTATGCTTCGAACATTCATGCAGGCAAGGATTTCTATCTGGATAGCCTGAAGAAGAATTATAATCTTACTTTTTCTGATGATTTCGCATCTGTGATGGATGAAATTGAGAAAGAATATAAAGAAAAAAATAAACTTACAGATGTAAGTGATGCTGAGAACAGTAAAACAACTACTTCTGCAGACGGTCTTCTGGTAAGAAACTGGCAGGATATTCTGGCTGTTTATGTATACCAGCAGAACAAGGCAGGACAGACGGAATATAAACTGGATTCTTCCTGCAAGGGAGCACTGGCAGAGATCTTCGCACAGATGAATCCTGTAGTCAGGGACAAGCAGAATATTACACATGTTACTTATGGAAACCGTAAGATCAACTATTATATCAAGAAGAATAAAATTTCCAAAAAAGACCGTAAGATTCTTAAGAAATACGTAGAAACAGACTGTGAACTTCTCTGCGCAGTAGTAACTGCTTCCAAAGGATTTGTCCGTGAAAGCGTAGGAGATGATGTCTCTGAAGAGAGAGTAAATGTTATTTCAGCAGCCTATTCACTGGTGGGCAAGGTAGGATATTTCTGGGGTGGCAAGTCCACAGTTCTGGGTGTTGACCCAAGCTGGGGAGCGACAGAGATGGTTTCTGCAGAAGGAAGCAAAAGCACAGGCACACTTCGTGCATATGGTCTGGACTGCAGCGGATTTGTAACCTGGGCAGTGATCAATGGATATCAGAATCAGGGTATGCAGGATGTGGTAGGTGACGGAACCTCAGATCAGTGGGAGAAAGCCAATGTAGTCAGTGAGGCAGATGCACAGCCTGGTGATCTGGTATTCCAGAAGGGACCGGAAGCTGGCAGTGATAACCATGTAGGTATCCTTTGCGGAAAGACTGATGCAGGCGACTGGATCGCTGTACATTGTTCTTCTGGTAAGAACGGAGTTACTGTTGGAGAAGCATACAGTGCAAGTTTCCGTTATATTCGTCAGCCGTCCTTCTATCCGACAGAAGAACAGCAGCAGGAAATGCAGAACAGTGGCTCTGCTATTACATCCGGCAGTGATATTTTCACAAGCAATGTAGCAGTAAGCAATACGCTGCAGAATGTATTAAGAGGCAACGGTCTGACAGACGGCTCCACAGACAACAGTCTGATCTCAGCACAGGAAGACTTTTCCAGTGAAAGCAGCATAACATCTGTATCTTCAGGAAAGATCGATCTTTCAAAAGGTGATGTGACTGTATTTAAACCAGAATAATATATGAATTAATTCACCAGGGAGGCAGAAAATTTCGGCCTCCCTTTTTTGAACAATTGTTTGAAAATTCCCTGTTCTGTGTTTACAATGTGAACATATTTAGGATATAATGGAACACAGCAGAATGAGAAAAATATAGAAATAGAAATGAGGAATTGCAGGATGAAAAGAAGGAGATCTCCTGCACTGCGGATCATAACAGTAGTTCTGCTGATAACAGTGGGAATATTTTTCCTTCTGGGGAATCTGGAAGACAGACCTGTTTCGAATACAGCAAGCTTGACAGGAGAAAATTCAGCAGAAGAGGATACGCTGATACAGAAAATTCAGGAAGCAGTTTCCGGTGAGCCGCAGGAGGTAAAGGAACTCAGGAAACAACAGACGGCAGACGCAGATGAGGGGCATCTGGAATACTATTTTGGTCTGCTGAATGAGAATGAGCAGAAAGCATACAGAGAGATCCTGGAGGGGATCCGGGGATTTCATGATAAATTTTATCTGTCTGTATCCGGTAATGAAGAAACAGACAGGATCTATCATGCAGTGCTGAAGGATCATCCGGAACTGTTCTGGGTGCATAATCGTGAGAAGGTGTATAAGACCACCTATGAAGGGAAAGATTACTGTCAGTTTTCTCCCGGATATACATATTCAGAAGAAGAAAGGCAGCAAATTACACAGGCTATGGAGAAAGCATATCAGGAAGTATTAACTCAGATTCCTGACGAAGCAGATGATTATCAGAAAGTGATGGTAGTATATACCTATATTATAGATAATACAGACTATGTGGTGTCACAGGATGATCAGAGCATAGCCGGAACTTTCTGGAAGAAACAGGCAGTGTGCGCAGGATACGCAGGTGCGGTTCAATATCTTTTGGAAAGACTTGGAGTCTACTGCATTTATGTGGAAGGAGATGCCAGAAACAGTACACAGGGACATGCATGGAATATTGTGCGTCTGGACGGGGAGTATTATTATGTAGATGCCACCAATGGAGATCAGCCGGATTTCCTGGAAGGAGATGCTGTGGATCTTGTGGAACATAAGACTACGATCTATGATTATCTTTGTCCCTTCCCGGTGGAGTATGAAGAGAATTATACTGCTTCGGAGGAATTTCCGGTTCCGGTATGTACAGCTACAGATAAGAATTTTTATGTACTGAACGGAGCCTGTTTCGACAGTTATGACAGAGAACATGTGATGGATCTGTGCAGACTCAGGATTGATAATGATGCGGCAGTAGTTCGGTTTAAATTCAGCAATCAGGAAGCATATGATGCAGCATACGAAGACCTTATAGAAAATAACGGGATCCAGGATGTTGCCAGATATTATATGAGTGTTCATGGCCTGAGTGAGATATCTTATCATTATGGTGTATTGGATACCATGCACACCATGTACTATATGTTCTAACTATAACGGTTCTGATACAGTAACAGAGCAGAATAAGACAGGAAAGAGAGGCAGATTATGAATAATATAACAGAATTACTGAGTAGTATGACGGATATTGGGATAAGGATTATAGGTTCAGATACAGTCAATCGTTTTATGACTGTGATCTTCGGAATAATCCTGATCTTCGGGATTATGAACTGTATTCTTGGATACAGGCTGCTGCGGTTCTGGATGATGTTAGGAGGCTTTTTCGTAGGAGCAGCATTGGCATTTGTCAGTGTTTATACTATGGGAACGGAAACGAAATCTACATACATGATCGCAGTTCTGGTAACTGGAATCATATTTGCAGTGATTGCATTTTTGATTTATAAAGCAGGTGTATTTATACTCGCAGCAGGGATTGGTTGGACACTTAGTATTTATTTTATCCGTCCTACCAGCTCGGCAGTATTTTTTGCCTGCATTCTGATCGGAATCGCTCTTGGATCCCTTGCGGTGAAATACTGCCGGGAAGTTATCATTGTAGGTACCAGCCTGTGTGGAGGCATTATGGCAGGTATTTCTCTGGCGAAGATCGGGGATTTGGCAGATTTTCCTTATGGACTCGGACTGAGTGCGGGTTTTGCAGTTTTGGGAATGTTGATACAGTTTGCCATTAACAAATCCCATGAAGAGGAAGAGGAAGAGGAGGATGAGGAAGAGGAAGAAGAGGACGTGGAAGAAGAGCATCGCATGAGAAAGAAAAGAGAGGAAGAAAAAGAACTGTAAGCTTTGGAAGAAGGAGGAAGCGGATGCATGAGTTCATGCTCCGTACGTAGTAGGATATGGCATACGCAGATGACAGAAAGTTTGTGGAAGATTATTATAAAATGCTTTCATTTCTGAATGAATCTACAAATGACCATTTTTTTGTGTGGGATATCAGGGAAAACGTAGTGCATTTTGCAAAGGAGATCAATAAAGATTATGAGAAGAGACGGGATGATATCTATACATATCGTCTGCAGACTCTGAAAGACATGATCTACAGCAGAGATAAAGAGCGTCTGCTTCGCCTGCTTGGGAATATAGCAGACGGAAATGAAAGCATGGTAGATGTGGATTTCCGGTACCTGGATCAGTTTGGCAAAAAATGCTGGATCAATGGCCGGGGAAAAGCAGTCCGCAATGACAGACATCAGCCGTTTATGGTAATGGGGTGTCTCTCAAGAAGAGTGCTGGCAGAGAAAATAGATATGCTTACCGGCCTTCGCAACTATAATAAAATGCTGGAGGATATGGGAAAAAATATTGCCCGGGGAAGACGGGGACATCTGATGGTACTGGGAATTGACGGATTCCGTGACGTGAATCAGAGGATGGGGCGTTCCTATGGGAATAAGGTACTCAAACAAATTGCCGAAATACTGGACAGGATGAAGGGAGAAGATGAAACCATCTACAGACTGGACGGAGATCATTTTGCTGTAGACCTGATGGGACGAAGCAGAAAAGAGACCGAAGGATTCTTTCAGCAGATCCAGGACAGGATGGATTTTCTGTGTACATTTTCGGCAGGTGTGGTCTGCTATCCTTTTGAAAAGGAGACAGATATTAATATTCTGATAAGCTATGCTGATAATGCCATGACCCGGGCCAAAGAAGACGGTAAGAACAGGATGGTATATTTTTCATCTGAAGATTATAATAAGACTCTTTCCAGAATTGAGCTGCGTCAGGAAATGCGGGAAAGTATCCGTAATGGATTCGAGGGTTTTGAACTGTATTATCAGCCGCAGGTGACATCCAATGAATATGAACTTCATGGAGCAGAAGCTCTTTTGCGTTATCATTCGAAGAAATTTGGGTTTATGTCTCCTGTAGTGTTTATTCCTGTGCTGGAGCAGAGCGGCCTGATCGTCCCGGTAGGAAAATGGGTAATGAAACAGGCATTTGAACAATGTGCAAAATGGCGCAGGATAAAAAAAGATTTTAATATCAGCGTAAATGTGTCTTATGTTCAGCTTCAGGAAAGGACTATTGTGGATGATGTGATCGAAGCCGCAAAAGAAGCAGATCTTCCGGGAAATCTGATTACTGTTGAAATAACGGAAAGCATGCAGCTTCAGAACTATAATTATTTCAATGATATTTTTTACAGCTGGAGAAATAAGGGAATGCATATCTCCATAGATGATTTCGGCACGGGCTATTCTTCTTTAAGCTATCTGAAAGGGCTGGAAATCGATGAGGTAAAAATAGACCGCTGTTTTGTCCGCCAGATTCAGAAAAGCGCCTACAATTACAGACTGCTGAGTAATATGCTGGAGCTGACACACAGCGCGCAGATTCGCGTCTGCTGTGAGGGTGTGGAAGATGAGGAAGAACTTCGGTGTCTGGACAGCCTGTTTCCGGAACTGATCCAGGGATTTCTCTTCGGAAGACCTATGCCTGCAGAGGAATTTGAGAAAACCTGTCTTATGCCAAGTGAAGAGTATGTACATCTGATACAGCGGCTGAGTCAGAGCCATGAGAAAAATCAGAAGGAAAAAGAACGGTTTTCTTCTATAGCTTTGACAGAGGAACAGTTTGAATACCGCAGGTTGCTGGATCATCTGGAAGAGGTGATCTATCTTGTGGATATGGACAGTCTGGAAGTTTATTTCATGAATGATGCAGCCAGGAAATTTACAGGAGTGTATAATTATTTCGGCGCCAAGTGTTATCAGGTATTTTCCGGAGGTACCAAAAAGTGTACAGGCTGTATGATAAATGTAGATGGAGCTGATAAGGAGGAACATTTTACAGGGAAAATGCTCTATGAATTCTGTGGAGAACATATGGGTGTCAGGGAGAAGATCATAAAATGGGATGGAAGAGATATGAAACTGGTGGTTGCCTGGCCGCTGGATGAGGACAGCCGCCTTTTGGCAGAGAAATTCAGTACAGAGACTTATACACTGGAACAGATTGTGAATATGTATGCAATGGCTGCGGAGAAACAGTCGGAGCCGGATCTGATGAAAGGAATTCTGGATTTTGCAGGCAGATTTTATCAGGCAGACAGGGTGTGCTTGTTCCTTCACGATGAGCAGCTGGATGTCTGGCAGGATGTTCTGGCATATCATGACAAAGGGATCATGGACAAGAAACGGTATTTTGAACTTACCACTTCCCGTAATATGGAACCGTGGGTAGAACTGTTGAGCAGGGAAAAAGCAGTCTGCATCAGCAGTACAGAGGAATACAGAGAGAAAGAAAACGTACTGTGGAGAGGATTGAAGATGCAGAATATTTCTACCTGCATGCTCTGCGGGATCTGGAGTGAAAAAGAACTGATCGGGTTTATCAGCGTGGACGATGCAGACAGTGGACTGGGTGATATGAGACTGCTGAAACGTGCATCCCATCTGATACAGGAAGTGCTTTGTCATAAACGGGACAAAAGGGATCTGCACACCCGTCTTCATCAACTGGTGGAGAAGAAACTGGATCATGATATTCTTTCTGTATCAGGACTTGGCTTATGGCAGATCAAGATCAATAAAGATACAGGAAAATCTGTACTGCTGGCAGACGATAATATGCGAAAACTGATAGAAGCGGATGATTTTATGACTCCGGCACAATGTTATGAACAGTGGAACAGCCGGATACATAAGGATTATCTGCGCTATGTAAATAATGCAGTGGAGACCATGATCGCTACCGGTGATACTGTTGAAGTGGAATATCCGTGGAAGCATTCAGAACGGGGATGGGTCCGGGTTCGCTGTGTGGGAACCAAAACAACAGAATCTGGTACGATCATTACCCTGGAGGGTTATCACAGACTTCTGGATGATCTACAGAGATTCCACCCGGGAATTCCCGTGGAACAGGCAGCTGAGAACTGAGAAAGGACAAAAAACAATGGCAAAAGAAGCAAAGACGAATGCAATGAGAATGCTGGACAGACAAAAAGTAAAATATGAAGCCTTTTCCTATGAGTGTGACGAGTTTATTGATGGCTTACACAGTGCAGACAAGATCGGAGCGCCTTATGACCAGTCGTTTAAAACTTTGGTCATGGAGGGAAAAAATGGAGGCTTCTTTGTGTTTGTAGTACCTATAGAGAAGGAAGTAGACAGAAAAGCAGCAGCCAAAGCAGTGGGAGAAAAGACTGTGGATATGATCCATGTAAAAGATATTACAAAGATTACAGGATATGTCCGTGGCGGTTGTAGCCCCCTGGGGATGAAGAAACCCTATCCTGTGGTGTTTGATGCTTCAGCGGAAAACTTTGACGAGATTTATGTCAGTGGCGGACGTATCGGACTGACATTGAAGGTACCGCTTGCAGATCTGCTGAAAGTGACTGGCGGTAAACTGGCTGATATTACTATGAAAACAGAATGATCAGATGACATAAAAATCCCTGTCGCATTGCCTGGGGCAATGGAGACAGGGATTTGTCGATTCTGTTGATTTAGTTATCAGAAGCGTCTTCTTCGTTGATTTCGAATACATGACGTTTCTTAGCCATTTCGTCACTTGCCAGATATTCATCGTAAGTAGTGATCTTGTCGATCATGGTTCCATTAGGCAGGATTTCCATGATACGGTTGGCTGTTGTCTGTACGAACTGATGGTCATGGGAGGTGAAAAGAATAACGCCCGGGAATTTGATCAGTCCATTGTTCAGTGCTGTGATACTTTCCATGTCAAGGTGGTTGGTCGGCTCATCCAGGATCAGGATGTTTGCACCGGAGATCATCATCTTTGAAAGAAGACAGCGAACCTTCTCACCGCCGGAGAGGACACGTACACGTTTGATACCGTCTTCGCCAGGGAAGAGCATACGTCCGAGGAATCCACGAACATAGGTAGCATCTTTGATTTCTGAATACTGTGTCAGCCAGTCTGTGATAGTCAGGTCATTATCGAACTCAGCAGTGTTGTCCTTAGGGAAATATGCCTGGGAAGTAGTAACACCCCATTTATAATTTCCTTCATCCGGCTCCATTTCACCAACCAGGATCTTGAACAGAGTAGTGATGGCCTGCTCGTTGGCACCAACGAAAGCTACTTTGTCATCATGTCCAAGTGTGAAAGAAATGTTGTCCAGAACTTTTACACCGTCGATGGTCTTGGAAAGATTTTCTACCATAAGGACTTCATTACCGATCTCGCGGTTCGGACGGAAGTCGATGTATGGATATTTACGACTGGATGGACGCATGTCATCAAGCTGGATCTTTTCCAGGGCACGTTTACGGGATGTCGCCTGTTTGGACTTGGAAGCGTTGGCACTGAATCGGGAAATGAATTCCTGAAGTTCTTTGATCTTTTCTTCTTTCTTTTTGTTAGCTTCTTTCATCTGTTTGATGAGGAGCTGGCTGGACTCAAACCAGAAGTCGTAGTTTCCGGCATAGAGCTGGATCTTGCCATAATCGATATCTGCTGTATGAGTACATACCTTATTTAAGAAGTAACGGTCATGGGATACAACGATGACAGTGTTGTCAAAGTTGATCAGGAATTCCTCCAGCCATTCGATCGCAGGCAGGTCAAGGTGGTTGGTCGGCTCATCCAGAAGAAGGATGTCCGGATTACCAAACAGTGCCTGGGCAAGAAGAACTTTGACCTTCTGGCTGCCTGTAAGGTCTGCCATCTGAGCGTAATGTAAATCTGTTTCAATTCCAAGACCATTCAGAAGAGTAGCAGCATCGGATTCTGCTTCCCATCCGTTCATCTCTGCAAATTCACCTTCCAGTTCGCTGGCACGGATACCGTCTTCGTCTGTGAAGTCCTCTTTTGCATAGATGGCATCTTTTTCTTTCATGATCTCATACAGTCTCTGGTTACCCATGATAACAGTATCCAGTACAGTGTATGCATCATATTTGAAGTGATCCTGCTGCAAGAAAGAGAGACGCTGGCCTGGTGTGATGACAACGTCACCGTTGGTAGGCTCTAACTGTCCGGAGAGGATCTTAAGGAATGTGGACTTACCGGCACCGTTTGCTCCGATGAGACCGTAGCAGTTGCCTTCTGTAAACTTGATGTTTACATCTTCGAAAAGAGCCTTTTTACCTACGCGCAAAGTAATATTGTTTGCTGAAATCATATCATACCTCGTTTTTTCATGAAATCATTTGATTTATTATTTCCTATTATATTAATTACAACGCTTATCATTGTACCGTAAATTAGGAAATTTGCAACTGTTTTTTGCTTTTTTGGGTTCTTTTATTTACAAAAAAAAGAAGCACTGCTATAATATAAGACAAATATGGTTATGAGCAGGTAGCGAAGCGGATTGGGAATATCCGCTTGCTCAATTACGAAGATATAGTCTCTTACCGGCACAAATACGAGAGATAATTAATTTTAGAGAGGTTGCAAAGACTATGTTTATTACAAGAGAGTGTGATTACGCTGTGAGGGTGGTACGTGCGCTTTGGGGAGAGAGCAGGTTAAGCGTATCAGATATCTGTGAGAAGGAATCGGTGACAGCACCTTTTGCTTATAAGATCCTGAAGAAGCTTCAGAAGGCGAAGATCGTAAAGGGATACAGAGGTGTACATGGCGGTTATTCCCTGGACAGAGGATTGGACGAACTGACATTGTACGATGTTTATTCAGCAATTGATCCGGAAATGTTTATTATTGAATGTCTGGATCCGAAGTATAACTGCATCAGGGATGGACAGGATGGTATTCCGTGTCTGGTACATAAGGAACTGGTGTCTGTACAGAAGGAACTGGTGGAGCTTCTGAAGAGAAAAACTATACAGCAGATCATGGAGGAGGCGTAATGCCTCCTTTAAATTTTGGTATATCTTTACAAAGTTAGCTTAAATTAACTTACAAAAATGTGCATATTTAACCCTGGAATAGTAGAAATCCCGTTTTTGTACCTCATAAGATACAAAATATGCCAAAACAAATTGGACACAACCGAAAGATTATGTTATAATCTACAATGAAATTTGAGGCATATCTTTCTTATGCCTTGAAATAAATAATTAATTTTCATCAACCTTTAAGGAGGAAAAACAAACTATGGCAAGAAAGATGAAAACCATGGATGGTAACCATGCAGCTGCTCATGCTTCATATGCATACTCAGATGTAGCCGCTATTTACCCGATCACTCCTTCATCTGTTATGGCGGAAGCAACAGATGAATGGGCAACCCAGGGAAGAAAGAACATTTTCGGACAGGAAGTTCAGGTAACTGAAATGCAGTCTGAGGCTGGTGCAGCAGGTGCTGTACACGGATCTCTGGCAGCAGGTGCTTTAACAACAACATATACAGCATCTCAGGGTCTGTTACTTATGATCCCGAACCTTTACAAAATTGCCGGTGAGCAGTTACCAGCAGTATTCAACGTATCTGCACGTGCACTTGCTTCTCACGCACTTTCAATCTTCGGTGATCACTCCGACGTTATGGCCTGTCGTCAGACCGGATGCGCAATGCTCTGCGAATCTTCTGTACAGGAAGTTATGGATTTAACACCTGTTGCTCACCTTTCAGCAATCAAAGGTAAAGTTCCGTTCATCAACTTCTTCGACGGATTCCGTACATCTCACGAGATCCAGAAGATCGAGACATGGGATTATGAAGATCTTAAGGATATGGCAGATCTGGAAGCAATCGCTGAATTCCGTAACCATGCCCTGAATCCAAATCACCCATGCCAGAGAGGTTCCGCTCAGAACCCTGATATCTTCTTCCAGGCAAGAGAAGCATGTAACCCATACTACGATGCTCTTCCGGCAGTGGTTCAGGAATACATGGACAAAGTTAACGCTAAGATCGGTACAGATTACAAATTATTCAACTACTACGGAGCTGCTGATGCAGAACACGTAATCGTTGCTATGGGTTCTGTAAACGATACAATCGAGGAGACAATCGACTACCTTGCAGCAGCAGGAAAGAAAGTCGGTGTTGTTAAAGTTCGTCTTTACAGACCATTCTGCGCACAGGCACTCATCGATGCAATTCCGGAATCTGTAAAACAGATCACAGTTCTTGACAGAACTAAAGAGCCGGGTGCACTTGGCGAGCCACTGTACCTTGACGTTGTAGCAGCATTAAAAGACAGCAAATTCGGCGGCGTAAAAGTATTCTCCGGACGTTATGGTTTAGGTTCCAAAGATACTACACCTGCACAGATCGTAGCTGTTTATGAAAATACTGCTAAAGAGAAATTCACAATCGGTATCGTTGATGATGTTACTAACCTTTCCCTTGAGACAGGTGCTCCGATCGTAACAACTCCTGAAGGAACAACAAACTGTAAATTCTGGGGTCTGGGAGCTGATGGTACAGTAGGTGCCAACAAGAACTCCATCAAGATCATCGGTGACAACACAGACATGTACGCACAGGCTTACTTTGATTATGACTCCAAGAAGTCCGGTGGTGTTACAATGTCCCACTTACGTTTCGGTAAAAAACCGATCAAATCCACATACCTGATCCACAAAGCAAACTTCGTAGCATGCCATAATCCATCCTACGTAAACAAATACAACATGGTTCAGGAACTTGTTGACGGTGGTACATTCCTCCTTAACTGTGCATGGGATATGGAAGGTCTTGAGAAACATTTACCAGGACAGGTAAAAGCTTTCATCGCTAACCACAATATCAAATTCTACACAATCGACGGTGTTAAGATCGGTATTGAAACTGGCATGGGACCAACACGTATCAACACAATCCTTCAGTCTGCATTCTTCAAACTTACAGGAATCATTCCGGAAGAGCAGGCAATCGACCTTATGAAAGCTGCTGCTAAGGCAACATACGGACGTAAAGGTGATGATGTGGTACAGAAGAACTGGGCAGCTATCGATGCCGGTGCTAAACAGGTTGTTGAGATCCAGGTTCCGGAAAGCTGGAAAGATGCTGAGGACGAAGGTCTTCATATGACTCATGCAACAGAAGGACGTCAGGACGTTGTTGATTTCGTTAACAACATTCAGGCTAAAGTTAATGCTCAGGAAGGTAACTCCTTACCTGTATCTGCATTCAAAGATTATGTAGATGGTACTACACCATCAGGTGCAGCTGCATATGAGAAACGTGGTATCGCTGTAAACGTTCCAGTATGGAACCCAGAGAACTGTATCCAGTGTAACAGATGTTCTTATGTCTGCCCACACGCAGTTATCCGTCCGGTAGCTCTTACAGAAGAAGAAGCTGCTAACGCTCCAGAAGGAATGAAGACATTACCTCTGACAGGTATGAAAGAATATAAATTCACAATGGCTGTATCCGCACTTGACTGTACAGGATGTGGTTCTTGTGTAAACGTCTGCCCAGGTAAGAAAGGTGCGAAAGCACTTGCTATGGAAAACCTTGAAGCAAGCGCAGACGAGCAGAAATACTTTGACTACACAGTTAAACTGCCGGTTAAAGAAGATGTTATCGCTAAATTTAAAGAAGCAACTGTTAAAGGCAGCCAGTTCAAACAGCCTCTGCTTGAGTTCTCTGGAGCTTGTGCAGGATGTGGTGAAACACCATACGCTAAACTGATCACTCAGCTGTTCGGTGACAGAATGTACATCGCAAACGCAACAGGATGTTCTTCTATCTGGGGTAACTCCTCACCATCTACACCATACACAGTAAACGCTAAGGGACAGGGTCCTGCATGGTCCAACTCTCTGTTTGAAGATAACGCTGAGTTTGGTTATGGTATGCTTCTTGCTCAGAGAGCTATCCGTGATGGCTTAAAAGCAAAAGTTGAAGACGTTGTTGCTAACGGAACAAACGAAGATGTTAAGGCAGCTGGTCAGGAATGGCTGGATACATTTGCTGTAGGTGCTACAAACGGCGCTGCTACAGACAAACTTGTTGCTGCTCTTGAAGCTTGCGGATGTGACAAAGCAAAAGAAATCCTTGCTCAGAAAGATTTCCTGGCTAAGAAATCCCAGTGGATCTTCGGTGGTGACGGATGGGCTTACGATATCGGATTCGGTGGTGTTGACCATGTTCTGGCTAGTGGACGTGACATCAACGTTATGGTATTCGATACAGAGGTTTATTCTAACACAGGTGGACAGTCTTCCAAGTCTACACCAACAGGTGCTATCGCTCAGTTCGCTGCAGGCGGTAAAGAGACTAAGAAGAAAGATATGGCTTCCATCGCTATGAGCTATGGCTATGTATACGTTGCTCAGATTTCCATGGGTGCTGACTTCAACCAGACTGTAAAAGCTATTGCAGAGGCAGAGGCTTATCCGGGACCATCTCTGATCATCGCTTATGCTCCATGTATCAACCATGGTATTAAGAAAGGTATGGCAAAAGCTCAGACAGAGGAAGAATTAGCAGTTAAGGTTGGATACTGGCACAACTTCAGATTCAACCCGGCAGCAGAAGGAAACAAGTTCTCACTTGATTCTAAGGCTCCGAGCATGGAAGATTATCAGGCATTCCTTGACGGCGAGGTTCGTTACAACTCTCTGAAACGTCAGAATCCTGAGAAAGCTGCCAGATTGTTTGCTAAGAATGAAGCAGAAGCTAAAGCTAGATATGAATATCTGCAGAAGCTCATCGCTCTTCATAGCGCAGAATAATCTTTCCGATTTTTTGAACGATTGATAAATAATTATATAAAATAAATAGATAGAGCTATTTATGGTGTCCAGACGATATATATGGGCCGCGGTACTTTTTAGTATCGCGGTCTTTTTCCATTTCCAGACAGATATCGGTTAAAGACTTAATTTTATCTTAATTTGACAAGTAGTGGATATTTGACTATAATCAGGGGAGTTTTAGAAACGTCAACATGGTGAAGTAACAGAAAGGGATATTATGAGAAGATTTGTTACAAGAGAAAGCAAAATGGATTTCTACATATTATATACACTTGTATTCGGCATCATTTCCTTTTTTATTTATTATCAGTTTGCAGGCAATGGGAAGTCTCTGGTGTGGAGTCATGACGGGATTCCGCAGCATCTGAATTCTCTGGCGTATTATGGACGTTATCTACGAAATGTACTGCATACGATTTTTGTTGAGCATAAATTATCACTGCCGATGTGGGATATGAACATTGGTTATGGATCAGATATCCTTACGACATTGCATTATTATGTGATCGGTGATCCATTGACTTTACTGTCTGTGTTTGTACCGGCAGATAAGACGGAAACTTTGTATGAGGTTCTGATCTTTTTGAGGATTTATCTTGCAGGGATTTCGTTCAGTATTTTCTGTTTCTACCATAAGAATCCGAAACAGGCGACTTTTATGGGAACTTTGATCTATATTTTTGCGGGATGGACGATCTATGCTGCCATGAAGCATCCATATTTTTCCAATCCTATGAGTTATCTGCCACTGGTTCTGATGGGAATTGATAAGATTTATAAAAAAGAGAAACCCTGGCTGTTTATCTGGACGACTGTCATATCTGCCATGTCGAACTTCTATTTCTTTTATATGATCTGTATTTTTATGTTTATTTATGCTGCATTTCGCTATTTCGGGATTTTCAGTAAAAGAAGCGTGAAAGATGTATTTGACTGGCTGGTGAAGTTTATTGGATATTATGCAGTGGCACTGATGATCGCTGCGGTGATCTTTCTTCCGGTGATCATGACACTTTTTGGTACAGATCGTTTTCAGGCAGAAAATTATGTGCCTCTGTTGTATGATAAGATTTATTATGAGAAGTATCTGGGAAATCTGATCGGTGAGAACATGATCCAGTGGGGCGTTGCCGGATATTCTGCAGTTGCCATGGCAGGAGTGTTCGTACTTTTCTCTAAGAAAAAAAAATATCTGGATCTGAAATGGGGATTTGTACTGCTGAATCTGTTCCTGCTGGTTCCTTTTGCAGGTCATGTGTTGAATGGTTTTTCTTATGTATCAAATCGCTGGATCTGGGCGTATGGTATGATGATCGCCTATATTTTTGTAAAAGCATATCCGGAATTATTTACTCTGACGGTGAAAGAAAAGAAGAAGATTTTTATTATGGTTGTAGTTTATTGTGTACTTGCTTTGTTTGCCAAGGCAGCGCGGACACAGCGAAATATGGCGGGTGTACTGATTCTGGTGCTTGCTGTATTTACCGTAACTTCTTTTGGAAATATTTTTCTTCAGGGAAAATATATGTGCGGCATGCTCAGTGGGCTTTTGGTAGTCAGTATTCTGCTGAATGTGTCTTATCAGTATTCTTATGAGAAAGATTACCTGTCAGAATTTGCGACTGCGGAGGAAGCAGTAGATAGGCTGGAATCAAATACAGACAAAGCGGTACTGGCAACAGGGGACGAAAGTGTTTACCGGTATGATCAATATGGAGCACTTCCATATGATAATACTTCTATGTATATGGGAACCAACAGTACAGCGTATTATTTCAGTCTTGCGAACAGCAGTATCAGTGATTTCTTTAGTGAAATGTATCTGAATACACCCTGGGAGCAGCACTACGAGAATCTGGACGGCAGGACGATCCTGGACAGACTGGCTTCTGTAAAATATTTTGTGATCAATGGAGATAATTTCCGTTATTTATCTTATGGATATAATAAGGAAAAAGGATCTGCCGGAAGCGGAAGCAGTGAGAGCAGGGCATATGAAAATGAGAATGCACTGCCATTAGGTTATACCTATGACAGCTATATTCCGAAATCGAAATATAAAGAAATGGATGTAGTAAAGAAACAGCAGGCGCTGATGGATGGCGTCGTGCTTGAGGACAGCACACTTCCGACCGCTTCCACTTATTTTGATGATGAAAACATTGTGTACCGTATGGAAGCAGGAGACGGATGCTCTCTGTCAGATGGAAAGATCAAAGTGACAAAAGAGGGAGCACAGCTGAAGTTGGTTTTCCACGGGATTACTGACAGTGAAAATTATCTGATTGCAGATAATCTGAATTACGATAGCCTTTCTCCACGGGAACTGGTAAGCGAGAGCAAATGGAAAAAAATGTCGGATTATGACAGAAACAAGGTTCTGGACGAGGATAGTCAGTGGCGTTACTGGAAAGAATCAAAAGAAGCGGCCATGTCTGTTACAGCAAATGATGTGACAAAAACTGTAAAGATTTTTACAGATAAGTACAATGCTTACAGTGGACGGCACGATTTTCTCTGTAATATGGGATATTCCAGAACAGGGCTTCGGACTATGACCATCACTTTTGCCAATACCGGTATTTACACATATGATAAACTGAGAGTTGTCAGCCAGCCGGTGAAGGGAATTGAGGAAAAGACCGCGAAACTGGGACAGGAAACTCTTGAGAATGTTGTAATGGAAACCAATGAGATAACCGGAAATATTACGGTTTCAAAGAAAAAAGCCCTTGTGCTTTCTGTTCCGTACAGTCAGGGATTTATTGCATATGTAGATGGAAAAGAGACGAAACTGCAGAAAGCGAATACGATGTTCATGGCGCTGGAACTGGAGCCGGGTGAGCATGAGATCCGGCTGACGTACTGTACACCGTACCTGAAACCTGGAATTGTCCTTAGCGTGACAGGACTGATTCTGTACGTGCTCCTGGTTCTGTACAGAAAAAGAAAAGCTGCTGTTCGCAGACAGTAATATACAGCAATAGGAAATATTTACGGCAGTGTAATGGACTTTTCTGTAAATTTGTGTATAATTAAACAGGAAAATAAGCAGATAAAAATGCTGCCCGGATTATGACAGCAATGAATGAGGAATGACATCATGAATAAATTATCAGTGGTACTTCCAGCATACAATGAAGAACTTATGGTGGGTAAAACCTGCCGCGTACTTGCACAGGTTCTTACGGAAGCACAGATTCCCTATGAACTGGTAGTGGTGAACGACGGTTCCAGCGACAGGACATGGGAGGAGATTCAGAAGGCAGGAGAGAGGGATGCCAATGTGACCGGCGTTCTTTTTTCCAGAAATTTTGGGAAAGAAGCAGCGATTTTTGCCGGACTTGCCCAGGCTGGCGGCGATGTGGTGGCAGTGATGGACTGTGACCTGCAGCACCCGCCGCAGACCCTTATTGAAATGTACAGACTGTGGCAGGATGGGTATGAAGTGATCGAAGGCGTGAAATCTGACAGAGGAAAAGAAGGATTTCTGCATAAAGAATGTGCTGGATTTTTCTATGATATTATGTCCAAAGCTACAAAAGTGAATATGAAAGATGCGTCAGATTTTAAGATGCTGGACCGGAAGGCGGTAGACAGCATTTTGTCTATGCCTGAGAGAAACATGTTTTTCCGTGCGACTTCGACCTGGGTAGGATATAAAACTACCAGCGTGGAGTTCGAGGTGCAGGAGAGAGAGGCAGGCGTTTCCAAGTGGTCTCCGTGGACACTGGTAAAATATGCATTTACCAATATTGTGGCATTTACTACATTTCCATTGCAGTTTGTCACTATTACAGGAGTGGTCTGTTTTATATGTTCGCTGGTTCTTATGATCTATTCGCTGATACAGTATTTCGCAGGTTCTGCAGTGGAGGGATATACGACACTGCTGATGGTACTGCTGCTGGTGGGAAGCGCCATGATGATCAGTCTGGGGATCATTGGATATTATATTGCCAAGATTTATGAAGAAGTCAAACGCAGACCGCGCTATATCATTTCGAAAGTTATTAAGAATGGTGAACAGACGAAAATAAATGAAAGAGGATCATTATGAAACAATGGATCAGAAAAATGTATGAAAGTTCTGTAATCCGCTATGTTTTCTTTGGCGGATGTACGACGATGGTAAATCTGGTCAGTTTTTTTGTTCTCAGAAAGCTGAACGTAGAACTGAATACTGCTAATATTATTTCTATTATATTGGCGATTTTGTTTGCTTATGTGGTGAATTCAAAATTTGTTTTTCAGGATAAATGCGAAACTCTCAGAGATCATATCCGCCCGTTCTGCAAGTTTATCAGTGCCAGACTGGTCACAATGGTGATCGAGGTGGGCGGTGTGTGGCTGCTGGTATCAATGATGGGAATGAATGATATGATCGGGAAGTTTCTGACACAATTTATTGTACTGATATTAAATTACATATTCAGTAAATTCTTTGTATTTACAACTGGAAAATCAAAATAACAGAAAGAAAAAGAGAGGTAGAAACTCATGACGCTGGAGAAAGCTATTAAGAAGGTGAAACCTTTAGATAGAAACGCTATGGATATTGCGCAGAAAAGATGGGACAGTATTGCGAAGCCACTGCATTCTCTTGGAAAACTGGAAACTCTGTTGATTCAGATTGCCGGAATTACGGGAAATGCAGAGATCGATCTTTCCAAGAGAGGCCTGATCGCCATGTGTGCTGATAATGGAGTAGTGGAAGAAGGAGTAACACAGACAGGGCAGGAAGTAACGGCTATCGTAGCTGAGAATTTTCTGAACTATGACACATCTGTGGGCGTGATGTGCAAGCAGAATCATGCGGAAATTTTTCCGGTGGACATGGGGATGATAACTGATACAAAAGTCCGCACAGACCACAAGGTTGCTTATGGTACCAAGAACATGACCAAAGGACCTGCAATGACCAGGGAGCAGGCAGTAAAGGGGATTGAGAGCGGAATCGCCATGGTAGAGGAGCTGAAGGGGAAAGGATATAAGATCCTTGCAACCGGCGAAATGGGAATTGGAAATACGACTACCAGCAGTGCAGTTGCTTCTGTACTGTTAAATCAGCCTGTAGAAGAAATGACCGGACGAGGTGCAGGGCTGACCAGCGAAGGCCTGGCGCGTAAGATCGGGGCGATCAGGAAAGCGATCAAACTGAATCAGCCGGATCCCTCAGATGCTGTTGATGTTCTGGCGAAAGTAGGCGGCCTGGATATTGCGGGAATGGCCGGCGTATTTCTGGGCGGAGCAATTTACGGTATTCCAGTGGTAATGGACGGATTTATTTCCTGTGTTTCTGCGCTGATCGCAATGCAGATCTGCCCGGCTGCAGGAGATTATATGATCGCATCCCATGTATCCAGGGAACCAGCTGCTCATCTGATTTTGGAGCATATGAACAAAGAAGCGGTTCTTCATGCAGATATGTGTCTGGGAGAAGGTACCGGTGCAGTGGCACTGTTTCCGATCCTTGATCTGGCTGCGGCCGTTTATCATTCTATGAGCACTTTCGATGATATTCATGTGGAACAATATGAGGAGTTGAAATAATGCTGACACTTGTAACAGGAGGAAGCGGAAGCGGGAAGTCTGCATTTGCGGAAGACCGGGTGCTTTCTTTTGGCGAAGGGAAGAGAATCTATATAGCGACGATGCATCCTTTTGATGAAGAAAGTCATAAAAGAATCGAACGGCACAGGAAAATGCGCGCAGGAAAGGGATTTGAGACTGTAGAATGCTATACAGGGCTTAAAAATGCTGTTTTGCCGGGAGAATCCGGGAAATGCGTAGTACTGCTGGAATGTATGTCGAATCTTGTGGCAAATGAAATGTTTGAAGAGCAGGGGGCTCATGAGCAGACTGTACAGGAGATTATGGCAGGGGTTAAAAATCTGCTTCGCCAGGCAGACCATGTGGTGATCGTGACCAATGAGATTTTTTCGGATGCTGCATTTTTTGAGGGAGACATGGATACTTATCTGAAGGATCTGGGAAAGATCAATCAGGAGACAGCACAGATGGCAGATGAAGTGGTGGAAGTGGTTTATGGGATTCCTGTATATCATAAATGTATGAAAAAGGAGGAGCATAAATGAAATCTTTATGGAATAATTTTAAGGTGGCATTTGCCATGTTTTCGAAAATTCCCATGCCCCGTGCAGACTGGACCAAGGAAAACATGAAATATATGTTCTGTTTTTTCCCGTTTATCGGTACTGTAATAGGCGTGCTGACAGTGGCAGTGGCATATGCGGGGCGCAGATTCGGCTATCAGCCGGGATTTGTGACAGCACTGCTGGTTCTTGTGCCTGTCTTTGTGACAGGCGGGATCCATGTGGACGGGCTGTTGGATACCTCGGATGCCCTCAGTTCCTGGCAGGAGAGGTCGAGAAGACTAGAGATTCTGAAAGATTCCCATGCAGGAGCATTTGCAGTGATCACTGCAGCCGTGTATTTTGTAACATGGTACGGGGCATATGATCAGCTGTATACTTCTGAGAATATGGAAGCGATCGCGATCATGAGCTTGGGATTTATGGTTTCCAGATGCCTGTCGGGAATCGGTGTGATCGTTTTTCCAAAGGCAAAATCTGACGGTACAGTGGCAGAGTTTTCCAGAAATTCTTCAGATGTGATCTCCAGAAATGTTCTGATCGTATATCTCATCCTGCTGGCAGCTGTCATGATATGGATCGAACCTGTATGGGGAATTGCGGCTTTTGCAGGTGCGCTGGTGATCTTTGGGTATTATCATCATACTGCCATGAAATATTTCGGCGGAACGACAGGTGATCTTTCGGGATTTTTTCTGTGTATCTGCGAAGCTGGGATGGCAGTGATCCTTGCAGTGGTATCTAACTTATTTATAAGATAAGAGGAACGAGAATATGGAAATGATAATCGGTGGTGCATATCAGGGAAAAACCGATCATGCAAAAAAAGAATATCCACAGCTGGTCTGGGGAAACGGAGCCCTGGTATCAGAAAAAGAGCTGATGAACCTTCAGGGGATCCTGGATTTCCAGGAATATATCCGGAAAGAATTAAAAGAAGGCAGAGATGTAACGGAACTTGCCCAAAAGCTCATCGACGGTAATCCGGACATTATCATAGTTTCCCAGGAGGTGGGATATGGAGTAGTGCCTGTGGATGCTTTTGACAGGAAATACAGAGAGGCTGTGGGACGGGTGTGTACGAAACTGGCAGCTTACAGCCGGAAGGTAACGCGGGTGGTCTGCGGGATTGGAACGGTGATCAAAGATGATTAAAATATGGCTGATCCGCCATGGAAAAACAGAAGGAAACAAATATGGAAGATACATAGGCGTGACTGACGAGCCTTTATGTCCGGATGGACAGGAATTTCTGAGTAAGCTGGATTATCCGGAACCGGACAGAGTTTATATCAGTCCCATGAAGCGGTGTATACAGACGGCACAGATTCTTTTTCCCCAAAAAAGCTTGCAGATCATAGAAGAACTGGCAGAGTGTGATTTCGGTGAGTTCGAAAACAAAAATTATAAAGAACTGGATGGAAATGCAAACTATCAGGCATGGATAGACAGTAATGGAACCTTGCCTTTTCCAGGTGGAGAGAGCAGGGAAGAATTTAAACGGAGAAATCTGAGCGGCTTTGAACGGGCAATAGCTGGCTGTATCCGGGGCGGGATTTCCCAGGCAGCTTTTGTGATCCATGGAGGAACGATCATGAATCTCATGGAAGAATATGCAGATATACAGAAACCTTTTTATGAATGGCATGTAAAAAACGGCGGCGGCTACGAGACGGTACTGGAGGAAGACATGTGGAAAAGAGGCAGGAAAGAGTTATCTGTGAAGACAGCGATTATGGAGGATTGAGTAATGTGGATACGAAGTGATCTGAAAATGAAAGCCAAACAGGCGTTTAAGAAAAATTACTGGGTAGCGGTGGTTGTCAGTCTGATCCTTGCTGTTATCCTGGCGTCAGGAGGATCATCAGGAAACAATGATAAAGATAATCTGAGCATTTCCCGGTATACACAAAGTGTGGGGGAAGACGGAAATGTTGCCGTTACAGGAGTAACCTATGCGCTGAATGTGTTTGAACCACTGCGTGTGCTCACTGCACCGCTGCGTGCAATGATGGGACTTGTTACTGTCAGCATGAAGGTGCTTCTGGTTGTTCTTCTGATCATTCTGAAAATTCTTATTTTTAATGGACTGGAAGTTGGGGGAAGAGGATTTTATATAGAAAATACCTATTCCAATCCGGGAATTGGAAGAATTTTCGGAGCCTTTCGTTCAGGCTCTGTGGGGAATGTGGTGAAAGTTACATTTTTCAGAGATCTGTATCTGATTTTATGGTCTCTGATGCTGATCGTACCGGGAATTGTGAAATCTTACGAATACCGTATGATCCCCTATCTTCTGGCAGAATATCCGGATATGCCTCAGGAAGAAGCTTTCCGCAGAAGCAGGGAGATGATGTATGGAAACAAATGGAAGGCATTTGTACTGGATCTTTCTTTTATTCCATGGCTGTTTCTTTCTGAAGTTACTTTTGGACTTGTGGGAATCTTCTATGTAAGACCTTATATGGATGCAACAAATGCGGAACTTTACGAAACGTTAAGCCAGATGAATGTGAATTAAGGCTGTACAGATCGCAAAAACTGTTTTATAATGATATCAGAAAAGGGAACAACGTTGTTCAGGCAACGGCTGTTCCTTTTTTGTTTGTTGAAGACTAAAAAAAATTAAGAAAACCAAAAACTTTTTGGACTTTCTATTGAAATCTTTTGAGAAATATGTTACAGTGTTAGTGTAAAATTCCCAAACATTTGATGAATGGCAGTAGCAAATTGGTAATTTTTAACAAGTAAAAGGAGGAACTATATGCTGGTAATTGGTAATGGAAGAATGATCACACGGGACGCATCCAACCCATTCGTGGAGAATGGTGCTGTAGCAATGGATGGTAACACCATAGTAATGGTGGGGGTAACTGAAGAAGTAAAGAAAGCTTATCCAGATGCTGAGTTTATTGATGCAAAGGGTGAGGTTATCATGCCGGCATTTATTAATGCCCATGAGCATATCTACAGCTCCTTCGCAAGAGGATTAAGCATTAACGGATATAATCCAAAGGGATTTCTGGATATCCTTGACGGATTATGGTGGACAGTTGACCGTCATCTGACCTTAGAGCAGACAAAGCTTTCTGCATATGCTACATACATTGATTCTATTAAGAATGGTGTAACTACAGTATTTGACCATCATGCAAGTTTTGGACATATTACAGGTTCCCTCAATGCCATCGAAGAAGCAGCGAAGGATCTGGGAGTACGTACCTGTCTCTGCTATGAGATTTCCGACCGTGACGGAATGGAGAAATCAAGAGAAGCTGTAATGGAGAACGTGAACTTCATCAAACATGCGCTTGCTGATGACAGCGATATGATCGCAGGAATGATGGGTATGCATGCATCCTTTACTATTTCAGATGAGACAATGGCTCTCTGCAATGAAGTGAAGCCGGAAGGCGTTGGATACCATATTCATGTAGCAGAAGGTATCTATGATCTTCATCAGTGCCTGAAAGAGCATGGCAAACGTATTGTTGACCGTCTTCATGACTGGAATATTCTTGGACCGAAGACTTTACTCGGTCATTGCATCTATGTAAACGAACACGAGATGGATCTGATCAAAGATACAGATACCATGGTCGTACATAATCCGGAATCTAACATGGGTAATGCATGCGGATGTCCTCCAACCATGAGAATGGTGCAGAAAGGAATCGTTACAGGTCTTGGTACAGACGGATATACGCATGATATGATGGAATCCTGGAAAGTTGCAAACGTTCTTCATAAACACAGTCTCTGCGATCCGAATGCAGCATGGGGTGAGGTTCCGCAGATGCTCTTCGAAGGAAACGCAAAGATTGCAAACAGATACTTCAAGAAACAGCTTGGTGTCCTGAAAGATGGCGCTGCAGCAGATGTGATCGTGATCGACTATGATCCGTTGACACCGATGAACGAGAACAATATCAACGGACATCTGATGTTCGGTGTAAACGGAAGTATGGTCCAGACTACTGTATGTAACGGTAAAGTCCTGATGAAAGACCGTGAAGTTCTTGTATGTGATGAAGCAAAAGTTATGGCAGACTGCCGTCAGGCTGCAAAAGAGCTTGCAGACGATATCAATGGTTGATCTGTGATCAGAAGAGACAAAAGGCGCAAGAGAAGAAGGAAAAGTAAAAGAGCAGGCCAGACAGGAGAGAATTTTTGATATTCTGTCTGGCTGAAATAAACATGAATAAGAATAATGGAGGATCGGATTATGAGTGAAGTCATGACCTGTATGCCCTTTGAACAGTTAATGAACTGGGTATTAGAAGAAAAGGAAACAAAAGGAACTGTATTCGGACAGCACAGAGCTTATGTGGCAGAAGCTGACAAGAAGCTGAATATTTTTGAGAGAAATCTGGAAACACCGATCGGACCTGCAGCAGGTCCACATACACAGTTGACACAGAATATCGTAGCTTCCTACTATGCAGGCGCACGTTTCTTTGAACTGAAGACAGTTCAGAAGATGGACGGTGCTGAACTTGCAGCCTGTATTAACAGACCGTGTATCCTTGCAGAGGACGAGGCATACAACTGTGAATGGTCTACAGAACTTTATATTCCTCAGGCAATGGGAGAGTATATCAAAGCATGGTTTATTCTCCATGTGATCGCCAAAGAATTCGGCCTTGGTGCACAGGACGGATTCCAGTTTAATATTTCCGTAGGGTATGATCTTGAGGGAATCAAAACTCCGAAGATCGACAGCTTTATCAATAACATGATGGAAGCAAAAGATACAGAAATCTTCAAAGAATGTAAACAGTGGTTATTAGACAATATCGACAGATTTGAGAAAGTTACAAAAAAAGACATTGAAGCAATTCCTTCTAATATCTGCAATTCTGCAACGATCTCCACTCTTCATGGATGTCCTCCAAACGAGATCGAGAGCATTGCAAATCATCTGTTCAAAGAGAAACACCTGAACACATTTATCAAATGTAATCCAACCCTTCTTGGATATGAATTCGCCAGAAAGACCATGGATGACATGGGATATGATTATATGGTATTTGGTGATTTCCATTTTAAAGATGATTTACAGTACGAGGATGCAATTCCGATGTTTAAGAGACTGCAGGCACTTGCAGATGAGCTGAACCTTGCATTTGGTGTGAAGATCACCAATACATTCCCTGTAGATGTTACAAGAAATGAGCTTCCAAGCGAAGAAATGTATATGTCCGGAAAATCTCTTTTCCCATTATCCATTTCTCTTGCAGCAAAACTTTCCAGAGAATTTGAAGGAAAACTCCGTATCGCTTATTCAGGTGGTGCTGACTACTATAATATTGATCGTATCGTTGGATGTGGTGTATGGCCTGTAACAGTGGCAACTACACTTTTGAAACCGGGTGGATATCAGAGATTCACTCAGATGGCAGAGAAAGTAATGGTTGACGGTGCCAGAGAGTGGACAGGTATTGATGTAGCTGCGCTTGAACAGTTAGCTGAGGATGCAAAGAAAGACGTTCATCATGTAAAGAGCATTAAACCACTTCCTAAGAGAAAAACAGATTCAGAAGTTCCGCTTCTTGACTGCTTCTTTGCTCCATGTGAAGAGGGATGTCCAATCCACCAGGATATCACAACTTATGTGAAACTGGCAGGAGAGGGAGATTATGTACAGGCATTAAGAGTCATTCTTGAGAAGAATGCGCTTCCATTTATCACTGGTACTCTTTGTGCACATAATTGTATGTATAAATGTACACGAAACTTCTATGAAGAGCCTGTAAATATCCGCAACACTAAGCTTATCGCAGCTCAGAACGGATATGATACCGTAATCAACGAGATCAAAGCAGGCACAGCAGACGGCAAGAAAGTAGCTGTTGTAGGTGCAGGGCCTGCAGGTATTGCTTCTGCATACTTCCTTGCAAGAGCAGGCGCTTTTGTAACTGTATTTGAGAAAGAAGAGAAAGTAGGAGGCGTGATCCGCTATGTGATCCCTGGATTCCGTGTCTCCAATGAAGCAATCGACAAAGATGTTTCCTTCATCGAGAAGATGGGCGTAGAGATCAAGACAGGTACAGAAATCACATCTGTTCAGGAATTAAAGGCACAGGGTTACGATGCAGTGATCTTAGCAGTAGGTGCAAACAAACCGGGTACTCTGAAACTTGAAAAAGGTGAGACAGTCAATGCGCTGAAATTCTTAAGAGATTTCAAGGCAACAGATGGTAAAGTTGCACTTGGCAAGAATGTAGTTGTGATCGGTGGCGGTAATACTGCTATGGATACAGCAAGAGCTGCAAAACGTACAGAAGGTGTAGAACACGTTTATCTGGTATACAGAAGAACAAAACGCTACATGCCTGCAGCAGAAGATGAGTTACTGGAAGTTCTGGAAGAGGGTGTAGAGTTCAAAGAACTCCTTTCCCCTGTATCTCTAGAAAATGGCAAACTCCTCTGCAAGAAGATGGAACTTGGCAATATGGATGCTTCCGGACGTGCAAGCGTAACAGAAACAGGCGAAACAGAAGAAGTTCCGGCTGACACCGTGATCGTTGCAGTTGGTGAGAAGGTTCCGACTGAATTCTTCGAGGCAAACGGTATTGCAGTCAATGAGCGCGGAAAAGCCCGCATCAATGACAAGACAATGGAAACAAGTGCAGAAGGCGTTTATGTAGCCGGTGATGGCGCTAAGGGTGCTGCTACGATTGTAGAAGCAATCCGTGATGCTCAAGTTGCAGTGAAAGCAATTCTTGGACATGACATTGTAAAAGGACAGCCTGTACCTGGAACAGAAGAAGACTGCTATGCTAAGAAAGCAATCCTCAAAGAGAGCAAGGACGCTGCAAACGAAAGCGAACGCTGCCTGACATGTAATAAAGTATGTGAGAACTGTGTAGATGTATGTCCAAACAGAGCAAACATCTCCATTAAAGTTCCTGGAATGGCAATGAATCAGGTGATCCATGTAGATTATATGTGCAACGAATGCGGTAACTGCAAGAGCTTCTGCCCGTATGCAAGTGCACCGTACAAAGATAAATTTACATTATTTGCTTCTGAAGCAGATATGGCAGACAGCACAAACGATGGATTTGCAGTGATCAATCCAGAGACAAAAGAGTGCAAAGTTCGTCTTCTTGGTCAGATTTCTGACTGTAAGGCAGACGATGTCAATGATAAGCTGTATGAGGGACTTCGCAGACTGATCTGTGCAGTGATCGATGATTACAGCTATCTGATCATGAAATAATCATAAGAACCATAAAGAAATATTTAACGCTGTTCACAGCAGAAAAAAGGCTGTGGACAGTGTTGCATATCAGGCTGAATCGCGGCCGCATGTTACATAAATTTATTTTACTTTTCACAGGCAGGAGTATAAAAAAGCGGAGCCTGGCACGGAATGAACAGTAATATATTTATGCGGTATCACAGGCAGATAAAAGCAGCCAGAGACAAGTCTCTGGCTGACTGCCCTAATAGGCAGACGTGCGAAAAAGAAAGGAGCGTCCAATATGGCAGTATTTACAGTCAATGGACAAAAGGTCGAATCGGTCAGAAATCAAAAACTACTGCGCTTTCTGAGGGATGAACTTCATCTGACTTCAGTAAAAGATGGCTGCAGTGAAGGAGCCTGCGGAGCCTGTACGGTTATTATTGATGGAAAAACCTGCAAGGCATGTGTACCGGATACGGATCTGCTGGATGGAAGAACAGTGATCACTGTAGAAGGTCTGACAGAGTGGGAACGTGAAGTTTATACATATGCGTACGGAAAAGCAGGAGCAGTTCAGTGTGGATTCTGTATTCCGGGAATGGTAATGTGTACCAAAGCTCTTCTAGATGTGAATAAAGAGCCGACAGATGATGAAATTAAATATGCGCTGCGCAATAACTATTGCCGTTGCACTGGATATATAAAGATCATGGATGCAGTAAGACTGGCAGCGAAAGTATTAAAAGAGGGTGTGATCCCGGATGATCTCGACCCGAACTGGAACCTGGGACACAGAGTATCCAGAGTGGATGTAGAAGAAAAAGTACTTGGAACCGGTAAATATCCGGATGATTTTTACTTTGATGGAATGTTGTATGGGGCAGCACTCAGAAGTAAATATCCGCGTGCACGTGTGCTGGAGATTGATACAACAGCAGCGAAGGCACTTCCAGGAGTGGAAGCGGTATTAACAGCAGAGGATATTCCGGGGGAGAATAAGATCGGACATCTGAAACATGATCAGTATACCCTGATCCCAATGGGAGGATTAACCCATTATCTTGGAGATGCCATTGCTGTTGTTGCTGCAAAGGACAGAGAAACGGCTGAGAGAGCCAAGAAGCTGATCAAAGTGAAATATGAGGTTCTGCCTCATATTCATACGATTGAGGAAGCGGCAGCAGAGGGGGCTCCGAAAGTATTCGATGAAGAAGAAAATAATATTTGCGCGCATAAACATATCAGCAGAGGAAATGCAGATGAGGCGATCCGTAATTCAAAATATGTGATCAGTCATCATTTCGAAACTCCGTGGACAGAGCATGCATTCCTTGAACCTGAGAGTGCAGTGGCTTTATATGATGAGGACGGAGATATTTTCGTATATTCCGCAGACCAGTCTGCACATCAGACATTACATGAATGTTCTCTGTTACTTGGAACAGATAAGGTAAAAGTACAGAATGCACTTGTAGGCGGTGGATTTGGCGGAAAAGAAGATATGACCGTACAGCATCTGGCTGCACTGCTCACTTATGCGACGAAGAAACCAGTTAAGATGAAACTTACCAGAGCAGAGTCTCTGCTGGTTCATCCAAAGCGTCATCCATTCTATATGAATATGACTATGGGCTGCGATGAGAACGGCAATATTATGGGAGTTAAGGCGAAAGTAGCATCCGATACAGGGGCATTTGCTTCTCTTGGCGGTCCGGTACTGGAACGTGCCTGTACACATGCGGCAGGTCCGTATCATTATGAGAACTTCGAAATCGAAGGAACTGCTTATTACACCAATAATCCACCTGCAGGAGCATTTCGCGGTTTTGGTGTAACACAGACCTGTTTTGCTACAGAAACTTTGTTGAATATGATGGCAGATAAAGTAGGCATCACACCGTGGGAAATCCGTTACCGCAATGCGATCCGTCCGGGTGAAACACTTCCGAATGGTCAGATCGTAGATAATTCCACAGGTCTGGTAGAAACACTGGAGGCAGTAAAAGAAAAATATGATGCTGCCCTGGAAACCGGCAAACCTGTAGGAATCGGCTGTGCCATGAAGAATGCCGGAGTTGGTGTCGGTATCCCGGATACAGGACGTGTGAAACTTGTATTTGAAGAGGACAGAAAGCTTCATATTTATTCCGGTGCATCCTGTATCGGTCAGGGGCTTGGCACAGTTCTGACGCAGATGGTAGTTACCAATACAGACCTGAAGCATGAAGATATTGTTTATGAGAGAAGTAACACCTGGTTCGCGCCAGACTCAGGAACTACTTCCGGTTCCAGACAGACTCTGGTCACAGGAGAAGCATGTCGCCGTGCCTGCGATAAGATTATGGAGGACCGCAAGGCAGGTAAGACCATCGATGATGTGATCGGTAAGGTTTATTATGCTGAATATCTGGCTAAGACAGATCCGCTTGGTGCAAATGTGCCGAATCCAGTTTCTCACGTAGCTTATGGCTATGCGACACAGGTCTGTATTCTGGATAAGAAAACAGGTAAGATCGAGGAAATAGTTGCTGCACATGATGTTGGCAAGGCAGTCAATCCACTCTCCTGTGAAGGGCAGATTGAAGGCGGCGTAGTGATGTCCATGGGATATGCCCTGAGAGAGCATTATCCGATCGATGAGAACTGCAAGCCAATTGAGAAATATGGTTCCCTTGGATTGTTCCGTTCTCATGAGGTTCCAAAGATCGATGCCATCGTGATCGACAAACCGGGATTAAATGTAGCCTGCGGAGCCATCGGAATCGGTGAGATCACTTCCATTCCCACAGCACCGGCAATCGCAGATGCATATTTCAGATGGGATGGAGAGAGACAATACCGTCTGCCTCTGACTGGAACACCATATGAAAGGAAGTGCTGAATATGGCAGTGAAGAAGAAATTTCCATATAGATCAGCGGTTGTAGCGTGTAATGGGGGATGCAGATCAGCTGAGGGCGAAGCAGGCTGTGCAGATGGCTGTATCGGCTGTGGAGCCTGTGTAAATAAATGTAAATTCGGAGCCATTTCCATCAATGAATATGGAGTAGCAGAAGTAGAGGAAGAGAAATGTATCGGCTGCGGAGCTTGCGCGAAAGTATGTCCACAGAAAGTGATCCATGTCCATGAATGTGCCAATTACATTGTAGTAAAATGTTCCAACAGAAAGAAAGGTGGAGAGGCAAAGAAACAGTGTGAAGTCAGTTGCATCGGTTGCGGGATCTGTGAGAAGACCTGTACGGCAAGCGCAATCCGGGTGATCGATAACTGTGCGGTGATCGAAGAATCAATGTGCCTAAGCTGTGGCATGTGTGCTGTGAAATGCCCACGGCACGCAATCCATGATCTGCGTGGAATATTTTCAACAGTCAGATAATTATACATTTAATAGAAAAATTGTGTTATAAATTCTGACTATAATTTATAAATAGAAGGGGAAACGTATATAACTTTTCAATAGATACAGTGAAATATTCAAAAAAGATTGTATCATCCAATACAATATGTTATACTAAAATTACAATAAACGCAACAACTTATGCAATATTAAAAGAGAATTCGCCTGATGTCTGAAAACGGGCGAAAGAAGAAGCATGGTTCGGAGCCGGACATCAGTCCTGAGGGGAACAGATAATACCTTGGGGGGTGAGTCCGGCTTTCTTTATATCATAAACCAGAACAAAAAAAGAATAGAGAAGGTGAAAACATGATTGGAAAGAGTGTTCCGAGAGTAGATGCCTATGATAAAGTAACAGGACGTGCGAAATTCACAGACGATATGGCTCCTGCCAACTGTCTGATTGCAAAGGTCTGTCACGCAAAGATCGGCAACGGTATGGTAAAATCAATTGATACCAGCAAGGCAGAGGCTCTGGACGGCGTAGTGAAAGTAGTTACTTTTAAGGACGTACCGAATCATTGTTATCCTACACCAGGACATCCCTGGTCAGTAGAGACTGCTCATCAGGATGTTGCAGACCGCAATATCCTTACAGGCAGAGTCCGTTATTACGGAGATGACATTGCAGCGGTAGTGGCAGAGGACGAAATTACAGCCCAGAGAGCAGTAAGGTTAATTGAAGTAGAGTATGAGGAATATCCGGTAGAAATCCATCCACGTAAGTCCATGCTGGGAACTAATCCTCCGGTCCATGAAGAGAAGAAAGATAATATTCTGGTAAGTTCCAATTATTCTATCGGGGATGTAGAAAGAGGGTTAGAGCAGGCTGCAACTGTATTAAAACGCAGTTACAAGACGCCTATCGTACAGCATTGCCACATTGAGAACCCAATTTCCTATGCATACATGGAAAATGGCAGGATTGTAGTGGTAAGCTCTACACAGATTCCGCATATTGTCCGCCGTGTGATCGGTCAGGCTCTGGGAATCCCGTGGGGAAAGATCAGGGTCATTAAGCCTTATATCGGTGGTGGATTTGGAAATAAGCAGGATGTACTTTATGAGCCGTTAAATGCATTCCTGACTATGCAGGTGGGGGGCAGACCGGTCAAACTTGATGTGAGCAGAGAAGAGACTTTCTGCAATACAAGAACCCGTCATTCGATCGAATACGATCTGACAGCAGGCGTAGATAAAGACGGATATCTTCTTGCAAAAGACATGGTAGCAATCTCCAACCAGGGAGCATATGCTTCTCACGGACATGCGATCGCGGCCAATGGACTGACTTCCTGGAGACTGCAGTATGCCTGCCCGAATATCAGTGGAAAGGCGTATACGGTATATACCAATACACCGGTAGGCGGAGCTATGCGTGGATATGGAATTCCGCAGGTATGTTTTGGCATTGAGTGTTTTATGGATGATATAGCGAAAGAAATCGGGATGGATCCGCTGGAATTCAGAAAGAAGAATCTGATCCATGGATATTATGAGGATGCTTATCTGAAACCGATCGCTGCAAATACGAATGGTATTTTTGAATGTCTGGAAAAAGGGGCTGCATATATTCACTGGGATGAGAAGCGGAAAGAATATGCAAACCAGACCGGAAAGATCCGCAGAGGTGTGGGAATGTCATTGTTCTCCTATAAGACAGGTGTATGGCCGATCTCTCTGGAGATCGCAGGTGCCAGAATGACTCTGAACCAGGATGGAAGCATAGGTGTGATGCTGGGAGCAACAGAGATTGGACAGGGTGCTGATACTGCATTCTCCCAGATGACAGCAGAAGTATTGAATATGGATATCGGTAATATTCATATCCAGACCATGCAGGATACAGATGTAACACCATTTGATACAGGTGCTTATGCATCCCGCCAGTCCTTTGTAACCGGAACAGTAATAAAGGATTGTGCAAATCTTCTGAAAGAGAAGATCCTGGCTTATGCAAAACAGCTGATGCCTGAAGAGACAAGAGAATTATGGCTGGATCATGGCTGGATCATGGCAGGAGAGGATCAGGCAATGACTCTTGCAAATCTTGCACTGGAGAGTTATTACAGCCTTACAAATTCTTCCGTACTTACAGCTGAAGTTTCCGAACAGGTGAAGAAGAATACGATTGCTACAGGATGCTGCTTCGCAGAGGTAGAAGTAGATATTGAACTTGGCAAGATTAAGATCCTCCATATTATCAATGTTCATGACAGTGGTAAACTAATTAATCCACAACTTGCAGAAATGCAGGTTCATGGCGGTATGTCCATGGGAATGGGCTATGGCGTTTCTGAACAGCTTCTTCTGGATGAGAAGACAGGCAGACCTTTAAACGGAACCTTGCTTGATTATAAACTGATGACTATGATGGATACTCCGGATATCAAAGCTGATTTTGTAGAACTGGATGATCCAATCGGACCATTTGGAAACAAGGCACTGGGTGAACCACCGGCAATTCCGGGCGCACCTGCGATCCGTAATGCAGTTCTGCATGCAACGGGTGTAGCATTTAATGAGAACCCTCTGACACCACAGAGATTGATCGATGGCTTTATGAAAGCCGGTCTTATTTAGAAGGAGGGGGGATTTTATGTACGATATTGAGAAATATTATGAAGCCAGAAGTGTAGAAGAAGCTGTACGGCTGTTAAACGAGCATCCGGAGGCAAGGATCATCTCCGGTGGAAGTGATGTCCTGATCAAAACCAGAGAGGGAAAATTTGCAGGTACCTCTCTGGTGAGCATTCACGGGATTGAAGAGATCAAAGGGGTAAGAATGGCTGAGAACGGTGACATTTATATTGGTGCCGGAACAGTATTTTCACATATTACCAATGATGAGATTATAAAGAAGCATATTCCAGTACTTGGAGAAGCAGTAGATCAGGTCGGTGGACCACAGGTAAGAAATATTGGTACGATCGGTGGTAATATCTGCAATGGAGCAGTCAGCGCAGACAGTGCACCGACAGTATTTTCCCTGAATGCCATGCTTCGTCTGGAAGATGGAAAAGAAGGCCGTCTGGTTCCTGTAAAAGATTTCTATCTGGGGCCCGGCCGTGTGGATCTGAAACAGGGAGAGGTTCTGACTTATGTGATCATTCCTGCGAAAGAATATCAGGGATACCACGGACATTATATCAAGTATTCCATGCGTAATGCCATGGATATTGCGACCATCAGCTGCAGTGTAGTAAGTAAGGCTGATCTGGCCGCGGGAGTTCTGGAAGACGTGCGTATTACATTTGGTGTTGCGGCTCCGGTTCCATATCGCTGTGTAAAAACTGAGGAGGCGTTAAAGGGTGCGAAGATTGATGAGAATTTTTATGAAAAAGCAGCACAGCTTGTCCGTGAGGAAATCAACCCTCGAGATTCCTGGAGAGCATCCAAGGTGTTCCGTCTGCAGATTGGCGGAGAGATTGCATCCAGAGCATTAAGACGTACCATTGAACTTGCAGGAGGTGACAGGGCATGAAAAAACAGATGCAGCTTGTACAGTGTACAGTAAACGGAAAAGAAGTAGCGGAATATGTAGATGTAAGGGAGTCACTGCTGGATATGCTGCGTAACCGTCTGGGACTTACTTCAGTAAAGAAGGGCTGTGAGGTAGGCGAATGTGGAGCCTGTACAGTCATTATTAATGGTGAGACAATAGATTCCTGCATTTATCTTGCAGTATGGGCAGAGGGAAAGAACATCCGTACTCTGGAAGGACTGGAAAAAAACGGCGAACTTACCAGAATTCAGGAAGCTTTTATTGAAGAGGGAGCTATACAATGTGGATTCTGTACTCCGGGATTTATTATGTCGGCTACAGTTCTGCTTGAACGCGGCGAGAAGCTTTCCAGAGAGGTTATCCGTAAGCATATGGCGGGAAATCTCTGCCGCTGCACAGGTTATGAGAATATTGTCAATGCAATAGAAAAAGTAATGGACGAGAATGCTGCTGATAATGTATAATATATAAAATAAAAAAGTAAGATTACTGTAACTTTGCGGACAGTAATTGCAGAAAAATAACATAAGAGGAAGACAGTAACAATGACCAATGTAAAAAATGCCGGAAATGAATTAAAGAATGTAGTAATTGTAAGAGGAGGTGGCGATCTTGCCAGCGGTACGATCCAAAGACTGTATCGTTGCGGATACCGTGTTCTGGTTTTGGAGTGTGAGAAGCCTACTGCAATCCGAGAATGGTATCTTTCTGCGAAGCAGTTTATGACGGACAGTCTTCCGTAGAAGGCGTGCTGTGTAGAAAAGTAAACAATATACAGGAATGCGAAACTGTATGGACGGCAGGAGAGATCCCACTTATGGTAGATACGGTAGGAGATACTCTTAAGAAATACAGACCGGCAGCATTGGTAGATGCGATCCTTGCCAAACGAAATCTGGGGACCACAAGAGAGATGGCAGATCTGACGGTTGCTCTCGGACCGGGCTTTGTGGCGGGAGATGACGTGGATTATGTAGTCGAGACTATGCGTGGACATAATCTTGCAAGAGTGATCACGAAAGGTGCGGCACTTCCGAATACGGGAGTTCCGGGTGTGATTGCGGGATTTGGAAAGGAACGTGTGCTCCATGCTCCTGCAGCAGGAGAGATTCACTGTATCTCAAAGATTGCTGATATTGTAGAGAAAGGCCAGATTCTTGCATGGATTGGGGATACGCCTGTCAGGGCTTCTCTTACAGGCGTTCTCCGTGGAATCATCCGTGATGGATTTATGGTACCTAAGGGAATGAAGATTGCGGATATTGATCCGCGTAAGGAACAAAAGAAGAACTGTTTTACAATCTCCGACAAGGCTCGCTGTATTGCAGGCAGTGTCGTGGAGATCCTGCTTTCAGAAGGAGTGATGCCATATGAAAAAACAGGTCGAATTTCTGGAACTACTGCAGATTGACTATAAAAAATATCCGGTGATCGCTGTAGTGGGCGGGGGAGGGAAAACCAGCCTGATCTACCGCCTTGCCGATGAGCTTCTTGACAGAGGAAAGAAAGTGATCATCACAACCACAACCCATATGGCGGGAGAATCCGAACTTCCTTTTGCAAGGGGAGGAGATGCTGTTGAAGTAAAAGAAATGCTGGATAGAGAAGGATATGTGATCACTGCTGAATATGAAGAAGAAACAGGCAAATATGCTTCTCTGAAAGAGGGAAAGCTGGAAGAATTGAAGGAGTTGTGTGACGTAATGCTTATAGAAGCAGATGGGGCGAAACATCATCCTGTAAAAGTACCGGCAGAATGGGAACCAGTGATCCCTGCCTGCGCAGATATCGTGATCAGCGTGATCGGTCTGGACTGTCTGGGGCAGCCGATCAGACAGAGCGCATATCGTATGGAACGGACTTCGAAATTTCTCAAGAAAAGCCTGGAAGCGCCTATCACAGAGGAAGATATCGTAAAGATCGCAACTTCCATCTGTGGACTCTTTAAGGATGTAGAGGAGCGAATCTACAGAGTTTATCTGAATAAATCGGATGTTCTGTCAGAGAAAACACCTGCAGAATATATCGTAGAAGAACTGGAGAAGAAACATACGGTTGCAGCATATGGAAGCCTTTGGGAGGAATAGATTACTTTGAAAATTGCAATGATCATGCTGGCGGCTGGAAACAGCCGCCGTTTTGGCGCAAATAAACTATTATATGAAGTGAATGGGATGCCAATGTACAGGCATGTACTGGGACAGCTTATACAGGTAAAAAATCATCTGAAAGAAAGTATAAGATGTGAGATTACGGTAATAACTCAATATGATACGATTGCCGAGACGGTTAAAGAACAGGGGATACAGGTGCTGTATAATCGACATCCGGAACAGGGGATTTCTTCATCTTTAAAGATCGGGCTGGATGCAAATCTGGATGCAGATGCTGTTCTTTTTACTGTATCTGATCAGCCATGGCTGACCAGTGAAACAATCTATGAACTGCTTCAGGCATTTCTGGAGAGCAAAAAAGCAGCTGCCTGTGTTTCTTATCAGGACAAGATGGGAAATCCATGCATTTTTTCCAGGAAATATTATGGTGAACTTCTGGCACTGGAAGGTGATAAAGGTGGTAAGAAAGTACTTATGAAGCATCTGGAGGATACCTGCATTTATGAGGTAAAAAATGCCAGAGAACTTAAGGATATAGATTATTGCAGACAAACCGAAAACTAAAAGAGTTCTGGCATAAAATCGTCAGAACTCTTTTAGTTTAAGAAGATTTGTATGGCAGATACTGCTTTGAGAATATGTGTTTTGGTAAGGATTGATTCATTAATGAAGTATCTGCAAAGTCACAAATTAAAGATGGATTATGGTTCCTGTTTTTCCCTGGATGCCGTCTTTAGCTTTCTCCAGTAAAGTGATCATGGCAGTTCTTCCCTCTTTGGAATTTGCGAAATCAACAGCAGCCTGAACCTTCGGGAGCATGGAACCTGGGGCAAACTGTCCCTCGGCGATATATTTCTTAGCATCATCTACAGTCAGATCATCTAACCATTCTTCGTTCTCTTTGCCGAAGTTTACAGCAACTTTTTCAACTGCTGTAAGGATGATAAGCATATCTGCATCCAGTTCTTTGGCCAGAAGACAGCTTGCAAAATCCTTATCAATAACGGCTGATGCGCCCTTGAGATGATGTCCGTTAAGAACTACAGGAATTCCACCGCCTCCGCAGCAGATAACGATTTTATTTGCATCTACCAGACTGTTGATCGCATCCTGTTCTACAATCTCAACAGGTTTTGGAGATGCAACAACACGACGGTAACCGCGTCCTGCGTCTTCTTTCATAATGTGTCCGTAAGCCTGTGCCTGATGGTCAGCTTCCTCTTTGGTGAGAAATTTACCGATCGGTTTGGATGGATTTTCGAATGCAGGATCATTCGGATCTACACGAACCTGAGTAACAACGGTAACAACAGGTGTGCGGACAAAACCACGGATACGAAGTTCTTCTCTTAAAGCGTTCTGTAAGTCATAGCCAATATAAGCCTGACTCATGGCAACACAGACAGAGAGAGGAGTATTCGGCTGGCTCTCGTCTTCTCTGGAGAGAGCAGACATTGCATTGTTGATCATACCAACCTGTGGTCCGTTTCCGTGTACAACAACAACCTGATGACCTTCTTCGATCAGATCGCATAATGCTTTTGCAGTAGTTTTTACAGCTACCATCTGTTCCGGGAGAGTGTTTCCCAGTGCGTTTCCACCGAGCGCGATAACGATTCTTTTTCTTGTAAACATTTGTAAAAACCTCCTGATTAGGGCAAAGAGGGCCGCCGCGATAAACAATGTCTGCTTTTCTGCGACAGCCCGGTCTGCTATACAATATAGTAATTATTTTCTGACGATAATTAGATTCCTAATTAAAGTTTCTGCTTGGACACAAATTATTTCATGATTCTTGGAGCTGCTTTTACTTCGAGTTTCTTCAGGATATCCTGTGGTTTCTCGAATTTGGAGAGCATGATCATAGCAGCGATGATATATGGTTTGAAGCTTGCTTCTTTGTATAACGGGATTCTGTAACGATCGAATACAGAAGCATCAACCTCACCTGCTTCGCAGCTTACACCTGTGATGTCAGCTGGCAGGCAGTGCAGGTAAAGAGCTTTTCCGTTTTTTGTTGTTTTCATAAGTTCTTCTGTGCAAGCCCAGTCTTTGTGCTCTGCGTTCTGTGCAAGAAGTTCTTTCTCTAATTTATCGATTCCGTCGAAGTCGCCTTCTGCGTAAAGGTTTGTACGTTTTTCCATAGCTGCAAATGGAGCCCAGCTCTTTGGATATACGATATCAGCATCTTTGAAAGCTTCTGCCATGTTGTTTGTCTTTGTGAAGGATCCGCCAGTAGCTTCTGCGTTCTTCTTAGCGATTTCTTCAACTTCCGGCATTACATCGTATCCTTCCGGATGAGCAAGAACAACGTCCATACCGAAACGTGTCATCAGACCGATAACGCCCTGCGGAACGGAGAGTGGTTTACCATAAGATGGAGAATAAGCCCATGTCATAGCGATCTTTTTGCCTTTCAGATTCTCAACACCGCCGAATTCATGGATGATGTGGAGCATATCTGCCATACACTGTGTTGGGTGGTCAACATCGCACTGAAGGTTTACAAGAGCAGGTCTCTGCTCAAGGATGCCATCTTTGTTTCCTTCTGTAACAGCTTCCATAAATTCTTTCTGGTAAGCATGTCCTTTTCCGATGTACATATCATCACGGATACCGATTACATCTGCCATGAAAGATACCATGTTTGCTGTTTCACGAACAGTTTCACCATGAGCGATCTGAGATTTCTTTTCATCCAGATCCTGTACTTCCAGACCAAGAAGGTTACATGCGGAAGCGAAGGAGAAACGTGTACGTGTGGAGTTGTCACGGAAGATAGAGATTCCAAGGCCGCTCTCGAATACTTTTGTGGAGATGTTGTTCTCTCTCATGAAACGGAGAGCATCAGCAACTGTGAAAACAGCTTCCAGTTCATCATCTGTTTTGTCCCATGTCCAGAAGAAATCGTTGTTGTACATTTCTTTGAAGTTTAAGCTGTTTAATTTATCAATGTAATCCTGTAATGTTTTCATAAAATAAATACCTGCTATGCTTTGATAGCTTATCCTTTCCTGTATTAAATACCTGAATATCTGTGTTTGTTATTTACATTTCATGAATCTTTTTATGTATGTCAGTTAAATATACCATACATATGTAAAAGAGTGTTGCTTTTATTTACATCCCTGCCCGTTGGAGCAGGGATTATGTCTGGACACATATTAAGCCTCTGGGATTTAAGAATCCGTTGCCTAAAATTTTTTGAAGTTAAAATTATTTGCAGTATGCAGTTGGAAGAGCAGCGTATACAGCAGCGCATCTTACAAGATCGATCTTCCATGTTTTCTCATTCGGAGCATGAGCCTGTGCTTCTGCACCAGGTCCGAATCCGATACAAGGAATGTTGTTACGTCCCATGATTGTTACTCCGTTAGTAGAGAATGTCCATTTGTCAGTCAGAGGACGAGCTTTTCTCATTGCTTCTGTCTCTGCATTTCCGAGACGTTCTTCACCGTACAGTCCTTTGTAAGCTTCTTCCAGAGCCTGTGTTACTTTGTGATCTTTCGGGATTACCCATGTTGGGAAATAACACTCGATCGGATATACAAGGTCTGTGTAGGATGGACGGTTGTATTCATACATGGACACTGTAACGTCATTGCCATATTTCTTAACAGCCGGAAGAGCACGGATCTCATCCAGACAGCTTTCCCATGTTTCGCCTGCTGTCATACGGCGGTCAAGAGAAACAGAGCAGGAGTCAGCTACTGCACAGCGGCTTGGAGATGTGAAGAAGATTTCGGAAGTAGTAACTGTACCACGTCCAAGGAAACGAGCTTCTTCCCATTCAGGGTTGTATTTCTCATCGAGCATTTTTACAAGACCTTTGATCTCAGTAGTATCAGCTGCATCGTTTTCGTTTAATGCACGGATATCCCGGAGAATGTCAGCCATTTTGTAAATAGCGTTGTCACCACGTTCCGGAGCAGAACCATGGCAGGAAACACCTTTTACATCTACACGGATTTCCATACGTCCACGCTGTCCTCTGTAGATACCACCGTCTGTTGGCTCTGTGGAAACAACGAATTCAGGACGAACACCATCTTCGTGGATGATATACTGCCAGCAAAGGCCATCACAATCTTCTTCCTGTACAGTACCTGTTACCAGTACCTGATATTTATCATTTAAAAGACCAAGATCTTTCATGATCTTAGCACCGTATACAGCAGAAACGATACCGCCCATCTGATCAGATGTTCCACGTCCGCCGATTTCTTCTTCAGATTCGAAACCTTCATATGGATCGAATTCCCAGTTCTTGATGTTACCGATACCTACTGTATCAATATGAGCATCGAAACCGATCAGAGTTTTACCTGTTCCCATGTATCCGAGGATATTTCCCATTGGATCGATCTGAACTTTATCAAATCCGACTTTTTCCATTTCCTCTTTGATTCTCATGATATGTCCTTTTTCACCGCAGCTCTCGCCAGGAATTCGAACCAGGTCGCGAAGAAATCTGGTCATATCATCTTTATAACCCATTGCAGCTTCGTTGATTTTTGCGTAATCCATTTTTTTAACCTCCCAATATGTATAAGATATTATTTAGTTACAAATTTGCTGTTCAAAGTTTGTTCATCAAATTTGTGATTATTTACTTAATGATTCGTTTGTTCCATATAATCCGTCCCATACGATCTCGCGGTAACGAACAGGATCAGTGTCACCTTCTGTAGAAATAACAAGTACTACGGAATTCTCATCCAGCTTCAGAGCTTCTTTTAAATCTTTTGCATCTTCATCGTGAAGAGCAGTGAAGCAGAAACCAAGCGGAACAGAACCGGATTCACCGGAAACAACATGTGGATCATCTCCAAGTGGATTTGCGTAGATACGTGTTGCTTTTGCACTCATCCAGTCAGGACAGGATGCAAAGACATCTACATGGTTCTTCAGGATATCCCATCCGATGGTATTTCCCTCGCCACATGCAAGACCTGCCATAATTGTTTGGAGATCACCGGTAACATTTACCAGATCACCTGTCTTTGCAACAGCGGAGCGGTACAGGCAATCAGCAGCGCTTGCCTCACAGACAGCCATAACCGGCGGGTTATCTTTATATTTATGAGCAAAGTAACCAACTACAGCACCTGCTAAAGAACCAACACCTGCCTGAACGAATACGTGTGTCGGACGTTCAATTCCCGCTTCTTTTAACTGCTGATCAGCTTCGAGAACCAGTGTTCCGTATCCCTGCATGATCCAGGATGGAATCTCTTCATATCCGTCCCATGCGGTATCCTGAACGATGATTCCGTGTTCTGTTTTGGCAGCTTCTGCAGCGGCCATTCTTACACAGTCATCATAGTTGACTTCTTCAATCGTAACAGTAGCGCCCTCTTTGGCGATGTTGTCGAAACGGGTTTTGGTTGTTCCTTTAGGCATTCTTACGACTGCTTTCTGACCAAGGCGTTTGGCTGCCCATGCAACTCCACGTCCGTGGTTACCGTCTGTTGCTGTAAAGAATGTAGCCTGTCCGAATTCTTCTCTTAATTTATCAGAAGAGAGAACATTGTAGGGCAGTTCGCTGATATCACGGCCGACCTCTTTAGCAATATAGCGGCCCATTGCATAGGAGCCTCCAAGTACTTTGAATGCGTTTAATCCGAAACGGTAAGACTCATCTTTACAGAAAATATTTTTTACTCCTAAATACTTCGCAAGGGAAGAAAGGTTCTGGAGAGGAGTCACGCTGTATTGCGGGAAACTCTTATGAAATTCATTTGCTTTCTTTACGTTTTCTTCGGACATCAGTTCCAGATGTTCGTCATCCGATTTCGGAACTTCGTTTATAGTCCATTTTAATCCTTCTGTCATAAAATGACCTCCCTTAAAAATGCTTGTCGATGAATAATTTCTAAAACTATCATAACATATATTTGTAATTTTGCAATAGAAATATACAAAATTTTTTAGGTATTTCAAAAAAATATTAGGAACGTTGCCATCCTTATAGAAGTATGATAGAATATATCAGAAAAACAGCAGGTTTCTCCGGAAGGGAGAAGCAGGGAGAGGAGGGAATACCATGGCGGTATTTCAGGCATTTAAAGCACTTCGCCCCACGTCGGAAAAAGCGGCAGCAGTAGCCGCGCTTCCTTATGATGTGGTAAACAGGGAAGAAGCGCGTCAGATTGGAGAGAAGAATCAATTATCTTTTCTTCATGTGGACAGAGCAGAGATGGATCTGGAACCGGACATTGATCTGTACGATGAAGGGGTTTACGACAAAGCAAGAGAAAATCTTCAGAACATGGAAAAAGAGGGAATCCTGATCCAGGATGATACCCCGTGTTATTATATTTATGAATTGGTAAGAAAAGGCAGAACCCAGTCAGGAATTGTGGGTTGCAGCTCCATAGATGATTATATAAATGGAATCGTAAAGAAACATGAGCTCACCAGAGAGGACAAAGAGCAGGATAGAATTCATCATGTGGACAGCTGTAATGCTAATACAGGACCGATCTTTCTGGCCTGCAGATATCCACAGAGTCTGCTTGCACTGATGGAGCAGTGGAAAGCAGAGCATCCTGCAGCGTATGATTTTACAGAAGAGGATGAGGTGGCACATCGGGTCTGGGTGATCGATGCACCGGAAGTAACAGCGCAGATCTGCGAAGAGTTTGCAGGGATCGATTCTTTATATATTGCAGATGGCCATCATCGTGCTGCTTCTGCGGTAAAAGTAGGGCTGAAACGAAGAGAAGAGAATCCAGGATTTACGGGAAAAGAAGAATTCAATTTTTTCCTGTCTGTAGTTTTTCCTTATGATCAGCTGTGCATCCTTCCGTATAATCGTGTGGTAAAAGATCTGAATGGTCTGACAGTCAAGGCATTTCTGGGAGCACTTAAATTCAATTTTGAACTGATGCTGATGCCGGGATTTCCATGTAAGCCGGTAGAAAAGCACTGTATGGGAATGTATGTGGATGGACAGTGGTATCATCTGAAAGCGTGGCAGGATGTTTATGATAAGAAGGATGTAGTGGAGCAGCTGGATGTATCTATCCTTCAGGACAAGGTATTGAGTCCTGTATTGGGAATCAAAGATCCGCGGACAGACCAGAGAATTTCTTTTGTGGGTGGAAACCATAAAGCAGCAGAACTGGCCAGAATGGCAGACCAGACAGGCGGCGTGGCATTTGTCATGTATCCCACTTCCATGGTAGATCTGATGCAGATTGCAGACGAGGGCAGACTGATGCCTCCGAAATCCACCTGGTTTGAACCGAAACTCAGGAGTGGATTATTTATACATAAATTATAAGATACAACCATGCGGAGTTTTACGGAGCGTCTGGCAGATGGAAATCGGCTGGACGCTCTGCGTATTTTACAGGGTTTTATTTTCACTATATTATTTCGGAAAAAACAGTTGAAATGTTTCTGGACATTTGATATAATTTATTTCGTTACGGGGTATGGCGTAGCTTGGTAGCGCGCACGGCTGGGGGCCGTGAGGTCGCAGGTTCAAATCCTGTTGCCCCGACTGAAGTTTTAGTTAAAGACTTCAGCATCAAATTAAGAATTGAATAGTATAAATGCAATGATAAGGAATAGTACACATGGCCCGGAGCACAGAGAACTGCTGGCAGCTGAGAAGCAGTGGAAGGAAATTGTGGAACTCGCCTTTGAGTAGCTGTCTGAAATCTTAATGAGAGTAGGTGCAGACGGTGTCCACCGTTATATGGAGAGGATATAAGAATGATGCTTCATTCCGTATCCCATGAGGGTATGACGTAGTTCATAAATAAGAGTGGTACCGCGTAAGATATTTTATCTTTCGTCTCTTGCAGATAAGTCTGCGGGGATGAGAGATTTTTTTATGTCATTTATCCGAAGCAGGTGGTAAAACATGGCATCGGATCCAACCCGTGAGACAAACACAATATTTATATATTATACATATGGAGGAAGAGAAAAATGATGAATCCAAGCAAGTATCAGAGACAATATTTCATGCCGCCGGTCAAATGCATGAAATGGGCAGAAAAGGAATATGTAGACAATGCACCGATCTGGTGTTCCGTAGATCTTCGTGATGGAAACCAGGCCCTGGTAATCCCGATGAGTCTGGAACAGAAAATTGAATTCTTCAAACTTCTTGTAAAAATTGGTTTTAAAGAAATCGAAGTAGGTTTCCCGGCTGCTTCTGAAACAGAATATGAATTTCTGCGTACCCTGATCGAGCAGAATCTGATTCCACAGGATGTAACTATTCAGGTTCTGACTCAGGCCAGAGAGCATATCATCCGCAAAACTTTTGAAGCTGTCAAAGGCGCACCAAAGGCAATTGTACATGTGTACAATTCCACCTCTGTAGCTCAGAGAGAACAGGTATTTAAGAAATCCAAAGAAGAAATCTTAAAGATTGCAGTGGATGGTGCCGCATTATTAAAGAAACTGGCTGATGAAACAGAAGGAAATTTCCAGTTTGAGTACAGCCCTGAAAGCTTTACAGGCACAGAACCGGAATACGCTCTGGAAGTATGCAATGCAGTTCTTGATGTATGGCAGCCTACAGCAGATAACAAATGCATCATCAATCTGCCTGTAACTGTACAGCATTCCATGCCGCATGTATATGCAAGCCAGGTAGAATATATGTGTGAAAATCTGAAATACCGCGAGAATGTAATCGTATCTCTCCATCCGCACAATGACAGAGGATGCGGTGTTGCAGATTCTGAAATGGGATTACTTGCAGGTGCAGACAGAATCGAGGGTACTCTGTTCGGAAACGGTGAGCGTACCGGAAATGTAGATATTGTTACACTTGGTATGAATATGTATTCTCAGGGTGTAGATCCAAAACTTGACTTCTCTGATATGCCGCATATATGTGAAATATATGAAGAATGTACCGGAATGAAAGTAGGCGAAAGAAGTCCGTACAGTGGTGCACTTGTATTTGCCGCATTTTCCGGCTCTCATCAGGATGCAATTGCCAAGGGTATGCACTGGAGAGATGACAAGGATCCGGATCACTGGAATGTTCCGTATCTTCCGATTGACCCGACAGATGTGGGAAGAAATTATGACGCAGATGTTATCCGCATCAACAGCCAGTCCGGTAAAGGTGGCGTGGGATATATCCTTGAGACCAAATTCGGTCTTAACCTTCCTCCGAAAATGCGTGAGGCAATGGGATATGCCACAAAAGCTGTTTCAGACCACAAACATAAAGAGCTTCATCCTGACGAAATTTTCAATCTGTTTAAACAGACCTTTGAGAATATCACAGAACCGTACAGCATCAATGAAGTACATTTCCAGCAGAAAGATGGCGGTATTGTAACAAAAGTTACCTCTACTTTCCGCGGAAAGACAATCACTACAGAAGCATCCGGTAACGGACGTCTTGATGCAGTCAGCAATGCACTGAAGAAGGCATATGAGCTGAAATATTCCCTGGAAACATATCAGGAGCATGCGCTGGAGCGCAGTTCAAGTTCCAAAGCTATTGCTTATGTCGGTATCAAAAAGCCGGATGGAACGCTTGCCTGGGGTGCAGGAGTAGACGCGGATATCATTCGCGCATCTATTGATGCACTTGTAACAGCGATCAATAACCGTTAGATTGTTCCGACACGCCCGATTCTTTTCTGCTGTTTTTTGACTTCTGCAGGTCAGGCTAATATCCGCTTGGCAGGGGATAATATAGTTTACATAAAATATCAAAAATTAGATACCGGTCAGATTGTCCAGAGGACTTCCTGACCGGTATTTTTTTGTATTTATAAAAATACAAGAAAGTCTTAATGTACGCGATAAAGTACAATAAAGAAGCAAACTCCGATGAAAAGCTATCAGAATTGTATTTAATTAAAATCATAAAGGAAATTAATTGACATAACACTCATGTTTACGTATACTGACAGCATGGACAGAAAATTGTCCTAAATAAGTACAATTTACATTTTATTATCTCACTCCAGACCAGTGAGAGATGCGCGGAAATATTTTAGAGAAAGAGGTAAAAGAATGAAAAATTTCGAACAGTGGAATGGCTTTAAGGGCAACCGTTGGAAAGAAAAAATCGATGTACGTAACTTTATTGGAATGAACTATACACCATATGACGGTGATGCTTCTTTCCTGGAAGGACCTACAGAAGCTACAAACAAACTGTGGGGCAAGCTCCAGGCACTTCAGAAAGAAGAACGTGCCAAAGGCGGAGTTCTTGATATGGAGACAGAGGTAGTTACATCTCTGACAGCATATGGTCCCGGATATATTGATGAAGAAACAAAAGACCTTGAAAAAGTTGTTGGTCTTCAGACAGATAAACCTCTGAAACGTGCTTTCATGCCATACGGCGGTATCAAAATGGCAGAGCAGGCTTGTGAAACTTACGGATATAAAGTAAGTGACAAGATTAAAGATGTTTTCCACAACTATGAATTTAAAACTCACAACCAGGGTGTATTTGATATCTACACACCTGAGATGAAAGTAGCACGTCACAACAAGATCCTTACAGGTCTTCCGGATACTTACGGACGTGGACGTATCGTTGGCGACTACAGACGTGTGGCTCTGTACGGAATCGACGCTCTGATCGAAGGAAAACAGAAAGACTTCGCAGCATGCGACCGTCAGGGTATGAGACGTTATGACTTCCAGCTTCGTGAAGAGATCGCTGATCAGATCCGTGCTCTGAAGGGCATGAAAGTTATGGCTGAATCTTATGGATATGATATCTCCAAACCGGCCAAAGATGCAAGAGAAGCTTTCCAGTGGCTGTACTTCGGATATCTTGCAGCCATCAAAACTCAGAACGGTGCTGCAATGAGTGTCGGACGTATTTCCACATTCCTTGATATTTATATTGAAAGAGATCTTCAGAACGGAACTCTTACAGAGAAAGAAGCTCAGGAGCTTGTTGACCACATGGTAATGAAATTCCGTATGGTTAAATTTGCACGTATTCCTTCTTACAACCAGTTATTCTCCGGTGACCCGGTATGGGCAACTCTGGAAGTAGCAGGTATGGGACAGGACGGACGTTCCATGGTAACAAAGAACGACTATCGTTTCCTGCACACACTGGAAGATATGGGACCGGCTCCGGAACCAAACCTTACAGTACTTTATTCTTCAAGACTGCCTGAGAACTTCAAGAAATATGCTGCAAATATTTCTGTTACAACAAGTTCTGTTCAGTATGAGAATGATGATGTTATGCGTCCGGTATGGGGCGATGACTACAGCATCTGCTGCTGTGTATCTGCTACAGAGACAGGTAAAGAGATGCAGTTCTTCGGCGCTCGTGCAAACCTTGCAAAATGCCTTCTTTACGCGATTAACGGCGGTGTTGATGAGAAGACAAAACAGCAGGTAGGACCAAACTATCAGCCGATCACTTCTGAATATCTTGACTATGATGAAGTAATTGCAAAATATGATAAAATGATGGACTGGCTGGCTCATCTGTATGTCGGAACACTGAACATGATCCACTACATGCATGACAAATACTACTATGAAGCTGCAGAGATGGCTCTGATCGATACAAAGGTTGAGCGTTCTTTCGCAACAGGTATCGCAGGATTCTCTCATGTAGTAGACTCCCTGTCCGCTATCAAATATGCAAAAGTTAAAGCTATCCGCGATGAAGACGGCATTACAACAGATTTCCAGGTTGAGGGTGACTTCCCACGTTATGGTAATGATGATGACAGAGCAGACGAGATTGCAACAACTCTTCTGTCTACATTCCTTGAGAAACTGAAACACATCCATACTTACCGTGATTCCAAGCCAACCACATCTATCCTTACTATTACTTCCAACGTTGTTTATGGTAAGGCTACAGGATCTCTTCCGGATGGAAGAAAAGCAGGGGAACCTCTTGCACCTGGTGCAAACCCATCTTACGGAGCAGAGCAGAACGGTCTTCTTGCTTCCCTGAACTCTGTTGCTAAGCTTGACTATGAAGATGCTCTTGACGGTATCTCCAATACTCAGACAATCAATCCTGATGCTCTGGGACACAGTGATGACGAGCGTTCAGAGAATCTGGTACATGTACTTGACGGATACTTTGATCAGGGTGCTCATCACCTCAATGTAAACGTATTTGGTAAAGAGAAACTGATCGACGCTATGGAACATCCGGAAAAAGAAGAGTATGCAAACTTCACAATCCGTGTATCCGGATATGCTGTTAAGTTCATCGACCTTACAAGAGAGCAGCAGTTAGATGTTATTGCCAGAACCTGCCACGACAGAATGTAATTAATGGATGATGATATAATGGATAATAAACAGATAAAAGGCTATGTTCATTCTTTAGAGAGCTTCGGGTCCGTTGACGGACCCGGAGTAAGATATGTGATCTTTTTAAGCGGCTGTGCCATGAGATGCCAGTTCTGCCATAATCCGGATACCTGGAAGATGAACCAAGGTGAGCTTTATACTGCAGATGAGCTTCTGAAGAAAGCTTTGCGTTATAAGGGTTACTGGGGTAATAAAGGCGGTATCACTGTAAGTGGTGGTGAGCCATTGCTTCAGATAGATTTTCTTACAGAGCTTTTTAAGAAAGCAAAAGCACAGGGCGTGCATACGAATCTTGACACCAGTGGAAATCCTTTTACTGAGCAGGAACCGTGGCATTCCAAATGGCTGGAACTTATGAAGTATACAGATCTTGTAATGTTGGATATCAAGCAGATTGACGAGCAGGAGCATATTAAGCTTACCGGTCATTCTAATAAGAATATTCTTGCGATGGCACGTGAGCTTTCTGATATGAAGAAGCCTGTATGGATCAGACATGTGCTTGTGCCTGGTGGAAGTGATAAGGATGAATATCTGCACCGGTTAGCTGATTTTATCCATACTCTTTCCAATGTGGAGAGAGTGGAGGTGCTCCCTTATCATACGCTTGGTAAGTTTAAATGGGAGAATCTGGGGCTTTCTTATCCACTGGAGGGGGTTAATCCGCCGACGCAGGAGAGAGTTGATAATGCCCGGAGGATTCTTGGAGCTATTTAAAGAAATAAAAAATGAGACTGCTATATGGGGAGAGATTCCTGTATGGCAGTTTTTTATTACTAAAAGGGACACGCCGGGAAGAAAAATATTTGTTTCAGGTACGGTTTCGGGCACTAAGATAAATATTTTTCTGTCTGGCTGGTATTGGCGAATATCATAAATTTATATCCCCCGGGTAGGCTTGCTGGCAGGAGGGGAGTTTGTTATAATCTTGTCAAATGAAGGAAAAAAGGCGAAAGCGGAGGGATTATAGATTGAAGGATTTATTATCAGAGATTGAGAGTTACTGGACTACCCGTGCGGAGGGGTATTCAGAGGTAAATCATAAAGAATTGAACGGTATGCAGAAAGAGGCCTGGCTGGAGGTGTTAAAGAGTCAGTTTCCGGAGAAAGCGAAAGAGGAGCTGAAGATTCTGGATATCGGTACAGGTCCTGGCTTTTTTCCTGTTATTCTGGCAGAAGCGGGGTATCAGGTTACTGCGGTAGACTATACGCAGGAGATGCTGGATACTGCAAAGAAGAATGCAGGGGAGCTTTGCAGAAATATTAAGTTTTATAAAATGGATGCGCAGAATCTGGAGTTTGAAGATGATATGTTTGATGTTGTGATCAGCAGAAATCTGACTTGGAATCTGAAGAATCCTGAAAGGGCGTACAAAGAATGGTGCCGTGTTCTGAAACCGGGCGGTAAGCTGCTTAATTTTGATGCGAACTGGTACGGATATCTTTATGATGAAGAGAAGCGCCAGTCTTATGAAGAGGACAGAAAGAGTGTGGAGAGTGAGAATCTGGATGATCATTATCTATGTACGGATATTGACAGAATGGAGAAGATTGCACTGCAGATGCCTCTTTCTGCCATTAACAGACCGTCCTGGGACAGAAAGCTGTTAAAGGAAAATGGTTTTTCGTCTGTGGCGGTGGACACAGAAATCTGGAAGCGTGTGTGGAGCCAGGAGGAGAAACTGAACTATCATTCTACTCCGATGTTTATGATCAGTGCAGTAAGACAAGGAGAGGATATCTGGAATCGAAACGCAGATGAAAAAGAGAAAGCTGTACAGGAGCTGGATTCGCTCTGTACTGCACCAGGTACCAAAAAGAACGGATTTCTCAAACTTGGCGGTGGAGAGTTTGCACTTCCGTATACCGTGATCTGCGGAAAGAATCCGGGCAAAACAGTTCTGATCACTGCAGCAGTCCACGCAGGAGAACATGTGGGAATTCAGGCAGCTATAGAACTGGCTGAGAATCTGAAACCGGAGAAGATCAATGGCAGGGTGATCATTGTGAAAACAGTCTGTCGAAGAGAGTTTGAAGAACGAAGTGGCAGTATCTGCAGGGAAGATAATAAGAACCTGAACCGTGTTTTCCCGGGAAACCCGAAAGGAACCAGAATGGAACGCCTGGCCTATGCAGTGGCGCAGTCTTTGCACAGTGAGGCAGATTTCTATATTGATATTCACAGCGGAGATGACTATGAAGAACTGACACCATACATTTATTATGCAGGACGCGCAGATGCGGATGTTTCTGTAATGTCCAGAAAGATGGCAGAGCAGGCGGATGTACCTTATATGGTAAAGTCTGATGTAGCCTCCGGTGGTTCCTATAATTATGCGGCTTCCTGCGGAATCCCAAGTGTGCTGATCGAGAGAGGCCAGATGGGTGGATGGACACAGGAGGAAGTTTATTCCACAAGAAAAGACGTTCACAACATTCTCTGCTGCATTGGCGTTTATAATGAACTGAGAAATTACAGCACCTATTATCCGATGGAGATTGATGAGATGCGTTATCAGTCTTCAAGTGTGTTTGGTTTGTGGTATCCGACGAAGAAGCCGGGAGACCTTATTAAAGTCGGCGAATATCTTGGATGTACGAAAGATTACGAAGGAAATGTTCTGGAAAGAAGTTATTCAGATTTAAATGGCGTGATCCTTTATCAGGTGGCAAGCCTGCAGGTATTAAAAGAGGGTCCAATGATCGCTTATGGCAAATTCAGTTCCAGAAAAGATGAGCGAAAAGAGAGGATCACGAATTACTGGACAAAAAGAAGCGACAGCTTTATGAAACAAAGAAGAGCAGAGCTTCACAGTGATATGGCTGATAAATGGAAAAAAGAACTGAAAACTTTTTTACCGAAACTTTCAAAGGGAAAATTAAAGATTCTCGACGTAGGCTGCGGAGCCGGATTTTTCAGTATCCTTCTGGCAAAAATGGGCCATGAAGTGACAGGGGTTGACCTGACACCGGATATGATCACACATTCCAGAGAACTGGCAGAAGAAGAAGGCGTTTCCTGTACTTTTGAAGTTATGGATGCGGAGAATCCGGATTTCCCGGATGAGACTTTTGACGTGATCGTGTCCAGAAATCTGACATGGACCTTGCCGGATGCTGCCAGAGCATATAAAGAATGGATCCGTGTATTGAAACCGGGCGGAATCCTGATCAATGCAGATGCCAACTATGGTGCAGATAATTTTGCAGATACCTCAGGGCTTCCTTCCAACCATGCGCATTTTACAGTAGGGGATGCCATGATGCAGGAATGCGAAGAGATCAAGCGCCAGCTTCCCATCAGTTCCTATGTACGTCCTGCCTGGGATCTGGAAACGCTGGGCAGACTGGGGGTAAACAGATTTTCCATAGATCTTGGCATCAGCAGCCGCATTTATACCCGAAAAGACGAATTTTATAATCCTACCCCTATGTTTCTGATCTATGGGGAGAAAAAAGCATGATAAAAAGAATATTTGAAGAAAGAAGGAGGATCCTGTAAAAGGGATCCTTTTTCTGAGAGCAGGTGCCGAAAGAAGGAGATGGGATTTCCTTGACTGACGCAGAATAAAAAATATATAATAAGCACAGATGAAAGAGTATTACCTCTTATCCTATCAGTTTTGGACAAATGTTACAAAAATGTAAAATATACTTGACAGAATTGACTTTATTAAATATAATTTTCTTATAAATTACAAAAATGTTACATTGATTAAACAACTTTGTAAATAAAAAAGCACGAGGAATGGAAAGTATGAAAGTTCAAAAAAGATTAGATCAGTCCGGAGAAAAAAAGAAAACAAAACCAGCCGGAGATCCTGTTCGAAGCTTTATGCTGGTTACGGCATGTACCTGTGCAGCAGTTGTTCTGGCAGCAGGAGGACATGTTGCTGACAGAAACGGCAGGAATGAGGTGTATGCAGCTTCCGGGAATGAAAATGAAACTTTTTCCTCTCAGTCTGATGATACAGGATCGGAAATCCTCCCTACAGGAATCGCGGGAGTCATATCAGGGGTAAACGGTACGGTCAGTCAGCGGAAGTCTGTAGAGCGGATCGGAACTTCCTGTGAGCAGGTGATGGTTGGACAGCGTGTGAAGAAAATCGAAGACAGGGTTGCGGAGTTTGATGTAAGTGCATTTATGGAAAGTAAAGTCAATGCTCTGGATGAGAAAGTGATTACAGCAGTCCGGAACCCCACGATCATGTCTGATGAAGACTATGATACTCTTCTGCGTATCGTAGAGGCTGAAGCAGGAACCGAGGATATCAAGGGACGTGTTCTTGTGGCAAATGTGATCATGAATCGTGTAAAGAATGCAGAATTTCCCAATACTGTTACAGAAGTTGTATGGGAAACCACTAACGGAGTACCCCAGTTCTCTCCTACTTATGACGGCAGGATCAATGAAGTGGAAGTGACAGATGAAACAAAAGAAGCAGTGCGTCAGGCACTGGAAGGTACGGATTATTCAGAAGGTGCTTTGTTCTTTATACAGAAATCAGAAGCCGAGAAACATAATGTGACCTGGTTTGAAAAAAATCTGAAAAAACTGTTCAAACATGGGGTTCATGAATTCTATACATATCCGGAAGAAACCCAGAGTACAGAACCTAAGGACAGCGGGACAACTGTCCAGCTGGCGAAAAGTAATGGATAAGAAATGATACAGATGCAGGTTTTCTCTTTTAGGGAGAGCCTGCATTTTTTGTGCATTCTTTCTTTGCATTTCATGAAGTACAAAGAAAAATGAGATATAATTTAGGATGGTATTTTACTAAAGCATATGCTATAATGTGCTCAATTGACAAATATTATTACTTTGGAAAGGCAGGAAACACAATGCAGGTATTATACAAAAGCACAAGAGGAAAAGAAGAAACCGTAACAGCTTCCATGGCTATTTTAAAGGGTTTGTCTGAGGATGGCGGCTTATTTGTGCCAACAGAGATTCCGAAACTGGATGTTCCGATGAATGAACTGGCTAAGATGAGCTATCAGGAAACAGCATACGAGGTAATGAAGCGTTTCCTTACTGATTTTACAGAAGATGAGTTAAAGAACTGCATCAACAATGCCTATGATGACAAATTTGATACAAAGGAGATCGCACCGCTTCACGAAGCAGACGGAGCTTATTTCCTGGAACTTTACCATGGAGCAACAATTGCATTTAAGGATATGGCATTGTCTATTCTTCCACATCTGATGACTACTGCTGCTAAGAAGAATCAGGTAAAGAATGAAATCGTAATCCTTACTGCAACTTCCGGAGATACAGGAAAAGCTGCCATGGCCGGATTTGCTGATGTTCCGGGCACTAAGATCATTGTATTCTACCCGAAGCATGGGGTAAGCCCGATTCAGGAGAAGCAGATGGTAACTCAGAAAGGCAATAACACCTATGTTGTGGGAATTACCGGAAACTTCGATGATGCGCAGACAGCAGTAAAGAAGATGTTTAATGACAAAGAACTGGAAGCAGAACTGGATGCAGCAGGATATCAGTTCTCATCTGCAAATTCTATTAATATCGGACGTCTGGTACCGCAGATTGTTTACTATGTATATGCATATGCATCTCTCGTACGTCAGGGTAAGATTAAAGATGGACAGGAGATCAATGTTGTAGTACCTACCGGAAACTTCGGAAATATCCTTGCAGCTTATTATGCAAAACAGATGGGACTTCCGATTCATAAATTAATCTGTGCATCCAACGATAATAAAGTTCTTTATGATTTCTTCCGTACAGGAACCTATGACAGAAAGCGTGATTTTATTCTTACAACATCACCATCTATGGATATACTGATCTCCAGTAATCTGGAGCGTCTGATCTATCGTATCGCAGGCGGGGATGCCTCAAAATGTGCAGAACTGATGCAGTCTCTGACTACAGGTGGTGAATATACTATCACTGAGGAAATGAAAGCACAGCTGTCTGATTTTTATGGCAATTACTGTACAGAGGAAGAAACTGCAGAGACTATTGCAAAGATCTATAAAGACAGCCATTATGTAATCGATACCCATACAGCAGTAGCTGCAGGTGTATATGCCAAATATGTAAAAGATACAGAGGATCATGTACCGGCTGTCATAGCGTCTACAGCCAGCCCATATAAATTTACTACAAGCGTCATGAACGCACTGGGCGTATCTACAGAAGGAAAAGATGATTTCGCTCTGGCAGATGAGCTCAGCGAAATGTCCGGAGTAAAGGTTCCTCAGGCAGTGGAAACCATCCGTACAGCTCCGGTTCTCCATGATCGTGTGGTAGACGCACCGGATATGCCGGCAGCAGTAAAGGATATTCTTGGAATAAAATAAATTAAAATATACGTATTTTATGTTGAAAAAGAGAATATACTAGAGTATAATAAAACCAGTCAAAGAAGTAAAACATCCTGGAATGCTCGAGGCCCCTTCTTTTTTTGAACCTACATCGACTTAAACGGGACTCCAAGATCGCACTGCGGATGTCAGGCCGTCATTATGCAGCGGAAGGCAGAAGCAGTGTTGAGGACACCCACCTGGCTGCGGCTAGGCGTCAATGGGAAGGGAACGACATTTCGGGACTTAAATAAAACAGGAAATGCAGAGCCGGTGAATGGCTCTTTTTTTCGTAATAAACGAAAAGCAAAAACTGAACAATGGGAGGAAAAGACAATGGGTGTTTCTGAAAAAAAATTTGGTGTTCTGCCAGATGGAGAACAGGTGAAGATGTTTCATCTGGAGAATAAATCCGGAGCATACGTAGAAGTGACGGACTTCGGTGCTCTTCTTGTGAAGGTATGCGTGCCGGATAAAGACGGAAAATTAACAGATGTGGTTCTGGGATATGATGATCTGGAATCTTATGAAGTAAACGGATGCTTTTTTGGTGCTGTGATCGGAAGAAGCGGCAACCGTATTGCAGGAGCGAAATTCTCTCTTTACGGAAAAGAGGTGACACTTGCGCAGAATGAGAATGACAATAATCTGCACAGTGGTCCTAATGCATTTGAGAAGAAACTGTGGAAGGCTGCAGAAATTTCCCAGGAGAAAAACAGTGTGATCTTCCATCGTATCAGTCCGGATGGCGAGAATGGATATCCAGGTGAATTTGACGTTTACGTAAAATATGAATTTACAGAAGAAAATGAATTAAAGATTCACTATCAGGGTATCTGTGATGAGCCGACAATCGCAAATATGACAAACCATTCTTACTTTAATCTGAATGGTGAGGGAAGCGGTACAGCAATGGATCAGTATCTGACGATCCATGCCAGATATTATACACCGGTGGCAGACAGCCATTCTATTCCAACAGGAGAATATGCGGAAGTTGCAGGAACTCCGATGGATTTCACAACTCCTAAGAGAATAGGGCAGGATATTGATGCAGATTTCCAGCAGCTTAAGTTTACAGGTGGCTATGATCATAACTATGTTACAGATAATTATGCAAAAGGCAGCAACAGATTGATCGCAACTGCATACAGCGATAAGAGCAAAATTGCCATGGATGTTACTTCTGATTGTCCTTGCGTTCAGTTTTATGCAGCTAATTTTGTAGATAATGAGAAAGGTAAGGGCGGACATATTTATAACAAACGTGAGGCTTTCTGTCTGGAAACACAGGTTGAGCCAAATGCAGTGAATACAGAGAATTTCCATTCTCCTGTCCTGGAAGCAGGGGAACAGTATGATTCTAATACTTCTTACCGTTTCTATATCAAAGACTGATAAGACAGATACATATTTTCTGGTTTTCTTCATATAAATGAATATATGAAGAAAACCAGATTTTTTTATGGGACAAATTGTATACTGCTGATGCTGCTGGGATGGGGAATCCTTTTTAACGAAGCAGTAAAAAGAGAAGGGCGGCGGGAAATAAGCGAATCTGTGGAAATTATGATCTCCCAGACACCGGAGAAAGAACAGGACAGGCAGGAAAAGAATCAGGAGACTGTTGAAGAGGATACAGGTAATTTACAGGAAGAACCGGATATCAGAGTACTTTTGACAGGAACAGATTACAGGACTTATGAACAGGAACAGGTTTCCGGTATCTGCGGCGGGAAAGCATTTACCTGTACTGCAGCTGATAGCAGGGTGCAGGACGGACCGCTAATCCTGGACGGAGGGGAAGAAGGAATTACAGTTACTTCTATTGAACGACAATGTGGAAATCCTATATATTACGGGAAACTGGAGATTATAAAAAACGGAGAGAAATTAAACCTGATTAATGAACTTCCCCTGGAAAAATATCTGGAAGCAGTAGTGCCAAGTGAAATGCCTGCTTCTTATGAGCCCCAGGCACTTCGCGCACAGGCTGTATGTGCCCGGACATATGCCTGGAAACACATTCAGGAGAAAGGAATTGACGGATATAATGCAGATGTGGATGACAGTGTAAATTATCAGGTATATGGCAATGTTTTTCCGGAAACATCCACAGATCAGGCTGTAAAAGACACCTTTGGACAGATTATGATGAAGGATGGAGAACCTGTAGAGGCCTATTATTTTTCAACTTCAGCAGGAATTACCAGTACAGATGAAATATGGGGTGCCAGGAAACCGGCTGCTTATCTGAAAAGTGTGGTCTGTGATTTTGACAGAGATTCTCCTTGGAGAAGCTGGAAGACAGTACTTCCCTGGCAGAAACTGCAGGAACAGGTCAGGATACTGTTTGAAGATGATAGCGAACTGATGACTGTGGAGGCAGTAAAGAAGAATGAAAGCGGCGCAGTGATCAGCCTCCAGGTGACTACAAAAAAGGAAAGTTATGAGATCAATCAGGAATATTCCATACGGAAGTTTCTTTCGCCGGAGGGATGCACGATCACAGAAAAAGACGGCACAAAGATAGAGGGCGGAACCCTTTTGCCGAGTGCCTATTTCACATTGAAACAGAAGAAAGAAGAGGGCCTAGAAATTACCGGAGGGGGATATGGACATGGTGTGGGAATGAGCCAGAACGGAGCGGATAAAATGGCAGATCAGGGCTATACCTGGGAGGAAATTCTGGAGTATTTCTTTAACCAGGTGAGAATTGAAACGGTCTACTGAATTCCTGTTTGTCAGAACTACAGATTCATGGTATGATATAAAAAGAGATTTCCTCGTTTTATGGAATCACTGTAAATAAACAGAATGGAGAAAATTATGGAAAGGGAAAAGGAAAAAAGGTCAGTAGTCACGCTTCTGCTTGGATTTATGAAACGTGTTTCCGGAGACCATGTAGGAGCATATGCTACACAGGCCGCATATTTTTTAATTTTATCCTTTATTCCGTGTATATTGTTTCTGACCACACTGGTTAGGTACACGCCTCTTACCTATAATGTGGTAAGGGACGCGATCGTTGCATTTGTTCCGGAGAATATTCAGAGTTTCGTACTGGGAATCGTGGTGGATGTATATAAACGAAGCACTACTATTATGCCTCTTTCTGCGCTGGTTGCTCTGTGGTCTGCGGGAAAGGGAATGCAGTCGGTAATCAATGGACTGAATACGATCTATCATGTAAAAGAAACCCGTAACTGGTTTATGACCAGGATTTATGCTGTATTTTATACCATGTGCCTGGTGATCGCCCTGATCATCTGTCTGCTTTTGCTGGTTCTGGGCAACAGGATCCAGGAGACGGTTTCTGTATACATTCCGTTTTTGGGAAGGATCATCGGCAGGGTGATCGGAGCCAGAACCGGCCTGGTATTTGCAGTGCTGTTCTTTGTGTTCCTGCTGCTGTACAAGGTTCTTCCCAACAGACCGGCCACATTTAAAAGTCAGATACCCGGGGCATTGATCATTGCCATTGCATGGTCGATCTTCTCGTATGGATTTTCCTTTTATTTCGAAATATTTCCGGGTTTCAGCAACATGTATGGCAGCCTGACTACGATCATTATGGTGATGATCTGGCTGTATGTGTGTATGAACCTGCTTATGTACGGTGCTGAGATCAATGCTTATTTTGAGAAGGATTTCCGTCATGCACACAGATCTGTGATAGGAAGGATCTCTCAGGAGAAAGAAAGGATACAAGCCTCCAGAAACATAGAACTGGAGAATAAAATTGCCGTTTCCGAAGAAAAAGAAGATGACAGTACGAAAAATCATACTTGACAGATTTTTCAGTCTGTGGCATAGTAAATACTGTCGATATATGAAAACGGCTTAGAAGGTGTTTTTAAGGATTTATTTTCCTTCAGAGAGAGGAGGTCATCGGCTGGAAGCTTCCTCAGGTTCAGATATTTCCTGAATTTCCCACCGGAGCTTCATTTTTGAAAATTTCTCTGCGAGAACAGTAGGAAATGACGTTGCTGCGCGTTAAGCAGACCGAGAGCCTGCAGAAAGATGCAGGAAGCAGGGTGGTACCGCGGAATTTATGCTCCGTCCCTTTACTGGGATGGAGCTTTTTTTATTGCTCACATGCCCTGTCTGACATACAGGAAATTATGATTATTTAAATAAAGGAGAAAGAAACCATGGATATGAAAGAAAAACTTCAGGAACTGGCTGAAGCAGCCAGAAAGCGGATCGATGAATCCGAGGGCCTGGACAAACTGAATGAAGTACGTGTGGCATACCTTGGCAAAAAAGGCGAGCTGACTGCAATCTTAAAGAGCATGAAAGATGTAGCTCCGGAAGAGCGCCCGAAAGTGGGACAGCTTGTAAATGAAACAAGAGCCAAGATCGAAACATTGCTTGATGAATCCAAACAGAAACTGGAAGAGGCAGTTCGTGAAGAGAAGATGAAACAGGAAGTGATTGACGTTACTTTACCTGCAAAGAAAGCCAAGATCGGTCATCGTCATCCGAACACCATTGCTCTGGAAGAAGTAGAACGTATCTTCATCGGTATGGGATATGAAGTAGTAGAAGGACCGGAAGTAGAGTATGCAGACTATAACTTTACCAAACTGAACATCCCTGAGAACCATCCGGCACGTGACGAGCAGGATACTTTCTTTATCAATGAGTCTATCCTTCTTCGTTCCCAGACATCACCGGTTCAGGCACGTACTATGGAGAAAGGCAAATTGCCGATCCGTATGATTGCACCGGGACGTGTGTTCCGTTCTGATGAAGTAGATGCAACACATTCTCCTTCTTTCCATCAGATCGAAGGTCTTGTTATTGACAAGAACATCACTTTTGCAGACCTGAAGGGAACTCTGCAGGAGTTTGCACAGGAATTATTCGGACCTGAGACAAAGACAAAATTCAGACCACATCACTTCCCATTCACAGAGCCAAGTGCAGAAGTAGACGTATCCTGCTTCAAATGCGGTGGTAAAGGATGCCGTTTCTGTAAAGGTTCCGGATGGATTGAAATCCTTGGCTGCGGCATGGTTCATCCGAACGTATTAAGCATGTGCGGAATTGATCCGGAAGAATATACAGGATTTGCATTCGGTGTGGGTCTTGAGCGTATCGCACTTCTGAAATATGAGATCGACGACATGAGACTTCTCTATGAGAATGACATTCGTTTCCTGAAACAGTTCTAATATATAAGAAAGAGGATTAACAAAATGAATACTTCATTATCTTGGATTAAAATGTATGTGCCGGATCTTGATGTGACAGCACAGGAATATACAGATGCCATGACACTGACCGGAACAAAGGTGGAAGGCTTCGAGAAACTGGATGCAGATCTGGATAAGATCGTAATCGGACAGATCGACAAGATCGAGAAACATCCGGATGCAGATAAACTGATCATCTGCCAGGTAAACATCGGAACAGAATCTGTACAGATCGTTACAGGTGCTCCGAATGTAAAAGAGGGAGACAAGGTTCCGGTTGTTCTTGACGGCGGACGTGTAGCAGGCGGTCATGACGGAAAGAAAACTCCAGGCGGAATCGAGATCAAGAAAGGGAAACTCCGTGGAGTTGAGTCCTGCGGTATGATGTGCTCAATCGAAGAACTGGGAAGCACAAGAGAAATGTATCCGGAAGCACCGGAATATGGAATCTATATTTTCCCGGAAGATGCTGTTGTAGGTGAGAGTGCTATCAAAGCACTGGGACTGGATGACGTTGTATTTGAATATGAGATCACATCCAACCGTGTAGACTGCTATGGTGTACTTGGAATCGCAAGAGAAGCAGCAGCTACTTTTGACAAGAAGTTCTGCCCTCCGGTTGTAAAGTGCAGGGGAAATGACGAGAAAGCATCTGATTATGTAAAAGTTACAGTAGAAGATCCGCAGCTCTGCCCACGTTACTGTGCAAGAGTTGTAAAGAATGTTAAGATCGGACCGTCCCCGAAATGGATGCAGAGATGTCTGGCTGCCAACGGAATCCGCCCGATCAACAACCTTGTAGATATTACAAACTATGTAATGGAAGAGTTCGGTCAGCCAATGCATGCGTATGACCTGGATACAATTGCAGGAAAAGAGATTGTTGTACGCCGTGCAAAAAATGATGAGAAATTCGTGACACTTGATGGTCAGGAACGTACCATGGATGATCAGGTACTGATGATCTGTGACGGTGAGAAAGCAGTCGGCATCGCTGGTATCATGGGCGGTGAGAACTCCATGATCACTGATAATGTAAAGACAGTTCTTTTCGAAGCAGCATGCTTTGACGGAACAAATATCCGTCTTTCTTCCAAGAGAATCGGTCTGAGAACAGATGCTTCCGGTAAATTCGAGAAAGGTCTTGATCCGAATAATGCACAGGCAGCTATCGACAGAGCATGCCAGCTTATGGAAGAACTTGGCGCAGGCGAAGTTGTAGGCGGAATGGTAGATGTATGCAGCGAAGTAAGAGAGCCATCCAGAGTTCCGTTCAAACCTGAGAAGATCAATGCACTTCTCGGAACAGACCTGACACCGGAAGAAATGCTTGCATACCTTGCAAAAGTAGAACTGACATATGATGAGAAGACAAACGAAATCGTGGCTCCTACTTTCCGTCAGGATATCCACTATGTGGCAGACGTAGCAGAAGAAGTTGCCAGATTCTTCGGATATGACAAGATCCCGACAACACTCCCTACAGGTGAAGCTACTACAGGTAAACTTCCATTCAAGCTTCGTATTGAAGCAGTAGCACGTGATATCGCTGAATACTGCGGATTCTCCGAAGGAATGAGCTATTCATTTGAGAGCCCCAAGGTATTTGATAAATTAAGACTTCCGGCTGACAGCGAACTTCGTCAGGGAATCGTGATCAGCAATCCTCTGGGAGAGGATTACAGTGTAATGAGAACTACTACATTAAACGGTATGCTAAGTTCTCTGGCCACTAACTATAACAGAAGAAATAAAGACGTTCGTCTCTATGAACTTGGTAATGTATATCGTCCGCATTCCCTGCCTCTGACAGAACTTCCGGATGAACGTATGCATTTCACACTTGGTATGTATGGAAACGGTGATTTCTTTGATATGAAGGGCGTTTGCGAAGAGTTCTTTGAGAAAGTCGGCATGAGAGATAAAGTAGATTATGATCCGAACAGCGGTAAGACTTATCTCCATCCGGGAAGACAGGCAAACATGATCTATGATGGCAAAGTTGTAGGGTACCTTGGAGAGGTTCATCCACTGGTTGCTGATACTTATGGAATCGGTGAAAAGGCATATGTGGCAGTGATCGATATCCTTACAGTTCTTGAATTTGCAAGTTTCAACCATAAATACACAGGAATTGCCAAATATCCAGCAGTAACCCGTGACTTAAGTATGGTAGTTCCGAAAACTGTTCTTGCAGGACAGATTGAGCATGTTCTTGTACAGAGAGGCGGAAAAATCCTCGAGAGCTATCAGTTATTTGATATCTACGAAGGAAACCAGATTAAAGAAGGATACAAGTCTATGGCTTATTCTCTGGTATTCCGCCATCATGACAAGACTCTCGAAGAGAACGAGATCACAGCAGCAATGAAGAAGATCTTAAATGGTCTGACTGACCTTGGAATCGAGCTGAGAAGTTAATGTTACTTTATGTATTAAGACATGGGATAACCCAGTGGAATAAACGAAAGAAAGTGCAGGGGGCAGTAGATATTCCCCTGGCACCGGAGGGAATCGAACTTGCAGAAAAGACAGGCGAAGCATTGAAGGATGTACATTTTGACATCTGCTTTACCAGTCCTCTGACAAGGGCAAAACAGACTGCCAGATGTGTGCTGGGAGACAGAAAGATTCCTGTTATTGAAGATAAAAGAATTCAGGAGATTGATTTTGGAGTTCTTGAGGGAACACAGTTTAAGGATGTGCAGGGAAAGATCATCAGCCATGAAATGGAAATCTTTTTTGAGGATCCGCTAAAATTCAAACGTCCGAAAAACGGAGAGGATATTTCTGATATTCTGAAACGTACCAGGGAATTCTGGATTGAGAAAACAACAGATCCGGCACTGACAGACAAGACAGTTCTGATCTCTTCCCATGGATGTGCGGTCCGCGCACTGCTTCAGAACATTTATCAGGATCATGCACATTTCTGGCATGGATGTGTGCCGCCTAACTGCAGCATCAATCTGGTGGAGATTCAGGACGGACAGGCACGTCTGATCGAAGAAGATAAAGTATATGCATAAAAGCTTCCCGGGACAGGAAATCTTGTATGATTTTCCTGCTCCGGGATTTTTTTCGTCAAATATTCACAGGGATATGCCTTGTTATCACTATGGTATTGTGATATTATATACAAAAAAGTGAAAACACAGGAGGTGTATTATGGGCAAGAAAATTATGAATGCGCTGACCTTTCTGATCGTGCTTGGAGCTTGTATCGTAATGACAGTGTATATAGGAAAAGGATCTGTCAGCACCATGACGTACAACTTCGTATTTCTTGGCATTATGACAGTACTGTATCTGGCAGGACTGTTTATGGGAATGTTCCGCGTAGACAGTATTGCACAGGCACTGAAAAGAGGAACAGAAGAACTTGCAGGGATCTTTCAGACACCGGGAAAGGTGAAGAATGATAGTCTTACACATCTTCAGGGAATCTTTGACCACAAGTATCTGGATGACAGAATGGACAGTTTCATTAACAGCATGGGCAATACCCAGGAAGGGATCGGAGATGTAGAAGAATTCATCAACGAAGACGAGATTGACCTTCATGTACATAAAAAGCTTCTGGAGATGGTGCCTGATATTTTTACAAGTCTTGGTATTCTGGGAACTTTTGTAGGTCTTGTATGGGGGCTTAAGAATTTCGAACCTTCCAGCTATGAGACGATGACCAATTCTGTGGCGTCTCTTGTGGAAGGTATCAAGGTGGCATTTCTGACTTCTATTTACGGAATCGCTCTGGCTATTGTGTACACTTCAGGAATGAAGAGCATCTATGCGGGCATGAACGAGAAACTCCAGGAATTTCTGGAAAAATTTCATGTTTATGTACTTCCTACAGCAGAAAATGAATCTAGAAATCTTATGGTAGCCAGCCAGAAGCTGCAGACCCGTGCCATGAAGCAGATGGCAGAGCAGCTTTCTACACAGATGGCAGAAAGCTTTGAGAAAGCCATTACTCCTACTTTCCAGAAAATGAACGAATCTCTGGATGTACTGACAGAATCTGTAACGAAATGCCAGCAGGATGTGATGCAGGAGATCCTGCGATCTTTCATGAGAGAGATGAACAGCTCTTTTAAAATGCAGTTCAAGGATTTCAATGAAGCTCTTGCACAGCTGAAAAAAGCACAGAAGGACAATACAGATTATACGACCAGCCTGTACCGTACCATGAGCGAACAGCTAAATGAGTCTTACCTGAAACAGAGTGAAACTATGAAAGAAATCGTAAATGAGCTTGGGAATGTTCAGGGACGTTATATGTCTACTGCTACCAGGATCGCTGAGGATAATCAGGAGATCCAGAAAATGCAGCAGCAGGATTATCAGAGAGTGGCAGACTATCTGAAAGAGGCAGAGAAAACTTCGGCCAAATTCTGGGTTGCCTGCAACCAGACCATGCAGAAATATGTGGAAACAGCTGCTCAGGGAATGGAAAAGGCCTCAGTATCTAACCAGGCAAGTGCACAGGTACTGGATGCCAACCGCAGGATTATGGAAGAACTTGAGGAAAGAATGCAGGATTTCGTTTCCTGCCAGAAAAAGACCTATCAGACCATGGAACAGGTTCGCAGACTGCTGGCCGATGTGGCAGTGGCTGGAGAGAATAATAATATTTATCTGAGCAGCGGAAGAACAGCTCAGACTACTGCCGGAAAAGAAAATATGGAAGTGCGCAGGCTTCTGAAGGAACAGGGGGAACGTCAGGAAGCACTTCTGGAAGAAATGAACAAGACCATGAAAGAACTTTCAAAAGGTTCCCAGAAAGGCAGATTTGGTATTTTCAGATAAGAAAAGGAGAAGACTATGCGCAAAAAGAAAAGATCAGACGAGAGTGGATTTAATGTATGGCGTTCTTACTCTGATATGATGGCGGGTGTGTTGCTTCTCTTTGTCCTGATCATGTGTGTGACCCTTTTTCAGGCACAGAAGAGCTATAATGAGAGTATCAAGGAACGGGACGATAAGATTGCACTGCAGGAGCAGTATACTGCTGAGATCCTGGCACAGCAGACAGAGCTGGATGAAAAGAACAGCCAGTTAAGTTCTCAGGATGAACAGCTGGATAAGCAGAAAAAACTCCTGGCAGAGCTTGCAGCACAGCTGAAAGAACAGCAGGCCACACTTGACAAACAGCAGACAGATCTGGATGAAAAGACATCCCTGCTTGCAACTCAGCAGAAGAAGATTGATAATATCATTGGTGTAAAAGCGGATGTTATTGAAGCTTTGCAAAAAGAATTTTCCAAAAATAATGTAAGTGTTGATATTGATTCCCAGACAGGTGCCCTTACCCTGAATGCAAGTGTTCTGTTTGATTATGATCAGTCAGAACTGACAGATTCAGGCAAAGAGGAGCTGGCGGAAATCCTGCCGATCTACTGTAAGGTTCTGCTTCAGGACGAATATAAGAAATATCTGGCAGAGATCATTATTGATGGATATACGGATACAGATGGAGATTATTCCTATAATCTGGAGCTTTCCCAGAAACGTTCCCTGGCTGTGGCCCAGTATCTGACAGAGATCAGGGAGAATTTTCTGGATGCAGACCAGATTTCAGATCTGCAGTCCTATCTGACTGTTAACGGACATTCCATGGCAAATCCGGTTCTGGATGCAGACGGAAATGTAGATAAGGACGCATCCAGACGAGTGGAGGTCAAATTCCGTCTTAAGGATGATGAAATGATTGACGAACTGAATCAGATCATGACAGCAGATGAAAGTACTTCCAAAGATCAAAAAGATACAAAAGATACTTCAAACGATTAATTTTTCCAATAATATTCCGTTATTTCCCTGAAAAATGTGTTATGATATTCAAGGCGCAAAAGAAGATTAAAAAGGAGAGGTATCATGTCTGCAAAAATTGGAAGAAATGATCCGTGTTGGTGCGGAAGTGGAAAAAAATATAAAAAATGCCATGAGGCGTTTGATGAAAAAATGGAACTCATGAAACAGAAAGGATATGCTGTACTGGATCATAGCCTGATTAAGACACCGGAACAGATCGAGAAGATCAAAGAGAGCTGTAAGATCAATGTGGCAGTTCTGGATTATGTGGCAGAACATATCCGCCCGGGCATTTCCACTGCTGAGATCGACCGATGGGTACATGAGGAAACGGTAAGACACGGAGGTATTCCGGCTCCACTGAATTATGAAGGTTTTCCGAAAAGCGTATGCACTTCCATCAATGAAGTAGTATGCCATGGAATCCCCAATGAGGAAGAGATCCTGCAGGAGGGGGACATTATTAACGTAGATGTTTCTACTATTTATAATGGATATTATTCTGATTCATCCAGAATGTTCTGCATCGGTAAAGTAAGTCCTGAGAAGGAGAAACTGGTAAAAGTAACCAAAGAGTGTGTGGAAATCGGTGTTTCCAAGGTAGTACCGTGGACACCTATCGGAAATATGGGCAGTGCAGTCCATCAGCATGCAGTAAAAAATGGTTACAGCGTAGTACGGGAGATCGGCGGTCATGGAGTGGGAATTGAATTCCATGAAGATCCCTGGGTAAGCTATGTTTCCCAGGAGAACACAGGAGTGCTGATGGTACCGGGTATGATGTTTACCATTGAACCTATGGTAAACATGGGCAGCGATGAGATCTACACAGATGAAGAGGACGACTGGACAGTCCGTACGGAGGACGGCCTTCCTTCTGCACAGTGGGAAGTGACAGTTCTTGTGACAGAAACAGGATGTGAAGTGATCTGCTGGTAAGGCCAGATGAGCTGTGGGATTCTGCGGTTTATAAATTTTTTATTTATTAAAAAAATATCTTGCAAACCGGGCAATCCTATAGTATAATCATCCATGTTGTGAAAAAAGATGGTCCTCTGTTACGAATCATGTATTAAGAACATCCATATAAGATAGGAGAGAATAAAATGAACGAAATTATCAAAAACATTGAAGCTGCTCAGTTAAAAGCTGAAGTTCCGGAATTCAACACCGGTGACACTGTAAGAGTACACGCACTGATCAAAGAGGGAAACCGTGAGCGTGTTCAGATCTTCGAAGGAACAGTTCTGAAGAAACAGGGTGGAAGCAACAGAGCAACCTTTACAGTAAGAAAGAATTCCAACGGTGTTGGTGTTGAGAAAACATGGCCGCTGCATTCCCCACACGTAGTTAAAGTAGAAGTGATCCGTCGTGGTAAAGTACGTCGTGCGAAACTGAACTACTTAAGAGACCGTGTAGGTAAAGCTGCTAAGGTAAAAGAGCTGGTTAAATAATTTCATGAATTAATTTAAAGGAAGGGACAATAACTTGGGTATTGTCCCTCTTTTTCCATCTGTCAGGAGAATTTTTGGATGAATATAAAAAAGTGGAAAGAGTGTCCCGGATTTCAGGAGACAAAAGGCAGACTGGAAACCCATCTGGAAGATAAAAAGACCAGAAATATTTTTAACTGGGTATTTCAGATTATTGTCACTCTGGTCTTTGCCATAGTGGTGGGGATTGTGATGTTTCAGTCTGTGACGATACAGGAGAGTTCTATGGAGCCTACGCTGACAGTAGGAGAGAAACTGTTTGTAAACCGTGGGATTTATAAGGTATCTTCGCCGGAGCGGGGAGATATCATTGTGTTTAAAACAAACGGAAGTGATGAAGCAGCTCTTCATATCGGCCGTGTGATCGGACTTCCCGGAGAAACTGTACAGATTTCCAATGGCAGAGTGCTGATCAATGGTGAAATTTATGAAGAAAGCGGCAATCTTCCGGAAATGACCAATGCAGGACTGGCCTCCAGTTCTGTTTCCCTGGAGAATGGGGAATATTTTGTCCTTGGTGACAACAGAAACAACAGTGAAGACAGCCGGTATGCAGATATCGGAAATGTAAAAAAGAAATATATTGTGGGAAAATTATGGTTTGTAATTTCCCCCAAAGATAAAAGCGGATTTTTGAAAGGTTAGGTAAATATGAACGTACAATGGTACCCAGGTCATATGACCAAAGCAAAGAGGCAGATGCAGGAGGATATCAAGCTGATCGATCTGATCATTGAGCTTGTGGATGCCCGAGTGCCTCTTTCCAGCAGAAACCCGGATATTGATGAGCTGGGAAAGAACAAGTCCCGGCTTATTTTGCTGAATAAGGCAGATCTGGCAGATGAGAGACAGAATGAAGCCTGGAAGGCATATTTTCAGAAAAAGGGATTTTTCGTAGTAAAGGTAGATTCCAGAAACGGTTCCGGGATGAAAATGATCCAGAATGTGATCCAGGAAGCATGTAAAGAAAAGATTGAGAGAGACAGACGGAGGGGAATCAAAAACCGTCCGATCCGTGCCATGGTAGTAGGAATTCCCAATGTGGGAAAATCTACATTTATCAATACTTTTGCAGGCAGAGCGTGTGCCAAGACCGGAAATAAACCAGGAGTTACCAAAGGCAAACAGTGGATCCGCCTGAATAAAGGGGTAGAACTTCTGGATACACCTGGAATCCTCTGGCCGAAGTTTGAAGATCAGCAGGTTGGAATGCGTCTGGCATGTGTGGGATCTATCAAAGATGATATCCTGAATATGGAAGAACTTTCTTTATGGTTGATCGATTATCTGCGGGAACATTATGCAGGGATTCTTTCTGCCAGATATGAAGTTGAAGAAGAAGGGGCTGCTGTAGAAGTCTTAGAACGGATCGCAAGGGCCAGGGGATGTCTGAAGAAACAGGAAGAACTGGACTATGCCAAAGCAGCTCTGGTATTATTTGACGATTTCCGCTCCGGCAAGATCGGAAGGATCACTCTTGAATGGCCGACAGCAGAGAACGAGGAAAAGTGAAAATGAAAACCATCAGTGAGATAAAGGAAGAATTTGCCGGGCTGGATATCATCAAATACCAGGAATTCAGAAACAGATACCAGGAAGACTCCAGGGCGGGTGTGCAGAAACTGATAGAACAGAGCTATAAAAAAGAAGCAGCTCTGGAAGCGGAGAAACTGCGCACAGAACAGATGAAAGTTTATGAACATAAGTATGAAGATCTGGGGTATCTGTGCGGAATTGATGAAGTGGGCAGAGGTCCTCTGGCAGGTCCTGTGGTAGCAGGAGCGGTAATCCTTCCGAAAGACAGCCAGATTCTGTACCTGAATGATTCCAAGAAGCTTACAGCTGCAAAGAGGGAAGAACTTTATGATGTGATCATGAAAGAAGCTGTGGCAGTGGGGATCGGGATGGCTGACCCTGAGAGGATCGATGAGATCAATATCCTTCAGGCGACCTATGAAGCGATGCGCCAGGCTGTGAGTAAACTGTCCGTGGTGCCTCAGCTTCTTTTAAATGATGCGGTTACGATTCCGGAGGTCGTGATTCCTCAGGTGCCGATCATCAAAGGGGATGCCAAAAGTGTATCGATTGCGGCGGCCAGTATTGTGGCGAAGGTGACCAGAGATCGTATGATGGAGGACTATGATAAAATCTATCCGGAATATGGTTTTGCATCCAATAAGGGATATGGTGCACAGGTACATATAGATGCATTGAAAAAATATGGCCCCTGTCCTATACACAGAAGAACTTTTATTACACACTTTGTATAATTTCAGAAGATATCCAGGCGAAACACCAAAGAGGCCTACACGAGATCAGAAATGGATGAACAGATTTGAATCATAATACCAGAAAAACAGGAACCTGGTATGAACAAAAGGCAGCAGAGTATCTGAAATGCCAGGGGCTTGTAATACTGGCGCACAATTACAGATGCAGATTCGGAGAAATAGACCTGATAGCAAGAGATGGCCGTTATGTGGTGTTTGTAGAAGTAAAATACCGCAGAAATGGTTCTTCAGGTGTTTCTCTGGAAGCAGTAACGCCTGCGAAGCAAAGAGTGATCAGCAGGGTAGCACAGTTTTATCTGACTGTGAAATACAATAGTGTGGATGTTCCATGCAGATTCGATGTGGTTGGCATTGATGGAGACAGGCTACAGTGGAAAAAGAATGCATTTGAATATCAGACAGGAATGAAAATATGAAGATAAAATGGCAAGATGAGAAAATTCCACATATGAATGTGAAAGAAGCAGGAGAAGTTACCTATCTTACTTATCCGGCATTTGAGAAGCTGGAAGGCATTATCCATGGTTTCAGCACCCGCCTGGGCGGTGTAAGCAGAGGAATTTACAGTTCTATGAATCTGAGCTTTACCAGAGGAGATGAAGAGGAAGCAGTAAAAGAAAATTACAGAAGGATTGCACAGGCAATTGGATTTCGGACAGATGATATTGTCACTTCTGATCAGACGCATACGGCGAATGTGAGAAAAGTGACAGAAGCGGATCGTGGAAAAGGAATTACAGTTCCACGGGATTATCAGGATGTGGATGGAATGGTGACAAATGTTCCGGGACTGGTTCTGACCACATTTTATGCAGATTGTGTTCCTCTTTATTTCGTGGATCCGGTGAAATGTGTGATCGGTCTTTCTCACTCTGGCTGGAGAGGGACTGTTGCAAAGATCGGAAAAGCAACTGTAGAGAAGATGAAAGAGGAATATGGATGCCACCCGGAAGATATTCTGGCTGCAATAGGCCCGTCTATCTGCCAGGACTGCTATGAAGTCAGCGAAGATGTAATAGAAGAATTTAAAACTGCTTTTGCCGGGGAGTATCAGGAACGACTGTACTATAAAAAGAAAAATGGAAAATATCAGTTGAATCTCTGGGAGACAAACCGCCTTATTTTCCTGGAAGCAGGAATTCCTGAAGCTAATATTTCCATGCCTGGCATTTGTACCTGCTGTAATCCTGAGTTTCTGTTTTCACACAGAGCTTCTCATGGAAAGAGGGGGAATCTGGCAGCGTTTCTGGGACTGAAATAATAAAAAAGCCTGAATCCATACAGTTATGATACAGATACTGCATGAATTCAGGCTTTTTATTTTATAAGATTATTTACCATTTACTTTCTGCATCAGGCTCATGATCTTTTCGTTGCTGGAACGAACCTTCTCTACAGAAACATCATGATTAATGATATCAATAATACTTGCAAGATATTTGCTCATGTTTGCTTCGATATAGTATGGTTTGGTCAGAAGTTCCGGGATACGGTAATTCAGGTTGGTGGTGATGACACGGTCCAGCCATCCTTTTTCATAATATTCATCGAATTTATCCATGCCGTCTGTAAACAGTCCGTAAGTTGTGCATACGAAAACACGTTTTGCATGGCGCTCTTTTAACTGCTTGGCAACATCCAGCATACTTCCACCTGAGGAGATCATATCATCGATAACGACTACATCCTTGCCTTCTACAGAATCACCCAGGAATTCGTGGGCAACGATAGGGTTCTTACCATTTACGATAGTAGAATAATCACGGCGTTTGTAGAACATACCCATGTCCACGCCGAGAATATTGGAGAAATACACTGCTCTGGACATAGCACCTTCATCAGGGCTGATGATCATCAGATGATCGTTGTCTACCTTAAGATCAGGAACACTCTTGATAAGAGCTTTCAGGAACTGATAGGTAGGGAAGAAATTATCGAATCCATTCAGCGGGATGGAGTTCTGTACACGTGGATCATGTGCATCGAATGTGATCAGGTTGGAAACTCCCATATCACTTAATTCCTTTAATGCCAGAGCGCAGTCCAGAGATTCTCTTTTGGTACGTCTGTGCTGACGGCCTTCGTAAAGGAACGGCATGATTACGTTGATGCGGTGTGCCTTACCTGTTGCAGCAGAGATGATTCGTTTCAGATCCTGAAAATGATTGTCAGGAGACATGTGGTTTTCGTGTCCGCATACAGTATAGGTTTCGCTGTAGTTGGTAACGTCTACCATGATGAATAAATCTGTACCACGAACAGATTCTTTGATGTAGCCCTTTCCTTCACCGGTTCCGAAACGTGGGCACGCACATTCTACAAGGAAAGATTCTTCGCTGTAACCCTGCGGAATGATGCTTAACTGTTTGCGGGCAACCAGTTCTTTGCGGAATTTCACCAGTTTTTTATCAACTTCTTCGGCGAGATCCTGGCATCCAAGTGCAGCAATACGAATGGGTGCCACCGGCATGGATTTTTCCAGTAATTCTATGTTTGGCATAATATTCCTCCTAAGTAATTTTATACTCAAAAAATAGATTTCAATATAATTTATAACATTTGACCTAAATTACGTCAAGGAATTTATTGATTTTTTCTTATACAATTGTTATGATATAGGAGATAATGAGTTTATCGTGGATACGTATGACCGTGTCCGAATGAAAAGATATAACGGAAAAAAGATCCCACAGTTTCCGGATATATCCTGATGGAGTTATGATTCATGAAAAAAAATTTACACATTATATCCAAAGTGATTCCCGGCGGTATCGGGGAGGAACTGGAACTGGAACCAGGGGATGCGCTGCTTTCCATTAACGGCCAGCCGGTAGAGGATGTGTTTGATTATCGTTATCTGATGAACGACGAATTTGTTACACTCCTTGTCCGTAAGAAGAATGGCGAGGAATGGGAACTGGAAGTAGAGAAGGAATACGAAGATGACCTTGGAGTGGAGTTTGAGAACAGCCTTATGGATGAGTACCGCTCCTGTTCCAATCATTGTATTTTCTGCTTTATTGACCAGATGCCACCCGGTATGAGAGAAACTTTATATTTTAAAGATGATGATTCCAGACTGTCATTCCTGCAGGGAAATTACGTTACCCTGACGAATATGAGTGACTATGATTTGGATCGTATTATCAAGTTTCATCTTTCACCCATCAATGTATCATTTCAGACTATGAATCCAAAGCTTCGCTGTAAAATGCTCCATAACCGATTTGCCGGAGATGCCCTTGCAAAAGTTGACAAGCTTTATAAGGGTGATGTGACCATGAACGGACAGATTGTTCTCTGCAAGGGGATTAACGACAGAGATGAACTGGAATACAGTCTGGAGAAACTCTCGGAATATGCTCCTGTGCTGCAGAGCGTTTCAATCGTGCCTGTAGGTCTTTCCAAATATCGAAAAGGCCTGTATCCACTGGAATCTTTTGATAAAGAGGATGCGAGGTACCTGATCAGTCAGGTAGAGCGGTGGCAGAAGATTATGGTGAAGAAGCATGACATTCATTTTGTGCATGCTTCGGATGAATGGTATATTCTTGCGGGATATGAACTTCCCGAAGAGGGCAGATACGACGGATACCTTCAGCTGGAAAACGGTGTTGGTATGATGCGCCTGCTTGAAACAGAAGTAAAAGAGAGACTTGAGCAGCTTGAAGGTGATGACAGAACAGTAAACGCGACTGTTGCGACAGGACGGCTGGCAGCACCTTATATAGGCAGAATGATAAAACTGGTACAGGAAAAATTTCCGAATGTCCAGGCTGAAGTATATGCGGTAAAGAATAATTTCTTTGGAGAGAAGATCACAGTTTCGGGTCTGATCACAGCGACTGATCTTATGGATCAGCTTGCTCAGAGAAATCTGGGAGAAAAAGTGCTGATCCCGTGTAATATGCTCAGAAGTGGCGAGGATGTTTTTCTGGATGACCTGACGGTGGAGGATGTCAGACAGGCTCTTAAGACAGAGGTCGTGGTAGTAGATGAGCCGGGGGCAGACCTGGTAAACTGTCTGATCGAGGCACCAGACCATAAAAAGATAAGAAGGAGACAGATATATGAGCAAACCGGTAGTAGCGATAGTGGGCAGGCCTAATGTAGGTAAATCCACATTGTTTAATGCACTGGCAGGTGAGAAGATTTCTATTGTAAAAGATACACCTGGCGTTACAAGAGACAGAATTTATGCAGATGTAACATGGCTGGATAAGGCATTTACCATGATCGATACAGGTGGTATTGAACCGGACAGCAGTGACATCATCCTTTCTCAGATGAGAGAGCAGGCACAGATTGCCATTGATACAGCAGATGTAATCATCTTTATTACAGACGTTCATCAGGGACTTGTGGATTCCGATGCGAAAGTAGCAGATATGCTCCGTCGCAGCGGAAAGCCGGTTGTCCTTGTTGTAAACAAAGTAGACAGCATTCAGAAATTTATGATGGATGTTTATGAGTTCTATAATCTTGGTATCGGTGAACCGATGCCGATCTCAGCAGCAAACCGTATGGGACTGGGAGATATGCTGGATGAAGTGATCAAGCATTTTCCGGAGGACGCAGATACAGAGGAAGACGATGAGATCCCGAGAATTGCGATCGTAGGGAAACCAAATGTAGGAAAATCTTCTCTGGTAAACAAACTTCTGGGTGAAGACCGTGTAATCGTTTCTGATATTGCAGGAACTACAAGAGATGCGGTAGATACCAGAGTGAAGTGGCAGGGTAAGGACTATATCTTTATTGATACAGCCGGACTTCGCCGTAAGGGTAAGGTAAAAGAAGAAATCGAGAGATACAGTGTGATCCGTACAGTAACTGCTGTAGAGCGTGCAGATGTGGTGATCGTTATGATCGATGCATCTGAAGGTGTTACAGAGCAGGATGCCAAGATCGCAGGTATTGCCCATGAGAGAGGAAAGGGCGTTATCATTGCTGTAAATAAATGGGATGCCATTGAGAAGAATGATAAGACCATTTATAAACATACAAACAGGATCCGCGAGGTTCTGGCATATATGCCGTATGCAGAACTGGTATTTATTTCTGCAAAAACAGGACTCAGGATTTCCAGGATGTTTGAGACTATTGATGCAGTTATTGAGAACCAGACACTTCGTATCCAGACAGGTGTCCTGAACGAGATCCTTTCCGAGGCAGTTGCTATGCAGCAGCCGCCGTCTGACAAGGGTAAACGACTGAAGATTTACTATATGACTCAGGTTGCTGTAAAACCACCGACATTTGTAATCTTTGTCAATGACAAAGAACTGATGCATTTCTCCTACACCAGATACCTGGAGAATAAGATCAGGGATGCGTTCGGATTCGCAGGAACATCACTGAAATTCATTATTCGTGAACGAGGTGAGAAGGAATAATCATGGAACGCTTGGTTTGTATAGCAATAGGGTATGTTTGCGGACTCTTTCAGACCGCATATATTTTGGGAAAGATTTATCATATCGATATCCGGAAACAGGGAAGCGGAAATCTCGGCTCTACCAATGTGCTGCGTACACTTGGAAAGAAGGCAGGAGCACTGAATCTTTTGTGTGACTGTCTGAAGTGTGTGGTTGCGATCCTGATCGCAAGAGCAGTATTTGGAAATTCTTACAGTGATATTCTGCCGTTGTTAAGCCTTTATGCAGCAGCAGGATGCATCCTGGGACATAATTTCCCGTTTTATCTGAATTTCAAAGGTGGAAAAGGTGTGGCTGCGTCTGTAGGACTTGTTATTGCATTTGACTGGCGCATTTTTGTGATCTGTGCGATCGTATTCTTTGGATTGTTCTTTCTGACACATTATGTTTCATTGTGTTCAGTGAGTGCATATTTTGCCGCGTTTATCAGTATGATCGTGTTTGGGCAGATGGGATCTTATCATATGGACCATGCACATACCATAGAACTTTATGTTGTGATGGGAGTCCTGACAGTGCTGGCATTCTACAGACATAAGAAGAACATCCACCGCCTTCTTGACGGAACAGAAAGCAAGATTTATCTGAGTAAGAAAAATAAATAAAAAAGAGGTGTTTATATGGCAAAAATCAGTGTACTTGGTGCGGGAAGCTGGGGAACCGCCCTGTCTATTCTTCTTTATAACAACGGACATGAGGTGATCCTCTGGTCAGCACTTGGAGAAGAGATTGCAACATTAAGAGAAAAACGTGAACATGTAAGCAAACTTCCGGGTGTTAAGATTCCTGAACCAATTGACATTACAACAGATGCTGAGAGAAGTCTGCGGGATGCGGATGTTGCTGTGCTGGCAGTGCCGTCTCCTTATACCAGAAGTACCTGTAAGCGGCTGGCGCCCTTTGTAAAAGAAGGGCAGAAAATTGTAAATGTTGCCAAAGGTGTGGAAGAGAAAACACTTCTTACATTAAGCGAGATCATCGAACAGGAACTTCCACAGGCAGATGTGTCAGTACTTTCGGGACCGAGCCATGCAGAGGAAGTTGGAAAAGGATTGCCTACGACCTGTGTGGTAAGTTCTCATAAAAGAGAGACTGCGGAATATCTGCAGGGAATCTTCATGAGTCCTGTATTCAGAGTATATACAACACCGGATATGCTGGGAGTTGAACTTGGAGCTGCATTAAAGAATGTGATCGCTCTTGCGGCGGGAACAGCAGATGGACTTGGATACGGCGACAATACAAAAGCTGCCCTTATCACCCGGGGGATCGCAGAGATTTCCCGTCTTGGCGTAAAAATGGGCGCACGTATGGAAACTTTTTACGGTCTGTCCGGAATCGGAGATCTGATCGTTACCTGTGCCAGCGTTCACAGCCGTAACCGCAAGGCAGGATATCTGATGGGACAGGGATATACCATGCAGCAGGCGATGGATGAAGTGAAGATGGTGGTTGAAGGTGTTTATTCTGCGAAAGCTGCCAAAGAACTGGCAGAGAAATATGATGTGGAGATGCCGATCATCACAGAAATAAATAAAGTTCTGTTTGAAGGAAAGAGCGCTGCAGAGGCAGTGATCGACCTGATGGTAAGAGATAAGAAGGTGGAAACACCGATGCTTCCGTGGGATAATAATTAGTTTGGGATCTGACGTATTCAAAGAGAATATGCAGATGATTAAAGCAGGCACTTTTGGGATGCCTGCTTTATTATTGGTCTGATACGGTTAAAATGCAACATCTCTCAAATCTTCTGGGACATGAGAGCTGTGGAAATTTTCGTTCAGATCATCGATCAGATCCATATCTTCCTGTTCGATGGTGAAATCAAAGATATCAGCGTTGCTTCTGATACGGTCAGGATGAACAGATTTCGGGATTACGGAAATTCCCTTCTGTGTTGCCCAGCGAAGACCGACCTGGGCAGGCGTATGAGCATATTTGGTGCCAAGCACACACATAAGATCATTGTCCAGATAAGCACCCCTTGCAAGCGGCGCATAAGCCTGTACCTGGATCCCTTTGGCCTGGCAGTAGTCGATCAGTTCTTTAGGATAACACAGTGGGTGGCATTCGATCTGATTTACAGCAGGGACAATGCCGGAATTCTTTGCCAGCTCTTCCAGATGCCGGATCTCGAAGTTACTGACACCGATAGAGAGAGCACGTCCGGTTTTCTGGATTTCTTCCAGCACTTTCCATGTGCTGAGGTAACATCCCGGAACAGGCCAGTGGATCAGGTATAGATCAATATAATCCAGCTTCAGACGGTCAAGGCTTCTTTCAAAAGCTCCCTGAATGTCTCCGAGACGCTGTGCTGTGTTCCAGACCTTGCTGGTGATAAAAAGCTCGCTTCTGGGAATTCCGCATCTGGCGATGCCGCGTCCGACATTTTCTTCGTTTTTATATACGGAAGCTGTGTCGATGAGACGATATCCGGATTCAACAGCGGAAATGACTGCATTCTCTGCTTCATTTTCTCCGGTAGCTTTGTATACCCCGAGACCCAGTAAAGGCATCTCTCTGTTTGTATTCAGAAAAACGGTATTATTCAAAATAATTCCTCCAATTCCTCTAATCCTCTTGCTTGATATATAGTTTGCTGTTTGTTACATTTTCAGCAATCCTGTATACTTTGCGATATTTTGGCGGACAATTAAGGTTTTGCCCGATAATCTTGTTTAAGTATAACATAAAAGTATGTCGCAAGTACATCAAATTTATTAACTTTTTTATTGTTCATGTTGTTAACGAAATAACATAATAGTTAAACAATTAACACATATCGTAAAAAAGACTATTTATGGGCGAATATTTCAGAATTATTTGGTAATTTTTTATGCTAAATACCTTGCGGAAATGAAAAAAACGATGTATAATATCAATAAATTGATAATTAATTGTCATAAAAACAGCGGGAATTCTATAGATTCAGCATGTTTTTCAATAGAAAGGGGCATTTAATCATGCATTTAATCAAAGATGAAAACGGGAATCTTGTCCAGCATGGACACGGACATACCCACGAGCATACTCATGAAGATGGTGTGACTCATACTCATGAACATACTCATGGCGACGGTCATGATCATGGACATACCCATACAGACCATGCCTGTGAGAACAGTCATTGCGGATCCTGTAATGAGGGAGACTGTAAGAACGAAACACTGGCACTTCTGACATATATGCTTCAGCATAACGAGCACCATGCTCAGGAACTGGATCAGATGGCAGATAATCTTGCCAAGATGGGAATGGATGCAGCATGTAAGACGATCAAGGAAGCTGTTGCAGATTTCCAAAAAGGCAATATGAGACTTGGGCTTGCTTTAACACTTGTTAAAGAAGAAATGAAATAGGAGGCGGCATCACATGTGTTTAGCAACTGTATATAAAGAAAGCGATGATTCTGTTATCTTTAAGAATGTATCCCGCATTGATGTGGACGGAAACAAGCTGGTTCTCCGTGACATCATGGGAGACGAAAGAGTAGTTGAGGGAACAATCCTTATGGTTGACCTTGCCAACAGCATTGTGAAACTTAAATGTGATTAATACCTGCGAATGAAGATTCGCCCTGCGGAAAGAATGCGGATTTGCGGCGGATTGGATTTCATATGAATCAAAGGCAGAAATAAATGCCTTGATAATAAATAATAAAAGACGTGGAGGTAGTAACTATGAAATTATCAGAAGCAATGAAAGAGAAAATGCTCCTTTCCTTCGAAGTATTCCCACCTAAGACAGAAAAAGGTATGGAAAACCTTCCAGGAACAATTGAACATCTGATGAAATACAAACCGGAGTACATTTCATGTACATATGGTGCAGGCGGCGGAAACGTTGGTGCAAACCGTGAAGTATGTCAGATGATCAAGAAAGCAGGTACAACACCTGTAACACATTTCACAGTTATCAAAAATACAAAAGAAGGCATCAAAGATCAGCTTCAGCAGTACTTAGATGAAGGCGTAGATCATATGCTTGCACTTCGTGGAGATATTCCGCTTGGTGAAACAACAACATGCGGTGACTTCAATTATGCAACAGATCTTGTTAAATTCGTACGTAATGAATTTGGTGATAAATTTGAGATCGCAGTAGCAGGATCACCGGAAGGACATATTGCATGTCGTTCTCTTGATGCTGATATCGCAGTCCTGAAACAGAAACAGGACAATGGCGCAGACTACATCATGACTCAGCTCTGCTGGGATATGGAACAGTTCAAATACTGGTTGGATGCAATCCGTGAAGCTGGTGTTACAATGCCTGTAGATGTTGGGGTAATGCCAATCCTCGACATGTCTGCCACAATCAACATGGCACTTTCCCGTAACGGCTGTGTAATGGATAGTGAGCTTTGCAGACTCATCTCCAGAAACTGGCTGTTCCCGAATCCATTCGCAGCAAAAGATGCTGACGGAAAACCATTCGATATGTTCTATGATGACAAAGTTAAGAGATTCAAAGAAGAAGGTATCGAATATACAATCAGACAGATCGATGAATATCGTGCAATGGGCGTAGATGGTATCCATCTCTATGCACTGAACAAATGGAAAGACGTATCTGAGATCATCGACAGATCCGGTCTTCGTACATTAGTATAATATAACACAGATTTAGGAGGCACCTGGTTTTATGGCACACGTGATTGCTGTCGCAGGAAAAGGCGGCGTAGGAAAAACAACATTATGCGGAATGCTGATCCAGTATCTGTGTGAACAGGGAAAAGGACCGATTCTTGCAGTAGATGCTGATGCGAATTCAAATCTCAATGAGGTACTTGGGGTAGAGGTGGAGACCACTCTTGGCGATGTACGTGAAGAAATCGCCCGTGCAGAACTTGCAAAAGAGAATCCAATCCCTGCCGGAGTATCCAAGGCAGATTATGCGGAAATGCGCTTTGAAGATGCGCTGGTTGAGGACGATGACTTTGATCTTCTTGTAATGGGAAGAACACAGGGAAAAGGCTGTTACTGTTATGTGAATGGACTTCTTCAGACTCAGCTTGCAAAATATCAGAATAATTATCCGTATATTGTCGTAGACAATGAGGCTGGAATGGAGCATATCAGCAGAGGTGTTCTTCCGAGCATGCAGACTGCTATTCTGGTCAGCGACTGCTCCAGAAGGGGCGTACAGGCAGTAGGCAGAATTGCAGAACTGATCAAGGAATGTGACATGCATCCGGATACAGTCGGCCTGATTATCAACAGAGCTCCGAAAGGGGAATTGAACAAAGGAATTCAGGAAGAAATTGCCAATCAGGGTCTGACACTTCTGGGTGTTGTTCCACAGGACGAAACAGTCTATGAATATGACTGCGAGGGTCGTCCGACAAGTACACTTCCGGAAAATAACCCTGTCAAGGTTGCTCTTCGTGCGATCGTTGACAAGTTAGATTTATAATATGCACCCCTTGCCGTATGAAATACGGTAAGGGATGTTTGTGTGCATGGGAAAATTGAGAATCTTAGGCACAACATACAAAAAAAGTGTTTTATTTACGGTAAAATAACCCATGGGTAGGGATGGGTTCTTTATCTGCGGGATTATTAAAAATAAAAGTGCATGAAAACAGGATATGCACAAACCAGAATTAAAGGAGGTCTATAATGAGTGAATTCAAATTAACTACAGTGGAAGAGTTTGAAGAGGCTACTGCCAGACTTTTGGAGACAGGTGCAAAGGTTGGAGCTGACGCATGGCAGTTCCGTGTAAAAAATCAGACTCCACATTGTAAATTCGGTGAGCAGGGTGTCTGCTGTCGTATCTGTGCTATGGGACCATGTCGTATTACCCCTAAAGCACCAAGAGGTATCTGTGGATGTGACGTCCATGGTATCGTAGGAAGAAACTTCCTGAAATTTACAGCAGGTGGTGCAGCTACTCACTCTGATCACGGTCGTGAAATCTGCCACACATTATATTGTGCAAAAGACGGCGGAAACTATCAGGTAAAAGATCCTGAGAAACTGATCCGTATCGCAAAAGAATGGGGCGTAGAGACAGAAGGAAAAGATATCTATGATCTGGCTCATGAAATGGCTGAGACAGGATTGATGGAATATGGTAAACCATTTGGATATCAGAGATTCCTTGACAGAATGCCTGCAGGACAGAAAGAGAAACTGATTGAAAATGAAATTGCACCACGTGCGATCGACCGTGAGGTTTCCACTTCTTTACATATGGCACATATGGGATGTTCTTCTCTTCCGGAAGCACTGGTAAAACAGTCTCTTCGCTGCGGTATGGCTGATGGATGGGGCGGTTCCATGATGGGAACAGAGTTCTCTGATGTTTTATTCGGAACTCCGAAGCCAATTGACACAGAAGCTAACCTTGGTGTTATGGTTGAAGAAAACGTAAACATTGTTGTACACGGACATGATCCGAGCCTTTCTGAGATGATCTGTGAATATGCAGACAGCAAAGAAATGATCGATTATGCAAAATCTGTAGGAGCAAAAGGAATCACTGTTTCCGGTGTATGCTGTACTTCAAACGAAGTAGCTATGCGTCGCGGTGTTCCGATGGCCGGTAACTTCTTGCAGCAGGAGAATGTAGTACTGACAGGTGCCTGCGAAGCGATCGTAGTAGACGTTCAGTGTATCTTCCCTGCATTAGGACCTTTAAGCAAATGCTTCCATACTAAATTTATCACAACTTCTCCGATCGCTCAGATGCCTGATGCTGAATTTATCAGATTCAATGCTGAGACAGCAGGAGAGAATGCAAAAGCAATCGTCAAGATGGCTATTGACAACTTCAAGAACAGAAAACCTGAACTTGTACATATCCCACAGCTGAAACAGAAAGCTACAGTTGGTTATTCCGTAGAAGCAATCGTTAAGGTTCTTGACGGTGTTACAAACTCTCAGGTTGATGAGACAGGAACAACAAAACCATTACTTGAGTGCATCACTTCCGGTGTTATCCGTGGTGCTGTTGCTATGGTTGGATGTAACAATCCTAAGATCCGTCCTGACTATGCACATATTGAACTGATGAAGAAATGTATCGCCAATGATATCGTTGTCATTGCTTCCGGATGTTCTGCACAGGCAGCTGCAAAAGCAGGTCTTATGGACAAATCTGCAAAAGATCTCTGCGGTGCAGGTCTGAAACGTGTCTGTGAACTGGCTGATATCCCACCGGTACTCCACATGGGATCATGCGTAGATATTTCCCGTATGATGATCCTTGCTGCTGAACTTGCAAAAGATGCAGGTCTTCAGATCAATCAGCTTCCTGTAGTTGGATGTGCTCCTGAGTGGATGTCTGAAAAAGCTGTATCCATCGGTAACTATGTAGTAGGTACTGGTATTGATACATTCCTTGGTGTTGATCCATATGTTTCCGGTTCTTCAGAAATGGGAGAGCTCCTTACAGAGGGAACAAGAAAATGGACAGGAGCTGCTTATACAGTAGAAACAGATATTGAGAAATTAGTTGATCTGATGATCGAAAGAATCGAAGAGAAGAGAACAGCATTAGGAATCTAATCTGCTGTGATCTTAAAAATGTAATAAAAGGTGGATGACGTAAAATGAAAATAGCAGTTACAGGAAAAGGCGGCGTAGGCAAAACTACTTTTGCAGCAACGCTGGCCAGGTTGTATGCAGCAGAGGGAAGACCGGTACTTGCAGCAGATGTGGATCCGGATGCGAATCTTGGTCTTGCATTAGGCTTTGATGAAGAAACACTGGATTCTATTGTACCAATTTCCAAAATGCGTAAACTTGTGGAAGAACGTACAGGTGCCACTGCGGGAAATCAGTTCTATCATCTGAATCCGAAGGTAGACGATATCCCGGAGAAATATGGTAAGGTCTGCAATGGCGTGCGTCTCCTTGTCCTGGGAACTGTCGAGACAGGCGGCGGCGGATGTGTATGCCCGGAACATGTAATGTTAAAGCGCATTATCAATAATCTGGTACTTAGAAGAGAAGATGTAGTAATTCTTGATATGGAAGCCGGCTTGGAACATCTCGGCAGAGGAACCACAGAAGGAGTTGACGCATTTATCGTAGTGATCGAACCAGGTGCAAGGAGTGTGCAGACATATAAAAATGTAAAGCGCCTGGCAAAAGATTTAGGAGTGTCTCAGGTAAAGGTTGTCGCAAACAAAGTGCGCAATGAAGATGACGAAAACTTTATCAGAGAACGGATTCCACAGGAAGATCTTTTAGGTATGATTCATTACAACACAGAGGTAATTGATGCAGACAGACAGGGAAAATCCCCGTATGACTTCAGCAAGACAGTTACCGATGAGATCATTAAAATAAAAGAAAAGATAGATCGTCAGTAATCATATATTAGGAGGTAGAACAAGTGACTTTATTTGAAAGTGTTTTTGCGGGAAACGACGCGGTTTATGGACTTACAGAGGGTGCCATTAACCAGGCAATTGAAAAATACGGCGCTGACAAAGCAGTCAGCTTCCCTGATACAGCATATTCCTTACCATGCTACTATGCAGTAACAGGAACAAAGGTTGGAACTCTTGCAGAGTTAAAAGATGCTCTTGCAGTAGTAAAGACTCTTATGACAAGAGAGAAGAGAACAAATGATGTATTTATGTCAGGTGTTGCTACAGCTCTCTGCGCAGAATTTATCGAAGTTCTGAAATATATTGACGGAGCTACACCATATGAAGCTCCTTGCTACGGACATCTTGCAGATGCAGTGATCCGTGAACTTGGTGTACCGCTTGTAACAGGCGATATCCCTGGTGTAGCAGTTATCCTTGGAAAAGCTCCTTCCGCTCAGGAAGCAGCAGACCTTGTTAAATCCTATCAGTCTCAGGGTATCCTGATCACTCTGGTTGGTGACGTTATTGACCAGTTAGAGGAAGTTGGATACAAGACAGGTGCTAACGTACGTGTTATCCCGCTTGGAAAAGACGTTACAGCAGTTATCCATGTAGTATCTGTAGCACTTCGTGCAGCTCTTATCTTCGGTAACGTAAAACCAGGTGATGCTGCAACTCTGATGGATTACACAATGAAACGTGTACCTGCATTTGTTAATGCATTTGCACCGTTAAATGATGTGATCGTAGCTTGTGGTGCAGGCGCTATCGCTCTTGGATTCCCGGTTATCACAAACCAGGAAGATGTTGCAAGAGTACCGAAGAGCCTGATCTGCCAGAAAGACATCTCCAAATGGAATGCAACTTCTCTGGAAGCACGTGACATCAAGATTAAAATTACAAACATCGATATCCCGGTTGCTTTCGCATCTGCATTCGAAGGTGAGATTATCCGTCGTAAAGACATGCAGGTTGAATTCGATGGTTCCCGTGTAGACTGTGCAGAGCTTGTACATACATGTGATGCAAGTGAAGTAGAAGACCATAAGATTACAGTTGTTGGTCCGGAAGTAGACGACATGGAACTTGGCAGCAAGAACAGCATTGCATATGTTGTTAAAGTTGCAGGTAAAAACATGCAGCCTGACTTTGAACCTGTTATCGAGCGTAAGTTCCATAACTACATCAACTGTATCGAAGGTGTATACCATACAGGACAGAGAGATATGCAGAGAATCCGTATCAGCAAAGATGCATTTGCTGCAGGCTTCAAGATCAAACATATCGGTGAAGTTCTCTATACACAGGTTAAGAATGAATTTGACGCAGTTGTTGATAAATGTGAAGTTACTATTTATACAGATCCTGCTGAGTGTACAAGAATCCGTCATGAAGTTGCTATCCCGATCTTCGAGAAACGTGATGACCGTCTGAATACTCTGACAGACGAATCTGTAGATGTATATTACAGCTGTATCCTCTGCCAGGCATTCTCCCCGTCTCACGTATGTGTTGTTACACCTGAGAGACTTGGACTTTGCGGTGCCGTTTCATGGCTGGATGCAAAAGCTACCAACGAGCTGGATCCAAACGGACCTTGCCAGGTAATTACAAAAGAAAGACCAATTGATGAGAACCTTGGTTCTTATGAAGATGTAGATGAAGCTGTTAAGAAATTATCCCAGGGTGCATTAGAGCACGTTACACTGTACTCTATCATGCAGGATCCTATGACATCATGCGGATGCTTCGAGTGTATCTGCGGTATCGAGCCATTCTCCAATGGTGTTGTTATCGCTAACCGTGAGTATGCAGGCATGACACCTCTTGGAATGACATTCTCAGAAATGGCATCCATGACAGGCGGTGGTGTTCAGACACCTGGTTTCATGGGACATGGTAAACATTTCATCAGCTCCAAGAAGTTCATGAAGGCAGAAGGCGGTATTGAACGTATCGTATGGATGCCGAAAGAACTGAAAGAGTTTGTTGCTGAACGTCTTAATAAGACAGCAAATGAACTCTATGGTATTGAAAACTTTACAGATATGATCGGTGATGAAACAATCGCTACTGATCCGGAGACACTGGTTGGATTCCTTACAGAAAAAGGCCATCCGGCATTAGCTCTTGATCCGATGATGTAAAGATTGGTGGTTTTGCCCGGAGGCGTGGATGGGCAATGCGGAAGCCACTAAACGTCTCCGGGGTTTAAACGCCTAAAGCGTTATATAGATAAAACCATAGTATTATTCTAAATACGAAATGGAGATGTGCAAATTGTTAATCGACAGAATCTTTAACGGAAATGATGCAGTCTACGGGTTAACCTGTCAGGCTGTAGAGGGAGCCATTGCACAGCACGGCGCAGACAAGGCAGTTGAATTTCCTCATACTGCCTACTGTCTGCCATGTTACTATGCAGTAACAGGAGTCAAGGTGAAGACCCTTGGTGAAATGAAAGAAGCACTTGGTGTGATCAAATCTCTTATGACAAGAGAGCATCAGTTAGATGACGCTTTGATGTCCGGAGTCGCTACCGCACTTTGTGCAGAGTTCATAGAAGTACTGAAGTATCTGGATGGAGCGGAGCCATACAGTGAACCGTACTATGGACACCTTCCGGATTCCATAATCCGTGAACTTGGTGTACCTCTTGTAACCGGTGATATTCCTGGTGTAGCTGTTATTATTGGATCGGCACCTACCGCACAGGAAGGTGTAGATCTGGTAAAGAGTTATCAGGCACAGGGAATTCTTGTTACACTGGTTGGAGGAATTATTGACCAGGCGCAGGAACTTGGATTGAAAATGGGCTATAATGTTCGAATCGTACCACTTGGAAAAGATATTACTTCTGTAATCCATGTAGTATCCGTGGCACTTCGTGCAGCTCTGATCTTCGGAAACGTTACTCCTGGAGATGCAGCCGCTCTGATCAAGTATACATCAGAGAGAGTACCGGCATTTGTCAATGCGTTTAAACCGATCGATGATGTGATTCTGGCTGCTGGTGCAGGAGCAATCAAACTTGGATTCCCTGTGATTTCCAATGAAGATGAAAACATTACAGAAGTTCCGGGTGCGCTGATCGCATGCCCGAATGTTGCTGATTTTAATAAGGTTTCTCTGGAAGCCAGAAATATTAAGATCAAAATTACCAATATTGATATTCCTGTTGCGTTTGCGTCTGCATTCGAAGGCGAGATTATCCGTCGTAAAGATATGCAGGTTGAGTTCGACGGTTCCCGTGTGGATTGTGCAGAACTTGTGCAGACAAGAAGCATGGATGAGGTAGAGGACCACAAGATTACAGTTGTAGGACCAGATGTAGATGAAATGGAATTGGGAAGCAAGAATCCGATCGCTTACGTGGTAGAAGTAGCGGGAAAGAGAATGCAGCCTGATTTTGAACCTGTAATTGAGCGTAAATTCCACAATTACATTAACTGTATTGAGGGAGTTTATCATACAGGACAGAGAGATATGCAGAGGATCCGTATCGGTAAGGAAGCTTACAATGCAGGATTCCGTATCAGACATATCGGTGAGGTTCTGTATACACAGGTAAAAAATGAGTTTGAAGCTGTAGTTGATAAATGTCAGGTAACCGTTTATACTGATCCGGCTGAGTGTACAAGAATCCGTCATGAGGTAGCAATCCCTGTATTCGATAAACGTGATGCACGTCTTGAAAATCTTACAGATGAAACTGTAGACGTATATTACAGCTGTATCCTTTGTCAGGCTTTTTCACCGTCTCATGTATGTGTTGTTACACCAGAGAGACTTGGACTTTGCGGAGCCGTTTCATGGCTGGATGCAAAAGCAACAAATGAACTGGATCCAAACGGACCTTGTCAGATCATTACAAAGGAAAGACCAATTGATGAGAACCTTGGTTCTTATGAGGATGTTGATGAAGCTGTACAAAAATTCTCACAGGGAGCTCTCGAACACGTTACACTTTATTCCATTATGCAGGATCCTATGACTTCCTGTGGATGCTTCGAGTGTATCTGTGGTATTGAGCCGTTTTCTAATGGTGTAGTAATCGCCAACCGTGAATATGCAGGAATGACACCTCTCGGAATGACATTCTCAGAGATGGCATCTATGACTGGCGGCGGTGTTCAGACACCAGGATTCATGGGACATGGTAAACACTTTATTTCATCCAAGAAATTCATGAAGGCAGAAGGCGGTATTGAACGTATCGTATGGATGCCTAAGGAATTAAAAGAGACAGTTGCGGAGCGTTTGAATAAGACAGCAAAGGAACTGTATGGTATTGACAACTTTACTGATATGATTGGTGACGAGACAAATACAACAGATCCAGAAGAGCTTGTTGCATTTTTAACAGAACATAATCATCCAGCCTTGTCAATGGACCCGATGATGTAGTATACTATATGAGATGATGTGATTTGTCTGCGTAGAGGCAAGTACATAGTAATTTTTTTAAGGAGGCCAAATAGAAATGCCGTTTAATCAGAAACTTCAGAAATTTAATGCAAAGATTAATACAGTCACAATTGGTAGCGGAGATAAGACTGTAACAATCGGCGGAGACTCTACTTATCCATTTTATTCTTTTGATGCACCATCAGAAAACGCACCTAAGATCGGTGTTGAGATCTCTGATATGGGTCTTGAGAATATTGTATCCGAAGGTATTAAAGCATACTATGACGGAGCATCCACAATCGGAGAAATGGCTAAAAAAGCAGCAGCTATGGAAGGTGCTGACTTTGTAGCTCTGATCCTTGAGGGTGGAGATCCGAACGGTGTAAACAAATCTGTTGATGAACTTATCGCAGTTGTTAAAGAAGTTGCAGATGCAATTGATGCACCATTAGTAGTTGAAGGATGCAAGAATGTAGAGAAAGACGCAGAACTCCTTCCTAAGGTAGCAGAAGCTCTTCAGGGAAGAAACGTACTGATTCTTTCAGAAAAAGAAGAAAACTACAAAGCAATCGGTGCTGCAGCAGGACTTGCTTACGATCAGATCGTAGGTGCAGAATCTGCCGTAGATATCAACCTTGCTAAACAGCTTAACGTTGTAACTACTCAGTTAGGCGTTAATGCACAGAAAATTGTTATGAATATCGGTAGTGCTGCTGCCGGATATGGATATGAATATGTTGTATCCACTATGGACCGTATTAAAGGTGCAGCTTTATCTCAGAATGATAACATGCTGCAGATGCCTATCATTACACCGGTATCCGCTGAAACATGGGGCGTAAAAGAAGCAACAGCTTCTGAGAAAGATATGCCTGAATGGGGACCGGAAGAAGAGCGTGGAATCGATATGGAAGTTATGACAGCTGCTGCTGACCTTGCAGCCGGATCTGATGCAGTCATCTTAAGACATCCGGAAGCTGTTGCAGCTATTTCCAGAATGATCAAAGCACTTGCGTAATTGAATAGGAGGAACAAATAAAATGGCACTGAATGGTATTCAGATTTTTAAATTAACACCAAAGAAAAACTGTAAGGAATGCGGATGCCCAACTTGTATGGCTTTCTCTATGAAAGTTGCTCAGGGCGCTATGAAGATTGAACAATGTCCGCATATGTCTGATGAAGCTTTAGCTTCCTTATCCGAGGCTACAGCTCCGCCAATGAAAACAATCAAAATCGGAACAGGCGACGGCGAATTCACACTTGGCGGTGAAACTGTATTATTCAGACATGAGAAAACATTCGTAAGCAAACCTAGATATGCAGTAGCTCTGTGCACATGCATGGATGATGCTACAGTAGAAGCTAAACTTGCTGAGATCCCGAAGGTTGATTATGACCGTATCGGTGAGAGAATGTACGCTGAACTTGTATATGTAAACTGCGGCGAAGGCGCAGATGCTGCCAAATATACAGCACTTGTAGAAAAAGCAGCAGGTCTTGGCAGAACTTTAGTTCTTGACTGCAAAGATCCTGAAATCGCTAAAGCAGCTCTTGCAGTATGCAAAGACAGCAAACCGGTCTTAAACGGTGCAGATGCTTCCAATTACGAAGCAATGAACGCAGTTGCTACAGAAGCAGGTGTTGTTCTTGGTGTATCCGGTAAAGACTTAAATGAATTATATGATACAACAGCAGCTCTTGAAAAACTTGGAAATAAGAATCTTGTTCTTGATACAACAGGCGCTGACATCAAAGAAACTTTTGCAAATACTGTACAGGTTCGTCGTGCAGCTCTGAAAGATCAGGACAGAACATTTGGTTATCCATCTATCGTAAACCTTGTTAAGATTGCAAAAGGTGACCTTCACTTACAGGCAGCTTTAGCATCTATGTTTACAATGAAATATGGTTCCATTATCGTTATGGAGCAGATGACATATGCAGAGGCTCTTCCGTTATATGGTCTGCGTCAGAATGTTTACACAGACCCGCAGAAACCAATGAAAGTTGAGCCAGGCATCTATCCATTAAATGGTGCTGATGAGAATTCTGTAGTAGTTACTACTGTAGACTTTGCTCTTACATATTTCGTAGTATCCGGTGAGCTGGAGCGTTCCGGTGTTCCGCTTAACCTGGTAATCAATGATGCAGGCGGACTTTCCGTACTGACATCATGGGCAGCTGGTAAATTCTCCGGTAACAGTATTTCTTCTTATATCAAAGAGAATGTTGAACCGAAGGTTAAATCCAGAAAACTGATCATTCCTGGTAAAGTAGCGGTTCTGAAGGGTGATCTGGAAGCAAAACTTCCTGGATGGGAAATCATCGTTGGACCAAGAGAAGCTGTACAGCTTGTTAAATTCTTAAAGGATCTGCAGGCAGACGGCCAGATCTAATGACCGTAAACATCTGGTCGGTTTTGTACCGGCCGGATTATAAAGAAAAATGTATGCAGAGGGATCTGCAATTGTCAGATTTCTCTGTATAAATAAATATAAAAGGAGAACAGGGTTATGGCAAAATTCGTAACAATTGGAGAAAGACTTTCCACTACTGCACCGGCAGTAAACAAAGCATTTACAGAAAGAGATCCTGAACCGATCATCAAAAGAGCAAAACAGCAGCTGGATGCTGGTGCTACTTACCTCGATGTAAATATCGGACCTGCAGAAAATGATGGCGAAGACTTAATGAAATGGGCTGTTCAGCTCCTTCAGTCTGAGTTTGATAATGTTCCGCTTGCACTGGATACAACAAACCAGAAAGCTATCGAAGCTGGTATTTCTGTATACAACAGAGCAAAAGGAAAACCAATCGTTAACTCTGCAGACGCAGGTGACAGAATTTCCAATATCGACCTTGCAGCAGCAAATGATGCAATCTGTATCGCACTTTGCTCCTCTGGTATGGTAGCAGCTGACAATGATGAGCGTATGATGCACTGCCAGAACATGCTTGAAAGAGGTATGGCTCAGGGCATGGATACAGAAGATCTGTGGTTTGACCCGTTATTCCTCGTTGTAAAAGGAATGCAGGACAAACAGATGGAAGTTCTTGAAGCTATCAAGATGTTCTCTGAAATGGGACTGAACTCTACAGGTGGTCTTTCCAATAACAGTAACGGTATGCCAAAACATATCCGTCCGATCATGGACTCTGCTCTTGTAGCAATGGCTATGATGAATGGTCTTACATCAGCAATCGTTAACCCTAACGACCTTCGTCTGATGGAAACTATCAAATCCTGTGATGTATTCAAAGGCAATACACTGTATGCAGATTCCTATCTGGAAATCTAATCAGTTTCATACGAATTGAATACATAATTATGGGGGCTGAAGGCTTCGGTCTTCGGCCCTTGTTTTATTACAGGCTATTAACGATTATGAGAAAGGTGGTTGCCGAATGTTTAAGGTAACATTTTCATTCGAAGATGGCAGTGTGGTAGAAGCGTTTGCCAATGCGGGGGACAATTTACTTGAGGTAGCTCGTGGAGCCAATGTGGCGATCGATGCACCATGTTCTGGAAACGGAGCCTGCGGAAAATGCCGTGTCCAGTTAAAGAGCGGAGAACTGGAGAGCAAAAAGACATTACATATTTCTGACGAAGAATATCAGGAAGGATGGCGCCTTGCATGCTGCAGCAAGATCAGTGCAGATGTAAATGTGCTGGTACCTGATATTGCATCTGCCTATAAGAGCAGAATGAAAGTAGCTGATTTAAGCTCTAAAGAGGAAATAGCCATTTTTGAAAATGCCAAGAGAGACATTGAGCTTGCTGGCATAGAATTAAAGAACAGTCTTGAGGTAGTGGAAGTTGTGATGACTCCTCCGTCTCTGGATGACACAATGCCGGATAATGAGAGACTGACACGTGCACTGCGTAAATATTTAAATATTGGCAGGGTTCGTATCCCTTATGCAGTTCTGAAGAAACTTCCGGATGTATTAAGAGAGAACAATTTTGCAGTGAAGTGCGTGATTCGTGCCACATCTGACGATATGTTCGTGTATGATATTTTCGGCAAAGACGAAGATATAATAATCGGCGGTCTTGCTGTAGATATCGGAACAACAACGGTTTCTGCTGTACTGATCAATATGGAAAACGGTGAGATTCTTGCAAAGAGTTCTGCAGGGAACGGCCAGATCCGTTTTGGTGCAGATGTAATTAATCGTATTGTGGAATCACAGAAACCTGGTGGACAAAAGAAATTACAGGATGCTGTAATTAAAGAGACCATCAACCCGATGATCCATGAAATGTGTAAAAGCGCAAAATTCCCAAGAGACCGTATTTACAGGATGTGTGTAGCATCCAATACAACTATGAATCATCTGTTTGCAGGAATTAATTCTGACCCATTACGTACAGAACCATATATCCCTGCATTCTTTAAGACCAATTCCCTATTTGCTTCTGATGTGGGGATTGATATCAATAAAGACGCGCATATTATTATGGCGCCGAATATCGGAAGCTATGTAGGTGGCGATATCACAGCCGGAACAATGGTCAGCCAGATCTGGAACAGACCGGAGTTTTCATTGTTTATCGACCTTGGTACAAACGGAGAGCTTGTATTTGGAAACTCAGATTTTATGATGAGTTGCGCATGTTCCGCAGGTCCTGCCTTTGAAGGTGGTGATATCAGCTGTGGTATGCGTGCCACAGACGGAGCTATCGAAGCATGTACCATTGACAAAGAGACTATGGAGCCTACCTACAAGATCGTAGGTGATCCGGGAACGAAACCTGTAGGTTTATGTGGATCCGGTATCATCGATGTGATCAGTGAACTTTATATCTGCGGAATCATCAACCCCAAGGGTAAATTTATCCGTGAAGGAAAGAGAATCAAACATGACAAATACGGAATGGGCAGCTATATCCTTGCATTTGAGGAAGAGGCAGGTTCTGTAAAGGATGTTGAGATTACAGAAGTTGATATTGACAACTTCATCCGTGCCAAAGGTGCCATCTTCTCAGCAATCCGTACAATGCTTACTTCTCTGGACTTCGATGTGAGCATGATCGATGATGTGTATGTTGCAGGCGGTATCGGAAGCGGTATCAACATGCAGAATGCAGTCAACATCGGTATGTTCCCGGATATCCCGATCGAGAAATTCCACTACATTGGTAACTCTTCTCTGACAGGTGCGTATCTGATGCTTCTGTCAACACCGGCAGAGAAGAAGACTTATGAACTTGCTGCAAATATGACATATATGGAACTTTCTACAGTACCGATCTATATGGATGAATTTGTAGGTGCATGTTTCATTCCTCATACAGATACAAGTATGTTCCCGACTGTAATGGAAGAGGTTCAGAACCGCTAAGTAATAAAAATAACAGGGCAGGTAAATCTTTTATCTGTCCTGTCTGTGGAGACTTACAATGGCGTTTAGCTTAAATGATTTAAACTATGAAAAAGACAGTAAGGAAAGAATGCCGTGGGAGCACTATACTCAGGAGTATGCAGCAGCAGATCCGAAAGAGATCGCTTCCAGACTTGCGATTCCTTATGACGAAGAAACAAAAACTCTGACTTTAACTTTTCTTGGAACCGAATATCAGATCACCTGGCCGGATTTCACAGTGACACATACTCCGGATGATAAAGGGTTTTATCCGTTGGAGGATATGATCTATGCAAGAATCCTGACGATCCGTTTTCTCCTGAATGGAGTGAAATCCGAAAGTTCAGGAAAATTCAAAACATATCGTGAAATGCCATGGGGAGAGGTATATTTAAGACAGTTTGACGGCAGATGTATCAAACGTCTGGCATTTTCCTATGGAAACCGACTGGGAGATTTCAAAGCAATCATGGAGCATATCAAAGCTGCACCTGTAAAGCACGGCGATATTGCTTATGAAGTAGAGATTTTCCCGGAATACAAAGTGCAGATGATCCTCTGGGAGGGCGATGAGGAATTCCCGCCGTCTTCACAGATTCTCTTTTCTGATAACTTCCCTGTTTCTTTCCAGGCAGAGGATATGGCAGTTATGGGAGACGTGATCATTGGTTCCCTGAAAGCATTTTTAAAATGTGTTCAGGCATAAATCAGATTGAGTTTGAATAAGACAGGTGTCACCTGTTTTAGATAAAGAAGCTGCTGGCAGATGATGCGGACAGCAGCAAAAAACCGACTTAAAAGCGGAGTAAAAAGGAGGTAATTTGAAATGGGATTCAAATCAGACATTGAAATTGCACAGGAATGCGAAATGCTTCCAATTACCCAGATTGCAGAGAAGGCAGGTATTGATGACAAATATCTGGAGCAGTACGGAAAGTACAAAGCAAAAATTGACTACAATCTTCTGAGAGAAACAGACAAGCCGGACGGAAAGCTGATCCTTATGACAGCAATCAACCCGACACCAGCCGGAGAGGGAAAAACTACTACAACTGTAGGTCTTGCAGATGCTATGCAGAAACTTGGCAAGAACGTTATGGTAGCCCTTCGTGAGCCATCCTTAGGACCGGTATTCGGAGTAAAAGGTGGTGCAGCAGGTGGTGGATATGCACAGGTTGTTCCTATGGAAGATATCAACCTTCACTTCACAGGTGACTTCCATGCAATTGGTGCAGCTAACAACTTACTTGCAGCTATGATCGATAACCATATTTTCCAGGGCAACGCATTAAACATTGACCCACGTAAGATCACATGGAAGAGATGCGTAGATATGAACGACCGTCAGCTTCGTAACGTAGTAGACGGCCTTGGCGGAAGAACAAACGGTATGCCTCGTGAAGACGGATACGACATCACAGTTGCATCTGAGATCATGGCAGTTCTCTGTCTTGCAAGTGACATCAAAGACCTGAAAGAAAGATTATCCAAGATCATCATCGGATATACATATGGTAAAGTTTCTGAGCAGAAACCTGTAACAGCCGGCGACCTTCATGCAGAAGGTGCTATGACAGCTCTGTTAAAAGATGCCCTGAAACCAAACCTTGTACAGACTCTGGAACACGTTCCTGCAATCGTACACGGCGGACCATTCGCCAACATCGCTCACGGATGTAACTCCGTAACAGCTACAAAGATGGCTCTGAAACTTGCTGATTATGCGATCACAGAGGCTGGTTTCGGTGCAGACCTTGGTGCTGAGAAATTCCTCGACATCAAATGCCGTATGGCAGGCTTAAAACCAAGTGCAGTTGTTATCGTAGCTACAGTACGTGCTCTGAAATACAACGGCGGTGTTGCAAAAGCTGATCTCAACAACGAAAACCTGGAAGCACTTGAGAAAGGTCTTCCAAACCTGCTCAAACATGTATCCAATATCAAGAATGTATACAAACTGCCATGCGTAGTTGCTATCAATGCATTCCCTACAGATACAAAAGCAGAACTTGATCTTGTAGAAGCAAAATGTAAAGAACTCGGCGTTAATGTTGCTCTTTCTGAAGTATGGGCAAAAGGCGGCGAAGGCGGAATCAAACTTGCAGAAGAAGTTCTTCGTCTTGTTGAAGAACCAAACGACTTCTCCTATGCATATGAACTGGAAGGTTCTATCGAAGACAAACTGAACCAGATCGTTCAGAAAGTTTACGGAGGTAAGAGAGTTGTTCTGACAGCAAACGCTCAGAAACAGGCAAAACAGTTAGAAGCTCTTGGCTTCGGCAACTGCCCGATCTGTGTAGCTAAAACTCAGTACAGCTTAACAGATGACCAGACCAAACTTGGCGCTCCGACAGACTTCGAAGTTACAGTACGTAACCTGAAGATCTCCGCTGGTGCAGGATTCATCGTAGCTCTTACAGGTGAGATCATGACTATGCCAGGTCTGCCGAAAGTTCCGGCTGCTGAAAGAATCGATGTAGACGAGACAGGTAAGATCACAGGTCTGTTCTAAAAGTTTATTAAATATGTCAGAGAGTGTCTGTATCAGACACCCTCTGAAAAATATAAACAGATATCTGTTGAATAATAAAAGAAAGCAGGAGAGAAAAAGATGGGATTTTCAACAAGTACTTGCACAGAATTCGTTGAGGTTTTAGCTTCCAAAGCTCCGGTTCCGGGCGGCGGCGGTGCATCTGCATTAGTTGGTGCTGTAGGAACAGCTCTTGGAAACATGGTAGGAAGTCTTACTGTAGGCAAAAAGAAATATGCTGACGTAGAAGACGAAATGTATGAATTAAAAGCAAAATGCGATCAGTTACAGAAGGATTTCCTTCGTCTGATCGAACGTGATGCTGAAGTATTCGAGCCATTATCCAAAGCATACGGAATGCCAAAAGAAACAGAAGAAGAGAAAGCTGAGAAAGCCAGAGTTATGGAGATTGTATTAAAAGACGCATGCTCCGTACCTATGGAAATTATGGAGAAATGTTGTGAAGCTATCGAATTGATCGTTGAATTCGGTGCAAAAGGTTCCAAACTCGCCATCAGTGATGCAGGTGTTGGTGCAGCTTTCTGTAAAGCAGCATTACAGGGTGCAAGCCTGAACGTATACATCAATACAAAATCCATGGCTGACAGAGAATACGCAGAAGAATTAAACAGAAAAGCAGATGCGATGCTTGAGAAATACACAAAGATCGCAGATGACACATTCAACAGTGTACTTGGCAGACTGAAATAATAATAAAATAGAAAATCCTGTATTGTTTTTCGGTTTTTCTGAAGAAATATTTTATAGAGTGCATATGAAATATCAGTCAGCTATACTGGAATTATTCAGTTACAATACAGGATAATAATGCATAATTTTGGAGGGAACGACAAATGGCAAAGCAGTTATTAGGTAAAGAAGTAACAGCAGCGTTAAACGAGAAAATCAAAGCAAACGTAGCAGAGCTTCAGGGAAAAGGAGTAAATCCTACTCTCTGCATCATTCGTGTTGGTGAGAACCCAAGCGATATCTCTTATGAAAGAGGAGCAACAAAACGCTGCGAAACTTTAGGCGTTGCATGTGAGAAAATCTTACTTCCGGAAGATGTTTCCCAGGAAGAACTTCTTGCAACAATCGACAAAGTAAACAAAGATGACAAGATCCACGGTGTATTATTATTCCGTCCGCTTCCGAAACATCTGGATCAGGCAGTGATCGAGAACGCACTTGCTCCTGAAAAAGACGTTGACTGTATGACAGATCTTTCTATGTCTGGTGTATTCACTGGCAAACAGATCGGATTCCCGCCATGTACACCACAGGCATGTATGGAAATCCTTGATCATTACGGAATTGACTGCACAGGTAAGAAAGCAGTCGTGATCGGAAGAAGCCTTGTTGTTGGTAAACCTGCAGCAATGATGCTCGTTAAAAAGAATGCAACTGTTACAATCTGCCACACAAGAACTGTAGATATGCCGTCTGTAGCACGTGAAGCAGACATCATCATCGTGGCAGCAGGCCGCGCTGGTGTTGTTGGTGCTGAATACGTAAAAGAAGGCCAGACAATTATCGATGTAGGAATCAACGTAAATGCAGAAGGTAAACTTTGCGGTGATGTTGACTATGCAGCAGTAGAGCCGATCGTAGATGCTATTACACCTGTACCGGGCGGTGTTGGAAGCGTAACAACTTCTGTACTGGTTGGTCATGTAGTAGAAGCTGCAATGAGAAAGGTAAACGCATAAGATGAAAAAAGTGCCAGGAAAACATTTCTGGCTACTTATGACAATGACAGGTGCCCTGATATTCGGGGCACCTGCTTTGGTAAGTGCCAGTGAAGAAATAACCTCCACCAGTACAGAAAACAGCACAGCAGATCACTCGGGAGAAGGTCAGATTTCAAAACCCAAACATCTGGAAAATGCAGAAAATAGCGGAGAAGAAATAATCTCCGACGAAAGTCCCACAGACAATACCTACGGATACTACACGATCATGGGCAAAACTACAGTTTCCGTTGATGATATGTGTTCATTATACAACAGCCAGGGATGCACTTACCCATCAGAAGAACTTAGCAGTGGAGGAGCACCTGACATCGAAACCTTTTGTGACATTATCGCAGAAGAAGCAAACGCAGAGAATGTACGCGGCGAAGTGGTCTTTGCACAGGCAATGCTTGAAACCGGATGGCTTGGATTTGATGGAGATGCCAGAATCGACCAGTTCAACTTCGCAGGACTTGGAACAACCGGAGATGGAGTCAAAGGAATTTCCTTTCCTGACGTAAGAACTGGAATCCGCGCTCAGGTTCAGCATCTCAAAGCCTACGCATCAACAGATGACCTGAATCAGGAATGCGTAGATGAACGATTTGGTTATGTGACCAGAGAAACAGCCCCCTATGTAGAATGGCTGGGAATCCAGGAGAATCCATACGGCGGTGGCTGGGCTGCGGGGAAAGATTACGGAAGTAAATTAAGAAAAATACTTTCAGATTTAAAATCTGAAGCATAAAGCATTACTGTTTATTCTTTTCTCAATATGCTTTGTGAACAGTAATGCGAACAGTAATAATTATTCAGATAACAGATTGATATATTTCTTATAGACATGATATAGTATGAGTGCTATAATAAAAAAAATTTTTTATGGCATTTATTGGCAAACCGGTTGAAAAGCCGGAGCGCAAAGCCAGAAGGAGCTAAAGTCAGACTGAAATCTGATCATGCCAACCGGTTGCATCATGCCTCAGTAATAAAAAAAGGTAAATGTTAAATGGGCATTATGGAAAAAGTTCCTGTGAAATTTTTTACATGGAACTTTTTTTGGCTTCAAGCGGATAAAAATCATCCGCTTCGCTACTTACTTAATTCGGTTAAATTTGAGAAAAAATAGAAAAGAATAGCAGGAATGGAGAAAAGATGAAAAGGAAAAAGGTGATTGCAGGCATTCTGCTTGTGGGAATTTTAGCAACTGCCCTGGCAGGGTGTAAAAACACAAATATCACTAAAAAAGAAAGGGAAAAGCCCGTCATCACCTTGGGCAGTGACAGTTATCCGCCATACAATTATCTGAATGAAGATGGGATTCCCACAGGAATTGATGTGGAACTGGCTACAGAAGCTTTTAAAAGAATGGGTTATCAGGTGGATGTTGTCCAGATCAACTGGGAGAAGAAAAAAGAGCTGGTAGAAAGCGGAGAGATCGACTGTATTATGGGCTGTTTTTCCATGGAAGGACGCCTTGACGATTACCGCTGGGCAGGACCTTACATAGCAAGCCGCCAGGTAGTTGCTGTAAATGAGAGCAGTGATATCTATAAACTAAGTGATCTGGAGGGAAAGAACCTTGCCGTCCAGTCCACAACCAAACCGGAAGGCATCTTTCTGAACCGGACAGATGAAAGGATCCCCAAATTGGGCAATCTGATCAGTCTTGGGCACAGGGAACTAATCTATACCTTTCTGGGAAAAGGATATGTAGATGCAGTTGCTGCACATGAGGAATCCATTGTCCAGTACATGAAGGATTATGATGCAAGCTTCCGTATCCTGGAAGATCCGCTGATGGTGGTCGGGATAGGTGTTGCTTTTGCAAAAGAGGATGACAGAGGAATCTGTGAGCAGATGGATCAGACGCTGGAAGAAATGCGTCAGGATGGCACATCCCTGAAAATCATTAAAAAATATCTGGATGATCCCCAGAAGTATCTGGAGGTGGATGATCTTGGATATTAGGAGAAGAATAAAAGTAAAGCGATTCTGGATATTCGGCATTCTGCTTGGAATCTGTGTGACTGCAGCTTCCCTGTATTACTTTTTTCAGGCAGAGAAAAAGGAAGCAGAGAACAGGATGGTGAAAACTGTAAACTATGTCAAAGTGCAGTGTTCCACCTACACCCATTATAATGAAGCTTCGGAATCTAAAAGTCTCCTCCGCGCCATTGAAAGTGCCAGACAGATGAGTACGAATATCGACATGGAAACAGAAAACGGCAGCCGGCTAAGCCAGGAGTTTCTGAAAGAAAATCTGCAGACCCTCTGGGTGGATGGTATCCTTGTGCTGGATGCAGAGGGAAAGACAGTCTGCAAATACAGCATGGATGAGGCTCTGACCAATGAGATCACAGATTATCTGCAAAAAGACATTATCATGGATTTTACCGGATATGAAGAAAGATCTTATTCGGAACGGATTGACCGAGAAGACGGATCACGTATCGACATTGCAGCCTGTGCCAGAAAAGATGCACCAGGTATGGTTGCAATTTATTATTACACATCTCCGGAATTTGTCAGAAATTATACCCTGACAATACAGAACCTTTTAAATGGCTATAGCACTCAGAAGGATGGAACGATTATTGTTGCAGACAAGGGAACCATCGTTGCCAGCAACGATGAAAGCCTGCTGGGACAGGATACTGCCGGGAACCAGGTTGTCCAGGCAATGAAAGAGCATACAGACAGTCAGCATATTTTTCATTTAAAAAATGAAGGAACCGGAGGTTACGGAATCATGCTGAAGCAGCGGGATTATTATATTTATGCCTATCTTCCGGATACGGAAGTATTCCGTAACCTGCCACTAAATGTAACCGCTGTCGTTTTTCTTTATTTACTCATATTCGGTATATTCTGCTTCTGGGGTTACAGAGTGGATCTGGCACACCGGAAACAGGAACAGGAAAAAGATGAAACATATAAAGCAGAACTTCTAAGAGCAGCAAAAAAAGCAGAAGCAGCCAATGAGGCAAAAACTGAGTTTCTGCAGAGAATGAGCCATGATATCCGGACACCGATCAATGGAATCTGCGGCATGATCAATGTGGCAGACCATTATGCAGACAATATGGAGAAACAGACGGAATGCAGGGCAAAGATCAAAGAGGCATCCCATCTGCTGCTGGAACTGGTAAACGAAGTTCTGGACATGAGCAAGCTGGAGTCAGATGAAGTGGTTTTGGAAGAAATCCCATTTAATCTGAACAGTATTTCTGAGGAAATACTGGGTGTGATCGAACAGGTGGCTGCAGAGCAGAATATCCGGATCCTTTGGGAAAAGAAAGAAGTTACACACTGGAATCTTATTGGAAGTCCGGTGCATGTGAAGCGGATCCTGATGAATATTTTGTCCAATGCGGTGAAATATAACAAAGAAAACGGATATATCTATATCAGCTGTCGGGAAATCCCATCAAAACAGACAGCAATGACCACATTGGAATTTGTCTGCAGAGATACCGGGATCGGAATGGCAGAGGCATTCCAGAAACGCATTTTTGAACCATTTGCACAGGAACATGCAGGAAGCCGCACAAAATTCGCCGGAACAGGACTGGGAATGCCAATCACAAAAAAACTGGTGGAGAAAATGGGCGGAACCATTTCCTTTGAAAGTAAAGAAGGCACAGGGACTACATTTGTGATCCGGATTCCATTCCAGATTGATGCAGATATGAAGGACAGGACTGAAACGGAAGAAAAAACGGAAACATCTATCCAGGGGCTCCATGTTCTTCTGGCAGAGGATAATGAATTGAATATGGAGATTGCAGAATTTGTGCTTCAGAATGAAGGCACTGTGGTGACCAAAGCATGGAATGGACAGGAGGCTGTTGACATATTCAGAAAAAGCAGTCCTGGAGAATTTGATGTTATTCTTATGGATATTATGATGCCTGTCATGAATGGATATGAAGCAGCAAAGATGATCCGCTCTCTGGACAGAGAGGATGCAAAAGTGATACCGATCATTGCCATGACAGCAAACGCGTTCACTGAGGACAAAATGAGAGCAAAGGAAGCAGGAATGGATGAACATATTGCCAAGCCTGTTGATGGAAAGTTATTAGTAAAAGCGATCAATGAGTTAGTAAAACATAATCAGGAGAAGTTATAATGAAAAAGAAAAAATGGAATAAGATACTTGCTGTGCTTTTGGCGATGGTGACAGCCGTATCACTTCTGTCTGGCTGCGGCGGGAAAAGTGCGGAAAAAGAAGATGCAGAAACCATCACAGTGTATTTATGGAGCACAAAGCTGTATGAAAAATATGCGCCATACATCCAGGAACAGCTTCCGGATATCAACGTTGAATTTGTAGTAGGCAATAATGATCTGGATTTCTATCGTTTTCTGAATGAAAACGGCGGATTGCCGGATATTATAACCTGCTGCAGGTTTTCCCTCCATGATGCAAGCCCCCTGAAGGACAGTCTGATGGATCTTTCCACAACCAATGCTGCAGGTGCTGTCTATGATACCTACCTTAACAATTTCAAAAATCAGGATGGCAGTGTAAACTGGCTTCCTGTGTGTGCAGATGCCCATGGCTTTGTAGTGAACAAAGATCTTTTTGAAAAGTATGATATTCCTCTTCCAACGGATTATGAAAGCTTCGTTTCTGCCTGCCAGGCATTTGATGAGGTGGGTATCCGTGGGTTTACTGCAGACTATTACTATGATTATACCTGTATGGAAACACTGCAGGGTCTGTCTGCATCAGAGCTGTCTTCTGTGGATGGACGTAAGTGGCGTACCATCTACAGTGACCCGGACAATACAAAGAGAGAAGGTCTGGACAGTACCGTCTGGCCGGAGGCTTTTGAACGTATGGAGCAGTTTATTCAGGATACAGGGCTGAGCCAGAATGATCTGGATATGAATTATGATGATGTGGTTGAGATGTACAAAAGTGGTAAGCTTGCCATGTATTTCGGCAGTTCTGCCGGTGTAAAAATGTTCCAGGATCAGGGCATTAACACAACATTCCTGCCATTCTTTCAGCAGAACGGCGAAAAGTGGCTGATGACTACACCATATTTCCAGATAGCTTTAAACCGTGACCTGACAAAGGATGAAACACGTCGGCAGAAAGCAATGAAGGTACTGAACACAATGCTTTCAGAGGATGCGCAGAACCGGATCATTTATGATGGGCAGGATCTGTTAAGCTATAGCCAGGATGTGGATTTCCGGCTTACGGAATATCTGAAGGATGTGAAACCTGTAATCGAAGAAAACCATATGTATATCCGTATTGCGTCAAATGACTTTTTTTCCATTTCCAGGGATGTGGTGTCTAAGATGATTTCAGGAGAATATAATGCAGAGCAGGCTTATCAGTCATTTAATTCCCAGCTTCTTGAAGAAAAATCCACTTCTGAGGATATTGTGTTGGATTCAAAGAAAACTTATTCCAATCGTTTCCATACCAGCGGAGGCAATGAAGCCTATTCTGTTATGGCAAACACTTTGCGCGGTATTTATGGGACGGATGTGCTGATTGCAACAGGAAACAGCTTTACAGGAAATGTACTGAAGGCCGGTTATACAGAAAAAATGGCGGGCGACATGATCATGCCAAATGAGCTTTCCGCTTACAGCAGTGAAATAAGTGGGGCAGAACTGAAGGAAACGGTCAGAAACTTCGTAGAAGGCTACCAGGGAGGCTTTATCCCCTTTAACCGCGGCTCTCTGCCTGTGTTCAGTGGTATTTCTGTAGAAATCAGGGAAACGGATAATGGTTATACATTGAGTAAAGTTTTAAAGAATGGAAAACAGATTCAGGACAAGGATACTTTTACTGTGACCTGCCTTGCAGCACCACAATATATGGAAGCTTATCCGGCAGAGGAAAATATTGTATTTGATGGAGGGGATACCTCTGTGGAAGATACCTGGACAACATATGTTTCAGATGGTAATGCCATTCTTGCAGAGCCTGAAGACTACATTACTCTGAGGTGAGAAGAATGGATGTTAAGAATCATAATACAAACAGAAAGAAACGGGTTGTGAGAAAACGATGGAATGCAGCAGTTCTTATTGCCCTATTTGTTGGAATCCTTTTGACTGTTTTCCAATATTTGGGGTTTGTATCGAAGACTGTTTATGAGGAAAGTGTTTCTCACCTGACTGAAATTTTTCATCAGTCTGATAATATGCTAAGTGAGCTGACAAATAAGAATCTGACTTATCTCCATATATGGGGGGAATATTTGCAGAACACTTCCGATGAAAGTGAAATTCGTGAGTATATAGAGAAAGCACAGGAAGATGCAGGCTTTTTAGATTTTTATTTCCTGTCAGCGGACGGGAACTATAAGATGGCAACAGGTGAAACCGGGTATCTGGGATTGCAGGAAAATATTGAAGATGAGATCCGGCAGGGAAATGATGTGATAACCAATGCAACGGTTCCCGGAAAATCCCAGCTCCTTGTTTTTGCTACTCCCAGGCCTCATGGAAGTTATCAGGGCTTTGAATATGATGCCATTGCCATTGCCTATGAAAACTCTGATATCTTAAATGTGCTGAATATTTCTGCTTTCAATGGAAATGCCCAGAGTTATGTGGTTCATCCGGATGGCCGTGTTGTTGTGGATCATTCTTCTGAGGCATGGGGAGAGGTGTATAATTTCTTTGGGATTCTGAGAGAGTATTCCGATATGTCTGAAAAAGAGATCCTTAAACTTTCAGAAGAGTTTAAGGAAGGACATACAGATGCAATGCTGATAAATCTGGATGGAAAGGATTACTATCTGGTCTATGAGAAATCTAAACCTCAGGACTGGATCTTTCTGGGACTTGTCCAGGCTGATATCGTCAATGCCAGTATGAATGTTCTGCAGCGTAGCACTATGCTGCTTGTAAGTGCAGTAGCGGTGTGTATTGCAGGTCTTTTTATTGGAATTATTCTCCGGAAAAACAGGGTAAACCTGAAGAGAAAGGATACGGAGATCCTGTACAGGGACGAATTGTTTCAAAAGCTGTCAATGAATGTGGATGACGTTTTCCTGATGCTGGATGCCAAAACATATAAAGCAGATTACGTCAGTCCCAATGTGGAAAAACTGCTAGGAATTACAGTAGAACAGATTCGTAAAGATATTTGTGTCCTTGGGAAACTGCATCCCGGGGACGTTGAAGATCCGGAAAAGAATTATCTGGAAGAAATCCAGGTTCATGAGCAGCAGGAATGGGATTTTGAATATGTTCATCAGAAAACAGGAGAACACCGCTGGTTTCATAACGTTGCAATGGGCAGCGAGGTAAACGGAAAAAAGAAATATATCCTGGTTCTGTCAGATCGTACCTCTGACAGAAAAATGAATCAGGCTCTTTCTGAGGCGGTCCGCGCTGCGGAGACTGCAAACAAGGCAAAGAGCACCTTCCTTTCCAATATGTCTCACGATATCCGGACACCAATGAATGCGATCATTGGTTTTACCACACTGGCTGTAAGCAACATTGATGATAAAGAAAGGGTTCGGGATTATCTGGGTAAGATTCTTTCCTCCAGTAATCATCTGCTCTCACTGATCAATGATATCCTGGATATGAGCCGTATTGAGAGTGGAAAGATTCATCTGGAAGAAACGGAAGTCAGTCTGTCAGAGGTTCTTCATGATCTGAAAACCATTATCAGCGGACAGATCCATGCGAAACAGTTAGAGCTTTACATGGATGTCATGGATGTTACCAATGAGGATGTTTATTGTGACAAGACCAGGCTGAATCAGGTACTGCTGAATCTTTTGTCCAATGCGATCAAGTTTACTCCTGCAGGCGGAACCGTTTCTGTCCGGCTGAGAGAGTATCCGGGTACACAGAGAGGCTGTGAACTGTACGAAATCCGGGTAAAGGATAACGGAATCGGCATGAGTCAGAAATTTGTACAGAAGATATTTTCTCCTTTTGAGAGAGAGCGGACTTCCACTGTAAGCAGGACTCAGGGTACAGGACTGGGTATGGCTATCACCAAGAACATCGTAGATATGATGGGCGGAACCATTGAGGTTCAGACAGAACAGGGCAAAGGTACTGAATTTATTATCCGTCTGCCATTGCGGATCCAGCCTGAGAACCACCGTATAGAGAAAATCGCAGAGCTGGAAGGTCTGAAAGCATTGGTAGTAGACGATGATTTCAATACCTGTGACAGTGTGACTAAGATGCTTGTGAAGGTTGGAATGCGTTCGGAATGGACACTTTCCGGTAAGGAGGCTGTTCTCCGCGCACGACAGTCTATGGAAATGGGTGATGCATTCCATGCTTATATCATTGACTGGCGTCTTCCGGATATGAACGGCATTGAAGTTACCCGTCAGATCCGAAGTCTTGGTGATGATACACCGATTATTATCCTGACTGCTTATGACTGGTCAGATATTGAAGTGGAAGCCAGGGCAGCAGGGGTGACTGCGTTCTGTGCCAAACCTATGTTTATGTCAGATATCAGAGAGACTCTGATGGCTGCTATCGGCCAGAAGCAGGCTGAGGCAGATGATAATATTCTTCCGGCAGCAGATTCAGATTTCAGAGGCAGGCGCATACTGCTTGTGGAAGATAATGAACTGAACAGTGAAATTGCTGTAGCACTCCTTAGTGAATATGGTTTTCAGGTTGATACAGCAGAAGATGGAGCAGAGGCTGTGGAGAAAGTTAAGAATTCAACACCAGGTGATTATGACCTGGTGCTTATGGATGTGCAGATGCCTGTAATGAATGGATATGATGCTACTGAGCAGATCCGTTCACTGGATGATCCTTCACTGGCGGGAATCACGATCCTTGCCATGACTGCCAATGCTTTTGACGAAGACAGAAGGAAAGCACTGGCATGTGGTATGAATGGATTCTTATCCAAACCAATTGTTATAGAGGAATTGATCAATACCTTGCAAAATATTCTGACGGATTAGTAAAACCAAAACCTGCTAAGAAAAGTTAAAAACTTTTTAGCAGGTTTTGGTTTTTTGACAAGTCTGTCCTTTTGTTATTCCGATTTTTCCACAATAATACCTGTGGGAGAATCAGGTTATAAATTTCAGAAAAAGATATTACAGTTTTGCGCAGACAAGCTCATAAACTGCCCTCAGAAGTTCTTCTCCCCTGCGGCATTCTGAAACAAACGAAACGACTGCGTTTTTCTGAGGCAGGATCATAGATATCTGAGAGTATTTTCCATCTGCCCGGAAAGAATTATATTCACCCCGCCAGAAAAGATAACCATAATATTCCACATCCGCAGCCTTTGTACTTTCTTCTATCCATTTCTCAGACAGTATCTGTTTTCCATTCCACTTACCTTTATTAAGATAAAACATTCCAAATTTGTGAAGCTCAGAAAGGGTCAGGAATAATCCGCCTGCGCCAAAACTGTTTCCAAGCGGATCAGTCTCCCATGTAGGACGTTTTATTCCAAGTTGGGAAAAAAGTCTTGGTGTAAGGTAAGAAACCAGATCACAGCCGGAACGTCTCTGAACAAGAATGCCTGCCAGATAGGGACCAACATTATTATACACAAAATGTGTACCTGGCTTATACTTAAAGGGAATAGCCAGAGACATTTTCACCCAGTTATCTTCTTCATATAATGGTCGTTGTTCTCCCATCAGACTGCCTTTCTCCTGTCCAAGACACATGGTAAGAAGATCACGAACAGTTGCTTCTTTCAGGTTCTCATCTATAAGTTCCGGCAAGTCACCTGCAAATGCCTCCGTTAGTTTTTCATTAAGACAGATCAGTCCTTCCTGAACAGCAAATCCAACTGCACAGGATGTGAAGCTCTTTGTTGCAGAATAAATATTCCTTCTGCATTCCGGTTCACTGTACCACTCTGCTGCAAGTTCATTATCTTTTGAAACCTTGATTCCAAGAACATTATAATCTCTTGCTATCTTTATAAAATCTGAAATATCCATAGTATTTACCCCCTTCCCATCTTTAAATGTATTATGTTGATTTTATATTAACACAAAAATGTCAGATAAACCAGTTATTACAGAAGGTGGATGGCAACATTTTATCTTGCTGTTGGGATGATAGATGGTATAATGTTAATAGACGCATAAGAGAATATACCTGCTATGCGACTGCAAAGAGAGAAAAGTGTGTTATTCTGAGATAAAACAAGAGTAGGATAAACGGGAAAAATACTGATTTTTCAGGTGATTTAAAAATATTAGAAAGCAGGTAAGAAAAATGTATTTGATAAAGACAATAAAAAATGACATAACAAAAATAACAGATGTACAGGCAATCGTAAATGCAGCAAACAATTCACTTCTCGGAGGCGGTGGCGTAGACGGTGCAATTCACAGAGCCGCTGGTCCAAAGCTGCTTGCCGAATGCCGAACACTTCACGGATGTGAGACTGGAGAAGCAAAGATTACAAAGGCATATCATCTGCCCTGTAAGTATGTGATCCATACTGTAGGTCCCATATGGAACGGAGGTGGAAACAGGGAAGAAGAGCTTCTTTCAAGCTGTTATTTTAACTCCATGAAATTGGCAAGTGAGAATGGAATCAGGTCTATTGCATTCCCTTCCATATCAACAGGCGTATACAGATTTCCGGTCGAACTGGCGGCAAAGATAGCGGTAAATACCGTAAATAAATTTTTGCAGGATCATCCGGACAAATTTGACCTGGTAGAATGGGTGCTTTTTGATTCTCACACAGAATCGGTTTATAAGGCTGAGGTGGAACGGATAAAGAAGCTATGTAAATGAAAAATAGTCAAAAAGAGTTTCAGATGATAAGTCTGGAACTTTTTTTATTGTGTGACATGCTCCCGCCACTTAAATTTTACAGATTTTGAAGTGGGAGCTTCCTGCTCGATTGCCCTTCAGGGCAAAGCTAAAACAAGCTATCCCCGCGTGTCCCGCGGTTCTTTTTTTATCCGGTTATGGATCTTTTCTGTGCTATCATGCACATTTTTTATATGTTCTTTTTCCTTCTTCCAGAATATTGACCGCCGCATTCACATCCCGGTCCATCTGGTTTCCACATTCGCACAGGTATGTCCGTTCTGATAATGCCAGTTCTTTCTTCTTATGTCCGCATACACTGCATATCTTGCTGGATGCAAAATATCTGTCTACTTTTATCAGATATTTTCCACGTTCTTCCAACTTATATCCAAGCATGGAAAGGAACTGACCGTATCCGTTATCCTGTATTCCTTTTCCGAAATGCAGGCCTCCGGCTATTCCCTTCAGGTTCAGATCCTCCACACATACTGCATCATAGTCTTCTGCAAGGCTGTGGCTGAGCTTATGCTGGAAATCCTTCCTCTGATTCTTTATCTTTTCATGATATAAAGCAACCTTTTTCTTCTGTTTCTGATAGTTACGGCTGCCCTTTTCACATCTGGAGAGTTTTCTTTGTTCCCGGGCAAGTTTTTTCTCTGCATTCCGGTAAAACATGGGATATCCGGCCCTTTCACCGGTGGAAAATACACACATTCCATGCATGGCAAAATCAATCCCCAGGAATTTTTCCGCCTGTCTTTTCTCCGCTGTTTGGTTTTCACAGTCGAACAGCAGGCTGGCAAAATATTTTCCGGATGGTTCCCTGCTCACAGTCACTGATTTCAGCTTCCATTCCTCCAGGATCATACGGTGGAGTTTTATTTTTACCGGCTGCATCTTTGGCAGTTTCAGGAACCTGTCCTGCAGACAGATATTCCCATTTACCATATTTGTTGTATAAGATTTCCGCGAGTGCTTTTTTGATTTATAATGCGGAAAGCCCACTCCCGGTTCCTGGAAAAATTTCCGGAAAGCCCCTTCCAGATTTAACTGTACATTCGCCAGCGCAAGAGAATCCACCTCTTTCAGCCATGGATATTCTTTTTTATATCCGGTCGGCGTATTTTTCAGCATCTTTTTTTCTTCCTGATAATAACGGATCTTATCCGCAAGCATCCGGTTATAAAGAAAACGACTGCAGCCGATTGTCTTCTCTATCTGGGTTATCTGTTCTTTATTTGGATAGATCCTTATTTTTACTGCTCGGTTTATCTTTCTCACCCTGACTCTCTATATACTAATGGATTGTTTCAACAGGTGCTATATTTCAAAGATTTCTTTTGCTCTCTCTGACCTCTTATTGTCCAGCATCTTTCTGCTATATTTCATAACCATGATCAAATAAAAGCACTGAATGAGAATTATTATCTAAACTCATTCTGTACACTTATTTCGACCGGCCAAAAGTCAAGAGCATATTGTTCTTTTGCTATTATAATATATTTATTGTATCAGAACAAGCGTTTTGTGGTTTTTTATGAATTTGAGCAGATATGCTCGAATGTGCAATTCATCCCATCACCTATAGAGGTGAGGGAATTCTTGCTACGATTGTTAAATCGGATATGAGCAACATACTGCTGAATGGATGCAAAATCGAAAATGGAACTGTTCAGACAGATTCAGGAGATGTATTCTTTAAAAATTGCGATTTCGATAATCTGAAAGTGCAAACTGATATGGGTGACCTGTGCTTTATTGGTAAAGAAGACGTGATGCGTACATGGAGCATACAGGTGAACACTGATATGGGAGATATCAATGTTGATGATGCGCTGACCGGTAAGAGGATGGAAGACCAAGACGACTGCGATATTTCCTACACACAAAAAGGAACAGGCGGAAATCTGGTGATCCAGACCAATAGTGGAGATGTACGTCTGAAGTGCAGAGCAAGTGATTCTTAAAAATGAAGGTACTGTAATTTTATTGGAGGGTCTGGTTTTGCAGGAAGCTTATAATATCTTCTGGCATATAATGTTAAATTAATAACATCAAATATAAGTAAAATAATAAAAAACAATAAATATATATAGAAAAACAGTAAAAAATATAGGAATAAATAATAAAATACACCAAAATACAAAAAGATATAAAAAACTATTGCGTTATAAATTTAACAATGATATAATGCAAGCGAACAGAAGAGATGAGTGCCTTCTGCAGTAACATGTAAACAGACATAATTTATAAAGGAGATAACAGCAATGGCAAGATTTACATTACCAAGAGACATTTATCATGGAAAAGGATGCATCGAAGAATTAAAGAATTTAAAAGGAACGAAAGCAGTTCTTGTTGTGGGCGGCGGCTCAATGAAACGTCAGGGATTTTTGGATAAGGCAATTAATTATTTAAAAGAAGGCGGAATGGAAGTTCAGCTGATCGAAGGTGTGGAACCTGATCCATCAGTAGAAACTGTTATGAAAGGCGCAAAAGTAATGCAGGAATTCCAGCCGGACTGGATCGTAGCTATGGGCGGTGGATCCCCAATTGATGCAGCGAAAGCAATGTGGGCATTCTATGAATATCCGAATACAAAATTTGAAGATCTTATCACACCATTTGGTTTTCCTGAATTACGACAGAAAGCAAAATTTGCAGCAATTCCGTCTACATCAGGAACAGCTACAGAAGTTACAGCTTTTTCAGTAATCACAGACTATAATACAGGAATTAAATATCCCCTGGCAGATTTTAATATCACTCCGGATGTAGCAATTGTTGATCCGGAACTGGTTGAGGGACTTCCGGTAAAACAGGTAGCATATACAGGTATGGATGCATTAACACATGCAATTGAAGCATATGTTTCTACACTCCACTGTCCATATACAGATCCGCTTGCACTGCAGGCCATTGAGATGGTTCTGGCATATCTGCCGTCATCTTATAATAAGAACATGGCAGCACGTGAGCAGATGCACTATGCACAGTGTCTGGCAGGAATGGCATTTTCCAATTCTCTGCTTGGTATTGTTCATTCTATGGCACATAAGACAGGTGCAGCATTCTCCACTGGACATATTCCCCATGGATGTGCAAATGCAATTTATCTTCCTTATGTGATCAGATACAATGCAAAAAATCCTGCAGCAGCAGAACGTTATGCTGAGATTGCAAGAAGAATGGGACTGGAAGGAACCTGCCAGCAGGCTCTGATCAATAGTCTCTGCGAGAAGATTGACGAGTTTAATGTAAGATTGAATATTCCAAAAACACTGAAAGACTTTGGAATCCAGGAAGAAGAATTTAAAGAAAAAGTTGCCAAAATTGCAGAACTTGCAGTTGGTGATGCATGCACAGGCTCTAACCCAAGGGCAATTGATTCTGCAAATATGGAGAAACTTCTTACATGCATTTATTATGGAACAGAGGTCGATTTTTAATTAAAAAGCCATAAAAAGGTTACAGAAAAGACATTTTATCCTGTCAGAAGGATGGAATGTCTTTTTTATATAATTTTTAGCTTACATCTATGCAAAATTGATATTAGAAAATCTCCTTTTTTACGTTGACATTGCGAAAAGCAAGACTATAATTAGAACCGAAAAAAAGAATCTGACACGATTGAAAAGGGGAAGTTAATTATGAGTACAATTCTGCCAAGAGAAGAAGCAGTAGAAACAATTTTTTCTAAAATTTTGGCTTCGCCGGAAGCATCCGGACGATTAAGTGGAGTTTTTTATGACCATATAGATGACGACCATCGTCTGACAGATAATGACAGAGATCATTTCCTGCAGGTATTGTTTCATGCGTACCAGAACGGTGATATCAGTGCACTGCTGTTGGAATTATGCGGCAGAAGTATGTTTGACCTGTTAAGGGAGGCTTATCTGATCCCGAAGAAATTCCACGGAAAAGCAGGAGAGAACCCGGTGCTCCTTACAGATGCAGCCGGAGAACTTCTTCCCGGGGAAAAGGTTTCAGCCAGAGAATATGCAAAATTCAAGGAAACATATGAACATCATGAATGTGCCCCCAGATCTGCGCTGTATCTTGCAGATGGTTATGATCTTGTCCGTACCTATACAGAAGGTCTGAACATTACGGAGGAAAAAGATAACCGTAAACGTGGCATTCTGGCTCTTTATGCACTTCCGGATACCTGTAAACTGGGTCTGACAGAAGCACAGGCATATGCAGTTGTATGGGATGCTTTCCAAAAGATTCAGGAAGAAGCACCGAGAGCTATGGTTTACTATGGACAGGAAACCGGTCTGAAGAAAGAGAACCCTGAAAAACCATATGATGAAATTGGAATTCTCCTTCCGATCCACGAATTTGAAAAGAAAATGCTGCAGCATTTAGACGAGATTGACGGAATCGTACTGGCATGCAGAGAAAAAATGATGGAAAAAGCAGGAAATGACAGTCTGCAACTCTAAAATTATTGTATGAGGAAGTGGAAAAAATGCCACAGGAATTGATCAAAAAAAATCATATGGATGTTGCCTGGCACGAATGCACAGATGAAAACGGGGAAAATGTACCAGTCGTAAATGCCAGTATTGCAGAAAAAGCATCCATTATCGGACGTGTGGGGATTATGTTTCTATCATGTGGTACCGGAGCATGGAGAGTAAGAAGTTCCATGAACACATTGGCAGAAGCAAGGCTGACCCCTGCCTTAAGAAGGATGTTTTTTCTGAATGTTGTTGTTATGCTGTGGTTGCATCTCCGGTCCCCTGACGGAGATTCAAAAAAATATGTATCGCCAGGCTTTGATTTTTTCCTATTATAATTTATGAGCCATTTGCCAAGGGAAGCCTTGAATGGAACCAGTCTGGATACGTTTCCTTTTCCGCTGTTGACAATGATAATGTTATCTGTAAAGTCAATGTCACTGATCTTAAGTTCCAATGCCTCCCCCAGTCTCAGCCCTGTACAGTACAGCAGCCTGATAAGCGTCTGATAAAAAAGCCGTGAGTCATAGCGGCCATAGGCGCTTTCCCTGGAATCTATGACTGAAAAGATTCTCTTCATCTCAGCATTAGAGAAAACATATGGAATATAATCTCTTGGCATTTTTACTGTACAGTCATACTGGATATAGATATTTTCATAGCCCTGGCTTTTCAGGAATTTCGCAAACTGCCTGATATTGCATTCACAGTGATGCCTTGTCGACTGTGAAAGATGTTCAGCTGTTTTCACATATGCGAATGTCATTTCTTCCGTAAGGGCAATTTCTTCCAGCTTGTAGCTGTCAAGGAACCGGTTTAATGCCAGATAGTCGTAGAGAAGGTTTCCCTCTATTTTCTTATAGTATCCCAAAGCGTTTTTATATCTCAGGAAGTTTTCAAACTCTTCTTTAAATATGCCGGTGAATTCCTTCTTTGTGATTTCTTTCATTCCGGCACCTCCAGTGATACTTTCCTGAGTCCGTCTACGTCAATGGAAAGATATTTCTGTGTTGTCCTGGAACTGGCATGCCCTAACACCCCGGTAATAACGGGCACAGGAGTATTATTTGCGAGCATCGTAGTCGCCAGGGAATGCCTTAATGTATGGGCACCACGTTTCCGGCATCTCCGTTCGATACCTGCTTTCTCAAAATTTTTATAAACAATCTGTGTGAGTATCTTGGCTGAAGTAAAAGCAGAGTTAGTGATAGTATTTATAAAGATGTATTCCGATCTCACATCAGGCCTGTGATTCTTCAGATAGTCCAGGAGGAGAAACTGTACCTGTTCCGTAAACGGGACATTCACATGGATGCCGGTTTTATGTTGGGTTTTGCTGATGAGTTTTTTATCCCAGTTGATTTCATCAAATCTCAGCCATATGATATCACTTGACCTCAGACCGCATTCCGCAGCGATAAGGATCATGCATTTGTCCCTGATGCCACATTTTTTTGCAGTGTCAATACTTTCGACCAGAATTTTAATCTCTTCTGGCGAATAGTAGGATAGGATAGAATCTCTTTTGTCAGTAGTGATCATTGGAAACAGTTGGTATCCATCAAAAGACGACAGCCTCTGTTCATACATGATATTAAAGAATTGCCTGAGAGTAAACTGAACCCCGCTGATGGTTTGAGATCTGTAATCCAGACTGTTCACAAACTCATAAACATTCTTTCTATCAATGTTCAGCAGATCATCTGTCTGAGCGTCTTCAAGATAACTTAGGAATTTTCTCACGGTCTGGAGTTTTCGTTTGACAGTCACATCCCTGATTCCTTCTTTCTGTCCATTTTTAAATATTTCGATGTACTTAGCGCTGTTCATAATTTTCTCCTTTCATTTGCCAAGTACATTCAGTATAGCAGATATATTTGATTTAAAAGTTATGAGAAGTAAAATACGAAGAAATAGATTGAAAATCGTGAATTAGCGCCATCTCTTCTCATAACTTTTCTCTTCTCATAAGACTGGATAGGCGACCAGCCGGAACTACTATTGGATACAACAACTGGCGAACTTCGGAAAGTTCACATTTTTACAACTACACTTGGTTTTAGCAGCCTTGTTTATGCAGAGATCTTTCCGGATGAAAAACTTCCACATTTTATTACCGGCACAGTACATGCACTGTCTTATTATGGGGCAGTTCCTAAATATCTTGTCCCGGACAATCTGAGAACAGCTGTTACCAGGCATAGTAAAGATGAACTTGTGCTGCAGTCAGCTTTTTTGGATCTGGAAACTTTTTATGATACGATCATTCTGCCGCCACCACCAAGGAAACCGAAAGGCAAACCAACAGTTGAAAATCATGTGCGTTTCTTGGAGACGCATCTGGTAGAAGAATTAAAGAAAGATACTTATACCTCTCTGGAAGCTCTGAATGCTGCGGTCAAAAAGATCGTAGCGGACATCAACCAGCGTCCTTTCTAGAAAAAATCTGACATTCGGAAATCCCGCATGAATGGATTTGAAAAGTACGACAAACCGCGTATGAACCAACTTCCAGACGAAAGTTATACGCTTTGTGATTATAAATACTTTCTTAAAGTTCCAGATAATTACCACCTTGAATATGATGCCCACTACTATTCTGTATTGTATACCTATAAAGGGAAGCCTGCAATTCTTAAGGCTACAATGACGGAGATACGGATCTGTGATGAGTATAACCGGCTGATCTGCCGCCATCCAAGATCTTACCGTGATTTTCCTCTTTACATTACAGATGACAGTCATATGCCTCCAGAACACCTATATTACAAAGAAGTGAATGCACATGACGGAGCTTATTACAGACGATGGGCATCTGTTTATGGAGAATCTATGGTAACTCTTATTGACAGGATACTCCGCAGTTCCAAGCATGAGGAACAGGCATACAACAGCTGTGCCGGTGTACTCCATTCCTGTAAAGATGTTCCTCACAGGCTGGTTCAGGAGGCTGCTGAGAAATGCGTAGAAGCCAATGCCTGCAAGTATTCTTATTTCAAGAAAGTACTTAGCATGGTTCAGAATAATCATTCCAGCAGTGCTATAAACGGAACCGGAAAACTTCCTTCCCATACAAACATCCGTGGAAAGGAGGCATACAAATGAGTTCATCCCATGACATTACATTAACACCTCAGGAACAGGCTCTGATTATGCGTCTGAAGAGTTTCCGTGTTCCAGAAATGGCACATATCCTGGAAGAACAGTTGAAAGATCCTAATGCAGATCTGAACACTTTTATGGAACGCATAACAGCAATGGTTGATGCAGAGTGGCAGGCGCGGGCAGAGAAACGTTTTAATCGTCTGATGAAAGAAGCGCATCTGCGATACCCGGCGGCGGATCTTGCGAAACTATTTACCATCCAGAACGTCAGCTTGATACCCAGACAATAGAGCGACTGAGTACCTGCCATTGGATAGAGGAAGGAAAGAATCTCATTGTAACAGGATCTTCTGCCAGTGGAAAAACTTATCTAATCAATGCTTTTTGTGTAACTGCAATGAAGCAGTCTAAGAGTGTAAAGTATATAAAAGCGAACACTCTTATGAGCGAAATGGAACAGGCACGTATCAAATCCACAAATCTGGATTACCTGAATAAGCTGACCAAGCTGGATCTTCTTGTGATCGATGATTTTGGCCTTATGGATCTCGATCTTGATAAATGCCGGGATCTTTTTGAAGTCCTTGACACCAGGGATGGAAGAAAATCAACTGTAGTCATCTCACAGTTTCCAGTCAGTACATGGTTTGATATGTCTGCTGATAATACCTACGCTGATGCGTGCCTTACACGAATCACAGATAAACATCATACATATCGTCTGGAAATGAACGGTATAAATATGCGTGAAACAGAATGATATCATCTAGCGGTACTTCGTACCGTTAAAAATGGAATAGCCGTTCCGCAGTAGCGGAACTGGCATTCCGTTTGAGCGTAATTTGCATGTTAATTTGTTGACAATGTGCTATCATTAAGGGCGTCAATTTTGTTAGGAGAAAAGGAGTATTAAGATTATGAGCAGTAAAATTACTATCATTGGAGCCGGCAGCGTCGGATCCACCATCGCGTACACTTTATCAAGCCAGGATATCGCTTCTGAACTCGTTCTGATCGATATCAACAAAAAGAAAGCAGAAGGCGAAGTTCTGGATATCATCCAGGGAACCTGCTTCAGAGATCCTATCTCTATCATTGCCGGAGATTACGAAGATGCCAAAGATTCCGACATCGTTATCATCACATCCGGTATTGCACGTAAGCTAGGACAGACAAGACTGGAGCTTACACAGACAAACGTAAATATCCTGAAGTCCATCACACCGGAGATCGTAAAAGCAGCTCCAAATGCTATTTACCTGATCGTAAGCAACCCGGTTGATATCATGACTTATGTATTTACAAAGATTTCCGGACTTCCGGAGAACCAGATCCTTGGTTCCGGTACCATCCTTGATTCTGCGCGTCTGCGCTGCGGAATTTCCGAACATTTCCAGATCGCACAGAGCAACATTCATGCTTATGTATTTGGTGAACATGGCGATACATCCTTTATCCCGTGGACAGGTGCTTATATCTCAGGCGTAAGCGTAGATGAGTACTATGAACTGGAGAAGAAACTGGGAAAAGATATCGAGCCGATCGACAAAGAAGCAATGCTTCAGTATGTACAGAAGTCCGGCGGTGAGATCATTTCCAAGAAAGGTGCAACTTTCTATGCAGTATCTTCCTCTGTATGCAAGCTCTGCAGCTTACTTGTATCTTCTTCAGAATCTATTTCCACAGTATCTACCATGATGCATGGAGAGTACGGAATCGAGGACGTATGCTTAAGTACACTGACACTTGTCGGACCAAACGGTGTACAGGGTAAAGTACCGATGAGAATGAACAAAGCTGAGATCGAACAGCTTCAGAAGAGTGCGGATGCACTGAAAGAAATTATTGCTCAGATTGACCTTAATTAATAAATAAGAGAATGGATTCAGGGGAGTGGAGAACGCGCTGCTCCTCTGAATAAAAAAGTTACTGTTTACTCCTTTTTTATTCATCAGTCAAAATTCCATATTGTAGCTGAGGCAGCGGAATTCTGACTCTTATGGATGAAAACAGAAATAAAAATATAGCTGTAAGTAAGAACCACTGGGGACGGAGTTAGTAGCATTGCCTTTGCAAATGTAAGAACAGGCATCCGTGCACAGGTTCAGCATTTAAAAGCCTATGCGTCTTCAGATGACCTGAATCAGGAATGTATAGATGAACGTTTTGGATATGTAACAAGGGAAACAGCTCCTTATGTAGAATGGCTGGAAATCCAGGAAAATCCCTATGGCAGCGGCTGGGCTGCCGGAGAAAATTATGGAAGTAAATTAAGAGAAATATTGTCAGATCTAAAGAACTGACCGCAGAAGGCCCTTGAAGTAAACTTCAGGCTTTTTTGCGTTATTGATATTTTATTGGATATAGATGTATATAAAAAAACAGATAAGACAAATGGAAAATTTTGTAGTAAAATAAAACTATAAAATATGAAACGGTAGAGGAGAGAAGAGTATGAAGAAAAAATTGCTGGCTGTTATATTGACTATGGCAGTAAGTTGTCAGTCGTTGCCAGTTTATGCTGGAGAAGCGGCGGATATTTTCAGTGATTCTGGTACTGAAATGTCAGAAAGCGGAGAATCGACAGATGATTTTTCAGATGGAGAACCAGAGAAAGATGTGGAAACTGCAGAGGAAACACCTCAGACTGTCCCGGAACTTATTTCTCCGGAAGAAGAGCCTGTGGAAAACATTTTCACAGATGATCAAAATGAAAACGATTCATCGGATGAAAATCAGGTTTCTGCATATAGTACAGATACTGAACTTACATACGGAAACTACAAATATACAGTTTCCGGTCAGCAAGCCACTATTATTAAATATATTGGATCTGAATCCACGGTAAAAATTCCGGAGAAGATTAATAATTATGTGGTGAAGACGATAGGAAGAAGTGCATTTAGTAGCTGTTCAAGTCTGAAAAAGATAGAGATCCCAGATAGCGTAACGGAGATCGGGGATTATGCATTCCAGTACTGTGGAAGCCTGACAGAAGTAACCGGAGGAAGACAGCTGAAAAAGATCGGTTATGAAGCGTTCCAGTACTGCCGGAAGCTTGAAAGCATTACACTCTACCCAACAGTAACAAGCATCTCCAGCCTTGCGTTTGACGAATGCCGTCTTCTCACCATCTACGGCTACGCCGGCTCCTATGCGGAAACTTACGCTTCCGGACAAAACATCCCATTCCAGAGTCTGGGAGAATATATCCCGGAATACGAGGATTACGATTACACAGAAAATCTCAACCGCTGGATACAGGACGAAGGAACAGCCAGTGCTATGGCATATCTTACAAGAGATGGAAACTTCATGAATTCCATGCTGGTTGCACAATGGGATGACAGTTTTATTGACCGCGTAGTAGAAACAATGTCAAACATGTATTTCCGTGGGAAAGACGGATGGAAACAGATATTTGCCGGTGAAACCAGTCAGAATCAGGCAAGGGAAGTTCTGATCGCATTGCTGGACTCATATTCAGGAACTGTCCTGGATCTCTCACAGGCAGAAACAATGAAGAAATTTGTCAAAATTTATCTGGATACTTTCAAACAAGGCGACTGGGCTTATGCGGCTGCGTATGGATTAAGTAATGACGAAATAAAGAAATTAGCCTCAGTATGCACAGAAGATACTCTGTCTGCCTTCTTTGTTGATAAAAAATATGACGATCTGGCTGACTATCTCCAGAATGTCGGGCACTTTGCCGCAGACTCAAAAGTTATCAAATGTATTAAAAGCTTTTCCTCATCGAAAAATTTCGCCAAAACACTTTCCAATGGTATGGATCTTATCAGCAATGGACTCAGCATCATAAAAGTCGGCACAGACACAATCAAAAGATACTATGACATCGTAGCCCTGGCAAAAGCCGATGAAATGTACTCGGAAATGCTCCTGTACCTGAAAAATAACTGCGAATACGATCCCATATGTGAAGCAGCAAAAGAACTGTATGGTGTGATCCACGGAACATATGAAGATCAGATGATGTATTTGTCAAATGCAGCCTTTGATGAATTGAGTGATGTAGCCCTGGAGTCCATGCTGACATCAGTAGCCTCAGCCCTTCCGCTGGGCACAGTGATCTATACATCATATAAATACAGCACAGGTCTTGCCAACATTCTTTTTAACACAGGAGACACGCAGAAACAGGTAGATAACATGCGCTGTGTGGCATATATCGGATACTACCTGAGTAACTGGATGCAGTATAACAAAAGAATGTACCAGCAGTCCGGGATCTCTGATAAAAATTATTATGCAAAGAGAACAATATTTGCATTTTACATGCTGATGAAATCAAGAACAGCAGGAGAAACCAGTGTACGGAAATATCTGGATATAATGAAAAGATCCAGCAAAAAAGAATACACCTATTCCCTTCAGGTTACTTCAACTCTGGAAGCTATAGAAAAATGCCTGAAATCAAGCGGAGTATTGGGGAAATATTCCAATTCTGTTATTTCCTGTCCGGTTAATGTAGAAGTATACGATAAATCGGGTAATAAAGTCCTGACTGTATATGACGGCCAGGAGAGCTCTGGAAATGTAGGTGATATCTATTATAATGTCATGTATCATCCACTGGATCAGGATTATGTAAAAATCATCAATTTGCCTCAGGACAGCGGATATACACTGAAGTGTATTGCAACAGACATGGGAAAGGTTGAATACTATGTCACAGATATCGGTGCAGATGGTACTGCAGAAAGAAAAGAAACCGACGACATTCCAATCTCTAAAGGAAGTACCATAGAGATTACCAATATTGCAGAAGAAAAACCATCCTGTAAACTTCTTGATGAGAAAGGAAATGTAAAAGAAGAATATACTGCACAGCCGGAAAAAACAGAATATATTGAAGTTGCTGAGATAAAAACAGACACAGATGCTGTTAATCTGAAAGTCGGAGAAAAAGTACTGATCAATGCACAGATTTTACCGGACAATGCAACAACAAAGAACATCATCTGGTCATCTGCAGATGATACCATTGCAAAGATTAATTCAGATGGTGTAGTGGAGGGGATGGCAGCCGGAGAAACAACCGCCAGGGTAGCCAGCGCAGAAAATCGTGACCTGTTCAAAGAGATAAAGGTAACTGTTGTGAAAGAGGAAACACCAGTTATACCAACTGCTACTCCGATTCCCAAACCATCTGCACCGAAATTGTCCAAGCTTACTGTATCAAATAATTCCATTACTTTTACCTGGAAAAAAGTATCCGGTGCCAGTGGCTATCAGATATACAGAAAGACAGATTCCGGCAAGTGGACTCCCATAAAAACAACAAAAGGGACTTCCTACAAAGATACCAAAGTAAAAGCCGGTTATAAATATACTTACACAGTAAAAGCATATAAGACTGTAAAGAGAAAGAAAACATACAGCAGTTATAACAAAAAAGGATTATCCGGAAAACTTACCACAGTGATCTCTCTTTCACTGAAAAGCCATAAGGCAGTGATAAACTGGAAAAAAACCACCGGAGCTGTCGGTTACTATATTTACCGCTCCACCAGTGCCAATGGTAAATTCAGCAAGATCAAAGCAGTCGCCCGTGGCAATACTTTAAAATATACGGACAAAAGTGTAAAAAAGAATAAAAAATACTATTACAAAGTAGTACCTTACGGAAAAATAAAAGGCAAAAAGCTCACTGGTACATACAGTGCAGTAAAAAAGATAGTAATAAAATAATAAACGAAACAGGAGGCAGAAACTATGATGAAGAAGAAAATGCTGGCAGTTGTACTGGCGGTCTCTGTAGTCGGCAGTACTGTGGCATTGCCGGTTTGCGGTGCAGAATTTTCAAGCGGAACAGAAAGTGAAGAGTCCTTTTGGACAGGTGAGGACAGTACAGAAAGTACTGACGCAGAAGAAATTCATGATGTACCCGAGGAAGATGAGATAACAGCAGAGGAAATTCCAGGTGCACCGGAAGAAGAGCAGGAAGAATTCACTGCGCCGGAAGAAGAAAAGGGAGAACCGCCTGCTGAGAATCTGACAGATGCAGAAGCGGAGGCAGGTGACGATGATGAGGATTCCCAAATTGAAATTCTGGAAGCTCCGTATAAGACAGAATATATGTATGGAATCGAGGCACGTCAGGCTTCAGATTTTGATCTGCGCGGATTGAAGATAAGGGTTACTAATTTCGAGGATGAAACAGAAGATCTGACGCTTACTGCATATGATGAACAGTTTCTCGAAGATTCAGACGGAAACATGTACAAGTGTTCTGTCTGGAAGGGGGATAAAGAACTTGAGTGGAATGAAGACGGAGAAGTCAGCAAACCACTGGCAGTGGGAGAATATACATTGCGGGTAACAGATCGCAATAATGAGAATGCAGCTTCTGTAAAACTTGCGATCGTGCCGGTCGGCGATACACTTCCGGTTTTGAATTCTTCAGGAACAGGAAAATATTCCCGCAAAGTAAAGGTGTCCGGTAAATACGCCTGCGCCAAATTTATTCCGAAAAAATCAGGCACTTATACATTTACATCTAACACCTCTGGGTTTGACTGGGGAAATGGATATAGTTTTAACCTGTATGACTCTAAATATTCTCCTGTTTCCAGAATCACCAGTGAAAATTATTCCGGAATGGGAATGTCGAAATACAAAGTAAAAAAAGGAGAGGTATATTACCTGTCATATAAACTGTATGAGACAGATAAAGTCACCTCTTTGAATTATAAAGTAGAACAGGTTCAAAGTATAACATCTGTAAAGATTGTGGAAAAACCATACTCCAAAAATTATTATATCTGGGGAAACTCAGGTATCACATGGAACTCCGGTAAATACAGACTCTATTCGAAATACGGTGGTAAAGTAAAAGTTACTTACAGCAATGGTCAGACAGAAATCCTTCCCACCTATGCAGAAAACAAATATGGCCAGGCTCTGATTCCTTATGTTAAATCTTCAGGAAAGGGCGGATATGGTACCTATGATCTGTATTTCAGCTATGAAGGTTCTGATGTAGAAGTAAAAATATCAAAGGGTGCAGTCCTGAAAAAGGTATCAGCATCTCCAACTTTAAAAGGCAGCGGTACGATAACAACTCCTGTCAGTAAATCCGATGAATCAAGCGCCCAGGCAGATGCTTTCCGTTTCGTCACAGGAAGTGCCACAAGATATGTAATTACCGCCAAACCATTAACTTTTATGACATTTGTCTATGAGGTCGGTAAGGGAAAAACACAATGGGCAGGAACTCTCGGAGGCGGTAAAGGAATAAAAGTGCTAAAGCCGAATTCCGTTTATTATATTGCAGCCCAGGGAAGTCGAATGGATGTGGATAAAGAAACATTTACGATCAAGCCGAAATCAGCCAAAATTTCCAGCTGTACAGTAACCCTGTCAAAGACATCCTGTTCTTATACAGGCAAAACGATCAAACCGGCAGTTACGGTTTCAGATGGGAACTCTTATCTGACAGAGGGTACTGATTATACTCTTTCCTACAGTAATAATAAAAATCCAGGAACAGCTGCTATTACAATCAAAGGAAAAGGAAGCTATACCGGAAGTATAAAGAAAACATTTAAGATCAAAGTAGCAGGCTGTACTCTGAAATCAGTTAAAAAATCAGGAACATTCAATGTACAGCTTAACTGGTCAAACACATCCGGAGTATCCGGTTATTATGTATACCGCGCTTCATCAAAGAATGGAAAATACAGCAAGATAGCAACAATCACCAGTGCAAAAACAGTAAAATATACAGATAAAAAGGCGGCTTCAGGAAAGACCTGGTATTATAAAGTAATACCTTATGCGAAGATAAACGGAAAAGCTGTGGCAGGATCCAGCAGTAAAATATTATCTATCCGTCTTTAGGAGCAAAATAACCCACATAAAATAAAAACGGGGGCTTTAGGGTATGACGCTTTATGGGACTGTTAGAAAAATGACGACGTAAAAATCGTCATTTTTCAACAGTCTCATTTTGTTTCTATATAATTTTTATCTTACATGTATGCAAAATTGATATCAGAAACTCCCCTCTTTTCATGTTGACACTGTGAAAAGCGAGACTATAATGAGAACCGAGAAAAAGAATCGAACATTATCGGAAAGGGGAAGTTAATTATGAGTACAGTTTTGCCAAGAGAAGAAGCAGTGGAAGCAATTTTTTCTAAAATTCTGGCTTCACCGGAAGCATCCGGACGATTAAGAGGAGTTTTTTATGACCATATAGATGATGATCATCGTTTGACAGATAACGACAGAGATCATTTCCTGCAGGTGCTGTTTCACGCATATCAGAATGGTGACATCAGTGCATTACTGTTGGAACTGTGTGGAAGGAGTATGTTTGATCTGTTGAGGGAGGCTTATCTGATCCCGAAGAAATTCCATGGAAAAGCAGGTGAGAATCCGGTTCTTCTCACAGATGCTTCAGGAGAACTTCTTCCTGGAGAAAAAGTCTCAGCCAGAGAATATGCGAAATTTAAAGAAACCTATAAGAACCATGAATGCGCCCCAAGATCAGCCCTGTACCTTGCAGACGGATATGATCTTGTCCGAACCTATACAGAAGGTCTGAACATCACAGAAGAGAAAGACAATCGCAAACGTGGCGTCCTGGCGCTCTATGCATTGCCAGATACCTGTAAACTGGGTCTGACCGAAGCACAGGCATATGCTGTTGTATGGGATGCCTTCCAGAAGATCCAGGAAGAAGCTCCGCGAGCGATGGTATATTATGGACAGGAAACCGGATTGAAAAAAGAGAGTCCGGATAAACCATATGATGAGATTGGCATTCTCCTTCCCATCCATGAATTTGAGAAAAAAATGCTCCAGCATTTAGACGAGGTTGACGGAATTGTACTGGCCTGTAGGGAAAAAATGATGAAGAAAGCAGGAAATGACAGCTTGCAGCTCTAAAACATATGGAAATGAGGAAGTGAGAAAATGCCACAGGAAGTGATCAAAAAGAATCATATGGATGTTGCCTGGCATGAATATACAGACGAAAACGGGGAAAATATACCCGTTTCAGATGCCAGCATCGCAGAGAAAGCATCCATTATCGGCCGTGTGGGGATCATGTTTCTCTCATGCGGTACCGGAGCATGGAGAGTAAGGAGTTCCATGAATACACTGGCAGAAGCGCTTGGTATTACATGTACAGCAGATATTGGCCTGATGTCCATTGAATATACATGCTATGACGGAGAAAGTGGCTTTACCCAGTCTCTGTGTCTGACTAATACAGGAGTAAATACTCTGAAGTTAAACCGCCTAGAACATTTTATCCGGAATTTTGAAAAAGAAGGAAAACATATGTCAGGAGAACAGTTGCATACTTTCCTTGATAATATTGAAAAAACACATGGTCTCTATTCCCCGCCTGCATTGGGACTTGCAGCAGCAATCGCATGCTGTGGATTTACCTTTCTGCTGGGAGGCGGTCCCATCGAGATGTTCTGTGCATTTGTGGGTGCAGGGATCGGAAACTACCTGCGCTGTAAACTGACAAAACATCATTTTACATTATTCTTATGTATTGTATCCTCTGTATCCCTGGCATGTTTTGCATATGCAGGTATGCTCAAACTCGGAGAAATACTGTTTGGGATTTCTGTTCAGCATGAAGCCGGATATATCTGCGCCATGCTCTTCATCATACCGGGATTTCCATTCATTACCAGTGGTATTGACCTTGCCAAACTGGATATGCGTTCCGGAATGGAACGTCTGATGTATGCTCTGATCATTATTCTGGTAGCAACTATGTCAGCGTGGATCATGGCTCTGATCCTGCATCTGAAACCTGTAGATTTTATGAAACTGTCATTGTCTACAGAACAATGGATCTTATTCCGGATTCTTGCCAGCTTTTGCGGAGTATTTGGATTCTCCATTATGTTTAACAGCCCGGTGCGTCTGGCAGTTGCAGCAGCAGGAATAGGAGCAGTTGCCAATACTCTGAGACTGGAGTTGGTGGATCTTGCCAATATTCCTCCTGCAGCAGCCGCATTTATCGGTGCACTTACTGCAGGACTTCTGGCGTCTCTGCTGAAAAACAAAGTTGGATATCCAAGGATATCTGTAACAGTTCCGTCAATCGTCATCATGGTTCCGGGTCTGTATTTGTACAGAGGATTTTATAATCTTGGAATCATGTCATTATCGGTAGCTGCATCCTGGTTTGCATCTGCAATCCTGATTATTGCCGCATTGCCACTGGGACTGATCTTTGCACGTATTCTGACTGACAAAGGGTTCAGATACTGTACCTGACAGATGTCAAAACAGATGATTATAGCTCCTGGCTGCTCAAAAAATGTGAAAATTATATCAAACTCACAAACAATTTTATGCTCCAAAACAAAAATTTGAGTTTAAAAATTGTTCAGGTTTCTATACAAAAGCTCTTGTCAATTTTTTGACAATGTGTTATCATTAAGACGTCAATTTTGTTAGGAGAAAAGGAGTATTAAGATTATGAGCAGTAAAATTACTATCATTGGAGCCGGCAGCGTCGGATCCACCATCGCGTACACTTTATCAAGCCAGGATATCGCTTCTGAACTCGTTCTGATCGATATCAACAAGAAGAAAGCAGAAGGCGAAGTTCTGGATATCATCCAGGGAACCTGCTTCAGAGATCCTATCTCTATCATTGCCGGAGATTACGAAGATGCCAAAGATTCCGACATCGTTATCATCACATCCGGTATTGCACGTAAGCCAGGACAGACAAGACTGGAGCTTACACAGACAAACGTAAATATCCTGAAGTCCATCACACCGGAGATCGTAAAAGCAGCTCCAAATGCTATTTACCTGATCGTAAGCAACCCGGTTGATATCATGACTTATGTATTTACAAAGATTTCCGGACTTCCGGAGAACCAGATTCTTGGTTCCGGTACCATCCTTGATTCTGCGCGTCTGCGCTGCGGAATTTCCGAACATTTCCAGATCGCACAGAGCAACATTCATGCTTATGTATTTGGTGAACATGGCGATACATCCTTTATCCCGTGGACAGGTGCTTATATCTCAGGCGTAAGCGTAGATGAGTACTATGAACTGGAAAAGAAACTGGGAAAAGATATCGAGCCGATCGACAAAGAAGCAATGCTTCAGTATGTACAGAAGTCCGGCGGTGAGATTATTTCCAAGAAAGGTGCAACTTTCTATGCAGTATCTTCCTCTGTATGCAAGCTCTGCAGCTTACTTGTATCTTCTTCAGAATCTATTTCCACAGTATCTACCATGATGCATGGAGAGTACGGAATCGAAGATGTATGCTTAAGCACACTGACACTGGTAGGACCAAACGGTGTACAGGGTAAAGTACCAATGAGAATGAACAAAGCTGAGATCGAACAGCTTCAGAAGAGTGCAGATGCACTGAAAGAAATTATTGCTCAGATTGACCTTAATTAATAAATAAAACAACGAATCCGAAGGAGCAGGGAACGCGCCTGCCCCTCTGGACAAAAAAAAGCTACTGTTTACTCCTTTTTATTCATTAGCCAAAGTTCCTCTATGCAGCGGAGGCATAGGAACTTTGACTGACATGGATATAGAATACAGGATCAGATCCCGGAACCGGAAATCTGGTTGTAAGTAAACAGAAAAAGCGGATAACTTTATCTGTTTGAATAAAATTAATTTAGATCAGAGAGAAAAAACAGCGGTGTTGATGTAAAAAAATATCAAAAACCTCTTGTTAAAATGTTGTCAATATGCTATAATAAATCGCGGAAGTCGAGCTGATACACTCCTTTAATTGCGGAGGAAGGGTGTGCGAACTCTTTTATTTTCTATGTCTCAAAAAAGATATAAAAAGTAACGTATTAGTCTTGATTTTATATTTTTGTCTATTTATCGTTAAAAAAAAGACAAAGATTAGCAGATACTAACTGCTGTAAACAAACTATTAATATCTATATTTTAAGCAACATGAATTTACCTGAACAACTAAGAAAGGATAATGTTAAGTATGAAGTACAGTTATTATCCGGGTTGTACCCTGAGAAACAAGGCGAAAGATCTGGACGAGTATGCCAGAGCCAGCGCCAGAGCACTTGGGTTTGAACTGGAAGAGATCGAAGACTGGCAGTGCTGCGGAGGCGTTTATCCTCTGGGAACTGACGAGATTGCTACGAAACTTTCTTCCGTACGTGCTCTTAATCAGGCCAAAGAAAAAGGCCAGGATCTGGTGACAATCTGTTCTGCCTGTCATCACGTGATCAAACGTGTCAATGACGACATGAAGAATGTGGAAGATATCCGCACCAGAGCAAATAATTACATGCAGCTTGACGAGCCTTATGCTGGCGAGACAACAGTACTCCATTATCTGGAAGTGCTTCGCGACAGAGTTGGCTTTGACAAGCTGAAAGAGAAAGTAGTAAACCCGCTTACAGGAAAGAAGATCGGAGCATATTACGGATGTCTCTTATTACGTCCGGGCAAGATCATGGCTTTCGATGATCCTGAGAATCCGACAATCATGGAAGATTTCATCCGTGCACTTGGGGCAGAACCGGTAATCTATCCATACAGAAATGAATGCTGCGGCGGTTACATTTCTCTGAAAGAAAAAGATATGTCTCAGAACATGTGTCAGAAAATCGAAGACAGTGCGAAAGGCTTTGGCGCAGATATGCTGATCACAGCCTGTCCATTGTGTAAATATAATTTAAATAAAAACGCTTCCAGCGAACTGCCTGTATATTATTTCACAGAGCTCCTTGCAGAAGCCCTCGGAGTAAAAGAGGAGGTGGCAAAATGAGAAACCAGCATTCAGCAGCAGAAAAGATCAAAGAGATCTCCGGAACCAATCCGCTGAAATGTATGAAATGTGGAAAATGTTCTGCTACCTGCCCATCTTTCAATGAAATGGATATCAAGCCACATCAGTTTGTATCCTATGTTGTAAATGAAGATATCGAAGCACTTGTCAATTCAAAGTCTCTCTGGAAATGCCTTTCCTGCTTCGCCTGTGTAGAGCGTTGTCCAAGAGATGTAAAACCGGGAAAGATCATCGATGCAGCAAGACAGTTAGTTGTCCGTGAAAAAGGTGGCGATTATCTGAAAGCAGATGAGATACCACAGCTTCTTGATCCGGAACTGCCACAGCAGCTTTTGGTAAGTGCATTCAGAAGATACAGGAGGTAAGCCAGCGTGCAGAGAATTGGTGTATTTGTCTGTCATTGCGGAAGTAATATCGCCGCTACGGTAGATGTAAAAAAAGTTGTTGAATTAGCTGCCAAAGAGCCGGGTGTCGTTCATGCAGAAGACTACCAGTACATGTGCTCAGAAGCAGGCCAGGCTAAAATTCAGGAAGCCATTAAAGAGAAAAACCTGACAGGCGTTGTTGTCTGTTCATGCTCTCCACGTATGCATGAGGCAACATTCAGAAAAGCAGCTGAAAGAGCTGGCCTGAATCCATACATGGTGGAGATTGCAAATATCCGTGAGCATTGTTCCTGGATCCACAAGGATATGGAAGAGGCTACAAAGAAGGCCGTGATCCTTGCCAGGGCAGCAATCGCAAAAGTAAACTTAAACACACCTCTTCAGCCAGGAGAGAGCCGTGTTACAAAGAGAGCCCTGATCATCGGCGGCGGTATTGCCGGAATCCAGACAGCCCTGGATATCGCAGATGCAGGATATGAAGTAGATATCGTAGAGAAGACTCCAAGTATCGGTGGAAGAATGTCACAGCTTGATAAAACATTCCCGACACTTGACTGTTCTGCATGTATCCTCACACCTAAGATGGTAGAGGCAGCAGCACATGAGAAGATCAATATTTATACATACAGTGAAGTAGAACATGTCAGCGGTTTCGTAGGTGATTTCACCGTTGATATCAGAAAGAAAGCAAGAAGTGTAAATATGGACAAATGTACAGGCTGCGGTGTCTGCCAGGAAAAATGTCCGTCCAAGAAGATTCCGAACGAATTTAACAGAGGATTAAATAACAGAACTGCTATTTACACTCCATTTGCACAGGCAATCCCGAATGTTCCGGTTATCGACCGTGAGAACTGTCTGAAATTTAAAACAGGAAAATGTGGTGTCTGCTCCAAAGTATGTCAGGCAGGAGCCATTGATTACGATCAGCAGGATGAGATCGTAACACAGAAATACGGTGCAATCGTAGTTGCTACAGGTTTTGATACCATCAAACTTGACAAATATGATGAATATGCGTACAGCCAGAGTAAAGATGTTATCACATCCCTGGAACTGGAACGTATCATGAACGCAGCAGGTCCTACAAAAGGACACTTAGAGCGTCTTTCCGATGGAAAAGCTCCGAAGGAACTGGTATTCATCCAGTGTGTTGGAAGCCGTTGCTCCGACGACAGAGGAAAACCATATTGCTCCAAGATCTGCTGTATGTACACAGCAAAACATGCAATGCTGATCCGTGATAAATATCCGGATACAAATGTAACCGTATTCTATATTGATGTCCGTACTCCAGGTAAAAACTTCGATGAGTTCTACAGAAGAGCCGTAGAACAGTACGGCGTAAACTACATCAAAGGCCAGGTAGGAAAAGTTATTCCACAGCCGGACGGAAGCCTTCTTGTACAGGGATCTGACCTGATCGACAACAAACAAATCCTTAAGAAAGCAGATATGGTCGTTCTTGCAACAGCCATTGAACCGAACCCGGATGTTCGTAAAATCGCTACTATGCTTACAGCAAGTATTGATACAAACAACTTCCTCACAGAAGCCCATGCAAAACTCCGTCCTGTAGAATCTCCTACAGCAGGTATCTTCCTTTCCGGTGTATGCCAGGGACCGAAAGATATTCCGGAGACAGTTGCACAGGCTGGCGCAGCAGCAGTTAAGGCAATCGGCCTTCTTGCCAAAGATAAACTGACAACCAACCCATGTACAGCAAAATCCGATGAACTGTTATGTAACGGATGTTCTACATGTGCAAATGTCTGCCCATATGGAGCAATTTCCTATGAGGATAAACAGGTAAATGACCACGGTATCCGTGAAACAAGAAGAGTAGCCGTTGTAAATACAGCACTTTGCCAGGGATGCGGCGCTTGTACAGTAGCCTGCCCATCTGGTGCTATGGATCTGCAAGGCTTTTCCAACAGACAGATTATCGCGGAGGTAGATGCAATATGTCGATAGAAACAAACGAAGAATTCAGACCTAAGATTGTAGCATTCTGCTGTAACTGGTGTAGTTACGCAGGTGCAGACCTTGCAGGAAGCAGCCGTCTTTCTTACCCGGCTGACGTAAAGATTATCCGTGTTCCATGTTCCTGCCGTGTCAATCCAATGTTCATCCTCCGTGCTTTTGAGAAAGGTGCTGACGGTGTGATCATGTGTGGATGTCATCCTGGAGACTGTCATTACAGCACAGGTAACTACTATGCAAGAAGACGTATGACACTTCTTTTCTCCATGCTCGACTACATCGGTGTGGAAAACGGAAGAACACGAGTAGAATGGGTTTCCGCTGCTGAAGGTGTGAAATTCTCCCAGACTATGAATGAGTTTGTAGAGAAGATCCATTCACTCGGTAAGAACGTAAGATTGGAGGATTTAAGATGCAGGAGCTGATAAATCGTGCAAAAGAACTGCTTGCTGACGGTACAGTTGCAAGAGTTCTGGGATGGAAAGCCGGAGATCTGCCTTACAATCCGGAACCGGCTTACTTTGAAACAGAAGAATCTCTGAAAGATTTTGTATATAACGGATTCTGCGGTGCAAACTTAAGCAAATATATGATCGAAGCTTCCAAACTGGAAGGCAAGACACTGGTTTGTTTAAAACCATGTGATACATACAGCTTTAATCAGCTGATCAAAGAGCATCGTGTAGACCGTGAGAAAGCTTATATCATTGGTGTTGGATGTAAAGGAAAACTGGATATCGAGAGAATCCGCAAACAGGGAATCAAAGGTATCGAAAGCATTTCCGGTGCAGAGATCACAGATGAGGCAGAAACACTGACTATTCAGACAATCTATGGTGAGAAGACCTGTGCATACAAAGATGCAATGCTTGAAAGATGTCACGTATGTAAAGGAAAAGAACATAAGATTTATGATGAACTTATCGGTGAGTCCAAAGACACAAAAGATGCAGATCGTTTTGCAGAAGTAGAGAAGATCGAAGCAATGAGCCCGGAAGAAAAATTTGCATTCTTCCAGAGCCAGTTAAGCAAATGTATCCGCTGCAATGCCTGCCGTAATGTCTGTCCTGCATGCAGCTGCCGTAAATGTGTATTCGACAGCAATAAGTTTGACAGTGCGCAGAAAGCAAACGTGGACTCTTTCGAAGAGAAGATGTTCCATATCATCCGTGCATTCCATGTGGCAGGAAGATGTACAGACTGCGGCGAATGCAGCAGAGTATGTCCTCAGGGAATTCCGCTTCATCTGTTCAATCGTAAATTTATCAAAGATATTGATACATTCTATGGTGAATATCAGGCAGGAGAGGATTCAACATCCAAGGGACCTCTTACAAACTTTACATTTGAAGATGTTGAGCCGAGTATCGTGGCAGAAAGGGGATAATGTATGTATAAGATAGCAGCAGAGAATCTGCAGGCATTATTCCAGAAGATTGCCGCAGATCAGGATTTATATTTACCGGTCAAAGTCAGTGATCAGGTAAACTTCAAAGCATGGAGCGAAGATGCAGAAGTTTGTCTTGATACTTTAAAAACTGTAAAATCACCAAAAGATGCTTTTTTTCCACAGAGCGAAAACCTCTACACCTGTAAGAAAGAGGAGAAGAATATCTCCATTGAGCCACAGGCATTACAGGAAAAGAACTTTGTTGTGTTCGGAATGAAAGCCTGCGATATCCAGGGTGTAAAAGTACTGGATAACGTGTTCTTAAGTGATCCGATCGATACTTTCTATGCAGCCAGAAGAGATCATGGTACGATTGTAGCACTTGCATGCCATGAGCCGGAAGAAAGCTGTTTCTGTAAAGTATTCGGTATTGACTGCGCAGACCCTGTTGCAGATGTTGCAACATGGATGATCGAGGGAGAGCTTTACTGGAAACCTCTTACAGAGAAAGGGGAAGCCCTTACAAAAGCAGTTGCAGAACTTCTCAACGATGCTGACGAAGCAAAAGTAGAAGAAGAGAAAGCTGTGATTCGCGCAATCGTAGAGAAGCTTCCGTACTCTAATCTTTCTCTGGAAGGATGGGGACAGGAAGATTACATGGATCGTTTCAATTCTCCTGTATGGGAAGAACTTTATAAACCATGTCTGGCATGTGGTACCTGTACATTTGTATGCCCTACCTGCCAGTGCTATGATATCAAAGATTATGACACAGGACACGGCGTACAGCGTTACCGCTGCTGGGATTCCTGTATGTACTCTGACTTTACAATGATGGCACACGGAAATAACCGTAACAGCCAGATGCAGCGTTTCCGTCAGAGATTCATGCATAAACTTGTTTACTATCCGGTAAACAACAATGGAATGTTCTCATGTGTAGGATGCGGCCGCTGCGTTGAGAAATGCCCATCATCCTTAAATATCGTAAAAGTCATCAAAGCTTTTGAAAATCAGGGAGGTGAAAAATAATGAGCGAATGTACCTGCCATAAAAACTACACATTAGACACACTGATCCCGAAGGTTGGTGTGATCACAGATATCCGTCAGGAGACACCGGATGTTAAAACATTCCGTGTAAACGCTCCTGAAGGAGGAAAACTTTTTGAACATATGCCTGGCCAGTGTGCAATGGTCTGCGCACCAGGTGTAAGTGAAGGTATGTTTTCCATTACTTCTTCACCTACAAATAAAGAATATCAGGAATTCAGTATCAAGAAGTGCGGTGCACTGACCGATTATCTCCACAGCCTTCAGGTTGGAGATGAGATCACAGTTCGTGGACCATACGGAAATCATTTCCCTGTAGAAGATAAATTAAAAGGTAAAAACCTTCTGTTTATCGCAGGTGGTATCGGACTTGCACCTCTTCGTTCTGTTATCAACTATGTACTGGATAACCGTGCAGATTACGGAACAGTAGATATCCTCTATGGTTCCCGTTCCGCAGATGACCTGGTACAGTTAAAAGAAATCCAGGAAGTCTGGATGAAAGCAGAGGGAGTTAATGTTTATCTGACAATCGACCGTGAACAGGAAGGCTGGGACGGACACGTTGGATTCGTTCCTTCTTATCTGAAAGAGATTGGATTCGATACAAACAAAACAGCACTTGTCTGCGGACCGCCCATCATGATCAAGTTCGTTCTTGCAGGACTGGAAGAACTGGGCTTCTCCAGAGAACAGGTTTACACAACTCTGGAGCTTCGTATGAAATGCGGTATCGGTAAATGCGGCCGTTGCAATATCGGTTCCAAATACGTCTGCAAAGACGGTCCGGTATTCAGATGCGACGAGATTGATGAATTACCTGCAGAATATTGATAAGCAATGAGCAGTGCAGAAAGTGATGTGAAGGAATGCGTCATGCTTGCATATAAGCATTCTTTCACAGAACATTCTGTAGGGCGAACGCCCTCAAGCGAGAAGTAGCGTAGCGGATTCGAGCTTGTATGTGCTGCTGACGACAGATGATATATATAGAAAGGACTGGTAATCTCAAATGGAAAAGAATATGGTAAACGTATATTTTTTCGGTAAGAAATACAGCGTACCTGCAGAACTTACAATTATGACTGCCATGGAATATGCCGGTTATACATTAAAGAGAGGATGCGGCTGCAGACACGGATTCTGCGGAGCCTGCGCAACAATCTACAGAATCAAAGGTGAAAACGAGCTGAAAACATGTCTTGCCTGTCAGACACAGGTACAGGAAGGAATGTATGTAGCAAGCATCCCGTTCTTCCCTACAGATAAGAGACTCTACAACATCGAAGACCTGAAACCGAATCAGCAGGTAATGATGGAACTCTATCCGGAAATCTACAGCTGTATCGGATGTAATGCCTGTACAAAAGCATGTACTCAGGACTTAAATGTAATGCAGTACATCGCATATGCACAGAGAGGCGAACTTGAAAAATGTGCAGAGGAATCCTTCGACTGCGTAAGCTGCGGATGCTGTTCTGTAAGATGTCCGGCCGGTATTTCCCATCCGATGGTAGGTCTTCTGGCAAGACGTCTCACAGGTAAATATATCGCGCCTAAGAGCGAACATCTGGAGAAACGTGTAGAAGAAATCCACGAAGGTAAATATGATGATCTGATCGAGCAGATCATGCAGAAACCAATCACAGACATGCAGGAACTTTACAACAACAGAGAAATTGAGAAATAGGGAGGGCGTAAAACATGTATGCACCATATCCAGAAAATATGATGGAATCCATCAAAAAGGTAGAGGCTACAAGAGCACAGCGTATGGCAACAGAGCCAAGACGTCTGACAGCTGAAGAGAAAGACGCTCTTCTTGAGAAATTCCATCCGGATTATAATCCAGACGCGTTTGCAGAAATCAAAGTAGGACCGAACAAAGGACAGAAAGCTCCTTTGGAACTGGCAGAAATGCTTCATTCAACAAGCCGTCTGATCAACGAAAAAGTTGACCTTACAAAAATTGATTATGATGTAGATGTACTTGTAATCGGCGGCGGCGGTGCAGGTTCTTCCTGTGCAATCGAAGCACATAATGCAGGTGCTGACGTTATGATCGTTACAAAGCTTCGTATCGGTGATGCCAATACAATGATGGCTGAAGGTGGTATCCAGGCAGCTGACAAAGAGAACGATTCTCCTGTACAGCATTATCTGGATTGCTTCGGCGGCGGACATTTTGCTGCAAAACCGGAACTGGTAAAAAGACTTGTAATGGAAGCTCCGGATGCGATCAAATGGTTGAACGACCTTGGCGTTGAGTTTGATAAGGCAGAAGACGGAACAATGATCACAACACACGGCGGTGGAACTTCCAGAAAGAGAATGCATGCTGCAAAGGATTATTCCGGATCAGAAATCATGCGTACCATCAGAGATGAAGTTCTGAATCTTAAGATTCCGGTAGTTGAATTTACTTCAGCTGTTGAACTTTTGAAAGATGAAAAAGGACAGGTTGCAGGTGCAGTTCTTCTTAACATGGAAACAGGAGATTATTCTGTTGCAAGAGCCAAAACTGTTGTAATCGCAACAGGTGGTGCAGGAAGAATGCATTATCAGGGATTCCCGACATCTAACCATTATGGCGCAACTGCAGACGGACTTGTACTTGGATATAGAGCTGGTGCTTCCCTTCTTTATCAGGATTCTATCCAGTACCATCCAACAGGAGCAATCTATCCATCACAGATCATGGGTGCTCTGGTAACTGAGAAAGTTCGTTCCGTTGGTGCACAGCTTGTAAATGCAAACGGAGAAGCTTATATTCATCCCCTTGAAACCCGTGACGTAAATGCTTCCGGTGTTATCCGTGAATGCGAAGAAGGCCGCGGCGTAGAAGTTCCTGGCGGACTGAAAGGTGTATGGCTTGACACTCCGATGATCGAGATCCTCGGTGGTGAAGGAACCATCGAAAAGAGAATCCCGGCTATGTTCCGTATGTACATGAACTATGGCATTGATATGAGAAAAGTTCCGATCGTTATTTATCCGACACTTCATTACCAGAATGGTGGTCTTGAGATCGACGGAGATGGATTTACAAAAGAAATCCCGAACCTTTTAGTTGCAGGAGAAGCAGCAGGTGGAATCCACGGAAGAAACCGACTGATGGGTAACTCTCTTCTGGATGTTATCGTATTCGGAAGAAATGCCGGTAAAAAAGCAGCTGCAAAATGCAAGAACGTAGAGCTTGGTGAAATGAACCTCGACCATATCTACAAATATGCAGAAGAACTGGATAAAGCAGGCGTACATACTGATAAGGTATCTCCATTACTGCTTCCAAAATACGCTCGTCACGAACAGCGCTAATAAGATACTCAGAATGTAAAAAAGAGCTCCCGGTATCGATAAGGGATTACCGGTACTGGGAGCCTTTGATATAATGCAAAAGGGATATGTCACCTCCCGGTGAATATCCCCAAATGAAAGAAGGGAGCTTACCAGAATGCGTGAAGTAGAAGTAAGCAGACTTACAGATGTCATCGAAAAACTCTGTATCGAAGCAAATGAACATCTTCCGGAAGACGTAAAATGTGCGATCAAAACATGCCGCGCATGCGAAGACGGAGAGATTGCCAAGGGTATCCTTGACAATATTATTGAGAATTTTGATATTGCAGATAACGAGAACGTGCCGATCTGCCAGGATACAGGAATGGCATGTGTATTCCTTGAAATAGGACAGGATGTACATTTTGTTGGCGGAGATCTCACCGATGCGATCAATGAAGGTGTACGCCGCGGATACGACAAAGGATATTTAAGAAAATCTGTAGTAAAAGACCCGGTACGTCGTGGAAACACAGGGGACAATACACCGGCTATGATTTACACAGAAATCGTTCCTGGCGATAAAGTTAAGATCACAGTAGGACCGAAAGGTTTCGGAAGTGAGAACATGAGTCAGATCCGTATGTTCAAACCATCCGCAGGATTGCAGGGAATCAAGGACTTTATCCTTGAAGTAGTAGAGACAGCAGGTCCTAACCCATGCCCTCCAATGGTAGTTGGCGTTGGTATCGGCGGTACATTTGATAAATGTGCGCTTCTTGCAAAGAAAGCATTGATGAGACCACTGGATTCCCAGAATCCGGATCCATTTTATGCAGACCTTGAGAAAGAAATGCTTGAGAAAGTAAACAAACTTGGAATCGGACCGCAGGGATTTGGCGGAAAGACAACAGCTATCGGCCTGAATATCGAAACAATGCCGACTCATATTGCAGGTATGCCATGTGCAGTCAATATCAACTGTCATGTAACCCGTCATAAAACGGAGGTGATTTGAGATGGAAAGAAAGAAAATTACACTTCCACTTACTAGAGAGCTGGCAAGAACTCTCCATGCAGGTGATCAGGTATTATTAACAGGTACAATCTATACATCCCGTGATGCAGGACATAAGAGAATGTGCGAAGCCCTTGCAAAAGGTGAGAAAATTCCGTTTGATCCAACAGATGCAACGATTTACTATGTAGGACCTACTCCTGCAAAACCAGGCAAAGTTATCGGTTCCGCAGGCCCTACAACCAGCGGACGTATGGATGCTTATGCACCGACGATGATGTCAGTTGGAGCAAGAGGAATGATCGGTAAAGGTGCCCGTCTTCCGGAAGTAGTAGAAGCCATGAAGAAATATGACGGTGTATACTTCGGAGCAATCGGCGGTGCAGGCGCACTTCTTGCAAAATGTATCAAGAAAGCTGAACTCATCGCATACGAAGATCTGGGAGCAGAAGCACTTCGTAAATTATATGTAGAGGATATGCCGCTTGTAGTTATCATTGACAGTGAAGGTAATAACCTTTATGAAGAAGGAAAAGCTGAATATCTCAAAGAACATGGAGATAAATAAATTAGCTGATATATAAAAAATAACTTCCATATGCTGTAGTGATATACAGTGTATGGAAGTTGCTTTATATAGTGAAAATAAACCGGATCAGAAAGCAGCAGTCTTTGTCTGCATCATATCCATCTGTTCTGGTGAATATTGGATTATATATATTGTATCCAATATATAAAAATCATATAGACCATAATATGAATTATATCTTTTACATTTGACCTATAAACGTATAACATAAATAGACGGTAAAAAAATAAATGCAGTTATCCCTACAGGTAATAACTGCAAATAAACTTGAACGGGGAAATCATGAAAGATCATAATCAACACGAGATACAGATGTCGGAAGCTTTCTTAAACAGTGCATTCCTGGCACTGTCAGGAGGTTTTCAGGACGCCTATACCTATAATGCAAGAAATGAAGTATTCTGTAATGCCCAGACAGGAAACGTTGTGCTTATGAGCCAGCATTTCATGGCAGGGGAGCTGATGGCAGGACTGAGCTATTTCTTTCCTATAGTCTTCTTTGCATTTGGTGTATGGGTCGCAGAAAAAGTCCAGGCGAATTTTAAATATGCAAGGAAACTGCACTGGAGGCAGAGTATCCTTCTTGCAGAGATCCTGATACTGTTTGCAGTAGGCTTCATACCGACAGAATACAATATGCTGGCAAATGCCATGGCCTCTTTTGCCTGTGCAATGCAGGTACAGTCTTTCCGTAAAGTAAACGGCTATTCCTATGCAAGCACCATGTGTATCGGAAATCTACGCAGCGGTACCGCAGCCATATCAGGATATTTCCGTGAAAAGAAGCCGAAACAGCTGGAACAGGCGATGTATTATTTTGGAATCATCTTCATGTTTGCAGTAGGTGCAGGTATCGGTGGAAACTTATCCATTCATTTCGGAATCCGAATGATCTGGGTTTCCTGTGGATTCCTTACAGTCAGTTTCTTGTTGATGTTTGTTGAGAAGTATAAAAGATTCCATGAAGAACATGAACATAATTAAATATAAAAACGGATCCTGTCTGCAGGATTTTACACCGAGATAAAAAATGTCCCAGGAGCATATCAGAATATGACTCTGGGACATTTTTTTATTGTGACAATATTTTTAGTTCAGTTCAATTTCTTCCAGCTCTTTTGATGGAAGCTTCTCCGTAGAAGAAGCCAGATAACTCTTTAATGCTTTGGCAGCTTTTGCATACGGTGCATTGGTTCCGGCACCTCCCATACATCCACCGGGACATGCCATACCTTCGATCATACATCCGTTTAACTTACCAACCTTTGCCAGAGTCAGCATCTTCTTACATTCTGCCAGACTCTCCGCATGTTCGATATGTACCGGTATATCCGGATAATATTCCTTTAAGCATGCTTCGATAGCACCTGCAACACCGCCTGCAACTGCATATCCACGGCCTGCAGCAGTAGCATCATGCAGACTGGATGACGGTTCCATAGCAGCCGGATCAATTCCTTTCGCATCAAACAGTCCCCATAATTCCTCAAAAGTGATGACAAAATCAACATCACTTCGTACAGAATTACGCATAGCTTCCAGTTTCTTGGCTGCACATGGTCCGATAAATACAACATGTGCATTCGGATGTTCTTTCTTAATACTTCTTGCAGTAGCGACCATAGGAGTCAGCTCCTGGGAGATATTATCGATCATGGTCGGGAACTGCTTCTTTGCAAGCATGGACCAGGAAGGACAGCAGGAAGTGAGAAGAAATGGAAGATTACCTGTAGCAACCTCCTTTGCATAATGATGAGCTTCGCTGATGGCACCGATATCAGCACCAAGTGCAACCTCATATACTTTGGTAAATCCAAGTGCTGACAGTGCTGCATGGAATTTGCCCGGAGTTACCGCATCTCCAAACTGGCTGATATAGGCAGGTGCGATCTCTGCAATGATCTCAGTTCCTTCACGAAGTGCATGAGCCAGCTGGAAAATCTGGGACTTGTCAGAAATAGCTCCAAACGGACAGCTTACCATGCACATACCGCAGGAAACACATTTCTTATTATCAATCTGTGCACGGCCAAGTTCATCACTTCCAATTGCCTTTACACCACAAGCTCGTTCACACGGACGTTCTTTATGAGAAATAGCATCATATGGACAGACAGATTTGCATTTTCCGCATTTCACGCATTTTGTCTGATCAATATGAGATTTGCCGTTTACCATAGAGATTGCACCCTTTGGACAAGCCTGCATACATGGATGAGCCACACATCCTCTGCACATATTGCTTACCTCATACATATTAGGAGGACAGGCAGAACAGGCAGATGGGATAACCTGCATAAGCGGCGGTTCATAATATTTCTCATCAATATTGGAAGCTTCCACTCCATCAGTCAGATGAACTGCTTTATTCTCTGGACGAAGAGAAAGACCCATGGCCAGTCTTACACGCTCACTGGCAACTGCACGTTCACGGTAGATACTCTCACGGTACTGGGCCCGTTCCTGTACGATATTATACGGGATAGATTCAATATCATGGATCAGAGTATCATCGGTAGATTCAAAACCAAGTTTTGCCACTTCGGTGAAGATCTTTCGGCGAATCTGTTTTACTGGGGTATCAAGAGTTCTCATATTCTTTTGTTATCTCCTATAAATTTATTTCCGCGCTCTTTTAACGATAAAAATATATCAAAAAAGGAAGAAAATGTCATGTTTTTTATTTAACACACTTGTTAAAGAAATTGCGCATTTTTTACATGTAATTCAATGTAAAAATGAATTATATGTAAAAAATATCAAATAAATTCAGAAAAATGCAAATATGGTGTTGTGGAAAATGCATGCATAATGTATAATACAGACAGCACATATGTAAAAAGTGACTAAAACAAAAATGCGGAGAGGTAAAAAACTAATTTTAAGGAGGGAACCGAATGTTAGACCAGTCTTATTACAAAAAAACGGATGAGATTATCGAACACTACGGACGAAAAGCGGCATCACTGATCCCGATCATGCAGGATATTCAGGCTGAATACCGCTATCTGCCGGGTGAACTGCTCACTTATGTGGCAAAAGAAATCGGAGTAAAAGAGGCGAAAGCCTACAGCGTAGCCACATTCTATGAGAACTTTTCCTTTGAGCCGAAAGGAAAATATGTCATTAAAGTCTGTGATGGTACAGCCTGCCATGTAAGAAAATCCATGCCTGTAAAAGAGGCGTTAATGAAAGAACTGGGATTAAGTCATAAGAAACATACCACAGATGATATGCTTTTTACAGTAGAGACCGTATCCTGTCTTGGTGCATGCGGACTTGCACCGACACTGACTGTAAATGATGAAGTACATCCTAAAATGACACCTGAGAAAGCAGTTGAACTTTTGAACGAATTGAGAGGTGAGTGCGTATGAGTATTAAGAGCAGGGACGACCTGTTAAACAAACAGGCAGAGGTAAATGAACAGATCAAATCCTACACCTGTCGCGTTCTTGTCTGTTCAGGGACAGGATGTATCGCATCCGGTGCCCAGAAGATTTATGATGAGATGGCAACACTCTGTGAGAGAATTGACGGCGTAACCGTTGAGATGCAGAAAGACGTGCCTCATGTAGGCGTAGTCAAAACAGGATGCCAGGGCTTGTGCGAACTTGGACCTCTGATGAGAATCGAACCGTACGATTATCAGTATGTACATGTACAGCCGGAAGACTGCAAGGAAATCGTAGAGAAAACTATTCTGGAAGGTAAACCGGTAGAGAGACTGTTCTATAAGGATCATGACACTGTCTGTCCACATCCGGATGACATTCCGTTCCTGAATCAGCAGACACGTATCGTTCTGGAAAACTGTGGTAAGATTGACGCAGAGTCCATTGATGAATATATCGCAGTAGGTGGCTATCAGGCCCTTGCAAAAGTAGTGGGAGGAATGACACCTCAGGAAGTAATTGATGAAGTAAGCAAGTCTGGTCTTCGTGGTCGTGGCGGTGCTGGTTTCCCAGCAGGAAAGAAATGGTCTCAGGTTGCACGTCAGGCAGAGAAGATCCGTTATGTAGTATGTAACGGTGATGAGGGTGACCCTGGTGCATTTATGGATGGTTCCGTAATGGAAGGTGATCCATATAAGATGATCGAAGGTATGACCATTGCAGCTTACGCAGTAGGCGCAGAAGACGGTTATATTTATGTTCGTGCTGAATATCCTCTTTCTGTAAAGAGACTGAGAATGGCGATTGAACAGGCGGAAAAATACGGCCTGTTAGGTGATAATATTTTAAATTCCGGCGTAAACTTCCATTTACATATCAACAGAGGTGCCGGTGCTTTCGTATGTGGTGAAGGTTCTGCTCTTACCGCATCTATTGAAGGAAACAGAGGTATGCCTCGTGTAAAACCACCTCGTACTGTAGAGAAAGGTCTGTGGGGTAAACCTACAGTTCTTAATAACGTAGAAACTTATGCCAATGTACCGAAAATCATTCTTGAAGGAGCTGACTGGTTCCGTACCATCGGTACAGAGGGAAGCCCTGGAACAAAGACATTCTCACTGACTGGTTCTATTGAGAATACAGGTCTGATTGAAGTACCTATGGGAACCACGCTCCGTCACATTATCTATGATATCGGCGGCGGCTTAAAGAGTGGTGCTGCATTTAAGGGTGTTCAGATCGGTGGTCCGTCCGGCGGATGTCTGATCCTTGACCAGTTAGATGCACCTCTTGACTTTGATTCTGTTAAGAAGTTAGATGCGATCATGGGATCCGGCGGTCTGGTAGTTATGGACGAGAATACCTGTATGGTAGAAGTTGCCAGATTCTTCATGAACTTTACTCAGCGTGAGAGCTGTGGTAAATGTGTTCCGTGTCGTGAAGGTACCAAGCGTATGCTTGAGATCCTGGAGAGAATTGTAGCAGGAAAGGGCGAGATGTCCGACCTGGATGAACTGGAAGAACTTGCAAACATGGTTCAGAACATGGCTCTGTGCGGACTTGGAAAGAGTGCACCTCTTCCTGTAATCAGTACTCTCAAACGCTTCCGTGATGAATATGAGGAACATATCCGTGATAAGAAATGCCGTGCGAAAGTATGTACAGCACTTCGTCAGTTCCACATTAACCCTGAGTTCTGTATTGGCTGTGGCAAATGCGCGAAGAACTGCCCGGCAGGTGCGATCTCAGGTAAGATTAAACATCCACATCACATTAACAACGATATCTGTATCAAATGCGGTGCCTGCAAAGACAACTGTAATTTTGATGCTGTATACGTGGAAGCATAGAAGGGAGGATACACTATGGGCCATATGATAATTGACGGTAGAAAGGTAGAATTTACCGATGAAAAAAATGTCCTGTCTGTCATCCGTAAGGCAGGGATCAATATTCCGACACTGTGCTACCACTCAGAGGTATCTACTTTTGGTGCCTGCCGTTTATGTACAGTAGAGGACGACAGAGGCAAGACGTTTGCTTCCTGTTCCGAAGAACCAAGAGACGGAATGGTGATCTATACCAACTCCGGACGCATCAAGAAATACAGAAAACTGATCGTTGAGCTGCTTCTGGCAGCACACTGCCGTGACTGTACAACCTGTGTAAAGAGCGGCGAATGTATCTTACAGGAACTGGCACACCGTCTTGGAGTTCAGAATATCCGTTTCGAGAATACCAGAGAACTTCATGAACTGGATACAAGTTCCCCGTCTCTGGTACGTGATCCGAATAAATGTATCCTCTGCGGTGACTGTGTACGTGCCTGCGAGGAACTTCAGGGAATCGGTGCATTAGGCTTTGCATTCCGTGGAACAGAAGCCATGGTAATGCCGGCATTTAACAAGAAGATCGCAGAGACAGAGTGCGTAAACTGTGGTCAGTGCCGTGTATACTGCCCGACAGGTGCGATTTCCATCAAGACTCATATGGATGAGGCATGGGAAGCACTTGCAGACCCGAATATCCGTGTTGTTGCACAGGTTGCTCCGGCAGTACGTGTTGCAGTAGGTGACCATTATGGACTTACCAAAGGTAAAAGCGTTATGGGCAAGATCGTCAATGCACTTCACAGAATGGGATTTGATGAAGTTTACGATACCTCTTTCAGTGCCGATCTTACCATTATGGAAGAGAGTGCGGAGTTCCTTGACAGAATTAAGAAGGGTGAGAAACTTCCTCTCCTTACATCCTGCTGTCCTGCATGGGTGAAATTTATCACAGACCAGTACAAAGATTACATCCCGAATCTTTCTACCTGCCGTTCTCCACAGGGAATGCTCTCTGCAGTTATCAAAGAGTACTTCCGTGATCCGGAACATGCGGGCGGTAAGAAGACAGTTATGGTTTCTATTATGCCATGTACAGCCAAGAAAGCAGAAGCAGTCCGTCCGAACAGCTTCACAGATGGCGAACAGGATACAGATATTGTTATCACAACGACAGAGCTGCTTCGTATGATTGATAACTTTGGCCTTGACTTCGCAACTCTTGATCCGGAAGCATGTGATATGCCATTTGGATTCGGCTCCGGCGGTGGTGTTATTTTTGGTGTTACCGGTGGTGTTACAGAGGCAGTTCTCCGCCGTCTGACTCCGGATCACAGCAAAGAAACCATGCATGAAATCGCAGAGTGTGGTGTTCGTGGAGAAGAGGGAATCAAAGAATTCACAGTTCCTTATGAGGGAATCGATCTTAAGATCTGTGTTACCAGTGGTCTTGCAAATGCAAGAACCGTTATGGAGCAGGTAAAGAATGGTGAGAAAAAATACCATCTGATCGAGGTTATGGCATGCCGCCGTGGATGTATCATGGGTGGCGGACAGCCTACAAGATCCGGTGACAGAACCAAAGCTCTCAGAGCTAAGGGACTGTACAATGCAGATAATACGACCATCATCAAGAAATCCGATGAGAACCCATTAGTTCTGGAACTCTACAACGGACTTCTGAAAGGCAAAGAGCATCATCTGCTTCACAACGAGTCTTATTAAAAATATCTGTTATATTAACAGTTAAAATATGTTCAAACGATAAATAGTGAACAGGTCTTATGGTGTATATTTACATTATAAGGCCTGTTTTTATGTTATCAAATTCCTCCGGAAGGATTACCAGACGGACTCCGAAAAATTTTACCGTGATCGAATATTCTGATATTCCCCTGCATATTTTATAACAATACATGTAGATTGTATGTAAATATGCAAGGGGGCTGTTATATGGAAAATTTTCAGGTATACCATGATATCCAGGCCCGCACAGGCGGGGATATATACATAGGTGTGGTAGGACCGGTAAGGACAGGAAAATCCACGTTTATACGAAGGTTTATGGAGCTTACAGCTCTCGCACAAATGTCGGAGAAACAGCAGGATGAAATCAGAGACCAGCTTCCATTGAGTGGTTCCGGGAAACTGATCACAACAGTAGAACCTAAATTTATTCCAAAAGAAGCTGTGGGGATCACATTAGATGGCGAACAGAAAGTGAATGTCCGTCTGATCGATTGTGTCGGATTTCTGGTAAAAGATGCAGCCGGGAATCTGGAAGACGGAAAAGAACGGTTGGTAAAAACCCCCTGGTCAGAAAAGGCAGTGCCATTTCCGGAAGCTGCAAAAATAGGAACACAGAAAGTGATCCGGGAACATTCCACCATCGGTCTTGTGATCACTACAGATGGAAGCTTCGGAGAACTGCCCAGAGAGAATTTCAGGGAAGCAGAAGAAAAGACCATACAGGAGTTGAAAAATCAGCAAAAACCGTTTCTGGTGCTTGTCAATTCCCAGATGCCCTACAGGGAAGAAGCTCTGAATACAGCCGCCGAGATCCAGGAGAAATTCCAGGTAACGGCGCTCACTGTAAACTGTGATCAGCTGAGAAAAGAAGACATCACACGGATTCTGGAAAAGGTCCTCTATGAATTTCCTGTAGGACAGATCCAGTTCTTTATTCCCAAATGGGTGGAGATGCTGCCCATGGATCATGAGATAAAACAGCAGCTGATTTCAGGAATCAGAGAAAAAATGAAAACAGCCAGACAGATCCGGGATATTACAGCACAGAATATGCAGATGGATAATCCCTATGTGCAGGATATCGTTTTAGAAGACCGGGGGCTTTCTGATGGAACTGTCCGTATCCGTGTCCGGATAAAAGATGAATATTATTACAAAATGCTCAGTGAATTAAGCGGAGTTGCCATGGACAGTGAATATGCACTGATACATACCATGCGGGAACTGGTGCAGATGAAAGAAGAATATGTAAAAGTACAGGCAGCCCTGGAAGCTGTCCGGGGAACCGGATACGGCGTAGTTGTACCGGAACTCAAAGAGATCGAGATTGCCTCCCCGGAAGTGATCCGGCAGGGAAATAAATTCGGAGTAAAGATCCGTTCCAAAAGTCCGTCTATCCATATGATCAAAACAAATATAGAAACTGAAATTGCTCCCATCGTAGGAACGGAACAACAGGCAAAAGATCTGATTGAATATATTGATGAGAGCAGCCAGAGAGGGGAAAGCATCTGGGAAACCAATATTTTCGGAAAATCCATCGAACAGCTGGTAGAAGACGGTATCCGCACCAAAATCGCAGCCATCAGTGAAGAAAGCCAGGTGAAACTGCAGGATACCATGCAGAAGATCGTAAATGACAGCAAAGGGGGACTGGTCTGCATCATCATATAAAATATGCTCCGATACCCAAAAAGAAGGTCCTGTACAGACCTTCTTTTTCAGGTTACGGCATCAATAGAAGGAGAAGAATCATCAGAATCTGCTGCTTTTTCTCCTTCAATAACAACTTTATTCGGCAGGCAGACAATAGTTCCCCCGTTTTCATCGATTGCTTTCTGTTTCATACAAAGGTGATCCGGGCAGGTGGCCGAGATCATGCGTGCTTTTCCATCCTTAATCTCACAGATATTTGTATCATTGATCTGGATGATCTGATCTTTGGCCAGAGAATAGGTTCCATATTCTTCTCCGTCCACAGTAATACGGACAGATCCATGGCTGCCCCTGTTCATGAAAGTCATCCCGCCCCACAACACAAGCGCAAGAACAAGGATCCCGCCTATAAAAATAAGTTCTTTTTTCTTCAAGGTAGTATTTCATCTTTCTGTTATAATATGAATGAATCATAACATGAACAAAAAAGAATAGCAACCTGTGGATGTTTGTGGTATGGTTAAACTAATAAAAAATATGAGACAGTATAACTAAGGAGGGGCTTTTTATGGGAAAATATATCATGGCACTGGATGCGGGAACAACCAGCAACCGATGCATTTTATTCAATGAAAAAGGAAAACGCTGCAGTGTGGCGCAGAGGGAATTTACCCAGTATTTCCCGAAACCAGGCTGGGTAGAACACGATGCAGATGAAATATGGGCAAGTATGCTGGGGGTAGCAGTAGAGTCAATGACCAAGATCGGAGCGGATGCTTCCCAGATTGCAGCCATCGGGATCACCAACCAGCGTGAAACTGCTATCGTATGGGACAAGAATACAGGAGAACCTGTTTATCATGCCATTGTCTGGCAGTGCCGCAGAACTTCCGAATACTGCGATTCGCTGAAAGCCAAAGGCCTCACTGAGAAATTCCGTGAGAAAACAGGTCTTGTGATCGACGCCTATTTCTCTGCAACTAAGATCAAATGGATCCTGGATCACGTAGAAGGTACCAGAGAAAAAGCAGAGAACGGCCAGCTTCTGTTCGGAACCGTAGAAACCTGGCTGATCTGGAAATTAACCAAAGGAAAGGTTCATGTCACAGATTATTCCAACGCTTCCAGGACCATGCTGTTTAACATTAATACTCTGCGGTGGGATCAGGAAATCCTTGATGAACTGGGCATACCGAAATCCATGCTTCCGAAACCAATGCCATCCAGCTGCGTCTATGGAAAATCCGATCCGGCTGTCTTTGGCGGAGCAATTCCTATTGCAGGTGCAGCAGGAGACCAGCAGGCTGCATTATTTGGACAGACCTGCTTTGGCGCAGGGGAGGCAAAGAATACCTATGGTACCGGCTGTTTTCTGCTGATGAACACCGGAGACAAGCCTGTATTTTCAAAGAATGGCCTGGTCACTACGATCGCATGGGGACTTGATGGGAAAGTAACCTATGCGCTGGAAGGTTCTATCTTTGTTGCCGGTGCGGCGATCCAGTGGCTGAGAGATGAACTGAAAGTCATTGATTCCTCTGAGGATTCAGAATACATGGCTAATAAAGTATCTGATACACATGGATGTTATGTAGTTCCTGCTTTTACAGGACTGGGAGCACCTCACTGGGATCAGTATGCAAGAGGCACGATCGTAGGAATCACCCGTGGTGTAAACAAATACCACATTATTCGTGCAACCCTGGAATCTATTGCCTACCAGGTAAATGATGTCTTAAATGCCATGAAAGCAGATTCCGGAATCAATCTTGCAGCATTAAAAGTGGACGGCGGTGCCAGCGCAAACAATTTCCTGATGCAGACCCAGGCAGATATTATCAATGCACCGGTCAACCGTCCATGCTGTGTAGAGACAACAGCCATGGGTGCTGCCTATCTGGCAGGACTGGCAGTAGGATACTGGAGCAGCAAAGAAGAAGTACGCCAGAACTGGTCTATTGACCAGAAATTTTACCCATCCATCACAGAAGAAGCCAGACATGAGAAGGTCAAAGGCTGGAACAAAGCGGTAAAATATTCTTATGGATGGGCAAAAGAAGATTAATTGCTTACATTTTATCAGCAAAGCTAAATAAAATTCAGTGTATTGACAACCTGACAGGGATGGTGGTACGGTAATACAGTAATTCCGGCAGATACCGGAAAAATATTCCGATCTACGTCTGTACAGACACAGATCAGGAAGTTTTAACAAAGTACATAAGAATATTGAGGTGCGAAAAAATGCAGGAAATGAAACCAATCAAAGAAGGTAAAGTACGTGAGATTTATGACAACGGAGACAGCCTGATCATGGTAGCAACAGACCGCATCAGCTGCTTTGATGTTATCTTGAACAATCAGGTAACAAAGAAAGGAACTGTACTGACTCAGATGTCCAAATTCTGGTTTGACATGACACAGGACATTCTGCCGAACCACATGATTTCTGTAGATGTAAAAGATATGCCTGAATTCTTCCAGCAGGAGAAATTTGATGGAAACAGTATGATGTGCCGCAAGTTACAGATGCTGCCGATCGAATGTATTGTACGTGGTTACATTACAGGAAGCGGCTGGGCAAGCTACAAAGAGACTGGTAAAGTCTGCGGCATCACATTACCGGAAGGCCTGAAAGAATCTGACAAACTTCCTGAGCCGATCTATACTCCGTCTACAAAGGCTGAGATTGGTGATCATGACGAGAACATCTCCTATGAGCAGAGCATCGCTCACCTTGAGAAATACTTCCCTGGCAGAGGAGAGGAATTAGCTGCAAAACTTCGGGATAATACAATTGCACTTTATAAGAAATGTGCAGAATACGCATTAAGCAAAGGAATCATCATCGCAGATACGAAATTTGAGTTTGGTCTGGATGAAGATGGAAACATGGTGATCGGCGATGAGATGCTCACACCGGACAGCTCCCGTTTCTGGCCTGCAGAAGGCTATGAACCAGGACATGGCCAGCCATCCTTTGACAAACAGTTTGCCCGTGACTGGCTGAAAGCCAACCCGGATAATAACTGGACTCTTCCACAGGAGATCGTGGACAAGACCATTGAGAAATATCTCCAGAGCTATGAAATGCTTACAGGTAAGAAGCTGGGAGAATAATTTCTGAGAGTCCGGCCGGATCAGGCAGGATGCTTGACGCAAACATTAAATATGAAAACTGTCGTAGTCTAAAGCTATGGCAGTTTTTTTATGTCATAGAAAATTACTCCGCAATGTTCCAATGGCATAAAAAAAGCCCTCCGGGCAGGATCGCACTGCGTCGGAGAGTCCTGCCTTCAGATACTTTTTATATAAAATAAAAGGAATATATAGAAAATACAGTCATATTCTGATATAATTAGTGAGACAGAAAAAAGTTACTAAAATGAAAGAAGGAGAATATCAAAATGAAAAAAATGAAACTGTTGTTAGGAGTGGCAGCAGCAGTGTTTATGTTGGCTGCTCCTGCATCTGCGAAAGCTGTTGAAGTTCCTGCTGTATCTTCTTACAGCGGAGAAACTGTTTCTGCACAGGCAGTGAAACATGGTCTTATTATAAAAGGAAATAAGATCACCTACTGGTACAAAGGCAGACAGGCGAAAAACTGCTGGAAGAAATGGGAAGGCAACAGATATTACTTTAACCAGAACGGAAATGCAGTAAGAGGCGGTGTCAGAATCAAGACTGGAAATACATATGTAACCTACGTACTGGATGAAAATGGCCGCCAGATTACGGACAAGACCAACCGGATGGTGACAGTAAACGGGAATCTGTATTATATTACATCCAAGTATGGACGTGCAGCAACCGGATATTTTATTTACAAAAATAACCTGTACTATGCAGATCCCAAAGGCAGATGCTACAAGAACCGTTCCAGAGAAAACGGCCAGCTTCAGTTTGGATCCAACGGAAAAGCAAAAAGAAACTATGATGCCCTGTTAAAAATGAGGGTAATGACCATTGTATCACGAATTACCAACTCCAATATGACCAAGAGTGAGAAGCTGGGAGCCTGCTGGAATTATGTAGTGAGCAATTTCTACTATGGTGGTCCTGACCCGAACCTGAATTCAACAGGATGGGCAAGAAGCGAAGCCCTGAGAATGCTGAGCAGCGGTTACGGTAACTGTTATGGATTCTCCTGTACCTTTGCAGCACTTGCCAGGGAAGTAGGTTATTCTCCGTATATGATGTGCGGAAGAGTACCGGGAAGCAGAGACGGCGCAGCAGACGGATATACCCGCCACTGCTGGGTAAGGATCAATGGACTTTACTATGATCCGGAAGCGCAGTACGCAGGATGGATGAGAGGAGTGTACGGATACAGTTACTATCCCATCAGCCATCAGGTTCAGAAGGTTGTTTCCTTCAATAATCATTAATAAATCATTAATAAAAACAGAGATTACCTGTACCGGTTCATACTCACCGGTACAGGGTTTTTTCTATCAGAACCTCTGGGAAAGGGAGGCAAATACAGATTGTCAGATATAGAAATAACACCTGCTTCTGAAATGCTGCTGAAGATCCAAAATACAGAATCTGTATCCAGAGAAGAACTGGAGATGATTCTCACCACAGAAGATGAGGCTTTTGTGCAGGAACTTTACAGACAGGCAAGGGAAACCGCCCGGGAATATTACGGAAATCAGATCTATATCCGTGGTCTTATAGAATTTACCAGCTATTGTAAGAATAACTGTTATTACTGCGGAATCCGCTGTGGGAACAAGAACGCACAGCGCTACCGCCTTACAACAGATCAGATCATGGAATGTTGTGAAACCGGATGGAACCTGGGATTTCGAACGTTCGTCCTGCAGGGAGGAGAAGACCCCTGTTACACAGATGAAAAAATCTGCCAGATCGTCCGCCAGATCAAGGAGAAATACCCGGACTGTGCAGTGACATTATCAATTGGAGAGAAAAGCAGAGAGAGTTATGAAGCATATTTTGAAGCAGGAGCAGACAGATATCTTCTTAGACATGAAACAGCAAATGAGAAACATTATAGGAAACTCCATCCTGAAGAAATGTCCCTTTCTTATCGAAAAAATTGTCTGAAAATTCTGAAAGAGATAGGATATCAGACCGGCTGCGGATTCATGGTTGGATCTCCGGGACAGACCATAGATACCTTATATGAGGATCTGATGTTTATAAAAGAACTGAAGCCTCAGATGGTCGGAATAGGCCCTTTTATTCCCCATCAGGATACTCCTTTCAAGGCAGAACCTGCCGGTACACTGGAAATGACCCTGCGGTTGTTGGCTGTTATCCGCTTGATCCAGCCTGGAGTACTTTTGCCGGCGACTACTGCACTGGGAACTATTCATCCCAAAGGCAGGGAAAAGGGAGTTCTGGCAGGAGCCAATGTGGTTATGCCTAATCTTTCTCCTGTAGATGTCAGGGATAAATATAAACTGTATGATAATAAAATCTGTACAGGTGATGAGGCAGCAGAATGTAAGGCATGTATGTCAGCCAGAATGAAGAGCATAGGTTACGAAGTAGTAACAGACAGAGGTGACTACAAAGGTTAAAACTAATCAGAAAGGACGAAATCCTATGGCAGTAACATTAAATGAAACACCTTCTGCAAACCGTCTGCACATCGGAATCTTTGGGAAAACAAACAGTGGTAAATCTTCATTTATCAACGCTTTTTCCGGCCAGAAAGTTTCCATTGTGGCAGATATTGCAGGAACAACTACAGATCCTGTATATAAGCCCATGGAAATTTATCCTCTGGGTCCCTGCGTACTCATTGATACAGCGGGATTTGCTGATGAGGGGGAACTTGGAGCTCTCCGCATGGAGAAAACGAAACTGGCAGCACAGAAAACAGATGCGGGGATCATTCTTTTTTCCGGAAGGGATATGAAGGAAGAACTGGACTGGTTCCGGTATTTCAAAGAAAAAAATACCCCGGTGATCCCGGTGCTCAGTAAAGCAGATACATATGAACAGGAAGAAAAATCTTTTCTGATCTCACAGATAAAAAAAGAAACCGGAGTAACCCCATGCTGTATCAGCTCTGTAACAGGAGAGGGGATACAGGAAATAAAGGAAAACCTGACAAGATGCATACCGGAAGGGTATGGAAACCGTATGATCACAGGTAATCTGGTTTCTGCCGGTGATCTGGTCCTTCTGGTCATGCCTCAGGATATCCAGGCACCGAAAGGACGTCTGATCCTTCCACAGGTTCAGACTCTGCGAGAACTGCTGGATAAAAAATGCCGGGTCATGAGTGTGACAACAGACCAGTTCACCGGAGCACTGGAGGTTCTGGCGGCTCCGCCGAAACTGATCATTACAGATTCCCAGGGTTTCTCTTATGTATATGAAAGGAAACCTTCTGCCAGCATGCTGACGTCTTTTTCAGTACTTTTTGCAGCATATAAGGGAGATATTCATTATTATGTGGAAGGGGCGAAAGCCATTGATACTCTGCATGCAGATTCCAGGGTGCTGATCGCAGAATGTTGTACCCATGCACCGCTGCAGGAAGATATAGGAAGAGTAAAAATCCCCCGTATGCTGAAAAAACGTTTCGGGGATACGCTGACAGTAGACCTGGTAAGCGGGACAGATTTTCCGGAAGATCTCACAGGTTATGATCTGGTGATCCAGTGCGGGGCATGCATGTTTAACCGGAAATACGTCATGTACCGGATCGACCGGGCAAAAAAGCAGCAGATCCCTATGACTAATTATGGTGTGGCGATCGCACATTTAAGCGGGATTCTTCCGTATGTGAAGGTTCCGGAATAAGAAATGGTTTCGCTGAATAAGAATGGCCTCCCAGATAAACTGCAAGCAGTTTATCTGGGAGGCCATTCTTATGTATACCTGTTGGATCTGATATAAATATACGATTTCCTATCGGATTACAAGAAAATATAAAAATGCAGAATAGTATTGACAATTTTCCAGTGTTAGTTTATACTAACTTACAGTTAGTATAAAACAACTTTAAAATGTAACTGATAAAAGCAATGATGCAGCATATCTGATCCCGGAAAGGGTCAATATAACAATTATCCGTATAAAATACAACATTCTGTGAAAAGCAGAATGCAAAAGAACAGGAGGAATTTTTTATGAGTATTGTAATCGTAGGTGGTCATGACCGTATGGTAGCCCAGTATAAAAAGATCTGTAAGTCATACAAATGCAAATGCAAGGTATTTACCCAGATGGAGGCAGATTTCAGCAAGAAGATCGGATGTCCGGATCTTTTGGTACTTTTTACAAACACAGTATCCCATAAGATGGTGAAATGTGCATTAGATGAGGTGGGAACGTCCACCGATATTGTAAGATGCCATACAAGCAGTAAAAACGCACTGAATGGAATCCTTGAAGCACACTGTTGTTAAGCAGATTGTTGAAAATGTTTCAAAATGAAAAAAAATTCCGATAAAGTTATTGACATCTAACCTAAATTAGGTTAAACTAACGCCATGATAAATGATAAAGAAAATGTTTATCACTAATTTAATGCAAAGGAAGGGATGACAAAATGCCGTTATCAATGGTTAATGCAGGAGAGCCTTATACCATTAAGAAGATCGGAGGGAAAGAAGAAGTCAGAAGACATCTTGAAAACCTTGGTTTCGTAGTGGGAGGCGTGGTCACAGTTGTTTCCGAGATCAACGGAAGCCTGATCGTTAATGTCAAAGATTCCAGGGTTGCCATTGGAAAGGATATGGCAAATAAAATTATGGTCTGATCCATAATTTCTTCCTGAAAAAACAAGTTAAAAATTCTAGGGAAAGAAGGGAAAGAAACTTGAAAACATTAAAAGATATTCCTGTTGGAAAAACTGTTAAAGTTCAGAAGCTTACAGGAGAAGGCCCGGTAAAGAGAAGAATCATGGATATGGGAATTACAAAGGGCGTAGAGATCTTCGTAAGAAAAGTTGCTCCGCTGGGTGATCCGGTTGAGGTAACAGTAAGGGGATATGAGCTGTCCTTACGTAAAGCAGATGCAGAAATGATTATCGTAGAATAATTTTTTTTAGCATTATGTTAGAACGTTCTAACAATTAGGGTATTCTAATTGGAAACTTCCGATCAGGTATCTGATGCAGAACATTCTGACACAATGAAATGATATCTAAAAAGAGGAGAGAGATTATGTCAGTAAAAATTGCACTCGCAGGTAACCCGAACTGCGGTAAAACGACATTGTTCAATGCACTGACCGGATCTAATCAGTTCGTAGGTAACTGGCCAGGTGTAACAGTTGAGAAAAAAGAAGGTAAGCTGAAAGGACATAAAGATGTCATCATCACAGACTTACCTGGTATCTATTCTTTATCACCGTACACACTTGAAGAAGTAGTTGCAAGAAATTACATCCTTCAGGAAAAACCGGATGCGATCATCAATATCATTGATGGTACAAACATCGAGAGAAACCTTTATCTTACCACTCAGATCCTGGAACTTGGTATTCCGGTGATCATGGCTATCAACATGATGGATATCGTGGCTAAGAACGGTGACAAGATACATATTGATAAATTGAAAAAGAAATTAGGCTGTGAAGTTGTTGAGATTTCCGCACTGAAGGGAACCGGAATCACAGAAGCGGCAAACAAAGCAGTATCTATCGCACAGAACCATAAGAAAATGGTTCCTGTACATGAATTCTGCGATAAGGCTGAAGAAGTGATCAGTGCAGTAGAAGATAAGCTTTCCGGAACTGTAGCTGAAGAACAGAAGAGATTCTTCGCGATCAAGCTTCTCGAAAGAGATGACAAGATTATTGAGCAGATGAATACATCCGTAAATGTATCTGCCGAGATCAAAGAAATGGAAGATGAGTTTGACGACGATACAGAAAGTATTATCACAAATGAGAGATATGTTTATATTTCTTCTATCATTGGTCAGTGTGTGACTAAGGCAAGAAAAGATAAGCTTTCCACATCTGATAAGATCGACCGTATTGTTACCAACAGATGGCTGGCATTGCCGATTTTTGCAGTTGTAATGTGGATTGTATATTATGTATCTGTAAGTACAGTTGGTGCTTTCGTAACTGACTGGACAAACGATGTTCTGTTTGGTGAGATCATTCCTCCGGCAATTGAATCCGGACTGAATGCGATTGGCTGTGCAGCATGGTTACAGGGACTGATCCTTGACGGTATTGTAGCCGGTGTGGGAGCTGTTCTCGGTTTCGTACCGCAGATGCTTGTACTGTTTTTATTCCTTGCATTCCTTGAGTCCTGCGGATATATGTCCCGTGTTGCATTCATCATGGACAGAATTTTCCGTAAATTCGGTCTTTCAGGTAAATCCTTCATCCCAATGCTCATCGGTAGTGGATGTGGTGTTCCTGGTGTTATGGCTTCCCGTACAATCGAGAATGACCGTGACAGAAAAATGACAATCATGACAACTACATTCGTTCCTTGCGGAGCTAAACTTCCGATCATCGCTATGATCGCAGGTGCATTCTTCGGAAACAGCGGATGGGTTTCAACAAGTGCTTACTTCGTTGGTATCGCAGCAATCATCTGCTCCGGTATCATCTTAAAGAAAACAAAAATGTTCGCCGGTGATCCGGCTCCGTTCGTTATGGAGCTTCCTGCATACCACTGGCCAACAGTCAGCAACATCTTAAGAAGTATGTGGGAAAGAGGCTGGTCCTTCATTAAGAAAGCCGGAACAATCATCCTTCTTTCAACAATCATTCTGTGGTTCTTAATGAGCTTCGGATGGGAAGGCGGAAGCTTCGGTATGGTTGAAGAACTTAACGAGAGTATTCTTGCTAAGATCGGTACAGCAATCGCATGGATCTTTGCACCTCTTGGCTGGACAAAAGCCGGCGAAGGATGGAAGATGGCAGTTGCAGCTGTTACAGGTCTGATCGCAAAAGAGAATGTAGTAGCTACATTCGGTATGCTTTATGGATTCGCAGAAGTTGCAGAAAACGGTGCTGAGATCTGGGGTAACCTGGCAGCAGCCATGACACCGATCGCAGCTTACGGTTTCCTGGTATTCAACCTTCTTTGTGCTCCTTGCTTCGCAGCTATGGGTGCGATCAAGAGAGAGATGAACAATGCAAAATGGTTCTGGTTTGCAATCGGATATCAGTGCGGTCTTGCATATGTAGTTTCCCTTTGCATTTATCAGATTGGTACTCTGCTTACAGGTGGCGGATTCAGCTTCTGGACAATCGTTGCATTTGTACTTGTAATCGGTTTCCTGTATATGCTGTTCAGACCATACAAAGAAAGCGAAACCCTTAAGGTTAACGTGAAAGGTATGGCAAAGGCTAAATAAATAGAAACTAAAAAGGGCCTGCGTCATAAAGATGCAGGCTCTTATATTAAGAATATACATCATAGATGATATCCGAAAACAGGAGGTGTCGTTATGGGAACTTTAGTTGTTGGTGGAATTTTATTTGTGATCGTAGTCCTGATCATCCGAGTGATCGTCAAGGACAAAAAAAGCGGTAAATCTTCATGTGGCGGAGACTGCAGCCATTGCCGTGGATGCCACTGATACTGATTATTGATAAGCGGAAGGATGATGTGACTTTGGGCGCAGCAGCATTACAGAAACAGAACAGTTGTACAGAACCGAATTACCAAAGAACATTGATGCAGAAGGATGTTGTAATCCAGGAATTGAAAAAAAGAGGATGCAGGATTACCAAACAGAGAAGGATGCTGTTGGATGTGATTCTTGAAAATGAGTGTTCCTGCTGTAAAGAGATTTATTACAATGCCTCCCGCCTGGATCCGGGAATCGGATCTGCGACTGTATATCGTATGGTAAATCTTCTGGAGGAAATCGGTGCGATCAGCAGAAGAAACATGTATAAGATCGTACGTAATCCGAACTGCAGAGATGAAAGTATCTGCACGATCGAACTGGATGATAATACTGTTCAGAAATTATCCAGAGATAATTTTAACAATGTGATTCAGGCAGGCTTAAAAGCATGCGGCTATATTGAAAATCAGGAAATTGAACGAATGTTTGTGAATTCCTGTGATTTTAAGTAAGACAACAAGACCGTCAGGAGATATGAACTTTCCTGGCGGCTTTATTATATCGCTGAAGCGATTCGCCACAGGCATAGAATCCTGCTTTACAGGATTCTGGAATATATAGCAAAAAGCAATGTGTTTTTATGCATTGTTTGAAAGCCAAATTATTGGCATCTAACTGTCAGAAAATAAGATTATTTCTCAAAAGGCAAAAAATGGTGGAAATTTTGAAATCAAGGTTGTATAATACAAAAACTATAGATAACCTGATGCTTGAAAATCATAAGTTTAGGGCATAAATGATTCAGAACCTGCCCCGTCTGACAGTTATCTTACAGGTTACACGAAACTAATAATATACTTTCAGGAGGAATCAGACAATGATTAAATTTAATGGTAAAAAAACAGGAATTTTTGCTGCAGGAGTACTTTTCGGCACAGCAGGTATCAAAGTTCTTACAAGCAAGGATGCTAAGAAATTATACACAAACTGTACAGCAGCTGTTTTACGTGCGAAATCCTGTGTAATGAAAACAGCTTCCACAATCCAGGAGAATGCTGAAGATATTTATGCAGAAGCACAGCAGATCAATGAAGACAGAGAAGCAGCTGAAGAAGTAGTAGAAGATGCAGCTGAAGAAACAGTTGAAGACTTCAAAGAAGAGACAGAAACAGCAGAAGAAGGCAGCGAAGAATAATGAAGTTTGCTATTAAGCATGAGATAAAAGGAAGAATCCGTATCCATCTTGCACAGAAACGAATGACTTACAGACAGGCTGATATTCTGCAGTATTATCTGGAAGATCAGGCGAACATCAGCAAGGTTACGGTTTATGTAAAAACTCAGGATGTGGCTGTTGTCTATACAGGCAGCAGAGAAGAACTGATCCGGATGTTGAGCAGATTTTCCTATGAAACTGCCCAGGTTTCAGAATCACTTCTGGAGAATTCCGGACGTGAATTAAATGAAGAATATAAGGAGAAACTGATCAACTCCGTATTATTGCGTGCGATGAATAAGATGTTTCTCCCTTATCCGGTGCGCTTCGCAGTAACCACCTTGAAGTCAGTGAAATATATCTATCACGGTGTACGTACCCTTATGAAAGGCAAACTGGAAGTGCCGGTTCTGGATGCTACAGCGATCGGTGTATCCATGCTTCGTGGAGATATCAATACCGCAGGTTCTACCATGTTCCTTCTGGGAATCGGTGAAATCCTGGAAGAGTGGACACATAAGAAATCTGTAAATGATCTGGCAAGAAGTATGTCTATCCATGCAGAAAAGGTATGGACACTTACTGATGACGGCCAGGAGGTTCTGTTACCGGTTTCTTCTGTAAAAGCAGGAGATCTGATCCGTGTACATATGGGCAATGTAATTCCGTTTGACGGTGATGTACAGGTGGGAGAAGCAATGGTCAACCAGACTTCTCTGACAGGTGAGTCACAGCCTGTGCGCAAGGCAGAGGGCAGTTATGTTTATGCGGGAACCGTTCTGGAAGAGGGTGAGATCACTCTGAAAGTAAGACAGGTGGCAGGTGCCAGCCGCTATGAGAAGATTGTAGGCATGATCGAGAATTCTGAGAAGCTGAAATCTTCTGCAGAGAGCAATGCAGAACATCTGGCTGACAGACTGGTTCCGTATACTCTGGCAGGTACAGCTGTAACATATCTGCTTACCAGAAATGTAACCAAGACGTTGGCAGTACTCATGGTTGATTTTTCCTGTGCACTGAAACTTGCCATGCCTATTTCCGTATTGTCTGCGATCCGTGAGGCAAGTACTCACAGTATTACAGTCAAGGGCGGCAAGTATATGGAAGCTATGGCAGACGCTACGACTATCGTATTTGATAAGACAGGTACACTTACAAAAGCCAAACCAGTCGTATCTGATGTAGTTTCTTTTGATGAAGATATGAGTGCAGATGAACTTCTGCGTATCGCAGCTTGTATGGAGGAACATTTCCCTCATTCCATGGCAAGAGCCGTGGTCAATGCTGCTAAGGACAGACATTTGGTTCATGAGGAAATGCATTCCAAAGTTGAATATATTGTGGCACACGGTATTTCCACAACCATCGAAGGCAAAAAGGCAGTGATTGGAAGCTGGCATTTCGTTATGGAAGATGAGAAATGTGTGATTCCGGAAGGCATGGAAGATAAATTCGAACATCTTCCTCTGGAATGCTCCCATCTCTATCTTGCCATCGAAGGCAAACTGGCAGCTGTGATCTGTATTGAGGATCCTCTCCGTGAGGAAGCAGCAGATGCTGTCCGTGAATTAAAAGAAGCTGGAATTACCAAAGTTGTCATGATGACAGGAGACAGCGAACGTACTGCAGCTGCTATTGCGAAACGTGTGGGTGTAGATGAATACTATTCCGAAGTACTTCCGGAAGATAAGGCATCTTTCGTAGAGAAAGAGAAAGAACTTGGTCATAAAGTTATTATGATCGGAGATGGAATCAATGATTCCCTGGCACTTTCTTCTGCAAGTGTGGGAATTGCTATCAGTGACGGTGCAGCTATTGCCCGTGAGATTGCTGATGTGACAATTTCTGCGGATAATCTGCACGAAATCGTTACCTTAAAGAGACTGAGTACAGCGCTGATGAAACGTATTCATAATAATTACCGTACGATCATCGGTATCAATGGTGGTTTGATCGCCTTGGGCGTAACAGGCATTATCATGCCGACCACTTCTGCGCTGCTTCACAATATGTCTACTCTTACCATCAGCTTAAGAAGTATGAAAAACCTGCTTCCGAAAGAGGAAGAAGACTAAAGATAATTAATAAAATAATGAATTAAAAAATCCAGCCATTATTCGGCTGGATTTTTTGCAATATATTTTTTTATTGCTGAAAAGCTCTCTGCACTGATCGCATGCTCCATTTTACATGCATCATCTGCTGCTGTAGCAGGATTGACACCGATGGCGGTCAGCCAGTTTGTCAGAAATGTATGCCTTTCATAGATCTTATTCGCAATTTCAAGACCGGTTTCCGTGAGATTGATAGATCCATTCCCATCAACTGTGATATAATTGTTTGCCTTTAAATTCTTCATAGCAACACTGACACTTGGCTTGGAAAATGACAGTTCGTGCGCAATATCAATGGAACGACAGTTTCCGTTTCGATTTCTGATTACGAGGATAGCCTCTAAATAATCTTCGCCTGATTCATGTAATGCCATAAAAGCACCTCCCTTTCCCTGTACTTGTATAGCATTATTTCTGTTACTTTATTCTTTGCAGCAACTTACTTCCTGACTATACGATTAGCATTAAATATCTGCTTAGTTATATTTTGATAAATTATATCATAAAATTGATTTCACGTAAAGAAATCTTAAAAAATCTCTTGACAGAAAACAAAATCATGCTATAATATAATCAAACAAATGAACAAGTGCTCATATGATAAAATAAAAAGCAGGAAAGGAATTAAATCATGAAAAAGACATACAAAATCGATGTAGACTGCGCAAACTGTGCAAACAAAATGGAGGAAGCTGCTAAGAATACAGCTGGTGTTAAGGATGCAACAGTAAACTTCATGATGCTGAAGATGATCGTTGAATTCGAAGACGGACAGGATCCGAAAGCAGTTATGAAAGACGTATTAAAGAACTGCAAGAAGGTAGAAGACGACTGCGAAATCTATCTTTAATCCTGGATCATCCAGGGGAGGGACTGTTGTATAAACTGATCTTTGCGACTGATATTTCCGCTGGAGATGTTTTTACAGCAGTCCTGCTTTTATAAGAAGAGAGAGGTATTGATATGAACAAGAAGCAGAAGAAAATGCTTACCAGGATCATCATTGCAGCAGTACTGATCGTTGCTTTTTCATTACTGCCTGTAGAGGGATATTTAAGATTTGGTCTTTTTATGATTCCTTATCTGGTTATCGGTTACGATATCCTGCAGAAAGCATTCAAGGGTATTTTAAATAAACAGGTATTTGACGAGAACTTTCTGATGGCTGTAGCTACCGTAGGTGCGATCCTACTTGGTGATTATTCTGAGGGTGTTGCGGTTATGCTTTTCTATCAGATCGGTGAGCTTTTCCAGAGCTATGCAGTAGGAAAGAGCAGACGAAACATCAGCGAACTGATGGATATCCGTCCTGATTATGCAAACATAGAGAAAGACGGAACACTGGAACAGGTTGATCCGGATGAAGTTGAGATTGGAACGATCATTGTTGTTCAGCCAGGTGAGAAAGTACCCATCGACGGTGTGATCACTGAAGGAACTTCAACATTAAACACAAGCGCACTGACAGGCGAAAGCCTTCCGCGTGATGCGAAAGCAGGAGATGAGGTCATCAGTGGATGTATCAATATGACAGGTCTGCTGAAGATCCGTACAACTAAGGAATTCGGTGAATCTACAGTATCCAAGATCCTTGAACTGGTAGAGAACTCCAGCTCCAGAAAGTCAAAATCCGAGAATTTTATCTCCAAATTCGCGAAATACTATACACCGGCAGTATGCTATGGAGCCCTTGCACTTGCAATCATCCCTCCAATCGTACTTCTTATTATGGGAAAACCGGCTATGTGGGGAGACTGGATCTACAGAGCCCTTACATTCCTTGTAATCAGCTGCCCTTGTGCACTGGTCATCAGTATTCCGTTAAGTTTCTTTGCCGGAATTGGTGGTGCCAGCAACCAGGGTGTTCTGGTCAAAGGTTCCAACTATCTGGAAACACTGGCTCAGACAAAATATGTTGTATTTGACAAAACCGGTACTATGACCCAGGGTGTTTTTGAAGTAAGCGGTATCCACCATAGCGAAATGCCTGATGAGAAATTATTAGAGTATGCAGCACTTGCAGAGTGTTCTTCTTCCCACCCGATCAGCAAGAGCCTGCAGAAAGCATACGGTAAACCCATCGACAGAAACCGTGTTACTGATATCGAAGAAATCAGTGGTAATGGTGTAATTGCCAAAGTTGACGGCGTATCTGTAGCTGCCGGAAATACCAAATTAATGAACAGACTTGGAATCGCTTATCAGGACTGCCACCATGTAGGAACTGTTGTGCATATGGCTGTTGACAGCAAATATGCAGGACATATCCTGATTTCCGATATTATCAAACCTCATGCAAAAGAAGCGATCACTGAACTGAAGAAAGCCGGAATCAGCAAGACCGTTATGCTGACAGGTGACTCCAAACGAGTTGCAGATCAGGTTGCCAAAGAACTTGGTATTCAGGAAGTATACAGCGAACTTCTCCCTGCTGATAAGGTTTCTAAAGTAGAAGAACTTCTTCATCAGAAATCTGAAAAGAATAAACTTGCATTTGTAGGTGACGGTATCAACGATGCACCTGTATTATCCAGGGCAGATATCGGTATCGCAATGGGAGCACTTGGTTCAGACGCAGCGATCGAGGCAGCAGATATCGTACTGATGGATGATGATCCACTGAAAATTTCCAAAGCGATCAAGATCGCACGTAAATGTATCCGCATTGTATATGAAAACATTTATTTTGCAATCGGTATTAAGATTCTCTGCCTGATTCTTGGGGCATTGGGTATTGCAAATATGTGGATGGCGATTTTTGCAGACGTAGGTGTTATGATCATCGCGGTATTAAACGCGATCCGTACATTATTCGTAAAGAATTTATAGAAATTTGCAGGGTTACTGTCTGGTCATAGACAGTAACCATTTGTGGTAATATAATAATTGTAAGAAAGGAACCGGTGAGCCAATGGAAGAACGTAAGGATGAAGTATGTGATGGATGTGAAGTTCATGAAGATCTGCTGAAAATCGTAAATGAAACATTACCTGAAGAAACAGAGCTCTATGATCTGGCAGAATTATTCAAAGTTTTTGGAGATTCCACCAGAATCCGTATTCTGTTTGTATTGTTTGAAGCAGAAGTATGTGTATGTGATCTTGCAAAAGCATTGAACATGACACAGTCTGCAATTTCTCATCAGCTCCGTATTCTGAAACAGAACAAGCTGGTAAAGAACAGAAGAGAGGGAAAATCTATCTTTTACTCTCTGGCAGATGAACATGTCCGTGCAATTATTAATCAGGGCAGAGAGCATATCGAAGAAGATTAAATTATTTTAATGAGGATTGGATAAATGGAATCTCATATTTATGTAGCAATAGATTTGAAATCCTTTTATGCATCAGTAGAGTGTAAAGACCATGTCCTGGATCCTATGACTACCAATCTGGTAGTAGCGGATGCCAGCCGCACGGAGAAAACCATATGCCTTGCAGTTTCCCCATCCCTAAAAGCTTACGGGATCCCGGGAAGAGCAAGGCTTTTTGAAGTTATCCAGAAAATCCGAAAAGTGAACCAGGAACGTCTGAAAGCAGCACCCGCGCACAGGTTTACAGGAAAGTCGTGTAATGATACAGAGTTAAAAAATAATCCGTCACTGGCAGTGGGATATCACATTGCACCGCCGAGAATGGCCAGATATATTGAAGTCAGCATCGCAATCTACCAGACATATCTGAAATATTTTTCGCCGGAAGACATGCATGTGTATTCTATAGACGAGATTTTTATAGACATTACTCATTATATGAAAATTTACCAGATGAGTGCTTATCAGCTCACCCAGAAGATCATCCTGGATATCCTGGATACCCATGGACTTACTGCAGCAGCAGGGATCGGTACAAACCTATATCTGTGCAAAATCGCCATGGATATTGTGGCCAAGCATGTAGAACCGGATGAGAACGGAGTCCGTATTGCGCAGCTGGATGAAATGGAATACCGCAGACTGCTGTGGGAACATGAACCGATTACTGATTTCTGGCGGATTGGACGTGGATATGCCCGGAAACTTGCAGAAAACGGAATGAAGACGATGGGAGATGTTGCCAGATGTTCTGTAGGCGGCCCAAATGATTATCATAATGAAGAATTACTCTATAAATTGTTCGGGATCAACGCAGAATTGCTGATCGACCACGCCTGGGGCTGGGAACCCTGTACTATTGCAGAAATTAAGTCCTATAAACCGGAGAACAACAGTATCTGCTCCGGTCAGGTCCTTCAATGTCCTTATACCTTCGAAAAAACCAGGATCGTAGTCCGGGAAATGGCTGAGATGATGGCACTGGATCTGGTTGATAAGGGAATGGTCACAGATCAGATGGTACTAACAGTGGGATATGATATAGAGAATCTTTCCGATCCTGTCATCCGTAAAGCTTATAAAGGAGAGATTACAATTGACCGTTATGGAAGAAGCGTTCCGAAACATGCCCACGGAACACAGAACCTGTCTGAATTTACAAATTCAACTTACGAGATTATTGAGAACATCCTGAAACTCTATGACCGTATCATAAACCGCGATCTGCTGATCCGAAGGATTACCCTGACTGCCAACCATATCAAAAAAGAGCAGGATATTGTCCAAAAAGAAACCTATGAACAATTGGATCTCTTTACAGATTATGCAGCGGTTGAAAAGGAAAACCAGGAAAAAGAAGAAAAGCTTCAGAAAGAAAAAAAACTTCAGCATGCAATGCTGGAGATCAAGAAAAAATATGGGAAAAATGCAATTCTCAAAGGAACAAACTTCGAAGAAGGTGCGACTTCCATTGACAGAAATCAGAGAATAGGAGGACATAAAGCTTGAGTAAACAGAATGATACGTATGTGAAAGGCCATGCTGATTTTACAAACAAATATACCTCTGACAGCAGTATTGGAAATCAGTCTTCACACAGATATGATGATATCATCAATCTTCCCCACCACGCATCTGCATCACATCCAAGAATGCCTCTTAATGACCGTGCAGCCCAGTTTGCACCTTTTGCAGCACTCACCGGACACAGCACGGCTATCCGGAATACAGCCGAAGCAGTGGAAGAGGAGATGCAGCTTGGCAAAGATGTAACCCTGCTGGAAGACCCTGCAGATCCTGCTTTATGGGCTGTGTCAGATTCAAATGAAACCGATGAATAGAAGCATTTTTAGAACGTGTTTGATTAATAGATATTATACTGAACAAAACCAAAATATCAGTCCTATATATGCACTCTTTTTATAATCTCATTTGTAAGTCCACCAATCACAACACCGGCAGCTACACCGGCTACCAGCAACGCTGGCGTATATACAAATACACTTGCATTATTTACGATCAACATAGCAATAATAAGCTGCCCGATATTATGTGAAACGCCTCCCGCAACGCTAACTCCGATCAGACTGAAAGAGGTCTTTTTTAACATAAGGGTCATAACCATCATACTAAGCGCAGCCCCTGCCAGGCTGTACAGGATACTGAACAGATTTCCAAACATAAACCCGATCACCAGAATACGTACGACAGAAACCAATGCAGCCTCTTTAAAAGAATACTTCTTCAGAATAAAAAGTACCCCCAGATTCGCCAGCCCAAGCTTAATCCCAGGAATCCCCGCAAACACCGGAACCAGCGATTCCACATATCCAAGAATAATAGCCACAGCCGAAAAAAGTCCGAGATAGGCTGTTTTTTGTTTCATAAAATATATCTCCTCTCAACCGTTAAATGCAAAAAATAAAAATTCTTCAATTATTCTAACACAAAAAAAATATCTCTGCAAGCATAAGTTAGTCTTCTCTAACGTATGTTGATATTTCACATAGCTTCTTCCTGTATTTCCTTATTGAAAAAGTTTGACGAATAACTCTGGCAAAAAATGGTAGATTTTTTTTAATATACATGTTATTCTTTTAAAAAGTTAGTAGTGACTAATTATAGTTGCTATTAACTGCATACCAAAATCCTATATGAATATCTTTGGCAGAAGTTACTCCCTTTTGGTTAATAAGTTAATTAACCCTCTGGTAAGAGTTATTCCAAAAATAAATTTTTAGAAGAGGAGAAAAACATGATAAACAAAAATCTTAAGAAAAAGATAGCTCCTGTTGTGATGAGCGCAGCAGTTGTAATGTCCAATATGCCGTATGCTGTACTGGCATCTGACTTTACGGACACTGAAGTAATTACAGACAGCACTGATATCTCTGCTCCTGAAGAATTTACCACTGAAAAAGGACAGGATGAATTTACTACAGAAAAAGAACCAGATGAATTTACCACGGAAAATGCAGAGGAAGATGCTTTTTCAGCAGAAACACAGCAGGGTGAAACGTATGTCCTTATGAATATTCCATATGATGATTTTTATAAGGCAGAACTGAAAAATAATGATGTCAAAGTTGACGCGTTCACATCAGCAACTTTTAACAAATCAAGAACATCCGGAATGATGAACGGAAATTCTGCTTATCATGTAAATCCGGACGGATCTGATGTTACGGGTGTTACTTTTCCTGTTAAGGTCAGCGATCTTTCCATTCTTAAAGACCAGAAACAGGTAACAGATTCTGATTCAGTAACGATCACAGTAACAAACAGAGGCCAGACAAGCTCCAATACTTATACAGGAAAAGATTCCCTGATTGAGAATGCATCCTATTCTTATTATGTTTTGAGCGAAGCGCCGTCTTACTATAAAGAACTCACTGTCAATGCAGACGGAAGCTATTCATTCTCTGCAATGAAAGGTGCAGAAACAAAAACTGTTTCTATCAATGCTACATTGAAAACAGAAACAAACTATGGTGATTATGAACTGGATCTTGATAACAATGCTTTTCCGGAAGTGATCGACACAAATACAGATAAAATATATGGCGTAACAGTAAATACTACAGACGGAACCAACTATGGTCTTCGCCATCTGGAGAATATCTGGCGCGGAAGTATGCTCGCATGGGGAACAGGATACACAACAGAAGTTCATGGATGCCCGGTTTCTTCCGCACACTATAAATCAATCATGGGAAAAACCATCGACAGTGTTACTTATTACACAGATAAAGGAATCATTACTTTTGATGTACCTGATGTAAAAGTTCAGACAACCACAGGTATTAAAGCAACAGTAGCAGATATCATGGATACAGATTCTTCTGCTGCAGTTACATTTGACCAGATACTGCCTGCTGATTTCAATGCACAGTATACTGTAGACGGAACAGAAGTTTCCTGTGCAGACGGAAAACTTGCAGTTGGCTTTCTGGCTTTGGGAACACATAAAGTTGTAATTACAGATACCAACGGAATCTATGTTCCTATCATTGCAGAATTTACAGTAAATACTGACAAAATGCCTGCAGCATATGACAGTAAGGCAGGTAAGCTGGTTGCGGCTGACGGAGCTACAGCTGACGAACTTTCTGCATACATTAAAAACATCAGCAAAGTAAAAGTCGACGATAAAGAATATGCAGCATCCGGAAGAGGAGCAAAAGTAATTGTAAAAGAGGATGGAACACTTGATCTTACAGATCTTCAGGTGACAGATACAACTGTATTTGAAGTGACTTCTGTAGGATATAAAAACAATCTTGTTTTCACTTATAAAGAAGCAGAAGACAAATTTGAATTAGATACCACAGCAAAAACTCTTTATACAAAAGGTAAAACAAAAGTTTCTCTCAAACTTACGACAAACCTTAAAGATGAAATTACATGGAAATCCAGCAATACTAAAGTTGCCACTGTAAACAGCACCGGAGTTGTAACTGCCAAGGCAAAAGGAACTGCCGTGATTACGGTATCTTGCGGAAAATACTCTGCAACCTGCAAAATAACAGTTAAGAATCCGTCTCTTACATTAAATAAAAAATCTACAACTCTTTACAAAGGAACCAGAACTACTCTGAAAGCTTCCGTAAAAGGTGTTGATGCATCAAAAGTAACATTTACTTCCAGCAACACAAAAGTTGTGACTGTAAACAAATCAACAGGCAAAATTGTGGCTAAAGCAGCCGGAAAAGCAGTGATCACAGTTAAATGTGGCAGCCTGAAAACCAGCTGCACAGTAACTGTCAAGAATCCAACACTGAAACTCGCCAAAACTTCTGCAAGTATTAAAGTAGGTAAAAAGACAACTATCAAACCAAAAGCAACACCATCCGGAACTATAAAATATACATCTTCTAACAAAAAGATCGCGACTGTATCTTCAAAAGGTGTAGTAACCGGAAAGAAAAAAGGAACTGCGAAGATTACCGTAACCTGCAATGGTGTAAGTAAAACATTCAAAGTTACTGTAAAATAAATTTCAAACTGAATTGCCTGATTCAGAAGTCCCGGAACTGATACATCGTTCCGGGACTTTCTTAATGATAAAAAAACAGTATTAACATTTTAAAGAAAGAATAGAAATTTTTATAAAAAAATGCTATACTTCTGAAGTTAGTTGCAGCTAATGTACTGCATGCTGCAGAAAAATAACGAAGGAGAGGACATAACGTGAATAATCAAAACTTTTACCTGCGTCTGATCGCTCTTTTAATGATTATCATGGCAGTATTTTTCTATAATGGTACAGTAAAAGACAAGGAGCAGGAACAGAGCATTACAGACCTGACTACACAGGTACAGAACCTTCAGGATCAGCAGGAACAGATTCTTACAGCATTACAGGAGGCTTATGAAAAGCAGAAAACTGTTGCAGAAAGTAAAACAGAATCCGACAGTAAATCTTCTGACAGTAAAAAAAGTACAGCTGCAGAAGAAACATCTGATGATTCTGACAATGTATACAAAAACGGTACATATGGAGGATCCGGTACAGGATACGGCGGAACCATCACTGTACAGGTAACTCTTCAGGATGATACGATCACAGATGTAAGCGTAACCAGTGCGCCGGGAGAAGACAGTGCTTATCTGGCACAGGGGGAAAATGTGATCAGCAGTATTATCAGTGAACAAAGTACAGATGTAGACACGGTTTCCGGTGCTACTTTCAGTTCCACAGGTATTCTGGAAGCTGTTAATGATGCACTGACAAAGGCGGAAAACTGATGAAAAAGAGACAGAGAAAGGTGCGGCTGATCCGCGCCGCCATACAGCTTATATTTTTTATAGCAGCGCCATCTTTATTTTCCACTGCATTTGCAGGCGTGAAATCCATATTTCTGGCAATAGGGAATCATCAGAGTGTGACATGGAACTCTTTTCTGGATGTAACAGCAGTCTTACTTCTGGTTACGATTCTGTTTGGAAGACATTTCTGCGGATATGCCTGCGCGTTCGGATCCCTTGGAGATGCACTGTATGAACTGACCCTGTTTATCAGATCCAGATTCTTCCATAAGAAAAAGAGACATGGTTATTCAGAAGAAATGGTACATAAACTGCAGAAAGTGAAATATATAGTCCTGGCACTGATCTTATTATTCTGTGTTACCGGTTTCTATTCCAGCCTGCAGGGAATGAGCCCTTGGGATGTTTTTTCCATGCTGACTACAGGGAAACTGCCAAAACCTGCCTATATTGTTGGAACAGTGCTCCTCTTTCTGATCATGATCGGAATGTGCACCCAGGAACGTTTCTTCTGCCAGTTTCTGTGTCCTATGGGCGCAGTATTTGCCATTATGCCTGTAATCCCGGGGGCATTGCTGAAAAGAAACCGGCCGAACTGCGCGCCGAAATGCACACTCTGCAAGAAGAGATGCCCTGCACATCTGGACATTGACGGGGATACCGCACATTCCGGAGAATGTATCTGCTGTCATACATGTACAGTTACCTGTCCAAGACAGAACATTCATTTCGGAGACCCTGATAGGGACAATGAGGCAGTTATTGAGAAAAAATGATTAGTAACGTCTAACTTTTGGGGTAGACACCACAAACTCACCGTGGTATAGTTTATGAAGTTAGTTAAAGCTAATGTGATTTATATTGATTGCTTGCAAAAAGCTGTGATCCGTATAAATTTATCCATAAATATTTCAGGAGATTAATATGACAAGAAAGAAATCTATATTATCCGGACTGCTTGTAATGACATCACTTGTATATACATCCTGCCCGGCATGGGGAAATTCAGAAACTGCCTCATACACAAAAACAGATTTTGCAATGGATACTGTAGTTTCTGAAACTTTGTATACAAGCGGCGAAGATATTACGGACAAGCTTGTTTCTACATTAAAAGATATAGAGACAAACTGGCTTTCCTGGACAGACGAAGGATCTCAGATCTATCAGCTCAATCAGAATGCAGGAAGCACCCAGGAAGTCTCTGACGAGACAGCCGGATACCTGCAGCAGACATTTGCACTGTCTGAAGCTTCTGATGGAGCCATGGATCCCACAATGGGAAAAGTGATCCGTCTGTGGGATATAGACGGAGAAAATCCTCATGTTCCCGATGAGAAAGAGTTAAATTCTCTCCTTGAGGATGTAGGATATGAGAAAATAACTCTGGATGGCGATCAGGTCACCATGTCTGAAGGAGTAACCCTGGATCTGGGAGCAGTGGGAAAAGGAATCGGCTGTGATGCCATAAAAGACATTCTGGAACAGGATAAAGAAGTTTCAGGTGCTATTGTGAATCTGGGCGGAAGCAGTGTGATGAGTTACGGTCAGAAACCGGATGGTTCATCCTGGCAGGTAGCTGTGACAGATCCCCGTGATACAGAAGGCGATTATCTTGGCGTTGTATCTCTCAATGGAACAGAATTTCTTTCTACTTCCGGAGATTACGAGAAGTATTTTATAGAAGATGGAGTCCGTTATCATCATATTCTGGATCCCTCTACGGGATATCCGGCCATAAGCGGGCTCACATCAGTAACAGTTGTATGCAGTGATGGTCTGGATGCAGATGGTTTATCTACAGCCTGCTTTGTACTTGGACGCGAGAAAGCAAAGAAGCTTCTGGAACAGTACAATGCAGACGGATTGTTTGTCGATGATTCCGGTCATGTTTACCTTACAGAAGGCATGAAGGAACGCTTTCAGTTGATGAAAGATACTTATTCGGTCAGTGAATAAGTTCATCTTTATACATTTAAATTTCATATCAGGAGGATTTTTAGGTATGCGCAAAAGAAATTTAATTAAGCTGGCAGCACCTGCGATCTTAAGTGCAGCGATGATGGTATCCGGGTTACCGGTAATGGGTGCCGAGTTCTCAGATGGAGCAACAGTAGAAGCAACTGTGGAAGATGCTACAGTAACAACAGATGATTTTTCCGCAGATGAATTTGGCAGCGAAGAAGAAACACCATTTGTAGATGAACAGCAGGCAGAAGCAGATCAGTTTTCTGCTACAGCAGAGGAAACACAGGATGGTTATAAATATGTCTATGCTTCTCTGACATGGGATCAGTACTGGGCATCTGAGGGTGTTTACAATGCAACTAATACTACTTCTTCAGATGAGAAAGATACAAAAGGTGAAACAGACAAAGGTGGCTTTGATGCAGTTACCAGAGCTACCATAAATCATGGTCTTCACAGAGGAAGTTTCCAGAGTGACACAGTTATCTACGATGAAGCTGGCGGTTCCTATGAAGTTTCATACTGGTCAGACAGAAATACTATTGTTTTGACAGATGGTACTTCTATTGGATTTAATAAAGGCGTGATCACAAAACCGGATGGAAGTACTGCAGAAATGAAAGAATATAAAGTAAAAGGAATGAAGTATATTCCTGTAGCAGTGAAGGCAGAAGATTACGATGCATTTAAAGCTCAGTACAGTGTTGTTGAAGATGGCGGTCTTCTGATTGGTGGATTTGGTGAAGGCGTTTTATCTGGATACAGCAAAACAGCCAATGTAACAGCAGAAACCAATGGCCTGAAAGAAGCTGTGAAGAATTCTGACGGAACATTCTCTTTCACAGCAAGAAAAACAGGATCTGGCTCCGGTATTGCTGATGAAGCACAGAAAACAGTATCCAATGTAGAGACAGGGCTGACAGCAGCAGAAAAAGCTGAAGCTTACGGTGCATTTATCAGAGCTGATATTAAAGGTGAAGGTTACGGCGACCTTGGTGCAAACATGTATGCTGTAAAATGGGTGTATTATGGAAACGGAGATACACCGCTTGCTACCTATGGTACTAAATTTGCAGCAGATAACTGGATGCATAAATCTATGGGAATTCAGCTTGGTCTGACAAAATCTGTCCGCTGCCAGCTTCCAACAGATACAGATGGAACAGGTAAATGGGAGATCACAGTATATGCGATGGGATACCAGGACTTTACATTCACTGTAAATGCTACAGAAGAAAATCTCGTTCAGCCTGGTGAAAATGAAATTACTACATATAACTTAACAGAACTTGTAAAACAGGCAGAGACATTAAAAGAAGAAGATTATACTGCAGAAAGCTGGGTTGTTTTTGCAGGAGAATTACAGGAAGCAAAAGATGAGCTTGCCAGCCCTAATTCTCAGGCAACTGTAAATGAAGCATATGAACACCTTAATGCTGCTATGAAAGGACTTGTACTGAAACAGCCATCTATGACTCTGGGCAAAAAGAGCATTACTCTTGATGCAGGTAAAACTTCAACTCTGAGTGTAAAAACAGAGAATACAACCGAAACACCAAGTTTCAAGTCCAGCAATACAAAAGTTGCTACTGTAAACAAAACAACAGGTAAGATTACAGCAAAAGCTGAAGGAACAACTACAATCACAGTAACATGTGGTTCTTTAACTGAAACCTGCAAAGTAACTGTGAAACCGGTTGTAACAGTTTCTTCTTCCAAACTTACCGCATACAAGGGTGTTTCCACAACTCTGAAAGCGACTGTAAAAGGTTCTTCCAAAGCACCTACATTCAAATCCAGCAATACGAAGGTTCTTACTGTAAATAAAACAACAGGTAAGATCACACCAAAAGCTGCCGGAAAAACAACAATCACAGTAACATGCGGTTCTGCAAAAACAACCTGCACAGTAACTGTCAAAAATCCAACTCTGACCCTGACAAAATCTTCCGCATCTATCAGCGTGAAGAAAACAACCACTATCAAGGCCAAAGCTACACCTTCAAAGACTATCAAATACAAATCCAGCAACACAAAAGTTGCAACTGTAAACTCCAAAGGTGTTGTAAAGGGAATCAGAAAAGGTAAAGCAACCATTACAGTAACATGCAATGGCGTTTCCAGGAAATTTACAGTAACTGTTAAATAATTTCGATTATCTGACAGCTGTATCAAATAAGAAACCCTGTGTCCTGCCCCAAAACAGGCACAGGTTTCTTTTCGTGTTACTACAGGTGACCTTTAACGGATCAAGAAAACAGGAGGAAAATATGAACAAGAATACACAATGGCTGAAACTTCTGCCCGCTGCAGCTGTATTTGCAGCAGTCTGTGTAACCTGTTACCAGACAGACAAGACACCGGCAGAGGCTACACAGGTAGAAAATAATAACATTATGTCTACTTCTGAAATTAAAAAAATGTTAAATTATGAAGCAGACAGCAGTAATACAACCAGTAGTTCTTCTGCCAAAACAAATAAAACTTCCAAAAAAAAGACAACAGCAAAAAAGGCCAGTAAGATCAAAACAGGAACTAAGAAAAATACCACTACCGGCGCTGCTGCATCCGGCGGTGCAGGCGGTGGAGCAGGTTCTACAGTAACTCCTACCACAGAAGTTCCTTCTGATGGATATGTAGATGGTGTTTACACAGGTTCAGGAACCGGATTCGGCGGGACTATTACTGTTCAGGTAACTGTAAGCGGACGCAGGATCACAGCCATTGATATCCTGGATGCTTCCGGCGAAACACCGGCATATTTTTCCAATGCACAGGGCGTGATCAGCCAGATTCTGTCCAGCCAGTCTCCAAATGTTGATGCTGTCAGTGGTGCTACTTATTCTTCCAATGGAATCATACAGGCAGTACAGAGTGCACTGTCACAGGCCATGCCTTCTGGAAGCCAGACTGCCACAGCAACCCCTACAGCCGCTCCTACTCCTACACCATCACCAAAACCTACCAAGAAACCTGCTCCTACCCCTGATCCGGATCAGGAAGAGATGTATAAGAATGGAACTTATACAGGCACAGGAAAGGGGTATAATGGTACAGTCACCCTTACTGCGAAGATTAAAAAGGGTGTGATCCAGTCACTGAAAGCAGAACATACAGACACACCGGCATTCTTTGACAAGGCATGGGAAGTTTTAGAAGACGAGATCATCCAGAATCAGACAGCAGACGGAATTGATACAGTCAGCGGTGCTACTTATTCCTCCAATGGAATCCTGGATGCTATGAGGGATATTATCAATCAGGCGAAAAAGGATAACTCATCCAAGCCTACCGTTACTCCGAAACCGACCAAGACACCAACACCTAAGCCAACAACCACCCCTACACCGGAGCCAACACCAACTCCTGAGGCTACTCCAACCCCGGAACCATCAGAAACACCGGATAATCCTGGAGAAGATCCGGAAGTTACACCTACCCCGGAACCGGAAGAACCATTGGGACCATACAGGGATGGTACCTACACAGCCGGAAGTTTTGGATATAATGGCAAAGTTTATGTAACTGTCACTATTTCAGGTGGCCAGATTGTGTCTATAGAGCAGACAAACAATGATTCACCGGAATACTTCGACTATGCATGGGAAACTATTTATCCGCAAATCATGGGAAATCAGTCAGCAGATGGAATTGACACTGCAACCGGCGCAACATTTTCTTCAGAGGGAATTCTGGGGGCTGTTCAAAAAGCTCTGGCGCAGGCAGCAGTATAATTTATAAAAGCAGTGGAAGATCTGGAAGCCAGCATGTAAGCAGACTTTCTATTCCGGAAACAGGAGGACTCATTCATGGTCAGGACAACAGTAAAAGTAGACGGTATGATGTGCGGAATGTGTGAATCTCATGTAAATGATGCCGTCAGAAAAGCTTTTCAGGTAAATAAAGTAACATCTTCTCATACCAAAGGTGAGACAGTGATCATCACAGATACACCGGTAGACGAAGCTAAACTGAAAACAGCTATCAACGCTACAGGATATGAAGTAAAGGGTGTTACATCAGAGCCTTACGAGAAAAAAAAGGGACTTTTTTCCTTTCTTCATAAGTAGAATAAAAGCCGGAAGATACGCAGTTTCTTACAGATTCTGCGTATCTTTTTTGTCCATTTTCCAGGACTCAAACCTCGATAAAACTCGAAGAATGGCGTTAAGAACATGGGGAAAAATGGCAGAATTAGGTTGTGGAAATGACAGGGATATGGTAAACTTGGTTCATGTCACAACAACCATCTGGACGAAATAAAGAATCTGGAGTTTATGTTGATAATGAAAAGAAAAATGAAAACAATTTGCTGGATCGTATTTACCGCAGGCTCTATGGTATGTCTCTTTTATAACTTTATGAGCAGGCCACCGGTAAATGATCCGAAAGCATTGACGATATATATGATCTGCGCAGCCGGAGCAGCAATTATCTATCCGGCAATTATGCTTTTTCTGGCATTCAGAAATCGCAGCCTTCGTGAAAGGCTTCAGAAAAGATCAGAGACTCCGGCTTACAAGAGAAAGCCGACCGTAACCTCACAGAATTTATCCGGGAAATACAGCTATACTGCTGATCCAGAAGTTCGCAGGCTCATCAGTGCACTCAGCGATGAAGAGCATATTTCTGATGAGGAGAAAGAGCTTCTGTTGGAATACATTAAGAAGAAATGATGTGATTAGTTGAAACTGTTGTTATGTATGTCTGTTGCAGGAGCGATTCCTGTGTTCATATGTCTGATATTATTTCTGGTTCAGAAAGAAAATTATGATTATATCTGGGGCAGAAGATTATTGCTGGCAGGTTTGTTCTTCTTTTTGATACCAGTTCAGCTGGTAAAAGGCCTGTTGCCAGAAAGAATTCTTCCTCATGCTATTCTTGGAGAAGAATCTCAGATGTTCTTATCAAAATCCTTAGTTTTTCTCAATGAGCGTCAGGGCGAAGTTGTATGGCTTCCCGGCTGGGCGTCTGTAATTATTTCCCTGTGGGCGGCAGTGATTTTTATTTTCGCCGTCAGTCAGTTTATAAAATACCGCAGAGGTATTCGTATTATTCTCAGTTCCATTGACCATGTCGTAGATCGTTCAGATATAGATCTTACCTATTCAGTTGTACCGGATGGCTTTTGTGGTCCGTGCACGGTAGGATTTTTTCGTCAGAGGATCATCATCCCGGAGAGTTTTACGGAGAATCCTAATTTCTTAATGGTATATCAGCATGAATACAGACATTTAAGAAATCATGACAATCTGATGAAACTGTTATGTCTGGCAGTGTTATGTTTACACTGGATTTATGTCTGGCAGTGTTATGTTTACACTGGATGAATCCCATGGCATATGTGCTGCTTTATCTCTATCGGTTTACTGCAGAAGCTGTCAGTGATGGAGCCGCCATTGAGTGCTGTTCTGATGATGAAATTGAAAGATATTCGATCATGGTAGTAACAGGTGTCCCGGAAGAGAAAGTTTTCCCGACTGTATGGAAAAACAATCTTTCTTCGAAAGGGAAAATACTCAAAAGGAGGATTAGTTATATGATGGAGAGAAAAAACGCAGGATTATTACAGAAAGTGCTGATGGTAGCGCTTGCGATTGTCACAGTTATTGCCAGTGCCTGCACGGTGTTTGCTTATGAGCCGATGCAGTCGTCGGATGAGAGTTTTAGTGATGTTGTAACAGATGATAAACAAGATTATTTTGGATATACTTTTAATGACTTAGATTTAGAAGAAGATAGTTTAGTTGATACCCTGGATTTCTCCGATTGCGTAGGTATCTTTATATCTTCCGATGGAATCCAAATAAAAATACAAGATACTGAACCATATGCTCTTTGCATACACAGTATGGTAGATGGTTATTTTTATAGTCATGCAAGTAAAAGCTCCGGTGGCTGCGAAGTAAAAGTTTATACTTGTCAAAGATGTAATAAATGTGGATATTTAGCTAATGCAAAATATTATAAAACAATTACATACGCTAAATGCCCTCATTAATCTACATTAAATAATTAGTAAATTCAAAACGCTTTAATTGCTTAAAAAAGTAGTTAAAGCGTTTTTATATTTAAAATTAAGATTTTAATTCCTGCTATAAAAATTTTTATTTAATGGATGGTGGAGTCTATGAGAATGATGAAATTTCTATTGAAGAAGCGGCAGAGGAACTTTTGGAAGACGAAGGATGGACTGGAGAACGCATCCGTGGGGATTATGATCAGTTGATGGAAAAGGTAGAAGAAATGGATGAGGTTGTAATGGCAGAGATTCAGAAAAGCCAGGGCGAATATAAGCCTTTGGCAAAGGTGGAGGAACTGAAAGAGGCGAATTATAACATGATTGATAACGTCCTCAACAATATGACACCAAAGAAAGAACCTTATCTGGAATATTTTGCCACAGAATGTGATGAGTTTCATAATATGGGAGCATATGAAAAAAGTACCGATGTTAATCAGATAGCTGCAGTCTATGAAAAATATAGGGAGAATCCAGAAGCAGCTTATCTCGGATGCTCAATGGGAATTATCTATCGTGATCCGGAAGACAGTTACTATGATGAAGCCGAATTTGCAATCGTAAAAGGAAATACTGCATTTGGAAATCTGATGGATGATGTTCGGTTTTATGGAGAACTTGCACTGGTACGAGAGGGGATTGAGAAAATTCATAAAGCATTGCAGGATTATAAGTATGTACCGATACGGGATGTTCGGGAAGCAATGTATCCAGAGAAGATGACCACAGAACAGCTGGCAGAGGCAATGGATGAGATTGCAGAAGCTTTTGATCCGTATGAGTATCGGGATAATGTGGAGATGGGAGAAAATACGGTACAGGAAGTAATGCTGGATTTACAAAGCGGTAATATTCATTACTATGTTTCTTACTTGAAGGATATTGTAGACAAAGAATGCGATCAGTCTGTTCGTGCAGGTGTATTGCTGGAAAGACTGAAAGCCTATGAACCGGAGCTTCTGAAAGATATGGAACCGATGGTGTATGTGAATTATTGTGAGAAAAGTGAGCTGGAGAATCCAAGATGTCAAAAGTTATCTGATCTGGATTCCAAAACAGTAGAACAGGACAAAGCCTGGTATGCTGATCGTAATCCAAACACCAACGAACCAAAAACGACAGCACAGATGTTTTTTACAGTATATTATGTTGAGAAAGGCGACAAGATGCTGCATCATTTTCAAGGTAAGATAGATATTGGTACCGGAAATGGCGGCATCATCAGTCAGTTAAAGATGCAGAATGAAATGAAGTTGACTGATGAAAGTTGGATCAGTTACCAGCAAGGAAAGGGCAATGAAGAGTATCAGAAGTATATGGAAGATCTGACGGATATGCAGAATCATGTGTTGCCGTATCTGCAGAGCTTTTGCAGTCTGGAAGAAAAAGGTGTGAAGGAGAGACGAGAACAGCAGGTAGCAGAGAAAAATGAGAGCCGAGAAGCTGTGCCGAGAGCTGGCATTGAAACAAATACAGCAGTTAAGGACGCAGGGAAAGCTGAAAGAAAGGCAGTAGCACAGAAAAAGGCAATGCCAGGAAAAGAGAAAAAACCGTCAATTCATGAACGATTGGAAATCAATAAGAGGATTATCCAGGAAAAACAGGGAAAAGATAAGCCAGAGAGAGGAGCTGATTTGGGTGTAAGGACAGTGTAGAATAAGCACAACGAGTCGGAGGTCACGGATGACAACGTGGCTTCCGGCTTTTTTGAGTATTGTCGGAAGAATTATAAATGGTATAATGTTTGTAAATGTGATATAAGAATGTCGCCTGTTATGCGACATCCAAATGAGAAAAGTGTGTTATTCTGAGATCAAACAAGAGGCTAATAGAGTCAGGAGGATGACATTATGAGTAAAAAAGGATATAGCAGACCAGGATTATTTGGCGGTTTGAACCATTATGATGACAAGGGGCATAAGCGGGGGCATAGCAATCCAGGATTTTTAGGTGGATTCAATCATTACGATGATTAAGAATTATAAAAGGCGGTACAGATTATGGCAGATCAGAAGCTGATTGATGAGGTAGGGAAATACATAGATAAGTATTATGAGCCGATAAAAGATGATATCAAAATGGATAAAGAAATGAAATCCATTTTTGATAAAATTACAAAATTTCGGAAAAAGAGAGCTGAAGAAAAGGCTTTGCAGGAAGAGCCGGTAAAAGAAAGCAGTTTGTCAGAAGATGCATTACCGGAAGAATTTGATGTTTCAACGATGCAGAAGACAAAAATACAAAAAGGTATGTCTTCTACGATGTCGGTAAACAGAAATATTGATAATTTGATGAATCAGTTGGAGGAAACATTTTCACAGAGATTACTCCGAATGATTGATGAGCGTGGTATGACTGATTCAGAAGCATATACAAAGGCATATGTGGATCGTCGTCATTTTTCAAAAATTCGGAAAGATGTCAATTATGTTCCAAATAAAAAAACGGTACTGGCTTTTACGATTGCTCTGGAATTATCCCTGGATGAAGCAAAGGATTTATTGGCAAGTGCCGGTTTCGCATTATCCAGAAGTTCAAAAACAGATATTATCGTGGCATATTTCTTGCAGAATAAGATTTATGATATGTTTGAAATCAATGATGTGCTGGATGCGTATGGACAACCAGTGTTTTAATAAAATATTTTGGTGCAATGTCACCTGACAGGCGACCAACCCAGTTGGTTCTGTAGATAAAATGTGATTAACAACAAATATTAGAGGAGGAAATCACATGAATACAGAATTAATTGAGTTGGTTTTTATTTTGGACAGAAGTGGATCAATGGGTGGCTTGGAAAGTGATACGATCGGTGGTTTTAATGGCATGATTGAAAAACAAAAGGCACAGGAAAAGAAAGTGAATGTGACTACTATTTTATTTGATGATGAAGTAGATATCATCCATGACAGATTTCCAGTGGAGATCATTGAACCACTTACGGAAAAAGAATATTTTGTGCGTGGCTGTACCGCTTTATTAGATGCAGTTGGAACAGCGATTGAAAAAATGGAAAATGTGCAGAAACATCTTCCGGAGGATCACAGGGCAGGAAAAATCATATTTGTTATTACTACAGATGGATTAGAAAATTCCAGTGAGCATTTTACACAGGAGCAGATTAGGCGAAAAATAGAAGCTAAGAAAGAGTGCGGATGGGAGTTCCTGTTCCTGGGGGCCAATATTGATGCGGGAAGAGAGGCTGAGAAGATAGGGATTGCCAGAAACAGATCTGTAACATATGAAAATGATTCCAAGGGTGTTGAATTAAACTTTAAAGCTGTAGGAAGAGCAATTTCTAAAGCAGTTGAAAGTGATGCAATGATGGATTTTATGGATGATCATTGGGCAGATGAGATTCAGGCATACAAAGAAGGGAAAAATTAATAGAAATGGAATTGAAAATAAAAAATTTGGAGGAAAAAGATTATAGCTATGACAACATGCCCGAACTGCGGCGAGCAAATATCGGATAAGGCGAAGAAATGTGTGCATTGTGGAACAGTGTTGGTTCCAGAAGAAAAGAAGTGCTGTCCAGACTGCGGAGCAGAACTGGAAGAAGGAATGGATACATGTCCGAAATGTGGTTGCCCGATAGAAAACATTATTGAGACAGAAAAAACTCCACAACAGGTAGAAGTAACCGGTGTGAAGATAACAAAAAAATCAAAGAAAATAATTGTGATTGCAACGATAGCAGTTATTGTTGCAGCAATTATCACAGCTATTGGAGTACAGACACATAAGAAGAATGTTGCAGCAAAGGCAGCGGCAGAGGCACAGAAACAGAGCGAGGAATATGGAACAAATCTGAACATGGCAGCATATTCTATGCTTTCTGGCGCCAGTGATGCGGAAACCTGCGGCAATCTGATTAAACAGGTTTGGTACAATGCAATTTATGAGAAAAGTGACAGCAAAACAGATAAATACACAAAACCAAAGGGATACTATGTGTCTGATTTTAATGATGCCTTACAAAATCTGTTCTCTGACAGCAGTTTTAGCAGTCAGATAGCAGATATCAATGACAACAAAGATACCGTCAATTCCTTGATGAAGAAATTAAAGAATCCACCAGAAGAATATAAGGACGTTTATGAATCGCTTTCAAAACTGTATGATGCGTATATATCATTGACAAATCTTGCAACAGATCCAACAGGAAGCCTGCAGACCTATTCTCAGAATTTTAATGATGCAGATAACGAGACACTGAATTGTTACAATGCTCTGAAAATATATTTGGAAGAATAGAAGAAAAGGTCATGCGACTCCCTTAGATTTTTCAAATGAATCATTCGCAAAGTCGAAGTTCCCATTTGCACTTATCATTGAAGAAAAACATACAGTATGGTACAATAATATGGATTGAAAGTGTAAGACCGAAAATGAAAAAATATACTTTCAAAATACAGGAAAACCATAAGTTGTGTATAACGAAGAGGGAATACATATGGCAGTATCATACAATGGATTATGGAAGTTATTGATTGATAAAAAAATGAAGAAAGTGGATATGATGAACCAGGTGGGAATCAGCAGCAGCACCGTGGCAAAAATGACCAATGACGAGCTGGTTTCCATGAAGGTTCTGGAAAAGATCTGCGAGAAGTTAGATTGTGATTTCGGAGATATTGTCCATTATGAAAAAGAGACGAAGGATGGTGGACAGTAATGGAATACAGTGCAGGACTTACATCAAAATTATTTTGGTTGCAAGAGTCCAGAAAAACAGCAGCTTATATTCTGGAAGGACTTAGCAAGGCAGACATCCGCAAGATTGCCTGGGAGGAAAATATCTATCAGGTGAAAGCAGAATATCGTGCCTATGAGGTGCTGAATGGAACATACCGAAGAGTATCTGCCTTACCGGAAGCAGTATTACAGGTGTTTATCACATGTGATGTAGAAACCGCAAAGATTTTGAATCTGATTACAATTCTGATGGACAGCAGATTATTTTTTGAGTTTTTACATGAAGTCTATGACGAGAAGATTCGATTAGGTGAAAAGGAGATCACAGACCGGGATCTGAATGTCTTTTTTGCAGATAAGGCAATGCAGAGTGATGTGGTTGCTGGCTGGACGGATACTGCAGTACGGAAGTTAAAACAGTGCTTTACCAGAATGATGTTTGAGGCAGGATTACTGGAAAGCAGTGCAAAACCAAGAACAATCAAGCCAATTCATATTGATTACCGGACAGAAGAATTACTGACTGCAAATGGGCTTGGCGAATACTTGAAAGCAGTGAAGGGAGTCTAAGGATGGCAAGATTAAGTTTGGAAGAAAGACTGAACCGGATTGAGGATAAGATTTCTGAAAAGTCTTTCCGTGAAAATAAAGGACTAGGAAATGAAGTCGGATATTATGTGTTTGATTACGATCCGAGAGCAGAGCTGGAAGTACGCAATCATATCGCATACTTAAAAGACAGAATCAATAATGGCAATAAAGATTTTAAAATCATAGAATTTGACCTGTTTCACACGATGATTCAGGTATTGGAGGAAGAAGGATATCTGGAAGCCTTCTTTGATCTGGAAAAAGACAATGGCTTTTTTGATATGGCAGACAGTCTGGTAGAGACATTAGGACTGGATGAAACGAACGAACTGAACCTGATTATCTCTAAGATTCTACAGGAAGATTTGACAGACAGCGTAATCTTTTTGACAGGAGTAGGTAAATGCCATCCAATCATTGCGAGCCATAATATTTTGAACAATTTACATCAGGTACTGGACAGTGTGCCGGTTGTGATGTTTTATCCTGGAGAATACAGCGGACAGGATCTGAAATTATTTGGAACGATGGATTCCAGAAATTATTACCGGGCATTCCGGCTTGTGTAAAACAAAGGAGAAGAAAAATGCAGATTAAAGAGATGTTTGAGAAACAGATTGACCGTGATATTAAGGGCGTAATCAAAGTAGGTCAGTCTGATGAAGAAAACGTATATCAGGAATTGGACGAATATGTAGTAACAAAAGAACTGTTAAAACATTTCCGTGATTTTTTCGATAACTATGAAAAGGGGATCAATAACAATACGGACAAAATGGGTGTCTGGATCTCCGGTTTCTTTGGAAGTGGTAAATCTCACTTCTTAAAGATTCTTTCTTATCTGTTAAAAAACAGTGTGGTAGAAGGAAAGAGAGCTATCGAGTACTTTACAGACGGAAAGAAAATCGATGATCCGATGCTGATTGCCAAGATGACCAATTCCGGAACCATTTCTTCTGATGTTATGCTCTTTAATATTGATTCCAAAGGATCTGCAAAGGTTGGCTCAGGGAAAGAAGCTATCGTGGAAGTTTTCATGAAGGTATTTAATGAAATGCAGGGATACTGCGGATCTATTCCATATCTTGCAGAATTTGAACGCCAGCTGGATAACGAAGGCAGATTTGAAGAGTTCAAGGAGAAATTTGAAGAGATTGCAGGGGCACCTTGGGAGAAAAAGAGACAGGCTTTTGCAGTTATTCAGGATAAAATCGTAAAAACAATCGTGGATATGGATTTCATGAGTGAGGAGGCTGCCCGCAACTGGTGTAAGAATGCAAAGGGAAGCTATGACCTCAGTATTGAGAAGTTTGTATCTCTGGTCAAAGAGTACTGTGAGAAAAAAGGACCGAACCATCACGTTATTTTTCTTGTAGATGAGATCGGACAGTACATTGCTGACGACACTCAGTTAATGTTGAACTTACAGACCATCGTAGAAGATCTGGGAACTGCCTGCAGAGGAAAAGCATGGGTCATCGTTACCAGCCAGGAAGATATTGATTCTATCACAAAGACAAAAGGAAATGACTTCTCAAAGATTCAGGGACGTTTTGATACCAGATTATCCCTGTCTGCATCCAACGTGGATGAAGTTATACGGAAACGTATCCTGGAGAAAAATGAGATTGCAGAATCTGCATTGAAGCTGTTATATGAGCAGAAAGAATCCATTATCAAGAATCTGATCACATTTACAGCAGATACAGCAGATAAAAAATTATATACAGATAAAACAGATTTTGCAGACTGTTATCCGTTTATTCCATATCAGTTCAACTTGCTTGGACAGGTACTGACGGCAGTGCGTACCCATGGAGCCAGTGGAAAGCATTTATCTGACCAGTCCCGTTCTATGTTAGCACTGTTCCAGGAGTCTGCAATCAGGTTAAAAGACAGCCAGGAAGGTGTACTGGTACCGTTTAGCTATTTCTATGATCCACTGCATAAATTTATTGATCATCAGCATAGTCAGGTTATTACCGATGCAGAAGACAATAGCAGACTGGACGAGTTCGATGTAGAATTGCTGAAAGTGCTGTTTATGATTAAATACGTCAAAGAAATCAAAGCAAACGTAGATAACCTTACTACGCTGATGATCTCTAATATTGACGATGACCGTATTGAAATCCGTGGGAAGATAGAAGAATCCTTAAAGAAACTGATCCGAGAGACACTGGTACAGAAAAATGGAGAAATCTATATCTTCCTGACCAATGAAGAACAGGAAATCAATAATGCCATCAATAACGAATCCGTAGAAATGGGTGAGATTATTGGAGAAGCATCTACCGTAATCTTCGAGGAAATCTTTACAGATAAGAAATATCGTTACAGTAGCCGGTATTTATTCCCATTCAACCAGAAGGTAGATGATCGTTATTTCAAGGGAAATCAGTCCAATGATATCGGAGTATCCATCATCACACCATATGGGGAAGATTATCCGGATTCTGCTCTGCGTATGCTTTCTGCACAGGAACATAGTGTGATTGTAAAATTACCGAACGATAGTACCTTCCTGGATGAGATTACTGACTCCATTAAAATTTATAAGTTCCTGAATAAAAATGCTTCTGGTGCAAGAGGAAGCTTTGACAGCATCCGTCGTGCAAAAGAAGATGAACGTATTGAAAAGAAAGACCGTATCCGCATCTTTATTGAGGATGCATTGAAACATGCAGATATCTATGTGAACGGAGATAAAGCAAATATCTCAGCCAAAGAACCGGCAAGTCGTATCAACGAAGCACTTGGCAAGTTAGTAGCCATGCAGTATAACAAGCTGACCTATATGGAAACAGCTCCGGAGCTTTCTGATATCGCTGCAGTATTCAATGGCAACGATGGACAGCTTTCTTTCCTTGGAACCAGTGATACTACACCGAATAAATTAGCACTGGAAGAAGTGATTCAGGTCATCGGTCTTAACAATGCAAGACATATGAAGACTTCTCTGAAATCTCTGCAGGATAAATTCGGGGCAGCTCCGTATGGTTTTGATCCGAAAGATGTACAGTGGCTGGTTGCTATGCTCTTTAAGATGGGAAGAGTATCCCTTACCTATAACAGCCAAAGTTTATCCATGTGGTCCAATACGAAAGAGGAACTGGTACGTTACCTGACAAAACGTGAATTTGTCGAGAAACTGCTGATTGATATCAGAGAACGGGCGACAGACGGACAGATCCGTTCCGTAAAAGAAGTGTTGAAAGATTATTTTGGTTTCTCCGTATCCAGCGATGATGACGATACTATTATGAGAAACTTTAAGAATAAAGCACAGGATAAGCTGGATACTTTCGGTGAAATCATGATTGAATACCGTGTAAATCCGAAGCTGCCTTGTAAATCCCTGATGGAACAGGCGAAGAAAAATCTGGAAGAACTTTTGGCTATCAAAGAGCCGGTAGAGTTCTTTAAAACAGTAGATAAAAAGCGAGATGATCTGTTAGACGATGCAGATGATACTGCACCGGTATTTGACTTCTTTAAAGGCGGTCAGAAAAAGATCTTCGAAAAAGCACTGGAACAGATTCAAATGTTTGAAAACAGTAAAACCTATATCCGTGAACAGGAAATCATGGATAATGTTGCCCAGATGGAAGCTATTGTGACAGCGAAAAATCCATTTAGCCAGATTCAGAAACTGCCGGATATGTCTATAAAGTTTGTACAGCAGTATGGTGCTTTGCTTGAAAAAGAAGCAGAAGAGATGCGTCCGATTGTGGATGATGATCTGGAAAAAGTATTACATACGTTGGATGAAAAAGAATTTGCATCTGTATTCAGGGACAAGTTTGTAAATGCCTTTGCAGAATTAAAACAGAAACTGGATACATCCCATGAGATTGCGGCAGTTAAAAATATCAGACTGGAAAGTGACACATTGAAGCTTCGTTGCATGGATGAGATTACAGAATACGAAGAAACACATCGTCCGCCAGTAGTTCCAAAACCACCAATTGATCCGGTAACACCACCAACAGGTGGCGGTCATACAGAGCCACCGAAACCAGTAAATCCGCCAGTTCAGCAAAAGAAACGTAAGAATGTATCTCTTAGCAGTGTGGCAGGTGCGAGAACCTATTCGATTGAGAATGAACAGGATATTGATAAGTTCCTGGCAGAAATGAAGAAAAAATTATTAAACGAGCTGGATGAAAATACGATTATTACATTAAGCTAATCATTCCAGTGGGAGGAAACAGTACATGAACAAGAATGCGATAAAGAAATTTGCCATAGAAGCAAGAAAAAAACTGATTGATTCTGTTACAGATAAAGCCGGTATGCTTGGAATTACAGAAAAATCATGCAGTGAACCAATCACAAAAGGATCAGACTTTGAAGTATACCAGACCGTTGCAGGAACAGAAGTAACATTGAATAAAAGACAATGTGAACAGAGAAGACGACTGGTATCCCAGATTGAATCCCGTGGATTTGAGGCAGTTGTAGAAGAAGTAGCTTATACCTGGTTCAACAGAATCTGTGCGATCCGTTTTATGGAAGTGAACGACTATCTTCCAACCAGAGTTCGTGTACTTTCTTCCGAAAAAGAAGGGAAGATGGAGCCGGATCTTGTGACACAGGCACCGGATGTAGATTTAGACCTGACTGCACAGGAAAAAGAAGAAATTATCAACTGGAAAATGAGTGGTACATCTGAAGATACGGATAAATTGTATTGCAAATTATTCCTAAAACAGTGTCATCAGTTGCATGATATTCTGCCGGGACTCTTTGAGGCAGATTCTGATTATATGGAATTGCTGTTTGGTATTTCTTATACGAATAAAGATGATGTTATCTATATGCTGGTGAATCCAGAAACAGGTATTCCGGAAGCTGACTTTGATGTGTCAACATTGGATGCAGAAGGAAATCCAACCGGACAGGTTGAGATCATTGGATGGCTGTATCAGTATTACAACACAGAATTAAAAGATGATACCTTTGCAAAACTGAAAAAGAACGTAAAAATCACAAAAGAAAGAATTCCAGCGGCAACTCAGCTTTTCACACCAGACTGGATTGTTCGCTATATGGTAGAAAACTCTGTGGGAAGAATCTGGATTGAACATTTAAGGGCGGTTGATTCAGGTACAGATGAAAAAGCAACTGCAGAAAGATTTGGATGGAAATACTATCTTCCGGAGGCAGAGCAGGAAGATTCTGTTAATGTAAAACTGGCAGAAATCCGTACTTCATACAAAGAACTGAAGCCTACAGATATTACCTGTATTGATCCATGTATGGGAAGCGGTCATATCCTGATTGCAATGTTTGATGTACTGATGGATATCTATGAAAGTGCCGGATATGACAAGAGAGAAGCAGCATTTGAGATTGTAGAATACAATATTCACGGACTGGATATTGACCAGAGAGCATATCAGCTTGCATATTTTGCAGTTATGATGAAGGGGCGTGGATATAACCGACGATTTCTGCGCGGAAGAGATGGAAAGCCAGAGCCGAAAGTCTATGCGATTGTAGAGAGCAATGAAATTAATCGGAATCATCTGCAGTTCTTTGGAACACATTTGAGTGAAATGGAACGAAATCTGGCTACGATGCAGATTGAAGGATTACTGCATACATTTAAAAATGCCAGAGAGTATGGATCTATCTTGAATATAGATGCTTGTGATTGGAATGTGCTGGAAAAATTTGTAGATGATTTAGGCACAACAGGACAGATTTCATTTGAGAGTGTCGGAAGTGAAGAAACACAGGTGCTGTTAAGAAAATTGATAAGAATAGCTCGAAACCTTGAACAGAAATATGATGTAGTTGTGACAAATCCACCATATATGAGAAATCGGGGAATGAATTCTTCACTGCTAAAAATAGTAAAGAAAGAATATGAAGCTTATAAAGCAGACATGTATGCTGTTTTTATAAAAAAAGTAACGACAATGTTAAAGTATAATGGAGTTATGAGTATGATTACTCAACATTCTTTTATGTTTTTGTCCAGCTTTTTGACTCTACGAGAAGATTTGTACAAGATGTTGTTTGAGAATTTAGTTCACTTAGGAACAAAAGCATTTGAAGAAATAGGTGGAGAAGTTGTTCAAACAGCAACTTTTACAGTTCGTAATGTATATTGCAACGATTTTATTAGCCGATATAAAAGACTAGTTCAGATGGATAATGCCGTTGAAAAAGAAAACGCATTTCATAGTGAAGAAAATGATTATTCAGCAAAGCAAGACTCATATAAGGTTATACCAGGAATGCCTATAGCGTATTGGGCATCGAAGGCTGTAATAGATGTTTTTAATAAATCTAAAAAATTAGGTGACGTATCTGAACCTCGTAAAGGTAATTCAACATCAAACAATGATAGGTTTTTAAGATTTTGGCATGAGGTATCCGAAGATAAATTGAATTTAGGGGCAAAGAAAATTGATAAAAATGAATCACACTATAAACGCTGGTATCCTTATAATAAAGGTGGAAGTTACCGTAAGTGGTATGGTAATAATGAATATGTAGTTGACTGGAAAGATGATGCGGCAGAAATGAGAGCAATTCCTAGTGCAGTAATTGCAAACTATCAGCATTTTATGGAACCTGGAATTACTTGGTCTACAATTTCGGGAGGACAAATTGGTGTTAGAAGATTTGGACATGGATTTATTTTTGATAATAAGGGTGAAAGTTTATTTGCGGATAGCGAAGATAATTTAAATTATTATGCAGGTTTTTTAAACAGTAATGTGGCAATGAAATATTTGGAATTTTTATCACCTACCTTAGATTTCAATTGCGGTTATATTGCTCGATTACCTATTTTGCAAATGCCACAGAATGATAAAGAAAATGTAATCGAGATGGTAAAAGAAAATGTGCAAATTATGAAGGATGATTGGGATTCATATGAGCAATCATGGGATTTTGTACGATCACCACTAATTGATCAATATGATACATTAAAAGAATCTTATCAAGCATGGGTAAAAAAAAGTAAACAGAAAAGAAAAATACTAAAAAGAAATGAAGAACGAATTAATTTTAAATTTATAGAATTATACCAGCTACAGGAAGAAATGTCAGCGGAAGTAAAAGAAGAAAGTATATCTCTTAAAATCTGTACTTTGACTGAGGCATGTAAAGCATTTGTATCATATTTTGTAGGATGTATGTTTGGGCGATATAGTATCGATTATCCTGGTTTAATATGTTCTGGAGATATATTAGATACACGGATGTATGAAGAGTATTTGCCAGATGAAGATAATTGTATACCAATAACAGATGAAGAATTTTTCACAGATGATATTGTTGCACGTTTTGTAGAATTTGTAAAAACGGTTTACAGTGCAGATACCTTAGAAGAAAACCTGGATTTCATTGCAAACGCATTAGGCAACAAAGGTGATACTTCCAGAGAAGTTATCCGTAATTATTTCCTAAAAGATTTTTATGCAGATCATCTGAAAGTATATCAGAAGAGACCAATTTACTGGTTGTTTGATAGCGGAAAACAAAATGGATTTAAAGCATTGATTTACATGCACCGTTACGATGCTGATACCGTGGGATGTGTAAGAACAGATTATTTACACCGGGCACAGAAATATGTAGAGACAGCTATGCAGAGTGCTCAGTATACTATTGACAATGCATCATCAGCATCGGAGAAATCAAAGGCAACAAAAGCAGTGACCAAATATACAAAGCAGCTTGCTGAAATGAAGATTTATGATGAAGCCATTGCTCATATTGCCAATAAGAGAATTGAGATTGACCTGGATGATGGTGTGAAAGTGAATTATGAGAAATTCCAGGGAGTGGAAGTTGCTCAGGAAGGAAAGAAAGCATTAAAAGTGGATCTTTTGGCAAAAATAAAATAGTATAATGACAGGTAGTATATAGATATGGAATATATATTGAAAGCATAAAGCGAAAAAATTTTGAGATGATTGAAATTTTTAATGTATTGTCTGTTGATGATATTTTCTGATAGACATTAAGATGAACATAGACGGAATAAAGGAGATGAGAAAGCATTATGGTAATTAATCAGATTATTAAGGATATTGCAAACATTGAATATTCGTTGTGGGTGGTAAATACTTATGCAGCAGGTATACAGCAACCGAATGGTCGTTATATTACAAAATATTTTCCAATGTCTCCATTTGTGATTGAAAATATGCTTTTAAGACATGGATCTATGGGGTGCTATCAACAGGGATACAAAACCAATCGGATAAAATGGATTTGTTTTGATTTTGATTGTAAAGATAAAAAAAATCCAAATGTCTATGGGTTATATAAAAACTGTATTCTCCCATTTACAAATATGTTGGATGAATTAGAAATTAAATATTTAACAGAATTTTCAGGACGAAGAGGAATTCATGTATGGATAATATTTAAAACGGTTTTTGAAAAAAAATTAGGATATCGTATTGTATGTGAATTAGAAAAAAAATGTCAGATTTTATCAGAAATAAAAGATAATGAGGAGTGGGAGCTGGATAGATTTCCGGCTACAGATACTAGCCGGGGTAATATAGTAGGAAAACAGGTGAAATTTCCATTATCATGTCATGTAGCAGGTGAAAGGTCTTATATTTTCCAGGGCGAATTTCAAAAAAAAGAAGATACAGAATCGGAAGTATTCTTGAATGCACAATTAGGCATAATGAAAGCATATATGCCTAATGAGATAACGGAAGTTGTTAGAAAACTTAATATTGATACAACATACGCTGAAACAACAAAGTTAAAATATAGAAAATATTGGTTGCAAGGAAATATAGATGTGACATCTGATCAAGTTATTAACATTTTATCGGAAACCAAAGTTTTTAGAGAAATTTTTCAAAGAATGCAACAGGGAAATTCATTGCATCAAGATTGGCTGGTTATTTTGGGAACATTATATTTATGTGATGCAGATGCAGTACTTGTAACGGACGTGTTTAGAAGATTTCCCAATTATGATGAGAGAAAAACATTCAGTAATATCGAAAAATTAGGAAAGTCATATTTCCCAGCAACATTTGGGTATCTTTACCGCATTTATGGGATTACATTGGAAGAAAATATCGATCCAGAAGAGACGGGATTGCATTATTTATTACGGAGATGTGGAGTTGAACCGAATATATTACAACAAATTGAAAATACAAATGAGAAAAAAACGATTTATGACATTAGTATTACTGCAAAAAAAGAGAAGAATTATTTAAAAGAAAATGATGAAGTCGCAGATGTTTATATATGGAATCAACTCTGTAACTTAAAAAATTATGATTTTCGTTTTTATGAAGATTTAATTAAAGATATAGAAGAAGGGAAAAGAATACAGTTTACACCGAAAAATTTTAAAATTTTTAGCCGAATTGAAAGTGAGGAAAAAACAAGAAAATTAGTTGCATTGTCGGCAAAAGAGCGTATCATTACAACTAATTTAGCCCTTCGATTATGTGACTTGATAAATGAAAGCTGGAAATCATTTAGTTATCATATATCATATACATCGAATAAATATATTTTCTATCATTGGTATTCCTCCTGGAGAAGATATTTAGACTATATACATGTATTTATGGATGTACCATTTATGGATAATTATGAGGTATTTTATATAGATTTAAAAGGTTTTTATGATCATATAGATTTTTTGGCGGTATTAAGAAGTTTTGAAGATGTTTTGGACAAAAAGGCAAGAAATATTTTTGTTTTTTTAACCGAATATAATGATAAATTAATGAAAAAAATTCAAAATGGTGATCGTATTGGAGTACCTCAAGGACCAGCTTATGCAAGGATAATAGCGGAAATGTTTTTGGACAAATTATTAAATTCCGTGTTAAAGAAGTTTGATCAGGAAAAAATTTATGTGTATCGTTATGTGGATGATATGGTATTTTTTTGCCGTCCAGATTTTGATAGTAGAATGCTGTTCGATGAATTAATGAGTTTTTTTCCTTTAGTTGGTCTACCAGTTAATTTAAATAAAAGTAAATATTATGGAAAAATATGTGATTTATCTGGTAATGAAAAGGTTCAAATTTTGCATACAGATAGTTTTAATTATGATTTAATCGAAAATGATTATACCGGATATTTGCTAGAAGAAGAAAAGAAAAGTAAATTAAAAGAATATTTGACAGAAAACCCATTTAATGTAGGTTCATTGGGCTACATTTTTGGTAAGTATACAATTTCAGAAGCACAAATATGGTGTTTGCAAAATTGCCGTACAGAAATTTTGAGTGCATGTGAAGGCAGAGGTAGTAATTACAGAAAATTTTATGAATTTTTATTTCAAAATGAAAAATATATAAAAATAATTTTGGATAATCATGAACTGAAGCTGATACCTCTTAAATCATTGAATTTTAGCAATTTCATTCATACATTGTATTATGCAGTACAGGATAGGACAATTTCACCCCCAATATTTGAACGAATAAAGGAAGAATATCTAAAAAAAATTTTAGATATTGAATTAAAGAAAAATGATTGCATTATTGTAAAAGCTCTTCTTTTGGTTGATGCGGAGGTAGCAAATGAAAAATCTTGAAATTTGTCTGCAAGCGTTGCAGGTAGGAAAATACGAAAAAGAAATTGTATTAAGAACTGTTGCAGAAATAGAAAATTGTAGTCTGCAAGATTTATCAGCAAATAGAAAATTAGTAGCGGATGTTTTTTTTCAGTTGTTACAATATTGCCAAAAGTTGTATGACACAACAAATACAGTAGAAGAGTTGAAAGAACCTATACTAAATACATTAAAAAATATTGAGCAAATTAGTACAGAAGCTACAGAAGAGGAAAAAAGTTGTAGTAGCATAACTATTTTATGGTTTCTTCATGAATTAAAAACACATGGTGCATTGGGAACATTACAACATATAGATGATACATATTTGCAAGATAAGATATACGTACTTTTAGAAGAACTGGAAAAAATCTATTTTATTTTTGAAATCCAAGAAGATGGGAAATATGTGTTTCCAATACACGATATGTTACAAAAAGTTATTACGAATCCGGAATTTGTCGATGTGAATAATCCATTAGGAGAGTATCAGATTCATATTTTGCAGCTTGCTGTGCGATTATTTAAAACAATTTCTGATAAGCCGGAAATCTTTAGAACACTAACTGAAGAGTGTAATTTGAAGTTTATAAATTACCTTCAATCAACAGGAGATATAATTGACACACAAGATCTACTAAATCATCAGAAAAATGGTGTTATGATATTTTATGATAGGGGGAAAAATAGTGTTCTCATAAGAAATAAAAATAGTAACTATTTTACATCATCAATATTATTCAAAAAAGAAGATTTAAAAATTGAAATAGAAAAAGATTATCATGAAAATCTTATGGGATATTTTATTGAATATAAATTAGATGAGGGAGATACCTTAGTTGATTATTCAGATATATTAAAAGATGAACAAGGGCGGCAAGAATTCTTAAAATTGGTTTATGATAAAGGAATATATAATATTTTATTAGAAAATTCGCTTATAAAAAAAGTAAATGGTGATATCTGTCCAATTAATCCGTTTTGTTATAAAGATAAGGTATTTGTAAAAGGAAAACTTAATTCGATTCATGGGAAAGCATATATTAAAGAGGAATTTATTGATGCATTATCATCTTATAGGAATTCTTCGTTGAAAAAGAGTCGAAATAATGTTTTGAATAGAGTTTCTTTTGGTCTAGCATTACTGCTTTTAGAAAGAGAAAATATTGGAGTAGATAATTTAAAGTTGAATTCATTTGGAGAAGATGAATGGTACCAAGAGCAACTTTTGAAAAACTGGGTTAAGAGTTGTAGAAGTCAAATAGATGCGGTGATGTTTATTGTAGAAGAATGGTATAAACAAAATGCATATTGTATTCGTAGAACCAATACTTCAAAACGCTCATCAGATAAAAGCATTGAAAATCATGATATAGAGGCTTTGGACTTTTACCCTTTGAGAGACAAATGTAATTGGATATATAAGATATTAGGGGTTGAAAACACAGAAAATGCGTATGTTTTGATTGGAAGAGTTCAAGAAGACGAAGAAGAAACTATCTTAGTTGGGGATGTAGTATTTGATTATTGGGGGAAAATTTTACAAAAGGAAACAGGAATACGTCAATTAATTATAACTAAGGAAAACATCAAAGATCCTGATAATATTTTTCTAGAAGGGTTAGAAGTTGGAGAATTGGAATACTATTTTTTGTATGATGCTAAAAAGCAAAAAGCTGTAATTTACGAAAATAAGTTTTTGAAAAATTTTTCAAAGTTAGTAGAAATTTTAGAAAAAAATGGACTAGACTGGGAAATTACTTCTAAAGTAACTTTGATACGATATAAAGAGATTTATAATAAAATGAAATTGCAGCAAGAGGCTTTAGATGAAGTTGGGAAGAAGTTTTTCTCAGATTTTGATTCTCAAGTATACTATCGGTTGATACATAATATGATATGGTCAAATGTAAATGAAAATACAGTAGAGAGTTATCTTAAAATTTTTGAACATCATCAACAATTGGAATTTAGTGAAATAAGTAAAGATGAAAAATTTATGAGAAAAGATGAAAATACATTATACGTGCCAAAAGATGGAAGACGTAGCGATAGTGTACTTAGCAGTATGTATGAAAAGTATTTGAAATCTAAAAGTATTCGTGAAAAAAATGATTTGTTTGATGATTCGATAGAATTAAAAAATGATAAATATTACCATAATGGTAAATGTATAAAAAAAATTGTGTTTCTTTCGGATAATTTTGAAAAAGGAGGTTCCACCAAAAGAATGATTAAAGCATATTTGAATATGGATATATCTCATGATTCTGAAAACGAACAACAATATGTTAGGAATGCAAAGGAAAGAAGTCAAAAATATTATATGACGGATAAAACTGGTAATAAAATATTAGTAGACATTGACGATATTGTTGAGAAGAATAGTTGTTCATTGGAAATACATGCTTATTATGGAACAAAAGAAGGTTTGGAAGAAATAAAACAGTTTTTAGTTGAGAAGGATATAAAAAATTTAACCGTATCTTATGGAAGAGAAATTATAAAGAAGGAATCACAGATTAATGATGAACTACAAAGGCTTGGCGAGAAGTGGAAAAGAGCGAATAGTGATGTTTATACGGTAATCCGTGAATTCAATATGACGAAAGGAAATGTTTTTCCAGAGGAGATGCTGATAAATCCCAAAAAATCGATATGCATGTTTGTTAAAAAGAAAGAAGTATATAGTTAAAAAGTAGATGACAAATATAAATTATTAATGGGTTGAAATTCATGATAGAAATAGTAAGGTGATGTTGAATGAAGTTAAAAAAAATTAAGATTTCAAATTACAGATGCTTCCAAGAATCGGAGGTTGATTTTGATGACCATATAACACTGGTAGTTGGTAAGAATGGAGCAGGTAAGACTGCGATATTGGATGCAGTAGCTGTCTCGGTCAGTACCTTTCTATTAGGGATAGATGGTGGCGTCAGTAGAAGTATCTTAAAGGATGATGCCAGATATGAGTTTCATGATTTAAACGGAACGATTGATCCGCAGCACCAGTTTCCGGTAATTATTGAGAGTACTGGTGATTGTTTGGAACAGAAAAATGTGAAGTGGATTCGTTCTTTGAACTCTGAAAGTGGCAAGACAACCATCAAAGATGCGGGTGAATTGACAGGACTCGCGAAGAAAGCACAGAACCAGATCATGACAGGAGATAAATCTCTCGTACTTCCTTTGATCTCTTATTATGGAACGGGACGTTTATATGCACAGAAGAAAGAAAAGAGAAATCTGAAATCTTTAACGGAGTTTAAACGTCAGGTTGGCTACGTGGATTGTATGGCAGCAGAGTCAAATGAAAAGTTGATGCTGAACTGGTTCCAGATGCAGACAATGAAAAGCCTTCAGGAACAACAGAAGACAGGTATATTGGAAAGACCACTGCTTCTGAGAACAGTAGAAAAAGCAATCTGCAGAAGTTTTGAGAGAATCAGCGGTGCACGAAATGCCAGCCTTATCTTCGATCTTGATACTCATAGACTGGTATTGGAATTTGAATCCGCAGATGGAAATGCACAGAAATTCGCAATGGATGAAATGAGCGATGGATATAAGAACACACTTAGCATGATTGGTGATATTGCCTATCGCATGGCAGTGTTAAATCCGATACTTGGCGAGCAAGTACTGGAAAAAACACCAGGCGTTGTACTGATAGATGAAATAGATTTACATTTGCATCCGCAGTGGCAGCAGACAATTCTGAGCGATCTCCATGCAATTTTCCCGGAAGTTCAGTTTGTTGTCAGTTCTCATGCTCCAGCAGTTATTAATTCTGTTCCAAGAGAGCAGATTCGTATTTTAGATTCTGGAGAAATTTATATGCCTGTGGCACAGACTTATGGAAGAGATGCTAATTCCATATTACGTGAGGTTATGAATGTATCAGAACGTCCGGCTGACATTAAGCAGCGTATGGATTTATTCTATGCGTATATGAATGAGAATAATTACAAAGAAGCAGATAAGGTTTTGACGGAGATCGAGGCGATTGTTGGAACAACAGATCCGGATATCGCAGCTGCAAGGACATCTCTGGATTTGGAGAGAATATTGGGAGAATAGTGTATGATCGTTATAAAAAGAGGAAAAGAACCCAATAGTCTTCTGAAATTCCGTAAAGAAAATCCGGATGCGGATTATGAGTCTGATATGCCTACAGATGTGTTAAAAGACATCCGGGAACAGATGTGGGAAGAACAGAGATGCCTGTGTGCATATTGTATGAAGAAGATTGAGGCTCCAAGTGTTGTGAGAATTGAACATTGCAGGCCGAGACATCCACAGGATGAGCAGGAACATGATAAAAAGGCAACGCTGGATTTTAAATGGATGCTTGGCGTGTGCTATGGAAACAGTTTGGTGCGAGGTGTGAAACCAGAAGATAAAACCTGTGATGCACACAGGGGCAATATAGAGCTTACTGTGAATCCGTTTGATGAAATGTCTGTCAGAAAAATTAAGTATAAAGCGGATGGAAGCATTTATTCGGATGATGCGGATATCAATAAAGACGTGACAGAAACATTGAATTTGAATTGCCAGGCACTTTCGTTACCACAGACACGGAAAAATGTTTTGATGGCAGAGAAGAATAGAATCATGAGAAAATGCAAAGGCAAATCACAAGATGCATTTATACATGAACTGGAACGCACTTATGCGAGTCTTGTGCAGGAAAGAAATTTAACTCCGTATTGCGGAATTATCATTTCCTGGCTTGAGTGCAAATTGAAGATATCATAAAGATAAATTCAAAGGAAAGCTAGCAGATAAATAAAAAGGAACAAAGGTAAAATTGTGAAAATTATTATAAGTAACTCAATAGTGCAAGGTATATTTATTGCAGTCGCTGCGGGAGCAATCATGTTCTTTGCAAAATATTTAGTGCGAGTAATTTGCCCGATTAGAAAAAGTAAAGTTTTTTCTTCATTTAAGTATGATGAACAAATGTTAGAAGATGGAACTTATGTGTTAGAAGAAAATAAAGAATATAAAGAATTTTTTTGTGGAACGGTTGCACATTGTATTTATCGAAATATATCCTCACATAATATAGGTGTAAATAAGGCATTGGTGGTTATAGATAAAATATCTTCAAGAGGTTATAAAAGAGTAGACATTATTTGTCATTATGCAAATGGATTGATGCATTTTTATATAATTAATAATGGTAATATCGATTGTTATGATTTGAATGTGAAAATTTTTTCTAAAGGTTGCACGGAAAATGACCTTAAGGAATTATTGGGTGAGAAATTCTGTGAAAATTATAATATATCCGAACTTAAGTCGGGTGAAATTTTTAAACTTGGATCGTGGAAACCAAATAAAGATTGTTTTATAAAAAAATACATAGAAGATAACTGGTTAGTTTTTTGGGGAACTGTATATAGTGAGGGAGAAGAACTGATTTCAGAGTTGTATTTGGGTACACTTTTAATTTCGGGAGATAAATTCAATTATAGTTTTTGCCAAGGTGGTACAGCAGATGTTGAAAGTGGTGCAATTCTTCTAGAAAATATGGAGAAAGAACCGCAAAAATTTGAAATCAATCTTCAGCATTCATTGGGTGCGAATAGTGACAAACACCTTCAGATAGCGATTTATCCAAAAGAATCCTGTCAGGTTAAGTACCATTTTGAAATTTATACAGATACTTTGGTAAAAAAATGTAAATCAGATATTGGACAAGCTCATATAGATGTTCCGATATACAATACGGATGGAAAATTTTTCTTTACTTTAAGAGAGTGGTTAATGGATAATAAAATTGAACACTATTATTTGAACGATAACAGAATATTGCAGAAACAAGTTTTAGCATTTCCACCAAAATAAAATTATGTTGGTTAGATAATAAAAATATTTAAAAAAGTTCTTTTTGATGGGGCGAAGACTGGATACAGAATTGCAATAATTTATATAAATTCATGTGTAACTATTAGCTTACAAACGAAAAGTAGTAGTAAGATATTTAATAGTTTAAGTACTGACGTTATAAGACATACATTTTACTTACAAATAAAAGTAATGAGGAGGGGAGAAGTTAATGGACTTACAAAACATACAAGATCAGTTAAATACTGAGTTTTCCAAAGAAGATACTCGTATTATATTCTGGTTTGATGATAAAGGGGAATACGAAGACGAGGTATCAGAATTGCAACTGGATAACGCCAAATTACATATCCTGGATGGTACGAACTGGTTTTATTCCAAATGGTTATTAAATGAATCAGATACAGAGAACAAGTATCTTGTATATGCACCATTTCCAAAACCAAGTGATGCAGAAAATCCATTGGCAGATATGTATTATTACTCGGTTCCGTATTATACGGACCGAGTATCCCAGATGTCACAGGAAATAGGAATTGATAACCGTTTTAAAGAACATCTGGCACAGTACAGTAACTTTTGGAAAAACAAGACTCGTATTGAGAAATTTAAAGAGCTTGGCATAGACCATTTCAATGTGGAAACTATTGATATTGGTCTTATTGCTGTGCTTACAGATGTGAAGACTCCAAACTTTGAAGAAATTACAAGACAGTTATTATTAAACGACAGCGAAGCATACATGAAAATACTTGAGGATAATGGACTTTTAGAAAAGTTCTGGGAATTATGTGAGAAGCATTTTGGATATCAGTCTGAAAATCCGAACATGGATGACCTGGCTGCATGTATGCTGTTGACGTATGCATCAGTAGCATTGAAAGATACATTGCCAGCTGTTTTGCAATCGTATGTATTGAAAAAGAAGAATGATGTGGTCGTATTTGTCCGTAATCTGATGGACAATGTGCTTTATCAGGATGCGTATGATGTATTATCAGAAAAAGTCGACAAGACATTACGAGTAGTAAGCAGAATCCGGGATGAACTGAAAAAGGATGCGAACAAATCAAAGGATCAGTCCGCACAGCTTTTGGACATTGCAAATTGTGATGCGTTCAGAGAATTGGATAATATCTTAATTGCCTGGGTACTGGATCAGTTGAATGATGAGATCCTGGATGCTCAGATTGATGGCATGAACCTTGCACAGATCGCAGAGCAGCGAACTGCAAAGTCCTGTCATTTTGGAAATGTATATAAAAACGAATATCAGGCAATCAAATATGCTTATCAGATGATGAAGGCAATATCTGTTCTGGAAGTGACCAGCGATATCAAGGCTATGGTGGAAGATTATCAGAAACAGACATATTTGATTGATTCTTATTATAGATGGTTTTACAGTGCCTATGACTGTATAGAAGATGCAGAGAGATTTTCCAAGGTAAGAGAACGGATTGAGAATATGTATTCCTTTACTTATCTGCAGAAAGTAACACCGAAGTGGAATCAGGAACTGACAGATAATCTGATGGCTGACACCGGATTAAAACGTCAGGAAGACTTTTATCGCAATTACCTGAAGGCTTATGAAGGAAAGAATCGTGTCATTGTTATTATTTCTGATGCATTCCGATATGAGTGTGCAAAGGAATTGATGGAACGACTGGAACTGGATGAGAAGTGCACACCGAAACTGGAATGTATGATTAGCGGACTACCATCTGTAACATCAGTGGGAATGGCAAGTCTTTTACCACATAAGGAATTACAGGTAGATGATAAGTTGAATGTCACAGTAAACAGACAGAGTTGCAGTGATCTTGCATCCAGAGATAAAATCTTAAAAGCACAGAATGAAAATAATGTGGCATTAGCTTTTGACGAAGTAGCAAGTGCTAATAAAGAGAAAATCCGAGAATTGTTGCAGAAGAAAAATATCGTATATATTTATCACAATCAGGTGGATGCCCGTGGTGATAAGACTGCCAGTGAAAATGAAGTATTTACAGCGTGTTCAGAAGCAATTGAAGAGATTCATAAGCTAATCAAGAAACTGACCAGCTATATATCAGCGCCGAAATTCTTTATTACAACAGACCATGGCTTCCTGTATAAGAGAGACAAGCTGCATGAATTTGATAAGGTATCCTATGACCGGGAAATCTGTACATATTCCAATAAACGGTTCCTGCTTACAACACAGAAAGTAAACGAACCGGGAATGAAGTCTAGATTAATGACATACATGAACAACTTGTATGTGACAACACCGATTGGAGCAGATATTTTTAAAGTAGCTGGTGGCGGACAGAATTATGTGCATGGTGGTTCTTCACTTCAGGAAATGCTGATTCCGGTAATTGAGTTGACAACAAATACTAGAGCGGTTGCATATGATTACGTAGATGTGATTCTGACCTCTGTGAACCGAAAAGTAACGAATCTGATTACTTACTTTGATTTTATCCAGACAGAGAAAGTGACTGATACCGTGAAAGCAAGAAGTCTGGTGGCATACTTTACGACAGAAGCGGGAGAAAAGATATCTTTTGATGTGCCGATTGTGGCAAACAGCCGGGAAGATGCACCAGAGAAGAGAACATTCCATGAGAAATTTACACTGAAGTCCAGAGAATATAAGTATGGTGATAAGTATTATCTGGTACTGGCTGATGCGAACGATGAGAAGAATATTCTACAGCAGTATGAATTTATGATTGATATTGCATTTGTGGATGATTTTGGGTTTTAGGAGGATGGATAGTGGAAAGAACATATGATTTAGAAGTATATGCAATAGTATTGGGAGCTCAGGAATCTTTACTACAAATACAGATGCCATATAGTTTTGAATTAAAGAAGATGAAACTTTCAGATACACTTATAAAGGATGAAATATTAAATGCCAGAGGTCAAGTAGATGAAAAATATATTTCAAGTGATTTATCGAGTGATGGAGATCCGGAATTTATATTTATAGAAAAAAGAATAACGGAGTCAATATCTGTTGGATTACTTACATCAAAAATAGAAGAAGTGTTTGAAAATATAGTGCATAAAATAAATTTAGAAATGATTCGTGTTATCCAAGCTTTACATGTTGTTCAAGATGGTAATATCGAAGTAGCAGAAAAATTTTTCTTTTTCCATAGCAAACAAGGAATAATGAATGTTAATTTGCGCAAGAAGCTGAGTATAGATGAACCGATTAGTGTGTATGACGATTTTTATAATTGGAATAATGATAATGCTGAACTTTTCAGAAAACTTGTGGATTTTCCGGAAGATTTTTATGAAAAAATGAAAGTCATTTTTGGCAGATTTGAAAGGGGATATAGTACATCGAAAATTGATGATGCATATAAAAATTTGGTTACATTATCGGAAATGATTCTAATAGGTTATAATTCAGATGATAGACAAAAAGCAAAAAAACAAAAATTTGCAAATCGTTTAGCTGCATCTATTGCAACAGATGATGATGCGCAAAATGTGTATGATGATGCAATTAGAATATATAAAGACAGATCTGACGAAACTCACGAGGGAAAGAATGAAAATATTACTCAGCAAGAATTAAAAATATTAAGAAATTATGTGCGGAGATTGTTGCTAAATTATCTTGATTTTTGTTATGACAAGTATAAATTAGAACATATTTTAGAATATGATGTCTGGAGGAAAAATTATATTTTAAAGTTGATATCTATAGTCGAAAGATTAAAAGAAGATGGGTATTTGAACAGCAGTGCAAGGGAAAGTGACAATTAAAGAGGATAAGAAGATGGAAGAGTTTAGCAGTGTACAAGAAAATACAACAGAAGACAAGCGAGAAGAAATAAAACAGAAACTTCGTCAATACTATGACGGTCGTATAGTACGGAAGGATTTAACAAAATCCATCCGTGAAGGGGCTAATGTTCCGGTCTATGTACTGGAATATCTCCTTGGACAGTACTGTAATTCCGATGATGAAGAGATCATTGAAGAGGGAGTAGAGAACGTAAAGCGTATTTTGAGAGATAACTATGTGCGTCCGGATGAGGCACAGAAGATTCTCTCTCTTTTGCGTGAAAGAGGCAGCTATACAGTAATTGACCGTATTACAGTTGTGCTGAATACAAAGGAAGACCGCTATGAAGCTACCTTCTCTAATCTAGGTGTAAAAGGAATTCCGATTCATCCGGATTATGTGAAAGATTATGACAGGCTGCTCTGTGGTGGTATCTGGTGTATTCTGCAGATGGAGTATGAATTTATTGAGGAAGATAAGAAGAATACACAGCCAATCCGTATTCGTAAGCTGACACCAATCCAGATGCCACATGTGGATATGGATGAAGTGAGAAATGGAAGAAAAGCATTTACAAAAGAGGAATGGATGGATATCCTGCTTCGCTCTACGGGATTGGAGCCTGAAAGCTTTAGTGAGAGAGCAAAATGGTTGTTGATTGCACGTATGATCCCACTTGTAGAGAATAACTTCAATCTTTGTGAATTGGGACCACGTTCTACTGGTAAATCTTACATATATGAGCAGATTTCTCCAAACAGTATTCTGGTTGCCGGAGGACAGACAACCGTTGCCAACCTCTTCTACAATATGTCCAACCATACCGTAGGTCTTGTAGGTATGTGGGACTGTGTGGCTTTTGATGAGGTTGCCGGTATTAAATTCAAAGATAAAGACGGTATCCAGATCATGAAAGGATACATGGCATCCGGAGCATTTTCACGAGGAAAAGCAGAGATTCAGGCAAAGGCTTCTATGGTATTTGTAGGAAATATCAATCAGAGCGTAGATACTCTTTTAAAGACTTCTAGCTTATTTGATCCATTCCCACCAGAAATGGGAACAGATACAGCATTCCTGGATCGTATGCATTGTTATATTCCTGGCTGGGAGATTCCGAAATATAGACCGGCTTCCTTTACCAACGATTATGGATTTATCACAGATTATCTGTCTGAATTTATGCGTGAACTTCGTAAGGACAGCTACAGTGACCTGATGGACAAGTATTTCCGTCTTGGAAACAACCTGAATCAGCGTGATACCATTGCGGTTCGTAAGATGATTTCTGGATTTACGAAACTGTTGTATCCAGATGGAGAGGTAACAAAAGAAGAATTACGTGAGATTGTGGAGATTTCACTGGAACTTCGTCGCAGAGTAAAAGAACAGCTGAAGAAGATTGGCGGCATGGAGTTCTATGATGTAAACTTCTCTTATACAGATAATGACAGTTTTGAGGAGCATTATGTTTCCGTTCCAGAGCAGGGTGGCGGCAAGCTGATTCCAGAAGGCATGGGAAAGCCAGGATCTGTCTATACCGTTTCCAAATCAAAGACAGGTATGATCGGATGCTATATGCTGGAAACACAGATGATGCCTGGTAATGGAAAGCTGACCTGTACTGGTATTGGATCAGGAAAAGAGCCGAAAGAGGCAACCAATACAGCATTTAATTATCTGAAAGCCAATGGAAACCGTATTTCCGGTCAGATCAGTACCACAACAAAGGACTATATTATCAACTATCAGGATATGCAGGGCATTGGAATGACAGGAAATCTGGCATTGCCGACATTGATTGCGATTTGTTCCGCAGCACTTGGAAAGACACCATTGAACAGCCTTGCAATTCTAGGTGAAATTAGTATTGGTGGCACCTTGATTAAGGTTGATGAGCTGGCAAGTACCCTGCAAGTATGTCTGAACAGTGGAGCAAAGAAAGTATTATTGCCAATTACTTCCGCAGGAGATCTTGGAACTGTACCATCTGATCTGGTGGGGGCATTTAGCCTAATTTTCTATTCTTCCGCAGAAGAAGCAGTATTTAAAGCACTTGGTGTGGAATAAGGCTTGAGAACAGTACAAAAGCAGATAAGAAGGTGATGGGTTATTTTTGAACAGGATTTTGAAGAGATGCTTACGAGACACCAGGCATCTCTGGACGATAGAAAGAAATTTACTGCATTGGTAAAAGACTTATTTCCAGATCAGGCGAAGAATGTCAATTTATTGCTGATGGCATATAACATGGGAATTGCACAGGATATCCAGAGTGCCTCCCATATCAATAATACCTTTGCTTTCCGCTATGTGAAGCAGCTTATGGACGATTTTGGCATGAGCCGTGTCAATGCAGACTGGATTGTATCCATATGGTGTTCCTGCTATGGAGGAAGAGTGCTGGGAAAAGCCTGTGACATTTCCATACAGAAGCAGGGAAACGGACCGGCAATTCAGGGAGAACAGTCATCTTCTGGCAGATCTTATGGAGATCTTTTTACATATGAGAAAAGCCGTAGGGGAAAAGGTCTTGCAGTGACTGGATTCCGTGGGGATAAGAACAAGACGATTATTTTCCAGAACAGATCTGGGAATATGCCGGTAGTGGAGATTGCAGATGATAGCTTCAGCAATTCTCCGACAGAGGAAGCCATTCTGACAGAAGGAATAGCGTATATTGGACGGAATGCTTTTTCTGGATGCAACAAACTACATCAGGTGGTATTGCCGATTAGTATCGAGGAGATTGAAGATTCAGCCTTTGAAAACTGTAGCAGTCTCAAATCAATCTCATTGCCGATGGCATTGAAGACAATCGGAGACGCTACATTGAAAGGAACAGGCTTGCGGACCATCGAGATTCCGAAGAGTGTGTTCTGGTTAGGCGATGGACTGGTGGCAGATTGTCAGTCAATGGAGCATGTGACGATTCCAGAGAATATAGGAAGAATCCCGGATCGTATGTTTGAAGGCTGTACGAGTCTGAAAAAAGTGGAGTTACATGAAAAACTGGGAGCAATCGGTGAACGTGCATTTTTCGGCTGTAGTTCTTTGGATTTCATTGTAATTCCGGACAGTGTAAAGCAGATCGGGCAGGACGCATTTACCAATACAGACAAGCAGTTTATTATTCAATGTTCTTTTGGGTCTTATGCAGAAGAATATGCAAGAAAGAACAAATTTAAATATCAGCTGGTATAGCATGAGTTTCAGATTGTCGCCTGCTATGCGACAACGAAAGAGAAGATTTACGGTATATTGACTGGGTAAAGAGGTGAGAGGATGGGACTTTTTGATGCACTATTTGGAAATCGGAACCAGATTCCTACGGTGACAACGATTTTGCCGGATGCAGCGAGACAGGAGATCATTGCAGGCAGACTTCCAATTTTAAACACAGACAAACTGTTCCTGAAACGTGGAGAAAAGATTCACTTTATTGATAAGGCAATCAATATGGAGCAGAAAACAGTGAAAGAGTTCCGTCATGTGGGAGGAAGTGCCCCAGGATTATTTGATGGAACCAGATGGAGTTCCGGAAGAGGAAGAACGGTCGAGCATACAGAACTTGTGCAGCACCGGGGAATTCTATACATAACGAATCAAAGGATTGTGTTTCAGGCAACGGAATGGGGATTTGACAAGACTTATCGTTATCTGACCGCAATTACTCCATACAGCAATGCCTGCGAGATGCAGTTTGGAAATAAATCCTATTGCATGATCGTGGCGGATGGCAGTGTAGTAAATCAGGTATTGCAGTTGATCAAACAAAGGAGGCAGATACCATAATGGAAGGACAATTAAAAAATGGAACAATACTCACTTCAGAAAGTGGAAATAAATATGAGGTAGTCAGTCTCCTGGGAGCCGGTGGACAGGGAGAAGTCTATGATGTGAAATGTGGCAGCAGTCATTATGCTCTGAAATGGTACTTTAAAGGCAGTGCGACCGAGCGTCAGAAAAAGATTCTGGAAACAATCATTGTCAAAGGTTCACCGGATGAAAGTTTTCTCTGGCCTATGGAGCTGATTGTGCCGGCGAAAAGTGATCTGTATGGTTATATCATGCCTCTTCGACCAAAAAATTATAAAAGTATCGTGGATCTGATGAAGAAACGTGTGAATCCATCTTTTTATACACTGTGCAGAACTGCTTTTAATCTGACCAGAGGCTACCAGAAACTGCACGCCATGGGAGCCAAGTATCAGGATATTTCTTTCGGAAACTTATTTTTTAATCCGGATAATGGAGATGTATTGATTTGTGACAATGACAACGTATCCTTTGATAACAGTAAGCCAGGTGGAGTTCTTGGTACACCGGGATTTATGGCACCAGAGATTGTAAGAGGAGAAAAACGACCATCCAAAGATACAGACCGATATTCACTTTCCGTGCTACTGTTCTATCTTTTTATGGTAAATCATCCACTGGAAGGAAAACTGGAAGCAAGTATTCGATGTATGGATATGGCTGCCAGAGTGAAGCTGTATGGTACAGATCCAGTATTTATCTTTGATCCGAATAATAAGACGAACAGACCGGTAAAAGGAATTCATGATAATGCAACGATTTACTGGCCACTGTATCCGGAAAAATTGCGTCAGATGTTTACTAAAGCATTTACAGTCGGACTGAATGAGCCGAGCAAACGTATTACGGAGCCGGAATGGATGACGTTATTCTCTAACATGATGAGCGGAATGTTACAGTGTTCCTGCGGTGCTCAGCTTTTCTATGATGAGAATCTGGAAGCAAAGGGTGTGGCACATACTTGTTGGAACTGCGGAAAGACAGTACAAGTACCAAATAAGATTATCATTGGAAAGAACCGAGTGCTGTTACATCAGAATACAAAGCTGTTACATCATCATGTTTACGATGATTTTGATATGGATACCGTAGTAGGTTCAGTGGTTCAGAATCCGAAGAACCCGGCACTTTGGGGAATTCGGAATGAAGATAAAGTGAACTGGACTTATCAGAAAGCAGATGGTACACAAATTCCGGTTGCACCAGGAAGAACAGCTGGAATTGCAAAAGGTGTTAAGATTTTGTTTCCAGAGTCAATAGGGGAGTTTAACTAAGGGGGAAACGGGGTATGAAAGCAAAAGATATAACTTATAGAGATGTTTACCATAGAATTTGTTTTATTTCGGCGGGTAAAAACTATCAAAAAGTAACGCAGCAATTACCAGATCATGAAAATGGAAACGGGGTATTGGCGTATGGATATGTGGATCATCAAGCGGGATTAACTTATGAAATACTCACATGTGCTAAACTCACAGATGAAGGACTTACATCATATAGCGGAGATAATACCATTTCAGCAAAATATCGTTCTGCTTCAGTAAAAGATTGCGATTTGTTTATTGTAAAAGACTGTAAAGGATTTGAGTTTAGACATTTAGATAAAATAGCTAAAATAAAAATTGGATATAAATACAGTGATGGAGTAGAAATCACTAGAGGACTTTCAGTTTTGGATGGTTGCAGAAATAGTGAGTTTCCAGATGATATTCTGGTAATGTTGCTTCATGGCGGCCGTAGACCTGAAGGATGCTGGGTTCGATGTGAAGGGATAAAGAATGGACAACTAGTTGGCATGCTTTTAACTGAACCAGATGCAGCTTTTGGAGTTCATGTAGGAGATATGATCCAATTCACTGTCGTAGATCGAAATGAAAACTATATGTGTATAGCTGAAGTATGAAGGAGGAAAAGTCATGGAAGTATTACAGAGACCGGGTGGAGAATTAGCAACAAGACCGATTCATTTCTTTTGGGTAGTAGATTGTTCTGGATCTATGTATGGAGAAAAAATTGGAATCGTAAACAATACGATTCAGGAGTGCATACCGGAAATGCGCTCTGCAGCGGACAATAATCCAAATGCACAGCTTCTGATCCGTGCATTACAGTTCTCATCAGGAGCAAGCTGGATTACATCCAGTCCAGTGCCAGTAGAGGATTATGGATGGGAAGATATGGATGCCAATGGACTGACAGAACTTGGAAAAGCATTTGATCTTCTGGCAGCACAGTTAAGTATTCCACCAATGCCGGAGAGAGCATTACCACCGGTTATTGTGCTTCTTTCAGACGGACAGCCGACAGATGATTATAAAAAGAGTATGGAGAAGTTGAAAAAGCTTCCTTGGTTTAGAAAAGCAGTGAAGATTGCAATTTCTATTGGACAAGATGCAGACGATGAGGTTCTTATTGAATTTACTGGAAATAAAGAGCTTGTATTGCAGGCAAACAATGCAACAGCTCTTGCAAAAATGATTAAATGGGCATCTACCACAGCTTCTATGGTATCCGCACCATCAAGTAAGCCAATGAATTCGGTTGCAGCATCTACACCTGCAGCATCCGTATCCACGCCTGCAGCTGCATCAGGAGCTTCCGTAGCATCTGTACCGGCAGATGATCCGTTTGCACCGGCAAACAATGGGGCACCACTGGTACTTGATATGAGTAATATTCCAAATCCAGATGATTTTGATGAAGGAGCTGTCTGGTAAGAAGAGGAGGAGTCGGATGAAACGCTATATATGTGACGAAATCGTCAAGGGTGCGACTCACGTAAGAAACCAAATGCCTTGCCAGGATAATAAACGAATTGTAGAGATTTCAGATAAAATTGCAATCATCGCAGTTGCAGACGGACATGGAAGTTCTAAATGTCCAAGAAGTGATAGAGGTTCCATGATTGCTGTTAATTCTTTCTATGAAGTCATGAAGAACTACCTGAAAGTTTATGGAGAAGATGAAGCAGGACTTTCTAATCTGATTACTTTCCTTAACCGGGAAGGGGATATGCGGTTTGCCCAGGATGTATGTGAAGAGTGGCAGGCAAGAGTGAAACAGTCTTTTTATAAAAATAAAGTAGATGGAATGACCGATGAAGATGGAAATATCAAGTGGTCGTCTGTATTTTCATTGTATGGAACGACACTGCTTGGAATGCTGGTGACTGACAGTTTTGTTTTTTCTTTCCAGATCGGAGATGGTGATATCAGTGTTGTGACAAAAGATGAAGTGGCACCGCTGGTGGAACCAGAGAAATTCCTTGGAACAGAGACACATTCCCTTTCAAAACCGGATGCCTGGAGAAAAGCTGTGGCATCGGTGCGGAGACGGGAAATGGAAAGCAAAGAGCCATATATGTACATTCTTTCTACAGATGGATTTGCAAATAGTTATACTTCTGATGAAGAGTATCAGAAGACATGTAAGGATTATCTGCAGATGATTCAAGAGCATGGAGCTGAGACAGTACAGGCAAATCTGAAGAACTGGCTGACAGAGACCAGTGAACTCGGGTGTGGAGATGATATCACGGTAGTGATGGTGTATTTTACAGGAGAGTAAGGGAGTCACAGGAAATGATTGTAGACCGCTATTATTATCATCAACTGAATAAACAAGAGCAGGCGATCTATAAGGCATTTTATAAAGGTGTAATGTCACATCAGGAGATTATTCCAATTCCGGTGCGTGGAGAATTTAGCCAGGAGAGTTCTGAGCGTATATTCATGGCAATGACGAGGGATAATCCATTGATTTATTTCTTGAATCAATCCGCTTGTAGCACTGCCAGTGATATGTTTGGACGTCTTGCGATATGTCCTCAGTATTTTTTTACGAAAGAGAAGGTAAAAGAATATAATCGTAAAATTGAAAAAGTAGTAAATGAACTGGCAGGACAGCTGCATTTGCTGGAATGTAATGATTATGAAAAAGAACTTCGGGTGCACGACTGGATTTGTCAGAATGTTGAATATGATTACGAAGGAACTGATAAGGATAAAGTATCCAGAGTGATTGCTTCACACAATATTCTCGGTGTTTTTGCACATCATAAAGCTCAGTGCGAAGGGATTGCTAAAGCAGTAAAAGTTCTTTTAAATGCAGTCGATGTGAAGTGTATCGTTGTAACTGGTGATTCAATAAAAAGCGGACAGTGCGTGCCGCATGCATGGAATATTGTGGATATTGATGGAGAACCCTATCAGTTAGATGCTACCTGGGATATAGGTGCAACAGGGCAGAATAAGCAGTCCATGATATATAATTATTTTAATCTGACAGATGAATTAATAAATCGGGATCACAAAGCGGACAGCAGTTTGCCAGCATGTAGAAGTAAGAAAGCAAATTATTTTGTTCAGAGAGGATGTTCCTTTCGGATGAGACATCGACTTATGGCATATATAGACAGGTTGATTGACAACAATGAACGGATATATGAATTTCGCGCAGAAGGCAGACTAAATAAAGTTGCCATAGAGAAGGAAGTAGCTGATCACATTGTACAGAAATTATATGAGCAGGGAAGAGATAGTGTCGGGATAAGAACATGCTCCAACAAAGAACTTGGAATATATCGAATGGAAATATCTTAAAGAGGTTAAAGAGATGCTAGAATTAACAATTTATGGACTATTTTTTTTCTTATTCACGTTGCTGATTCAATATATGCTTTTCAAATTACGGAAAAATCATAATCATGGAGCGAATGGTATATGGGTTGGTAGCAGAGCGATTATAGTTTTGTGCATGGTTGGTATTGTAAATCATAGGATAGAATATCTCGCAGCAATACTGGGCTTTATCTGTGCGGATGAGGTAGGTAAGGCTGCTGGCTGGCATTGAGTACAAATAAGAGTAGAGAGAATGAGTTATGAGTAGATTTAAACAGGGACAGGTAATTACATTAAAGTCTGATAAGAGTATTACCGGTGCAATAGTGAATATTATGGAAGGATATCCGGAAACAAGATATCAGGTATTTACAGCAGCCGGTATACAAACATATTATGAATCACAGATTGATATTCAGGAATCTGATGAAGAAATGGAGAAAGTGGATGCAGAGAGATTCAATGCAGGTCTGACTGCGTCTTTGATTCGCAATCCATCTATATCTTCATTGTATTCTTTAAATACAGCTAAGATTGACTTTATTCCACACCAGTTTCGACCAGTTCTTAAATTTATACGTGCGGACAGACCACGCCTTTTAATCGCAGATAGTGTTGGTGTCGGAAAGACGATAGAAGCAGGATTGATTCTTCGAGAACTGCAGGCTAGAAGAAATTTAGATTCAGTATTGATTATCTGTCCTCGTCCGTTAGTCTCAGAACGGAAATGGGAAGAGGAGATGAAACGATTTGGCGAGGAATTTACGGCATTGGACGGAGATTTATTCCGCCATTGTATTAATGAACTTGATATGGAAGGAGAATGGCCTGAAAAATATAAGAAAGCGATTATCCCGTATTCCTTGTTTGATGAAAGTAATGTATTTGGAAATAAAAAACATAAAGGTCTGATGGAAGTGGATCCACCGGAGTTTGATCTGGTAATCGTCGATGAAGCACATCACATTAGAAATACAGCGACTTATGGCTATCGTGCCGTTAGTCGGTTTTGTGATGCAGCAGAAGCCGTAGTTTTATTAACGGCAACTCCTGTTCAGCTTCAATACGACGATTTATTTGTTTTATTGAATCTTTTACGTCCAGATTTGATTATCGACAGAAAGACATTTCAGGATATGGCAGAGCCAAATCAGTTTATCAATATGGCTTCAACGTATGTCAGGGGATTTAAAGAGGGCTGGAAAGAAAACGCTTATGAACAGATTATAAATGCCTGTAATACTTCCTGGGGGAAAAAAGTATTTCAGGGTAATCCGACAATGGAAGGAATTATACGTGTACTAAATCAAAACGAAATATCTGTTGAAGAAAGAGTACAACTGATTTCTGATATTGAAAATATGCATACATTTTCAAATTTAATCAGCCGTACAAGGCGTCGGGATATTGGAGAATTTACAATACGTAAGCCTTATACAGTTACAGTTGAATTTACTCCTGAACAGAGAGAGCTACATGATAAAGTATTGGAGGTCGTGCACGAGATTTTCTCTACGATTCATTGTACAGATAATACAAAATTCATGATGACAACGATTCGACGTCAGACAGCTAGCTGCCTGTTTGGATTGGCACCAATGTTGAGAAGTATTCTTTATAGGCATCTGTATGAAATTACAGACAATGATGATGAATCTATTGATCTTTCTGCATTGAATCATGATAAATCACTTTTTTCAATTCAGGAACAAATAGAAGAAATTTTAGAGATTGCTGACGCACTGCCGGATGAGGATCCTAAGTTTGATGCGTTAATGGAGATTGTTAAGAAAAAACAAACGGAAACTAAGAATAAACTAATGATTTTTAGTAGTTTCCGGCATACGTTGCACTATTTATATAACAAACTAACAGAGCAAGGCTTGAGAGTTGGCTTAATTCATGGAGATGTCATAGATGAAGAAAGACGTGAATTGAGAAAACGTTTTAATCCGAATCAGACACCTTGCGAGGATAAAACGGCCTTGGATATCCTATTGTTTTCGGAAGTTGGATGCGAAGGATTGGACTATCAATTCTGCGATTGTATGGTGAATTATGATCTTCCGTGGAATCCGATGAAAGTGGAACAGAGAATTGGTCGTATTGATCGTAACGGGCAGACCAGTGAAAGTGTTGCTATTTATAATATGGTTACGCCGGGAACAGTAGATGCAGATATATATGAAAGATGTTTGATGAGAATCGGAGTGTTCCATAGTTCAATTGGAGATTGTGAAGATATTCTGGGAGAAATTACAGGTGAGATTAGGAAGCTGGTTGATAATTTCCAATTATCTGATGAGGATCGTCGTGAGAAGATGCAGCAGATGACAGATAATAAAGTCCGGTTTCTCAAGGAACAGGAAGAACTTGAAGAAAAACAGAGGGACCTGTTTGGAATCCATGTTCCGCAGTCTGCTTTTGACAGCGAGTTGAAAAATGCTACGAATTATTGGCTTTCATCCGAAAATATACAGAATTTAGTACAGTGCTATTTAAAACAAAGATTGGAAGCCGATAAAGAGTATATTCTGGGTACAAAGGAATTGAAAAAATTACGACTATCTCAAGATGCCAGAATGTCACTCCTGGATGATTTTAAACGTGCAAAATTGCCACGGAATGAAATCAATAGGTCGTGGCGTAGATGGTTGGAATCCGGAGAACAGTTAATGGAGATTACTTTTGAGAGTAAGTGTTGGAAAGAAAATCCGTCAGCAACGTTGCTTTCAATTACGCATCCCCTTGTAAAATTTGCAGCAGATTATTTACAGAGTAAGGGGAAAGTTGTGACCTCATTACGTGTGGAATCGGATCAATTTGCTGCTGGGGTGTATCCGTTTGCAATTTATCAATGGAAATTATCCGGAGAACGGGAAGATATTCAAATGATTCCGGTTTCTTCCAATACGAATTTAAATAGGATATTGTTCGAATTGTTAAAGCAAAGTTGTGGAGTAAACTATTTAGCTGACATAAAAGAAGAAAGTTGGAAAGCGGTAGATGCAACACATCATAGCTTTTGGACTGAGGCTTTAAAAGAACATAAAGAAAAAACAGAAGAAATGATCAATTATAAAGAAGCCAGTCTGCGTACAAGTCATACTGCGCGTATGAAGTCACTAGAAGATGCATTGAAGAATAATAGCGGTAAGAAGAACTATATTCAGATGATGACTGGAAAAATTCGTATTGCTCAGGAAGATTATGATTTACATATGCATCAGCTTGAAGATGCAAAAAGCAAAGCAGATATATTATTTGAATTATTGGCATATGGAGTTCTTGATATAGAACCCGACTCACAAAAAGCGGTGAATCAGTCGATGCTTGATACTATGAAGTATATTCGGGATCAATATGGATTGGAACTATTGGAGTCACCAAGAAGATTACTTGGATTAATATCAGATTTGGCACCTGAGCAGTTTAATGAAAGACGAAAATTAAAACTGTTATTTGATATAGGTGTGGTTGATCAGTTAAAAAGTAATCCGGAAAATATAGAAAGAGTAATCCAAATGACAGAAACGGAGTTAGGATTTACTGAGGAAGAAATGAAAAAATACATACAATATCTGACAGTTTTTATGGAGAAGGATAGTAGAAATGGAGTTATATAAACAAATTAGTGATGCGAATAGAATCAAGTACGGTACAGAGGCTGAAAAGATTCTGCGGATCATTATTAACCAATACAGTGATAGAACGCATTTTATTTATGAAATCCTGCAAAATGCTGAAGATGCTGGAGCTACAAGAATACAATTTCATTTGAAGAAAGAAAAACTGGTTATTGAACATGATGGACGTCCCTTTAATGAAAAAGACATTGAAGGCGTGTGCGGTATTGCAAACGGTACAAAGGAAGATGGAACCAGAATAGGACATTTTGGAATAGGATTCAAGTCGGTGTATTGTTATACGGAACACCCATATATTTATTCCGGCGAATATCATTTTGTAATTCAGAATCAGTTATTTCCAAAGGAAGTACCAGGAAGTCAAGAGATTGCTTACGATGAAACATGCATGATTCTGCCTTTTGATAAGGGGGAAGTTCCTTCTAGTATTGCATATCAGGAAATTAGAGATGCTTTAACGAAGAAAATAACGGCTGAAAGCATCATTATGTTAAATCAGATTTCGGATGTGAGGATAAAAATTGACGGATATCCGGAAGAAATAGAAATAAATAAAGCAAAATACTCTTTAGATAAAAAAGCATACGCAGATAATGTATTTGGATTGAATATGAACACGACGATAACGAATACTCGTTCTAAACAAACTAGAACAAAAGATGCAGATTATTTGTTTTTTACAGATGCAAATGCGGAAGCAACAGCAATTATATTCCGGGTAGAAGGGAAAGAGCTGAAAGCAATCCAAAATAGTAAAATTTATGCGTTTTTCCCGACTGCAAAAGAAGCACATCAGAATTTTTATATACATGCACCATTTGATACGACACCGGCAAGGGATAATTTCAAAGAAGGTGCAGAATATGGCAAGCATAATATTGAATTGATAAAAGCAGTAGGAGAATTGATATGGTTTGCATTCCAATGGATGAAAAATCATCAGTATTTATCAGTATCTGGATTTAATACAGTTTTTCCTGTCTATGAGTACGAAGCAGATGATGTATTGTATGGGATATACCAGAACAGTATAGACATGATCCGTGAAGAGGCTTTGTTACCAACAAATGTTCCTGGAGAGTTTAAAAAAATTCAGGAAATCTGTGTACCACTATGGGGGATTATAGTAGATACTTTTGACGATAATGATCTCAGAGCATTAAGAAGAAAGAGAAATATAAGCTGGCTGGCAAAGGAATTTTCTACGGAAGCATATCGTGATGCCAGAGCCTTTTTGAATCAAAACTTTAAACTTGAGACGTTAGAGTGGAAAGATTTAGTCTTGAATATGGATGCATTCTTCCTGAGCCAGAAACAGTTGTCCTGGATGGAAGCACTAATGTCAAGAATTGAAAGCTACTGTATAAAAAGGGCAACCTACGATAGTCATTATATTGATGTTTCTCAGATACCTTTTGTAAGAACTGTAAGTCAGGAACAAATTTGTGCCCGTGATGAACATGGAAAATTACAGGTTTATTTGAACAATCCAGACATTGCAAAGTATCGAATAGAAAGTACATTTATAAAAAATGAGTGCATCCGGAGCTTTTATAGACGTGCCCTCGAAATACCGGAATACAATATTGAACAGGAAACGATTGAAAACATACTTCCTAAATATGAAAGTGCAAATGTAAAATTTAAAACGAAGGATCCAATAACAGAAAATATTGACGATCTGAAAGTTATTAAGGATGCTATTTATACAAATACATCTATTTTGGAACGGATAAAAGATAAATACATCGTTACAGACGGTAAGAACTGGTACCGACCCGAGGAGATGTATCTTTGTTCCAATGACACAAGAAGCGGCTATGCATTAGTTAAGGGTATTATAAGAATCAAATATCTTGCAGATACTTATTTCGATGGAACGATAAGGAGCTTGAAATTAGATGAAGACTTCTTTAAAAAGATTGGATGCAATGCAGGAATTCGTATGATGCCTGCTTCAAGGGACGAATATTTACGTGCTATTCGGAAGTATTGTGGAGCAAAGGCAGAGTCTGATTACCGAACTAACATTTTCTTTAAAACTTATATCTCAAAGAAATTGGACTGGTCTTTTAATTATGAGGGATTTCCAGATATCTTTACTGATATGACAAAAGAAAAATCATTATCGATTGCCAGATTTTTAAATCCAAATGCAATGAACTTTGATATTCAAGGGGAATTAGTGGCAGCAGACGATCAACATTTTAGTGGGAAAAATGTAGAAAGCATGATGGCTTATTCTATGCTCGGTCTGCAGTTGTGCTACGAAAAATGGATTTATATACAGGGAGATCCTTTTCCGCATAGGCCTCTTGAAATTGATAAAGAAGATTTACTTCCTGAGTATAAAACAGCCAAAAGACTGATGGCTATTTTACCGTTTAAAGAGGTAAAAAGTGCGTTGACAGAATGGCTGGATGCAAATATAGATGATAAGTCTGATTTAAATCTGATAAAACATTACCTTGCGGATCCAGAAGCATTAGCTAAAGTTGCGAAAGCAATGGCAAAGAATGAAGCTCAGATGGAAGCAAAGAAAAACAAGGTAAAATCAGCAAAAGAACTAATTGAACAAGGGGATAGAAAACAGAGAGAATCGGGAAAAGATGACATGGAGTTGGAAATTTCACCGATATCTGAGAAAGGAAAACTGAAAAGAGAGCAAAATTTGGATCGCCAATTAGCCGATTCTATGGATAATTTCATAAGTGTTGCAAGAGGTCTTTCGTTTTCAAGTAGACCAAGTAATAAAGAAGAAAGAATATTCCTGGAGCAAGAATATGATGGACATTGCCAGATCTGTTTAAAACAGATACGAAAATATAATGGAGAACATTACTTTGAAGCAATCAACATTATAAAATTTAGTAAGCTACCAGAGAGGTTGGCAAATAGCGGGAAATACGGATGGAATTCGTTGTGCTTATGTCCAAACTGTGCGGCAGAATATAATTATTGCTCTAAGAAGATATCTTCTTTATATGATCAGGTAATGCAGATGGAAGTTGAACCAGGATCTGAGGAAACTTTAGATATTGGAATAGAGATGCCTGAAGGTAAAGCACGCAGGATTAGATACAGCCCAAGACATTTTATGGCATTGAAAGAGGCATTCAAAATATTTGCCGATGAAAAATAAAAGGGATTAGAAAAATGGCATTAAATTTCTTTAAACAACGGGATATTGATGAAATGGACGTAAATGATATTCCGGAAGAATTTATCAATTATTTAGAGACATTAGATGAAGCTGGGAAAATAGGATTATTAGCTTCAAGACCTGATATAGCTAAAGTATTGGGTGTGTCAGTAGAAGGCAGTAATCAAGATACAGTAAATACTACCGATGATTCTAGTGAAATAGTGCAGGAAGATGAAAGAAACCCGAAATCATCAGCAGTATTTGAAGAAAAACAAGACATACGGAATAGTGGGGATGTGGAACCGGATGTTGATGAACCGGAAGAAGTAGATGAAGAGTTTATAGCAATTCAGAATAATTACTATGAAGGAAAGAGATTAGCAGAAATATTGAAGGATAATATGGAGCCGCTGGAGGCATTAGCGATTCCGGATAAGACAGATAAATGTTTCATACATCGGGTTCCATTCAAAGAGAAACAAATTAGATATACGGGGAAAGGGGCAACATATGGTGTTGTCTTGAAAATATGTCCGCAATGTAATCGTATTTATTTGGAAGAATCAGGGAAAGAATATATTCATGAGGCATTAACCAAAAGAAATATTGCTCATACTTTTTATTCCTTGGAGACTAGCAACCAGTATTTAAGAAGTCAGATGAAGGCTTACGAAATTGCAGACCAGGACAAAATCTATATACCTGAAATCTGGACAGAAGACAATCCATTATGTCCTGTCCATGAGGAAGCACTTTTTGAAATTCCTTGTATAAAAAAATATAAAGATCGAAAAGTAGAGTTCACAGGATACTTTTGCGACAAATGCAATAAAATTCTTATGAGAAGTTCTTCTGTTGCGGAAATAGAAGATAACTGTGCCTTAAATGGTGTTCCGGTAATAGAAACAGAATCATTAGTTAAAAAGCGGCCGAAGAAACAGTTGATTAAAATGAGAGAAATAAAGCCGGACTATATCGTTGAAAACGGTAAACATGAGATATATACGTATAGTCATGCTGCGGATTGCTTCAAGTTGACTGAGGAGGATACCGTAGTAGTATCAGATTCTATTTATTGTTCGCTGGAAGGACATAAAACAGAGGAAGTATTGGTACTGATTTGGGTAAATCAAAAAAAAGGCGGCAGAAAATCTTATATTTTTGTGGTAGGATATTGCTCGCAGTGTCAGAAGTATTATATGGATATTGATGATTATAATGTGATTTACCCTTTGGGAAGACCAGAAGTTACAATCATAAGTGATGTAAATGATGCAGATTATCAAATTACTTCAGGTGAAGTATTTAATTTAGAAAGAAATCACCTTAATAATATAGAGTCAGGAATTACTGGTGAGATTAAAGAAATTCATGGAAGCACGGATTACGTAAATCCATATGCAGTAGGTGATTATGATGACGGAAATTTATCCTTTGCAAAATCGCTCAGTGCAAATAAATACGGGAAAAGATTAGAGGAGTTAGAAAATTATATACCAAAGCCATATTCATACAGAGTGGATATTTCAGCAGATGGTGAGACAGAAACATATTATATCGGTGCATCAGATGTTATTTTGAAAGATGGTAAAAAGGTAATTTCAGCTAATAGTGATTTGGGATATGAGCTGATCAATTATCAGACCATAAAGGTTCATAAAGATGGAAAAGAATATGGCATTAAATTATCCAGACAATTTGATATTGATCAGGCGTCTTTATATGGATATGTGAATTTACGAACGGATGAGGATGTAATATTTCAAAGTGGTATTACGGATCCATTTCTGGTACGTGTGCTTAATATGCGTAAAAAACAGCATAGCCTTACAGATATTTTTGTAACCATTCAGGAAAATCAGAATAAGATTGTTAATACAGATTTTAATAAGAATATTATCGTACAGGGATGTGCAGGATCAGGAAAAACAATGGTTTTACTGCATAGACTTTCGGCACTAAAATATAAGCAACGGTATTTTGACTTTTCACAGAATGCTTTGATTTTGACACCAAACGAACAATTCAGCTTGCATATTAAAGGACTTGCAGAAGGTTTGCAAATAGGATCTGTACATAGAATATCTGTTGAGCAATACTATTTAGATATGCTTTTACAATATGATTCTGCATTTAAACCGGAAAACAAAATTGTTTCTGAAATGCAGGTACGTCAGGATTATGTGGATTACATTTATTCTGATCAATTTAAGAATGATTTTGAACGTGCATATAACGATATTCTGGAAAAGCGTAATGGATTAGTAGACATTCTGATTCAACTGCAGGAGGCGATGAATCAGGAAAAGAAAACTATTTCCTGGACTGAAGAGAGCAGATTTACAATCCAGATGAAATATAGTGTAGATGCGTTGAATGATCTGGTAAGAAAAAAAGAACAAGATTTTGCATCTGCCCAAGATAAAATTACAAAAGCAGAAGAACGTAGGGCGTTTCTGGAAGATCGAATTCCGGCTTCAGAACAGTTTGCAAAGAGCATTGTACAAGAATCTTTGCCAAGAGTTAATACCAAGATTGGTGAATACGTATTGGAAAAGCAACAGGAGATTGAAGCACTTAATAAGAAAATTCAGGAGTTACAGAAAGAATATGCCCGTATTCAAGGTGCATTGATTATTTTTGGAAAACGGGCAAAGCTGGAAAAACTGGATGCAGATATTAAAGAAGTCAAAGCCAAGGTAATTCCTTTACAGACGCAATTGGATGAACAAAAGAAGATTTTGTCCATGAGCCAGGATGGAAAGGAAGATGATGAAATCCTTGCATGGATGAAACAAGTCTCAGTATACGTTAAAAAAATACAGGATGAAGTACGATTATGCAGTAATGCAAAAGATGAATATAGTCGTTTTTTCAATGAGTTGAGTGAATCTGATGATAATATTAAAGCAGCCTACGAAGAATATCATCGTGTTGAAGCAGAACAATATTCGGAAGAGATAAAAAAGACAATTCAATATCTGTACGAACAATTAGAAAAATATTCTTTAGTGAATATATATCAGCAAATATATGATGAATCCGTGCAGGTGTTCAAAGAGAAAAATGGTGTTAAAAGCATCACAGGAAAATGTCATAGATATGACTTGTATGTACAGCTGATGTTTGCAATGAAGTATTTTAATAAGAAAATTGGAAATATGCAGTTTATATGCGTGGATGAGGGACAGGATCTGGCAGTAAATGAATATAGATTATTGTCGGAATTAAACCAAAATAATGTGGTTTTCAATATTTTCGGGGACACCAATCAGGTAATGAAATCTGGTAGAGGTATATCAGATTGGAATCTGTTACTGTCGGAGCTTCAGGCAGAACAATATGTGTTGAATGAAAATTATAGAAATACGAATCAGATTACTCGTTTCTGTAACGATAATTTTGGACTTAAAACACTGCAAACAGGCGTAGACGGACCAAAGGTACGAGAAATCTCACGAAGAGATCTGGAGAAAGAACTTGCAGGGTTAATGGTAACAACCGAACGAGTTGCTATTTTATTACCAAGAACTGTACAAAAAATGAAATACCTTGATATGGATATTTTACCAGAAAACATACGAAATATGATAGGTGAAACAATGGATAATGGTTTTATAGCTGTTATGTATGTTGATGAAGTGAAAGGCATTGAATTTGATAAAGTTTTTGTTGTAAGTGCCAAAATGCGTCGTAATGAAAAGTATATAGCCTATACCAGAGCATTATCAGAACTGATTATTGTTGTGGATGAGAGTATAGCAGAATATGATACAGAATCCAACAAAAATCAAGAAATAAATACTAACAAAAAAGAGCATAAAACAGAGAGCAAGAAAAGAAAGTCTGCTGCGTTAAAATGGGATGGTAAAAAGAAACTACAGAAAGATGAAATAGTAGAGAAGTCATCAGTACAGGAGTTTTCAGAAGAAAGAGAGATTTTTTTGAATCAAATAGAAGTCGAAAACTCATCTCAATTTAAAGAACCTGTAAAGGAATTACTGGAGAATATTGAAAATTACTATAAGAAGTATGGAAAGCTTGATCTTCCCATAAGAGTAGCAGTAGATGGACAAAAATATTTATTGAAAGATAATTATGCACAATATGTTGTTGCCAGCAATCTAAAACTGCAAAAAGTAAATGCGATCTGTATAAAAAAAACGGATGAGATTCAAAGAAACCAGGAAAAGAATTTATCCGAGCAGAAAGAAGAGCTGTTGCCTGGTGCTCTAAATGAAGAAAAAAGAGTTGAACAACAATCAAGTGATCTATTACTCCATATATCCTGTATATACAAAGAGAAGAAAAATAAGTGCTACAATATTAACTGTGTTGAAAATATAGGAAAAAGATGTGTTCAAGATGAACAATGTGTTTTTTATATTGCGGCTACAGAGAAATTATCTGAATCAGAAAAGCATGAAATTGAAATGGACATAAAGAATGCAGAGATTTATCTTAGAAATAGTGAAACTGAAAAGCACAGAAAAATCACAACGACACAACCAGAACATTTTGATGGTATAAGAAGCATTCCTATAAATCAAATTGAAGTTCCACCATGTTTTAAAAAGAATAGGCCCGCAGAAAAGAAAATTGATTCTATGATTGAATATTATAAAGAACATGGACATTTTGATAAGCCTGTCACAGTTGTACTTCGGGATGACAAGTATGTGTTAAAAGACAAATTTTTACGATATTATGTCGGAAAAGAGTTAAAATTAAAAGAAATTGACGCAATATGTACAGTCGATCAACATTCAAAGGAAAGTGATGATAATGTGTGGTAGATATTATATTGACTCTGATATGGCAGATGAAATCGAAAAAGTAGTGCATGATATAGACCAACGAATCTGGCAGGAACATTTTGCAGGAGATATCTTTCCAACTAATGTAGCACCGATTATTGAAAAATCAGAACATGGATTGAAACTGGATGTTTGCAAGTGGGGATATCCATTGTCACAAGGAAAGAATCTGGTTATAAATGCAAGAGCAGAATCTGTTATGGACAAACCTTCTTTTCAAAATGGAATCCTCTATCATCGCATTTTGATACCGGCAAGTGGGTTCTATGAATGGAATCGGTTAAAAGAGAAAAATACATTTTCCAGATATGATGTACCAGTATTGTATATGGCTGGCTTCTGTGATTGGTTCGAGAATGAACGACGATTTGTAATCATGACTACAGCAGCCAATGAATCTATGATAAAAGTGCATGACCGTATGCCGTTAATATTAGAAAAAGAGCAGTTGAAAGATTGGTTTGATGACAAGAAAATGGAACAGATTCTGCATCAGGTACCGGTTCAGCTAAAGCGAGAGGCAGAATACGAGCAGCAGAGCTTGTTCTTATAATGGTTCAGAGGAGAAATAGAAAGATGCAAATATTTGTTGATGCAGATGCCTGCCCAGTGGTTGCGATCATTGAAAAGATTGCAAAAGAAAATAGTGTCCCAGTAACGTTGTTGTGTGATACGAATCATGTGCTGTCATCAGCTTATAGTGAAGTTGTTGTCGGTGCAGGAGCAGATGCAGTAGATTATAAACTGATCAGTATCTGCCATAAAGGAGATATTGTTGTATCACAGGACTACGGTGTAGCTGCAATGGCATTGGGAAAAGGTGCTTATGCTATTCATCAATCAGGTAAATGGTACACCAATGATAATATTGATCAGATGCTCATGGAACGTCACCTGAATAAAAAAGCTAGAAGAAGTTCCCGTAAATGCCATATCAAGGGACCGAAGAAGCGTACGGCGGAAGATGATGAAAGATTCATTCAGTCTTTTGAAAAAATGCTTTTGATGGCACGGGAGAAAGAAGGCAGATGAGGAATTATAGATGTAGAGAAACGACAGAAGCTATAAAGACTTAAAACAAAAACAGAAGAGTGCAATAGCAGATAAAACATACAAAATGTATTTGAAGTTTTATCTTGAAAATCGGCGAATGCCGGATGCTACTGAAATGAATGATATATGGAAAAGGTTGTTTACAGTAATTCAATCGCTTGCTCCTAAAACGGAATATGAAGAATTTTATAAAATTGTCGAAAAGCGTGAAAAGGGTTATGAAGAACGTATCTTGAGAGACATTCAGAGTGGAATTACACTAGAAACACTTATGTCAAAAGGACATAAGAAAACACCGGAAGAAAAAGCAGCTGTTGCGAAACAAAAGAAGCAGCAGAAGCGAGCAAAACGGAAAAAAGAAGCAAGAGATAATCTGACTAAAGAAGAAATCTTGCAAGATGACCGATTTTTCTTTATTGCCGGTTATACCTCCGGAGGTGCACCGTATGGTGTCACCTGGGAGGAAATGGGTCTGAAACCTTGGGAAGATTTGGAAGAAAATGAGTGATTTGCCAGTGTACTCTTATTTATCTCTTGTGACAGAAACAGGTTCCCTTTTTGCCGGAAGTAAGTCTGAACTGATCTCTGGAGCATCGAGCAGTGTAGAGAAATTTTGCTGAATGATTTCCAGTGTCTTTTGTTTTTTCTGTAATTCCTGTTTTTCCCGGACGGTAGCAGCCTGTTCAGATTCAAGATTTTCAATTCGTTTCTGGATTTTATTAGAGCTTGGGATTTGGGTAACGCCGAGATACTGAAGCTCTTTTTTTAGTGAATCGTGGAGCTGGTATTCTGCCTGATGTTTTGTGCGGTATGCTTTTGGATTTTTAGCAGATTGGCAATCTTCAATTACTTTACGGCAGAGTCGGTAAGAATCGCAGTGTTTCTGAATGATTTTCTGTGTGCTCAGCTCACTGTTGATTTGTGCTATTCTCTGATCAGCCGTTTTAACAGAAGCATCAATATCGGAAACGTGCTGCTTGAAATCTTCATAATTCAGCAGGTTATTTTCGGAAAGATAGTTGAAGGTGCGGGCTGCCTCTTTTAGATTACTTAATTTTGCCCAACGTTCAAATCTTTCTCGATTGCCGGTTGTAACATACGTGGAGATATTGATATACAGGCGAGCTTCTCTGGATAGATGCTTTGGAGTTTTCACTTTGCTACGATTTTTAGCCAGGCGAATGCGAACATTTTCTTCTGAATAATAGCTTCCGAGAGATTTCATATAAGTGAAATTCTCCTGCGCCGGTGCACGGAAGGACAGATGTTTTCCTTGGCGGACTTCATATCCGGCTAACTGCATTTTTTGTAGAAATTCCTCATAGTTAATGGAAGTCCAGATTGCCTTATCAACTGCAACACGTAGCTTGGCTTTCCAACTGGTGCCACGATGATATTCCATGTTCTCTTTATAGCTTTTTCCTTTTTCTCCGGTTGGCATACTGGTGGCAAGTCCGTTTTCATGGCAAATGCGATTACTGATCCGGCAGATTTTATGGTAGCTCCGCTTATTGGAAACATATTTGTGATGATCAACAAAACTTGCTGCATTAAAGATGATGTGGTTATGGATATGATTTTTATCAACATGGGTGCTGATCACGTATTCATATTTTCCTTTCAGTACTTCATCTGCAAATTGTTGTCCTAAGCGATGAGCGGTTTCTGCATCTGTTTCGCCAGGCTTAAAAGACTGGATCAGGTGAAATGCCAGATTATCGCCTTTATCCATTCCGTTCTTTTTTGCATGTTCTCTCGTCATGGCAAATTCCAGATCAGCTGTTTCAGGAGAACAGCCAAAACTGGAAACTAACAGTTTTTCATCTGTTTTATCTGGATTCGTGATGTAGTCCAGAGCTTTCTTGTCTGTTACTTTAATTGGGAAGATCTTAAGATACGCCATAATTCTTTCACCATCTCTTTCAATTCTTGCATTTCTTCCGGATACAGATCTCCGGTGGTATTTACCTTTTTTGCAATCTGATTGATATTTACGCCAATCTTGTGCATTTCCTCATACTGTTTCTTTAGCGGAGTAGTGTCGGTGTTGACGATTAACCGTCGATTGCCATTTTACGCAGATAAGCTCCCTTTGATTCTATCATCTTCCTGCGGATAAGTTTCCTTTCTTCTTCGGTAACATAAAAATGGATTTCTTTGTTTCTCTTTTTCTCAGCCATTGCAGTTTCTCCTTTCTGTGAGAGGCAGTAGTATCGTTGCTTTCAGTGCTTTTTCAATTTAGGGAAGGGGACCCTAAATTGGGATTTTCCGGAAGTGTATCCTCACTTCCTGTCCTTGCTGTTTTACCCCTCTATTAGTTAAAGTCAGGAGAACCTGGAAAATGCAAAAGAATTTGGCAGGTAGTATGGGATGTGAAAATGTGGTATGATTATGGGCAGGATATCAGAAGAATCAGGAGTTGAATAGATTGTGAAGAAAGAAGAAATTTTTGAATATGTGCAGAAACAGTATGGCACAATGCCGGAATATTTATGGAGTAAACTACCGGACAGTGCAGTGCTCCGACATAAAAATGGGAAATGGTATGCAGTGATCATGACGGTTGAAAAATCGAAACTGGGATTAGAGGAAAATGATCTGGTTGACATCATGGATGTAAAGTGCGATCCAGAAATGACCAGCATGATTATTCAGACTTATGGATTTTTACCAGGACACCATATGAATAAACAGCACTGGATCACGATTTTACTGGATGGTTCAGTCAGTGAAGCAAAGATACTGGACTTTTTGGATATGAGTTATGACCTGATTGATGGAGCAGGCAGAAAGGAAAACAAATGAGAAAAGCGATCGTATATGCATCTGTACATCATGGAAATACAGAAAAATTAGTAAAGGGCATAGCAGAAGAGTGCCAGGTCGATTTGATTGATGCTGTAAAACAGCCAAATGCAGATCTGAACAGTTATGATATGATTGGATTTGCATCAGGAATCTATTTTTCAAAATTTCATCAGTCGATATTGGGATTTGCAGAGAAGAACCTACCGGATGACAAAAAGATATTTCTGATCTGTACTTATGGTGGAAGTGCGAATTACAAATCAATAGAGCGGATTTTGGATAAAAAACATGCCAGTGTGGTTGGAAAATTTGGCTGTAAAGGGTATGACACATTCGGACCATTTAAACTGGTTGGAGGTATTGCTAAAGGCCATCCGAATGAAGAAGATATGAAAAATGCAACGGATTTTGTAAAAGGATTACACTGATTTTTGAGCAAAAGGAAAACCGGGGATTTTACTCCTCGGTTTTCTGGCTGTTGTGCTTCAGTCTTCAACTTGAAAAATATCTTCTACAGGCACTTTCAGGTAATGTGCCAGCCGGATTGCAATCTCAAGAGAGGGATTACGTTCTCCACGTTCGATGCGGCCTATAGTCTGGCTGCAGGAACCTATGGCTTCAGCCAAATCTGCTTGAATGAGATTCCGTTCTTCACGAATATCTTTTAGTGTATTATTGAGTGCCATTCAATCACTTCCTTTGCTTATTGTTATCAGCAGGATCATAAACCTGCTGTTGAAATCTAATGAAATCCCGGAATTTCTGCACCTTTGCATTTCCCGATTACTTTTCCCAAAATCTTAAAAGCGTCAGATTCCAAAACCTGGATAGGACGATATTTTTGATTTAAAGAGATCAGATAAACACCATCTGGCTCATCGTGTAATTCCTTGATGTAAGTATTACCGTTGAGATAGAAGATTCCAATTTCACCATTAGCAAGAGAATCTTTTTTCTGAATCCATGCAACATCGCCTGTATGATAAAGTGGCTCCATACTGTCACCGGAGATCCGTACACCAAAGTCCGTCTGCTCAGGAGCAAGATGTCCTACGTCGTAGGTTTCTTTTACAGAATCTTCCAGATAATTTCCAGTACCAGCAGAAACAGGTTCCCAGGTAATGTCTACAGGATGATGGAATGGGATAATCTTTGCAGACAGTGGAGAAAACTTTTTAGAAGCTTTCAAAATATCAGCAAATTCAATCAATTTATTTCTGCCTTCTTCATTCAATCCATTCATAATGTTATATGGGTTTTCTCCAAAGAAGGATTCATATATATCTTCGATATCAAGTAACTGGCAAAGTGTCAGGAAAACATGTAAAGCTGGTTCTCGTGCATTGGTCTCCCATTTGGAGATTGCTTTTGTAGTGACCTGAATCCAGAAGAGTTCCATTGGCATGACGAATATGCAACGTTGAATTTCTTTCGATTTATCTGCAAAAATATCGGTAACTTGGGAAATGGAGAAATTGAAAAAATGGTCACACGCTTAAAGAGCATAGATCAGAAAGCAGTGGAAAACCATGTGAATGGTGCTGTTTGGGCATTTGATTATGATAAGATGTTCTGTGTATTGATGGAAAATGAAATTTGCCGAAAGGTGTGTGAAAAGAATAAATATAATAGTTGGATGAAACTGATTGGAAATTATTGTTTTCAAGTGGTGTAGGATAAAATAGTGGCTTGTGAAAAGCTGATTTTGATGTTAAGATGAAATTGGGATAGGAGACATTTAGGAACCTATCCTGACATAGCAAAGAATGGAGGCGAGAATGGACGTGGCGAAAGAAGAAATCGTGAAAACAGAAGAATTGGAAACACGTTACGAAAGATACAAGGGTATCTTAAAAGACCTTACCATCATGAGCGATGTGTTTATGCGGAATGTATTCAAGAAACGGGAATGTACAGAATATGTTCTGCAGGTAATTATGAATAAAAAGGATCTGAAAGTGATTGATCAAGTTCTGCAGAAAGACTATAAGAATTTGCAGGGGCGTTCAGCTATTCTGGACTGTGTTGCCAGAGATTCTGAAGGCAAGCAGATGGATGTAGAAATCCAACAGGACAACGAAGGGGCATCTCCAAAAAGAGCAAGGTATCATAGTGGTCTGATGGATATGAACACATTAAATCCAGGACAGGATTTTGATGACCTTCCGGAAACCTACGTGATTTTTATCACCAGAGACGATGCGCTTGGATACGGACTTCCGATTTATCATATAGACAGGAAAATCGAAGAAGTCAGTGAGAATTTCAAGGATGAAGCTCATATTATCTATGTAAATTCTAAGAAACAAGAGGATACAGAATTAGGCAGACTGATGCATGATCTTCACTGTAAGAATGCAGAAGATATGCACAGTAAGATACTTGCTGACAGAGTATATGAATTGAAGAAAACACAGAAAGGGGTGGATTTCATGTGCCGTGAGATGGAACAGATTTATAGTGAAGGTATTGAAAGTGGTGAGCTGAAAAAAGCAAAAGCCTCAGCATTATCCATGGCTGCGGATGGAATGAAGGTTGATAAAATAGCCCACTATCTTAATGTGAGTGTTCAAATGGTGCAGAAATGGATTGATGAGAGCATGAGTGTTGCACATTAACAAATGATAAATTTTAATGGAGCTACCAGGGGATACTAATTCTTCTGGTGGCTTTTTTGTGTGTTGCATGTATAAAAAAATGAAAACTAGTTCTATAGAACTACAACTTGATTTGCAGATTCTGTATCTTTCAATTATCCATCAGTATACTAATTTTAGACCGAATTATCGTTCTGAAGGAGGTGCTACGATGGATTTAAAAGCGGTTGGTCAGCGAATCAAAGCAGCAAGAGAAGCAAAAAATCTTACACAGGAAGAACTGGCGGCGCTGGTAAATTTAAGTACAACACATGTCAGTGTGATAGAAAGAGGACTGAAAGTAACAAAGTTGGATACCTTTGTAGCAATTGCCAATGCACTTGATGTATCGGCTGATGCGCTACTGATAGATGTTGTGACACATTCTGTCACAGGTGTTACTAATGAATTATCTGATATGATAGGAAAATTGCCAAAGGACGAGCAGAAAAGAATTTTAAATGCGGTCAGAGCTTTGGTAGACTAATGAAATAGGCATTGAAATCGAAGGGCATTAAGCTCTTCTTTTTTTATTCTTTTTTATGGATTCGTTTGTGAAAAAATCTTTTTTCATAGTGATAATCATGATATAATAGTTCTAAAGAACTATAATTAATTCTTTAAAACCAGAGGGCGGGTAAATGAGAGAAAAAAATATTTATGAGAAAATTGCAGAAAAGTACAATACGACACCAGAAGAGGTGCGTCGGGAAATGCAGATAGCGATTGATGCTGGATTTGATAATCCAGATCCGGCTGTACAGGCAGAATGGAAGAAGGTAAATCTTAAAGGAGACAGACCTACACCGGAAGAAGTAATCAATTACGCAGTAAAACAATTAAAAGGAAATTAATGAAAATATGAAGAAAAAGATAATTGCAGTGATCTCAGGAGCAGTCATCTTAATAATTGCTGCAGGAAGTATTTATGGGAAACCTGAATCAAGTCATAAGGAAGGTGAACCGGATGTGGTAGGAACATTTTCCGTAAATCGAGATGAAAATATTACCGTGGTTGCTAACCGGGGACATATCGAGGATATAAAAGCAATCCTTTCTTATTCTGAAATACTTTCTCAATATCACCCTAATTTTCCTCTTGCATTTTCGCAAAAGTTAGAATATACTAACCAATAGAGTTAGATATAATAAACTCTCGCGTGAATAAAATCATTTGAACTCCATTCGAAGACCTGCTGAATTCTTCGGAATACTGGATCAGATCTGTACTTGCTGAAATCACGGTTTTGCTGAAAACCGTATCGCAGATATGTTCCACTTGGTACATCAAAGCTACGATGTGCCAGGAGTCCAAATGCAAAACCAGAAAGGGGATTTATCATGTACTTAGAAATTGAGAAAGTAATTGGAAGAGAAATTCTGGATTCCAGAGGAAACCCGACAGTAGAAGCAGAAGTATATCTGATGGATGGCACTGTTGCAAGAGGAACTGCTCCAAGCGGTGCATCTACAGGAGAATTCGAAGCTCTGGAATTAAGAGATGGAGATAAAGCTCGTTACCTTGGAAAAGGTGTGCAGAAAGCAGTAGAGAACATCAACACAACAATCAACGAAGCAATCGAAGGTCTTGATGCAGGCGATATCTATGCAGTAGATGCAGCTATGATTGCAGCAGACGGAACAAAAGACAAATCCAAACTTGGAGCAAATGCAATCCTTGCAGTATCTATCGCATGCTGCAGAGCAGCGGCAGCTTCTCTTGAAATTCCGCTGTATCGTTTCCTTGGCGGAGTATCCGGAAATCGTCTCCCTGTACCAATGATGAACATCGTAAACGGCGGATGCCATGCATTATCATCTGGTCTGGATGTACAGGAATTTATGATCATGCCAGTTGGGGCACCTTCCTTTAAAGAATGCTTAAGATGGTGTGCAGAAGTATTCCATGCACTTGCTTCTATCCTGAAAGAACGCGGACTTGCTACATCAGTAGGTGATGAGGGTGGTTTCGCACCTGCGCTGAAATCTGATGAAGAAGCAATCGAAACAATCCTTGAAGCCGTTAAGAAAGCCGGATATGAACCAGGCAAAGACTTCAAGATCGCTATGGACGCAGCTTCCTCCGAATGGAAGAGCGAAAAAGGCAAAGGATACTACAAACTTCCAAAAGCAGGAACAGAGTATACATCCGAAGAGCTTATCGAACACTGGGCTAAATTATGTGAGAAATATCCGATCATCTCCATTGAAGACGGTCTGGATGAAGAAGACTGGGAAGGATGGCAGAAACTCACTGCAAGACTTGGCGACAAAGTACAACTTGTTGGTGATGACCTGTTTGTTACAAATACAGAAAGACTTGCAAAAGGTATCAGCCTTGGCGCAGGGAATGCGATCCTCATCAAATTAAACCAGATCGGTTCCGTATCCGAAACACTGGAAGCAATCAAGATGGCTCACAAAGCAGGCTACACAGCAATCTCTTCACACCGTTCCGGTGAGACAGCGGATACAACAATCGCTGACCTTGCAGTAGCACTGAACACCTGCCAGATCAAGACAGGTGCACCAAGCAGATCCGAACGTGTTGCGAAGTACAACCAGCTCCTTCGCATTGAAGAAGAACTGGGCACAAGTGCTGTATATCCTGGAATGAAAGCATTCAACGTAAAACAGGACTAAGAGATATCCCTTACTTCCATACATAAATAAGCCATAAAAAATGAAAATGCATTTCCCATCTGATTATTCAGTGGGAAATGCATTTTTTTCCTCCAATTTTCCCTGTACAACCGGCTCAATCGTCTGTTCCATAAGTCTGTGCAGCAATTCTGTTGTGATATTATTATCCCCCAGAAGAGAATGATACAGAAAATTTCCGGACAGTTCTTCTGTAATGGAACTAAGTCCCTCCAGGATCATTTTCCTGCCCGGCGTTTCGTTCCATCTGATCTCAATTTCACTATCTTCATGGAAGAAAATATGTGCTTTTCGTTTTACACATTCTTCAATAAAAGTAATTTCCAGTTTTAACACAGGAATATGATTTTCATCCTTTGTAAATTCTCCCAGAGTCGCTACAAGATAATGCTCCCCATGCAGGTCAACACACCCATTCTCAGCTTTACGGAATCCAACAGGAAGTTTATGGGTCACCTCGCCCTCAGTAAAAGAAACATAGAAAATTCCTGCTTCATATGCGAAAGAAACTTTTGAAATTCCATCTGTCATATTATTATGGAACACCTGAACAAACAGTGGTGCAATACCAATGTGCTGTTGTTCCATAACGTAAGTTCTGCCGTTTACCGCCTGCATAAAACTATGATAGCCGGATGGGAAAACAGCTGGTCTGAAAATACGACAGCTATATTTATTTCCAGGATTTTTTATTCTGGAAACAGCGTTTCTTTTCCAGCCTCTGTGCATAAAAGAGGCTCTGGATTCAGAAAGCATCTGATTCATGTTTTCTCCATTTTCCAGTTCTCCGCATAACCGTTTCAGAAGACCATAGGAGAGTGGATTTGCAGGTAAAACCTCAGCCGGATGATAATCTGCCGGGAAATATTTGCGGATAATGTTCAGCATAATACAGTCCTGAAACAGTTCTTTATTTCCCGCATTGGTAACAAGAACCATGTCGATATCTGGGTAAATCATAACATTCTGTCCCAGCATTCCGTTATATTCGAAACTTCCCGGACGCTGTTCCATCCAAATCTGATAACCGTATCCATAGGTATCATTCTGTGTTTTCTGATGTCTTGCGGTGGATATTTCCACCCAGTATTCAGATACCAGCTGCTGATCTTTCCAGTTTCCTTTCTGCAGATAAAGCTGACCCAGCTTTGCCATATCTTCTGCACAGATAAATAATCCCCATCCACCCTTCGTAATTCCTTTCGGACAGGTCTCCCAGTAGTATTTCGTGATGCCAAGTGGCTCAAACAGCCTTGGTGTCAGATACTCTGTCAAAGTTTCTCCTGTGCGTTTCGTTACAATTGCAGACAGCACATACGTATTCAGACTATTGTACTGAAATTCAGTCCCCGGTTTCCCATTTACCGGGGAATTCAGGAAACTTTCAAGCCAGTCATTTCCGGATACGATACCTGACTCATTAAAGGTTACACCGCTTGTCATAGTCAGCAGATTTTCTACTGTAACAACGGGACGGAAGATTTTTGACAGAACATTTACGTGTTCTGAAAAAATATCATAGATATTTTCATCAAGCTTTAATTTTCCCTCTTCAACCAGCATACCAATTGCCATACCTGTGATACTTTTACACATGGAATGTGTGACATGCCACATTCCCTTCGGATAAGGAGCAAAGTTACATTCACAGATCACCTTACCGTGACGCAGTGCCATAAAGTGATGCATTTCTGTATCCTTCGAAGCATCCAACTCCCGCAGAAGTGCAGCAAAGAGATCTGAAGAAATCCCCTGGCTCTCCGGTGTTGCGCGTTCAAATGCCTGCTCATAAGGTGCATCAAATGGAAAATCCGGCTTCTGTGGAAAATAATCTGTCCGTGTACCACCAGTTTTTCCAAGGATCATATTCAAAACCAGTTCTGCAACTGCAATCTGTTCTTTCGCCATAAAATCCCTCCTTTTGTAACTCTGAATTTCATGTATAGTATGTATATTATAAAGAAAACCGACTACGGAATCAACCGCAGCCGGTAATATTTTACAGATATTTTATCTTTCATCAAATGCAATGAAATCTGTATGATGTCCCACATATTTGTAAGCAGGACGGATGATCTTATTGGCATTGATCAGTTCTTCCAGACGGTGGGCACTCCAGCCAGGCATACGTGCAATGGCGAAGATCGGTGTAAATAATTCTTCTGGAATATCAAGCATGCTGTATACAAATCCACTGTAGAAGTCCACGTTTGCACAGACATTCTTGAACAGTTTTCTATGTTCCATGATCAGCTTACCGGCAATGCCTTCCACTCTGTCATAGAGTTCGAATTCCTTTGTCATTCCTTTTTCCTCAGCCAGTGCCTGAGCGAAACGCTTCAGGATCACTTCACGGGGATCGGAAAGTGTATAAACTGCATGTCCCATACCATAGATCAGTCCGGCATGGTCAAATGCTTCTTTATTCAGGACTTTCTGGAGATAATCGATAATTTCATCTTCATTATCCCAATGTTCTACATGTGCCTTCAGATCAGCGAACATATTCTGGACTTTCAGGTTCGCACCACCATGACGTGGTCCCTTCAGAGATCCGATAGATGCTGCAGTAGAAGAGTAGGTATCCGTACCTGAAGAAGTTACCACATGCGTAGTGAAAGTGGAGTTGTTACCACCACCATGCTCAGCATGAAGAATCAGCGCGATATCCAGAACTTTCGCTTCCAGTTCTGTATATTTCCCATCCGAACGGAGCATAAGAAGAATGTTCTCTGCAAGAGAAAGTCCCCTTTGTGGATTGCGGATAAATAAAGTATCATCTTTACGGAAATGACGGTATGCATGATAGGAATATACGGCAATTTCAGGAAGCTTTGCGATCAGTTCCAGAGACTGGCGCAGTACATTCTCAGGAGAAATATCCTCCGGGTTATCGTCATATGTATAAAGGGCGAGAACACAGCGCTGCATGGCGTTCATAATGTTTGCATTGGTACCTTTCATAACAACATCACGAACAAAGCGGCCACCCAGATCTTCCATATCGAACATCACATCCAGAAATCTGGCGAGTTCATCTTTGTCAGGAAGTTTGCCAAAGATCAGAAGATAAATCGTTTCTTCGAAGCCAAAACGTCTGCCTTTCAGACCACTGACAATGTCCTCTACATTGATTCCCTGATAGTATAAACGTCCATCAGCCGGAATCTGTCTTCCGTTGATCAGGTTGTAGCCATTAACATCAGAAATCTCTGTAAGACCTGTCAGGACACCTTTACCTGCGGAATCACGCAGACCTCTTTTTACATCATATTCTACATACAAATTTGGATTGATATGATGATTTTTGAGCAGTTCCTGTTCAAAGAATCTCATTCTTTCACGAAGCTGTTTGGAGTCTTCCAGACTCATCATTTCATGTTTTTCCATAATATCTTTCCTCATTTCCCCATTATTTATGTAAGTATATCTGCTAAAAAACACTGATACAGGAAAAGATGAGCAGCATCTCTGCAATCAGTGTTTTGGTATGGCGAACATTTGTGTTTTTACCTATTTAATGATTGTACAGGAAAGCAACGGGAAAGGCAAGCTAAAGATTGTACTTTTTTCTGTACAATCAAAGTGGTAACACTTTAAAATTATACAGAGACAGTGAGAAATACAAGGAATATTTTTCTGTAATTATAACATAAAACCAGGAAATATGATATAATAGGCAACAGTAATTGCAGGAAAAAAGGAGTGCGAAAGAAATGTCAGAAAGAAAAATGAAACGTGTTGAGGACTCATTGACGGAACAGTCTCATTTATTAATGCCCAAATGCCTGAATGCTGCAGGCTATTTATTCGGAGGCCAGCTGCTGGCCTGGATCGATGAAACAGCAGGGATCGTTGCCAAACGTCATGCAGAAATGAATGTTGTGACAGTAGCTGTTGACAATATGTATTTTAAAGCCGGTGCCAAAGTAAACGACACGATCGTTTTGATCGGCCGCCTTACTCACGTAGGACGTTCCTCCATGGAAGTCCGCATTGATACTTACTGCGAAGCTCTCGATGGAACCAGAACCATGATCAACCGTGCCTATTTCACAATGGTGGGAACAGATGAAAACCAGCATCCTGTAGAAGTTCCGGGACTTATCATTGAGGGAGTCACACAGCAGATTGAGAACGAGTCTGCCCAGAAACGTGCGAAACTCTGGAAAGTCCGCAGACATGAAGGGTTCTGATCTGTTTGCGAAATATCAGATGTTCAAGTGGATATTCGCAATCCGCTTCGATACGTGCTTGATTTGGTTAAATTATCGCATATACTGTTTTTTATATTTTGAATGTACAGAGTATAAATGACAGCATCAGAGCTGAAGACATCCAGGCAACCGGAATGGAACTTCCGGAAGAAGTCAATGCAAATAAAAAACTCTGCGAAGTTCTCGAGAAAATCCGTGGAACAGCAGCCTGGGCGAGATCAAAGTACCATCCATAGCAGTCCGGAGAACTGCAAGACGCATCATGGACGGTTCCGTTTATATCCGTAAGTAAATGCCTGCAAAAATACCCTTCTGTCATTCTGACAGAGAGGTATTTTTTAGTTCATCAATCAGTATCTGTACAAATTCCGCCGTCTCTTCGCCTGTATACAATGTATTGTCATCCAGACTGGACAGATAGTCCATAAAAGTAGTAAGAATACTGGATTCATTAATTACCAGACAGATGGTACGATTATGTATATTGTTAAACAGCAGGTAGCCGAAATTTTTATTTACACACAGATGAAGATTATCTGAAAGCTGATTTAAAGGATTTTTCAACAGACGATAATTTCCATTCTGACAACAGGGAAGGATCCGTTCCATCAGATGGATTCTCTCTTTTACAGTAAGAGGTCTGTAAAAACAGTCCGGAATTTCCTTGATACGTCCCTGTCTGGCGAATTCAGCCAATCCCCTCTTGGTAAAATATACATGAGCAAGACCATTTTCCATTTTGGTCTGATTCGCATTCAGAAGTGCTGTCATCTGTTCGATTGCCATGTCTCTGTCGGGAAATTCCGGTATAATTGCTCCATTCAGAATCTGCCTGTCCACAAATGGCACCATACATGCCTCCGGCTGAAGTACATAACTTGGTGTTTCACTGTAAACAGGACTGCTGAAATCATTTCCATCCATAGACAGATATTCTGTAGCGCAAAATAATGGATGACATTTATCCTGATACGAATCATACAAACTCCAGAGCATAGAAACCACCGCTGGATTTCTGTGAAGGATTCCCATTGTATAATCTGAATTACAGGTAATAGCATATTCTGAAGATAATATCATACAGGAAAGACCATTCATACTGTAATAGTGGGCAAATATGTCCTCATAAAAAAAATATGGATGATAATCCATGTTTGAGAAATACAGTGGCAGGATTTTATTCAGATACAACAGATTATAGATTTCATGATTATCTGACATCTGATTCGTCTTACTCATACAAAATATATGCTCGATTTTTAAATTTCCATTGGGTTTCAGGCTGGAAAGCATATTCAGCAAAAAATCATAATCCGGCTGTAATAACAGAGCAATTTTTCCAGAAGATTTCTGTATTTCCAAAGAAACCATATAATACAGAAGATGATTTAATTCCAGATGAGTGGAAACTGCAATACAGTCAGATGTATTTATCATATCTATATTATAGTCATCGTCAGCCTTCATTTTCTTTAAAACATCCAGAAACAATACTGGTTTTGCGGAAAAGGTTTTGGGAAAATCCACCAGATAATTCTCTGTATACTTCCGCTTATAATAAAGGTCCCTGCCTATCTTTGAAATAGTATAGGCCTCTTTGAATTTTTGATATTCCGCAGGAGTCAGATGGAGAAATTCAGCTATTTTCTGAAATACTGCTTCTGATGTGGGATTGCGTTTTCCATTAATGATTTTATACATGGTCGAACGGTCAAGATTACAATATTCCAGGAGAGCATATACTTTGATTTCTTTTTCTTCGATATAGGAACTGAGCAGATCGGAAAATTCTGACATAGCTTTTATACACCTCTATTACTTTGTTTTCATTATCTGTATCATAACATTTTTTACCCAAAGAGGAAAGTCTGATCATAACACTATTTTGTATTAAATCAAGCACGTCAGAAAGGCCATCTTTTTTATATCATAGGAATTTTCTATGGAATAAAATATCCCGGGTAAGACTGTAAAAAGCCTGTACCCGGGGTAAACTGTTCTTTTAATTATTCCATCTGTTCTGCATCATCTGTATTATCTTCCCAGGAGGTATCATCCTGGCTGTTATCACTGCTGTCATCCAGTGACGGATCTTCTGTATAATTTCCATCAGAGTCGTCTGTAGGATATGTTACCTGATCGGAACTGTTTCCGTCATCGGGATTCTCGTAATCAATCTGGTCATCCGAAGTGTCCGGCTGCGTATCATCATATCCGGAATTATCATCATCGCTGTTATCCGTACTATCCTGATCACTGTTATCAGCAGAAGTATCACTGTTATCGTCACTGTAATCAGTATTGTAATCATAATTACTGTCCTGTGTATAGATGGGGAAATCTTCCTCCTGTGCCTCGGCCTGCGCCTGCGCCTCAGCAGCTGTCTCCGGAGCCTCTGTAAAGGTTGTTACGCCTTTTGAAACACTACTGTCCTTCGGGGCAACTACAGAAACTGCTATCATAGCACCACAAAGGAGAATGGCTGTTCCTGCTATCTGTAATTCGTCTATATATTTCATATCTCATCTCTCCTGTTAATCATATTCCAGACAAATTATAAGCTTGTATCTGATAATCTTTGTAAAATTAATTTTCTATCATAATAACATAATCTGAGAAAATATGACACCTGCATTGCGAAAAAAACTTTCTGGTGGTAAAATAAATGTCAGTGACATTCAAAGGAGGAACGACATTTTGAAAACCATAAAGTTGAACGGAATCTGGGAACTAAGCGAAGGAAACGATCATTCCCTCTGCCAGGTTCAGGTACCCGGAACTGTATTGTCCGGACTGCTGAACGCAGGTAAAATTGAGGATCCATTTTACCGAACTAATGAAGAGCAGACCAGAAAATTATTCTGGAAAGATTATGTATTTGAACGCAGCTTTTCTGTGGAGGCAGATCTGCTCACGGAAGATCAGATTCTGTTGATCTGTGAAGGTCTGGATACTCTTACAGATATCTACATTAATGATCATCTTATAGCAGCTACAGATAACATGCACCGTACATGGAAATTTCCTGTAAAAGAGTATCTGAAAGAGGGCGAAAACCAGATTCGTATCATATTTCACTCTGTTCTCCAGTATATTGAAAACTATACTTATGCAGAACACAAGGAAATACATTATGTGCCCTGCGGTGGAATGAAAGGCAATCAGCTCCTGCGAAAAGCACATTCCATGTTCGGGTGGGACTGGGGTCCACAGACCATTGATGCAGGAATTTTCCGTGATATTTATCTGGAAGGATTCAGCCACCCACGTATGGAAGACATCATATTCCATCAGAAACATCAGGACGGCAAAGTTACTGTAACAGCAGAGATACAGCTTAGCAAAAAGAATATTTCCCTCAACAACTGCTGCGATCATACAGTTTCCAATACTGTCAGTCCGGACTATAAATATGAAAACTATACCGTAAATATTGAAATCAGCGGTCCGGACTATACCCGGAATCAGACACTGACAGCAGGCCAGAACGGTAGAGTAACTTTCACATTTGATATTGAAAATCCACATTTATGGTGGCCTAACGGATACGGCAAACAGCCTCTTTATAATGTAACCGTAACACTCCGAAGCAACACTGATAACATCCTGGAAACAGTCAACAGACGAATCGGTCTGCGCACTTTAACCATAAGTCAGGAGAAAGATCAGTGGGGCAGTGAGTTCGCATTCTGCGTCAACGGTCTGAAAATTTTTACAAGAGGCGGAAACTATATTCCGGAAGACTGTCTGTACACCAGAATTTCCCATGAAACCCAGAAATATCTGCTGGAATCCTGCAAAAGAGCCAACTTTAACTGCGTCCGTGTGTGGGGCGGTGGCTATTATCCATCCGATCATTTCTATGATCTCTGCGATGAAATGGGGCTTATCGTATGGCAGGATCTGATGTATGCCTGCAATGTATATGACGTAACAAAAGCATTCGGAGAAAGCTGCCGACAGGAGACTCTGGATAACGTAAAACGTCTCCGTCATCATGCAAGCCTGGGCTTATGGTGTGGAAATAATGAGATTGAATCTGCCTGGAATCACTGGCAGGATTTCCAGACAGAGACCCCTTATCTCCGCGCAGATTACGTAAAATTATTCGAAGATATCCTTCCGGATGCAGTGAAAGAAACAGATCAGGATACTTTCTACTGGCCGTCTTCCCCGTCATCAGGAGGTTGCTTTGACAACCCGGATGATGAAAACAGAGGTGACACCCATTACTGGGATGTATGGCATGGACAGAAACCATTCACAGACTATCAGAAATACCATTTCCGTTTCTGTTCAGAATTCGGTTTTCAGTCATTCCCATGCATGAAAACAGTAAAAAGCTATACAGAAGAAAAAGATCGAAACATTTTCTCCAGAGTAATGGAAAGCCATCAGAAAAATGACGCTGCAAACGGTAAAATCCTCTATTATTTATCCGAGAACTTCCAATATCCGCATTCCCTGAACCACCTGCTGTATGTCAGCCAGATTCTTCAGGGAATGGCAATGAAATATGGTGTAGACCACTGGAGACGAAACAGAGGCCGCTGCATGGGAACCCTTTACTGGCAGGTAAATGACAACTGGCCGGTAGCTTCCTGGTCAAGTATTGATTACTTTGGACGCTGGAAAGCACTGCATTATATGGCAAAGAAATTCTATGCACCGCTGGCAGTGAGCATGAGAAAAGATGGAGAAATTTTCAGAGCATATCTGGAAAACGAAACTGCTCAGACTCAGGAATGGACCGCCACAATTTCTGTCAAAAACATGAAATGTGAAATCCTTGATTCCGTACAGGCAGCCGGATCAACTACGCCTTTCAAAGCTGAAGAAATCATCCAGATTGATGTATCAAACTGGAAAAAACAGGAAGATTATGTATTTGTAGAAACTGTATTGAAGCTTTCTGACGGTACAGTTCTCACAGACACAGAAACACTGGTTCCATACAAATATGTGGAGCTCGAAACTCCTGAGATCAATATAGATGTAGAAGAGCAGAAAGATACCTATTTACTCAAAATAAAAGCAAACTGCTTTGTACCATTCCTGTCTCTGGACTTCAAAGATGCTGATGTAACACTCGAAGATAATTTCTTCCATATTACAGATACTGAAGAAAAAGTAATCCGTGCAGACAAAAAAGACATCCGGAATGGTTCATTTAAAAATGCTCAGAATATGAAAAACAGACTGGAAATTCTTACATTGATTCCTGTAAAGGACGGCGTTCGCAATTAAGGCAGTGGACTTACCTGATTTGGTTAAATATTGCATAAAACAGCCGTCATACTATAACAGCATTTTGTATAGTATAGCGGTTGTTTTTCGTTAATATGTCAATATGCTCCTGAAAAAGTCAGAAAAATCGAAAAAAACTGGATTCTGTCCGAAAAATCTGTTATTATAAAGACTGCATGAATATAATCAGGGTGCCAAAAACTCCCTGAAATTATAAATTTTTCAAACAGAGGTGTCATTTATGAGCTGGTATAACGAGGCAATTTTCTATCACATCTATCCACTGGGCTTAACCGGTGCACCGAAACACAATGACTACAGTGCTCCAGTTTCCCGTCTGAACACATTACTTCCATGGATTGACCACATCAAAGAAATCGGATGTACAGCATTATACATTGGACCTTTATTCGAGAGTGTGGGACATGGTTACGAAACTACTGATTACAAGAAGCTGGATTCCCGTCTTGGAACGAACGAAGATCTCAAAAACTTCGTAGAGGCATGTCATGAAAAAGGAATCAAAGTTATTTTCGACGGCGTATTTAACCATACAGGTCGTGATTTCTTCGCATTCAAAGACATTCAGCAGAACCGTGAACATTCCAGATATCTCAACTGGTACTGTAATGTAAACTTCGGTGGAAACAATGAATACAACGACGGTTTCTCCTACGAAAACTGGGGTGGCTATAACCTCCTGGTAAAATTAAATCAAAGAAATCCGGAAGTACAGAATTACATCTGCGATGTGATCCGTTTCTGGGTATCCGAATTTGATGTAGATGGAATCCGCCTTGACGCAGCAGACGTTCTTGATTTCGATTTCATGCGTGCCCTGCGCCGTACAGCAGCAGAAGTAAAAGAAGATTTCTGGCTTATGGGCGAGGTCATCCACGGAGATTACAGCCGCTGGGTAAACGGAGAAACTCTTCACAGCGTAACAAACTACGCACTGCACAAAGCACTCTACAGTGGACACAATGATCATAACTATTTCGAGATCGCCCATACTGTAAAATATCTCCAGAATATGGGAAACCTGGATCTCTACAACTTTGTGGACAACCATGACGTAGAACGTATTTATACCAAGCTTTCCAATAAAGCACTTTTTGCACCTGTCCATGTATTACTCTATACACTTCCAGGTATACCAAGCATCTATTATGGTTCCGAATTCGGCATCGAGGGAAAGAAAGAGAAATTCTCAGACGACAGTCTCAGACCTGCGTTGAACCTCGAAGATTATGCAGATGCTGTACAGAAGAATCCATGCACTGCACTGATCGCAGCCCTTGGAAAAGTAAGACAGCATACACCTGCGTTAAGCTACGGAAGCTATGCAGAACTCCAGCTTACCAACCGCCAGTTCGCATTTGCCCGTGACCTTGATGGAGTTCGCGTGATCGTTACTGTAAATAATGATGACAACGCAGCAGGCATGAACCTCCCGGCAGGAAACTGCGCAGAATACATCGGAACCTTAACAGGTCAGAAAGTATCCGTCCAGGGTGGCTGCATCAATGTAACAGTAGCTGCCAACAGCGGAGAAATCTGGGTTCCTGCAGGCGAAATGCCGGAATATACACCTATAAAAACAGAAATTCCAACTAAAACTGCAAAAGCAGAAGAAAAAATAGCAGAGCCAGTTTCCATCCAGTCGGAAACTCCTGTACAGGATGTAAATCTCGCAGCTGCAGAAACCGCAACAGCGAAAGCTGAAGAACAGCAGCCGGAAAAAACAGCTGAAAACCATACTTCTGAGGCAGCCGCAGTTCCTGAAGAACCAGTTAAGACAGTAACAGTAGATCCAAATAAATCTCCGGAAGACATGACTGTAGAAGAATTACAGCAGGCTATCCTTGCCAAAATGGCAAATAATGGTCCTGTTACAGACCAGATGAAGAAAACCGTATATGACAACATCTGGCATGATTCTCTGGTAAACTGGTTTAAGAGCTTCCGCTGATCAGATATCGTAAAATAACTCAACAAAACATATGATTTTATTCCCTTAGTTCAAAAGAGACTGCAGCCGATAGAAGCCGCCGTCTCTTTTATACGAAGTACAGGAACATGGAAGAAACGGCTGTAATTTTTATGGCGGAAATTATGAAAAAAACTGAAAACTCTTTAAATACTATTTACATACCAGAAAGACTGCAGAAATTACTGAGCTCTATTTCAAGATATCCTATGACAGTAATAACAGCACCTATGGGATACGGAAAATCCACGGCAGTAAACTGGTATTTGTCCCAATGCATGAAAACAGAATCAGCAGTCTCTGTCCGGATCAATGTCTATTCAGACAATCTGTCTGTTTTCTGGAAAGGAATTCGGAACAGTTTCTCACGATTGGGGATAACTCTTCTGAACGAATACGATTGTCCCGCTGATACTGCATCAGCAGAATTTATTGCTGATGATTTCATCCATTCCTTTCAAAGCGATCTGTCCTGCTACATATTTATCGATGATTTTCATCTGCTGAAAAACAAACACATTGCAAACTTTTTCGGCTGTCTTGCCAAAAGACTTCCCGAAAATATCCATCTGATCCTTGCCAGCCGTGACCGCATTTTTTCAGATGCCTCACTTCTTCTGTTGGGGAGGAATCTCTATCAGATCAATGTGGATCAACTGCGTCTGAACAGATCAGAAATTGGTATATATGCCCGCAGATGTGGAATTATGCTGAACGAGTCTTCACTGGAAATACTTTCAGATTCCAGCGAAGGCTGGTTTTCTGCTGTATATCTGAATTTATGTGTCTATCTAAAAGAAGGCGAATTTGCGAACCACAGATCAGATATTTACAGAATGTTTGCTGCTGCCATGATTCTTCCTCTGCCGGAAATGCAGCAGGAATTCCTGACTGTAATGGGACTTGCGGATGAATTTACAGATGATATGGCACGGGAAATTACCCGGAATCCTGACACTGAATCTATTCTCCGAATCCTGACGGAACAAAATGCATTTGTTAAACGTCTGTCTGACAATAGATATCGTTTTCATCATATGATGAAGGAATGTGCACAACAGACATTTTCAACTTTGGACACCAAAAAACAACAGATATATCTGAATCGTTATGGCACATGGTATGAAAAACATCATATGTATCTTCATGCATTGTCAGCCTATCGGAAAAGTACAGATTATGACGGTGTTCTCCGCATTATTCAAAAAGATGCAGGAATTCTTCTGTCATCTTTAAATCCTTCTGCTATATTAGAGCTTATAGAACAGTGTCCTGTATCTTTTCTAAAAAATCATCCATTATCTGTACTGGTACTGATGCGTAATATGTTTAACTGGAAAAAAATCCCTGAAATGTTGAAGCTAAAGGATCTTCTGATGCAGGGAATTTCTGAACATCCGGAAATCACACAGAATGAACGGGAGAATCTTCTCGGTGAATGTGATCTTATCATGAGTTTTCTGATGTACAATGATATTGAGCAAATGAGCCACTTTCACCGCAGTGCAGCCACCCGAATGTCACGTCCAGCTATCAGCATTCAGAATAAGGGAGGCTGGACTTTTGGTTCTCCATCTGTACTTTTGATGTTTCACCGGGAACCTGGAAAATTGAACAGAGAATTGAATAAAATGGAAGATTGTATGCCCTATTATTATAAGGTTACTAATGGTCATGGATATGGGGCAGAACACATGATGGCTGCAGAAGCAGAATTTATAAAAGGACATTTTGTGGATGCCCAGATTAAACTGGAAGAAGCCTGGGAGAAAATTGCAGAAAAAGGCCAGAAAAGCATTTCCTTATGTGGAGATTTTTTGTCGTACAGACTGGCTGTGTGTATGAATACGAATCCGGAAACAATTATAAATCAACGACGCAGACAACTGATTCAGCAGCACAATATTATGTGGATCAACATTTTTGACAGTATCTGCGCATACTATTATGCTTTAACTGAAGAAGACAAAATCCCGGCGCTTTTCCGCAGACATCAGCTTTCTTCTGTAAACTTTCTGGCACCTGGAAAGCCAATGATGGATATGATTGAGAATCAGGTCTATCTGGCGCAAAAAGAATATGCCAGGGTGATTGGAAGAAGTGAACGACTGCTTGCCCTGTGTGAAAATATGCACTATGACATGGTATCGCTTCATATTCGCATTCAGACTGCTGCGGCTTATGAACATCTTGGAAAGTATGTAAATGCTCAAAGAATCCTGAAGAAAGCTTTCGTACAGGCACAACCTGATAATATCCTGATGCCATTTGTAGAAAATTACGAATATTTATCCTGTACATATAAACAAATTGCAGCAACTGGTAAAAACGAATTTCTTATGCAGATCATGGAACTTGGACAGAAATATGAGGAGCATCTGTCGAATATCCGTCTGCAAAAATCTTATCCGGAAATTTTCCAGTCCCTTACAGAACGTGAACAGAAAATTGCAGACATGATAGCAGAACATCTGAGCAATAAAGAAATTGCAGAAAAAATGTTTCTTTCAGAAGGAACCATTAAACAATATATCAATCAGATTTATTCAAAACTGCAGATCACCGGAGATATCAGAAACAAACGGAAACAGCTTATAGAATTGTTTCATCAATAAAAAATATGTAAACAGCTCATAAAAGAATGCCAGAAGGAACGTAGGATCATCCTTCTGGCATTCAATCTATCTGTATGGATTTATTACTGTCGAAAGCCAAAATGTTTATGCTTTATACCAGAATGTGAGACATTTTACTTTAATATCCGAAGGATCTGTGATCAGCTTTCCAACATAAATCATCTTACTCATATTTGTTCCCGACTTTATACTGATTGCGTAGGTTTTTGTTACAGCAATTTCTTCATTTAAAGTCATACGATATTTCAGTTTGACTTTTGTGATAGTTTTTCGTGATGTATTTGAAAATCTGGTCTGGATATAGGTTTTTCGTGTATATGGATTGTACGTATATCCTGTAACTTTTATTTTCAGCTGATCCAGCGTTGGTTCTGAATTTTTTTTGTGCACTGTAAAAATTATAGTTTTCTTTTTCCCATTAAAGACAGCAGTGATTTTGGCTTTTCCGGCTTTCTTTCCGATCACATATTGTCCGGATACTGTAAGAATTTTTTTGTTACTCGTTTTTATATTTTTAACATTTACTTTTTTATTCCCGGATGTAATAACAAAACTGGAAAGTCTTTTTTTCTGTCCTGTATTGATCGAAGCTTTTTTGGGCACAGATATTGCTGAGCTGGTTTGTGCAGTTGTTGTTACGGCCGCCGATGTCTGCAATGGAAACAGCATCAATAATATCAGTGATAAAATTCCCACAAATAATCTACGCTTGCCTGTTTTACATAAAAATCTTTTTCTGATACTCATTCCTGTCCCTCCTTTTAATTAATATACTGCTTCTTATTTTATAATATAGATTTCTGTAAAAAATTTCTATTAACCATTAGTTAGTTTTTTTATACAAGCGTTCCCTCCAGGCAGCCAAAAAGAGAAAAGTTCTCACCTTTCACTGGCGCGGCGGCTACCTCACCAGAGAAGTCCTCAACGAACTGATCACTCTCATCCGCAAGGCCGTCGCAGAGAAAAACAAGTCCGCCGTGATCAGCATCAACTGGCCACAGGCAGTTCTGCACCTTCATTATACAGTTTTGTAGACGCCATGGATGGATATACTGCCACACGGCAGATTCGCGAACTGCCCAATAGATTCCATTCCCATATCCCGATCATCGCAGTTTCAGCAAACGCCTTTGACGAAGACATGGAAGCTTCCTATGAAGCAGGAATGAACGGTCATCTGGCAAAGCCGATCATTGAATCGGAACTTCTGAAGACCCTGGGTGAAATATGGTTTGACAATTTTTTTATGATTGACTAAATATTTTTGGAGTGGTAAGATATGGATATAGGTTATTGAATAAATAGTACGGGAGGAATTCACTCATGAAAACACTTGAAACTAAAAAAGCACCAGCAGCAATCGGACCATATTCTCAGGCAAAAATGGTAGGAAACTTTGTATTCGCATCCGGCCAGATCCCGGTAGATCCGGCAACAGGTGAAGTTGCAGGTGACAAGATCGAAACACAGGCAGAGCAGTCCTGCAAGAACGTAGGCGCAATCCTTGAAGAAGCCGGACTTACATTTGACAATGTTGTTAAGACTACTTGCTTCCTGGCTGATATGGCAGACTTCGCAGCATTCAACGCTGTATATGAGAAATACTTCACAAGCAAACCAGCTCGTTCCTGCGTTGCTGTAAAACAGCTTCCAAAGAACGTACTCTGCGAAGTAGAAGCTATTGCAGTAACTGAATAATCTGAATAGAATTATTTAGACATTAAGAGAGAATGTTTCAGCGTTCTCTCTTTTTTCTACAGGAAAGATTTCTGCACAATTTGATCCTATGCTTTTGAGGCATAAAAAAGGATGATAGATAAGTATTAGACATTTATACCAATGGAATTTACAATATCCTTCAAAAATGAAAGGCAGAAATTATGAGATCTATATCTATCTATACGATTACAAGAAATCAAAATATATCTTCTCTGTCAAAACTGGAGCGTCAGTTATCAGACCGGGAATATTTCCTGAAAATACGGGAATGGGAGCTGGAGAGTATGAGAGCATTGGTGCGCCAGCTGGAATTATATATGCAGAAAGTTTATTCTCTGCGATTTTTCTATTCTTACCAGATTCCAAGATTAGGAAAGGAATTTGACCTTCTCCAGATCAAAGACGACCAGATTATAAACATCGAATTAAAAAGCGGAATCGTATCGGATGAGGCAATCCGCAAACAGCTTATCCAAAACCGTTACTACCTTTCCGTTCTTGGTCGTGCCATACAGTCCTATACTTATATCAGCAGCCAAAACCGCCTTGTGAGACTTACCAACCATGATCATATTGTAGATACCGACTGGAATGATCTGTGCAGAGCACTGCAAAGAGAAAGTAAAGATTATCAGGGGAATATCGATGATCTGTTTCAGGCAGAATTGTATCTGATCTCCCCCATCACAGAGCCGGCACGTTTCCTGAAGAAAGAGTATTTCCTTACTTCCCAGCAACGGGACATTCAGCGCCAAATCCTTAAGAAACTCCGAACCAGCCGATCCGGATATTTCTGCTTCACCGGTCTTCCTGGAACAGGAAAAACATTGCTGCTCTATGATATCGCCATGAAACTGTCTAGACGTCAGCAAGTATGCATCATTCACTGTGGAAATGCCGGAAAAGAATGGAAAATATTACATGAACGTCTGCAGCGTATCGTTTTTCTTTCCGACAATCAGCTGAATGGGAATATACAGCTCGAACATTACAGTGCAGTTCTGGTAGATGAAGCTCATTTACTACCTACTGAAAAGTTGCAGATTTTATTAAAACAGTCAGAAAGTCATTTTCCTGTAATATTCTCCAGTGATTCTGAAGACGCTATATGTCCGGACGAATTAGGAGTAAATATAATAAAACTTATAGAAACCCTGCCAGAGATTCAGATGTTTCACTTAACAAACCGTATCCGCACCAATGCGGAATTGTCTTCCTTTATTCAGAACATGATGCATCTCACCGACCGAAAGACTTCCAAACCCTATCCACACGTTTCTGTTGTTTTCGCAAATAATAAAGACGAGACAGATACTTTACTGGAAGATTATATCAGCCAAGGCTACCAGTATAGACCGCCAATTTATAGTATGATCAGTAAAACTTCTGAAACCGAAATTACAACTGGTACAAAAACTATTGAATCAGGAATTTCTACGAACAGAACTACTGATGAAATTGAAATTACTGCTGTCAGAGACATGAAGCGTCTTGTTATCATACTGGATGGACGATATTATTACGATGAAAACAGATATCTGCGTTCAAAATCTTCCAACAAAGAAAACTGGTCCCATGTCCGCAGCCTGTTTCATCAGCTAAATCAGGCAAAAGAGGAGATTGCCATAATAGTCAGAGAAAATACATATGTATATGAGGCATTACTCACACTTTTGCAGCCGGATACTTCCAGATAATTTATCTGTAACAAAAAACAGTCACAGAACGGATTTTCACTTTCTTTGCCATAGTATTATTCTTTCTTCATTTGTTATTGTAAAAAACAGTTTCTATTTATTCTAACATGCTGACATACTGTTTACAAGGCAGAACAACGTTATTGTCAGGAATTCAAATACCGCTTAGTCTTTTTTATGAAAACAAAGAATGCTTGCAGTCTACATTATTAAAGCCTTATAACCAAGTCATTGTTTCACTGTTTGTCCAGCAATGCTGATAGACTAAAAAACTAACTTAAAAAATAAAAACTCAGTGAAATGTACGTACTTTTATGATAAAATTGTGACCAAAGGTCGGAAATGAAAAGAAAATTTATCTTCCTGTAAAAAGTTTGATCATATATTTGGAAAGAGTGCTTTATGAACAAAGGAAATCAAAAAACGCCGCCGGAAACAATAATATCTACAATATTGCTCAGTATATATACATTATCACTTCTCTGCATAGAAATAGGAATAATAATATTCAGCAAATATGCAGAAAAAATCACCAATGCAGGAACAGGTCTGACTGCCAGGACTCAAACTACGACAGACTACATCAGAGGATATCTTATGCTTCCCGGCTCCCTTGTGACTTTATTTGGAAGCGTGTCTGGAATAATCGCTATTATACTGGCAGTGGGAATATTAATTTTGTTTTTCCTTTTTCTGATCACTCTTATTATTTCCTGCATACTGATCAAAAAGAAAAAACTACTGGCTGATGCCTGGATGAAGTTGATCATTTTCCTTATTTTTACCTGTATATCAGCTTTATTTATCCAGGTTGGTGAAATTACTGTGTTAATGATTATTCCGGTAATACTGGCAGGCATAGTGCTGATAAAACTTTATGTTCACAAATAACCTCTTATCTGGCTTTATTCTTGTTTAGGATGAAATGAATTTACTAAAAAAGCAGGTATCAACAAATTGTTACAAGTGCATTGTCATTTTACTGATGGATGACAATGCACTTTTTTGTTATTCTTAGTAATAGAGCGCGGCAGCAAATCCCGCCAACATTCCATGCATCAGTGGGGAGCCTGTGATACAGTCCGTCCGGACGGTGTACCGGTGAAAGCCCTTACTGAAGGTTACATCTTATGGAAAAACCGCAGCACTTGCCAAACGTGTCGCAACTTCAACCAGAAGATGTACCGTCAATCCTCTGATCGGACGTGAAATCGAAGGCAGTGAAGTACAGCCTGCGCCTGTAAAGAAGAAAGTTCTCGTAGCAGGCAGCGGCCCTGGAGGTCTTTATGTTGCATACACTGCTACAAAACGCGGACATCAGGTAATCCTCTGTGAAAAAGAAGCAGAACTCGGTGGAATCCTGAAAAGCGAACAAGCACTTCCGTTTAAAAGAGAAATGTATGAACTCTCCAATACCTATGCACTTTTTGCCCGAAATGCAGGTGTGGAGATCCGTACTTCTGTGGAAGTCACACCTGAGTATGTAGAAAAAGAATCACCAGATGCCTTAATCGTAGCAGTCGGATCCCAGCCGCTTGTTCCTCCAATCAAGGGGCTGGATGGTGACAACGTAGTCATCGTCAATAATTACTATCTCGAAAAAGAAAAGGTTACAGATCAGGTAGTTGTTTTTGGTGGCGGACTTGCTGGATGTGAATGCGCGATTCATCTCGGTCAGGAGGGAAAACAGGTTCATCTGGTAGAATGAGAACAGAACTGGCACCGGATGCCGTGGTCTGGAAGTTCGTCCTGACGGAGTTCTCTGTGAAACAGAAGATAATCAGCAGATCCGTAAAGAAGATAAACGCCGCGCTGACAATTACCGCTATTATACAGGACGTATATGGGGAATGTCTGTCAGCTTTGATCTTGCATTAAATACAGAATTAGGAATGGGATATATTGAAGAGTGTATACAGAAAGCTTTATAATAATACATTCCATTCTGCACAATCTATTTGTCAGACGAAATTATACATTTATCAGTAGAGAATTTTTTCTAATATGATGAAACCTTCTGCTTCTTACTATTTTCTTAACTGAAACAGGATGTTCAGGAAATTTTTGATTTTAATAATTTTATATGAGATAAAAAAATCGGGAAGAAATCCAATTACATCGTTTTCTTCCCGATTTTTATCCTATTTTTTTTATTCTTGCTTTTTACATAGAGAATTAAATTTTTTTATCTGACAAAACTTCCCTTCATGCTCTTATTCAATGTTGTAATAAGAACTGCAGATACTGCCAGACACAGTACTCTGTCTGCATAATCTGTAATAAACTGGACAACAAAACAGCTTCCTACCATTCCAAGCGGTGTTTTTGAAAGAATCTGTACTAAAATAGAAGATCCTGAAGATGTAATTCCTCCAAACAAAAACGCAGTAATACAAGAGCTGATCAGTGTAGATGGAAGTGTGATCACAACAGCAGCAGGAAGAATCGACCATTTTTTCGGCTGCCATTTTCTGTATACAAGACCAGTCACAAAACCAAGTACAATTCCAACAGGCGCATAATACAGAGAATAAACATCCACAGTCATTCCCATTAACAGACCACTGAGTAAGTTTGGAAGCATTCCATAAAACGGTCCCAGAATGGATGCCACAAATACTGTTCCAATACTGTCCAGATAAATAGGAAGTTTCAAAAGTAAAGCAATCTGTCCACCTACAAAATTAATACAGATAGCAAAGGCAATCAGGCAGATTTTATAAGCTGTCATTTTCCCGGTAATTTTTTCTGTCTTCATCATATTCATTTGCACTCCTTTAAATCAAATCTTGTAAAATATCCAGTTTTTCCGATTTCATGTCAAGAATCCGTGAAAGGAATAACTGGAAAAATGCATATACATCTACCTCAGTCAATACCTTTGTATTTGCAGTCTTTCGATAGAAGTTCATAGAGTCTACCACTGACTGACCAAGAGATATTCCTGTTGTTTCAATCTGTACATAAGACTCAAATCCCTCACAGATTGCAGGATTCAGGAAATACGCAACTGCAAGAGGATCGTTGATCACACAGCCAATGATATGTTCCCATTCCCAGTGAAAATCAAAATAAAACTTCGTAATTTTCTTTATAAATTCACCGGTCTCTTTATTCAATCGACAGATATACTCCAGAAGAGTAGGAGTGAGGACAATCTTTCTTGTCACATCCAGCCCGATCATATGGATCTTTTTCCCAATCTCATGTGTTGTAGCATACACCAGTGCCGCAGCATCCGGATCACACCAGTAATTATACTCAGCAACAGGAGAGCAGTTTCCATGACTTTTAAACGTACCGCCCATGGATACCAGTTTCTCTATGCGGCCGAATGCCTCCCTGTCTTTCTGGATCAGTGTAGCGAAATTCGTCATAGGTCCCAACGCGATCACAGAAACCTTTTCTCTTTTCAAAATGTCAGCCATAAAATCCACGGCTCCCATTTCCTGCTGCCAACCCTCTACTTCAGGCAGAAAACTTTCGCCAAGTCCATCTTCTCCATGAGTATCCAACGCGTTCACATATTCACGTTTTAAAGGCTTGCTTTCACCGATATACACCGGGACATCCAGTCTGTTCATCTGTTTCAGGACTTTTTTTGCATTTCCTGCTCCCATTTCAACAGGTGAGTTTCCACAGACGATTGTGATTCCAATCACCTCAATCTCAGGGGATTTCAGCGCAAGCATAATAGCAAGGCTGTCATCAATCCCCGGATCACAGTCAATGATTACTTTTGTTTTCTCCATTATTTTCCTTTCCAACTGGTGATCAAAATAAAAAATGCCTTTGTTTATCACCTCCAATAAACAAAAGCATCAGTAAAAAGACTGCAACAACAGCAGCCTGATTTTCCATTTTTTACTTTGCCTAGTTTTTTATACTGGGAGGTTTACGAACCAGTTTCGATAAGTATTTTAGCATAGGTTTCTTTTGGTGGCAATACTATTTTAGATTTTTTTTTGTAGAGTCATATAAGTTACTCTTCACACACCACTATTCCGCGAAGTGATTTGGTATGAATATGCCAAAACTCCGAGAAATACGGCGTGAATTTATGTAATCAGCATAATTTCTGTGCATCGCAAATCGTGTTACTGGGCACGAAGTGAACAGCTTGTTATTCTTCTCTAAACAGCGTATACTAACATTATACTTATTTAGACAAAGGAGCTTACATTCACATATAAAGTTGTAAACTGGTGTATATTTCAGTAAATCATTGTGTGGAGGATACATACAAATTATGAAGAAAATTTTAGTCAGCGCCTGTCTTATGGGGCAAAATTACAAATATAATGGCGGTAATAATTTTAGTTCTAAGCTGGATTTATATATAAAGGAACATGACTATGAGGTTATTCCAGTCTGTCCAGAAGTACTTGGCGGACTTCCGACACCTCGGGTTCCTGCTGAAATCGTAAACGGCATAGTAACAAATAAAAATGGAATTTCTGTACATACAGAATTTTGTCAGGGTGCCAAAAAGGCACTGGAAATTGCAGAAAGTCATCAAATATCCTGCGCAATTCTGCAATCTCGCAGTCCAAGCTGCGGAGTCCATGAAATATATGACGGCTCATTTTCAGGGAAAAAGATTCCGGGAAAAGGGATTTTGGCACAACTTCTCGAAACAAATGGCTTTAAAATATTAGATGTAGAAGATCTTTAAAAAGAAAAATTTAAAGCTTTGCCAGATTAGATGAGGCCCTGCGGATCAGATATCCATGACCAGACAGGAACTGGAAACAGAAGTTGGCGATGCCAAAACTGCCAGAAAGATTCTCGAATCTATCGGTTTCCAGCCAGTTATACCAGTAGAAAAACAGCGGCAATATTTTCATCGTGAAAACATAACTGCCTGTTCAGATAACGTAAAAGATCTTGGAGATTATCTGGAACTCGAGATACTGACTGATTCAGAAGAAAACCGTACAGTGGCATTGCAAAAAATAGAAGATACTCTGAAACAACTTGGTTATTCCATGCAGGAGACTACATGAACTTCCTATTTATCTATGCTAATGAAAAAATAATAGAATACATATATCTTTCCGGTAAATGATACGCTTGTATTTTAACATATCAAAATTCCTGTGTCTTTCTGAAAGAAGCAAAAGTTTTTATATGAAAAACACTTGTGAAAATTTTCAGATTATAGTAAATTAGAAAACAGGGTAATTCTCAAGAGAAAGAGATAAGAACGAAAGGAAAGATTATGGAACTATTTGTAAAAGTAATGAACACAGTCAATGACATCATCTGGCATCCGGTGATGTGTGTGTTCCTAATGTGCGCAGCGGTCTGGTTTACTGTTCGCTTACGTGGCATTCAGGTCCGCAAATTCAAAGACATGGTAAAATGTCTGACAGAAAAGGGAGATAATAAAAAAGATACCGGCCTGTCAGCCTTTCAGGCATTTGCAACGACTGTAGGCGGACGTGTCGGTACCGGTAATATCGCAGGAACTGCAACTGCCATATTTATGGGCGGTCCTGGAGCACTGTTCTGGATGTGGATAACAGCAATCCTTGGTGCTTCCACAGGTATTGTAGAATGTATTCTTGGTCAGGCATATAAGACCAGAAACCTAGGAGAACTTACAGGCGGTCCGGCATTCTATATGTCAAACGGAATCAAAAACAAGAAATTCGGAAGGATTCTGGCAGTATTATTCTGTATCGCAGTTTTCATCGGACCTGGTTTTCTTCTTCCGGCAATGCAGACACAGACAGCAGCTACAGCAATCAAAGGAGCATTTGGGCTTCCGTTTATCGTAGTTGGAATTGGTATGGTTATTATCGTTGGTGTAGTAACAATGGGCGGTATTAAACGTATCGGTAAGGTTGCAGAAGTTCTGGCACCGATCATGTGCGGAATTTATTTCTTTATCACAATTGTGATTTTTGTGATGAATTACAGAGCGATTCCATCTATGTTTGGTTCTATTTTTGCCAGTGCATTCGGAAAAGATGCAATATTCGGCGGAATCGTAGGATCCGCAGTAGCATGGGGAATCAAGAGGGGGTTCTTCTCCAATGATGCAGGAAACGGAATGAGCCCTCTGATCTCTGCAACAACAGATACTTCCCATCCTGTAAAACAGGGACTTGTGCAGGGACTTTCTGTATATATTGATACACTTCTGGTGTGTAGCTGTACCGGATTTTGTATTTTGCTCGCAGGTACTTATAATGTAGCAGCAGATGGAGCAGGAGCAGTCCTTCTGGTAGAACAGGCACCTGGAATCCAGTATGGTATCTCTTTCATGCAGGAAGCACTCCGAGTATCCATTGGAAAAGCAGGAGCCATGTTCCTGGCAGTGATGCTGTTTATCTTCATTTTCACTACTATGTTATCTTACTCCTATCAGCTGGAGTCCACCTGCAAATATCTGTGGGGAGAAAACAAAATAGTCGTTACCATCGTACGTATTTTATTCCTCATTTTCTGTCTGTTCGGAATCCTTATTGACGGAGACACCATCTGGTCAATGGGTGATATCGGAGTTGGCTGCATGCTTTGGGTAAATACATTCAGTATCCTGCTTCTGACACCACAGGTCATCAAAATTGTCAGAGACTATGAGAAACAGAAAAAAGCTGGACTGGACCCGTTATTTGACCCGGAGACTGTTGGTATTAAAGATGAAGCAAACGTATGGGAACCATATGTAGAAAAGAAAAAAGCACGCGGTGATTATAAAAATCCAAACCTGGGATATACAAAAAAATAAATGTTTTTGAATTGCGAACACTGAACTTCTGTGGGGATCCATATGGTATACCCACAGAAGTAATACTATTAAGAGTAAGCCCTGCAATTTTGCGAAAATATGAATCTTAAAATGGCAGTATCATCCTCTTTATTGCCTGTATATCCTGAAAAAGCATGAACCGGAAGTGGTGAATTTTTATGACAAAAGATGAATGGTATAAACAATTGTTTGATAAACTTGGCAGTTCCAGGTTTCGAAGCAGATTTCATTTGACCCAAAAAGATATTGGTTATATAAATGAAAAAGGCCTTGATTTTGAGAACTTCCGAAGCCGGATGTTCGGCGGGGTGCTATGATAAGCATCTCGCTATTTTTATTATATGGCTTCATAATCGGAGTAATATTACAGAAGAAAATGGCATCTGCGCTGGAAAGTTATACAGAAAATTGTGTCATCAGCTTTATCGATTTCTATTTGTATAAAATAAAATTCCCATCAAGGAACAGATGATTTTCTGCTTTATTGAATGAATTTCCTCACAGTCAACCTTGCAACTTCCCCCTATTCATGTTACAATTTTATGATGTCAAAATAACAATACTATAAGAGAAAAATCAGCAAATCAGCTGTATAGAACAGGAGATATAAATAAATGGCAATGTCACCGATGATGCATTAGTGAAATTTCGGTATTGTTGAAAAACCGCATAAATACAGGCTTTATAAGAATTTTGAACTTATGAGCATTTAACGATAAGTGGTACTCAGTGGTAAGAAATATGCCTGAGTAGAAACAAGACTGTGGTCAAAATTATCGTCGGAAAACAACCTAAACATTTTTTTTTAAATTTGCATGGCATTGGAAAACGAATTTGCAATTATCTATTTTTTAAGTAATATGAAGTTAAATTTAATACAACCATTAAAAAAATCTTTTATGCTTCAGACGGAAATAATGTCTGCTTCATAAAAGATTTTTTGTAATAATATTGTAATATTTATCTTCCGCGAGAGGAGAGCGCAGGATGATTATACATGCAAGTATGAGAACCGATATACCTGCATTTTATTCCGAATGGTTTACAAATAGAATCCGTGAAGGGTATGTTCGAGTGAGAAATCCCTATGATCCTTTACAGGTTACAGAATATAGCCTTGATCCTGAAGTCGTTGATTTGATTGTATTCTGTTCAAAAAATCCAGTCCCTATGTTGAAGTATATGGATTTGCTGAAATCTTACAGGACATACTGGTATATCACAATCACTCCATATGAAGCAGACATCGAACCAGGATTATTTAAAACAATTGTAAGTAAAAGAAAAATCATTGAAGCATTTCTGCAGATATCAGAAATTGTAGGAGAAGAGCATATTGGCTGGAGATACGATCCGATTTTTATCGATGACAAATATACTGTCAAGTATCATTTGGAACAGTTTGAGGGCATATCTGCGGCTTTACAAGGGTATACAAAAAATTGCGTGATAAGTTTTCTTGATTTATACCAGAAAGTAAAAAGGAATTTTCCAGAAGTGAAAATGGTATCCAAAGAGCAGAGAAAATATCTTGGGGAACGTATGACACGTATTGCCACAGAGCACAAAATGATTTTGCGGCCTTGTGGGGAGGGAACGGAACTTGCTGCATTTGGAGCAGACTGTAATGGCTGTATGACACAGCAGATTTATGAAAATGCCATTCATATGTCACTTGACATGCCGAAAAAACAATTCCTTAGAAAAGAGTGTGCATGTTATTTGGGAAATGATATTGGTGCTTATAATAGTTGTCCGCATATGTGCAAGTATTGTTATACAAATTATGATGAAAAAAGTGTGCGCCTTAATCGTATAAATCATAATCCGAAATCAGCATTTTTGATAGGTGATGATATGCCAAATGACAAGGTTCATAAAGCAGTGCAGAAAAGCTGGATAAATGGACAGATTAGTTTGAATGGGTTCTTTATATGAAAATAAATTAGAGCTGGCTTATTGAAAGAGAATGTGATAAGATTAAGAAAGAACATACATTCGAAAAATGGGGCGGTGTAGTAAATTGAGAAAAAGTGAAAAACTAAAGAAAATTCAATTATTGCTGAATCAAAAAAATCTGTATGAGGACCAGTATGAGAGATTATTAGCTGCAACAGGAGACTGGAAAAGCAATTATACGGACTATCTGATCACAGAACCGATTGATTTGGTGGAAGAATTGAAACGTGTTCCGGAAGCTGATTATGAGCTCTGTACGGCATTGCTTACAATGCTTGTAAAGGAAGAAATTCCTGAAAATGCCTCTGATAAAACGTTTGTGGATCATAAAGGTCTTCTGATTTTAGAAAGAATGAATGAAATACTAAGTGTAGGAGCGAGAGAAGATGAAAGCGGGAGATACGGCCTATCTTGTGGAATCAAATAGATTTGTTCATGAGGTAGAAATTCTCAGATGTAATGGAGAATTGTATATTGTGTGTTTTAAAGATAACGGCGTCGGATTGTACTTTAAAGCATATCACTTACTTCTTACGTCTTGGAAAACTGTCAAAAGTATTAGTCAGGCTCCAGAGCATAAAGTTTAGAAAAATTCATATGATTGTTGGCATTGAGACTATTGGGAAAAGAATCAAATTGTTTAAAACTGCTGCTATCTATAGGTGAAAATCATAGATAACAGCAGTTTTTTGTGTGATTCCAAAAAAATCTTAAAAAAGTTGCAAAAAAATTTTATTTTTTACAGAAAATGGTACTTTTTTTTATTCTTTCTATACAGAGGGGAAAATAATTGATGAGGAGGATGCTTATTATCTGGAAAATAGTTTTAGTGATTTTGGTAGTATTGGCATGTGTTATTACGGGGTTATATTGCTGTCTGGTCAAGGCGAGTGAGGCAGATGCTGAACTGGAGAGGTTCTATAATGAAAAATATGGAAAGAAAGGTGGAAAGAAATGCCAAAAGGAAGATCAGGCATTATAACAGAGGAATTTAAGGGAAAAGAAAATACGGCATATCATGACGTGGAGAAATTGTTTAAAATTTATCGTTCGGTAAATTGGAAAATGCAGATTAAGATTAATCAGGTCAAAAGACATTTTCAGTTAGAGTATGGAACCGATGTAGATAAATTTTTGGACAGTTTATATCAGGCGGGCATGGATGTAGATACGGATCTTGCAAGTGAAAAGGAACGGGTGGAGTCGATTAATCATTCCAATAAATTTCTAAAACTGATGGATGAGTCCGTTGATCTGATGAGAAAATATCATCCGCAGGGCGAGAGATATTATTGGGTGCTCTATTACAGTTATATGTCGGCTTACAAAGCAGAAAATGTAGAGGAAATCCTTGATAAACTGGAACCACATTGTCCTCAGCTTACACGGGTTCACAGAACTACTTATTTCCGGTGGAGAGATCAGGCATTCGAGGCAGTTGGAAGTATACTTTGGGGCTGTGAAGGTGAATGTGAAAAAATGATGAAGCAGTTTAGCGAAGAGTTTCAGGAAATATGAGGTACAAAAAATTTTTCTGCGATTCTGTTGACACAGAAATTCCGAAAAAATTATATTGAAGCTGAAAAGACGTACAAAAAGACGCATAAAAATTCGGAATTTTGAAAGGAGAACAGATATGGTTATATCAGTTGACACCGGTAATAAGATGATTAAAACAGAACATTATGAATTTAATTCAGGAATAGATGTATTGGATACGATTCCTGGAGAAAACGATGAAGTGATTGAATTTGGTGGAAAATATTACAGGACAACAAACCGAAGGATATCTTACATGGAAGACAAGACAGAAGATGATCGCTATTACATTCTTACATTGATTGCCATTGCAAAAGAATTGGATACGATGAAAAAAGAGGCGGTTTTAGCACCTAATGAGCTGATCGAGATAGAACTTCTGGTAGGATTACCACCGGCACATTACGGAAAGTACCGAAAAAAGTTTCAGCAGTATTTCCAAAGAGATGGCAAAGTGGTTGGCTTTAAGTATGGCGGTACCTCTTATCAGATTTTGATTCATGAGGTGAAAGTGTATGTGCAGGCCTATGCTGCATATTGTGTGCTGGCAGCAAGACGTCATTTGACCGAACTTCCGAAAGTTCTTGTTATTGATATTGGTGGGTTTACGGTGGATTATATGATCCTCCGATACGGAAGATTGGAGAAGGAACACGTTGATTCTCTGGAAAGTGGCGTGATATGTCTGTATGGCAGAATTCGGGCTGCTATACGCCAAAAATACAGCATTGCACTTGATGAAGAAGATATTGATAACATCATTCTTGGAAAAAACACAGGATATATGCAGGAACTTAAAGAACGAGTCCGGGAGGTAACGATTGGATATGTAACGGAATTGCTCGGAACGTTCCGTGAGCTTGGCATTGACTTTCGAACAACACAGACTGTATTCATGGGTGGAGGAGCCATTCTGGTGTCTGAAATTATCAAGGTAGTCTGGGAACGCTTCAAAGGGGAGTATTTTATTATTAATGATCCTAAGGCAAATGCTAAAGGATACAAATTGCAGTTTCAGATAGAAGCTAAAGAACGGGAGGATTAAAAATGGGAAAGAAAGACGAATATCGTTTTAATCTTCGGTTTGATGAAACAGATGAAATGCACAGGCTGGTTGTAAAGTATTTAAATTCCTGTGGGCATAATAAAGCAAAATACATTGTACGGGCATTTTTGGCATATTGGAAAATGTCCGGCAAAAGTTTGCTTTCGTATGTGTTTCCGGAAATAGATGCTGAACAGCTGTTACCAGAAGCAAAGCCAGAAAATGATAAAAAAATAGCAGTTGTAGCAAAAGCAAGTGATGCTGGAAATGATAACGGGACATATATACAGAAAGATCATTCAGAGCAGCAGCTGTTGGAAAAGAGTTTGCAGGAAGATCATTTTGTAAATCTGGAAGGTGATTGTAAAGCAGACGAAGCAGAAGTTCTTCTGATAAAAAATAATTACAAGATGTTTGAAGATCTGGAATAGGAGGTATGTGGGTGCGTAGTAAACAAGTGCAAATTTTAAGCGGTATATGTGGAGTGCAGCTGATTGGTTATGCATGTCGGGCTGCAGGATTTAAAACAGATATTTGGATAGGGTTTGCAGGAAGTGTTTTCCTTATGTTGGATATTGTATATCTGGCAATTCAGGAAAAGGGCAGAAAAAAATGCCCTGAGTGTGATTCTGAGATATCAAAAAAAGTCAGGATATGTCCGGAATGCGGTTATCTTTTTCAGCAGGGACTGTCAGAAGAACAGCTGACGGGATACATTGAACAGGAGCAGGAAAAAGAAATGAGTTCGGAACAAATTGATCGCGCATTTGAAAAAACAGATAATATTGCCGCAGATGAGATAGATTCTTTTGATGGTGATATAAATGATTTTTTACAGGAATAAAAACAGAGAAAATAAGAGAATAGCTTGTAAATATATTCAGATGCATAAAAATTCATATGTGATTGTGAAAATACAGTGAAAAGTAAGAAATAGATTGCGAAAAATAGTATAATTCATAAAGCTGACTTTAAATGATGGATTAGAACCGACTTCCCGGGGTGAAATAATTTACCATACTAATTAAACCGGGCTCAAAGATTGGAAGGGCATCGGTATTAAAATTAGAAAGGGTATAAATTACTTGATTTGCGTGGGCTGCTGGAGTAATTTTCCGGCAGTCCTGTTTTATGTCTGTATTGCAAGACCACCTCCTTCAGAGATTACTGTATACACTAGATCATTTTGGAGGAATGCGGATATGACAAAAACAGAGAAAGAACTGAAAAAGGAATTTAGTGCTTATGTGAAGACTGCAATTAAGAATACACAAAAGCAGTACTTAATAAAAAAAGGCAAGATTCTGGATAATGAAATAGCCATGGATGATGAAGGAATAGATGAAATCTTACAAAAGCAGACAGAAGACCTGTTTGATAAGATGGATTTAAATGTAGATATGGTTCTGAGTGATGAAATCAATGTAAATTCTTTTCTGGATCAAATCAATGATCCTGTTCTTTATGTTTCTCTGTGTTCGTTGAAGGAACTGCAGCAGAAAGTATTAATGCTCCGTATAGTATATGTAAAATCATTCGATGATATTGGAGGTATTTTGAATATGACAGCAAAACAGGCTGAAAACAGCTATTACAATGCAATCAGAAAAATACGAAAACAGATGGGAGATAACTTTGGATGATTTTGTAGGGGTTTTATGTAGAGCGAGAATGAGCGAAAGGGAAGCTATACAGCTGATTGTAGAAATGTATCGTCCCCTGATGCTTAAATATGCTAATTTGAATACTGGTTTTGATGATGATTTGTACCAGGAATTTGTATGTTGTGTGATTAGTTGTATTTTTAAATTTCCGTTTGAAAAATGGAATGCAGAAAATGATCTGGATTAAGTAATGAGTATTGACACAGTGATAGGATGTGGTTATGATATAAATGTATAACATTTATTTCTGCTGGTTGCGGAAATATATAACTTTTGTTCCGGCTTTTTGCTGGAAGGATAATTTAAACTGAAGTATATTCGGTTATCGAAAAAGCAGAAAGACATTGATTATTTTTATGAATAGTCAGTGTCTTTTTTTGCGTTTTGGAGGAAAGGAGGAATATTTCTGACAAGGTAAATCTCAAAGAAAGGAGGAGCACGAATGAAGACGAAGCCGATGATCATGGCACATGGGAACCTAATTCTTCCATTAACGGTAGGACAAAAAGCAAGATATTGTCAGAATGGTATCTGGAAAACCACAGGAAGAGTACGGCAAATTATTGAACAGACAGAAGACTATGTAAAATTCGAAACAGATTCAGTACGGTATTGTATTGATCACTATGGAAGAGAAGCCAATGTTCTAGCATTGGTGGCATGACAAAGGAGCATATAATCCTGGATCAAAAAAGTATTGGCGTCAGTCAGTACTTTTTTGGTCTCTCTGAAAGAAAAAATGGTATCAGATATGAGGATGAACTGGAGAAATGTGGAATTCCAACCAAAACATGGAAACAAGCAGGCCAGATGGAATTGCAGGATTAGCGGAAAATAAAGTAGAAGAGAAGAAATGCTCCTGATTGCAGATTAAATAAGTGCACTACAGAATTAGGTATGCAAATACGAATAAAAGAAGTATAATATAATCAATAGTTTTTGGAACTGTGATCCAGAAACTATTGATTTTTGTGTTTAATGGGAATCAAGATCATCAAAAAATTCATCATAAGAACAGTTATAGATCTTTTTTAATTCCATAAGGACGCTGATTCGGATATTTAATTCACCGTTTTCATATTTGGCATAAGTAGAGCGACCAATGTCGCAATTTCTGCACTGTAATTCTGCACAGAGCTTTTCTTGGGATAATCCAAATTTTTCGCGAAGACGGCGAAGATTTTTACCAATATATACGTCACATTTTAATTTTTGCTCCATAAAAGTCATCCTCCATTGACCAGTATAGGTGTCAAATGCTGATGTTATTGTATGAAAAAACGCGATATAATATTGTCCGCTATACTGATCAAGAATGAGAAAAAATGATATAGTAATTGAGTTGGTATTAGGGTGTGAAAGAGGAGGAAGAATGAAACGTAAAGCGTTGTATCTTGATGATTCGGAAAAAGAGTTAGATGCACTACTTGAGAATGAAGATTTTTGGAAACCAGGTAAATCAGAGTGGGACAGTGAGATCCTGGATATTACGAATAAACAAAGGGAACTGGAAGAATCGCAATATGTAAAATCGAGGAGTAATGAAGCTTATTGTTACCTGCTTTCGGAATTGTATCCTATGGCTGAGAAGGTAGCATATGCACAGGGCTGGGATATGATTTTGAACATTGATGAAGAAGAGCATACTGCAACATTGGGATGTTGTGGACGGTTTCTTATAAAAACTGAAGGGGACGATGGAACACTCGAAAATTTTCTTTCACAGGCGATGGAATTTTCAGAACAATGTTTTTTTTCTGCACACAATGATCTTATAAAAATTAATTTTATTTTTAATCTGTATGAAAAAGAAAAAATAGCGGATCATTCAAAAGAAATCGAAGCATTGAAGAAACAGCTTGAAGATAATCAAGAAAAGGTGAGGGAATATTTGTTGGAAGAAATGGTTGATGAATACAGGAAATAATGGATGCGACAGTATTGCATCTGTATTGCAACAGCACTGATATTGACATCTGATTTTAGAATTTATACAATGTTAGCGTAAAGTTCTGTGCATGCGTATCATGCATGGAGAGCCATAGAATTTTATATTAAAGACAGCTGTTTTTATAACGGCTGTCTTTTTTTGCCCGAAAACTTGATCCTTGAAGTGTGACTTCGGAGCCTATCAGGAAAGGGGGATTTTTATGGCAGGAAAATTAAAAAAAGAAAAACAGAAGGTTTATCTGTCACCGGGAAATCTGAAAAGAAAGATGATTCCCCGTATTTTCTTTATGTCGTATCTGGGAATTAATGTAATTGCACTGACAGGCATTCCGGTTTATGCGTCAGATATCTTTGCAACAGCAAAAAATGCAATGCAGACAGTATATACAGATGTGGCCGGTATTGCTACTGTAGCAGCGGTGGTATGTGCTGCGGTGTGCCTGTTTTTAATGAATTTTTCCAAATCGGGCAGAACCGTGGATGAGTCAAGATCCTGGCTGAAACGTATTGTTGTATGCTGGGCTGCACTTATGACCCTGGGTGCCATTGTAACATATTTGGAAAAAATTATTCCGAAAAGTATGTTTACGGGCTGATGTATGATTTCTTACCGGTGCTCTCCCGGTTTTTGAAAGGAGGGTATCTCTTATGGATATGAATAAAACATGAGCTGGCTTTTGGAGCTGTTGGTAGATGCCATTCGCGAAATGTGCAGTCAGTTTATCGTGGATATGATGGAACTGATCACAAATATGTTTACAGAACTTCTGTCCTGTAATCTTTCATTATTTGAAGAATTGTTTTCAGTAGTGGGGAGCCTATACAAAAATGTGATTGTTCCTACAGGAATTGCAATCCTCTTGATGATTCTTGTATGGCAGCTTTTTAAGTCCATGTTTGGTGGAAAAGCAGGGGTAAATGCAGAAGAACCAATAGAACTTATCTGTCGGTCGGCCATTTCTTTATTTCTTCTTGCCGGATCGAAACCATTGGTTGACTACATTTTGAGAATTGCGGGAACGCCATATCAATGGGTTGTAGGAACAAAGGTCAAGGTCGCTAGCTTTTCAGGCTATGTATCAACTCTGGAAGGTGTTACAGATACACTTGGAATCAGCAGCCTTAGCATTTCGGTTTTGATGCTGATCATGCAGTTTGTTGTAGCATGGAACTATTTTAAGATGTTAATGGTCATTGCTGAACGTTATGTATTGCTTGGTGTATTTTCCTACACAGCACCTCTTGCATTTGCAACCGGTGGTTCTAAAGCAACAAATAATATCCTGGCTTCATGGAGCAAGATGTTTGGAGGGCAAGTAGTGCTTGTTATACTGAATGCCTGGTGCATGAAGATGTTTTTATCTGGTTATGGAAATATGATGGCAAGCAGTTATGGGTTTACGAAATTTTTCGCAGCTACACTTTGTCTGGTAGGATTTTGTAAGATCACATTTAAACTTGATTCCTATATGGCATCGCTTGGAGTGAACCTTGGCCGTCCGGCTCCTGGAATGGGAGCAGCAGGAGCAATGCTTGCAGCGAGCAGGATCATCTCTCAGGCAGCAAGGACAGCTTCTGGCTCTGGTGGAACAGGAGATGTCGGTGGAACCAGAACAGATATGGGATCGTCGGATGGAATGACAACCAATTTTACTGGGCCAATCCCAATGACTCCTAATGGCGGAAATGCAATGGATATAAATGATATGACTTCAGATGGAGATTTTGATAAAGAAAGTCCGCCTGGTCCAGGAAATCAACAAAATGAAGTTTCTCCGGCAGATAAGACTGTTTTTGAGGAACTTGGCATGACAACGGGAAGCAGCGATACGGCAGAGATGGATTTCGGATCTGGAGATCATGTAAATGGCAATATAGATTCTATGTCTGCTACATCAGAAACTATGTCTGGAATTAATGCTATGAGTGTGAAAGATGATGCAGAAGCATTTGCGGGAGCTGTTTCAGAGAGTAATTCTGAAGGAGAGACTCTTTTGGACGTTTCCGGAGGTGAACAGGATCTTGCAATTCCGGCTGCGAGCAATGTATCCGCCAACGGATTCAGCGAAAGTGGAAGTGAGCACGGCATTCTTGGAGAGATGGGCGATTATCCGGTTGAAGAGGAAATGAGTGATTTTGATTCAGAAATGGATCTGGAAAGCGGAAGCATTGAAATGACTGGCCAGGAAAGTATGTCCTATGGAAAAACAGGAACAGCGTATAATTCTTCTGTATCTGGTGAGGTTTCGAATGCAGGAGAAGGGCTGGGATCAGAAATAATGTCTGCACTTCAGGGGAATGGGGTATCTTCTGTGAACCAGGAGAAAGGTATCCTGGATGAAGTTGGTACTTCGTCTGTGTTTGGGTTTGATGCTGCACCACGAGCAGGGATGAATTATAATGAAAATTCTATGCCGACAGGAATGGAATCCATGTCTGAAAATGGAATACAGTCAGATGGAATTATGGATACAGGAGAAGATCTGGATGAAGAAACAGATGAGGCCGATTTTTATGCGAAATCGGCAATGGGTATTTTGGTAGATACAGCAGGAAATCCGCTAAAGGCTGAAAACACGAAATTGAGTGATCCTGGTATGCAAAATGAAGATGATATTCAGCCTGTAGCTGATGAAACAGGTATGGCAGCTGATGGATTTATGAATGTTTCGGGATCCATTCCAACAGGAGATATTTCCTTAAAAAGAAGCAGACCAGATACCCGTAGAATACGTGAAGTTCCAAAATCGAGAGCAGAATTAAAAGAAAAAGGTTCGGACAGACTCAGATAGGGGGATGAAAATGGCAGAAGAAGATAAAAATTCGTCCCCTCTGGATGAAGGCACAGAAATTATTGCACATACTGCTCAAACTGCATATGCAACAACAGCGGCAGTAGCAGCTGGAGGAACAGCAGCAGGAATGGCAGCAGGAACAGCCCTTGCAGGTCCTCTTGGAACTGTGATCGGGGCATTGGTATCAAATAAAACTGTTTGGAAAATACTCGTTTCTATTTTCCTGTTTTGCTTTCTCTGGATGTTTATTATTGCAAATATGATAGGAATTATTTTTAGTTATCTTGGATTTGCAAATGCAGATTCGTATGCGAATGAAGCTCAATCTACGCAGCTTACGAATATACGTGACCGGGTTGAAGAAGTTCTGCAGCAGGAAGATTACAAAAAAGAAATCTTGAAAATAATAAACAAAAAGCACAAGGCTGTTTTAAAAGAAATTGACCAGGACAAAGCAGAAAAATATGCAGGCCATGAGCTGGTTGTGGTGGATGAATATGAAACGAAGCTGAAAAGGAATCTTGGATATTACCTTGCCGTACTGATGATGGAAAACGAAGATAACAGTACGGTTTTTTCTTTTTTAGGTTATGCAAATAGTTTGGGGATTGATATGTCCACAAACTTGTCCAGCCCATACGACTCATTTTTTTATGAAGCGGCACAGACGTACAATGTGCCGGCAGCGTTGTTGATCGCAATGGGTAAAGTAGAATCAGACTTTAATCCAAATGTTGTTTCTGGTGCAGGGGCATCTGGTATTATGCAGCTTATGCCATCTACAGCAGCATCTCTAGGGGTATCTAATGTTTTTGATCCCAGAGAGAATATTATGGGCGGAGCAAAGTATGTTTCCCAGCTGATTGAGCAGTTTAAAGGCTATTCAAATGGATTGGAACTGGCAATCGCAGGGTACAACGCAGGGCCCGGAGCAGTTATGAAATATGGATATCAGATTCCTCCATATGCGGAAACGCAGGCATATGTAAAAAAAGTATTAGGCTATGTTGAAATTCAGCAACATCAAACATCCACTTCTTCAAGTTCTGCAAAGGATGCTCAAAAATCGGATGCAGATACTGAAAAATTACAAACATCCTATGAACTTTTAAAAGAGTCGGTTGAAAAGCATCTGGATAGTTTTTTTGACTGGTCAGTTACAGATGAGCGAAAAGGCGAAGCAACGGAGACCATTTATTGTATGGAAGTGAATGGGAAAAGAGGTGAGATAGATCGAACAACCTATGAGCAGATTCTGGCACAGGGTGGAAATGCATGGCAGGAAAACCGGACAGTAGTATCCAAGAAAGTAGAATATACATTAGCGTTGCTTTTGAATGCACAGATTACAGGCGGAAGCGGGTATCAGTATAAATTTGTCACAAACAAGACAACCTTTGATATTGTGATCAAATTGTTGGAATATTTACAAAAAGGCGTAGATGCTGTTAAAAATGCACTTTCCACGATTTTTCATTGGACAGATTTTGTTACTGGTGGGAGCAGTGGAGATTCTTTTGTTGCAGGAAATATAGATGCTTCAGGGGATATCATTACATATGATACAGTCGGAAAAGGCGTAAAAAAAGTAGTTTATTTTAATCAGACAGAGGAACCGTGGAAAGGCATGTCTTATGGCTCCAGTACGATCGGTGCGTCCGGTTGTGGACCTACATCTATGGCAATTATAATTTCAACGTTAATTGGACAGACGGTAACACCTCAGATGACATGTGCTTATTCCATTGCAAATGGAGAATATGTTCCAGGCATGGGAACGTCTCATTCATTTCCGACGAATGCTGCCTATCACTGGGGACTTACTTGTGAAAGAGTCGGAAAGGACCGTATGAATTATGTCGTGCAGTCCCTTAAAGAAGGCAAGATGGTTGTAGAAATCTGTGAAGCCTATACGATTACAGGAAGTGGAAGCGGACATTTTATCGTATTGACTGGTGTGACCAGAGATGGTTATATCACGATAGCGGATTGTGCAAGCAGAGAACGAACCGGAAAAGTGTACAGTGTGGAAACTATCAAATCCTACGGACGTGATCTTAGCGAAGGAGCGTTCTGGATTGTTGGAAAAAAATGAGGGAAATACAGTGAAAAAGATTAGGAGCACAGAGCAAATACTGGTATTGGCAATACTGCTGTTCACATATTTCCTGGAAACCTTCCAAGTGGCATATGCACAAAAGGCAGAGAACTTGCCGCAGATTGTTTCCTGGCAGGATGGCAAAGGTTATCAGTCAGATGGGACATTTATTGCTGATGGCTGGGGGTATGATACAGTGAACCCGGCTGGGAAATATGTATTGTTTGATGAAAATGGCATGGTGCAGCTTCGAACTGAAACGATGGATCCTGTAAATGCGGAGGATGAGTATTCTGGGACAGAACTTGAGCCAGCAAATATTGCAGTGCGGGCAGAGATTTTTGAAGGATTCACTGGAATGGTTCATGTGACAATAGAAGAAAATGGAGGAGTTCAAAGAGAAATTGATTTGGATTCCTCTGTTTTTTTTGAATGGAACCTGTCCGTGAATAGCGGAAATTATCGCTTGAAATCTGTGGAAGCAACACAGAATGACCAGAAATATGTTGCAGAATTTGATAACAACTATAAAAATCTTCCGGAACAGGGTCTTATTATAATGAAAATTAAAGTGAAAAATGAGCTTGTGGAAGCTGTTCAGACGGAGAAAAAGCAGAACAAGACAGATCAACAAAATAACATTCAAAATCCAGAAAAATCGGATTCAGGAATTAAAAATACGGAGGTGGTGACAACTGTGAAAAAAACAGGACAGAAAACAGGAATCATTATTGGCGGTTTGAGTTTTCTGGGTGCGGCAATGTGGTTATTATATCGGAAATTTCATCGTAAAAAATAATTCGGGAGGTACAGAATGATGCAGAGAGAACGATCCGATGTTTATATCATTCCACCCAATTTTGCAAAAGAGGGAACCCTGTTTTCAGGGAGAATTGAAGGCAGGAATGCTTTTGAGGCAGCTGTCCTTTTTATAGTACTTTTTAGGATACTGTTTTTTATAGATGTTTCAATAAAGCTAAGAATCTATATTGGTATAATTGTAATCCTGCCTTTAACAATACTGGCGGTAGTCGGTGTTAACGGGGAAAGTTTGCTTTCTTTCATTATTCAGTTTATACGCTTTGTAACAAGAAGGCGGGTAGTGACTGTACCCGATGGACAGTATAGATTAAAGAGAAACCGTCGTATTAGGAGACAGCAAAAGAAACAACAGAAACAGGAGAGAAAAAAGAAGAAAAGGCAGCAGGAAGGCGGTGTAAAAGATCGGAAGCGAAGTCGCAGAATTGAAGCAAAAGCTGAAAGAAGCTCAGCTTGCCGAGAAACGAGAACGGCGGGAGCAGAAGCAACAGCAGAGAGAAGACAAGGCGATGTCCAGGAAGCAGGAGAAAGAAAATCGCCAGATGCAGAAGGAACAGCAGAAAAAAGACGCACAGAAACAGAAAGAGCAGGCCAGGGAGAATTTCAGGCAGATCCGTGAGCAAGAGGCAGAAGAACGTAATCTGAGGAATCAGCTTGTTCAGAATGTAGAAAAAGAAGAACGGCCAGTGCGACCGCCAAAGAAAGAACTTTCTCGAAAAGAAGAGAAAAGTGAGAAAGTCCAGGAAGTACCGGATCTTCTGCCAATGAGCTGGACAGCCTCTTATATACCATTAAAACAAGTAAAAAATGGTATTATCCAAACTTCCGACAATCGTTTTGTTAAAATTGTTGAAGTATTGCCAATCAATTTCTTATTACGGTCATCTTCAGAACAGAGAAGTATCATTCTCTCTTTTATGTCATACCTGAAAATCGCACCGCCCAATATCCAGCTTAAAGTGCTCTCCAGAAAGGCAGACATTCAGGAGTATATTGATAAGATTGATGAAGAGGCTGAAAAAGAAACAGATGAACGTTGTAAAATTCTGCAGGAAGATTATGCAGAACTGATTAAATCCCTGGGTATGAAGGAAGCGATTACACGTCGCTTCTTTTTGATTTTTGAATATCCTTCCCGTAGTGGGAGTAAGAATCCAGACGAAAGAGATGTACATCTTTATATGCGTTCTGCTGTGCAGACTGCAAAAAAATATCTTGCCATGTGCGGAAATATAGTTTTGGAGCATGAGAATGAGACGCGCTTCTGCGTGGAAATCTTATACCAGCTGTTAAATCGTCAAACATGCCTGACAGAATCTCTGAATGATCGGATAAAAGAAGTTCGGAAGTACTATACAGAAGAAAACGGTCCAGAAAGTATACGATATATTCCTGTAACAGAACTGGTCGCTCCGAGAACCATTGATTTCAGGAACTGGAACTATGTGGTTGTAGATGGATTGTATTATACATATCTGTATGTTCAAAAATACCGTTCAAGAGTCCCGGCCGGATGGCTGTCTCTGTTGATCAATGCAGGTGAAGGAATAGATATAGACGTTTTTTTCTTCAAGCAGGATAAAAACCGCTGTGTGGAGCGAATTGGACGCAGAATACGCTTGAACCGTTCAAAAATCAAGGATACTTATGATTCAAACAGCGACTTTGACAGTCTGAGTGAATCCATTCAGGCTGGTTATTACCTGAAAAGGGGGCTGAGCGGCAGTGAAGAATTCTACTACATGAGCATTCTGGTTACGATAACTGGACATAGTGAACAGGAAGTAGAATGGCGTTCAAAGGAAATGACAAAGCTGTTAAGCTCTCAGGACATTGGCACAGGTAGCTGCATTTTCAGAGAAGAACAGGCTTTTTTATCTTCTCTGCCATTTTTACAGATAGACAAAAATATTTATGAGAAGTCCAAACGGAATGTACTTACATCCGGTGTAGCAGCATGTTATCCATTTGCTTCATATGAAATGTCTGATAAAGATGGCATCATGATCGGAGTAAATAAAGCAAACAGTTCGCTTGTCATCATAGATATTTTTAATTCGTTAAAATACAAAAATGCAAACATAGCAATATTTGGAACATCTGGCTCAGGAAAAACATTTTTGATGCAGCTTATGGCACTACGTATGAGACAAAAAAACATACAGGTATTTATTATTGCTCCGGATAAAGGACATGAATTTGCAAGAGCCTGTAACAACATTGGTGGAGAATTTATACAGATTTCTCCTTCATCGTCGAACTGCATCAACATAATGGAAATACGGCCTGCAGATATGGAAACTCGCGATTTATTGGATGGGTATACATCTGAAAGGTCAGAACTTGCAAGCAAAATTCAAAGCTTACATATTTTTTTCAGCCTTCTGATTCCAGATATGTCACATGAAGAAAAACAGCTTTTAGATGGTGCAATGGTTACTTGCTATCAGGAAAAGGGAATCACACATGATAATCTGAGTCTGACGGATCCGGAACATCCAGGAAAATACAAAAAGATGCCGATTCTTGGTGATCTGCATGAAGTGCTTATGCGTAAAGAAGAATGCAGACGTATGGCGAATATATTAAATCGTCTGGTGAGTGGATCGGCATCCAGCTTTAATCAGCAGACAAATGTGGATCTGGAAAATAAATATGTTGTGTTGGATATTTCAGAACTTTCCGGTGACCTGCTCCTTGGAATGTTTGTGGCACTGGATTTTGTCTGGACAAAAACAAAGAAAGACCGGACAGTAGAAAAAGCGGTTTTTGTAGATGAAGCATGGAAACTTCTGATGTCTAATGATTTGGCAGGAGAATATCTGATTGAAATATTCAAAACAATCAGAGCTTATGGTGGATCGGCTATTTGTGCCACACAGGATCTGGCAGACTGTTTTGCGGTAAGAGATGGAAAACTTGGACGCGGTATATTAAGCAACTCAAAAACAAAAATTGTTCTGAACATGGAAGTTTCAGAAGCAGAACGGATTCAGGAGGAGTTGGATCTTTCAGAAGCCGAAACCAATTCTATTATTCATTTTGAAAGAGGAAATGGTCTGATTTCCACAAATAATAATAATTTGATTGTTGAATTTAAAGCAAGTGCTCTGGAAAAAGATCTGATTACCACTGACCGCAAAGATCTTCAGGAATTGAAAGACAGAATCCGGAAATATGGTACAGATGCTTATGGCAGGAAATAGTGTGAATAAGAAACGGCATTAAAAACGTTACAAAGGACGTATAAGAGGAATGAAATTAATTATATGTCATAAAAAACGTTTTGTGATGACGTGTAACAGATGTCTTTTGAAAAAGACATGAAAAAACACATTATATGCCACATAAAAAACGTCATTTATGTGGCATATGTTTATCATGGAAAGGATAGACCAGATGGAAAACAAACAAAAACCCGTGGAACGTGAAACCAGACAGTTAATTCAGACATATAATGTGCTCTTAAAATCTCAGATTTATGCATATTTCGCAAAAACCCAAAGAGATCATTTTGTAGGACGTGCATTTAAGACGCTGGAAAAAGAAAAACAGATTTATATTCATCAGGATCTGGAAATGGCAGCAATAAATGAAGAGGCATTTAAAGCCAGAAATGTAGGAACTTTGCAGGCATTTTGGGTTCTTCTGGATATTATGGATCAAAAAGAGGTAGACCAGCACTTCCTTGCATCAAAAGAGGAATATCCTGTTCGCATTGTGTTATGCGGTGAAGGAGAAATCTATGACATTTTGTATGTGTCAGAGAATGAGGTACAGGTTACCAACAATTTGTTTACCCGGAAGATGACAGATGATTGCGGGCATATCGTTATTGTGGAAAAGCCCGGGTACATACATGAAATCAGGATACCGGACGTGCTTGGATTTTGTACAGTGAAAGAAGGTGGAGAAATCGAATATTACAGAAATGCGGATGGATGAAAATGATTCATTTTTTAAATTAAAAGAACAGTTAGAAGATGCTCAAAAACTAATGGGAAGGATGGAACAGTATATAGTGGAAGCAAGAGGGGTATTGCAGTCCTGTATCCGGCGGCAGTCAGAGTTCCAATATGCTTATTTGGGAGATATGATTCAGGAGACTGCGAAAACTTCAGAACGTTTGACAGATAAATTAAGACGCCTGACACTTGAAATAGTAGTAAATCCCAAAGAATATGAGAAATACAAAGAAGATCTGGTACTGATACACGGAATTGAACTGGAGTATAAGGATGAGATTCTTCGGGTATCTGCTCCCGTCCTGATCCCTCACCGGAAAGATTGTTATACGGATTATCTTTATAAACCATTGCATACCGCTTTTCGAAATTGGTGCATGCAGAGAGCGGAGGAGAAGCTGGAAATTCCGACATATACAAATTGTACGATTTGTTTTGTACATGTTTATGATGAAACACTTCCGCTTGCAAGAGTGAGAGATCATGACAATTATGAAGAAAAACATGTGCAGGATATTATTACAAATTTTTTCCTGCGGTCAGATAGTGGATTATACACGAATACCTGTCATGTGACACGTATGGGCGAGGAAGACCGTACACTGTTATATGTGATGGACAGCAGCAAATTTCCAGCGTGGATTTCTGATTTTGGCAAAGAAACAGGTATCGAAAAAAATCATGAGTAAATTGCATGGGGATTCTACATGGGAAAAGAATATCTGATAAGGCATAAAATAAGCAAAAATCTGAACAAAATTGCCAGGTTATGTACCCAGGTATTCAACAGATAGGGTATTTTTGCTTTTTCAACGAGGGGAAAATAATTGAAAAGACAACAGGATAAATTATTGATTATTATAGCGATGTCGGGTGAAATGCCGACTTATTTAGGACAATACGTGACTGGCTCGATTTCATATACTGCTGCCCTGATTACAAGATTAAAAAAAGAAAGATATATTTCTCTGAGATGCAAGGATGGATATAGAGGATACGTTTTATTAGAAAAAGGCAGAAATTATCTTCTTTCAGAATATGAAAAAGAACTCTCTTTTTTTATTTCCGGTTCCGGGCAGACGGGGCATGTGAAAAGTGAACCAGAAAAAAGAATGCGGCTGTATCGAATGAGCGAGGTATGGGTCTTCTTCTGGAAGGCGGGTATAGAGATCTTGCGGAACCATAAACCAGATATGGATAAAGGGTTCGTGAGAGATCGGGGAAAAGCGTTTTATTATGGCAGTCTGGAATTTAAAGGAATGTCGGAAGCAATCAGGGGTTCCAGATCATGTGGGGTGCTTTTATCCGGGGATACTGTGTTAGTTGTTTACAATACCATGGATCGAAATATGAAATGGGCGAAAAAAATGGAATGTTCCATGCGTACCTGGACAGAGCGAATGCTCTTAAAGGGCGGATATAACAGCAAAGCGGATGCGCTTATTGTAGGACAGAACATAAAAGTATTGTTAAAGCTTTTGGAAAGTGATGGAGGCATAAAAAAGGATCTGTTTCGACCAGATGATATTTATGATCAATATTATTATATTCCTATGTGCCGAGAGGGAATATTGCAGATTGTCCTGCTGACAGAGAAGCGGAAAAGAGAAAAGCTAAAGCAGTCTTTGTTTTCAAGATTTTCCATAAAGAGAGAAAAAGAATATGCTACCTATAATGTGTGCGATGAAAATGGGAACCCTATATATTTAGTTTATGATTTGGAAATGCGTCAATTATGCCGCATTAAACAGGAACTCTTATGGAGACCGTCAGTAAGTATTGTGTGCATGGATTATCAGGCGGAAACAATAAGAGAATATTTGGGAGAGAAGGTGATCATTTATGAGCTCAATGCAGAAAATGTAATGAAATACCTTATAAATGACCTAGGAGAATGATCTTGGTCGATGGAGGTGGCTGCAAGATGGCGAATCCTTTTCATTCAACAGGCAGTCCGATTGTGGACCGGATGTGTCGGCTGCAGTTTACCGGAAATGTAATCCCGGCAGCGTGGTATCGTACAATTACCAGAGATAATGGGAAACCCAATCTGACAGCAATCATTATTTTGTCAGATGTTGTGTATTGGTATCGGCCGGTGGAAATCCGAGATGAATTAACGGGACAATTATGTGGATTCAGAAAGAAATTCAAAGCAGATATTTTACAGAGAAATTACCAGCAGCTTGCAGATCAGTTTGGAATCTCAAAAAGAGAAGCTGTGAACGCGGTAGTTGAACTGGAGAAAATAGGAGTTGTGAGAAGAGTTTTTCGAACTGTCAGGAAAGGAGGAATGCGGAACTCAAACGTGCTGTTTCTGGAGCTGAATGTAGATGTCCTGATACAACTGACTTATCCGGAAAATCTGTCAGATGCAGGGTATCACTTCTTAAAGGGAGAGCTGTCACCACACAAAGAGAGAGGTGCCACATCAGGATGTGACAGGATATCACAGTCAAACGAGGCATATCTCTCTTTTGAAGGGGATACAAATACAGAGATTACGGAAGAGAATACAGACATAGAGTATCCACTCTGTTCCTATCAGGCTGTGGAGCGTGCGATTCGGATACAGATTTCTTATGATGCGTTAAAAAACGATCATCCATATGACAGAAGAGTTGAAGAAATCCTGGGACTTATTCTGGATGTAATGGTTTCTACAGCACCTAAACTTCGGATTAACCGTGAGGAAAAAGATATAGAGATTGTGAAAGCACAGTTTGCGAAGCTTACGAAGGATCATGTCGAATTCGTGCTTCAGAGTATGGATGATACCAGCACAAAGGCCAGAAATATCCGAGCGGTGCTCCTGACTGCATTATACAATTCTGTCAATACAATAAACAGCTACTACGGGAACCGCTATCATTTCCATCTGGCAGAAGAAACCAGAAGAGAAATGGAGGAAACGGATTGAGAACAGAAAACTGGAAAAAAATCGTGACCGGATGCGGAATGGTTTTGTTAGCAGCATATGTGGGAGGCTTTTTTGAAATCTTGTTTTCCAGATCAGAAGTATGCTTAAGTCCTCTGCAATGTCTGTATGCAGGGTGTGGTACTTCGTCAGGAAGAAAATGGTCAATGGCAGCCGTGGTACTGCTTTTGGCTTTAACGGTACTGGTAATCTGGCGAGGAAAAGACAATCCATTGCATGATGAACGGAATTTTGAGATTTCGGATCAGGGAACTTATGGAACGGCAGGATTTATGGGAACACAGGAACAAAAAGAGATACTGCAGGCAGACCGTGGAATGGAGCATATAAAGGGGATTATTTTCGGAAGGGAGTTGTCTAATGGAAATATATTAAGTCTTCCGGTGGATTCAAGACTGAACCGAAATATCGCGGTATGCGGTTCGCAAGGTTCCATGAAATCCAGGGCTTTCGCAAGAGTGATGGCATTACAGTGTGTGCGCAGGGGTGAGAGTATGTATATTACGGATCCAAAATCAGAACTTTATGAGGATCTTTGTGCGTATCTCAAAGAAGAGGGATATGTTGTAAAGCAGCTGAATCTGATTCAGCTTACCCATTCAGATGCATGGAACTGTCTCGCAGAGATTGAAGACGGGGAGCTGATTGATGTGTTCTGTGATGTCGTGATTCGTAACACAACGGATAAGTTTGATCATTTTTATGACAATGTGGAAATGGATCTCTTAAAAGCTCTGTGCTTATATGTTTTTGAAGAGTATCCACAAGAGCAGAAAACTTTTCCGGAAGCTTATAAATTATTGCTCAATAAAAGTGTGGAAATGCTGGATTCCATTTTTGAAAGGCTTCCAACGGATCATCCGGCAAAAGGTCCCTATCAGTTATTTTCCAAGGCAGAAAAAGTAAAAGGAAATGCTGTGCTTGGTCTTGGAACCCGTCTGCAGATTTTGCAGAATAAGATGGTGCAGCAGATTACGAGCCATACAGATATAGACCTGTCACTGCCGGGAAAGCAAAAGTGTGCGTATTTTTGTATTACTTCGGATCAGGATTCTACATACGATATGCTTGCTACACTGTTTACATCATTTTTAAGTATCAAGCTGGTTCGCCTGGCTGACAGAACGGAAGAACGTGTCCTACCAGTACCGGTAAGTTTTATACTGGATGAATTTCCAAATATCGGTGTTGTTCCGGATTTTAAAAAGAAACTGGCTACGGCCAGATCCCGGCGGATAGGCATGAGCATCCTGTTTCAGAATATTCCACAGCTTCAGAACCGTTATCCGGATAACCAGTGGGAAGAGATCCTTGGCGGCTGTGATTTCTCGATCTTTCTTGGCTGTAATGATATGACAACCGCTACCTACTACAGTGACCGGACCGGTGAGATTACAGTTTCAGTTGCTTCTATCCGAAAGAACTTTTTTACGATCCGTGCCACAGATTATGTGCCGGAATATTCGGAATCACGTTCCATTGGAAAACGGCAGCTCCTTTTGCCAGATGAAATCCTTCGTTATCCGCTGGATCAGGGAATCCTAATCATCCGAGGACACAATGTGCTTCGGTTTAAGAAAATGGATTATACGGAACATGCAGATGCCGGAAAACTGAAGATGGAAAAGGTTGTGGATCATATTCCGGACTGGTATCGAAAGTGGGAAAAACAGCAGCAGGAATTTCAGATACTGGATGAGCAGGTATATGAAGCTTCGGCTCCATTGGAAAAAAATGAGAGTCCGATAAAAGAAAATGACGTGCAAGAACCACTGACTGTAAATGGGGCTGTTCAAAAAACAAAGAATAAAAAGCGGACAAGTACTGGTAATACGGTCATGAAAGTAGATGATCTTTTTGTAAAAAAATCAAAGGGGTGAAGGTTTGGAAATTAATCTAAATGAAATACGGGGAAATTCACTGGTCCGCTATGGATTCAGAGTTCTGCTTGCCAAAGAATTTGGACTTTATCTGAAGGAGCAGGAGGTGGAAAAAATACTGCTTGCAGAAAGCTGCATTGAAGTATATGAAGATGTAGAGGAATTTCTGGAAAAAAGCGGATGGAGACGGGATAATCCAGAATTGTGCAGTGAATGCTATTTATTTGAAAATCATATCTGTAGAAAAATCCAGGGTAAAATCTGGTATTTTTCAAGAATACAGTATGAAAATGGATTGCGGGGAATGAAGCAGGGCTTCAATTAGAGAATACGCAGTATTCGAAGTGTGAAAGGGCGGTAATATCCTGGCCAAAAGGGTGTTACTGCCTTTTTTTATTGTAAAAAGCCAAAAGCAAAAATAGGACATTTGCTTGTGATTTTCGCTTATTTGAGTTAAAATTATTATAGAAACATTGAAATGATGGATGACAAGTGCTTTGATTCTTGTAGGCAAAAAGATGCCAGAAAACAGGAGGGATGATATGTGCACAAAAAATGAACTGAATAGTATTTTACAAAAGTTGACACAGATTTATCGCTCAGTATATGGAGAAAATCTTGTTCAGGTAATTTTATACGGCTCTTATGCAAGAGGAGATTATCATACGGATTCAGATGTAGATGTTGTTGCAATCGTGCATGGTGACAGGAAAACATTGCAGCAGCAGTTGAAAAAGGTATGGGATTCCTCTTGCGAGCTGGAGTTAGAGTACGATACAATTCTTTCTCCGACCGTAATTCCGTATGAAGAGTTTAAACAATACCAGACAGTTCTTCCATATTATCGTAACATTTCACAGGAAGGAGTGGTAATTAGTGCCTGATAATCGAAGGGAACTGATAAAATATCGACTGGAAAGTGCAAGAGAGCGTTTAAATTCGGCAGAAGTATTGCTTGCATCGAAAAGTTATAAAGATTCTATCGGAAGATCTTATTATGCCATGTTTACTGCAGTTCGCGCATTGCTTGCAAAAGATGGCGTTGATTATTCAAAACATGCAGGAGTAATTTCCTATTTCCAGCGAGAGTATATTAAAACACAAAAATTCGAAAAGAAATATTCAAAATATTTGAGTCAGGCATTTCAGATTAGAAACAATACGGACTATGCCGATTTTTTTGTAGTATCATTTGAAGATGCCCGTGAACAGGCTGATAGGGCAAAGGAGTTTTTAACGGCGATAGAAGAGTTTTTAAAAGCATAAAATATTGGTGAGAACAAATAAAATATTTCATGAAGCAACTACAGTCGGGGTATGATATATTTCTATACCCTGTCTTTTTTGTATATAAAATTTCTGAAAATATTCTGGTGAAGTAGTAGTATGATACGGAGAATTAAAAAACGTGATAGTGTCAAATGATTTATGAAAAAACTGAGCCCAAAAATAAGGCTCAAACGAACCTTGAAAATTGTAGATATTGATAACAATAAGCTCTCCGAGGGCTTAGGGCGCTGCCCTAAGTACCCGCAAGGGACTCGTCCCTTGACCCAGATTCGGGCTTTGCCCGAACCCATCCTCGCCGGAAGGCAGGAAAAGGGCGCAGTTGCCCCCTTTTCTGCTGAAATAGGATAATCCGTGAACCTTTGCTCATGTGAGATAAAGAAGTAAAAGAAGTGTAAAAAATTTTGCCGTTCCCTGTCCGGCTGACTGCCGGACGGGTCGGGCTTTAGTCGGGCAGCTCTACCTTGCCGACAAAAGAGTAATAGATTTCGATTTCCTGTCTGCGGAGCTTCCCCCGCCGTTTCCCGTCCAGTGCTTCCGATTCATGGATTACGATTTTCTCCACAAACTCCCGCAGCAGGGTAGGGGTGAGTTCCTCAAAGCTGGTGTACTTGCGTACTACTTTCATAAACTTTTCAGCGTTTGCCGTGGCTTCCAGCGTCTTGGAAAGCTCGCTCTGCAAGGCGGCGGCTTTCTCTTTCAGTTCCTTTTGCTCGGCTTCGTAGTCTGCCGAAAGTTCCGCAAAACCTCGTCAATGGCTTCCGGCTCTCCGCTGGTCGCCCGGACAATGGTTTCATACGGTACAAGTTTAGGATTCCTCATGGAAAAGCACCTCCATTTCTTCATGCAGCATTTGCAAGGCACTGTGTATGTGATGCCACGCCGTACTCCGGCAGCGTCCGTACAGTTCCCCGATTTCCTGCTGTGTGTAACGCCCGAAAAAATAAAGGTAAATGATTTCCCTCTTTTTCTCTGGCAGAGAGGACAGGGCTTCGGCAAGATTTCCATTTGTGAGGATAACCCTCTGACCGCATATCGTAACAGGGTATTGCTTGTAAGGGTCTATGAAATATGTGTCTGACGTACAAAATGGATAAAACTTTTCTTCTGTGAGATATTCAAAGGATATTTCCCTTTGCCGCCGTTTATCCCTGTCACGCCATGCGTTGATTGCTGCATAGTGTATGACAACTCTGCAAAAGGCATTAAAGGTGTACTCGATATGCTCCTTATATGCTTCTGTGCAAGGCATAAATAGTTCCCCCTTTCTCCCACATAATACGGCGTATGGTTTATAAGACACTTGTTATTTCAAGGTTTCTACTGTGAATGAAGCAGAATTGCCCGAATTATTATCCCGTAAAAGTTTTTGTGCTTCCGCTTCGGAAATTTCCTTAATCTCCATAACTCCATTTTCACTATTTTCAGCAATGGAAAGATATATACTGCCACTGTTATTAAAATAGATGATGGGTTTTTTAGTATCAATGAATATACCAATTATCTGGTCGTTGTAGTACCAATACCCATCTTTTGGGTGATAAACTATGCCATAGGATTCATAATCTTGGAGCGTATTCATGTTTTCTGTCTTATCTCCAGATTCCATGCTGTAAGATTCATGATTTCTAATCATATCTCCATTTTCTGTAGAAGTGCCAGCGGGCATTGATTTAAGTCCTGAATTTTCATACTTTTCTGTATGCCTGTCATAAACTTCTTTTGTGCATTCCCGAATACCAATAAGTTTATCGTTTGTATCCCGTTCCGCTTCAATATCCACTGTTCCCGTAAAGAAATTGGTAAAACTTGCGCCGCCCACTGGGTCATTAAAAAATCGGACAACATTTCCCTTGTAAGTGTAGCACTTGCTATTCTTATCATAAATCAATCCATATTCTTCATATATCCCATAGTCAATATTACCGCCGGGCAGTTCTGCCGCCGTATCGTAATCTGAAGCATTCTCGGAAGCATGTATTGGTTTGTACTCCTGTTCTTCAAAAATTGGATTATTATTAGCTTGGGCGGAAGTTGCAAATGCTGTAGCTACCCCGACAACAATCAGACACGCCAGTACCAGCGAAAAAATAGTTGTTTTTTTTGTTTTCATAATAGCAGTTATCCTTTCTTCGATAGCATTTTTACTAAAGCTGTTACAAAATGGCAATAGCCCACTTTTCGTTGCTTCCATGTTGATAAGCATTAGCGAATAGGCAGATTTTGATTTTTCTCCAAATTGTCGTATGACGCTTTCATCACAAGCCAGTTCTATATCACGGTTAAAAAGAATATACATCACCCACACAAAGGGGTTGAACCAATGAATACAAAGGGCAAGTGTCGCAATCAGCTTTGTTACAGTATCATAGCGATAAATATGCACATATTCATGTGAGAGGACATATTGCAGTTGTTTTTCATTTTTCCAGTCCATTTTTTTCGGCACCAAAATAACAGGACGGAAAATGCCATAAGTTAATGGGGCGGAAATCCTATCAGATTGCTTTACCAAAATTGGACGTTTCAATGGGCGTTCCGCCAGCCACTTTTCTACATAATGGTTGTGGACGGGTAAAGCTGTCCGAAATTCAATCAGACAACGCAAATAGGATATTACAAAAAACAATGCGATAAGTATTATTCCTGCACACCATACAATAAACCACATGGAAACAGATGATAAAATATTCTCTGGCGGCTGTTCTGCTCCCTGTGTCGTAACAAACAGCCCTTGCATAGTGGGAATGTTGTAATCTGTTCCAGCTTCCGGCAATGTTGTAGAAGATATGCTATGAGTTACCAACGTATAAACACTAAACATTGACGGAATCGAAAACGGGATAAGCAGTCTTAATATCACCAATTCCCATAAAACAAGAAAAGTCTTTTTCGGCAGTTTATTGATTGCCACCGCACGGATAATCACTACCGCAGTAATGAAAGCAGCCCCCGAAAAGCTCATTTGCAGTAAATTCATTTACACCACCTCATTCCAAATCTTCCACAATCTGCTTGAGCTTCTGAATCTGTTCAGCGGAAAGCTTTTTTCTGCCTAACAGGGCTGCAAACAGTTTGTCAACTGAACCGTCATAAATCTTGTCAACCAATTCTTTTGTTTCCGCTTCCTGTACTTCTTCTTTGGGAATAAGGGCATGGCACATGAAATTAGGCTCGGAACGTTCAATCGCCCCTTTTTTGATACACCTTTTTATCAGTGTGTAGGTAGTATTCATGTTCCAGCCAATTTCTTTTTTCAGAACGTCGGATATGTGTTTTGCAGTGGTGTCGCCCTCGTTCCAAAGCACACACATTACTTTCAATTCTGAATCGAAAAGTTTAATATCCATTTGTTTCCTCCTTTCCACAAGACCGCAGTAGTTTCTGCTTGATTACACATTACACCTTTCTTAATCGGTTGTCAACACTACCGCAGTAGTGTTAAGAAAAAATTCATAATTTATTTTCTTGAATAGATAATGAAATGAGAGGGCTTCCGCAGCAGTCGGCACTGTGCGTAATGTGCATAACTTGCTATCTTATGGAGTTGTGGGAAAGTCCGTTTGCAGAATGTGGGAAAGCTGCTCTTTAGCTTTTCCATGTTCTGTGAACGGACTTTTCCATAACGGAATAGCAAGTTATACACATTTCCATGGTGCTTGTCGTTTGCTCTTTGGTTCGGAATAGTGTGGTGCTGGCGGTCTATCTCTTGTTTTCGGTTGTTTGCTTCTTTACTGTACATGAGCATTATGTCAAGAGACTTTCGCGGCATATCCTCGCACCACAGGTGCTGCGGTATTCCACGGTTCTCCTGACAACGGTTCCGCTCCAGTTATGCAGATGCCTGATTTTGTAGATTTAAGATAGTTTGCTGACCAAGGAAAATCAACAGTTGCCATTTACCTGGCATATTTTCTGCACCTTCCAACATCTCTACTTTATTTAGAACTTTGCATCCTGCGTGCTTGTGAGGTCTGAGAAAGTTGTAGTAGGCGACCCATAGAGCCAGGTCATAGTTGGCACCGTCGATGTTATCAAAGCCGTTTGTAGGTCTGTAAGAAACCTTGTATGTACGGTTTAATCTTTCGATCATCTGTTTGTATGGTCGGAATACTCTTGATACTTCATCGTCGTTGGTAAGTCCAATTACTTGAGTGATATCAAACTTAAACTTATCACCGAACTCACGGAAAAACTGTTGTGCAGCTAATGGATAGGCGCTGTAACCATCTGCAATAAAGTGGAAGTTTTCAGGAAGCTTTTTCAAGTGCCGGAAAGCCATTCGCATGGCTAGAATGCAGGGACCAACGCCGCGGTTATCAGAGACTTGATTGCCAATGATGGAACGTTTGGAAGCATCCATGATGAACCAGATATAAGCTTTTACACCACGGATTTTGATGTAGGTTTCATCAGCAGTAAATACCTTGCCAGTTCCGTAGTCATAGTTGACAACAAAGGGTTTGATACACATAGCGGCGGATTTGCAGTAGTTAGCAATGCTCTGGTGTGAGATATCGATGTTGTACAGATCTTTGAGAGCCTGTTTCGTTTTTCTAAGAGATAGACCAAGATTTACGTGAAGAGTTAGGCATAAGGACATGGTGTTGGAATCAAACTTGGTGAATTTTAGGGAAGAAGCGTTCTTCGTCAGGGAGTTTAAGTCCAGTTTAAAGAAATCTATCGTAAATTCATGGTAGATATAGTGGAGTTTGTATTTGTTTTTGCCATAGTCTTCGTCCAGATGTTTCTTATCCACTTTCTTCAAGTTGTGGAGATAGTAAGGGCATTTGGGATTCACACATTTGTGGATGATAAAGTGTTTACGGTCTTTCTTATGCACCAGGCTGTGGTTGCAATGAGGACATCTCAAGACGGTGTTTTTGGAAAAACGATTATCTTTGGTTGGAGAAAAAAGCGTTTGGCAGACCTTGCATAGAACCTGACTTTTCTTCCTGCCATCGTTCCACATCAGATAGTCCACAGGCACATCACAGGCAGGGCAAGTGCAGTGTTTGGGTATATCGCACTCAACTCGACGAAATATAGGGCGAATGGTCTTGTGGTAGCGTTGCTGGTAGTAAGAGATAAGGTCTTTCCAGTTCCAGTCCTGCTGATAGGATATGACTTTGGGAAGTTCATCAATCTTAAACTTCTGGTACTTTGGAGAATGGGAATCATCGAAAGCCCACTGCTTAAGAGGGATATATCTACAGATAAGGTTAATAAGCCAGCAAATTTGTTTATGTTGGTATTGAATGAATTGAAGTAAATAGAGTATAATGTCCATGAGCAATGTCTCCTTTGGTAGTGTTGCTTGTGGTGATTGCATTATACCAAAAAAGAGGTCATTGCTCTTTTTATTGCGAACTCCCATAAAATCAAGGTTTAAACAATAAAAATCAGGTAGTAATTTGACACTACCAGTAAAAAAGAAAGGATAAAAAAATGAGAAAAAAGATTCTGAAAGTGTTTTTTGTGATATTGACAGGTATCACGGTGACCCTGACAGGATGTGAATTGTCAGGAAGCAACGAATCCGCGCAAACGGAAAGCGAAAGTGGTAAGGATGCTGTAAAGTTTATTCCAAATCTTACTACGGCTGTTACCAGGAAGCCAACGCCCACAGCTGTGGCAGCAAATCCAGGAGACAGTGTGCAGAATCAACAGTCTGGAAATAACGCAGAAGCGGAAATTTACCAAAGCCAGGGAGATCCCGCAGATCAGGAATCTGCACAGGAAGAAACTTATGATACCCAATATATCACTGGTAATATTCTGTATTCCGATGAAAATACGATAACAGTAGAAGTGGGCGAATCAGGAAATTATTATAATATGGTTTTTAATATAGAAAACGCCGTCCTGAATATAGCTAATGGGAGTGCTGTACGATCCGGACTGAATGTTGACCTGGAGTATTATAGTCAGAATAACGTTAATATAGTAATCATGCTTACGAGTGATGGGGAGGAATATTTACCTTCCAGTACATTAGAGGAAGCGCAGAAAATGGCCGACGAATATGTACCTGATGTGAGTGAATCGGAAAACGAAGATTTTGAAGATACCCCTCCCAGTGAATATTAGATTTTCTCGGAAAAGGCACTGCATATGCAGCGCCTCAGACTGTAGACAAACTTGGTGCTGGGTATAACACCCAACACCAAGTTTGTCTACAGTCTGGGGAATATTGTTTAAATACAATATTCCTTTTTTTATAGATATAAGAAACCTTTGATTCTGAACAAAAAATAAGTTTACATTTTTATGCCCAGATACTCTTTAAAAAATAAAAGGGTATATGATGCAGGAATATAAAGATTTGGTTATACAGGCGAAAAATGATTCAAAATATATGCAAAGCTTACTTTGCATAATGGAACCTTTAGTAAAATCATATGCAAAAAAAACTTAAAAAAAGAAAAATACGAATGTGCATATATGGATAATGAAGGTGATTTACAAGAAAGCTATAGAGCGGATTATTCATCTGTGGAATTAGCATTTGATCTGAAAAATATAACCTTAAAAATGACTTCAAACCAAAGGGATATTTTAAAATACTTGATTTTAGGGTGGTCAGATAGTGAAATCGCATCTTTCTTACACTTTAGCCGTCAATATGTAAACAGAGAAAAGAAAAAATATATCAATTTCTGAAATGATTTTTTACATAAATAGTAAGTGCTGAATTATTGCTTGAATTTGTGACATAAACATATTTGCAGCAGTCAAAAGAAGAAGCAACATGTTTGAAAGAAAAATTAAGTCAAAAATGCCGCAGCCTTTGAAAATATTGGCTGCGGCATTTAAAATATATGATATGTTTGATGTAAAAAACATCAGGTTCTCAACCAGACATTTGGGTAAGTCAAGATGATGCTTCTGATATAAGATATGCAACATTAAAATCATCATATACTTGAGAATTTAAATGCATATCTTCATATAACTTGATATAGTCTTCGATTGTTTTGGTGTTATCCTCTGCATATATATGAGTGTTTCCATCGTTGTCCTCAACAAATAAGAGAGTAACATCTATTTTATCTTCTGTTAACCAGAAAGAGATATATTTTGAAAGAGTCCCATCAATTTCTGTGGCACCATCCAGAATTTGTTCATCTGATTCCAGCTCATTAATATGTTCCCAAAAAATTTGAGGAGAGAACGCAAGTAATTTTAAGTTTTTTTGAGAGTCTTCTGAGTACCATATATGTGCTTCTGTGTTGAGATAGTCGGTTATATTAATATCCGTATCTGCCGGTAACTCATAAGTTTCACCGGCGTCAGAAGTCAGCGAAAAGGTTTTTGCATGATTAGAATAAGAAGTGACAATCCCCTTGACAAAATAGTAAGTTATATCTGAATCACTATCATAATAAGAGCCGGAACCATCTATATCATAAGATACATATTGCCCCTCAGGCTCCTTAGGGGCGGAAAGGGTGGTTAGATCTGAGGGGGCTTTGCCAAAAGCTTGTCCGGATAGCAATATACTACCGAGTACGATACTGCCTGCGATACATAGAATTTTTACATTATTCATGGTTAAATGGCCTCCTTGTTTAGTTATTGAATATTATATCAATTAAAGTGTGAAAATTGTAATTTTGACTTATCGAAATATGTTTTAGATAATATGAAGTGACCCCACATTTGTAGCAACGTGGATTTACCTGTATACTAGAGTTTGCTAAGAACAATGGTAACAGGGATTACCGCAAACGTAGGGGAGAACGAAAAATGAGACTACCGGATAAAATAGCACCGTTTCTGGAATTATTGCACATATACAGAGAAACTGGGTCAGAAAACAGCGAAAGCATATAGGATCGATCTAAGCAGTATTTTGGTTTAGTTGCTTGTGGAGAGCAAGACAAAGAGAAGCTTGAGGAATATATTACGGAATTACATAAAAAATATAAACACAAACAGAACAGAGATTAAAAAATCGGATATTTCGTTGGCAATGGAAGAGACAACGGAAAAAAATACTTTTATGAGAACCGATTTCCTTTCCGATGCATCTAATTAGTGTAAAAGTAAACATGAGTAGTAATCCAGCTGGACAAAAGGAGAAGACAAAGTTATGACAAAAGATGTATTTATTAAGGAGGTTCGGGATGCAGAAGCCATGCTGTATCATATATCAAAGTCCATTCTGAAGAATGACTCTGATTGTGGGGATGCTGTGCAGGAAACAATTCTTAAGGCATATGAAAAACTTCCCACTTTAAAGAAAGAAAAATATTTCCGAACATGGATCACAAGGATATTGATCAATGAATGCAAAGGGATTCTTCGGAAAAGAAAAAATGTTATTCCATATGAAGAATATATGGACAATATGAAAATGACTGAGGAGGACAGATACAGTCATCTGTATATGGCGATTATGGAACTTCCGGAGGATCTGAGGGTTTTGGTAACATTGTATTATTTAGAAGGATTTTCATTGAAAGAGATCAGTGAGGCTCTGGATATTCCGGAAGGAACGATCAAAAGCAGACTTTCACGTGCAAGAGAGTTTTTGAAGGTGCAGTTATCCGAAGAAGAGAAAAGACCGGCAACTGGGAAAAACAGCAAGCAATTAAAGAGAATAACAGGAAAGGGGAAAATGTCATGTTAGAGAAGAAATGGAATAATATCGCACCGGAAGTACCACAGGATTTTCATAATAAATTTGAAGATACACTAAAACAGATTGAACAGGCGGATTCAGTTGATAAAAAATACAAAAGAAAAAAAATCAGTGGACGATTATTGATTGCAGCAGCAGTAATCTGTACTGGTATGGCTGTTACTGTGGCTGCAAAAGAGTTCTTTAAATGGAATGATTACCTGGTGAAAAGACTGGATCCATCGGAGGAACAGCAGGAGACACTGCAGGAATCAACTTATATTCAGAATATAGACCAGTCTGTAACACAAAATGGTGTGACGGTTACCCTGACAGATTCTATTCAGGATCAGGGATTCCTGTATGCTTTTTTTGAAGTGAAAACAGATGACAGTATTTCTATGACTGATCATACTTCTTTTGAGGAGATGACACATTTTAAGATCGATGGAAAAGAAGTATATGCAGTGGACGATAACAGATTTGGAAGCTTCAATATTGGGGTAGGACAGGATGTGTTACTGAAAACAGATCAAAATTCTGCACATCTTAAACATTTTAACGCCTGTATATCTTATGACGGTGATTATGATCTGAGTAATAAAACAGTAGAAATCACATTAAAGAATCTTACGGAGGAAGGAGATTATGATACGACTGTTATTACAGATGGAACATGGGATTTTAAATGGACTCTGGGTGCAGTAAAGCCTCCGACAACTCTGGAAGTGAACCGGAAATGTGATTTTGGAGGTTATGAAATCACTGTGAAAGAAATGGAAGTAACGCCCCTTTTATGGTCATTATATCTTGATTATGATGAAGCTATGAAGGTGTATGAAGATGAAAAAAACAAATTTGAGTACGCAGGTACGGACTATGGCATGGATCTTTATGCCAGAACTAGTATTGACCAGGTGCGTTATAAAGATGGAACAGTTTTAACACTTGATAGGACCATGGGAGGCATCGCTGGCGGTGGAGAAAAACAGGATAAGGAAAACGGTGTCCTGATCATCAGAAACAGCTTCCCGCAACTGGTTGATGTAGATAACCTGCAGGCGGTACATTTTGGGAACATTGACCAGTGGCTTGAAGTGCGGGGATAAAAGTTTTTTCGGTGATACAGAAAAATCCTCCCATAATTAGATAATGAGAAAATACAAAAAGAACCGATACAAGGTCTTTGCAAGACTGATATCGGTTCTTTTTGGCTAAGTCTGCCAAGCCCATTACCTTTAGGTAATGGGTAGTTGACTAAATATAGGTAACCATACAGTCGGAAAAATGGCTCTGTAACAAAAGACCGTTTTTCCGGCTTTTCATTTTATCAGCAGTGAGGCATTCACACCGTTTGAAAATCTGTAAGAACTGAGTCATTGGGGTATGTCATGACGGGTAATCAAATATATGACATAGATTCTACAATTGTAGAAAATAAGATTGACTTTTTGATTCTATAGATGTAGAATTAGAAAAGATTTCTACATCTGTAGAAAAACAGGGAGAACACAAGCTGAGGCGCAGACTCACAGACCACTATGATTACGATGTGACCATGTGGGATTCAATTGTGGTAAAAAAGTTGCTGCAGCGTATAAACTACATCAAATAGATACGGAGGATAAAATGTGCGGAATCTGTGGATTTACAGGTTACAGACAGGATCAGAAGACAGTAATTGAAAGGATGATGAAAGCCATTGAGCATAGGGGTCCGGATAGTGAGGGCTCTTTTTGCAGGGAGAAGATCACGCTGGGCTTTCGAAGACTTAGTATTATTGATTTAGAAGATGGGCAGCAGCCTATGGAAAGTACGGACGGAAACCTTCATATTGTTTTTAATGGAGAAATCTATAATTATAAGGAACTGCGGGCAGAACTTGAGGCTTTCGGCATTTCTTTCTGTACTCATTCTGACACGGAGGTTCTGATAAATACTATTCAGCAGTATGGGGAGAAGGCACTGGATAAGCTCAGGGGAATGTTTGGGTTTGCTGTATGGAATGAACAGGAGCAGAGTTTGATGCTTGCAAGGGATTTTTTTGGAATTAAGCCTGTGTACTATGCCGAAATAGATGGACACTTTGTATTTGCTTCTGAAATTAAGAGTATCCTTGCATTTCCAGGCTATGAAAGGAAAGTAAATCAGAAGGCACTGGAGCAGTATTTGTCATTTCAATATTCCCCTCTGGAAGAAACTTTTTTCAGGGGGATTTATAAGCTTATGCCAGGTCATATGCTTTTATATAAAAACGGAAACTATGAGATAAAGACTTATTTCAAAACAAAGCTTGCACCAGGCCAATGGGACCGTAAGACGAATATGGAGCAGCTGCGGAATCAGCTTGCAGAGAATTTAAAGGATTCAGTGGAGCACCATATGTTAAGTGATGTGGAAGTCGGCGCGTTTTTATCCGGGGGAGTGGATTCCGGTTATCTGGCTTCTTCCTCTGGTGCAGATCAGGCATTTACAGTGGGATTCGATGAGGGAGACCGATATAGTGAAGTAAACAAAGCTGCCAAAGTGGCAGAAAAAGCTGGTTTAAAACACCATGTGAAAATCATATCCAAGCAGGAATTCTGGGATGCCCTTCCAGATGTTATGTATCATATGGATGAGCCCCTTGCTGATGCTTCTGCCGTTGCACTCTACTTTCTCTCAAAAGAGGCTGCAGGTCATGTCAAGGTTGTTCTTTCCGGAGAAGGAGCAGACGAGCTTTTCGGTGGATATAATATTTACAGAGAACCGGAATCATTGAAAAAAATTGCCTGGATTCCATTTGGTGTCAGACGTGTAATTGGAAAACTGGCTGCAAAGCTGCCGGATGTGAAGGGACGAGATTTCCTTATCCGTGCAGGAATGAAAGTGGAAGAACGTTTCATCGGAAATGCATATATTTACCGTGAAAAGGAGAAAGCGCAGATTTTGAAAAATAAAGTAACAGGACCTTCCACACAGGAATATTTAAGACCATTTTTTAAAGAACTTGAGTCAGAAAACAGAGGATCACTTCGAGACATGGAAAAAATGCAGTCTGTAGATCTGAGATACTGGCTTCCTGGCGATATTTTACAGAAAGCAGATAAAATGAGCATGGCACATTCATTGGAAGTCAGGGTACCATTTCTGGATAAAGAAGTTTTTGACTTTGCAGCAAAGCTTCCGAAAGAAGCCAAGATTGCAGCGGGTACAACCAAATATATTTTCCGTAAAGCTGTTTCAGAATTTCTTCCACAGGAAACCGATGAACGTAGGAAACTTGGTTTTCCAATTCCAATTCGTGTGTGGCTGCGGCAGGATGACTGGTATCAGATGGTAAAGGAGTTATTTACCTCGAAAGAAGCAGAAGAGTTTTTTCATACAGATAAGCTTCTTTTACTTCTGAAAGAGCACAAAGAGAAAAAGGCAGATAACAGCCGTAAAATCTGGACAGTTTTGACATTCCTTATCTGGTATGATAGATTTTTTGCTACATGTTCGAAGTGAGAGAGTTGGTTATGAGACGGTAAAAATATAAATATACGAAAAATCCGTTGACAATGGTATTTGGGACTTTTATGATAAAATTATATTTGCTATCGGATATATGTATAATACGATACATAAACTATATAGAGGATAATAAAGAACGGTGAGGTGGAGAGCATGAAAATCTGGCGTGAACTGTTAGGCTATGTGAAATTGATTGTAATAGTAGTGGCAATTACTCTGGTTATCAATAATGTTGTTTTGATTAACGCAAAAATCCCTTCACCCTCCATGGAAAAAACACTTATGGTGAAAGACCGCCTTTTCGGCTTTCGGCTTGCGTATGGAATTAATCTTGATCTGTTCGGTTATGAAATTTCTGAAAAGTTCAAGGACCCGGAGCGATTCGATATTGTAATATTCAAATACCCAGATGATGAAAGTCGTCTTTTTATCAAAAGAGTGATCGGACTGCCGGGAGAAGTAGTGGAAATTAAGGATGGGAAAGTTTACATTGATGGTTCACCCACTCCATTGGATGACTCTTTCATTCCGGAGAAAATGATTGGAAGTTATGGTCCATATACAGTTCCGGAAAACAGTTATTTCATGCTTGGTGACAACCGGAATGATTCGAAGGATTCACGTTCATGGAAAAACAAATTCGTGCGATTTGACCAGCTTGTGGGGAAAGCTATTGTAAGATACTATCCATCTTTCAAGTGGTTAGGATAATAAGAAACGCGAATATCAGTGGCTTATTAAGCACTGGAATATTCGCGTTTTTTATTTGATAATGGAAGTCGATTTTTGTCCTGTCTTGTGTATCCCAAAAGTGCCTGTTTTACAGGCTTTCCGGGGTATCAGTCATTTTGTCTGGTATTGTAAAGCAGTGTCAGATTTGTCGTAAATGTCGTAAATTTGTGGTCAAAAAATGATGAGAAATGGAGAGTGCTAACAAAATGAAACTAACGTATACGAATGTAAATGGATATCTGCTTCCAGATCTTACTTATAAATCCGGTGAGCAGATGGATCAACTTGGCAAGTATGGTTTTCTTCGCAGAGATTATCTGAAAAACCATCGAAATTCAACCTATCAGGTGATGCTTCTGCAGGATATGCTTATGATACTCCGGATGGAACTGGTGTAAGAGATTATATTCATGTTGTGGACCTGGCAAAGGGTCATGTAAAAGCACTTAAGAAAATCGAAGGAAATCCAGGGCTTGCGATTTACAATCTGGGAACCGGAAAGGGCTATAGTGTTCTTGATATTGTGAAGAATTTTGAAGCTGCAACTGGTGTGAAAATTCCATATGTGATCAAACCTCGCCGAGCAGGAGATATTGCAACTTGTTATTGTGATGCATCTAAGGCAGAAAAAGAGCTTGACTGGAAAGCAGAAAACGGTATCCGTGAGATGTGTGAAGATTCCTGGAGATGGCAGTCTAATAATCCGCAGGGATATGAAGAATAGGATGTATATTTAAAATAAGAGAGCTGTAAGATGCAGCCCTCTTATTTTTTTGAATGATACCGTCAGTTCTATTTCTGGTATAGATCACGTCTTTGGCAGCACATACATAGAGAATGTTTCTGCTGCTTCTTCACGGCAGGGAATCAATCATGTAAATATCACATCGTACAGTGACTATTTGTTAGACAGAGCAAAAGACAGTCTTGTACAAGGGGATTTATCAGAAATTTACGGGGACAGTAATAAGGTCATGACTGCTTCAAATAAAGACAATCCACTAAAAGTTGGAGATACCATTCAGATAGCGGGACAAGAGGTTGAAATTTTAGTGTATATAGTTTTTTGGCAATTATTGCTATGATTACACTGTTTAATACTATAAACAGCATTTCTACGAGCGTAACAGCCCGGATAAAACAGTATGGTGCTATGCGGGCTGTCGGTATGGACGGAAATCAGTTTACACGGATGATTGCCGAAGAAGCCTTTACTTATTCCATTTCTGGATTTGTAATCGGTGGCGTCATAGGGATTGCTCTTAGTCGTTTCCTGTATATCAAGCTGCTTACATGGTATTTTGGAACTCTGTGGAGCATGCCGGTAGAATTACTTGCTATTGTTATTGTGTTTTCTTTCGTTACCGCCATTGCTGCGGCCTACGCCCCGGCGAAGCACATACAATATGGCAATTACCGAAACAATCAATGAATGGTAATAGCCATTAGTTTTGATAAATCTTATTGATATATTGACAAATAATGTAAAATAATCTATTATATAGATAACCGATATATAGGAAGCCGATATATAATTTATTCTAAGAAGGGGGTGGACCAGATGGCTATTGAAAGAGCATTGGTTTCAGGAAGTATGGCAATGCTTGTAATGAAACTTTTGTCTGAAAAGGATATGTATGGATATGAGATGATCGACACACTGAGGCAAAAATCTCAGAATGTATTTGAGCTGAAGGCAGGAACTCTTTATCCATTGCTGCACAGCCTGGAAGAGAAAGGACTCCTGACAGTATATGAACAGGATGTAGCTGGAAAGACCAGAAAGTATTATAGCCTTACCAGACAGGGAAGAGGATTCCTTGAAAAGAAAATAGAGGAATGGAAAGAGTATTCTGCAGCAGTGACCAATGTGCTTATATTGGAGGTGTGAGTTATGGACGAATATCTGAAATTATTACTGGAACAAATTCGCTGCACAAAAGCCAGACCATACATAAAACAGGAACTGCAGGATCATATGGAGGATCAGATTGCGGAAAACATGAAGGCAGGCATGGATCATGAACAGGCAGAGAAGGAAGCTGTCAGAGACATGGGGGATCCTGTGGAAACAGGAATCTCCCTTGACAGTATCCACAGACCTCAGGCTGCATGGAAACTTTTGGGAATAATTATATTTATCAGCATTGCAGGTGTTCTGATACATGCAGGGATTTCCGGAAAAGCTAGTGAGAATGCGGTAGCCGGTTCTGACAGATATGTGTTTCATGTTATGATCGGGCTGGCTGTCATGATGATTTTGTATCTGCTGGACTATACCGTACTGGCAAAATTTTCAAAAATAATTGCAGCTGTTTTATTGGCCGTCTGTTTGCTGGTTATATTGGAAGGAGGCCAGGTAAACGGAGCGAGGATTTTTATATCACTGCCGGGAGGCAGAAGAGGCATGGATGTACAAAAACTGATGCTGTTTTATGTCCCTATATATGGGGCGATTTTATATAAATATCATGGGTGGGGATATAAGGGACTGATAAGAGCAATCTTATGGCTGATTGCTCCAGTAATATTAGTTTACAGCCTGCCGGCACTCAGGACAGCTTGTGTGATGCTGGTAACTATGCTGACTATGTTGACGATCGCAATCAAAAAGGACTGGTTTACAGTCAGAAAGAAAAGAACTATCTGTGGAATATGGGCTGTGTTTTTGACCGCGCCCATAGCAGCTTTTCTGAGTATGTACCTGAGAAACAGGCTGGCGGAATATCAAATTGCGCGCATACAGGCGATGTTTTCCAGCGGCAGCGAAACAGACTATCTCACAAAAATGTTGCATTCACTTTGGAGACAAAATAAGCTGATCGGGAAAAGCAAATCAGATGTAACGGGAATCCTGCCAGCATTTAATGCGGATTACATTCTGACCTATCTGTCATCTGTATATGGAATAATTGCAGCTATACTTTTGTGCTGTGTTCTTGCGGTTCTGATTTTTGCAGTCTTCAACACTGCATTACGACAGAAAAATCAGCTGGGCATGATGATGGGATGCGGGTGCGGAATTGTATTTCTCATCAGTTTTTTGATAAATGTCCTTGAGAATCTTGGCGTATTTCCGCAATCAATAACATTTCTTCCGTTTTTTTCAGCCGGAGGAAGCTGTATCATAATTTCTTATGGACTCATGGGGATCGTGCTGAGTACTTACAGGTATAAGAATATTTATCCGCGACATCCTGAAACAGGCTTTATGTCCATTAATTCTAAGGTAAAAAAAGTATCATAATATTATGTTAAATAAAACCAATCAAAAACGCTGAGAATTGCTCCCAGCGTTTTTGATTGGTTTTATTTTGGACAGCTTTCTGCATTCGGCACCAGCTGTTTGCGGAACTGTGAAGGGGAAATGCCACACTGTTTTCGGAAAAAGCGGCTGAAATATAATGGATTCTCGTACCCGACCAGGTTGACTATTTCTGTGATATTATAATTTGTCGTTTCCAGAAGCATTTTTGCATTGGTAAGCCTCAGAGACTGCACGTATTGAGCAGGTGTAGTATTGGCATACTGACGGAAGTTCTGGATGAACCAGCTGATACTCATATTGTGGGAAACAGCATAGTCCTCAATACTTATAGGTTTATTATAATGCATCCGAAAGTACTGTGCAGCCTGTTCCATATCGTTCATGTTCTGAAGGTTCTTTTTACGTGGCTTTTGCAGTGCTATTCTATGGAGGCTGATCAGGAGAATCGTGAAATAATTTATCAGCATCTCCTCGTAATCAATTCGCTGCAGATTCAGTTCCTCGATCATAGACATAAATAGATTTTTGTACTCAATGGAGATACCGGTATAAATAATGCGGGTATCGTCGGCAATCCCATATCTTCTCAGAAAGTTCTTTACATTATTTCCAGTAAAGTGAACCCAGTAAACTTCGGTCTGATCCGCTCCATAATAATAGCGTTGTTCCTCACGTGGACGGTAGAGTACCATATTGCCGGCTTCTACAACAGTAGGTTTTCCATCAAAATAAAAATGTGCCCGTCCGGATGCGATGTAAAGAAGCTGATAATCAAGCCGGCCTTTCGGGCGGTGGGTAGGAAGCTTTTCTACGGTGTATAGATGATAAGTACCGCAGCTTCCAATAAACAGGGGATGTTTTTTATCCATAAAATCAACCCTGGATTTGTGATAGTATGCTGATAATGTATACAAGTAATGTCTTCCTTGTCATATTGCACAAAATACAACAATATGAATTGTGCAATTTTACGATTCTACAAAATATTGTTAAAAAATAGTTGGCTATTATGTAAAAGTATAACATTTTGTGCATGTTTTGGCGAATGTTGTTTATGTATTTTTTTATAATAAAAAAGTATAATGATAGTACGACAAAAGCAAAATATCTGGGATTTGCTTTTTATTATCAATTTCAGGAAAAGAAATATAGGATGAAAGTTCCGAAAAAGTCATTGGATAAAGTAAAGAAGAAAGTCAGGAAACTTACGAGCCGCAAGTGGAGCGTGAGTAATTCATACAAAGCGAAAAAGATAGCAGAGGTAGTAAGAGGATGGATTAATTACTTTAAAATTGGCTCAATTCTTACAGTAAGCCGAAAACTTGATACAGTAATCAGGTATAGATTCAGGATGTGCATATGGAAACACTGGAAAAATCCAAAAACCAGATATAAAAATTTGGTAAAACTGGGTATTAGTAAAAAGAATGCAAGGTGTGCGGCGGGATTTCATGGATATGCCCGAGTGTGCCGTACAAAAACTGTTTGTTATGCGATGTCAAATGCACGTTTGAAGAAATTTGGTTTACTCTCAGCCGAGGAATATCTTTGTAAAGCGAGATGTCAAGTTAACTGAACCGCCGGATGCGGAACCGCATGTCCGGTGGTGTGAGAGGTCGGCGGCAAAAGCCGTCTCCTACTCGATCAAACCAGCTCCGTTATACCAGGGAGGAAAATATCTCCTGTGTGGGAGGCAGCATTTATCCCAACATGTTGTGTGCACACCCTCCGTTCCAGATCGATGGGAACTTTGGCTTTGCAGCTGCAGTTGCAGAGATGCTTATCCAGAGCAGGAAAGGGCATTTCCTGTTGCTTCCGGCACTTCCGGATGAGTGGAAAGACGGAAAAGTCGGGGGAATGAAGGCACAGGGTGACATCACAGTTGATTTTGAATGGAGAGAGGGCAGGATACACAGGGTTCGCCTCTGTTCTTTCCGTGAGCAGAAAGTAACGCTGGAATGCAATGGAATTTCGAAAACAGTATTTTTAAAACCTGATGGGACAGAGAATATGATTTTTGATTGATCTGTCCTGAGGGCCTGGAAATCATAGACAGTGGTAAGTAATGGGGTACAATAAAATACAGCCAATCGATTTTGCCAGAAACTATTGATATTTCTTAGGGTATCGCATATAATATAGTTAAACCAAAAGGTTTCGTGTAGCGGCACGTAAAAGCTGTACTGTGCCCGGGCAGGGTAATTACTGGGACTATTTGATACTCGGAAGGGTATTACGCCCACACCAGGGAGATACGGTGAGTCCGCGCCGGGGACTTAATGATACCGGCGACATTTTAGACATTCGGAAGGATGTCGCGGCTGACAGCCAGCATAAAACCGCTTTTTAAGATTATGGGCACTGGATAACAAAAAGTTGTCCGGTGCTGTTTTTATATTATAGTGATGATTGGGAAAAGATAGATGGGAAAACAACAGGATAGAGAGAAAATCGTACAGGAGATTAAAATAGCTGCCGATCTGTATAGGAAGCATTTAGTAGGTAAAAGATTTCTATATGTATTTGAAGGCAGATATATTGAGGTGCTTTATAAAGCTGCCAATTTCAGGCACTTAACAGGTGTGGCCACAAACCTTTCCGCAAAAAAGTTTTATAGTTATGCAGCAAAAAAACTGCTTCAGGCTTCGCAGATATTTTTTACACCGCAGCACCCTTTTTCATTGTGTAAGCGTAAAATTAAGCATATCGGACAGATTGCAATGCTGGCTGGCTCAGAAGGCTTTATGTTGGAAGAGATTGTTACAGATACGAGAACTTATAAGTTTGGCACAACAGATCTTAATTTTACTCTATGCTTAAATAAAGAGTATGATGATCAGGGACAGCAAAAAGGCGATTGCTTTGTAGTAGAATCACTGCGAGATGAAGATTGTTTTTCTAAAAGTACAACAGCATATACAGTAACTCATATTTTCTCAGCACCGAATGATGCGAAAAAATATACAACTTTACTGTTTTTGGACGAAAATGCAATGATAGACAGTCTTCCGGATGAAATTAAAAACATGCTGGATCAAACTTTATTACATAAATAAAAATGGAGAGTCTTAGTGTGGCGATTCAATTAATCTATCCTGAGGGTATGAGAATTATTGACAGCCGTATCATGTAAAAACACATGGTACGGCTGTTTTTATACCCTAATAGGACCTGATGATCATAAAAATTTTGAACGATTTCGGGAGTGTTTTTATCTGAGATAATTTTTTTAAAAATATTTGCAACCTTTTTAGGGATTCGCACGTCTAATAAGTAGAAGCACATAAACAAAGGCTTTTATACAACATTTCCTGACGACCGGTCTGATATAGGAGAATGGAGACGACAATGAATGAGGTTTTGATACGAAAAGCGAAGAAAGGCGACAAAGATGCTTTCTGCCGACTTATGGATGAGAATGTACAGAGTATGTATAAGATTGCGGCAGCATATCTGAAAAATGATGAAGATGTTGCGGATGCAATACAGGATACGATTCTTTCCTGTTATGAAAATCTGAAAAGTCTGAAACAGAACAGATATTTTAAAACTTGGATGATTCGAATCTTGATCAACAAGTGTAAGGACATGATACAGAAGAAAAAGCTGGTTACTTATACGGATCAGATGCCGGAAACACCTTTTCACGAAGAAGAATATGCGGCAATGGAATGGGCACAAGTATTAGAAACATTGGATAGCAAATATCGTTTGGTTGTTCTTTTGTACTATATGGAAGGATTTAGTGTCCGGGAGATCAGTGACGCTCTGGATATGAAGGAAAGCACTGTGAAATCTCGTCTTCATCGTGGTAGAAAACAGATTGCAGAGATGTATGGATATGAGGTTAAGGAGGGACGTGTTTAATGATGACTTTAAATAATAATGAGAAAGACTTTCAGGAAAAACTTCAAAAGGATACAGAAATGCCGGCAATCGTGCATGAACGTATCAATCAGGCATATCGATTGATTGAAAATAATGCTGTGTTACAGAAAAAAGCACCAAAGGATCCATATCACTGGATGAAAATTGGAGGCAGGGTAGCAGGAGGTATGGCAGCGGTACTGGCAGTCGGATTTATATTCTGTGCAACCAATCCAGTAATGGCAAAGAATATTCCGGTTGTAGGAGGGCTTTTTGAAATCTTGCAGGATAATGTAAGTTTCTTTGGTGATTTTTCGGATTATGCAACAACCTTGGAATCCGTTGATGGAACAACGGCAGATGGCAGTGAAGCAGATGGGGACAAGACAGGTAATGCCACTAGTGAGAATGCTTACATTAAAACAGCAGATGGGCTGACAATTACATGTTCTGAGGTATATGCCAACAGCCAGGCAGTCTATATAACTATGCAGTTTAAGAGTGATAAGCCATTTCCAGAAACGTCAACCAGGGCGGAAAGTGGAACACCGGTCATTGATCTGGATATGACTGGCGGTGTGGACTTTGATTCAGAAGCTAGTCCGGTGATCGACGGTCAGGTGGAAGGACAGTTTCTGGATGACAACACCTATGCATGCATTTTCCGTTATGATCTTGCTCAGGCGGCAAAAGACTATACGGAATATAATGAGAAATACAATGAAATGACACAGCAGGTAATGGATGAGATGGGAATAACTCAGGCGGACTTAGATGATCAGACGGATGAAGGTTATGCACTGCTGGAAGAGTTTATCGATAAAGTATCTGAGCGTGGTGGAGCATATCAGAAATATATTAAAGATATTGAGATTCCGGATACTTTTAATCTGCATCTGGATATCACGAAGGTAAGAGGGCTGGAAGCAGACTATGAGTGGTCAGAAGCGGATGATGAAAACTATGGAAGGGATGCCGGCTACTACAAATATGAAGGTGACTGGAGTTTCGATATCCCGGTTACAGTAGATGATTCCCGGACAGAAGTATTGGAACTGAATGATACAAACGATGCTGGTATCGGACTCAAATCCGTAATTCGTTCTCCGTATGAACTGACGGTAAATGAACTTTATAAGGAAGGATCCAACAGTGACTGCTTCATGGTAGCTCTTGATGCCAACGGAAACACACTTCCATATAATGAGTCTACTGGAAACTGTAATAACTTCGCAATTCAGGACAGGGATATTTCGACAGTAGATATTTATTTCCTGGATTATATCCAGTATATGGATGAACTGAAGGGGCAGCAGAATTTTGATAATCCTACGAAAGAAGACGGACAGAAATGGAAAAAACTTCTGGAGGAAAATGCGAAATATCATAAGACATTACATTTTGACAGTGACAATGCAAAAAACTAATTGATTCAAAGAAAGATAAATAAGACATGAAACCAAAAGAAGTGATAGGGCAGTCAATGAGAACCACAAAATCGGCAAGACCAGGTTCAGTTATGTATGTGCCGATGGATAAATCGGAATTCAGATCTATTATATTTTCAGAAAAGAAGAAAAATAAAATTAAGAAAATTGTAATATTGATTATATTGATGATTTTTGTTATAGGCTGTTGTATGTATGCAGGTATATCTTATTATTACTCATATCACTTCTTTTATGGGACGACCATCAATGGGATTGACAGTTCAAATAAGACAGCATATGAGGTTGAGCAGGAGATTGCTGGGAAAAAGGATAACTATACTATTCAGGTAAGGGCAAGAATGCAGGACCCGCAGGCCATTACAGGAAAAGACATTGATTATAAATACGTATCCAGCGGTGCGGTTCTCCAGCTGCTGAAAACTCAGAAATCATGGGAATGGATCGGCAGTCTTTTTGAAACAAAAAACTATATGGTTCAAGAAGAGACTTTTTTCAGCCGGGAGAAACTGGAAGAACAGGTAAATTCATTAAATTGTGCGAAAAAAGAGAATCAGACAGCACCGGAAAATGCGTATGTAAGTTTTGTTAACTCAGAATTCACTATTGTGCCAGAAACGGAAGGCAACGAATTAAATACCAGGGAAGCTTATCAGATGATATGCAGGGCAATCGATAACGATGCGGCAGAGGTAGATCTGGAAAGTGATCCAAAGGCTTATAAGAAAGCAGATGTGACGAAAGAAAGTTCAGAGCTTCAGAATATGGTAAATACATATAAGAACCTGACAAAAGCAAATATCACATATACATTTGGAGACGAAACGGTAACACTCGATGGGAATACCATCAAAAACTGGCTGCAGTTTGACGAGAAAGGGCAGCTGCTCCAGAATGATGAAGCCTTCCGGCAGCACGTAGTGGATTATGTGGCACAGCTTGCAGCAGATCATGATACAGTTGGCACTGAAAGACAATTTCAGACCACGAGCGGAAGGACTGTGTATGTATATGGTTCTGCCTATGGGTGGAAGATTGATCAGGACAAGGAAGTAGCACAGCTCATGCAGGAAATTCAGTCAGGAACCCAGACAACCAGGGAACCGGTATATTCTATGAGGGCAAATGCACACGGAATCAATGATCTCGGAGATACATATATAGAGGTTGATCTTACAGAACAGTATATGTGGTATTATCAGAATGGAAATATTATTTTCCAATCAGAAATCGTATCCGGACTGCCAAGCGATCCGGATAGAAAAACACCCCCTGGAATATTCACACTGAATTCAAAGAGCAGTCCGTCCGTGCTGCGAGGTGAAATGACAGCAAATGGAACCTATTCTTACGAACAGCCGGTAACATACTGGATGCCATTCAATGGAGGAATTGGCTTTCATGATGCAGACTGGCAGCCGTATTTTGGTGGTGACAGATATCTTACAGGTGGTTCTCATGGATGCATCAATCTTCCACCAGAAAATGCCGGACAGCTTTATAGTCTTATTCAGTATGATGTCCCGATAATTTGTTTTTACTAATTCTATATTCAAGATGTACAGGACAGGAGCTAAGTTGTAATGCAGCTGGCTCCTGTCCTTCATTGTCAACAGTATCAGATTGGCGCATGATCACCATTTCGGTAATCCAGAACAAAGCAGGCATGATGTGGAAGTGGCAGAGCGATTGGCAAAAGCTAGCAATCTCTTCCTTTCACAAAGAGTGAAGAAGAGAAGGCACATTAATGGGATTGACGTATCAATACTGGAACCATATAATGGGTACAAAGAAAAATTTATTTATGGAAACAAACACATTGACAGAGCATACAAAAGTGCTGTGATTAAAGTTTAAAAAGAATCCTTATGAACATCATAAGTAATGCTGTCAGGTATAATAAAGAAAAAGGAGTATATTGGGACTATTATCATGATGATACCAGAACCTATGAAAAAATGCTGGATATCCATGCACAGCTTTCGGATAACATTATTTTTGCAGGAGGATCTTGGATTTGGAACGGAATTTCCCCCAATTATTCTAAGACCTATGCGTGTACCAAAGCAGCTCTTTCTACTTGTAAAAAATACAATATAAAAGAGGTGCTCTGTACAGCATGGATGGATAATGGTGCAGAAACTCCGGTGGATGCTTTGCTTCCGGGACTTGTACTTTTTGCACACCTTGATTTTCACAGAGACTATGACGAAACAATCCTTAAGCAGGAGTTCAGGAACTGCACAGGCGGAGAATTTGATGATTTTATGGCACTTGACAATTTTGATTCCTTATTCTTAAATACGAAAGAGAATAAAGAGGCTCAAAATCCTTCAAAATATCTGTTATACCAGGATTCAATGTTAGGCATTTTTGATTATCATGTGAAAGAATCAGGTGTCAATACAAAATCTTACTACCAAAACATACAGAAATGTATGAAGGAATGTGCAAAAAAAACGGGAAAATATCAGCTTTTTTTTTCATTTTATGAAAAACTGGCGGCGGTATTAGCTGATAAAGCCGATTTGGGCATATGTATAAAATCAGCATATGACAGATCGGACAGAGCAGCGTTGAAAGATATCAGTCAGAATGTTATTCCTGGAATCATCTGCAATCTGACAGATATGAAATCATCAAGAGAAAAAATCTGGATGAACGATGCAAAGCCATTTGGTTATGAGATTCTGGATATAAAAATTGGTGGCGTAATTACAAGACTTAAAAGTACAGGATACCGGATTGACAATTATCTGAATGGAAATGTGCTTCGTCTGGAAGAGCTGGAAGAGGAAAGACTTCCCTATTTTACCAAAGGAATGGACAAGCGGGAGAACTTATGGAATCGCATCATCAGTGGATGTGATTCGAATGATTCTGGAATGGAGTAAAAATAATAATTCTTCCGTAGAATCTGTGGATGCTGTTGTTTCAGAAAAAATAGGGGAAATATATCAGCAGCAGATACCAAATGCAGGTGACCCGACAGGAAGTCATGGTTTATACAGGAAATCAAAACTATTCTCACAGAATGGTTTTGGTTTCCTTTTTTGCTGTTACAAATCAGTTACAACTGCATTATAGAATTTAATGTATAATTAACCTGTGAAAAGATAGTTATAAAAACATGTGAGGTAATAATTATGAAGGCAAGAATTCTTGTGATAGAAGACGAAATGTCAATCAATGACCTGCTATGTATGAATTTGGAGATTGCAGGGTATGAAACAGTAGGATATCTGGATGGAAATGAGGCATATGAAGCAATTATTCAAGATCATGCGTTTCAGTGTGCACTTGTAGATATCATGCTTCCCGGAAGAGACGGCTATAGCCTGTTACCGAAACTGAAGCAGTATGAAATCCCCGTAATATTTCTTACCGCAAAGGGAGATATCGCGAGCAAGATAAAGGGATTAAAAGACGGTGCGGAAGATTATATTGTAAAACCATTTGAAATGCTGGAAGTGATGGTCCGTCTTGAAAAAGTACTGGAACGTAATGGCACTGTACAAGAACAGATTCAAATTGGTGATGTCATCATTGATACTGCAAGTCGCACTGTTACAAAAATGGGCATGGAAATCTATTTAAAGCCAATGGAATATAACTGCCTCATGGTGTTCGCCAAAAATCCGAATAAAGCACTGACCAGGAATCAGATTCTGCAGGAACTGTGGAATGAAGAGTTCTGCGGAGAAACAAGAACTGTGGATGCACATGTGGGTCGTATCAGGAAAAAGCTTGGCTGGCAGGATAAGATTAAAACAATTCCCAGAATCGGTTACAGACTTGAGGTGGATTTATGAAACTCTTAATAAAAATCTTTTCTCAGACTACATGTATCATTTTGTTGGTATCGTCAGGGATCTTTCTCTATACCACTTATTGTTGGAAAAATCAGAGTATACAGAATATCAACAGTTATGAAAGCAGTATATTCAGAACAAATATCTTACAGTTTGAAAATAAAACAAGCCTTTCTGACAATCAGAAACAGAATGCCGACAACGAAATGCGCCCCCAAATAGTTACTTATGCTTTTCGGCAGGTTTTTCATGACAGCGCGGTTTTATATCTTGATGGAAAAATGACCTATAATGGAACTGTTTATGAATTCGATGTAAAAAAGTTAAGAGAATTATGTGCAAGTAAGGCAAACATGGTGGATCATGGCAGCAACAGTGATGGTCATGACCCTATGATCAGTCAGATAAATGGAAGGACACTTTTGTTATTTTACTATGGCAATGTAAATATGGGATATCAGATTGTTACTTATAAAGATATAACAGATGTAATAGAAAAAAGTCATCTGCTGTTTTTTCAGACGGGTGGATTTACTTTATCTTTGATCGTGGTAATGGGAATTATCCTTTATTTGAGCCTTCGAAAAATCACAGCACCGCTTACAAGCCTAAGAGAAGCTACGCTTCTTGTTTCTGAAGGTATTTATGATTTTAAAGTACCGTCAGAGGGAAATACAGAACTTGCGCAGGTAGGTGCAACCTTTAATTTTATGACAGGTAAAATAAAAGAACAAATTGAAAGTCTTTCTAACATAAACCGGACACAAAAACAGCTTATTGGAAGTCTGGCTCATGAGCTGAAGACCCCAATGACTGCAATCATAGGCTATGCAGATACATTGCTTACTGTGCGCCTAACTCCGGAAAGGCAGGAGAAGGCTCTGATTTATATTGAAAATGAATGTCGCAGGCTTTCAAGACTTTCTATGAAAATGCTGGAATTAACCGGACTCTACGAAGCTTCGGAAGACTCATTCAATCCAGCTGAAATACAGGTGGATAACTTCCTGAAAGAAGTAAAAGAACTCATTGATTGCAGGCTTCAAGAAAAAAACATCTCTCTTGATGTATTTTGTGAACCAAAAGAATTGGTAAAGAAGTTTGATCAGGACTTAATGATAAGTGTAGTGACAAATCTAATTGATAATGCAGTCAAAGCTTCCAGGAAAGAATCTAAAATTGTGCTTGAGGCAACCCCAGACCATCTGATGGTTCAGGATTTTGGAAAGGGAATACCGAAAGAGGATCTGGAAATGGTGACGGAACCATTTTATATGGTAGACAAATCTCGTTCCAGGGCAAAAGGAAGTGTAGGGCTCGGTCTTTCTTTATGTCAGAAAATTATAGAACTGCACGATTTCCAACTGAAGATTGAAAGCAATCCGGGAAAAGGAACTACCGTCTCTGTTTTCTGGTAATCACACTAACGTTTACATATCAGTTACAAATCGCGAAAGATTTGGTGTAATGCTCGATGATATACTTATAACAACCTTAGAAAGGAGATATTACCAGAAATGAGAAAAAACATAAAAAAGTTTGCAGGAATAGTGCTTTGTATTGGAATGTTTACAGGATGCGCACAGACCCCGGATTCTTCTTTGGTAAAGCCGAAGGGGAGCAAGGCTGTAGATGCTTATACGGAAGCGGATGATGTTAGCGGTTCTAAAGGAGAAGCATCTGAAAGCAAGAACGATGACGGTTCAGAGTCAAAGACAACCATCAGGAATCTCATTGATGCTCCTCAAAATTATAAAAGCCATGTGGAAGATGACAGTGCCAAGCTCGTGGTAAATACAGATGCAAGCGTAGAAATTCCGGAAGTGGAAAAGATATCTGCTATTTCTGTCACTGCGGCAGAAGTTACCCAGGAGCTTCTAGACCGTATTACAAACGCATTCTTCTCAGAGGCAAAACTTTATACCATGGATAGTTATTATGTGAAGACAAAGGATGAAATTAAAAAAACTCTGGATGAACTAAAAGAAGACGTTGCTAACGGAAACCTGGATCCGTATAACTATGGAACAGACGATGATGGGAATTATGTCTATGATATCTATGAAGATATTGAGACATGGGAACAGGAATACGAAACTGCTCCGGAAAAGAAAACCCTGACAGAGGCAAAACCTGTTGCCGGAAATCCTTTCGATTGTATTGCACAAATGCCAGACGATTCACAATACTACTATAAAATATCTTCCACTGGCTCCGATACCTTGTCAGTCAAGATCAAGAAAGCAGCAAACAAGGGCGGGGAAAAAATACCGGAGGATGCAATGTGGTGTGATTACGGATATTCTGAAGAGGAAGAAAAACCTACAGAAGAATCTATCGGGCTGTCCCTGAATGAAGCAAAAAAACTTGTAAAGGAAAAAGTTGAAAAAATGGGCATCACAGATTTACAGTTTTCTAACTGGAATTACGCGGTGTGCAAAAGTTTTGAAGGCGATAATAGTTCAGGTGATTTTGGAAATGGATATAGAATTGATTATGCGCGTACCATAAATGGTGTGCCGGTCACTCAGACACTTGCAGACGGTGGGGCATTGGAAGATATGGACAGCACAATGGAAACATGGTCTTATGAAAGTCTCTGTTTCTATGTCGATAAAGATGGCATAGAAAGCATGACTTATTCAAATCCCTACACAATTGGTAACATAAAGACAGAGAACTTAAATCTTCTTTCATTCAGCGAGATTATGAAAATTTATGAAAAAATGATGGTGGTAACAAACGCTGATAATATGCAATATGAAAATTCCAGGGTCTATAATATTGATCGGATCGTTCTTGGCTATGCCAGAATATATGAGCCGTCTACTGACGCACACACAGGTATTTTGATCCCCGTCTGGGATTTTTTCGGCAGCATGACTTCAGAAAGTGAATATAACGGAGAAACAGAATCAAATACCAGTAAAGATCCGAATGAAAGTTTCCTTACCATTAATGCCGTGGATGGCAGTATCATAGATCGGAATCTGGGTTACTGACATGAGACAGGTATTTGGAATTGTAAGGTACAATTTCTTCGGATTTCTACGCAATCCCAAAGTTGTTTTTATATTTCTGTTAGAATTTGTACTTAGTTTCCTGCTTACAGGCAGAATCATGGTTGTAATGGAGACCTACGATACACCGGTACAGGCCATTGAGCCATTTATCTGGACATTTGGGGATGGGATAGCAGTACTGTCCAGTTCGCTGCTCTTGCTTCTTATGTTTTCTGACCTGCCGAAGATGACACCTATTACTCCATACCAGCTGACCCGGACAACCAAGAGGAAATGGCTTTTAGGTCAATTCATTTATGTTATTCTTGTGACTGTTTTATATACGGTTTTGATGCTGCTGTTTACGGCCGTGCTGTGTATGAAAAAGAGTTATCCAGGTAACCTGTGGAGCGAAACTGCGGCCATGCTTGGTTATTCAGAATTAGGAAAAAACCTGCAGGTCCCTTCTACAGTAAGGGTCATGGAAAGTATCTCACCCTATGGCTGTATGCTGCAGGTTTTCTTCCTTCTGTTTTGTTATTCGCTGACCTTAAGCTTTGTAATCCTTGTAGGAAATCTCTATAAAGGGAAGACTAAGGGTATGATTTTTGGCCTTCTTTACAGTGTATTTGGTTTTTTATTGGACCCGAAAGTACTGGCTGCAATTTTACATAAAGAAAAATACGAAATGTATCAGGTAAATGTATTAATCTGCTGGATCAGTCCTCTGAACCAGGCAGTATACGGAAAACATAACTTGGGTTATGACCCATTGCTTCCGAAAATCACGCATTCCTACATGTTTTTTCTGGGTATTTTAGTTCTTCTTGCAGTTTTTGCAATTAACCGGATGAAAAAATATACCTTTGAATTTCTTGGAGAAAAGACATGATCGGGAGGGGGAATACCTGTGTGGGGTGAAACAAAACGTATGTTATTTAATAAGAATTTTCTGGCAGCATGGCTGATAGCCTGCATCTCCATCGCCATTGGCCAGACTTATCCCAGCTTAAAAAAAGCACTGGCATGTGGTACTTTTATCAGTATACTGGAAGGTTCCTTAAAAAGTCAGGCAGTATCTTTTGCCATTCCGGTAGCGGCCGTATTGCCATGGAGTGATTCCATTCTGCAAGAATATAAAAGTGGATTTTTAAAGGAGATACTTCCCAGAACGACCCGCAGACAGTATGTCGAAGGTAAAGTCTTTTCTATTATGATGTCTGGTTTTATGGTCTGGACATTAGCTATACTAACGGTACTTTTTATCAATTTTATTGTGTTCTATCCGCTGGAGATACAGGGTGCTATTCAGAAAGAAGCACTTCTGGACTTGCTCATGAAGGCATTCCGGACAGGACTTATCGGAAGTATCATAAGTACTTTCGGTGGAAGCTGCGGGATTTTATGGGATTCTGCTTACATGGTATATGGAATCCCTTTTGTAAGCTTCTATTTCGGAATTATTCTTCATGACCGCTATTTTAAAAATCAGATATGGTTTTATCCAGTAGAATGGATACTGGCTGATAAAAATTGGGGATCGGACAAAATAGGACTTTGGCTATTTCTACTGTTGTTTTTATTAGTAATGCTGGGAATTCTGGGAGGTGTTTTATATGGAAGATTGGAAGAAATCTGAAGGGACATTTAATCTGGCCTGTGATCCGCAAAGAGCAAGTGGAATGATGCAGAACACCTGCGTAAAAATAGAACACGTGACCAAACGTTTCGGTGAAGACATCGTGTTACAGGAAGTAAATCTTTCCTTGAAAACAGGGAACGTCTATGGGATTGTTGGAAATAACGGTTCCGGAAAGACCGTTCTTATGAAATGCATCTGTGGGTTTCTCCCTGTAACTACGGGCACTATCTTTGTATTTGGAAAAAAAATAGGCCATGATGTGGATTTTCCTGAAAGTCTTGGAGTTATTATCGAGACTCCCGGTTTTCTTACACAATATACGGGCTTTAAAAATCTGGAGATCCTGGCAGACATGAATGGCCGGATTTCGAAGGCCGATATCCGCATAGTCTTAAAAAGGGTAGGATTGGATCCGGACATGAAGAAACCAGTCGGAAAATATTCCCTTGGAATGCGTCAACGCCTTGGTATTGCACAGGCCATTATGGAAGATCCTCTGTTTTTGATCCTGGATGAGCCGTTTAATGGACTGGATAAACATGGCGTGGAAGAAATAAGAGAACTGCTGCTGGATTTAAAAGCAGCAGGAAAAACCATTTTGCTGGCAAGCCATAATGAAGAGGACATCAGAATCTTATGTGACCACGTATATGAAATGGATGGAGGAATCTTAAGAGAAAGGACTGCCTGATAATGAGAAATTTATTTGTAAAAACGGCATTAGTATTGTGTACGACAATAATATTTCTTCCAGCTACCGTTTTTGCCACAGAGCCTCAAAACACGGAGATTACATCTGCTGAAGAAGGATTTACGGACTCAGATCCGTCCATATCTTATGAGAATGATAACTCATTAACCCTTGATGAAAAAGAGGATGATTCTACGAGTACCGAACCTCCGGCAGAGAATGAAAAGACTCCTGATAAAGCTGATACCGATAAAGAAAATTCGGATCCGGATATTTTTACATCAGGAGATGACTTTGGTGATGGTTCTAAATCGAATCCTTTTCATGTTGTAATAGACAGTGATAATCCGGAGGACGGTGACGCCCCGCAGATAACAGATCCGGTTATAGACAACGGAGGGTATTCGGGCGGTGGGGGAGGAGGTAATTCAACATCAGACTCATCAAGTGAAAAAATATTACATAAACCGCAGGTATTATTAGAAGACAGCAATCTTTCAGGTGGACGATTGGAGGCTGGTTCTACAACAGAAATGTCGCTGACATTTCGAAATAAAAGCTGCAGTCAAAATGTATTTGGTTTAAAAATTTCCCTTTCTACAGAGAACAAAGGAATCGAATTTGAGAAAAACTCTTTTTATGTACAAGTCCTGGCTCCGGGTGAAGCAATTACTTTGGAACAGATGATTACTATAACAGAAAACTGTGATCCTGGACAGGCTGTCATTACTTTTTCTCTGGATTATGAAGATTCAAAAGCAACGGCAACTACCGGTACAGAATCACTGTCTTTTCAGATCATCCAACCGGTTCGTGTTAAGCTGGAAGCTTCAGATATTCCATCTGTTTTATACACTATGGATACAGTAGAGATCCCGGTAAAAGCAATGAATCTCGGAAGAGACAAAATATACAATGCAAGTGTCAGCTTAAAAGCTGATGAATTAAGTTCAAACGATACGGCATTCTTAGGGACCATAGAGGCCGGAGATTTATCCCAAGGAAGTCTTCGCATATATGTAAAAGGAAAAACAGGAAAATGTGCAGGTCAATTAATTCTTACGTATGAGGATGCCGATGGAAAATCGTATGAGGACGAAATAAAATTTGATTCTGAAATCAAAGAAACCCAGATAAAGTCTTTAAAGGTTGAAGATGACCAGGAGAAAACCAATAACTGGTGGTATTCCATAGCTGCAGTTGTTGCAGTACTGCTTATTTCCATAATCCTGATTCTGGTCAGAAAGCTTCATAAGAAAAATATCCTTCTTGAAGAAGCGAGAAAGGCGGCTTCTCATTGAAAAGAAAAAAAATAGACAGCTTTACCTTATTTGTCATACTTCTGCTGGCATTGATACTTACATTATTAGGAATGCTGCTGGCAGGCATGAAAGAAGAAAAACGGCAATTTACTGTGCTGCTCCCACTTGGAGATCTGGCTTATGATGAAGATTTTTTGCAGAAAGCGAAGAAGATAAAAGGTATAAAAGAAATCTGGCCAGTCATAGAAGTCCCGGTTGTCATCAAAATTGAAGATTATACGGAAACAACGACTTTTTCAGGAATTGATATGAATGCGTTTGGAAAAAATTCAACTCAGAATGAACTGGGGAAGATGCCGTTGTTATTGCTGGGAAATGGTTCCCTACGGGATATGAAAGACTATAATAATCATGCCATTTCAAAAAAACAACAGGAAAAATTTTTAGAGATGGGTGAAAACCTGAATATTTTTTATTTCCTGGATGAAAAAGAGAAGGATACTTCCAAAGCCACAGATGATCTTACCACTTTATCCGGCAATTCCGCAAGAGAACCGCAAACCTCATATATGCCCTGTAAAGCCGCTGTAGTAATAGAAGGCAACGAAATCTACATACCCATTTCCCAGGCACAGGATCTCTGCAGAGAAATAGGAGAGCCTTCTGAGATCAGTAAAGTATATTTAAAAATAAATGGAAAAAATAACCTGGAGAACGCAAAGAAAATACTTTCAGGAATTTAACATAATATATAGCAATTCGGCGATCGCCTTCGAAATGGTCTGGCGGCGGGTGTCCGGTTCTTCAAATTTTTTTGTTGCCCGGGCAGTTCTTGCTTTTTGCCCGTTTGGTACAGCGGCTCTGAAAATCAATGCCGCTGCTTTAAATGGGCGTATCAATTTGTCTGCTGTACGACGGCTTTTTTTCTTTTGCCGTCGTGCGGCAGAATGGTTTGGTTATTATTGGTGAACGGCGTCCGCTTCTTCTTGTGTGAGCTGACCATTTTTAACTGCATCAGAAATGGCTTTGTCTAATTTCTCAACTGTGGAATAATCTCCAATGTGTACTGTTTTTCCGTTATCTTTTGTTACATCAACACTATAAGAGGAAACTACATCTTCAGTAGGTGGAATCATGGAGTAGGTATCGCCGTCACCGCTGTCTTTGGAATACAATACTCCTTTTTTGATACTTTCCAGAGTTCCTTTATAGCTGTCCATCATGACGACTTGCAGGGACACGGTAGCCGATTGGAGGTTATTTTGCCGTGTCTCGTTTGCTTTTTCAAAGCTCACATGATCTACATCAGTTAAAAAAAGCATTGCTCCTCCTCCGGGTAAGTTTAGCATTGCATCGGCATTATCGTTCCATGTAATTAAGTACAATCGTGGCTGCTCTTGGCGCGTCAGTTTTCCATCACGGAAACCTGGCGTTTTTTGTTGCCATTTTTTCGGAGATGATCCGGTTGTCTGCCGGTGTCGGTCTCCGCCTCCATTCGATTCACCCGTCAATCACCCGTGAATCGAAATGGAGGTACATAATGAAGAAAATTAACCTTCGGGAATTTTATCCTGATATTTATACAACAGACTTTTTTGTAGATGTGACAGAGGAAGTAATGGAGACTATTCGAGCAGCTGAACGTGCGGAGGCTGCGTATGAGCGAAAGATGTATCGTTATAAAGCACAGTATTCTCTGGATTGCGAGAATGGCATTGAAAATGCGATTCTGATGAAGCCCCAGACACCGGAGATGCTTCTGGAGGAAAAACAGTTTCAGGAGCAGGTCTATGCCGCTGTGATGAAGCTGCCGGAGAAACAGGCAAAGCGAAGTTATGCCCGATACTATCTGGGAATGACGGTAAATGAAATTGCCGAAGTAGAAGGTGTAGACCCAAGCCGTGTCCGAGACAGTATCCGCCGTGGATTAAAGCAGCTTGTAAAATATTTTTGATAAAAATTCATTTGATTCGCCTGTTTTTTGTCAGTGTTAATAAGAAGGTTATACCGATTTGAAGTGCGCTTATTAAGAAAACGCCAGATCCAGGGGCGTATCACCTCTGCATCTGGCGTTTTCTTATAGATTTGTACTTGCCTGTTTATCCAATATTCTTTTTTAATGAGGCAATCCATGCTTGGATTGCTTCCACCAGTACATACTGCTGACGCAAAACAGCCATACCTGTTGCGGGAATACTGGGTTCATTTTCTTTTTTCTGTATATTATGTTCCAGATAGGATTTTAAAGTACTAATATTTTCCTCAATTTCTGCTATGCACGATTTTTGTTTTTCAGGTGGCAAGGAATCCAAATTCACAATAACAGCGTTGAAGTCCAGAAAAATGTTAATAGGTTTTCCAGAAATCTCAAACATGAGCCGTTCAAATTCTGCTTCTCCGGCTTCCGTCAGGGAATAAATCGCTTTTTCTGGCATCTTCCCTTCCTTTACGATTTCGCCTCGGATTAGCCCCTTTTCTTCTAACTGAATGGCTTTTTTATAAATGGATGGAGTGCTGATTTTTACCCATTTGGATATGTTTCTATATTCTACTAACTTTTGAATATCGTAGGCGCTCATTGGCTCCTTTTTCAATATTCCCAACACGATTAAATCTATGGTTGCCATGTGGAATCACACCCTTTCACTATGCTTTCTGCATGAAAGAATACTGTCAAATTTACTATAAATTATAGTATTAGATTTTATACTCTTTGTCAAGATAAAACGCCTGACTTCTCTTGACATATACTATAAATTATAGTAGTATGATTTATACGGTAGTATACTATAATTTATACTACTATAAATTACACTTAAAGAAGCGAAAGGAGTATTAACAATGAATGAACGCAACAACAAACTTGAACTTTTGGGCAGTGCGCCTATCCCAAAAGCGCTGATGGCTCTCGGCATACCGATTATGATTGGGATGTTGATCAATGCACTCTATAATCTGGTGGATGCCTATTTTGTGAGTGGCTTGGGCAAAAGTCAAATGGGTGCTATTTCTGTCGTATTTCCGTTGGGACAAGTCGTGGTTGGTTTAGGTCTTATGTTCGGTAACGGAGCCGCATCTTATCTGTCAAGACTATTGGGACGCGGAGATAAAGATACCGCCGATAAAGTGGCAAGCACCGCATTGTATAGCAGTATTCTGATTGGTGCTATTATCATCCTACTTTCTGCGATTTTCCTTAAACCAATTTTGGTAATGTTGGGCGCGACGGAAACAATTATGCCGTATGCCTTGACATACGCAAGAATTTATGTGCTGTCCTGTGTTTTCAATGTATTTAATGTAACAATGAACAATATTGTAAGTAGCGAGGGTGCAGCAAAAACGACCATGTGTGCCTTGCTATTGGGAGCCGTATTGAACATCGGATTAGACCCTCTTTTCATTTATACTTTGGACATGGGAGTAGAAGGTGCAGCAATCGCCACAGCAATTTCGCAAAAGGTATCCACGCTTGTTTATCTTACCTATGTTCTGCGCAAAAAAAGCGTATTTTCGTTCAGCATAAAAGAGTTTTCTCCTACGAGGCAAATGATAACGGAAATTTTGAAAATTGGAGTTCCCACTTTGGTGTTCCAACTGCTAACAAGTCTTTCGATTGCGCTAATTAACCGCGCATCCAGCAATTATGGCGATTCGGTCATTGCAGGCATGGGGGCGGTTACGCGAGTTACTTCTATGGGAACTCTTGTTGTCTTTGGATTTCTGAAAGGGTTCCAGCCTATTGCTGGATTCAGCTATGGGGCAAAGAAGTTTGATCGCCTGCGCGAAGCAATCAAAACCTCAATCATTTGGTCTACAAGTTTCTGCTTAGTCGTAGGCTTGGTGATGGCCGTTTTTTCTACGCAGATTATCTCTCAATTTACTGAGGGAGATAATCAAATGATTTTAGTGGGTCAAAAATCACTGTTTGCAAATGGGATCACATTCATTCTTTTTGGTTTCTACACGGTTTACTCCTCTTTGTTCCTTGCCTTGGGTAAAGGTGCGGCAGGTTTCTTTTTGGGAGCATGTAGACAAGGTGTCTGCTTTGTTCCTGTCGTTTTGCTGCTGCCTATGGTATGGGGAATGAACGGAATCCTATATGCCCAACCCATCGCAGATGTAATTTCCGTAGTAATCACTGTATTTATGGCGTTACACCTTCATCGGGAATTGTCTATGGCTGAAAAACAGGCTATGTCCAATTCGGAAATATAAGGTACTTCTCCTTGATTTTTACTATCAACAATAGTACTATTGATAATAGTAAAAGTTGGAGGTGTAGTTATGTCGTCAATCGATTTAGTCATACTTGGTATTGTATTGGAAAAACCGCAAAGCGCTTATGATATTCAAAAAGATGTGGAGTACCACCATTTTCCACGATGGACAAAAATAAGCGTACCTTCTATTTATCGTAAGGTTCTCCAGTTGAGTGAGAAAGGTTATTTGCATAGCAACATTGTCAAGGGCGATAAGTTTGCAGATAAGGCTATTTATTCTATTACTGACCAGGGCAGAGCATATTTTAAGGAACTGATGGCCGCTTGCGCCGCTGGTCCAGTCCCCCTGCTATTCGATTTCAATGTGGTCATTACCAATCTGAACAAGATGGACAAAGCCGAAGCGTTGGAGCTGGTTTCGACTTTGCGCCGGAGCATACAATCCTCGGTTGAAGCTAACGAGGGCTATGCGCGCGAATTTGCAGACATTCCTTTGGTTGGGAGAACGATTTTTGAGCAGCAGCAGCTTCTCTATCGAGCCCTTATGGAATGGCTGGATCACTTTGAAGGACAGTTCTTAAAAGAATGAGCACGGCCTTCAAAAGCAGTTTGACCATCCTGTTTGAAGCTCCATTTTGGATCGGTCTATATGAAAGAACGGATAGCGGTAAATACGAGGTGTGTAAAATCACTTTTGGTTCAGAACCCAAAGACTATGAGGTCTATGAGTTTCTGCTGAAGAATTGGCATAAGTTGAAATTCAGTCCCCCAATCCAGGCTGAAGTATTCATAGAGCGAAAACTCAATCCCAAACGAATGCAGCGCGAAATTCAAAGTCAACTGCAAGATAAAGGCGTTGGCACAAAGGCACAGCAGGCGTTGAAACTCCAGCATGAGCAATGTAAGCTGGAACGTAAAGCCAAGAGCCGTGAACAGAAAGAGGCAGAGAAAGACCGTCAGTTTGCCATACGGCAGGAAAAGAAGAAAGCCAAGCACAGAGGAAGATAACATGAAGATAGAATGGATTTTATGCCCCTTTTGCGGCAGCAAAACGCGATTAAAAATTCGCTATGATACAGTATTGGAAAACTTTCCGTTATATTGTCCTAAATGCAAACATGAAACCCTGATTACAGTAAGAAAACTAAATTTATCCATCGTCCAAGAGCCAGACGCACAGACGCAGAGCCGATAATACGCAAGGTAAATTCACTTGTGATTATCGGTTCTTTTTTATTTCAATATACGATGAGAGCCTGCCCCGCCCAATGGGGAAAGAAAAAAACCGTAGCTGGGCAGGTTGATTTTGTGCGCTTACTCTACATACTCTGGCGGCGGTTTTGAGAAATCAGAGCCGCCGTTTCTTTTCACCTATCCTAAACCAACGACGATCTAACACCGTGTAAATCCACGGCGGCATATAGGAGGATTGCCGCCGTGTCTATTTTTGCCTATTTTCACAGCATCCATGACCTGCACCAGCTAAAAAAGCCTTGCCCCTCCTCCGGGAAGGTATGACTTCCTATCGGTATTATCGTTCCGCCTAAATCAGCAGAATGGTAGGTGTTTTTGTCGCGCCAGTTTCCCATTGCGGGGAGCTGGCGTTTTTTATTGTCGATTTTTCAGGAAAGCTCCTGAAGTATGTCGCTGCCGATCCCCGCCTCCTTTCGATTCACTCGTCAATCGCCCGTGAATTGAAATGGAGGTACATAATGAAGAAAGTCAATCTTAGGGACTTATATCCCGATGTTTATAAAAATGATTACTTTGTAGAAGTAACAGAAGATGTGCTGGAGACGATCCGAGCCGCTGAGCGTGCGGAAGCTGCTTATGACCGGAGGATGTATCGCTATAAGGCGTACTACTCCCTGGACTGCGACAACGGCATTGAAAATGCGATCCTGATGAAGCCCCAGACACCGGAAATGCTTTTGGAGGAAAAGCAGCTGCGGGAGCAGCTCTATGCTGCTGTGATGGCTCTGCCAGAGAAGCAGGCCAAGCGGATCTATGCCCGGTATTATCTGGGGATGCGTGTGAGTGAGATCGCCACAGCGGAGGGCGTAGACCAAAGCCGTGTCCGTGATAGTATCCGGCGTGGTCTGAAGCAACTGGCAAAGTATTTTTAGGATAGAACTACAAATGGGGCGCAAGGTCTCAAAATGCTTCTGGCACAGGGCCTTGCGCCCCATTTGCACGCTTGTATTCTTCGAGCAAAGGAAATATAATAAACCATATTGGAGGGAAACTATATGGATTATATGACGCTGAAAGAAGCAAGTGAAAAATGGGGTGTTACCCCAAGGCAGATCAATTATCTGTGTGCCAGTGGGCGTATCCCCGGCGCTGTGAAGATGGCTGGTGTTTGGCTGATCCCTAAAACTGCGGAGAAGCCAGTTGATGGCCGGACAAAACAAGGAAAGGTGCAGAAAGCATGAAACTATCTAAAATTATGATAATTGAAGATGATCCTGTGATACAGGGAGAATTACAAACTTTATTGAATGGAAATGGATATACAACGCTTGGAGTAAGGAATTTTTCTGCTGTGACAGAACAGATTCAGGATGAAAAGCCACATCTGATTTTGTTGGACATTAAGTTACCCGGAGAGAATGGTTTTGCTTTATGCTCTAAAATTCGTACCTTTTCCGAAGTGCCAATCATCTTTGTGACAAGCTGCAACACGGATATGGACGAGCTGAATAGCATTATGTTGGGTGGAGACGCTTTTATCACGAAGCCCTATAACACAGCAATCCTGCTTGCGAAAATTGCTTCTCTGCTGAAGAAAACCTATCCCGCACAACAACGGGAGAAGATAGTCTATGGAGATGCGGTGCTGCATCTGGAATCCAGCAGTTTGGACTATAATGGACGGAGCGTAGAACTTACTAAGAACGAATTGAAAATTCTCTATTATTTGTTCAAGAACGGTGGAAAAATCTGTTCTCGCGGAGATATGATTGAGTATTTGTGGGACAATCAGCTATATGTGGATGACAATGCTTTGAGCGTCAATATCAACCGCATCCGGGAAAAACTGGCGGGCATCGGTCTGACGGATTTTATCAAGACAAAGCACCGACAGGGGTACACGATATGAACAGCAGACGATATTGGAAAAACAGGCTACCATTTCTGCTGACGAACCTTGTTTGTATGGCTGCACTCACTGTATTTTTGCTGGTGTGCGGCAATTCGGTTTCCGCAGTAGTATTGATCCTGATTGTATGGGCATTGATTTTGCTGACGGGACTTGTCCTCACTTACTGGAAACGGAAGCGGCAGATGAAAAAACTTCTGGATATGGCGGAGCAGCTTTCCGAAAGATACCTTATTTCCGAAGTGATGGAGTTGCCGGAACAGGCCGAGGATCAGGTTTACTATCAGCTTTTGAAAATGGCTGGAAAATCCATGTTGGAACAGATTGGAGAAGTCGAGCGGGAACGCCTGGAGTACAAAGAATACATTGAGCAATGGATTCACGAAATCAAAACGCCCATTACTGCCATGAAACTCCTATGTGAAAACCACCGGACGGACTGGACAAAGGAACTTCTGCTGGAACTGGAAAAGACCAACCGCTTTACCGAACAAGCTCTTTATTACGCCCGCAGTGAGCATACAGAGAAAGATTATTCTGTCCGGGAAATGGCACTGTCCCAAGTGGTGCATCAGGCGATTGCAGATAATAAATATCTGCTGCTCCAAGGTGGTATGCGTCTGGAAGTGGAGGAAATGCAGGACACGGTTTATTCAGATGAAAAGTGGGTGCGCTTTATTCTGAACCAACTGATTGCCAATGCGGTCAAGTATCGTACGGAACAACCGGTTCTCCGCATTTCTACTCATAAACGGCAAGATCAGGTTGTTCTTGTCGTGGAGGACAATGGAATCGGGATTGCTGCGTCCGATCTGCCCCGTATCTTTGAAAAGGGATTTACCGGTCAGAATGGTCGTATGATCCAGCAGTCCACAGGCATTGGCCTGTACCTATGCAAACGGCTCTGTGAAAAGCTGGGCATTGGCATTGCGGCAGAATCATCGGAACAAGGAACCGCCATTTCCCTGGCGTTTCACATCAACTGTCTGATCCATGAAGTGCAGGGCTGATTGCGGTCCTGCACTTCTTACATTTTTGTTAGAACTTTGTAAGAAAACTTGATACAAACGAAGCCACTCTTATTCTACAATAGAGATCAGAGGTGATAACAATGAAAGAAATTTTGAAACTGGATCATATCCAAAAATATTACGGAAATGGCGGGAATGTTACAAAAGCAATTCAGGACATCAGCTTTTCCGTTCAGGAGGGGGAATTTGTAGGAATCATGGGAGCATCCGGTTCCGGCAAGACTACCCTGCTCAACTGTATTTCCACCATTGATACCGTCAGTGCGGGACATATCTATCTGGACGGAACCGATGTGACGGAAATCAACGAAAAACAGATTGCCCGGTTTCGTCGGGAGAATCTTGGATTTGTATTTCAGGATTTTAACCTGCTGGACACTCTGACAATCTCGGAAAACATTGCCTTGGCACTGACTATCAACAAGGTTCCTGCAGGTGAGATTGATGGGCGGGTGCGGGAAATGGCCGGAAAGCTGAATATCACGGATATTCTGGATAAATATCCCTATCAGGTGTCCGGCGGTCAAAAACAGCGGTGTGCCTGTGCCAGAGCTATTATCAACCAGCCAAAGTTGATCCTGGCGGACGAACCTACCGGCGCGTTAGATAGTCACTCGTCACAAGCCTTGCTCTCCACAATCCAGAGTATTAACGAAAGCCTTGACGCCACAATCCTGATGGTAACACACGACGCTTTTTCGGCAAGCTATGCCAATCGTATTCTCTTTTTAAGAGATGGTGCGATCTTCACGGAAATTCTCAAAGGCAGTGATTCTCGTAGGGTTTTCTTTGAAAAAATCTTGAATGTCCTTACCATGATGGGAGGGGGCATGAATGATGTACGCTAAATTAGCACTTGAAAATGTAAAGAAATCCACAAAAGACTATTTGATATATATTGTCACTCTGACGGCGTGTATATCTATGTTTTATGCTTTCCTTTCCATTTCCAGCAATTATTATGATCCGAATATAGGAGCAGAATTTAATTTAGATATATTAGGTGATGGAATAAAATATGCGATTCTATTGATTACCGTATTGCTGATGTTCCTTATGCAGTATGTAAACCACTTTATGATACAACGGCGAAAAAGGGAATTTGCAATTCAGAGTATTATTGGAATGGAGCAATCAACGATAGCTCGACTTTTCTTTGTGGAATCACTAATAATGGGAATTTTTTCGCTGATTGTGGGGATAGGATTAGGTGGTGTGTTTTCTCAATTCATTACTGCTATGCTGCTTCAAATGTATCATAAACCATTTGAATTTTCATTTATGCTTTTTCCAGATACAATCATTTTGACGATTCTATTTTTCTGCATATGTTTTGCGACAGTTGGTTTATCTCAAGTTCGCACGATACGAAAAACAAAGATAATTGATATGCTAAATGCAGATCGAAAAAATGATATATTGGGACCCCCCCACAAATGGATATACAAACTCTTTCCAGTAAATTTTGTCCTTTATCTGCTGATTACCTTTTATAATATTAGAACCCTGTCTTACTACTTTAACGGAGAATTTGAACTGGTAATCAAAATATGGTCTGCAATCAGCATTATTGTACCAATTCTGATGTTGATTATGCATATAAGGGAAAGATTCAGAAGAAAAGAACAAAACACAGTAAAGCAGCTCTTTTTGATTGAATGTATTGGCCTGTTGGAACTGATTATTCTTTCCATATTACCAGTTTTCAAAGTGTACCTTGCAATGCCGATGGATAAAGGTGCTTTTAATGTTTATATGGGATTTCTGTTTTGGTGTGTTGTATTTGGAGTGAGTGTATTTTTCGTTTTGTTTAGTAATTACTTATTGGTTATCAAAGAACGCCAGAAGTATAAAGAAGAAAATCTGTTCTTTTTTGGACAACTGTTATCTAAATTAAAATCGAAAACACTTTCAATGACTTTGATTTGCCTCACACTTACATTGTCCATGGCATTATTTTTTGTAACACCACTCCTTGTTGGATGGGCACAAGGTTTTTTGGAAAAAAGAGTTCCTTTTGATATACAGATTTCTTCGGACTACATTGGTATGCAGTCTGGTTATATCGGCATACAGTCCGAAAAAGAACTACCTGTAACGGATTATAGTTTTCTTGACTCTTTCATTGAAAAGAATATTTCTGTTCGTGATGATTGCTCTTTTAAGACATACTTTGTAAACAAAACTGACTTTTATAACCAACTGGAGAATAGCAGAAAAAATGCCCCACCCATTACAGCAATTTCTTTGTCCGACTATAACCATCTATTAAAGATGGCAGGTTATGATGAAATTTCTTTACGGGATCATGAATTTACAACCCAGTGGCTTTCCATAACACCCCAAGATGCTATTTCGACGTATCTTGAAGCTCACAAATCTATTAGAACAGATGGAGGCGATTTACAGCTTGCTGATATTTCTGCACACACAGTAGACTTAGGCGAAGATTTTTATAATTTTCAAAGTGTGATATATATTGTACCAGATCACATTTGCAATAAACTGACATCAGCTAATACATTCCGGTATATGATGGCGGATAAAACAATTTCTTATGATATTGCTCAAGAATTAAAATCATACTTTGAAAATTCAAGCCTTACTGATTCGCTTGTAACTTATAACATTACCATGCGGACAATCGAGGTTAATGATAATTCTGCTATTATTTTCATTATGCAAACTGGATTGACATATAGCGCAATCATCTTGTTTGTAACCTGTTTTACTATCTTGGCTTTGCAGCAATTATCAGATTCCGGAAAATACAAATATCGCTTTCGGGTTCTAAGAAATATGGGTGTTGAAGAACCTCATATACGAAAGTTGATTTTGAAACAATTAGCTGTATGGTTTGGTGTTCCGGTTATACTGGCCCTTATCTTGGCTGGCGCATTCCTTGTATTTTTGATTGTAGGATTCCATATGCAGATTGCAGTGTATATCGGAGTACAGCGATTGGTGCAGCAGCTTTTGATTGTGTTGGCTATTTTAGGTGCCCTTTTAATAAGTTACTTTATTAGTACATGGGTCTTGTTTAATAAGTCTGCATCTGCCTAACTTTTTGCGTTTTACAGTGACCTTATCAACAAAAGAAAATGCAATAGTATTACCCTCCGTTCTGGTTTTGGAGGTACATCTATGAATTGAATTGCTACAAAAATGAAGCAATTCAGCCTGTTTTCTTGTCAAAAAAGAAAATGGTTAGGAGATTTCTGCAACATTTGGTCTTTATTATAGAATTACAAGTAAGATAGAAAATGTGATTAAATCTGCCGGACGACGGCAAAAGAAAAAAATCCGTCCGCTGTAACATTTCGCGGACATTTGCCTGTTATACTATCTGAAAAAGATAAGGGGGGATTGATATGGCAGCAGTAAAGACAGTATCTTTAACAAAAGAATATTCTAATGGAGAACACTATTTAAGAGCAGTTGATGATATATCTTTCACAGTTGAAGAAAATGAATTTGTAGCTATTATGGGAAGTTCAGGTTGCGGAAAGACCACGTTGCTCAATTTACTAGGTGGTTTGGAAAATCCCACACACGGATGTGTCTATATCAATGATGTAGATATTACACAGTTATCTATGGAGGAAAGGAGTTCCTTCAGAAGATGGCATATTGGGTTTATTTTTCAAAATTTTAATTTAATCCCAGAGATGAATGTATTTGAAAATATAGTTTTACCTGCCAAACTTATGGAAAGAAATATCAGTAAAAAAGAAGTAATGCGGATAGCTGAAGAACTGGAAATTGAGGAAAAACTATTACAAAATCCTATGACTTTATCTGGTGGACAACAGCAGCGGGTCGCAATCGCCAGAGCTATTTATACACATCCTACTATACTTTTGGGAGACGAGTTGACAGGAAATTTAGATTCTACAACCAGTATATCCGTTATGAAATTTTTGAAAAAGATGTGTAAAAAATATAGCCAGACAATGATTATCGTTACACATGATGAAAGAATAGCAGCTATGGCAGATCGGATTATTCAGATGAAAGATGGGAGGGTTGTATAGGATGGAGAATTACGATTGTAATCAGTCGGCTGAAAGAGTGCTTATGGATGCTTCCAGGAAAAAGAATCAAAACAGAAATCGTCTACTGTTTATCGTAATTACAATTACTGTAGGCGTGATTTTTAGTGTGTTCTCTTTAATCTATGGGAAGATGGAGATTGATATTCAGAAAAATATGAAAGCCGATGGTATGGCTGTATCGACCTATATTGAAAATGGTACAGCGGATATGACACAACAGCTTACACAGCTACCATGCATAGAAAGCATTGGGAAAGAAAAGTTTGCAGGAAAATTATTAGATGATTCCATAAAATATTGTGATTGCGTCATTACAGATGTGACCGGATTTGAAAAAATGATACGTCCTGCATTTACAAATGTGGTAGGGACTTATCCAGAAAAAGAAAATGAAATTATGCTTTCTACGAAAACTCTGCAATATCTTGGAATCAAGAATCCCGAAGTGGGCATGGAAATTGAACTGGATTTTTATTGGAATGACATTTTCAATACCAGTGGAACCGGTATGCAGAACTTTTTACTTTCTGGGTATTTTACAGAGTATCAAAATCAAACCTCCGGTGCTTCTGTGGCTTTTATATCAGAGAAATCAATGGAGAAGAACGGGCTTCAATGGGAGCCATGTAGGATTTTAATAGATCATACAAAGAAATATTCCAGTGGTTCGCAAATAGAACATATGCTGACAAATAACATAAAGTTGAATGAGGGACAGAGAATTGTAAGTATGAACCCAGCAGAATATCGGGCAATAAGTGAAATGATGGGAAGTTATGGATTTGCAGTCTTTTTTTCGGTTATGGTTTTACTTTCTATGTTTTTGTTTATTTACAATATCCTAAATATTTCGCTGGAAAAAGATTTACAACGTTATGGTCTTTTACAAGTAATTGGTGTGGAACAAAAGCAGAATATTAAAGTTATGAATCGTGAGATGCTAAAAATAGGACTTACGGGAAGTATCGCTGGAGCAGTTTTAGGGGGAATGTTTATATGGGGTATTATGCCATTGTTATTAGAAAAAATGTATGCAGAGAATACATGGAAATTAGAAAGAATGGTTTTCTTTCAACCCAAACTTCTTATCCTAGCGATTGTTCTTGTGATTTTCACGTTGGGAGTGGCAGTGGAATGTCTGAAAAGAAAAATGAGGAAATTAAGTCCGTTGGAGTGTATGAAATATACGGAGGCGGTTACTTATCATAAAAGCAGGAAGAAACCGAAGATAAAGAAATTCCACTGCTGGGGAAAACATCCTGAAATTTATCTTGCAAAGAAATATTTATTTCGGAATAAAAAAACATTTGGGATAACAAGTTTGTCATTATGGCTTGGGTGCGAATTGGCATTATGTTCTGCGGTAATTGTGAACGGAGTGGATTTACAGAATTATTATAGTAAAGAGCCGGACTTCCAAATAGGAATTACAGAGGAAGCTTGCAATTATTTAATTGAATCATCACCGGACACAAAGAATATGAAGTTTTTTCCGAAGTCCCTTATGAATGATATTGAAACGACCATAGGAAACGAACTTCATTCAGTAGAAAACATCAAAGGATTTTATCCGATCGTCGAAAAAAATGGCAAGGAGAATATAAAGATTCTAATCGATGGAGATAAAATATCCACGGTAATTCAGACAGTTAGTATCGGGGAGCAGGAAGAACTAAAAGACTTTATTCAGAAAAATGATAAGCTAGTAAATTGGGAGCAGTTTCAAAATAATCATGGAACAATCGTGCTACATGATCATAGGATGTCAGATTATATAGCAGGAGAAGTGCAGGATTATATAGGAACAGAGATGGAATTTTATGATCTGGTTCCGGTTGGTACGGAAATGAGCAGTTTAGTTCCTGAGAAATTAGTAAATTGTGGTTATCTGGATATAACAGAGGATGATTTCCCAGAGATGAAATTGTGCTGGGATGGTAAAAATATAAATATCCTATTGGTAACAGAGACTACATATGATTGGCTGGTAGAAAAATTAACACCACAAATTTTTGAAATACAATTTAATGTTGACAAAAATCAGGAGTCAGTTATCCGAGAAAGACTGAATCAGATGATTCGCAATTATAATATGGAATTTCAATCAAAATATGGACACGCTGATAAATTGAACTTGTTTTATTTAGATTCTAAATCAGAACGTTTGCTAAAGGAGCAGAACTATATTCAGACAAGTAGATGGCTGCTTATGAGTATTAGTGGAATTTTAATATTTATAGGAATTATGAATTTCGCAAATACAAGAATATCGGATATTATGCTTCGGCAATGGGAGTGTAAAATCCTGGAACGTGTAGGGATGACAAAAAAACAAGAATATCGAATGTTTGTAACAGAGGGTCTTTTCTATTGGTTACTGTTATGTGGATTGCTTATGAGTTTTGGAAATTTAGGGATTGGTATCATGCAGTGGTATATGAAAATGCAGATTTCCTATTTCGCTTTCCGCTATCCGGTAAAAGAAATGATTGCGTTGATGGTATTTTTATTATTGTTCAGCATTATTTTTCCAGGAATTATTTATAAAAAACTAAAAAAGAAAAGGAAGTGAGGATATGAAGCAGATTTTAATTGTCGAGGACGACAGTTTTTTGAATAAGATGTTAGACTATAACCTGACCGCAGACGGCTACGGCGTGACTTCTGCCCTAAATGCCAGAACCGCAGCCGACGCCATCCGCCACCGGGAATTTGATTTAGTGCTGCTGGACATCAACCTGCCGGATGGAAATGGTTTTGAGCTGTGCAAGCTGATAAAGCCCCAGCACCCGGACACCATTGTAATTTTCCTGACCGCCAACGATCAGGAGAGCGACCAGATACGGGGCTATGAGGCGGGCGCGGTGGACTACATCACAAAGCCCTTTGTGATCGGGGCCTTGCAGCGGAAAATCAAAGCCATGTTCGCCATGCTGGAACACCACAGACCGGCCAAGGACATTTACGACGACGGGCGGCTGTTTCTGGACTTCTCGGAGCAGGCGGCCTCCCTAAACGGCAAGCCCCTGACCCTATCCCCGATGGAGTACAAAATGCTGAACCTGTTCCGTAAAAATCCCCGGCAAGTGCTGACCCGTGGGTGGCTTTTGGAAAAGCTGTGGGATATAGACGAAAGGTTTGTGGACGAACACACCCTGACAACCTCCATCAGCCGGATTCGCAGCAAGATCGAATCCGACGGCGGCGCGTCCTACATCAAGACCGTTTACGGCATGGGTTATCAATGGACGGGAGGCGAGGCAAAATGAAGTTTCAAAACCTATCGGTAAAGCGGCTGTTTAGCCTGGTGGCAATAGGACTTGTCCTTTCCATGTCCGGGATCACCATAGCCCTGTTTCTTGTGACAAAACAGACGGCGGTGCTGCTGACTGGCGGGGCGCTGCTACTGTGCGCCCTTGTGGGGATTATTGTACTGACGCAGGCGTTTGGAAAGCGGCTGTCGCAGTTTACCGCTAACCTGTGCCAGACTTTAGACCACATGATCGCCGGAAATGAAGCACCCCAGCGGCCAGAGGACAGCGAAACCCAGCTTGCCAGAATCGGACACCGGCTGGCAAGGCTTTACCAGATCATGCAGGAGAACCGCCGCCGGGTGGACGAGGAACGGCAGGAGTTACAGAACCTTGTATCGGATATTTCCCATCAGGTGAAAACGCCGGTAAGCAATCTGAAAATGGCGACGGACACCCTGCTGGAAAAGCCTATGACCGAGGCGGAGCGTACCGACTTTATCCGGGGAATCCGCAGCCAGACGGATAAGCTGGACTTTCTCTTTCAGGCCCTTGTGAAAACCTCACGGCTGGAAACGGGCGTGATCCAGTTGGATAAGAAACCGGGCCGCCTCTTTGATACCGTGGCGCAGGCCATGAGTGGGATCGTGTATGCAGCGGAGAAAAAGGAAATCGCCGTGTCTGTGGACTGCCCGGAGGATTTGACCGTTTCCCATGACAGCAAGTGGACATCCGAAGCTCTCTTTAACCTGCTGGACAATGCGGTGAAGTACACCCCGGCGGTAGGGAAAATCGCTGTGTCGGTGGTGCTGTGGGAAATGTATGTGGAGATCAAAGTGACCGACACCGGCAAGGGCATTTCCGAAAGCAATCAGGCTGCCATCTTCCGGCGCTTCTATCGTGAGGAAGAAGTACACGAACAGCAGGGCGTGGGCATTGGTCTGTATCTGGCCCGCGAGATCGTAACGCGACAGGGCGGCTATATCAAAGTGGTTTCGGAGCCGGGCAAGGGTTCGGAATTTTCCATTATGCTGCCTACAAAATAGAACGCGGCGGACGGCCATTCCCGGCTGCCCGCCGTAAATTTTTTTGAAATGTCCGAGCGTTGTAACATTTCACCCCGATTTTCAATGAAATTTTTTGGCCGCTGTAACATTTCGCGGACATTTGGGTTTTATAATACCTTTATCAACAGGCAAGAAGCCTTGAAAGGAGTTTTGAATATGAGCGTTTTACAGACTATTGACCTGAAAAAGTATTATGGCACAAAGCCGAACATTACCCGTGCCCTTGACGGTGTGAACTTCTCCGTGGAGGACGGCGAGTTTGTGGCTGTTGTGGGAACATCTGGCAGCGGCAAATCCACCTTACTTCACATGATGGGAGGGCTGGACACACCTACTTCCGGCAATGTGATTGTCCGGGACAAAGAACTGTCAAAAATGAACGATGAACAGCTTACCATCTTCCGCCGCCGTAACATCGGCTTTATCTTCCAGAACTATAACCTTGTTCCGATCCTGAATGTGTATGAGAACATCGTCCTGCCGGTGGAACTGGACGGGGACACGGTAGATAAAAAGTTTTTGAATGAGATTGTTCATCTGCTGGGGCTGGAAGATAAACTGAAAAATATGCCAAATAATCTATCCGGCGGTCAGCAACAGCGAGTAGCGATTGCTCGTGCCTTGATTACCAAACCGGCTATCGTGTTGGCCGACGAACCGACCGGCAACCTTGACAGCAAGACCAGTGCAGAGGTGCTGGGGCTAATCAAGCGCACCAGTGCAGAGTTCCGACAAACCGTAGTGATGATTACACACAACAACGACATTGCCCGCCTTGCAGATCGGATTATCCGCATTGAGGACGGCAAGATTGTGGAGTAAGGAGGTGGCAGGCTATGACATGGCCTTTTGAGAATGATACCAGCGCCATTACAAAGAAGCTGGCAAAGAAAAGTTTGCAAAGCGAGAAGCGCCGGAATCTGATGGTGGTGATTGCCGTTGCGCTGGCGGCATTTCTGATCTGCTTTACGGGAATTGTGTCTACCTCCCTGACACAAATGCAGCGCAATCAGGTTGTCGATACTTATGAGGCGGTCTGGCTGGGCGTAGAGGAAAACGACATTGAAACCCTGAAAGGACTGCCGGAGTTTGAGCGCGTAGGCGGCTACTATATGCTGGGTGAGGAGCTTTCAGAACAGGGCTATCATGCGTCCTATGTGTATTGCGACGCGCAAATGATGGAGATTGCCAAGGCGCAGATGGAGTTGTTAGAGGGCCGGGTTCCTGAAAAAGCAAATGAAGTTGTTGTAAGCGAATACTTTCTTTCCACCTATGGAAACAATGCCAAGATCGGGGACACTGTGACCTTAGATACAGAGAGTTTTCATGGTGATTATGTCGTTACCGGCATTACGGACAGCGTAAATGAAAAAGAAGCGAATACCTGCGCTATCATTCTTTCCAACGCTGCCCTGACAGAATGGAACGGGTTTGACCCGGCTGGCTATCGCGCCTATGTCCATTTCAAAAACAGCGACCAGTTGGGCGAAGAACTGATGACCTCTTATTGCAGGGAGATTGCGGAGGAATATCAGCTTCCTATGCCCAAAATGAACAGTAAGTATTTTGCCTATGCTTCTAAATCCTTTGATTTTGCACTGATGGCAGGTGTGATTGCCCTTGTTCTGATTGGCGGCTATATTGTGATCCAGAGTATCTTCCGTATCTCCATCAATGACAAAATCCAGAGCTACGGGCAGCTTCGGACGATTGGTGCAACGCCAAAGCAAATCAAGCGGATTGTAAAGCGGGAGGGACGCAAACTCGGCAGTATCGGGATTGTGATTGGTACAGTGTTGGGCATATGTGGCGGTTTTCTCCTGTTTTCTAAGGGTTTTAACGCTGTTTCCTATGTGGCAACGGTTATTTTGACACTCATAAGCAGTTGGATCATGGTATCTGTTTCCATCCGTAAGCCGGTAAAAATTGCGGCAGGGATTTCCCCGATTGAAGCCGTCCGTTTTACCCCGGCACAAAAGGACATCCGAAGCCGAAAAAAGAATATCAAGCTCAATCCTGTTTCAATGGGAATTGCGAATTTTAAGCGTGACCGAAAAAAGACCGTTGCTATTGTAGCCTCATTGAGTTTGGGCGGAATTATTCTGCTTGTGGTATCCTCCATTGTTTTGCTGCGTTCTCCAGAGGCGCTTGCAAGACGGTTTTTCCCGGACGGCGACTATAAAATTTATTTGGATTCTGAAATGACAGAAGAAAAGGTTATGGCAGCGGGAAATCCGTTGAATGAAGAATTAAAACAGGAAATCTTATCTATTGATGGTGTTACAGATATAATTTCAAGCAGACAATCTCTCTATGCAACCCTTAAGACGGACATTTACCAAAGCGGTGGTATGTGTGATATGCTGACCGACCAGAATTATGCAACAGTTGAAGCGGCTCTGACAGCAGGAACGATGCCAAAAGATTCCCGTAGTATTGTAATTGACTATAATGTGCTAAAGCAGAATGAGGATATGGGTGTTGGTTCAACAGTTGACTTTTATTTTGGAGAGGGGCAACCGCCTGTTTCCGTCACTGTATCAGGATTGTTTGATTCCAACAAGACGCCTTCCGGGCATGGAAAACTGGCCCTCGATGGAGTACTCTTTTTCGCACCAGAAGCATTGTTCCATGAACTGCACCCGGAAATCGCTTCTTTCGACTATTCATGGAGCATTGTAAACGATCCGAAAAAAACGGACTATGTGGGAGCTGAATTGAAAAATATTGTTGCCAGCCATAGTAATATTGCCTTAGATGAAATCAATACAGTGATTGAATATGAAGAAATGACAAATTCTTTTGCGTTTGGCAGTATGGAGATACTTTCATGGTTGGTATTTCTCTTTGGCGTTATCAACCTTATCAATACGACACTCTCTAACCAGATAGCCCGAAAGCAGGAAAACAGTATTCTGCGTTCTATCGGCCTAACACAAAAACAGCTATGTGAAATGAACATCTGTGAGGGGCTGTGCTATGCGCTCTTTGCAACATTGGCGACGCTGATCGTTGGGCTTCCGGCTTCCATCTTTGCTTGCAGAAAAATGAGTATAGGAGCTTTTGCCGGAAATGTAGTGCCTTACAAATTCCCGGTTTTGGAAATGGGACTGTTCATTCTGGTATTGTTCGGAATGGAACTGATCTTGTCTGTATGGACAATCCGCAGACAGAAAAAGCAATCCCTGATCGAACAAATGCGGGCGATGGAATAACCGTATGGGATCGGCGGGGCGGCGTGTGCTGCCCCGCTTTTTTCGCCATTTCTCAAAAAATTTTTGAAATGTCCGAGCGTTGTAACATTTCACCCCGATTTTCAATGAAATTTTTTGGTCGCTGTAACATTTCGCGGACATTTGGGTTTTATAATACCTTTATCAACAGGCAAGAAGCCTTGAAAGGAGTTTTGAATATGAGCGTTTTACAGACTATTGACCTGAAAAAGTATTATGGCACAAAGCCGAACATTACCCGTGCCCTTGACGGTGTGAACTTCTCCGTGGAGGACGGCGAGTTTGTGGCTGTTGTGGGAACATCTGGCAGCGGCAAATCCACCTTACTTCACATGATGGGAGGGCTGGACACACCTACTTCCGGCAATGTGATTGTCCGGGACAAAGAACTGTCAAAAATGAACGATGAACAGCTTACCATCTTCCGCCGCCGTAACATCGGCTTTATCTTCCAGAACTATAACCTTGTTCCGATCCTGAATGTGTATGAGAACATCGTCCTGCCGGTGGAACTGGACGGGGACACGGTAGATAAAAAGTTTTTGAATGAGATTGTTCATCTGCTGGGGCTGGAAGATAAACTGAAAAATATGCCAAATAATCTATCCGGCGGTCAGCAACAGCGAGTAGCGATTGCTCGTGCCTTGATTACCAAACCGGCTATCGTGTTGGCCGACGAACCGACGGGCAACCTTGACAGCAAGACCAGTGCAGAGGTGCTGGGGCTAATCAAGCGCACCAGTGCAGAGTTCCGACAAACCGTAGTGATGATTACACACAACAACGACATTGCCCGCCTTGCAGATCGGATTATCCGCATTGAGGACGGCAAGATTGTGGAATAAGGAGGTGGCAGACTATGACATGGCCTTTTGAGAATGATACAAGTGCCATTGTAAAAAAATTGGCAGGTAGGAGTATGCAAGCGGATAAGAGAAACAAGGCATTTCTGCTTTTGACAATCGCCATCTCTGTCTGTATGGTTTTTTCGATTCTCCTAATATCAACAGGTACACAAGAGAAATTCAAGAACACACAGAGGAATAAAGCGCAGATTGGCATTTTGGGAGTTACGGACGAACAAACGGCTCAGCTGCATCAAAACGAAAATATTACATGGGTTGGCGAATATTCCGCTCTAGGTGTGTTTTATGTTGAAAATAAAACAATCACTGTTGCTTATGGAAATGAAGATTATTTTTTACATCAGGAAGAAAAAACTTTTCAGGGAAGTGTGCCGCAGAAAGCGGATGAGATTATGCTCCCCCAGAACTACCTTGATTTTTTAGGAAAATCCTATCAGACTGGCGATACAATTTCTATTGACCTGACTGGAACAGGACAGAAAGCAGAATATACACTTTCAGGTGTTTTGAATAATACGAAAGAAAGCAACGGATATTTTATTTATGTTAGTAAAGAGCTTGCCCAAGATTTGGCAAAAGATTCTTTTCAGGTTACAGCATATACGCGGTTGAACACAGACGCCATAAGTTCCACGGCTATTCTTGATTTTGCCGGCAAAGCAATACAAAATACAGGCATTGTCGAGGAACAGGTAATGCTTACAGAATATGCTGCTGTTATGTCGGGTGTGATAACATCGGGTATTCCGATTCCAGTACCACTACTGGCGGCGTTGACGGCTATTTTGGCGGCAACGATTGTCTATGGTGTTTTTTACACAAAGATTGTAAAAAATGTTCAGATGTTTGGGCAACTGCGGACAGTTGGCATGACAAAAAGACAGATTAAACGGATGGCAAGTAAAGAGGGACGTTTATATGCCTTAGCTGGTATTCCTTTGGGGCTTGTCATTGGTGTACTGATTGGATTTATTGGCTGTCCTGATGGATTCCGGCTAAAAACAACAGTTATTTATGCTGTACTGATTGCTGCAGTAGCCTTTGTAACAGTGAATATTGCCATTTTTAAGCCTGTCCGAGTAGCAATGAATACTTCCCCGGTAGAGGGTGCTAAATACCTTGCGTATGCTGGAAAGGCAAAAAGCAGCTCAAAACTGCATCGGAAACTTACGCCGTTTAATCTGGCGAAAATAAATATACAAAGAAACAAACAAAAAGCAGTTCTGACGCTTTTAATGCTTGGAGTAAGCGGGGCTCTTTTACTGGTTACTTCTACGGTTGCTGGTTCTATTGATCCGGCAAAACAGGCAAGTTTCAAATATTATCCTGCCGGTAACATTATTATACAAATAAGAAATACAGTGGGCAGCTCTTTCGATAACGAAGCGGAGCCATACGGAAGCGCAAAATTGCAACTGGAAGAAAATCCACTTGAAGATCAGGCATTGATGCAGGAATTAGAAAAGGTAGATGGGATAGAAAAGATTACCACATTTGACAGCGTTTATATGACAGCTACTTTTTCGGGCGAAAGTGGTTCTATCACGAGCATTTCAGACTTCTTTCCAACCTTAAATCGGGAACAGACAGAAGAAAAGCAGGCGGTGTTATCCTCTGGAACAGCAGATTACAACGATATGGTTGAGAAAAATGGAATATTGGTTGCAGAAGATATAGCACAAGTTGGCGATACTTTGAAGATTGAGGGCAGAGCTTTTGATGGTAGAACCTTTGATGTGGAAGCCGTTGTTGTAGGCACATACAATAGGTCTGATTTAATGGAGGATAGCCCGGTTGTTCCCGGAAGCCCCTACTTCATTATGACTTATGACACAGCAAAGAAACTGACAGGGATAACGGAACAGACGGGGATTCTGGCGGTTAAAAATTCAGAGGGACGTTTTGATGAAGTTTTGACCGCAGTTCAGAAGATTGCGGATAAAAATGAAAAAATAGAAGTAAATACGATTGAACAAACGATTAAAAATATTCAGTATCGATACAGTGCATCTATAAATGCTCTATATATGACTTCTGCTATTCTGTTCGTCTTTGGAAGTATCAGCCTTATGAATATGCTTATGGTTGATTTTCAGAATAGAAAGCGTGAATTCGGTTTGCTTGAAGCTGTTGGAACAACACGGCAACAGTTGAAAGCAATGCTGGATAGGGAGATAGGAATTTACCTCGGAGGTTCATTGGCAATATCTCTTATATGCGGAAGTATTTTTAGCATAATTGTATGCAGACGGTTAGATGCCATCAATCATTGTATTACATTGAAATTACCATGGTTTTTCCTATTGGCGCTGACTGGTATATTATTTGTGATATATTTTGTTTTTTCGATGTATTCCCAAATGGAATTGAAAAAAGCGAGCATTTTATCAGCAATAAAAAGCGAGTAGATTTATTAGATTTTGTTGTATCATAAACTTTATAAATATTTCTGCAAGAGAAGAAAATCTGCCGGACGACGGCAAAAGAAAAAAAGCCGTCGTACAGCAGATACATTTTCACGCGCCTATGGAGCGGCGGCTTTGAGAAGATCAGAGCCGCCGTTTCTTTTTGCTTTTAGGACCGATGCTCATGCAATCAGGAGGGCGGTATATGGGAGGATACCGCCATGTCAATTTTCGTCATTCATAGCACCCATGAGCTGCACCAATTAAAAAAAGCCTTGCCCCTCCTCCGGGGAGGTATGACTACCTATCGGCATTATCATTCCTACTAAAGCAGAAGAATCATAGTCATTTTTGTTGCGCCAGTTTCCCGTTGCGGGGAGCTGGCGCTTTTTATTGTCGATTTTTCGGGAAAGCTCCCGAAGTATGTCGATGCCGATCTCCGCCTCCTTTCGATTCACTCGTCAATCGCCCGTGAATCGAAATGGAGGTACATAATGAAGAAAGTCAATCTTAGGGACTTATGGCTCCGCTGAATTGAGTTATGAGGACTATAACCAGGCAAGTGATGAAAAGGCAAGCTGGAAAAAATATCAATTAGCTATGCCGATAAGCAATTTTACTGTTGTTGCAAGTAAATATGTTTCCGTAATATATACTGTTGCAATCAGCATTTTGGGAAGCATTGCGTTCAATAGTTTATCCAGCATAATTTTTCAAAACTTCGATATGCTTATCTGGTTATTTTCGATTGCAGCAGCAATTATTATCCCATTATTATGGACAGGAATTTGCTTGCCATTAACTTATTGGTTTGGTTTTCGTTCTGCGCAAACTATGGGATTGATTGTGGTAATTCCAATGTTTTACTTTGTAAAATATTTTGAAGATGGGCCGGGAATGGCTGCTATGGTAAATTCTGTTCATTCATATGTGCTAATAACAGGGATAGCGGCAATTTTGATCTTTGGAATTTCCCTCATAATAAGCACCATTGGATATAGTCGCAAGAATTAAATCTGCAATTACCATTCAAAAATAGCAAACCCAGCCGAACCAGTCAACGGCAAGTGAATGGGCTACGCCCGCCGTTGACAGCCCCGCCTGTCCTTGCTGGTGGGTAATCAAGAGGGATTTTCCATGACCGAATATGAAGCCTATCAAGAACATATCCGCTATACCCATGATAGTAAATATTATCTGCATATACCAGTTACCTATGAGGTTGAAGAAAGTAATATTTCTGATATTTGTAATGTTGTAGGTATTGACAGAGGTATCAACTTTGTTGTTGCAACTTATGACAGCAAACATAAGTCCGGATTTGTTAGTGGTAAAGCTATTAAACAGAAACGGGCTAATTATTCCAAGCTTCGTAAAGAACTTCAAATGCGACATACGCCATCCTCAAGACGAAGACTAAAAGCTATCGGTCAGCGAGAAAACCGTTGGATGCAGGATATTAACCATCAGGTATCGAAGGCACTCGCCACCGGTAATCCAAAGCATACTCTCTTTGTATTAGAAGATTTGACTGGTATTCGCAATGCTGCAGAGCGTGTCAAAACAAAAGACCGCTATGTTTCTGTATCATGGTCTTTTTATGACCTTGAGCAGAAGCTGATTTACAAAGCAAAGCAGAATCAATCTTCTGTAATAAAGGTGGATCCTCGTTATACCAGTCAATGCTGTCCTGCTTGTGGACATACTGAAAAGTCTAATGGTAATAAGAAAATACACTTGTTTACTTGCAAAAACTGCGGTTATACGTCTAATGATGACCGTATTGGAGCTATGAATCTGTATCGTATGGGAATAAACTATCTTACTGATAGCCAAGTACCTAATACAGTTGTAACAGAGTAAACTCTGCTAAAAAGGGTGCTGTCAACCATCCAATGATGTAACGCCACTTTAGGCAGCAATGCCTATTGGGGATAAAAGGTCGGAGGCGTAAGCCGTTACTACGACTGGGTAGTTGACAGTGCAGCTAACCTCATTGAATGAATTTATTGTTAAATATTCGTGCAAAGTATTGTTTTCTTCGTGCAAATGGCGTATACTATAATTGCCAGCAGAAAGGGGTTGATCGTATGGCTAGAAATACCACAAACATCAGTATCCGCATGGACGCAGATTTGAAAGCGCAGGCGGACGCACTGTTTACTGAACTTGGCATGAACCTGACTACGGCGTTTAACATCTTTGTGCGTCAGTCGCTTCGTGAAGGCGGCATTCCCTTTGAAGTAAGGCTGGAACAGCCGAACAAAGAAACGGTTGCTGCCATGCTGGAAGCGGAAAGGATTGCAAAAGACCCGTCTGTAAAGGGCTTCAATGACCTTGACGAGTTGTTTGCTGACCTGAAAAGATGAAAGAAACCAAATATACCGTCAAGTACACGACCAGTTTCAAAAAAGACTACAAACGAGCCATCAAGCGTGGCTTGAAGATCGAGCTGCTGGAGGAAGTCGTAGCAATGCTGGCAATGGGCGAACCACTGCCAGATAAGAACCGCGACCATGACCTGTCCGGCGATTGGGCAGGTCATCGGGAATGTCATATTCTCCCGGACTGGCTACTTGTCTACCGCATAGAAGATGATGTTCTGGTGCTGACGCTGGCCCGCACCGGTACACACAGCGACTTGTTCGGCAAATAAACATTCTGCCGCCGTATGGGGAAACCTGTCCGGCGGTTTTTCTGTATGCAAAAGGGGTGTCGTGAAACGCGACGACCTTGATAGTGGTACGCCAAAACGCGGTAGCCCTTACCGCTTCGATATTTTGAAAATGGATCGGGAATATCTGCAATGTTGAACTTTGCTTACTCATATATGATAGTTGCCGCTATTGTTGCAATAATAATTTTCGAAATTTCATAAAAGAAACCGATATGCGACGCTATTGCAATTAAGGTAATATTGACATAGAATTCCATGTATTATAGAATGGTATCTGTAAAAAGAAGGCATGAAGAAAGCAGCTTTAAACGGGCTGCTTTTTTTGTGTCTTCTTTTGTCTTTCCTGAGTACCGGAGGAACAGGAGTCTTCTGGATGGAGCAGAGAAGACAAAAATAAATAAGAACAGGAGGAAGTATATGGAGGATACCAAAAAAACAGTTTTGGCGGGAAATGGGGAAAAAGATGTTCCGCGTGCGGTCTACGATGGTGTTTTGACAATTGATGTAGACGCACAGGTTGAAAGCATGGAGGAACAGGAAGAAGCCAGATGGCATCAGCTTTTGAATGCACATCGTACCAGAAAGATCCTGACGGGCCAGCTCGGGGGCATTGAAAAACTGGAGAGCGGGTGGATGGTCGCTGTTACATACTTTAATGGTTTCCGGATCATTATCCCAATGAATGAAATGATGATCAACCTTCAGGGCGACGGGCGTGAAAATGCGGATACCTTAAACCGTCAGGTCCGTATCGCAAACAATATGCTCGGCTGTGACATTGATTTCATCATCAAAGATCTGGATAACAAGAGCCGGAGCGTTGTAGCATCCAGAAAAGATGCAATGCTTAAAAAGAGACAGACTTTTTATATCGGAGAAGATACAGAAAAACCAATGCTCTATGAAGGCAGAATCGTAGAAGCAAGGGTGATCGCAGTAGCTCCCAAAGCAGTCCGCCTGGAAGTCTTTGGTGTAGAAGTATCTGTCCGGGCCAGAGACATGGCCTGGGAGTGGATGGTAGATGCCGGAGAAAAATTCCAGGTAGGTGATCTGGTGCTGGTCATGGTCAATAAGGTGGAAGCAAGCTCTGTTGACCAGATCATTATAGAAGTGGATGCAAAGAGTCCGACAGCCAATATCAATAAAGATAACCTCCGGAAATGCCATAAACAGGGAAAATATACAGGGATTATTACGGAAGTCTATAAGGGAACCTATTTTATCCGCCTTGATATCGGAGTCAATGCCGTGGCACATTCCTGCAATATGTCCGCACTTCCGGGAAAGAAAGATAAGATTGGATTTGTGGTGACCCGCATCAACGACAACTATGAAGTGGCAGAAGGCATTATCACAAGGCTTATCAAAAGAGCTTCCTGAAAATGTTTTTATGATTTTCAAAGAATTCTGTTGACACAGAAAAAGGAATTTCTTTAACATCGGAGATAAAGATGGAAAGGAGTGACGTCAGATGGCAAAAAAGAAGAAAAAACAGATGCGGGAAACCTTGTACTGTCCATATTGCAAAAGACCCGGGGTACTTAGGCCTGCAGCTTATGTCTATGGGGATAACAACCTGGATCCGGAGAAATACCTGTATGTATGCAGCGGCTATCCTTCCTGTGATTCATACATTGGGGCACACAAAAAAAGTATGCGTCCCATGGGAACCATGGCTGACAGCAATCTGCGTAATAAGCGGATCGAAGCACACAGAGCTTTGGATGCAATCTGGAAAAATGGTTATATGACCAAACACAGCACATATATCTGGCTTCAGAACCGTTTGAATCTCCGGGAAAAGGACACACATATCGGGAAATTTTCTTATTACCTGTGTGAACAGACCATCCGGGAATGTACAGACTATATAAAAAGCCGAGAGGAGAAAAAGAAATCCCCGGATAAAATAAGCGTGGCATGACGGAAAGGATGGATGCCCTTGAGACTACAGGCGACAGAAGATGATGTATATCATCTGATGGACCTTAAAGAACAGTATTTTATTATGACAGCAATATGCAGTGTGGCAGAGGGAATCAGCGCATACTTTTTCATATACCAGAAAAGATGCTGGGATCTTGTATATTTGTGTACTGCACTGGCACTTGCGATAATCCTGCTTCTTCGTCAGGCCATAAAAATCAGCCGGAGGATCATGGAGGCAGAAAACTGTTATATGGCACTTGAAGAGGACAGCCTGGCAGTCTGCCAGCCGGAAAAAAACGGAAAATATGAGTCCTGCAGGATCTTTTACGATGAGATGGATAAGATCGTAGAAGGAACCAGACGGGGAATTCCGGAATTTTATATCGTGATCCGAAAAGAAGGGAAAGAACAGAAAAGCTTTTTCCTTTTGGATGAAGAAGAACAGGAACGGGATGTTTTCTGTGTACGATCATTTGGCTTTGACAATCAGGGATTCATGGAGTTTTATCGGAAACTCAGGTGGATCGTACCGGGAAGAACAAGGATTATCGGGACCAAAACACAGGAAGTATGGAAACTGCGGCGGCCGAATATCGGAATCTGTACGGCAGCAGGCATGTTTTTGGGGTATGTACTTCCAAAACTCCTGGAAATGATGTATGGGTAACAAGTTATATGAAAGAAAACAGATCAGAAGCAGAGATTAGAAAGAGTGAAAATGACAAGGAGGAAATGTCATGAGATGGTATACAGCAATCGGAATGAAAAAAGATGATGCAGATGGAAGGTTTTGTGTCTGGGTAGATGGGGAAGAAAAAGTACTTACAGAAATGGAAACTATTTTGTGGGCTGCGCTCACCTGGTCTTTCTGTGAAGAGGATAAGGTCCATTCCCAGATGCATCGTCTTCTTGTATTTAGCCTTGGAGAAAAACAGGCACAGGAATGGGCGGACAAAGAGGATTTTCAGTTTTGCCTGAACCGTCTGGTAAAGCGGGGCCTGGTTGTGTTGACAGAAGGATGTACCAAAGAGGAAGCTGTATACAGCATTATCAGCCGGTCAGTCATGGCTCCCATGGCCTTTTCACGGACAGAACGCATGAAGCATTTTATGGAAGCCCTTTCCATGGGAAAAGGACTGAAGTTTTCACTGAGGGCTTTTAAAAAGCCGCTGCTTACAGAAGAGGAATACCAGCTACTTTCCTATCTTCAAAGAGAAGGGGATGTTTCCTGCCACCTGAAATGTTTAAAAGAAGAGGCAAAAAACAGGGAACCCAATTTAGCAGATTCCCTCCAGGAACAGATACAACGGGAATTTATAAGCCGTGTAGCGCAGCTTTACTATAAGAAACAGCTTGTGATCGACAACATAAGAAGGGAGGACTGCCTTGAAGCAAACGGAACATCCGTATTGGCACAGGCTGTATAGATGTTTGGAAGATTTTGGAACACGTTATCAGAATATACCGGATTTTTTTAAGGACAGGATCCAGCGATATGGTATCCTGTCTCTTTTTATCCTGCTTTTCGGATCATTTATGGGAACATGGATGAAAGATAAAACTTTTATTTTCTGGTCTTTTCTGCTTGGGATTATCGGGTTTATAAGAACATATCTTATTTTCCGCACCGCGGATAAAAAGACCTATGAAATCGTGGAAGGGCTGGTAACCGGGATAGACGGGAAAAATCCCTTTGCAAGATTACGGAAGATCCGGGTAAGTGATCCGACCGGACGGCAGAGTGAACTTTTGCTGGATAAAAACGTAAAAGTTTTGGAGGGAAAACGCTATCGGTTTTATTTTGGCATAAATGAAAAGAAGCTGGTAGGAATCCGCCGGGTGGATGCAGCGCTCAATAACGGGACTTTTTTGGGAAACGAAGAAATATAAGAGGAAGAGATTCCTTTTATAGCAGGGAGGGGAGCACCAGGCATGGTTCGATTCCATGCTGCCCTGTTTCCGCAAAAGACTATTGCGGGAAATACAGCAAAGGAGAGAAGGATATGTCAGAAACACTACAGGGAACCGTGAAATGGTTCAGCGCACAGAAAGGATACGGTTTTATCACCGGTGAAGACGGGATTGATTATTTCGCCCACTTTTCGGAGATCCAGATGGATGGATACCGGAAATTAAGCGGTGGCCAGCCGGTCCTTTTTGAAGCAGGGACGGATGCCAACGGGCGAAGCCTTGCCAAAAATATTTCCCCGGCGGATCCAAACGCTGAGTAAGACGTTTTCATAGTGCATGTACAGATTACCTATTCCCCTCAGATACATGCATTTATGCAGACGGATGAAAAGACAGGCGGTATCATGCCGCCTGTCACAACATGTAGCAGAATAATAAAGATAACTCACACAATAACACAATATATAGTTAAAATTAATTGACAACCACAAAATGTTGTGGTAGTCTTTAAATGAAAAATAATTTAACAGTCTATAAAAGACTGTGGTTATTCTTTAGTTCCGGACATTCCGGAAGAAACACTTTGGGGTGGTCTTGCCCTTAATGAGAAAAAATGGATATGCAAAATATAAGGAAGATGCAAGAAGGAAAGAAGATTCTTTTTGTGTCTTTTTTTATTGCATAAAAAGCAGAAAGGAGGAGCACGAATGAAACTGTCAGTTAAACAAACTGCAAAAAGAAATACCTTAAGAACATCAAAAAAAGAAAACACATTGTAAAATCAGGAGGGTCGATTATGGAGACAATTAAATGGGAAAACGCAAATGCACTGGAAATTGGAATGCTTATGGAGATGGCAGAAGACGGCTATGTATTTTGCATCGAAGATGGAAAGATACAGGCTGTTGAAGTCCGGATTTTCAGCTAGCGTGGAAAGGCGGACATTATGTATTATAAAGATGACTTTTATAAGGAGTTCCGGACAGAAAAGGAACTGTGCGAGTATCTGGAAGAGATAGACAGCCGGGCAGAATGGATCCGGGTCACCAGTAAGAAATTAAAGGTGGCAGCTGCAGGAGAGGAAACCTGTACAGAGGTTCCGGGCATTTCCCTGGAAGCACTGGAAAAAGATACCTTATCTCATTCCAGGCTGGTTCTTATCCTGCCCGAGAGGATCTGTTATATAGGAAATTCAGCAATCAAATCGTTGAAAGGACGGGCCAGGATTGATGGCAAAGCCCTGGCAGATGTCGATAAGAAAACACTGACAGAGATCTTGAATAAATGCCTGAAGGTTGCAAGAGGAAGAGCACTGATCCGTTTCTGTGAAGGAAAAATAAGGGCAGTCCTGTCCGGTGATGAAAAAGATTATGCCATCATATCCATGCCGGATATGTACATGGTTACCTCGGCATATATCCATGGGGACTATGAGAAGGCAACGTTTTTAAACGGCTATGCAGACCATTATTCTGTTACGGCGTCCTGGCAGCTGGAAGATACGAAACTTACAGATGTTTATAAGGAACTGATGCAGAATTATGGAAGAAAGACCGATAAGGACATAAAAGCAGTTGTACGGATCACTACGTCAGACGTTGGTGTGTCCGGAGCGAATATTTTTTATTCCCTGCAGGAGCCGACAAGAAATGTGATCCTTGGCAATGCCCTGAAGGTTACGCACAAAAACTGTAAAGGAATGGAAGATTTCACGGAAAACATAGAGTCGATCTTCGATTACTACCGGGAAGTCTTAAAAGGGGTCATGCGGCTGTGTGATATCTGGATCGAGCATCCGGCAAATGCCATGGCAGGGATCATGAAGCAGGCGGGATTTGGAAAAAAACTGCTTGCAGAAACCGTGGAGCAGTTTAAGGCTACTACTGGGGATGAGCCATGCAGCGCATACGAGATCTACTGTGGGATCTGTGAATCCATTACCATTGCAAGGCAGGAAAAGACGAATGAGAGAGGACTTTTAGCTCTGGAAGAAAAAATTGCCGGCTGTGTGTCAAAACGCTGGCATGAATATGATATTCCTGGCACTGTAAAATACTAACAGGATTTAAAAGAATGGAGACAGCAAGGACTGTCTTTTTTTGATGGGAGGAAAACATGAAGGTTACGAATGGAAAAGATGTGGCAAGGCTGCTGGTAGATGAATACTTGAACTGCCATCCCACCGGACACAAAAAATTTATGGAGTCCATGGCAAAAGAGCAGCAGGAAATAAAAGACAATTACACTTATCTTGGGTTTGCCTGGCTAAAAGGTCTTTCAGAGGTCAGATATTACGACCTTCGAAACGAAGCATCGAAACTGATGGCCGATGATCTGTGTCTGCATGTAAAGGAACAGCCAGAAAGGGTGCGCCTGGTGTATGAAGGTGCAGAGGAAATGGAGATCAATCCTTCAGATGAAGAGCAGATGGCAAAAATGTTTACCTGCTACCTGCTTGCAGGAAGTATGGACGGATATGGGGAATTTGTGGATTATGCCCTTGATACCCACCGGACACTGCAGCAGAACCTGACACGGTTTTTTGTGGAATGGTTTGCAAAAGCAGAAAAAGGCTCTGCATTTTTAAAACGGGCAAAGATGGTGTATTCCAGGTATTCCCTGCCATATATCTGAATTACGGAGGTATGTGATGGATAGAAAACTTCCGGATTGGTTAAAAGAGAGCAGGGAGGCAGAAAAACTGATCGCATGGCTGAAATCGCCGGATTGTGAAGTAAAAGAATTTTCCGGACAGCTGTTTATAAAGGCAAAATATGGAAACTGTTTCTTTTTCTTTGACTGTTTAAAGGAAAACAGAAAAACAGACCGGAACTGGTGTGCCGTGATCCACATGCCGGAGTATTCCCTTTATGAAGCAGAAGATCTTTTTCTGAAGCCGATCGGGATACCGGATGATTTTGGTTTTCCTGTGCGTGAGGATCTGATCCCGAAACTGGAAACACAGATAAGCCGCATTGGAAAGAAACTTATCCGGGAACAATGGGATGAACTTTTGTTAAAAGGCGGGTATGCAGCTGCACAGATGATCCCGGAGATCAGCAGGGTTTATATCCAGCTAAATGCAGACCGTTTTATTAAAAAAGGAAAGCGGCCGGAGGATCTGATCTATCAGCCGCAGTTTCATTTTGCGGATATGAAGTGGGAATTTTCTGATTGGATGTTTCTGGAATATTTAAGCAACCCACAGCGGGCAGCAGAGCTTTTCGCCCAGAAGTGGCTGCTTGAAAAACTTCCGGAGATCTCAAAAAAGAAGATCTGTATCGGATGTATCCGGGAGGAAATGGAAGAAATGTTAAAAAAGACTGGGACAGGGCCGGAGGTAAGCCTTCCGCGTTCTGCTTAGTATAAAAAATGAAAAAATCAGGAGGAAACGAATAATATGGGTAAATACAATTACATGAATCTGAACCAGAAGATGATCAGGATCCGGAAGAAAGTGCCGAAGCTGATCCGCAAACGGTACAGTGAGGACGTTACTTATGATTTTGTAAAACTGGATGATATTTATGAATGCCTGACACCGGCCCTTAATAAATACGGGGTCGATTTTGACATCTTAAGTGAAAGACCGACACAGATGGACGAACAGGGCAATTCCGTATTTTTAAAGGAAATGGGAACACTCTGGAGATATGAGGCTGACCTGGAGCTGTGCTGGACCAATGCAGACCGTCCGGGAGACAAGGTAAGGAGCTTTTTGCATGTCATTGGAACCAATGAAGCACCGGATAAAGCAAAAGGTGCGGCATGGACGTATGGCCTGAAGTATTATTTCTTAAATAAATTCAACATCATGCAGGCATCTGGAATAGACGATCCGGACATGCGTGGGACGGAAAAAGAAGAAATGCCGAAGCAGGAAGCTTCCGTAAAACCGGAAAAACCGAAAAAGAAACAGGAAAAGGCAGAAAGAAAAGAAACCGCAGCAAAGCAGGAGCAAACGGAACCGGTCAGGGAAAAGAAAACGGATCGTAAAAAACTGCGTGATGGAAATGCCATATCAGAAGGTACTGTAAAAGTGGAATATGCAGTGACGGATACAGAAGAAAACCTTCCTGGACAGATGACTTTTGGAATGGAAGAAAGTGAAAGCGGACTGGAAGAATTTTCCGATGAAGAAACCAAAGCGGAAGATCCGGTTCAGACCGAGGAAATCTCCGTAGATGAGGAAATCACTGCCGCGACGGATGCAGACGGTTTCCGTGCAGTTGAAGAAACGGATGAAGTTCCATTTGATGAGGATGATGAGATTTCTTTTGATGCAGAAGAAGAGGAAGAAACACCAGAAGAGACGGCAGAGGAAACGGTAGAGGATATAGATAACGTAGAGGATGCAGAAGACGAAGTGAAATGGGCAGAAAAGGTTATCTGCAATTTTGGTGTCTATGCCGGAACCCCTCTTGGGAAAATGATGCAGGATGCCAGAGGTTACCAGACGATCAAATGGCTGGTACAGCGTTACAAAGGCCAGAATCAGGAAATACAGAAAGCTGCGAAGATTCTTTTGGATCATGAAAAGGAAATGCAAAAAGCAGCCTGAAAACAGAGAAATAGTTTGAGGTGGCTCCGGGAACGGGGCCATCTTTTATGAAGAGGAGGAAGGCATGTATGCCAGAGAATCGTTTACGATCGCAGAAGTAGCAGATCTTTTGTCAATCCGAAGACTGAGTGATTCTTACCAGGACGAATTTCCGGTGGAATGTCCTTTTTGTGGGGATTTAAGAGGAAAATGCAGTTTTTGCATCCGCAAAAATGGAGAACTGAAAAATGTTTACCATTGCTATCATTGCGGGGCAGCCGGAAATATGCTGACACTGTATGCGGAACTATCCGGCATTTATGGGAGAAACCGGTATAAAGAAGCCTACCGGGAGATAAAGCAGGAACTTTCTTTTTCTGGAACGGATAAAAGACAGCAGTCCACGACACGAAATGGGTTCGTTTCTATCGTTTCTAAAAAGAAACGCATTTCCCTTACGGAAGAGGAATGGGATTACCGGGACCATGTATATAAGGAAATGCTCACTTTTCTTAAGCTTAAGGAAACACACCGGAGGAACCTCCTCCTGCGTGGGTTGACATTAAATGAGGTCAGACAGATGGAAGAACGAGGTTTTTTAAGTACGGATGATGAGAATTCCGTGACCATTGCCAGAAAGCTCTTAAAAAAGGGATTTCGCCTGGATGGGGTTCCTGGATTTTTCATCAACCGGGATGGTGACTGGGAAGCTGCTTTTTATAGGAAGAATAACGGGTATCTTTGCCCGGTCCGGGATGGGAAGGAACGGATCATAGGATTCCAGATCCGGCTGGATGTTCCTTTAAAAGAACGGAAGTACCTCTGGTTTACCAGCAGCGGCTTAGAAAGAGGCACATCAAGCGGCAGCCCGGCAGGAATGTTTGGGAAAATAAAGGATGGCACGGTTTACGTAACGGAAGGGATCTTAAAGGCAGAGATCGCATGGATGTGTACAGGAAATCCTTATATCGGAGTCCCTGGAGTTTCCAATCATAAAGGATTGGAAACTGTCTTGCGAAAACTGAAAGAGCAGGGGTTAAAAAGAGTTTACGAATGTTACGACATGGATAAAATGATGGAATTGTCCTGTAAGCACGATGAAAAAAGTGCGTGCCGGCAATGTGAACATGGAATTTATCTGTATCATGGAGAATGCCCCAAAAAGCGCAGAAAACGGGACATGATCCGAAAAGGCTGTATAAAACTATATGAGATCTGTGAGGAACTGAATGTATCCTGCAAAAGAGTCACCTGGGATACCGATGCATCCGGTACCTGGATGGAACACTACAAAGGCGTGGATGACTGGATCCTTCGAAAAGAGGAAAAAGGACACAGGAAGACGGCATAAAATGGTTTGGTCAGATAAAAGGGAAACTGGAATTTTTTTCAGTTTCCTTTTTATCTGGCTGAAAAAGCCGGAAGAAAGGAGAAAGCGATGCAGATAAGAGACGGACCAAAAGAAAACTGCAGGGAAAAAAGCGATCATGAAAGGAGAACGTGCACTTGGAAAAAAACTGGAAGAAAAGATGGATGGCGGGTGCGATGGCTTTTGCTCTGTGCTGCACTACGCTCTTGCAGACGGGAGCTTCTGCAGTATCCGCCGCTGATGTGGGAGGCGTTTCCGCACAGAGCGAGACGCAGATCGAGGTACAGACAGAAACGCAGACAGAAACGCAGACGGAGAAAAGCGAGGAGGAACTGATCGAGGAAACCGTTGCTGATCCGGAACTTGCGCTTATGGTTACCGAAGGGGAAGCCTTTGATATCCAGAATGATTTTACAGGACTGAAACTCTCTGACGGAGACCATGTGGAACTGAAAAAAGCAGCAATGGAAGACGGGACTGTATTTGATTATAACCATGCGGGGACCTATAAATGCGTATATCTTGTTACGCCCGCATCGGGGGAAGCCTATCTGGTTGCCAGAAACATTACTGTGACACCAAGGGAAGCAGAAACAGACGGATCCAATGGCGGTCAGGAACAGGAAACCGGCGATGACGAACCGGAGGCAGACCCCGTCCTCCCGACCATAAGCCCGGAAGATGCCCCGGAAACTCTGGAAGAGCCGGAAGAAACGGAGGAGCCAGAAGAAGAGGAAGCAGAAGGATTTTCCGATGAGGAACCAGAGGATGGAAGCCATCAGGTTGACATCGTACAGGGAAATGAATTCAATATTGAACTGGACCACGAGGACGGACGTTACCAGACGGGGGAGACGGTCAACTTTTCCGGTGATATCCCGCAGGGAAGCCTGATCGCAGTGGGAACAAGTCTTGTCGAAGCAAACCAGACAGAGAATACCGAAGATCTTCTGTATGCAGAAGTAAGCTACGATGAGGGAACAAATTCCTTCAGCTTTGAGATGCCGGAAGATGATGTTGCATTAAGTGTGCTATATGACCAGGCTGAGGGCGGTATTAGTACCGTGGCAGCTTCCGATGGAGACTTGTGGGATGATTCAACAGACATTGAAGCTAATACCTATTACTATTATTCAGATGGAAAACTGCATCCGTTTGATTCTGTTATGGGACAGGGCGGAAATGATTCCTATAAGTATATCCGTTACAAAGCAGGCGGAAAGACTTATACCGTCTATGCATACTGCATGCAGCACAGTAAACAGTCCCCGCCAAGTGGAACGACTTATAAAAATATGGTCGAACTGGATGAAGGCGGCGATGACCGTTATTTAAGGAAGGCCATGTTTTACGGATATGGCGGTCCCGGATGGGGCGGCACATTCAACGGCTATAATATCAAATCCATCATGGAAAAATACGGCTGTTCCTCCGAGACCCGTGCAATGCAGCATTATCTGGTCGATTATTTATATGACGGGGAATCCGGATTTGGCGGCTCCCTTTCGACAACTGCCAAAAACATGTTAAAAGAGATCAAGGCAGCCCTTTCAAAGATGCCGGATCCAACGACCATGGAACTGACACCAGGGCTCAGTGCTTCTGCAAATGGAAACCAGAGCCCGACATTTACATGGAAGGCAAATGCAGCTTTTGTGATCACGATCCATCTGGAAAACGGGGTCTCCCTTGTAAATGAGACGACAGGAAAAACCGGGACCGGAAATGTGAGCGTAAAGGGCGGTGAAAAATTCCATCTGAAAGCAACCACCCAGAATATTGGAAGCCTGAAAGGAAAATATGCGATCACATCCAACTATCCGCTTAATTTCCATGCCATGCTCTTAAAGCTGGCGAACAGCCAGGATATCGGCTTTGGATATTATACCGATACACTGGAGCTGAACCTGGAGGTAGACTGGCCGGATGAATCAACGGTCAAGATCATCAAAAAAGATAAGGGAAGCAACGCGCTCCTTGCAGGTGCCGTTTACGGCATCTATGCAGATGAAGCCTGCACGAAACTTATCAAAAAAATGCCGGCAACAAATGCAAAAGGGGAATCCGAAGTAAAGATCACCAAAACACAGGATACCGTTTACCTTCGTGAGATTTCAGGCCCGTCCGGATATGTGCTGGATACGAAAGCCTATGGAGTAAAGCTGGTCGTGGGGCAGACCGCTTCCAAGAACTTAACGGATAAAGAGCAAAAAGGTGCACTCACCATTTATAAAGAAGGAGAAGTGCTTACCGGAGCGACCGTCACGGAAGATGGTGTGACCTTTGCCTACGAAAAACGGAAATTGAAAGGAGCCGTTTACAGTGTTTATGCAGGTGCAGATATCAAGGCGGCAGATGGCACCCTCATCTATAAAAAAGGTGCACTTGTCAAGGATAATCTGGTTACCGGAGATGACGGAAGCGTTACGTTAAAGGATCTCTATCTTGGCACCTACACAGTAACCGAGATGAAAGCTCCGGATAATTATGTATGCAAAGGAGAGTCCAAGACGGTTGAGCTTGTGTATGCGGGACAGACCGTAGAAGTGCAGACCGGCAGTGCCACCTTTTTTAATGAACGCCAGAAGGCAGCGGTCCGTGTGGAAAAGCAGGACGAAGAGACAAAAAATCCGCTCTCCGGAGGCATCTACGGGCTGTATGCAGCAGAAGATATCAAAGTTGATGGTAAGACCGTTGTTCCCAAAGGAACACTGATCGAAAAAGCAACGACCGGAGCCGATGGAAAAGCTTCTTATAAAGCGGAACTTCCGATCAATTACAGCTACAGCATCCGGGAGATCCAGGCACCGGAACTTTACCTTAGAAACAGTGAGGATACTTACACCTTCACTTTTAAGTTTACCAATGATAAGGAAGAAAAGGTAAACTTTAGCTATACCTTTACAAATAAACGTGTAAATGCAACGATCGACCTGGTAAAAGAAGACAGCAAGACAGGAAACAGCGCACAGGGAGATGCCGTATTTGAAGGAGCCATTTACGGGCTCTATGCAAGGGAAGACATTAACCATCCGGATGGCAGGAGCGGAGTCCTTTATAAAAAGGACGAGCAGGTAGCTACCCTGACGACCGATAAAGCGGGAAAAGCAAGTGTAAGCAATCTGTATCTTGGAAAGTATTATTTGAAGGAGATCACGCCTCCAGTAGGTTATCTTCTGGACGAAGAGGAGCATGATGTAAACTGTAACTACGAAGGAGATCAGGTAGAGACGGTAAAACGAAATACCGTTTCCAAAGAAGACGTGATCAAACAGCCATTCCAGTTGATCAAAGCAGCGGATAATGATAAGACCGATGCGGATCTTTTAAAAGGTGCCGGATTCTCTGCTTATCTGATCAGCAGCCTGACTGTAAAGGACGATGGAAGTTATGACTTTACAAATGCGACCCCGATCGTTCTTACAGAAGACGGAAAAACAGAAATGTTTACCGATGAACGCGGCTATGCGTGCAGCATCCCGATTCCTTATGGACGCTACATTGTCCGTGAGACTACAACACCGCATAATTTTATGCCGGTAGATGATTTTATCGTAACCGTAACCGAGAACAGCAGCACACCGCAGGTATGGAGAGTCCTTTTGGACGATGAGTTCAAAGCAAAGCTTAAGATCGTGAAACAGGATGATGAGACCAAACAGCCGGTCCTCCTTGCCAATACAGAATTCAAAGTGTATGACCTGGATGCGAAAAAGTATGTGGAACAGGTAACGACCTATCCAAATACGGTTGTCCATAAATCCTATTTTACGGACGAAAATGGTTACCTGATCCTTCCGGAATCCTTAAAATGCGGAAATTACAGGATCGAGGAAGTGAGCGCGCCGGATGGCTACACCCAGAATACCCAGTATGTGGAGATCAAAGTTGACAAGAATACAGCTTATCAGATGGATTCTGTCAGCGGGGATGCCATCATTACCGTGACCTATGAAAACCATCCGGTCAAAGGTAAACTGGTGATCCATAAATCTGGTGAAACCTTAAAATCCTTTAAAAAGGATTTTGTATACGAAGAAACTTCCCTGGAAGGGGCAGAATTTGAAATCTACGCAGCAGAAGATATTTTCACACCGGATCATCAGGTGGATGAGCAGGGAAACCGTCACGTGATCTATGCAAAGGATACCCTGGTAAAAACAGTGACCACTAATAAAAATGGGGAAGCTGTTATCAAAGACCTTCCGCTTGGAAAATACCGTGTGAAAGAAACAAAAGCAACGTCCGGATTTGTCTTAAATCCAGACAGCCAGGAAGTATCCTTTATCTATAAGGATCAGAACACACCTGAGATCGAAGAAAAACTGGAATTTTCCAATGAACGCCAGAAAGTAGAGCTGAGCGTGGAAAAACAGGATGCCGAGACCGGAAAGGCTTTAAAAGGTGCAACCTTTGGATTATACAATAAAGAAGCGATTTCTTCCGGCGACAAGGTGATCGTAAAAGCAGATACACTGCTTCAGGAGATCACAAGCAACGAAAAAGGTAAGGCAGCGTTTACGCTGGATCTTCCGCTTGGCAGATACTATCTGAAAGAGCTGCAGGCGCCGGCGGGTTATGTATCTTCCGATGAGATCCTGGAATTTGATGCCACATACCAGGGCCAGGACGTAAAAACGATCAAATTAAAATCCGTGAAGAAAAACCAGCCGACAACGGTAGAAGTAACAAAAGCAGATATCACGACCGGAACAGAACTTGACGGGGCTTCCATGAGTGTACTGGATAAGGATGGCAACGTGATCGATTCCTGGACATCCGTAAAAGATTCCCCACATGTGATCAAGCGACTTCAGGTTGGAAAAACTTACATTCTGCGTGAAGAGCTTGCACCATATGGCTACTTACGTGCAACAGACGTAGAGTTTACGATCTCTGATACTGCAGAAGTACAGAAAGTCAAAATGGAAGATGAAGTCCCGGTAGCAAGACTTCTGGTAAACAAGAAAGGGGAATTCTTAGACAGCGTATCCCTTCTTGACAATGCAAAAGGCATGATCGAGCACCTGTTCAACTATGTGACTGGAAACCTGACTGATGTAACCTTCAATGTTTACGCGGCAGAAGCCATCCGTGCAGCAGACGGGGTAAGTGCAGATTATTATGCAGCAGATGAACTGGTCGGCTCCATTACAACAGATGGAAATGGCATCGCCCAGATGGATAACCTCCCGCTTGGACGCTATTACATCGTGGAAAAAGAGACCTCACATGGCTACGTTCTGGATAATGAACCAAGATATGTGGATCTTACATACCGTGACCAGGATACACCTCTGGTTACTTATAGTGCCGACTGGCAGAATGCGCGCCAGAGGGTACAGGTGGAAGTCCTGAAAAAAGAAAAGGACAGTGACAAAGTACTTTCCGGGGCAATCTTTGGCCTCTATGCAGCAGACGACATCGTATCTTCAAAAGGAAAAGTACTCCTTGCGAAAGACACCCTGATCGAACTGAAGACCACAGATGAGGAGGGAAAGATCCAGTTTGCTGCAGATCTCCCGGTTGATAGCAGGTACTACATTAAGGAACTTGCCGCCCCGGATGGCTATGTGACAGACCAGGAACCGCAGGAATTCACTTTTGAGTACCAGGGCAGTGGAACCAGTGTTGCAGAGTATGCGTTCACCTTTGAAGATGAACAGACTACGGTAGAACTTTCCAAAGCAGACCTGACGGACAAAAAAGAACTTCCGGGAGCATCCTTAAAGGTAACAGATGAGGATGGAAATACGGTGGATGAATGGGTATCCAAAGAGGAAGCACATATCATCAAGGGCCTTATCGTAGGAAAGAAATACAAGATGACAGAAACAAAGCCGGCAGATGGTTATGTGACTGCGGAAAGTATTGAATTTACCGTCGAAAACACAAAAGAAGTACAGAAACACCAGATGCTTGATGATGTGACCAAAGTGGAAATCAGCAAGAAAGACATTACGGATTCCAGTGAGGTACCGGGAGCAAAACTGATCATCCTGGATAAAGATGGAAAGAAAGTTGAAAGCTGGACGTCCACGGATAAACCGCATATGGTCGAAAAACTTCCGGTAGGCGAATATACCCTTCGTGAAGAGCAGGCCCCGGATGGATACCTCATTGCGGAAGATGTGAAATTTACGGTAAAAGATACTGGAAAAGTCCAGAAAGTCAAAATGAAGGACGCACATCCATATGGAAAACTGGTCATCAAAAAGACTGATTCCACCAGTAAGGCAGCCCTTTCAGGAGCAGAATTTGAACTGCGTGAAAAGGAAAGCGGAAAAGTCGTAGAAAAACTGGTAACGGATAAGACCGGAACAGCGACAAGCGGCAAGATTCCGATTGCTACTTATAAAAATGGAAAAGTAGAGAAAACCGTGGAATATATCCTGGTAGAGACCAAAGCACCAAATGGTTATGAATTAAGCAGCAAAAAAGAAGAGATCCGCTTTGAATACAAAGACGGAAAAACCAAGGTGATCGAGATCGTAAAAGAGATCAAAAACACCAAATCCCCTTCCGGCAGCACACCGACAGGAAACAGCCCGAAAACAGGGGACAGCACCAACATCTGGCTTCCGATCCTTCTGGCAGTCCTTTCTGCCTGTGGCATTGGCGGCGTGATCTGGTATAAGAAGAAAAAAGGAAATTAAGGAATACGGTTCAGGGCTGCTCGATTTACCGGCAGCCCTTTTTCCAGGAAGAATAATCGGAGGTTTGTATGAGACACATAAAAGAAATCATGATCGTGGCAGTCTGCCTGATGGTACTCAGCTTTTGCGTATGTACCGGTCTTGGCATTTACTTTATGTACCGGGAAGGTGTGCAGGAATATGAAGACCTGCGTACATACGTCAAGGAAACAGATGAGGATGACCACACAGAAGGAACAGACGGAAGCGATGGGAAACAGACCGTGGTTGATTTTAGAGCATTGAAAAAGATCAATCCGGATATCGTTGCATGGATCCGGATCCCGGATACCAGCATTGATTACCCGGTAGTCCAGGGAAACGATGACTCCTATTACCTGACACATACTTTTAAAAAGGCAGAACATGTGGCAGGGGCCATTTTCCTGGATTCCGATAACAATGCCGATTTTTCTGATGACAAGAACATCATTTATGGCCACAATATGAAAGATGGCAGCATGTTCCGCGGACTTCGAAATTTCCTTGACGATGAATTCTTAAAAGAACACCATATCCTCTATCTGTATCTTCCAGATGAAGGGGTATGGATCTTTGTGATCGTAAAATGCGAGTATACACCGGCAGATGGAGATGCTTTCTTACTTGGAACACAGGAGGAAGTTCCGACGCTTCTGCTTTCCACCTGTGGAACAGATACCTCTAAACGTCTGGTTGTATGGTGTGAAAGGCAGGAAGAGAATGGAGAACAGATAGAATATTCTGACGAGGAAACAGAAGTACAGGAAGCTACGGATGATCTTGCTTTCTTAGATGGGGAGTTTGTGGAAAACGAAACCCACGATTTTATTTAAATGCTTGCAGGAATTTAATAGACAATTTCTACAAAATATAACATATTAATTTTCAGGCCTTTCTGGATGGACAGGAACAATCATGGTCTATCCGGAAAGGCCTTTTTTTATTGCAGGAATGGCGTAAAATGGCTCTTTTGATGGAAATATGATTGCAGAAAAATGAAAAAAGAAATGTTAGTTCTGACTATCATGTCCAGTATGCCGCAAATCATTTGGAGAAGGCGAAGGATGTGTTTATGAAAGTGATGAAGATCCTCTGGATTTATATAGCCCAGTGGAAGGAAAAATAGAAATTAAACTGAAATGATAAAAAAATATAGAAAAAAGAATTGACAATTGTATTCTACAGTTGTAGAATACAATTAACTTCTACAGATGTAGAAAATAAAATTCTAGGAGAATCCACGATGAAGACAAAATTTATGACACTTATGACGGTAGCAACACTTGGGATTTTTTCAGCTGCAACGGTTATGGCAGCAGGAAATAACGATTTCTATACACAGCCGCCGGCTGGATCTGAATGGGAAAAAGCAGATACGGAAGGTACCTATGCAAGCTATACGAACGGAAATGATTATGTAAATATCTATAAATATTCACTGGAGGATGTCAAAACAGGGATTGCCAAATGCAATGACACATACGATGCCTGCTATCAGACAATTTATTCAGAAGGAAACAGCCTGTATATGGCAGTGGGATATGCAAAAGATGCAGATGACATCAGTGAAGTCAGAAAATTTGTAGAATATATTTCGTATCCTGGAAATCCTTCACTTACCAGACAGGAGAATGAAAACCAGACCGATGATTCTTCTGATGATTCTGATAAGGCAACTACAGATACTGCCAGTCAGAAGTCAGGAGGAGATTCAGATTCCTCCGATACAGAAGAAAATGCTTCTGCAAAATCCTCGGACAGCAATGATGATTCCGATATCCTTTCTACTTCACCAATGACATTAGTTGACAGTGATGGAAATACCATTGAGATTAATTACATTCTTCACAAAGATTATTCTTGTGAATATCGTGGAGATGATGGAATGAACTATACCGATAATGGGGATGAGACTTATACCGACGAAAATGGAAATACCTACTCAGCTCTGAATGATGATACTCATCATCTGGGACATACGTTGGAACAGCATGACCTTCAGGATGCAAACGGTAATACTGTGACGGTTACGGAAACTACAAATGGTGATTATTATTTCCAGGATGAAAATGGTACAGGATTTACGGACAACGGAGACGGGACATGGAGTGATGAAAATGGCAGCAGTTATACAGAAATAGACTGATAGTGGTCAGTAGCTGCAGGAATGGCAAGGGCATTTGCAAATTGTGCAAAAGCCCTTGCCATTTCCGTGAACCGTGGTAAAATAGAGTTATTCCTACATTTGTAGAAAATATGTAACAGGAGGTATGAAAAAGTGAAAAAAACTTACCAGAGACTTCCGGAATCAGAGCTGGATATTATGCTCGTTCTTTGGAATAATACTCCGCCGATGACCAGACCGGAGATTGAGAAAGTGATCACTATGAAGAAAAAACTTGCATCAACAACAATTTTGTCATTGCTGACCAGATTGGAGAACAAAAATTTCGTGGAAGTGACGAAACAGGGAAAAATGAATCTGTATACACCCCTGGTTTCGCAGTCAGATTATCAGGCACATGAAAGCCAGAGTGTTCTTGAGAAACTTTATGGGAATTCACTAAAAAAGTTTGTAACTTCACTTTATCATGGAAAGAAGATCAGCTCGGAAGAAGTCCAGGATCTCAGTGAATTTCTTAAGAACCTGGAGGACAGGGAGGAATAGCGAATTATGGAGGTTTTCATTCTACACATTCTGAAACTGAATGTTATTGCAGCAGTAGTAATTTTACTGGTAAAAGTGCTTGCGACTCTGTTTAAAGGACGTGTATCAGCGAGATGGAAGTACCTTATCTGGCTGTTGATTACGATAAGCCTTTGTGTTCCGGTGCGCCTTCCGGCGAATCTGGCACTGGTGGATTTCAAAGTACTTAGAAGCAGTCAACAGAATACGCAAAGCCCGAAGATAACGGATTACGCAGTCAGACCAGAGGAAAGTCAGAAGATAACAGAAAACGTATCATCTGCGAGCAAAGACATGAAAAATCTGACAGAAATCCCGGAACAAAAGAGAACTGTCAGGTACGAATCAGATAAATGGCTGGGAATTGTGGCTTTGATTTTTGCTGCTGTCTGGCTGAGCGTAGCGGTACTTAAACTGACGGGAGAATTGCTGGCATATTATTTTTCTATAAGGAATCTGGAACGGATGAGTCTGCAGGTAAGTGATACGGTGAGTATTCAGATGTACCGTGCAGCGTGTCAAAAGAAGCACGTACGCAGAATACCGGAACTCAGGCAAAACGCAGGTCTTACCACACCGCTTCTTGCAGGACTTTTACATACAAAATTGTATCTACCAGCAACCGGGTATTCAGCAGAAGAAAGAAAACTTATCTTTTACCATGAACTTACACATTATTGCCATCGGGATCTCTGGTATAAGATGCTCCTTCGAATCTGTGCATCGATATACTGGTTCAATCCCTTTCTTCTTATCATGCTGAAAGAAGCGGATAAGGATATTGAGAATCTGTGTGATACAGCAGTTGTTCGCAGAGTTAATAAAAAGGAACATAAATTATATCGACAGCTGCTTCTCAGGACAGTAGCCATGGAAAATCAGATTCCATATGTGACAGCAAGTCTTAATGACAGCGAAATGGTGTTTAAAGATCGGATTCTGTATATGGTGAACATTCGGAAACTCCGCAAAGGAATTCTTCCGGGAATTCTTGTGACGCTGCTGCTTGCAGGCGGTAATCTGGTATTTAATGTCTCTGCCGGGACAGATACAGTTTCAGTAGAGACGGAGAAGTCTGGTATTGAAAAAAATGCAGATCCAGAGAAAAATAATGTACCGGATTATGCACCATTTTCTGAAATGGTAACTATGCAGAAAGCTGCTGAAACCCAGGACGAAGGAGGAGTGACAGAGAATACAGATACAGAGGATTCTGTAGACGAAGAGGAAAAAGCAGATGCGGAAACAAACGATGAACCTGCCATGGAAAACAGCGGACAGGTAAGTGAAACGACCGATGATGGAATTACCTCTGACAACAACGGGTCTGTTTCATCTTATGAAAATCTGCCAGCAGGCGTACCATATACCAGTGGATTCAGTACTACTTCCGGTGTAGCATCAATTGTAGCACCGGGTGGAGGAGATGAAGAATCCAGAGTTCTTTACGATAACGGAGATGGGACCTATTCTGATTATTATGGGAGCCGATACAGTTATCAGGGAGATGGAAACTGGGCAGATGCCAATGGAAATTCATATCGTACCTGGAATGACGAAGGTTATCATTTCGGAAACCAACTGGAACAGCATGAACTCCAGGGTAGTAACGGTACTGTTAATGTAATAGAAACAACAAACGGAGATTATTATTATTGTGACGCAGATGGGGTCGGATACACAGACAATGGTGACGGCACCTGGACGGATGAGAATGGGAACATCTATACAGAATAAAAGAAAGCGTTTTTCGAAACCAAAAGGAATCGAAAAACGCTTTTTTTATATATGACATATAAAAAATGGGATTATAAACGATGACACATTATTGGCGAATATCTACCAGTCCCTTTTTCAGTATATATTCAGAGAACTCATACGAAGCTCCGTCCCCAGTCACATTCAGATACAGATTTTTGAGGTTACTTTCATTTACGATCCAGGCCATGTTCAGCTGTACACTTTCGCCTGGTTTTATAGAGGAAATGTAGTTTCCACCATTGCCATAATTTTCAGAGACACTATAATATACCATTCCTCCAGTCTTTGCCACGCCGTCCCAGCTAATGTAGTCATAGCCATCGCCGGCCTGTTCTGTTGGAATGTAAAGCTGTACTTTTCCATGAACCATCAACAGCATTAGACCCAAAGAACCGGAGACGGCTGATACGAATCCTGCAGAAGCTTCTGACAACAAGGATCATTGTAACCCATGATCTGGATCTGCTACTGGAAACCTGTGACCGGGTATTGGTTTTAAATCAAGGGAAATTGGTAGCGGATGGATCTGTGCGGGACATTTTATGGAACCGGAAACCCTTGGAAAAATACAACTTAGAGTTGCCGTTTTGCTTGGCAGGAGTTCCTGAACGTTTCTCAGAAAAAGCGCTTGAAAAGAAAATGTTTTTTCCAGCAGCCTTGGTTATTTTTTATTAAATCGGAGATATTAAAATCAGACGATTTAAAAAATTTGTCTGAATGCTGTTTATCGTTAAAAACAGGGGGCATGGATGGGAAAAAGAAAAGAGATAACCGATAAGGATAATGGAAAGCAAAAAATGTGGATAATGATCACTGTCATCATAGTGTTCTTTGCTATGGCTGGCTATGCAGGAATGTCTTATTACTATTCTGACAGATTTTTTCGGGGAACAACGATCAATGGGATTAACTGTTCTGGAAAAACATCGGAAGAGGCAGAACAGGCGGTTGCAAAGAAAGCAGAGGACTATCTGCTGGAAGTAAAGGCAAGAAAGCTGAAATCACAGAGTATCAATGGAAAATTGATCGGATATCGTTATGTTTCGGATGGCAGTATTTCCCAATATCTGGATGAACAAAAACCATATAAATGGGTTCAGGGATTTTGGAAGAAGCAAAATTATACAGCCAAGGAAAACATGATCTATGATAAAGTGAAGTTAAAAGAACAGCTGGAAAAACTGGAATGTGTAAAAAAAGAGAATCAGATAGCACCAGAAGATGCGTATGTAGCTTATAAAGATTCGAAGTTTGAAATCGTACCGGAAACAGAAGGGAATACTCTGGATTTCAATGGAGCCTATCAGGCACTGTCAGAAGCAGTTGCTGGCAAAAAAAGAACCATTGATCTGAATAGCTGTCCGGCTGTTTATGTAAAAGCGGCAGTAATGAAAGATGATTCAGATCTTAAAAATTCATTGGAAGAATGTCAAAATCTGATCCAGACCAAAATCGTGTACGTGTTTGGAGAAGAAACGGTAACATTGGATGGAGAGGAAATCAGAAACTGGCTGATTTTTGATGAGAGAGGACAGCTGCAAAAAAATGAGGATGAGCTGAGACAGTGTGTAGCAGAATATGTGGCACAGCTGGCTGCCACACATGATACAGTAAATACAGAGAGGGAATTTTGTACAACAAGCGGACGTACTGTTCAGGTGTATAGTTCTGTTTATGGATGGAAGATCGATCAGGAAAAAGAAATAGAAACCATTATGCAGGAAATGATTGCAGGAGTACAGATAAACCGGGAACCGGTGTACGCTATGCGGGCGAATGCACGGGGTATGAATGATATAGGCAACACGTATATTGAAGTAGACCTGTCTGCACAGCATTTATATTATTATCAGGATGGTTCTATCATTTTGGAATCGGATATTGTGTCAGGAGATATGCAGTATGTAGAACGGCAGACACAACCGGGAATTTTTCAATTGTATTACAAGAAAAGTCCATCTGTGCTGAAAGGAAAGATGTTGGAAAATGGGAAATATGAATATGAAAGACCAGTAACTTACTGGATGCCTTTTAATGGGGGGATTGGATTTCATGATGCTTCATGGCAGCCATACTTTGGAGGAAATCGTTTCCGGGAAGGTGGTGGATCCCATGGATGCATTAATCTTCCGGCAGACAAAGCGGCAGAACTTTATAATAGGATAGACGAAAGTGTGCCGATTGTCTGTTTTTATTAAAAATGGGCAGTATATATAGTTTTATATAGAGGTTTGTTTATAAAATGGAAGATCTTAAATGGTCTTCTGTTTTTTTATAATTATCAGCAATATTTTCATGGAAGAAAAGTGTGTATGTTCCGTCCAGATATGGAAAGAAGTCTTTGACCATTTTGACCGGTAAGCGAAAAAAATCGAGATAAATGAGATCTATTCGATTGATGAAGATGCAAAGGAACCCTTGCAGGAGAAGATCAAGAGGATGCTGGTTACAGAAGCAAAACGAATGGCAGTGTATTAAAATTAGGTGGATGTAATTGAGGAAAAAATATGATATCATGTTAGTGACAAAACGAAAATTATGGAGGAATAGAGTGTGAAAAAATGCAAATATTGTGGCAAAAAACTCAATGATAATTTTGAATTTTGTAACAGTAAATGTGAAAATTGTTATGAAAAGATGATGGATAAAGACAGCCATAAAATCAAGTATTTTACATTAGGCATTATTTTGGGATTCTTAGTTATGTTTTATGGCATTATTTCTAACAATAATGTCTTTATAATAGGAATTGGGATTGTAGTAATGGGTATAGATGTTGTTTTATTGCCATTTACAACTCCTGAAACAATTAATTTTCTAGGATATCAAAAGTCAAAATTCGCAGGAAGAATATCAGGCATATTGCTTATAGCAGTTGGAGTATGGATGTGTTTTATTCAATGATAAATTCCAGCCTGCAAAATTGAAAATAAATTGAAAGTCACGAAATCGGAGGAGTTAATGATTATGTGGAATGAATTAGGCTTAAGCGGGGGAACCGCAATTATTATTTTGATTGCGCTGTATTTCGTCATCAAATGGGCAGTGAAAAATGGAATCAAAGAAGCCTACAGTGCCATTACTGGAAAGAAAACGGAAGAAGATGTCAGAAACGAAAAAGAATTGAAAGAACTCGGATTTGAGTTAGAAGATAAATTCCAGTTGACCGAGCTACTTAGAGCGAATGATGCTTCTTGTCCAAAGAGCAAGAAAAGGTAGATTAGAAAGTGTTTTTTACAGGCAGGTGATTAGATGAATGATCAATTCTTACAAGGAGTATTATTCGATTGGAATAGAATTGATAACGATAGTTATTTAAAGAGAATTAAGGCTTTTAAAGGGATTGAAAAACTTGTTTTCAATAAACCAATTACCTTTTTTGTCGGAGAAAATGGCAGTGGTAAATCGACTTTATTGGAGGCACTTGCTGTAGCACATGGTTTTAATCCGGAGGGTGGAACAAAGAATTATGTTTTTTCTACGCATGATACACATTCAGAATTGTGTGATGCGATAAGAATTTCCAAAGGCTATCGGAAGGAAAAGTGGGGTTATTTTCTTAGGGCTGAAAGTTTTTATAATGTTGCAACGAAGGAAGAAGAATATGCGGATCTCACACATCCTTCCGCTAAATATCATGAAAAATCACATGGAGAGAGTTTTCTCGCATTGGCACAGAATAATCTGCGTCCAAATGGCTTGTATCTTTTTGACGAACCTGAAGCTGCATTATCCCCACAGAGACAGCTTACATTGTTGATGCAAATATATAGTTGTGCAAAAGAGGGAGCACAGTTTATTATAGTTACGCATTCGCCAATTTTGTTAGGAATACCTGATGCAGATATCTATTGTTTTGATGATGGACGAATACATTTATGCGAATATGAAGAAACAGAGAGCTATCGGATAACAGAAATGTTCATAAACAACAGGCAGATGCTGTTGGATAAATTGCTAACAGATTAGATAATAAAGGAATCGACGGATTCAAGTTTGTGAAATTAAGAAAATCTGGATTGTAGAGGAAAATATTACATGAAGAAATTAGTATTGGTATCATTAAAAACGTTTGCCTTTTTTGTAGGCTGGGCTATATGTGTTTCAATTTTGCCTATACCAGATACAAAAAGTGCGGCAGTCTGGAGATTTTGGGCAGAATTGATTCCATTATTGTCAGTTATTGGTTTTACAATTATTTTCTGGTTAATAGATAAAAGAAACATACGATTACATCTGACTGGAAAACCTGTTTATAATATCGTATTTGGGTGTATCACAGGAGCTATTTGGTTAGGAGTATCTGTTGTAATATTATCTTTAACAGGGGTCATACATATTAATGGCAGAAACCAAATTTCTATGCTTTGGTTATGGTTATTTTCAGCTTTTATCAATAGCGTTATGCAGGAAGTGTTAGTTCGTGGTTACTTATATCAGATGATAAAAAATAATTACAACATAGTTGTCGCTGTCCTTATATCTACCGGATTATTTACATTTGCACATGGTGGGGCTTTTGAGGCAGGAATACTTCCTGTACTAAATGTTATAACGATGAGTCTTTTCGTGACGGCAGTTTTGGAATACACGGAATCCTTAGTTGCTCCGATTGTAATCCATTTTTTATGGAATGGAGTTGGTGCAATTATTTTGGGTGGAGTATCATTAGCAGAAGATTATCCGCATTTGTTCAACATGGTAATTAGTGGAAATTCAATTTTGTCGGGTGGCAGCTGTAAAATTGAAGGTAGCATAGTTGTACTGTTTATGAACTTGATTTTAATGTTTGGATTCGTAATGGCAAAAAAGAAAAGGGACAAAAATCTATAATTTCAGTTTTATTGTACTTTTCTAATTCGAGACACACTGTGCCCTGAATTGAGCTGGTCACATTATCGTGCCCTGATGCGTATAAATGATGAGAAAACAAGAACAAATGCAATGTAGACTTGGGATATAAAAAACTATACTATAGAAAAGCGTTAGAGGTGGCAACGGGAATGAAAAATAAAATTTTGGTGATAGAAGATGACCGTGCAATTTCAGAATTGCTGTGCATGAACCTGGAGGCAGCAGGGTATGAGACTGTGGCAGCGTATGATGGGGAAGAAGCCCAGAGGCTGCTCTTATGGCAGGAGGACGCGGACCTGGCAGTAGTGGATATCATGCTGCCGGGAAAAGACGGGTTTGCATTGATGGAGGATTTTAAAAAGAAGGAGCTTCCGGTGCTCTACCTGACTGCAAAGGATGATGTGGCTTCCAAGGTGAAGGGATTAAAGCTGGGTGCGGAAGATTATATGGTAAAACCTTTTGAGATGCTGGAACTTCTGGTACGCATTGAGAAGGTGCTGGAGAGGACGGGACGGGCCAAGAAAGTCTTAACGGTCCGGAACATCCTGGTGGACATGCAAAGCCATCAGGTCTACAAAGACGGGCTTCCGGTAAGCCTAAAGCCAATGGAATATGACCTCTTTGTGCTGCTCCTGCAAAATAAGAACATTGCGCTTGGAAGGGAAGAACTGTTAAAACGGGTCTGGGGAGAAAACTACCTGGGAGAAAGCAGGACGGTGGATGTCCATATCGGACAGCTCAGAAAAAAGCTGGAACTTTATGATGAGATCAGGACGATCCCGAAACTTGGATACCGTCTGGAGGAATAAGGATGAAGCTGTGGAAACGAACGGTACTTCTTATGCTGGTAACGCTATTATGTGCCCTGATCCCAGTGGGAACGCTAAGTCTTTATATCACAGGAAAACGAAGCCTCAATAATGCTGCAGAGACCTACGGAAGACAGCTGGGAAATGGCAAGATACTCCTGGAACAATTTTGGGATAACAGCAAATATGAGCAGATGTCCGAGACTGGAAAGCAGGCTTATATGGGCTTTCAGTTCCAGCGATGCTGTGGGGAAGGCATGGCCCTGATCGACCGAAAAAGCAATGCCGTCATTGAAAACCTGACAGATTATAAAGTGGTGGGGCTCGAAAACTTAGGCTTAAAAGATGAAGGAGATCCGTATGCCTACAAGATACAGAAACTGGGACAGAAATACCTCCTTCTCCAGCTGGAACCATTATCCAGACCGGAAGGATACGAAGTCCTCTCTGTCCGGGAAGTCACAGGGCTTTTTGCAGAGCTGAGACAGACCGCTGTCTGGTTTTTGGGAATTTATCTGGCTGTGTTCCTGATCGCCGGCCTTTTTATTTATATGATGATGCGAAGAACTGTGGAACAGATGGAGAAGCTACAGGAAGTGGCAGAGAAACAGGAGCTACTCATGGGGGCACTTTCCCATGAAATGCGTACCCCGTTAACGTCCATTATCGGGTATTCGGATACCCTGCGCCATGTAAAGCTGAAAGATGAACAGAAAGACCGGGCACTGGAACATATCAACCGGGAGGGAAAACGCCTGGAGGCTCTTTCTGGGAAGATGCTGCAGATGCTGGGGCTTTATCAGAACCATGCCATACAGATGGAAATGACCATGGCAGGTGACCTTTTAAACCATGTCATAGACATGGAAAAAGAACAGGCAGAAAAGAAAGCGGTGCACCTCAAGATGGAATGTGAAGCCTTTTCCATGAAAATAGATCCGGCCTTGATGGAAAGCCTTCTGATAAACCTGATCGACAATGCCCTAAAGGCTACGGATGCCGGTGGAAGCATTTGGGTAAAGGCTTATGAGAAAGCTGGAAAAAAGATCTTTGAGGTGTCGGATACCGGAATGGGGATCCCGGAGGAAGAACTGGGAAAGATCACAGATGCATTCTATATGGTGGACAAATCACGAAGCCGAAAAGAAGGCGGATCCGGACTTGGGCTGGCACTCTGTGTGAAGGTGGCTGAAATCCATGGCGGATGCTTGAAAATCGAAAGCAGACAGAGAGAGGGGACCACGGTAAGAGCCATCTTCTGATTTACAATTTGTTTACATCTTGATGAATACATCGGCAAAGCAATATGGTACTCTTTTCTCATAAGAAGAGGGTACCTTTTTTAATACCGAAAGGAAAGGATGGAAAAAGGATGAAGAAAATAAAAATGTTTATGGGAGCCGTTCTGTGTATGAATCTTTTGACATTATCCGGATGTGACCGTGTTGTCCAGTCTGCTGTTGTGGAAGAAAAGGATCAGACAGAACAGAAAAAAGAAGAGAAAAAGGAGACAGTTCAGAAAACCGTTGCCGAACAGGTACAGGCACCGGAAACATACCAGACAACGATCCAAGCAGATCTAAGATCAGCGGACCGGGAGGATAAAGAAACCCCGATGAATTTTACCCTGACAGCGGATGCACCGGTAAAAGTCCCGGATGTAGATGCAATCTGTTTAAAAAAAGTAAAAAGGGTGGCGATTCCTGAAGAAGAACAGAATAAAATAAAAGACACATTCGGAAAAGGACAGCCCATGCAGGAAGAGAAGAATGAGAACGAACAGGCGGGGACATATAAAGTAGATGGACTGACCTATCGGTATTCTTATACACAGAGTGAGCAGGTATCGGATGTGGAGGAACTCGGATTTGGGATAGCGAAGTTTATCTTTGACGATTGTGGAGACATGACCCTGGAATCGAGTGAGAAAAAAGAAAGGGAAGAACGCTTTCAAAATTATATAAAGGCAGGAAGCGGGAAAGTATCTGAAAAGGAAGCAAAGGAGAAGGTTTCAGGTCTTGTGTCCGGAAACTGGGAGATATTTGAAAGTTCCTCAAAAGCACTTACTGAAGGAAGCACTACCTTGGAAAAAGATGATTTCATTTTTGAACGGATGATAGACGGGGTTCCGGTTAATTATGTGAGGGAAACCTCTCTGCCTGTTAATGAGCAGGCTCTTGAATGGGAAAACGAAGATGGAACACTTCATGAAGGACAGTCTGAAGGATGGGAAAATGAAGTACTGACGATGGACTTTTGCAGTGGGACACTTCAGAGTTTTCTGCACCGAAATCCCATAGAAGCATCGAATGCTTCCGATGAAAGGCTGTTCCTACTTCCTTTTGATGAGGTCAAGGATATCTTTGAAAAAACGATCACTTTGCAGGTCATGACAGAAGACAAGAATCGTCTGATCTCTGTCGATGGAGGAAGCCACTACCGTTATCCGTCCATTGATGCACAGAGTGCGGAGATAACCATAACAAAGGTACAGCTAGGTTATATGTGCATGCCAGACAGTGAAGGCAGCGATACCGAAGCAGTCCTGATCCCGGTGTGGGATTTTTATGGAACCTGGACATCCAAAGAGCCAGAGTATGAGTACGGAAATGGGGATGATGGACCGGTCATAGGAGACGTGACGATGGATGATGCAGGTGTTCCACTCCTTACGATCGATGCACGGGATGGAAGCGTAATACAAAGGATTCAGGCTGGATGGGCGGCTTCTATGGGTTCCAAGGATGTAAAATAGAGTGTGAATTTCAATTTCTAATCAATGATGACCGAAAGACCTGGAATTTCAGGTCTTTCTGCTTTACAGGAAAAAGAAAAATACGTTATACTTTTCCTATAGAAAAAGGTTGGAGGAATATGTATGGCAGAAAAAATGGCAGAACAGATCGCAGAGATTTTAAAAGAACCTAATTTTCAAACGGCAGAGAAAGCACTGACAGATTTCTGCGGACCGATGGATGGGGAATTCAGGAATCTTCTGGTGGATATTATTGTGGAACGATGGATCGATACGCCTAAAGACGTACCATTTTCCTATGCCCGCAGCATTTGGAATCGGAAAGATATAAATAGAGAAGAGTATCAGGCATTGTTGGAGGAAATCCGAAGCTATCCCATCGCACCGATCAACAAGGCAAAGATATCGGATTTTTTATGGGTTGTGGAAAATGATTTCTCAAATGCTAAAATAGCAGAAACGGCTTATTGCGAACACTTGAAGAACACCGGTGCATTTGCAGATCATATCATGGCTATAAACCGGATCTTGTTTATCTCTAAAAAAATCCGAAGCAAGGAAATCAATGAAGAGGTGCGAAAGAATCTGCTGATAAAAGTATTAGAAGAGTATGATAACAGCAGCCATGCAAAAATTGGATATTTGATAAAAACTGCCATGGAGGAAAAAGTGGATACAGGATATCTGATCCCTTATGTGGAAAATATCTTGAAAACCTACGATGACAATAGCTGCGATGCACCGCTCATTGGTAAGTTTTGTGATCTGTTGGAAGAACTCTATTGCAGAAAAAATAACTGGCAGAAGAAAAAGTGTATTACTGAACCTAAACTGATTGCGATACGAAGACGTAAGATTCAGGCTGTCCGGATGGAGGCTGAATATGCCGGGGCCTCTTCTAAAGGAAATTTAATGAGAAAGATTCACTATTTGAAAGAGGTTATTCAGTTGTTAAAGACCATACAGGGTACAGAAGAAGAAAGAAAGGCACTGTTGCAGGAAATAGCACAGATAGAAGAAGCTTCCCTTTCGGAGATGATGGTATGGAGTGATAAACAGGATGCCAGCGGCATTGTAAAAGAACTGTTCCGCCAACTGGAAGATCTTGATAAAGAAGAGGCATTATGTTATTTTGCTTCATTTCTTCCGATTCCGGTAAGAGAAAAGGTAAAGAATCAAGTATTAAATAGGACTGGGATCCTGAACACGATATTTCCAGCGGCAATCCTTGGAAAAGGAGGAAAATTAATTGCTAAAAGCAGGCCTGTGAAAAAGCCTGATGGAACAATCGATGAAGGTGCGCTTAAGGATAATATGGAGCGGACAGCAGCCATGGAGATGGATTATTTTGCACAGATTCTGGTGAGAAATACGTTTGAATATATTCGTTCCAGATTTGTGATCGAAGAGAGTGATGTAAAAAAGATTGTAGATGTAAGTTGTGCGATTCCGGAGGGGAGAAAAGAATCGTATACCAAGGGTCTTATGTTTGGCTTTTCAGGAGATTTTTTGACGGCGCTAAGTATCCTGATTCCACAGATAGAAAATGCAGTAAGATATCTGGCAGTGGAATGTGGAGAACCTGTTTACAACATGAATGAAGAAGGGATTGAAGAAGTAAAACCAATGCACGCTGTCTTAGAATTGGAAGGAGTAAAAGAAAGCCTGGATGAAGACCTTATATTTGCTTTAAATACGATTTTCTGTTCAAAATTTGGATTTAACATGCGCAACAATGTGGCACATGGAATGCTGGATGATCAGGCATTCCAGAGCTTTAAAGCTTTGTATATCTGGTGGTTTGCACTGAAATTTTGCTATCTATTCTGCGGAAAATTACAGGAGGAGAATAGAAGCAAAATAAATAAAAAGCTGAAACAGCTGATGGAGAAGAAAGATAATATGGATGAGAATTAATATAAAATGGTTGGACGGATGGTATGGTTTCCTTAAAAAGTGTTCGGAAGTATCTGGCAAGCATAGCGTTTGGATATCAAAACGCACTTTGGGGACGGCCTCAACCCCCGGAATGTGTAGCACTGAGAGTAAATCTATAAATATAATATGAATTATAAAAACACTCCAACTTATTAGTAGTCAGAGTGTTTTTCATAAACATATATTTTTAAATAAAAAACACAATAAAAATCTGATTATCCGCTAAAACACAGTATCTATCAGCATTTTCAAGGAAACAAACACATCAATTTACTACTTATTTACTACTAACGAATGAGCCTTGATACGCAAGTTTTCCTAGATATGCAAAGATATGGTACAGCACATCAGTATTGAAACAACAAAAAAATGAATAACTCATAGACTATGGAACGCCTAAAATGACGTTCCTTTTCTATGTCCAGCCGTTCTTATTGGACGGCTATTTTATTACCAAAAATGAAAGGAGCATTAGATTTATGAAAAAGACATTGAAACGATTGTGTACGGGCTTCTTAGCTCTTGCAACTGTCGTTACTGCTTACCGACTACACCCGTTCATGCAGAAAGTAAGCAATACTGGACGGAGTCAAAAGAGCGTGTTGCTACTGATAAGAACGGCAATAAAGAGATTGAAGCTGGAAAAGAGGTAACAATCATTGATACCGTACAAAGATAGCAATAGAGCCAGTATTCGAAGCTGACTTTAGAGAATGTTCCTATGGATTCCGGCCGAAAAGAAGTGCAAAACAAGGTTTTAAAAGAACTCTCTGTAGAGGAAATCTATAATTATTACGAACAAGCAAATATCAAAGAGAAGGAGTGGATCAAACAATTAGTTTTTGAATGCCAAATTGTTCCGGATATTGGTAGAAATACTAGGAAGATCAAAGTTGATAAAACAATATACATTTTAGAAAAACTGGGTTTTAAATGGGCACCTGTTGGAAAAAAAGAATTTATGTCAGCCTATAAAGAAATTAAGAAACTTTGACATTGTGCAATGACAAATATAGGTACGCAAATGATAATAAACTTTTAGAGGGATAATTTTGTATAAAGAATGTGAAATGAATAAAGCCGAGAGTATTAATCTATCTCGGCTTTAGTATTTTTCCAAATTTTTGAATCGTCGATATTCTAAGGGTGATAATCCAAGCTGTTTTTTAAATACAGCTGCAAATTTTCCTTGATTAGAATAGCCAACCTGTTCTGATATTTCGGCAATCGGACGCTTTGTGTTCGAAAGAAGCCTTGCGGCTTCGTTCATACGGATTTCCCGCAGCCAGGTGGATATATTCTGTCCATATACGCCTCTAAAATAATTTTTCAGGCTGGTTTCACTGACCGAAAATCGTTCTGCAATCTGTCTTACAGGGATGTGCTGGCGAAGGTCATCAGAAAGGATTTGTGCCGCCCTTTTTGCAATTTCAACCTGTGTTTCCGTGTAGAAGCCGCAAGTTTTCGGAGGCCGGATTTCCATGTTAAGAAGCCGGTGGAGAAGTTCAAGAGTATAGATTTGCAAAAGGAAGGCAGAGGGTCTTTCGGATAGCCGCCAGAGTTTTTGAAATATATTTTCTAGCTCGCTGTCCGCTTCGTTGATATATGTCTTATGGTTGCCACAATAACTTTTTTCCAGCGTAGGGAGGTCAAGTGAAAAAGATTTCAAAAGTTCACCGCAGGACTGTAAAAGAAGTGGCAGGTCAAAGTATATTTTTATGCCCTGATATTGCCGTGTGGGAAAGATATATTCTTTCTGTGCGGTCTGTTCACTGACACAAAAATCATTTTCCTTCAGGTAAATGTAGGAGCCGTCATCCAGAAGCAATTCACTTCTGCCCGAAACGCAATAGTTAATCAGCAAAGGCTTTAGATTTGAATTTTCATCCGACTCCGGCCATACGGGAGCGTTTACAAAAATAAAAGCCAAAGTCAGCCCCGGAAAGAGCGTATGGAATGTCATGCGTCCCTTGCCATCTGCCCGATCCAAAAGCAATGTGCTGCTATTTGGACTGTTTTTCAAGGTCACACCAGAAACAGCATCGCTGTTTTCTAAAATGTTGTATATCATGTTACGCAACTGCTTCGCCCCTTTCATCACGCAAAATCGCTGATATTATTATACCTGCGAGAAAACTCCCGGTCAATGGATATTCTGGCAGAGCGAAAAAACTCCTTGCTATACGGGCTTAAAATACCGATATGTGCATAGAAGCACAGCTGAATTTATGCTATCATTAGGGTTAGTTAGCAAGAACTAACAAAGGTAAAAGTAATCATGTTAGGAGGTTTCGCAATGAACAACAAATTGCAAGGAAAGGACTTAATCAACATCGGTATTTTTACGGCGATTTACTTTATCGTCATTTTCGCAGCGGCGTCTATCGGTTTTATCCCGATCTTTATTCCGCTTATCAGCGTGATCGTGCCGCTTGTCGGCGGTATTCCGATGATGTTGTTCTTCTCCAAAATTAAGAAATTCGGTATGCTTACCATCTGCGGAGTGCTGCTGGGTATCATTATGCTGCTGACCGGCATGGGCTGGTGGTGCATCCCTACCGGGGTGATCTTCGGGCTGATTTCCGATTTTATGATGAAAGCCTGTGACTACAAAAATGCCAAGCGCGAAGTGTTGATTCACGGTGTTTTTTCCATGTGGGTAATCGGCGCCTTTATTCCCATCGTTGTGACGCGTGACGCTTACTATCAGAACCTGCTCCCCGGTTACGGTCAGGAATATGCCGACACGCTCATGGCTTATATGCCCGACTGGATTTTGCCGGTACTGCTTATTGCTGCTTTCGTCAGTGGTCTTGTCGGCGGCCTGATCGGACGGAAGATTTTCAAAAAGCACTTTGAGCGGGCGGGAATTGTGTAATGAGCCGCGAACTTCTTGCAAGTCAAAAAAACAATAGTGGAATTTTATTAGACCCCCGGACAAAACTGGCGGTACTGATTACCATAGCTGTCTTTATTTTAGGCGGTTCGTATGAAAGTATCATGCAGTATTACATCATCGTGTTGGCGGCGATCCCGCTGTTACTTTTGTCAGTGGCCAGAAAATGGAAAGGCGCTGTTCTCTATATCCTGATTTTTGGAGGCAGTCTGTGCCTGGAAATGTTCGGTCTGTCACGACTGGCTGGCGTAGCAAACTACATTGCAGTAGCCATTGTTGGCATTCTGCTGAGGTTCACCCCCAGCGTGGTCATGGGATATTTCGTGGTAACGACAACCACGGTCAGCGAATTTGTTGCGGCGATGGAACGGCTCCACTTGCCGCAGCAGATCACCATTCCTATGTCTGTGATGTTTCGCTTCTTTCCCACGGTTGCGGAAGAAGGGAGCGCTATTGGGGACGCCATGCGGATGCGTGGCGTCCGCTTTGGGGGTGGAAAAGTCGGTGCGATTTTAGAGTATCGGATTGTCCCCATGATGATCTGCTCCGTCAAAATCGGAGAGGAACTGTCCCAGGCAGCCCTTACGCGGGGATTGGGAGGCCCGGTAAAACGGACGAATATCTGTAAGCTGGGTTTTCATGTGCAGGATGTTGTTTTCCTGCTGATCTGTCTAGGAGCATTTGCAGCGCAAATCTATGTGCTTGCCGCAAGGGGGTGAAGGAAATGATTAAATGTCAAGATGTGTCCTTTTCTTATCCTGCCAGTACCCTTCCCGACAGTGAGAGGCAGGCCGGTGCCGCTTTGAAACATATTTCCTGCACTATTGAGGACGGTTCTTTTGTCCTGCTCTGCGGGACTTCCGGCTGTGGGAAAACAACCATGACCCGGTTGTTTAACGGCTTGATCCCCCATTATCATGAGGGGACTTATACCGGCTCCGTCTATCTGGATGGAAAGGATACCCGTGACCTGTCACTGTTTGATATTTCTCTGAAAGTCGGTTCTGTATTTCAAAATCCGCGTTCTCAGTTTTTCAATGTGGACACGACCAGCGAACTGGCTTTCGGCCCAGAGAATCACGGCATAGAGGAAGATCTTGTGCGTGACCGTGTAAAGCGTGTAGCTGCACAGCTAAAGTTGGAGCCGCTGCTTGATAGAAGTATTTTTTCTTTGTCCGGCGGTGAAAAGCAAAAAATCGCCTGCGGATCGGCAGCGGCGATTGACCCGGATATTTATGTGCTTGATGAGCCATCATCCAACCTTGACGCATACGCTATCGCTGATTTCCGACAGCTACTCTTTACTTTGAAATCGCAGGGAAAGACCATCATCATCTCTGAACATCGGCTGTATTATCTGTCCGGCCTCTTTGACCGTGTCTTGTACCTAAAAGATGGAGAAATCGAAGGTGATTATACAGCAGAGGAATTTTGCGGCTTGTCGGCAAGACTGCGCGATGATATGGGATTGCGCCCTCTTGATCTTGCGGGGCTTTCAGAAGTTGAAGGCACGCCGCAGAGAATGAATGAGGCGGTTTGGACGATAAAGAATGTGTCCTTTGCCTATAAGCATGAGCCGGAAACCTTGCATATAACGGAAACCTCTTTCCCATCCGGCAGCGCCACGGCCATCATCGGACATAATGGTGCGGGAAAATCCACCTTTGCCCGGTGCCTCTGCGGGTTGGAAAAGCACTTCAAAGGAACGGTGCAGGATCAGAGCAAGAACTATTCCAGAAAAGAACGATTGAAACTCTGTTATATGGTCATGCAGGATGTAAACCACCAGCTCTTTACCGAAAGTGTTCTGGATGAAATTCTGCTCAGTATGAGAACCAAGAATAAGCAAAGGGCAAGAGAAATCTTAAAGGAGATGGACTTGCTTTCCTTTGAGGACTGCCACCCGATGGGACTGTCCGGCGGTGAAAAGCAGCGCGTGGCGGTTGCCTCTGCGATTGCTTCGGAACGCCCTCTGATTTTATTTGATGAACCGACCAGCGGCCTTGACCTGTTTCACATGAGGCAGGTTGCCAATGTTGTCAATCAGGTGGCAAATGCCGGAAGAACCGCGCTTGTGGTAACGCATGACCCGGAATTTATTCTACGCTGCTGCAATTATGTCCTTCACTTAGAAAACGGGCAAATTCAGGAAAGCTATTCCATAGAGGACAGCAATGGCCGAAAACGCCTGCTAAAGTTTTTCCTGAGTGATATGAAGAAGGAGGTGTCCACAGAATGAAGGAGGAAAAGAAAGAGTCGCCCATAGGCGTCTTATGGGGATGGGGCAAACTTTATCATGGAAAATTCATCGGCAGTATTATCCTTGCAGTATTAGGCGTGGCCTGCCAGATGGTGCCCTATTTCTGCGTGGCGCATATTGTCACAATGATGTTGTCTGGGGAACAGAATTTTTCCCGCTATGTGACCGCTGGCATTATTGCATTGTGCGGCTACTTTGGGAAAGTGCTGTTTTCCAGTCTTTCTACAACGATTTCCCACACGGCGACCTATTACACGCTGCGCGATCTGCGAGAGAATATCACCGCAAAGCTGGCCCGCATCCCGATGGGGACGATTTTAGATACTCCGTCCGGCCAGTACAAAACGACGATTGTTGACCGGGTTGAAGGCATGGAATCGACCTTAGCACACCTGCTCCCGGAAATGACCGCAAATGTTCTGGTGCCTTTGGTGATTGTCGTATATCTGTTCGTTATGGACTGGCGCATGGCGCTCCTATCCCTTGTTACGCTGGTGGTGGGCCTTGCTGTCATGTCTGCCGGTATGAAGAATTATCCCGTCAAATGGGAGGGCGCGGTTAAAGCGGGAAAGCTGATGGCAAACGCCATTGTAGAGTACATCGGCGGAATTGAGGTGGTAAAGGCGTTCAGCCAGTCCGCCGGTTCCTACAAAAAATATTCTGACGCGGTGAATTATAATGCCAACTACTATGTGGACTGGATGCGGGAAAACCAGAAAACCATGAGCGCCTACAACGCCATCCTGCCCTCAGTGCTGATCTGCGTGCTGCCCTGCGGTTTTGCATTTTGGCTCTCCGGCAGCCTGGAACTTTCCACCTTCCTGTCCATTGTGATTTTCTCGCTGGGGCTGATCGGGCCGATTATCGCGGCCTTTACCTTTACGGACGATTTGGCCGTACTGGGGACAAATGTGGAAGAAATCAGCCAGCTTCTGAACGCCGAAGAACTGAACCATAAGGACACGCCGGTCAATCTGGAAGATACCGGCATTTATCTTAGGTCTGTGTCGTTTTCCTATGACGGGACAACGGAGGTTTTGCATGATGTGAACCTTGCCATCCGGCCCGGAACCATAACGGCCCTTGTAGGGCCGTCCGGCTCTGGCAAGTCCACGGTGGCGAAGCTGATTGCCGGGTATTGGGATGTTACATCCGGCAGCATTACCCTCGGCGGCCATGAGCTGAAGGATATACCGCTGTCCGAAATTTCAGACCAGATTTCCTATGTATCCCAGGATAACTATCTTTTTAACCGCAGTATCAGGGAAAACGTCCGTATGGGAAAGCCCAGCGCCACAGACGCGGAGGTAGAACAGGCCGCCAAACAAAGTGGCTGCGACGCCTTTATCCGCAAGCTGGACAAAGGCTATGATACGATTGTCGGCAGCGCCGGTTCCCACCTTTCCGGCGGGGAGCGCCAGCGTATTGCCATCGCCCGCGCCATGCTGAAAAATGCGCCGGTTGTTATTTTGGACGAGGCAACAGCCTACATTGATCCCGAAAATGAAGCACTAGTGCAAAAAGCTATTTCCGCTTTGACTGTCGGCAAGACTCTGATTGTGATTGCACATCGGCTGTCTACCATTGTTGGCGCGGACAACATCGTTGTTGTGAAGGATGGAACCGTCCACGCACAGGGCACGCATGAGAAACTGCTGGAAACCTGCCCCCTCTACCGGGATATGTGGCAGGCGCATATCGGCGCGAAAGATCAGATGTAAGGGGGTGTTGTCAGATGTATGGAACATTGAAAAAAATCTTTGCTTTTGCAGGCAGCAAAAAGGGGCTTTTGAAAAAATCCCTGTTGTTTGCATTTCTGTCCGGGCTGTTTTCAGCCATGCAGTTTGCCGCCCTCTTTGTAGTGATTGGTGCGCTGGTATCTGACAACCGGGACGGAAGTATTGTCTGGATCTCGTTGGGAATTATGGCGGTATCCCTCATCGGGCGTATCATCACGACCTACTTTTCCACGATGGAGCAAACGGAAACCGGCTATTGCATGGTAGCGGAAAAGCGTATCCACATCGGAGATCGGCTGCGCTATATCCCGATGGGCTACTTCAACAAGAATAGTATCGGGAACATTACCGCCATTGTCACAACGACTTTGGGCGATGTAGAGAACTTGGCGGCTCGTGTCCTGGTGTCTGTACTGGGCGGATTTTTCAACTCGGTGGCTCTTGTCATTGTCCTGCTGATATTCGACTGGCGGATCGGGCTTGTGGCTGCTGTCGGTGTCCTGCTTTATCTTGCGGCGGCGGAACTGGCCCTCCGCAAGTCTGCGACCCTAAGCTCGGTGCGCCAGCACACGCAGGAGTCCCTTGTGGAGTCCGTGTTGGAGTACATTCAGGGCATGGGGATTGTAAAGGCATTTGGGCTAGAACGGGATAGCACTCAATCCATTGGAAACGCTATTCAGGCAAGCTGCAGGGATAACCTGAAACTGACAAAAGCCAGCGTTCCCTATGACGCTATCAAGCAAGTGGTTGTCCGGGTGTTCAGCGTCTTGCTGCTTTTGGCCTCAATCTGGTTCTGGCTGGATGGCTCTCTGCCGCTAGCCTACGGCCTGATTTTGGTAATCGCTTCTTTCATGGTGTTCAACGATTTGGAGAACGCCGGGAACATGGCTTCTCTGCTTCAAATGCTGGCGGCCTCGATGAATACGGCAAACTCCATTGATGACATGCCGGTGATGGACGAGAAAGGCGCTGACATTACGCCGAAGTCCAGTGAGATCGTGTTTGACAAGGTGGACTTTTCCTACACAGACCGCAAGATACTGGATCAGGTCAGCTTTACCATTCCCGAAAAAACGACTACAGCTATTGTCGGACCTTCTGGGGCAGGAAAGACAACGATGTGTAACCTGATTGCCCGTTTTTGGGATGTGAACGCCGGGAAGATTACCATAGGTGGTACGGATATACGGGATTTCAAGCTGGACAGCCTGATGAAGAATATCTCGATGGTGTTTCAGAGCGTGTACCTATTTGCAGATACGATTGAGAACAATATCAAGTTTGGCTGCCCGGACGCCACTCATGAGCAGGTGGTTGAGGCGGCGAAAAAGGCTTGCTGCCATGACTTTATCTCCGCTCTGCCGGAGGGCTATGATACTGTGATTGGCGAGGGCAGCGGCACTTTGTCCGGCGGCGAGAAACAGCGTATTTCCATCGCCCGCGCCATGCTGAAAAATGCACCCATCATCATTTTGGACGAGGCAACAAGCAGTGTTGACCCGGAGAACGAGGATGAATTGCAGCGGGCTATTGAGGCGTTGACCCACGACAAGACCATCATCATGATTGCCCACCGGCTGAAAACTGTTCGGAACGCCGACCAGATCATTGTGCTGGACAACGCTCACATTGTCCAGCGCGGCACTCATGCAGAGCTGATCCGGCAGAAGGGCCTATATGCCGACTTTGTATCGGCCAGACAGGAGGCCATCGGCTGGAAACTGGTTCAGTGAAGGAGAACTTATGAACCTTTATGCATCTCGAGAAGATTATTTAGAAGCAATTTTGGTTCTCTATAAAAAATTTGGAAGTGTCCGCTCGGTAGACATCGCTCGACACATGGGAGTATCAAAGCCAAGCGTATGCCATGCAGTTAATGTCTTATGTGATGGCGGTTTTCTTACAAAGGACGATAAGCACTTCATTTCTTTAACAGAGGAAGGGCGAAAGGTTGCGGAAAAAATTTATGAACGACATAAATTTTTTAAGGAGCAGCTTATATCTGCGGGAGTAAGACCTAATATAGCGGAAACGGAGGCCTGCCGTATTGAACACTGTATCAGTGACGAATCGTTTCTTAAACTAAAGGAATATCGAGAAAAAGGCAAGGGATGATGGCGAGAACTTACCTATAATAATATAGAAGGTCTTTTTATGATTTTCTACTTATTATTTTGCGTTTCACGTACAGAAAACGTATGTAATAAGTAGAAAAGAAAAAAGGAGAGAAAAGAAACTTCCCAATCTAAGACAGAATGGACAAAGATTTATAATGCACAGAATATAGTAGAGACAGAACAGCTCGTAGAAATGTTAAAGCAAAGTGAAATAGAAGCTTTTTCCCAGGAAGCAGGTGCGAATGTTGCAATGCATGGAGCACCTGGATTTGGAATATATGGTGTGAATATATTCGTGAAAACCGATGATGCAGAGAAAGCAGTACAGCTGATCAAGGAGATTAATAACCAAGAGAATGAAGAAATTTTTTGACATTGTCACATATGCGTGCCAATATGATTATAGAAAAAGTGTGCTGCCGATAGACGGTTAGTCCACATACTTAATTGATTGAAAATAACCGTTCACTTCACGCTGGAGCGGTTATTTTTTTGTCTTGTTATTATCTTTGCCGAATACCTTTGAGTAACGAAGGAGTGAGATATATGGAGCAATTATTGATTGTTGAAGATGATATTGGTTTGAATCAAGGTTTATGCAAAGCACTGAAAGTAGATGATCGGAAAATCATTTCCTGCAAAGACCTGAAAACGGCGAAGGAGCAGCTGCTTTGCGGCGGTGTATCCCTGATCCTGTTAGATATCAATCTGCCGGATGGCAGTGGGCTTGAATTGCTACGGGAGGTCAAGGAAACCACACCCGGGATTCCTGTTATTCTGCTGACTGCCAATGATACCGATCTGGACATCGTGGACGGACTGGAGAGGGGCGCTGATGATTACATTACCAAGCCCTTTTCTCTTTCGGTTTTGCGGGCAAGGGTGAATACCCAACTGCGAAAGCAAACATCAAGCCATAAAAATGCACCGATCCATATTGATCTATTTCACTTTGATTTTGAAGCAATGACCTTTTATGTGGGAGATTCAAAAGTGGAATTAAGTAAAACAGAGCAAAAATTACTGCGTATGCTTGTTGAAAACCGCGGTCGAACCATGACCCGTGGAGACCTTGTAGACCGGATCTGGACAGATGGTGCAGAATATGTGGATGAAAATGCTTTGTCTGTTACGATCAAGCGTCTGAGGGATAAACTTGGGGCACAAAAATACATTAAAACCGTCTATGGAATTGGTTATAGCTGGGTGATAAAAGATGAATAAAACCGGCATTGTGATCATACTGCTGTGTTTTCTGGCGGCGTCAGCTGTTGTATTATGGGAGCGGAGAAAGGTCATAAAAACGATGGAAGAAATCGAAAGGATGCTGGACGCCGCCATGACCGGCTCCTTTTCTGAAACCAATTTTGATGAAAGCCAACTGTCTGCTTTGGAAACAAAGTTTGCACACTATCTTTCTGCCGCAGAAGCATCTTCTCAAAATATGGCACAGGAAAAAGACAAAATCAAATCCTTGATTGCGGACATTTCCCACCAGACGAAAACGCCGATTGCAAACCTGCTGTTATACAGCGAGCTTTTGATGGAGGAAACTCTGTCTGCATCGGCAAAGGAAAATGTGGAGGCACTGTACAAACAATCGGAAAAGCTACGATTTCTGATTGATTCTCTCGTAAAACTTTCCAGACTGGAAAATGGGATCATTTCACTTTCCCCTCAGCAAGCATCACTTCAGCCGCTGCTTGAAAGCGTAGTAGAACAATATGCCTCCAAGGCTTCTGGAAAAGGATTATCCATATATCTGTACGATACAGATATTTCCGCTACATTTGACTTCAAATGGACAGCGGAAGCACTGGCTAATATCGTAGACAACGCCATCAAATATACGGAGCATGGAACAATCACGATTTCTACCGTAAGTTACGAAATGTTTACAAGGATCGATATATCGGATACCGGTTCAGGTATCCCGGAAAACGAGCAGGCAAAGATATTTTCCCGTTTTTATCGTTCAAATGCTGTTCAGGAACAAGAAGGGGTTGGCATCGGCTTATACCTTGCCCGACAGATCATATCCGGCGAGGGCGGCTATATCAAAGTCGCCTCTGTCCCCGGCAAAGGAAGCACGTTTTCCGTGTTTCTGCCGAAATAGCATCCATTCTTTCAAAATTGTTAGATTTCATTTTCCGCCGGAAAGAATGTGGAAAGAATCCTATGCGATAATCTGTATGTATCAAAGGATCGTTTCCTTTCATACATACAGATTTTTTCATGGAGGTACTCATTTATGGAGGTTTTACAGGCAAAAGACCTGAAAAAGATTTATGGCTCCGGCAATAACGCCGTTCATGCGTTGGATGGAGTTGATTTAAGTGTAAAAAAGGGCGAATTTGTTGCAATTGTCGGCACATCCGGATCCGGCAAATCCACGCTGCTGCATATGCTGGGCGGTCTGGATCGCCCTACAAGCGGCACGGTCATGGTGGACGGACAGGATATTTTCTCCCTGAAGGAGGAAGCTCTGACTATTTTCCGCCGCAGAAAAATCGGTTTTGTATTTCAGAGCTACAATCTTGTTCCGGTGCTGAATGTATATGAAAACATCATTCTACCCATTGAACTGGATGGTGGAAAGGTAAATAAATCTTTTGTGAAGCAGATCGTGCAGACGCTTGGACTGAACGACCGTCTGGATGCACTGCCCAATCAGCTCTCAGGTGGTCAACAGCAGCGGGTAGCCATTGCCCGTGCACTGGCAGCAGCACCCGCTATCATTCTGGCAGATGAACCGACCGGCAATCTGGATTCCAAGACCAGCCAGGATGTATTGAGCCTTATGAAAGTCACCAGTCAAAAGTTCGCCCAGACCATCGTGATGATCACCCACAACGAAGAGATTGCCCAACTATCTGACCGGATCATCCGCATAGAAGATGGCCGCATTGTCACGGGCCGATGAGGAGGTGACCGTGATGAAGGTAAGAAATCAAAAATGTATTCGAAAGCTCAGCTTAAAATCTCTTTATGCGAACCGCCGCCGCAATCTGATCGCTATTTTTGCCATTGCGCTGACAACGCTGCTATTTACGTCCATGTTCACCATTGTCTTGTCGTTGAACGCCAGTTATGAAACCTACCAGTTTCGGCAGGTAGGCGGCTATGCACACGGTACCTTTAAAGATGTTTCCCCCGAGCAGGCGGAACGTATCGCTGCCCACCCAAAGGTGAAGGCTGCTGGGGCACGGAAGGTGATCGGCATCACAGTGGATGGTGTCTTTTCCAAAACCCCTGCAGAGATCAGCTACATGGATGCCAACTGCACCAAATGGAGCTATGCCACCCCCACTACCGGGCGGATGCCCGAAAGCGGCAAAGAGGCGGCCATGGATACGGCAGCATTGCAGCTACTTGGCGTAACGCCGGAGCTGGGCGCAGAGGTCACGGTTTCCTATTCCATCACGGACAAGGATCAAACTGCCTTTACTGTAACAGATACCTTTACGCTGGTGGGCTATTGGGACTATGATGAACTAATGCCTGTTCACTACATCAACATCAGCCGTGATTACGCAGATGACATCGAAGCGCAGGCAGTGAAAACAGGGTTACAGCCCTTCCGCACCGATTTGAATGTCATGCTGGCTTCCGGCACAAACATTCAAGGGCAGATGGAGCAGGTGGATACCGATCTTGGCTACACATGGGACAGCTATACCGATCCCAACAGCGTCCGAATCGGCGTCAATTGGGGATATACCTCATCCCAGCTGGAGTCGCAGCTCGATCCAGAGCTGATGGTCGCCATAGCAGCTTTTTTGCTACTGGTGATTTTCACCGGGTATCTTATCATCTATAACATTTTCCAGATCTCTGTTGCGGGGGATATCCGGTTTTACGGACTTTTGAAAACCATTGGCACAACGCCCCGGCAGCTCAAACGCATCATTCGCCAGCAGGCACTTCTACTTTGTCTGATCGGCATTCCGGCAGGACTGTTGCTGGGCTACGGCATCGGCGCTGTTCTGGTACCTGTTGTCTTGCGCTCCACCCAGTTGGATGCAGGCATCACTACCATCAGCACTTCGCCTGTGATCTTCCTTGGTTCCATGCTGTTTGCCCTGTTGACGGTGCTCTTGTCCTGTTCCAAACCCGGAAAAATGGCAGCCAGGGTCTCTCCGGTGGAGGCTACCAAATATACGGATGTGATGCAGACTAAGAAAAAACAGCGCAGCACCCGGGGAGCCAAGCTCCATCAGATGGCCTTTGCCAATCTGGGACGAAACAAGAAAAAGACGGTGCTGGTGGTGTTGTCTCTGGCACTGTCGGTGACACTGTTCAATGCGCTGTGTGCCTTTGTGGGAGGCTTCAGCATGGAGAAGTATGTATCCTCCATGACCTGTGCCGATTTTATCGTCAGCACTCCCGACTATTTCCGTTACAATCCGGCAGATGAATTCATCACGCCAGAACAGATCGAGGAGATCGCAGCAAACACAAAGGCCAGTCTTTCCGGCACGGGATATGCTGTGCGAAAAACCGCATACCTGTGGATGACGGAAGATGCTCTGCGGCAGGACTATGCAAGGTACGAAAGCGCCGAGCAGTTGGACAGCCATATGAGCCGTCTGGAGCACCGGGGCAATATGGTGATGGGAGATACCAGAATCGAGGCTCTGGATAACAGCCTGTTTGACAAGCTGCAAGTGTTCGACGGAGATATTTCTCCCATGTTGGAACCGGACAATAACGCCATTGCCATTGCGGTTTCTTTGGATGATTACGGCAATCTGCCCAATCCTGAATACTACCCCAAGGTGGGAGACACGATCACGGCTACCTATGCGGATGATGTGAAATATATCGACAGCCGCACAGGGGAACTGTGCAACGAAGACACACCGGAGGAATACCTTCAGGCAAAATTGTATGGGGCCAGAGATGTAGAGTACACGGTCTGCGCCTTGGTAGAACTTCCGTACTCCATGGGTTATCGTTATGGTGGTATTGGATATAACGCAGTTTTGCCTGTGGACACCGCACAGAGGGACAGCGGTGGTGCGGTCGTTCCGATGCTCTACCTGTTCGACACAGCGGACGACGCTGACGAGACCGAAGCAGAGCAATATCTATCGAAGCTTACTGCCGGTGAGTTTTCGCCCTTGATGTATGAAAGCAAAGCCACGGCTCGCTCTGAGTTCGCTCAGTTCCGACAGATGTTCCTTCTGATAGGCGGTATCCTCTGTGCTATCATTGGGCTGGTGGGACTCTTAAATTTCTTCAACGCCATGATGACCGGTATTCTTTCCCGCCGCCGTGAATTTGCTGTGCTTCAGGCTGTAGGAATGACGCCCCGACAGCTCAAAACCATGTTGATCTACGAGGGGTTGTTTTACGCAATGTCTTCCGTAGTGCTGGCCTTTGTGCTTTCACTGGCGGTGGGACCTCTTGCGGGGAAAATGCTGGGCAGTATGTTCTGGTTCTTTGAGTATCGGTTCACCGTTCTGCCTGTCCTGCTGACAATTCCGGTATTTCTTCTGCTTGGGTGGCTGATTCCCTGCATGATGTATAATAACGCAGCGAAATGCAGCATTGTAGATCAGTTAAGGGATGCTCAATAATTGTTAAGCCAAAATTAGCCCTCTGTCAATGAAAAGGCTGAGGGCTGGAATTCAAATAATAATCAAAGTGACCATTACACTGGCCAGCGGCAAAAAACAGGTCATTTCCATTACTGTGCAGAAAACAACGGTAAGGACAACAAAGATCACCGGACTGAAATCAAGCGTGACCGTTGCAAGGAATAAAAAAACTTACGTCGAAACCAGTCATCAGCCCGATCACTTCCCAGGAGAAGGTTACCTACAGTTCTTCGAATAAGAAGATTGCAACGGTAAGTTCCAGTGGTGTGATCACTGGAAAGAAAAAGGGAACAGCCTATATCACAGTGAAATCTGGAAATAGTTGCAAAAAAGTAAAAGTAGTTGTTAAATAAAAATGATTTAAAAAGGAGCTGCCGTTCATGAATGCACATTGAATGGCAGCTCCTTTTTTTCATTTTTGGCATGTAGCTTTATTTGCAGAAGCAGATTACGATATTAATAGTTGACCAGGGAGAGAAGAATGATTAGATAATATGTTATAGTGATAATGGAATTATGGTAACAAAAAAATTTATAAAAAAAGTGCAACCAAACAGAAAAAAATACGTTATATATAATAGACAACATTAATATGGCACACTGCAAATAGACTATCTGCATAAAAACACTAATATACAGGGGAGAAATGTGATATGGAAGATATACATATTATAAATTTATTTTTAGAAAGATCAGAAGATGCAATTCGCCAGGTAGAAGTAAAGTATGAAAAATTTTGCTTTAAGATTGCATGGAATATTTTATATAACACAGAAGATTCAGAAGAATGTGTAAATGATACATGGCTGATAACGTGGAATAAGATTCCGCCCAAAACGCCAACAAAATTATCTGCATTTCTTGGAAAAATAACCAGAAATTTGGCATTGGACAATTTCAGAAAGAAAAATACTTCAAAAAGAGCAGATACACATATGATGGATATTTGTGGTGAAGTGGAAAAACTGGAAAATACAATAAAGGATTATGTGGAAGAGGACATAAAGAAAAAGGAAATTTTGAATATTTTAGAAAAATTTTTAAGTGATTTAAAAGCAGGGGACAGGGATATTTTTGTCAGGCGATATTGGTATATGGATAATATTAAAGACATTGCAAAAAGACATGGATGCTCTGAGACTAAAATTAAATCCAGTCTTTTTCGAAGCAGAAACAAATTATGGGAAGAGGTGAAAGAAATCATATGAAAAAAGAAAACAATTTTTTGGATCTGATGGGAGAAATAGATGAAAAATTTGTTTACGAAGCTTCCCTGCCATGGAAAAAGCGAAATGTTAATTTGAAATTAAAATTAGCAAAGATTGCAGCAGGAGTTGTAATAGCATTATTGTTAGGAGGATTGGGACATCCGAATGAGATAAAGGCGGCCTGGGAACAGATTACTTCGTGGATTCAAACTGCATTGGGGATTAATGAAAATGTAGAATCATATATAGATAGTGTTGGAAAAACGATTACTAAAAATGGAATTTCTATTACATTAGATGAAATTGCTGCGGATAAGGAGAATTTATGGGTGGCAATATCTGATAATATAAATGCTTCAAAAGAAAAGGAGACTATTCTACTAACAGAAGTGGAGATAAATGGAAAAGCGGCACAGTTAGATGGAACATATGGTCAGGTTTGTCATTATAGGGTGGAAGATACAACTATTAAAGATAATACAGCAGATATAAAAATGAAAGTATGGTTATTTGATCCAACAGAAATGGATACTGCAGATACAAAAGATACGGATGACTATATTTTTGAATTTTCATCAAATTGGGAAGAATTAGAGAAGAATACAATAAATGTAAATGTGAATAAAAAAATAAAGATATCTCCAAATCAAAATCTGACGATTTCAAAAATGAGCTTAAACGATTTGGCAAGTACAATTTATGGAAATTTGGATAATAAAGAATATGAAGATTATTATTTAATAGGAACCGACGATAAAGGAAATCAGGGGCTTTATAGAATGACAAATTATGGGGACACAGAGACTGTGTTTGAAGAAAGCAGAAATAATACAAAATACAAAGGAATTTCGCCAGATGCTAAAACGGTGACATTAGAATTATATGTAAATAAAGAAGAAAAAAACAGAACAACATATAAAAAATATGAAACAGGAACAGAAGATACTTACGGAGAAGGCGAAGGACGTGTTTATGAAAGTGATGAAGATCCTCTGGATTTATATAGCCCAGTGGAAGGAAAAATAGAAATTAAAATCAGATGACAAAAGAATAATTTGATCGAAGAGAGGAGCTGCAAGTGTTCGACGGAGATATGTCTCCCATGCTCAATAATTGTTAAGCCAAAATTAGCCCTCTGTCAATGAAAAGGCTGAGGGCTGGAATTCAAATAATAATCAAAGTGACCATTACACTGGCCAGCGGCAAGAAACAGGTCATTTCCGTTACTGTGCAAAAAACAACGGTAAGGACAACGAAAATCACCGGACTGAAATCCAGGGTGACCGTTGCAAGGAATAAAAAACTTACGCTGAAACCGGTCATCAGCCCGATCACTTTCCAGGAGAAGGTTACCTACAGTTCTTCAAATAAGAAGATCGTGACGGTAAATTCCAAGGGTGTTATCACCGGAAAGAAAAAGGGAACAGCCTATATCACAGTGAAATCTGGAAAGATCCGTAAAAAAGTAAAAGTAGTTGTTAAATAAAAATGATTTAAGCAGGAGCTGCCTTTCTGTGAATGCATGGAGTGGCAGCTCTTATTTTTTGAAATCATATAATATTTATATTAAAATGTAGTGATAATAATAAAAATATGGTAAAATATAGGAAAAACAAATAGTGGGAGATGATAAATATGGCAAAAAAATCACCTGAAGATCAGAACGAAATCCCCTTTTTAGAAAAGTTTATGGTGTCACAAACGTATGATATATTTCGCTTCGGAGGTGAAGAAATAAAAAATGATGAAGTTGGCATACAAAGAATGCTGCAAAATTTCTCAGGACTTTTAACAGAAGAACAAATTCGGGAGAATATGAAAAAATATAATCTCCCTAAAATGTTTGAATTAGTAAAAGAGTATTTTAAAAAAGAATATGATTTTGAAGGAAATGCAATTCAGTTAAATAATCGTTATCAGAAGACAATCAATAGCTATATTTATAACGATCAAAAAAATCCAACTTTTATTCATATAGATGAATTATTTGAATCAACAGTGATTTCTTTTTTTGTAGCAATGTTCAAGTGGTCCAAAGAATTTGATAATTTGGATATTTACGGAGACTGTTTTAGATACACACTTTTTTTGATGAATGATGTATGTATTTTTGGTGAGATGCAGGCACTTGATGCAAATAATGCTTTGCTGCATTTACTAAATGGAGATATGCAGATTATGAAACTTGCAGAAGACTGTTATTGGACAATTGTAGTTTTCAGCATGGCTCACGAAATTGCACATGCTTATCTCGCGCATATTGGCAAAAAATACTCCGAAAGACATCCGGAAAAGGAAGAATACGATGCAGATGCAATAGCCTATGATATTGTCCTTAAAATTATCATGAAGGAGAGTAATGAGGAGCCGATTCTGGAAAAATATACTTATTTGGCCCCTGCAATGTATATGGATTTTTTTGACTTGTATTATTATACAGACCGTGTATTGTATAAGACAATGCTTTCAGACTCAGAGCATCCAAACCCAGTTAAGCGAAAAGGAAAGTTATTTGCCATTGTAGATAAAGATGAATATGATTTTGATACGATAGATGGAAATCATCTATATGGTGGATTCCTTGACGTCTATGATGAATATAGGGATCAGGTTTTTCTAAAAAAAGAAAAAGGAAAATTGGATAAAATTATTCATACAGAGCGAAGAAACAGAATGAGGAGATGAGTAAATGACCCAACATGAAGCAGAAGAGTATAATCATTTATTAATCAATGAAGTGATAAAAGAAGCAGAAACACTTGGGATTGAAGGGAAAGCTGGAGGTGAATTTATTGATAGAAATATTCTGGTAATTCCTGATGATCCCAGAAAGGGAATGATTTTTCTGGGAGAAGAATCCGCATCGTACAAATTAGGAAATGTGCGTCTAAATATCAAAAGTGCAATTATGGCAGCATTGGAACTGGTTACATCAGTCAATTTACCAGAGAGCTTTTTTAATTACCTGCAATTATTAATCGTCACAGCTCTGTTTATTCAAAAAGCTACAAAGCAGGAAATCAAACAGGAAGATGCTTATGTATTATATTTTCTACACCAACGGAACTGTTACGAACAGGGAATTTGTGAATCAGAGGTTCAGCAGGAATATCTGCATTGGTGCGAGATGACTCTGGATAAATATCCGGATAATTTAGAATGGGATAAAACCATTGAAATGTTACGTGAAGAAAAAATTATAGATATTGAAAATGAGAAAATCTATTTGAAAGAGCTGGTATTAGGACACATTGAATAAGTTTATGTGAAAAACGCCATTACTCAAGTCTGATAGCTATAATATCAGTACATTTCAGAGGATTATGAAAATTAGGAAAAGAGAGAAGCAAAAATGAAAAATAAAATTGAATTTAACGCAGGAATATATCCGAAAGTAATGTCTTTGACATTAGGAAAACCAATAAAGCCAAATCATGATAATATTGCAAATAATATGGAACCGGAACTCACAATTGATTTACCACGAGGAGTATATTTGCTTTATATTCAAAATATGTTTGATGAACATATAAAAAAAGAAATCAAATTATTTAAAAAATATGCATATGGAGTTGTTTTCGAGGATTCGGATTATTCTTCCTTGCTAGACTTGATAATGACCAATACACCTAGAAATTGGACGCAGTCTGTTGATAATAAAGATATTCTTTCTAAATTTGGAATCGGAATATCGGAAGATGTTAATGGTAAAAAAAGATTTGTAATTCTTCAAGAAGCAAAGGATACAATTAGAGTTGAAACATGGGAAGGGATAATTATTGACCTGTTAAGACATTCTGCAATGGAAATTATAGATTGTTTTGATTTTGATGGCCATTTTTCCAGAATAAATGAAAACGACTCCAAAAATGAAAAACTTACTATTTCGTTAGGAGCATGGAAGTTCTCTTCTGATAAAGCTGAACAAAATTTGAGTAATGCTTTGAGAGCAGCCTTTATGTTCACATTAGTTGGATATCATTCAGGTGACAGAAAAAATCAATATAGTTCCTTTATGGATTATTTTGAATCAGAGTTTTATAAAAGAGTTTCTCTTGTATTTGGAATATGGTCATCATTACAGGATAAATCAAAGATAAAATATGTGCCTTTATATGATAGCTTTTATAATTTGACATCAACTTCGAAAAGTGAATTGATAGATGTATTGAAGGCTATTTTAGACAATGAGTATACAGCAGTGGATGAGAAACAAACTTTAAAAGATCAATTGATACTTAGTGCGGGAGAATTTCATGATAATATATCTGCATCTGATATCCAGCTTGAGCAAACGCTTATTAAGCCGGCAATAAATTTAGTGTTACTACGTGAAAAAGCCAAAGAAACTATTACATCTGCGGAGATTTTACTAACTGAGGGTAGATATATGGATTGCGCCAATAGATGTTATTATGCAATGATGTTTACGTTAAAGGTATTATTAGAGTATCAAGGAAAATTGGCAAATTGGAAAGTAAACGAACTTAAAGAAAAAGAGTCCCATGAATCTCTTGAAAGAGGATTAAATGATTTGGTGAATTCAGGAGTACTTTTAGTAGCAGATAAGGCAGATTTTGATTACGTTAAAGCTCAGAGACTAAAGTGTGATTATTCGCTTTACTGCTTTAGAAAAGAAGATGCTGAATATTGTGTAATTTTAATTAAAAATTTCTTTTCTAAAGTAGAAAGTATCATAAATTAGATTTTGGAAAAAATATTGTTTTGATTAAAAAAGGTTGGAGAAGAACACCGAATATAGCAAAAGTGCGATTGACGCCAACAATATCTTGTGTTAATATGATTGTGAGATTTGTATTTGTATCTGTAGACACAGATAAGAAACGCTGGTTCCGGATCTGACCGGGAGTAAAACATTAAGGAGCCAAAAGCCTCCTGCCTTTGTAATAAATAAGGTCATTTAGAATGAAAATTTCTAAATGGCCTTTTTTTGTTGCAAAAATATGGCAGACAACAAGTACAGATCAGCAAATAAGGAAAGGAGGATCACAAAAAAACACAAGGAAACTCAGAATGCAAGGAGGGTGTTATGAAACGAAAAAAGATGGAAAAGGAGGTCGTGCACCTTCTTGAATGGATTATCGAATATCCAGGAGTATGGCAGATTGTATGTAATCCAGATGGAAAGGAAACTTCGCCGGAATCTTTTAAGATGGCATATGATATGCTGGTCAAAAAATCTCTGTTTTATCTGATACCGGTATTGTTTGCAACACATCCGGGAGAAGAATCACTGGAGATGGCAAAAAATTTATGTACGGCTGACTCTGCTGCCCGCGAGATCCGAAAAAATGGTATGGGAGCATTAGTCAAATGTATGCGGGAACATCTGGAATGAAACTGGAAAACTTTATAAAGTTATGGAGGACAATTATGAACAAATCAATCATGATGGGACGAGTAGTAAATGAGCCTGATTTACGCTACACACAGACAGAGAATGGAGAACTTGCCATCGCAAACTTTCGCTTGGCGGTAAACCGGAAATTTGTACGAAGAGGAGATCCGGAAGCAGATTTCTTCAGCTGTACGGCTTTTGGCCGAAAAGCAGAGTTCGCGGAAAAATATCTGTTTAAGGGTATCAAGATTCTGGTAGAAGGTCGTATGCAGAATGACAACTACAAGAATCGGGCTGGTGAAAATGTCTACGGCATGCGGCTTATGATAGAAGAGATTTCTTTTGCAGAAAGTAAGAAAGCTTTAGAATCTGGAAATGACGAGCGGGAAGAACCGGAAAGAGAAACGAGGGCATCTTCTAATCGAAACCGTTCTGACCGTGCAGAAAACCAGCGTTCAGCTTCCAGAAGCACCAGAAGTGAAAGAGCAGCAGAAATGGATGACCGTGACTATGACAGGGAACGTGAAGGTGGAAGATACAGAAGCAATACCAGGACAGATGCATCGGATGACAGACGGAGATCAAATTCTGGCGGGACAAGATCCAGAGGAACTTCGGCAAGAAGTCGGGAGCGTAGTCAGGATATTGATGACCGGTACATGGAAACAGATGATGAAAAACTGGATTTTGACTGAGCAAATCATAGGAGGAAATGCTTATGATGGAGAAAATGAACAAATGGTTGTCTGCACATAAACAGCTGTGCGTGATAACTGGAATTTTTGGTCTGTTAGTATCACCATTTTTATGGCCGGTATTTCTGGCAGTGATCATACAGTCCCTTTCACTGGTCATTCCGGTTGCAGCAGGACTGTTTTTCTATGAAAAATTTATTATGAAAAAGGACAAGGAGGAAACGAATGAGAATGATGATGACAACAAACAGCAAAAGAGTGCAGATGCCCGTAAAGTACATGCAGATGCTGAAAAGACCGAGGATTTACCGAAAAATCATGAGAAGGGATCGGAAACGGTAAATTTCGATAATCAGGAGAAGCAGGCAAGATGCAGGGCACAGGCTGCCATATGGTACGAAGATGAAGGCTTTGAGCGGATCCAGGCGATTCGGAAAACTCTGGAATCTGAAAATCGAAACCGTTTTTCAGTAAACAGGGAAGGAATCTGCAGTATTTCCATTGGAAAAAGGAAATATCGAAGGGTTGGAATTTTAAAAGGATATCCTTTTGGACAGACAGAGGTGATCCGGGAAAAACTAAAGAAGGATGGTTTCATCACCAGTATGGGATGCAATAATTATCTCTGGATCTCATGGTAGAGAGGAGCTGGAACATGAGCATTTGCTGTAAAGCCATCCGGCAGATCTATTATAATGCAGGAAGTGGATATACGGTAGCTTCCTACATGACCAATGAAGATTTACCGGAGGAAGTAAAAAAACAAAAGAATGGAAATTATGGAATATTTCAGGCATTTGGAACCGAACTTCCGACAAACGAAGGCCTGGATGTGGAACTGACGGGAGACTGGAAACCCACAAAATATGGAATGCAGTATAGTGTGAGCAATTTTTCAGTAACCATGCCAACCACAAAAGAAGGTATTCGGACTTATTTGTCGTCATCCCTGATCAAAGGGATCGGACCGGCAATGGCAGCTCGCATCGTAGAAACGTTTGGGGAAGATACACTGAATGTTTTTAATGACAGCCCGGAGAAACTTCTTCGGGTAAAAGGAATTACGCAGAAACGCTTAGATGATATTCTGGAAGGATATCAAAAAAGCAGTTCCATCCGGGAACTGATGATGTATTTGTCCCCTTTTGGGGTGACTCCTGCAAAAGTTTCAAAAATACAAGAGAAATTTGGACCTGCTGCAGTTATGATCGTGAAGGAGGAGCCTTTCCGGCTCTGTGAGGTTCATGGATTTGGATTTCTGACTGTTGACCAGATTGCAGTAAAGGCAAAACATTTCCGTGCAGATGATCCCCTTCGCATTAAGGCTGCTATTTTGCATATTATGTCAGAAGCAGAAGGCGAAGGACATTTGTATTTAAAAAGAGAGGACATTATTGAACGTGTCGAAAAACTTTTAAATCACAATAAAGATGTTTCACCGGTCTCTGAACGGGCAATCCGGGATACAGGCAATGATATGATCCATACAGATGGAAGCCTGGTCTGCCACGATGGAGGGTTTTATACACGCAAAAGTTTCCAGGCCGAACTGGGAGCTGCTGCCGCATTAGTCAGACTCCATATGCAGACGGGAATGGCTGTAAATGTTGACCGTATTTTAAGAAAGATCCAGAAAGAACAGGATATTATTTTGAATGCGAAACAGCAGGTGGCAGTAAAAAATGTCTTTGAAAACCCGGTATCCATCATTACAGGAGGACCCGGCAGAGGAAAGACTACGGTGATCCGTTTCATCATTGCTGTACAGGAAGCATTGGATAAAAATGCGGTGATCCTTTTATGTGCACCTACAGGTATCGCCAGAAGGCGAATGCGGGAATGTACAGAGTATCCAGCACTGACAATCCATAAATCCATAGGGCTTACCGGAGAAGCTGGAGAGGAAGAATGGAAGAACGAGCAGCCAATTCCAGATGACCTGATCATAGCAGATGAGTTCAGCATGGTCGATATGTATCTGGCGGATAAACTGTTTTCCAGTATTAAATCCGGTGCCAGACTGGTTCTGGTGGGTGATAAAGATCAGATCGAATCCGTAGGGCCTGGAAAAGTATTTCAGGAGATCATTGATTCCGGCGTATTTCCGGTAACTGTCTTAGATGAATGTTTCCGACAGGAAGGGAATTCCACCATCAGCCAGAATGCCATTAAGATCAATAAGAATCAGCTGGATCTGGTGTTTGATGATACCTTTCAGTTTATTCCGGCTTCCACACCGGAGGAGGCTTCGCGAAAGATACAGAAGATCTATCGAAAAGAAGTACTGCAGAGAAACGGTTCTCTGGAAGAAGTGCAGGTGATGTCACCGCTTCGAAAAGATACGGAAGCAGGTACGGATGCATTGAATCTGGTATTGCGTGACATTGCGAATCCAAAGCGTTTCGGTTATCCGGAAATCACAAATGGCAGGAATACTTACCGGGAAGGTGACCGGGTCATGCAGACAAAAAACAACGATGAAGTAGCAAATGGCGATATTGGAGAAGTCATAGGGATTTTTCGGAAAGATCAAAAAATGGTCATGCGTGTAGATTTTGGGGATGGCCGGGTCATGGAATATCAGGAGGAAGATTATTGGCCGCTGACACTGGCATATGCGATTACGGTACATAAGGCTCAGGGCAGTGAATATCCGATGGCAATCCTTCCAATGCTTCCATGTTTCCGGTGGATGCTTCGCAGAAACATTTTCTATACGGCAGTAACAAGAGCCAGAGAAAGGTTTATAATTGTGGGAAGCAAACGTGCAATCGCACAGGCTATCCGGACGGATTACATCAGCCGGCGAAACACCATGTTTGGGTACCGTATCCGAAAAATATATGAAGCAATCCTGGAACAGGAAAAGAGCGCATAAAGAATGAATGACAGGCAGACGTTGGAAAAATCCAATGCTCTGCCTGTTTCTTTCCTTCGTATGCAGAAAATCACATAATGAAAGAGGAGGGAACAAAATGCCAGATCTTTGTTTTTATGCACCATGGATTATGAAAGAACCCATTCCGGACCCATTTCGGGTGATGTTGGAAAAATCAGGGAAAAAACGGGTCAGCTATGATGAAGCAGATTGTTCCATGCGAAATATCAGGAAGCAGGGAAAAGTCTCCCGCCTTCATGGGCCTACGTTACAGGCACTTCTGACACTGATTCAGATCCGGAAAGAAAAAGACTCTGGGGCTGCCGGTATACAAAGGGGCAGGGATACCATAAATTATTTCTGCATGGAATATCCTGGAAATCAGGGAAAGTATGTAATGACTTATAATTCGAAAAACGGACGTTTCAGTGGGATTTTAAAGACAGAAGAAAAAAACGAGAAGCTTCCGGGAATCCGGGAGGGCAAAAACACAGGCGAGCAGTACCTGGCCCTTTTGGCTTATGCCAATCTGGTCCCGGATAATCCTTTATTTAACGAAGAGTTCCAAAAAAATTTCTACATACTTGAAGAACAGGAAAAAAAGGAATGGGAAGACACGGAAACTGCACTGCGGGCGGCATTTATCTGCTGCGATGCCATGTACTGCGAAGTAATAGCAAATCCGCAGCAGGCAATCCCGCTGGAAAAGAGCCAGTTCCGTGCAGAGGAACTGGAGGATGTGCTTCCGGAATATAAAATTGCGGCCGGGGTATATGCACCAAACGATGAAATCTATGGAAAGTTTCATGTGCTTTTGCCTGTAAATGAGAAGACAAAAAGAACACTTTTTGAATTAAAACAGATCTACTCTGGCAGATGGGATGTAAATGAAAGGACAAAAGAAAGGATCCCTTCGCTTCCAGAAGACTATCTGGTAAGTAAGGAAGCTGAAGAAATCCTGCAGATGGTGGATAAGACACCGGCAAGGCTGTTTATGCTGACAGGCGATGCCGGTACTGGAAAGACAACGGATGCCAGAATGATCGCCCAGATATTAGGGCTTCCATATTATGTGTTCACCTGTGGACCTGGAACGGATGAACTGGAACTTTTAGCGACCACCGTGCCAAATATGGGCGGAACAGCACATCTGGAAATGGAATTGCCACGTCTGGAAGACATTGAAATGGATCCGGCTTCAGCTCTTGCAACGGTAAATGGCATTTATGAAGAGGGGATCAGCCGGGAAAAAGCTTTTCAGGAGATCCTGAAAGCAGTTTATGAAAAAGGCTATGAAAAGTCGAAAAATGAAAAAGACTTCCTATTAAAAGAGTCAGAAATCGTAAAGGCATGCAGGGAACCATCTGTGATTGAAATTCAGGAGCCGGCCATGATTGAAAAACCTGGGACACTTACGAGATTAAACTCCCTGTTTGACGATGGAGCTGTAACCGATCTGGTAAATGGAGAACAGATACGGAGAAATCCGGATACCATTGTGATCATGACCACCAATCTGGATTATGTTGGCTGTCAGAACTTCAACCAGTCAGTTCTTTCCCGAATGAATCTGATTCAGCCAAAGGAAGCCCTGACAGAAGAGGAAATGGCAAAAAGGGCAATGAAAAGAACCGGGTTTAAAAACAAAGAACTTCTGTCCTTTATGGCTGCCACGGTCTGCAAGATCCATGAATATTTGATCGAACAGGACATTACAGATGGCGTATGCGGATACCGGGAATTGGAAAACTGGGTGTTAAGTTACATGGTTTCCAATGATCTCAGGAGGTCAGCATGGACAGCACTGCTCAGTAAAGCATCCATGGACAGGGAAGAACAGGGAACTATGGAACGCGTCTTTCTTCTTCCTCATTGTGCTGTGGATTAAAAACGGATGGAGGAAACGAATGAAAAAGGCTTTATACCGGAAACGGATATGTGCAGAGAAAGAAAAACTGACACCGGAAAAAGTATTTCATACGCCGCAGTATCGTGATCTTTTGACCTCGATCGGGCATGAAATCACGGGTGGAAAGTTGACTACATTACGCTTATACGATGATAAAAATTCAGGGATTGCAGGATGGAATCAGGGAGAAACAGTTGCCGTAAATCTTGGAAACCAGATTACGTCAAGTTTTCTGACACTGGAATTAAAAAGTGACAGCCTGATCGGGATTCTGGGACATGAATGCGGACATTACCGGTATACGGATTCTGCACTTAGAAAAAGGTATGCCGAGCATATGTTAAATGGCAGCTGGTATCCAAAGGAGCCAGTACCGGAAAATGCACAGGAAAAAGAGGCATTGGATGCGATGAATGTCTACTTTGAAAGAAAAGATAAAGCAATCCTTTCTATCTTTCTGCAGACAGCATCTTATCTCAGCAATCTTTTGAATGATATGTACATAGAAGAAAAGATGTGCGCCCTTTTTCCGGGAAGCATCCGCAGGGGAATCCTTATGAATCGTGACCGGAATGTGGAATGGCTTCCAACACTTCGGGAAATGTTGGAAACGGAGAAAGATAAGATTTCTATTCTTATGAACCTGTGTGCACAGTATGCCTTGTCTTCAAGGGTCAATGCCTGGGATGGTGCGAATTACGAGCTTATTGATACACTAAAACTGCTTATGCCGGTCATTGATGAAGCGGGAAAGGCAGCAGATGACATGGAGAGATATCTTGCCACCAACCATATCCTTCTGATGATCTGGAAATATTTTGCGGAAATCATAGATGAAATAGAGAAGAACAGTACAGAAAATGAAGAGCAAAAGCCAGAACAGGAAGAGCATGAAGGGCAAAAGGAAAACCCGAATGAATCCGAAGAAGAACCGGAGGAAGAAAAGCAGGGTAACACAGGGTCACAGACTGAGCAAAATGAAGATAAGATCAGAAAAGAGGATACGGAACAGGAGTCGGAAACAGAAAACAAAGCAGAAAGAAACGGAAAGGATCAGGAAACGGAAAGCCATGAAAACGGGCGCACTGCAGAGCTTCAGAAGTTTCTGCAGCAGCTGTGTGAAAATCTTCCGAAATGTGTCAGGGAGTCTGGTGGCTTCGAAGACAAACAGAATGAATGTGGCATCCCTGCCTCAGAAACGGAAGCATCCAGTGATAATGCCTTGCAAAAAATCCTTTATGAAATGGCGAAAGAGACGCTTGATGAGAAGATACAGAAAGAAATTTTCGAACATCTTCAAAAGGAATTGATGGAGATACCGTTTGAAGAAGGCCATGACCTGGTACAGAAAAAACTTTGCCGTAAGACCGAGATATCAGATTTTTTAAAATTACAGACAGAAAAGTATGAGGGGCAGCTTAAACAGGTAAAAAAGAGACTTCGCCTGAAACTGCTTCCTATATTGAAAAATCAGAAAGAACGCACGGAACATAAGCTTTTTCTTGGACGTCGGGTAGATCTTCGAAACATAGCTGAACCGTCTGGGGCAGTATTTAAGAAACAACAGCCAGGAAAAAATCTGGATATCTGTGTGGCTGTGCTGGTTGATAATTCTTTTTCCATGTGTGGGGAACGGATGGATCATGCCATTCTTGCAGCACTTTGCCTGTATGATTTTTGTATGGAATCAGAAATACCGGTTTTAGTGTGCGGACATCATACAGATGGATACCGGCATGAGAACCTGAAAGACGAAACAGTGTATCTGCATTGCTGCGCAGATTTTGAAACGGATGAAAAGGATCGGTTCCGGATCGCTGGTATGCAGCCTTATGGAAGCAACCGGGATGGAACTGCATTGTGGTATGCTGGCAGCCGTCTTTTGGAACGACCGGAAAAGCAGAAACTGCTGTTTGTGATCAGTGATGGTGCACCTAATGCAAACCAGTATGGAGGCACAGGGGCAAAAAGGGACCTTCAGAAGATTCGGAAAAAACTGCTGCAGCAGGGAGTATTCTTTCAGGCTGCTGCGATCGGAAGCGACAAGGAAGCAATTCAGGAAATTTATGAGGAATCTTTTCTGGATATTACGGATCTTGAACAGCTTCCGGCTCTTCTGACAAAGAAACTGCTGCGTTTTATCAGGAGGTAAGGATGAACAGGAAAGAAAAAGAACAGAATACGGATGTATCAAAGCAGATCTGTGTTCATAAGACACAGAATACGTTACTGGAATTTAATAGCTTTTTGCGGATGGCAGAACCAAAGGAGTTCTGGCACCTTCACGAAGACTTTGCCAGCGATTATTCCCGGATCCGGGCGGTCATGGTTGACTACAGCAAAGAAGACAGCATCAGCGTTTATGCAAATCTGAGTCCGGAAATCATAAAATACGTGTATTCCCGTATATGGAATAATGTGCAGGAATTTAAATTCTTCCAGCAAAAGATCTTTTGCGAGGATAAAAATTCCAACATGGGAAGGGTTACAGTATTTTCCATACAGAGGAAGGTTCGCAACAACAAAGGAGAAGTTTTAAATTATCCGTGGGTTGTCAGGATACAGAATGGCACCGGTGTAGCGATGCATAATGCCAATGGCGGGCAGTATTGTAAAAAAGACAGCTACCGGAAAGAAAAAGAGGTTACCATACAGCTGAAAGATGAGGAAATCTTCACACTGTTTGCAAGAACTTCTGCTGTGATCCAGGCATTTGAACAGGATTGCATGACACGCCGCAGACAGGCTGGAAATTTCCGGAACTTGTACAGAATGGTAGAAAAACTCATTGTTGGAACTGAGGAGGAAAAAGATAATGCTGCGTAAAAGAATAAAGAAGAACACATTGAAATGGAAAAAAATCTATGCGGAACAGCTTCTTGATATGATGGACGAGGAAGAAAATGCTTTACAGAAGATTTATCTGACAGGGTATGTACTTGAACTGAAAAAGAACCGGTATTTTGCCGGATGGTACAAAGACCGGATCGTTTGCCGTTCCCTGGAGTATGCACGTTATTTTCCGAGTGCTGAGGCAGCGGAAGAGTATGTACATAAGTATCTGGGATTTGCAGGCATGACCTGTTATATCTGCCACGTAAACTGGACGCTGGCTTCCTGCGGGAGTGAAAATATGGAGGATAACGAAGAAAACTTGTTAGAGGAAAATGGTAAAATCCTTTCGTTTGCAAATTATGCAGATGTAAAGCAATATCAGAAACAGCGAGGCATGGAACATTCTACAATGGCGATCACTTATGCAAGCCGGAAAAAGAAGATTATCCTGGCAGCATAAGAACAATTTTGGGGGACTGGCGAACAGTCCCCTTTTTATATGGGAAAACAGGAGGAAATTGGATGGAATGGAAGATTTATGAAGAATGGCTTGATATTACCCTGTACCGGCAGATGACGAACCTGATCTATAAGCTGTCATCTAATGAGGAAAAATATAAAATTTATATGCAATTAAAAGAAAATGACATGTTTCTGGAAAAGCCGAAAGTAGACATGGAAACCGCTTATGGACTGCACTATCCGGGAGAAGTCCTGGAGCGCATTGGAGAACATCTGACCTTGACAAAGCAGACATACCGTGCCCTCGGACTTGCCCTGGCAAGGATGATGCCTTTACAGGAGACCTGTATGTTCAATGGGGCACAAAAGGATCTGTTCTGGAAAAAGATGAAACAGATTCTTGGAGAGAAAGACCTGTTTTTGATCAGTATCAATTATATCTGTGAGGAAAAGGAAAAGAATCGGTGGAAACAGGCCATGCATGCGTATCCATTTGAGCGAGCAGAAGAAATGCTGTTTGCCATGTCCATCCTCCCAGATGATGAAATACTGTGGGAAGGCATAAAACAGAAACTTGCTGACAGCTTTTCAAAGAACCGGAAGATATCCGTATTTACTGAATGGAATCTTTTCGTGTGGATGGTAGGCAAAGTAATGACCAAGCTTAAAGGGTATCGTAAAAAGGATCTGGATATCCTGAAACTGCTGGCAAAGTTAGCAGTCACAAATGCTAAAAATGCGGATGCCGTTTTGGAAAAACGTATGCGTATGTTTGGATATTCCGACAAAGAGACCGCTTTTTTAAATTTTGTACTGATGTATTTTGTAGAGAGACCCGATCGGATAAGCCTTTCCGGGTTGACAGCAGAAAAAATTGGGCTGAATGTATTAGAGGCATTTTTGCCCGGAAAAGAGACATATCCAGAAGAAGCTTATGTACTTTGTTCACGGATTTTAAGAACATATGGGAAACTTTCTGTCCGTATCGACGGTAAAGAACGGCTGGAAAAATGCATGAATGAAACGTTCAGGGTGGAAAATGTAAAAACGTTTCTTACGTTGTTTCCATTTAGAAGTAATGAACCGGAAGAGTGGCACTACATTGATCTGACAGAAGAAAAATGGGATCCTCTGGTAAAAGAACTCTCTTCGGAAGAATTTGAAGCGTGTGTTACAGATACTCTGAAAGGCAAAACATACAGTACGAAAAGTTTGCTGAAGTATCTGGAACGTTATGAAAACCTTACAGGAAAAAGATACCAGGATGTTTTCTGGAAAAAGAGTGAGCCGGAACTTTACGCGGTTTTCAACCGGCTGATCCTGCATGGGATTTTGGATGGAAAAAAGTATCTGGAAGAGTTTGTAAAGGATTATAAAAATGAAGATCCAGATTTGGAAAAGAAATGGGAATTTATGGCAGGATATTTAAAAAGTGAAATAAAGGATCTTTGTAATGAGCATTCCTATCCTATGCTGAAATTTCTGATCAATGAGATTGGAATGGATGGATGCGAATTCTTAAGCCCCTGGAGGATTTTAAAGGAAACTTTCTCCTTGGGATACTATGCTATCCAACATAGAGAGTGCGAATTTTTTTCTCCAGTTCTGGGAAAAGAGGAACACCGGGAACTGTTTTCAATGGTAGAAAAAAAGTTCTTTTATGAATATCCGGATATTTATCCAGAATACCTGACGGCCTTACTTTTAAAGGAAAGTACAGCACTTTGGATGGAACAGTCAGAAGCATATGAGCTTTCCAAATTGCTTCTCCCATTTATAAGCGATTCTTATCGAAGGGAAACCCTGTATCAGAAATATATGACAGAAGAGGATCGGAAAAGATATCAGGAACGGAAAGAATGGCTGAAGGAACAGAAAAAACGGATGGAACGCTGGAAAACTGAAAAAAACATCAAACAGCAGTTTAACCAGATGTTAAGGGAAAACAGGAAAACGGATAAGGAGCTTCAGTCTATTTATGAGTTTTACAAGAACGGGCGGTATTCATATGGCTATAAGAAACTCTACTGTAAGATCGTTTCCTCGTATTTAAAAGATGATTTCGCAGGAACAGCGAAAAAGCCTATGGCAAAAAAGGAAGCTCTGTATCTTCTTAAACTAGCAGAAAATATGTACCAGGACGAATGCATGGAGTTAACGGAGATTAACGGATTAATAGAAAGGGCAGAGGTAGCATGATGATTGAAAGAATCTTAAAGCACATGAATATTTACAAGGAAATGAAAAATGCAGCAATTCCCTTGAAACTGATAGGAAAGAAAGGGGAAGATTTCTGTATGAATGCAGCCAGATTGGTAAATCAGCAAGAACTTTCCGGTCTGATGGAGGGGTTAAATGAGGAGACGATTTCTTCTCTGATGGACGATCCGGAAATGCTCACCTACTTGGGAAAAATGAACAAAAAGGATTTTTCTATTTTAGAACCAGACCGCATCAGAATGATAGTAGAATGTGCAGGAAATGAAAAGCTGTCCGAATTTCCCTATGAAAAAATTGAAAAAGTATTGGCAGATAAGGAAATCCCGGACCGGATCGTATATGTTTATCTGAAATATTATGCTTTTCTGGAACCGGAAGAAGAGTTAAAGAAACAGCTTGTAGCAAGTCTTGAGACCTGCATTGGTGAGTTTGATGTTGCCCGGGCGGGGATAAAGATACGCATGCTTTTGATAAATCCAGCTTTTTCAACGGAGCTTCTTTATGAGCTGCTCAAGGATGAGGAATCATTGGCATTACTTTTGAAACAGGATCTGATGGAACTTGTAAATTATTTATCAGAGTTTTGTGAAGAAACGGAAAGTTTAAATAAGAAACAGCTGGAAGAACTGAGCCGGCATCCAAAAGAAATCCGGAATGGATTAGAAGTGGTTCTTGCTCAGATCCCAAAAGAATGGCAGGCCTCTTTTCTTCACTTATGGCTTTGGAACGGATCATTATATGCAGATATCCCGAAGCTGATAAGATTTTTGACAGGTCCAAATGCAGATTTTGAAAAGGTTTCAAACGGAAAGGCAGCCTATGTGAACACTCTGTATGGAAATCCGCTTCCAGATATGGATCTTTATGAGCTCACTTTGGAAAAGACAGAGCTTATCCTGTATGCCATTACGAAACGGAAGAAACATTTCCTGGAACTTTTGCGAAAGAATGGAGACTGGCTTATAAACCTTGACAGAAATTCGTTGATTCTGGATGAAGAGGTTTATAAAAGATGCCTGAATCTAAATACTTTAAACGAGCAAAATTTAATGGATTGTGAATATATGGTAGTTCCCTGGAGAAAGAGTGAAGAATCACTGTTTTCGAAGCCTCGTGTATTTGAAGAATTGAAAGTCCTGTTCAATGTAAAAGCAGTCTATATAGACCTGTATGATCGTTTAGCATACTCCAAAAGTGATGATCGTCTTCGGGTGATCCGTGAGTTGATAAAAAGAGACTGCCTGACAGATGCATTAGAGGAAAATCAGATTGAGCGCTTGGCAAAAGCTTTGTCAAAAAAGCCGCTTTCCAGATGGATGCATGAGGATTTAAAAAACATTCTGGATCTCCGGCATGAAACTGCCATATGGATTCTGATATTTTTAATGGATTTTACTGAACTTTTAAAGGATCTTACAAAGGATAATCAGGTTTACTTCCTTTTACATAATCAGAATCTTTTAAATGGCTGTTCCGGATTACCTGCATTGATGGACAAACTGCTGTCCCAGGATCCTTCCTGGAAGAATTTAAAGACAGAATTGAATATTTCGGATGCTTTTGTCGCGGAAAATAAATCCAATATCCAGAAGTTCATTTATGAAGGTGGCGCTGAGATCATGACTTCCTTTCTGAACAGGCAGCCGAAAAAGAAGGAAGAAATCCGAAGAATCGTAAATGCTGAGTTATTAGGAAAGTTCATGGAGCTGAAATACCATGAAGGAGATCTGGGACGGGAAATTGCTTTTCCAATAAAAAGAGATACAGAAGAAATCTGGAAAGAAAAGCTGCTGCGCGTGGATTGTGGATGGGAAATCTGGGAAGAGGACAGCCTGCTTCCGGTCATGCAGATAGGAGAAGTACCGCTACGCAGCTGCATTTCCTATCGGAATGGTCCAAATTGTGATTGTCTGTTATCCTGTTTTGATGCAAATAAAAAAATTATATGTATCAAACACAATAGTAAAATTGTATTTCGTGCAATCCTCCGTCTGACAAAAGGTTCTTTTGTAGCTGCGGATGAAAGGAAGACGATTGAGTTTGTTGATGTGACTGCCAAAAGCGAACCACATGAAAATAAAGCAGAAGAACTGGTTTTGTTTTTGGAACGTTATTATCAAAGCGGACTTAGCGAACAGGAAATACGAAAAGCAGTAAATTTAACTGCTATGCTGGTAAAAGAAAAAGCAGAAAAACTTGGAGCAAGGCTTGTACTTAGCAGCAGTTATAAGAATGTTCTGGAAAATAAAAACTATGTTTTGACAAACTTTTATATGTACATTTCTGCATCTAAAAATGGAAGCCAGTATCTGGACAGCCTCGGAGGGGCCGCTGGTGTCAGTGACTCCGGAAGCTATAGCTGCAATACATTTTTGCTGGAAGCAGAAGAGAGGAGAGAAGAGAGCTTATGAATATACGAAGAGCAGGAAGAAAAGTAGTAAAAAACCTACATAAAGGGTATGGCATATATCGGATCGGTTTTGTAAATATTTATGGTGAGGAAGATGAAACAGAATTGGATGCCATGAATATCAATGATCTGGAAAGACTATGGCTGTCCCTTTGTCCGGAATTTGAGTGTAAGGGAAACAGTGTATGCTATGTGGAACGGGTAGGTTAAAAAACACCCGATGCAATTCGGGGAAAAAGTGTCTTGTAAAGGTCATTCATTGATGCTAAGATAAAATAAACAAAAGCTCTTTCGAAAATTTCTTCATAACATAAAAAGAATAAAGAGGGAGGTGACAGCGAACGTGGCAGATGAAAAAATTGTGCCAGAGAACGGATTGGAAGTACGTTACGAAAGATATAAAGGTATTATTAAGAATTTTACACTCATGAGTGACATATTTATGAGAAATGTTTTCAAACAGAGAGAATGCCTGGAATATGTTCTGCAGGTCATTATGGAAAAACAGGATCTGAAAGTAATTGATCAGATCATCCAGAAGGATTATAAGAATCTGCAGGGACGATCCGCAATCATGGACTGTGTTGCCAGAGATTCCGAAGGCAAACAGTTTGACGTGGAGATCCAGCAGGATAATGAAGGTGCATCACCTAAGAGGGCACGTTACCATAGTGGTTTGATGGACATGAACACTTTAAATCCGGGTCAGGATTTTGATGAATTACCGGAAAGCTATGTGATCTTTATTACCAGGGATGACATCCTTGGGTATGGCTTTCCTATTTACCATATTGACAGGCATATCAAAGAAGCCGATGATAGCTTTCAGGACGAAGCACATATTATATATGTGAATTCCAGAAAACAGGAAGACACAGAACTTGGGAGACTTATGCATGATCTGCATTGTAAGAATGCGGATGAAATGCACAGTCCAGTTCTTGCAAAGAGGGTACATGAATTAAAAGACACGCAGAAAGGGGTTGAGCTTATGTGCCATGAAATGGAGAAAATTTATAGCGAGGGAATGGAAAGCGGCGAAAAGCGCGGTGAATTAAAGGCTAAAAAGGAAACAGCCCTTTCACTTGCTGAAATGGGATTACCTGTTGAAAAAATCGCAAAAGCTGTAAACCATAATGTGAAAGACGTCCAGAAGTGGATTGACGAAACTTTGTGTGTAACAAAATAATTGAAAAATCATTATAAAAGGGCAGGTCTGATTAGACTTGCCTTTTTGCAATACAGTATATTTAGTTTTTTCAAAAAAGATGAAGGAGCAAATATGGGAAAAAGATCTGTTCGAATAAATACTTTCTTTGTCTATAATTTGTGATTTTTGTTGTTTTATTTCGTATTATTTTTAAGAGTTAAAATTGCGTATTTAAAATTCAAGCTCTAATTGTAACAAAATAGTTCTAGCCCAAAATTAGAAGGAGAACATATGCATATGATCATCAAAAAAAGAAAAATGTCTATCTTTATTGCAAAGTCCTTACATTGCCCCATATTCAATCAAAAGTATAGATAATGAAGCGTTACATGAAGAAGAATTGGAAAAAATAGTTGTTTCAGCCAATGAACTCACAGTCCATTCCGTTGAAAAAAATTGCAACAATATCGTATTCGTTGCCATAAGAATGGTAATATAGCTGCTTTTACAATAAAAAATTTTACAAAAGATCAATTATTTTTAACTGAATACCTGCAAAATAAACTGCATTCATTTAATGAATTGATATATTTCCCTAAATATCAAGGTTTTTATAGGATTTTGAAACAAAAACAGGTAGTATTTGACACTACCTTTCAAAAATGGGAGGGGAACAATGGAAATAAACGGAGTTACCATACAAATGCTTCCTGCTGCCTCGGGAGATTGTATATATTTGGAATTTCCAGATCCTGATTTTAGAATACTGATTGATGGAGGTTATGCAAAAACCTATCATAAGTACTTGAAAAAATTTTTGCTCAATCTGGCCGCCGAAGGAAAACGATTAAATTTAATCGTAGTCACACATATAGATAATGATCATATAAATGGAATCAAATCGTTATTGCAAGAAAATGGGAACGCTAAAAATCCCCAGATTATAGGAATTGACGAGATCTGGTTTAATGGATTGGATCAGTGCATTGGTGCACGGAAATCAGAACAGACAATGACTTTTTCCTTGGAAAATATTTTAGAAAGTATGTCTCCATCCCAAATTAACCTTGATTATGAAAATGGAAGTCAAAATATAAGTTATATTAGCGGTTGTCATCTAGCCCAATTAATTCAATCTGGAGACTATCGTTGGAATATCTCAACCCAAAACAGTCTTGTATGCAAAGAACAAACTATTTTGTTTGGAGATTTAAAAATCAAAATATTAAATCCAACCATCAAAATTTTAAACGAAATGAAAGAAGATTGGCTTCATTATCTGAGTGAAAAATGTCACAAAAATATTGAAATTACAAAGGCATTATTATTTGATGCTGCTTTTGAGGGATTCTTTCTAAATAATGAAATTGATGTAGAAATAGAGCAAGAGGAAATTTCATATTCAGATGAATCATCGAATTGGTTGGATGAATATACCGAAAATAAAGAAACGGAAATGGATTCAAAAACAACAAACTGTTCATCAATTGCATTATTACTTGAATATAAGAATTTAAAAATGCTATTTCCCGGAGATAGTCCAATTCAGCTATTTGAAAACGAGCTTCCAGAGGAGTTTGACCTTATAAAGCTTCCACACCATGGTTCAGTAAAAAATATTTCCTTGGAATTTATAAAAAACACAAAGGTAAAATATTATTTATTATCTACAGACGGGAACCGGTACGGGCATCCAGGAAAAGCGGTAATTGCAAATATAATAAAGCACACGGAAAATAACACTAAATTGATAAAAAATTACAACGTTAGCTTGCTTACTGGATTAGGAGAATTAGATGAAAGTTATAACGGATAAAGAATTAGACGATACTACAGTTCAAATAAAATGCGGTGAAAACTACGGTACCGCATTTTTAATAAATGAAAACACAGCAATAACGGTGAAACATTGTCTTTATAATGACAAAGAAAAAAAATATGAAACAAATGCCGTGTTATTAGTTTACATAAATAATGAAGAAATAAAGATTAATGTAATTGTAGATAAACTGTTTGATAGTCGCTTTGACGAATTAGTTGTACTACATTGTGAAGAAAAAATTAATGTTCCAACACTTTATCTTGCATATGCAGATATCTGTATGTTTGAAGACTTAAAAGCAATTGGGTTTGGAAACAGCTATGAACGCAAAAAAAGATGGATTAAACTACAAAATAGTAATTTTATAAATAATGATATTTCTGAAAATATGATTTTAGATATGCAAAATTCCAAAGCTATAGATTATCGTGGCTTTTCTGGTGCCCTAATAGCCGATACCTATAATTATGTTGTCGGAGTAATCAAAAGTCAACTTAATGAAAATGGTAAAGCGAATGCATTGTTAGGAATTAGTCTAAAAAATCAGTTAGCATTCTGCAGAAAATATAATCTTCAAATACAGGATAGACAAAAAGCATTAGGCGATCATTGTGAAAAGGCAAGAATAACAGATTTTCGAGATGGTATAAATCAAAATGCATATTTTAAAAATAAGCAATATGAAAACATTGCTTTTTCTATAAATTCGGGAGATGAAACGGAAGGTACAAGATTTTCGGAAGAAACAACAAATCCAGATTGCAAAGAACTTAATTGGAATATTAAATATACAAGTATCGATGGTTTATTGGGAAATTCTAATAAACGTAGAAAAGAAAGAAAAGAGTTAGCCAAGCAATGGGCCGAAGAATTTGATTGGTATCCTGGATGGCTTACAGTTCCGGCAGATTTCAGGCAACAGGTAAAAAGTTATACCAATGGAAAAGAACTTTTACAATGTAGCGAAAAAGAATTAGAATCTAATTTTGACTACTGTAATGAATTACTGGATTTTGCTTATGAATATACAAGGAGATATAAAAAATCTTGTTTGCCTTTAGATAAAAATATTGAGAATAACTTATATAAAATATGGGATACTTTAAATTCTCACTCGGATTGGAAAGAGAAAAACAAGAATAAATGGTTTACAGTAGGGTTATATTTACTTGAAAACTATAGACAAAATATGGATGAAGAAAAGTGGAACAGCATTTGTGACCAGCTTAAACCTTGCACAAATTTTATAGTTGATGGCAAATATTATTTGAAACTTGAAGAAATTCTTATGAATTTATTCAAAATGGATCTGGAAAAAGTTCAGCTAGAACTGGTATCATGCTCTTTAGAAGAAATGCCTTATGAGGTACGCTTAAGATTCATTGGCGTAATGACTGAATGTGGTCTTAATGAGGAAGCACTGAAAGCAGTAGAAGAACTTACCAACGATATACAAAAGAATAATAATGAAATAGCAGAGAGCAGCCCCCAAAACGTATATTTGAAGTCTCTGCTGGTATGTGCATTGTATTTAAAAGAACATTTACTATTTTGTATGAATCCATATAAGGAAGAAACCAGAAAAAAATGCAATGAAATTAATAATGAGATTTCTAAATATAAAAAGTATTATAACTGGGATAAAGAAAAAATTCTGTTTACAGACGGTGCATTAACCTGGTTAAAAAAGGAATCTCCAGAACCGGAATTTGAGTTAAATCGGGAATCCATTACTTTGGTTAGATCTGAGAACAATTGTTGGGAGGCATATTCTGTTTTTAAAAGCATTGAATATAGTGGATTTCCATTATATCTTCGAAGTAAAAGTTTACTGAATAATCAGCAGGATATTTTAGTAAAAAGCTTGCTATCTTACTATCCTCAATATACATGGCAGCTTTTACTTCGTCTTGGAAAAACAGATGTGGTAAAAAAATGTATTACAAGAGAATATTTACGATCCGAGAATAGAAAAGAAATCGATGAACTTTTTGAATATGTATATAATGCGATAATGAATAATATAGGAAAATTTCAGAAATATGATCCATGGTATGATCAAAATGTTTATACCTCTATTGTAGCATCCGGAATTCCGATATTAGAAAGAATGTGTGCCGTATTGGATTCTGTGCAGCAGGGAAAAATGATAGACTTGATGATCCGATTGATCGAAGAAAATGCGGTGAAAGATCAAAGATTATTAAATAAATTCATTTCCTCTGTTATGAATCAAACCGCAGATTATATTAAAAGAACTAAAATAAATGCATTATTAACCTGCTCAATGAAAGAGAGAGAAAATATACTTGGAGTAGTACAGCTTGATCCTTTTGATGTGTTTACAGAGTATGAATTATCAAATCCATTATATAGAAAAGCTCATCTTGAACCCAAAATTATTAAAGCAATATTTAATATAGGAAAACAACAGAAAATAAATCGAACCTCCGTATTGGCCAGAATGGGGCAGTTATATACATGGGGAAAATTAACCAAAGAACAAGAAGTTGCCTTTGGAGAATTATTATGGAGTAAATTTAATGAAGATACGCAATTGCCAGATCTAGAGCAATATTATTTTTTTGTATTTATGAAATGGCCACATCCAGAAGAAATAGATCCCTTAGAAAGAATAAAAAAGAGTTTTATCAGTGAAAAAGTATCTTCAAAATGGAAAGAGGATATAAGAGGCAGGAATTTTACTGAAATATCATATTGGGAACAACTGGCGGTTTGGAATAGGTACTATGTAGATGAATGGTCTGCGAAAGAAAAAGAATGGTTTTTGGAACTGTTCATCGGCTGTTGTTCAGATATGGTGAAATATTGGAAAGAAAGCAAATTCGATTTTCAATTTACTTTTTCAAAATGGCATATGAAAATGATGATTCGTGCGATTGCATCTTTTGGCAGAAATGGATGGAAGGGAGTTAATCCGGTTCAGTCAAAAAAACTATGTACTCTGCTAAAAGAATTCTATGACGAAGGAATTTATTCATGGGAAGTGGAAGCAATGTTTCTTGCAGATGAAAAAGTTCCAGCCTTTATGAACGAAATGTTGGAACTAATGTATGAAACTGAATCAGATATGGTATTTTCAGCTACAATGGCAGTTGAAAAGTGTCTGGAAACAATTATGGATCAGCAATTAAAAGAAAATACCCTGCTGGAATTGTTTAATTTAATTAAAGCACGAAAAGAACCCGGATTGGAGTATTTCTTGATGATTATACATAATATTTTTTACCGAACAAATTCGCGTTTTCCCTCCAAAATCATGAAAGGAGTTTCACAAGTACTTAGGTTAGTAGAAAAATATACGCGAATCAATTTTCAAACTTCGACGCAAGAAGAGTTTAAAGAAAATATTAAAGTTAGAAAGCAATGTGCTACTCTTGCATTCTTGGTATATCGTTTTGAAAATACATTTTATGAAGGCCAACATTGCCCCGAAGTAGAAGAATGGAAAAATATATGCACTGGTGAGAAAGCAGAAAATGAATTTGCTGAAGTAAAAAATTGTTGGTTACTTCCTGAACTGTAAATATGTAAATGAATTGTCGGGAAAAGGGTACATGAATTGAAAGAGACACAGAAAGGGGCCACCGCTTATGTGCCATGAAATGGAAAAAATTTATAGCGAAGGAATGGAAAGTGGGGAATTAAAGGCCAAAAAAGAAACAGCTCTTTCTCTTGCAGAAATGGGTCTGCCTGTTGAAAAAATTGCAAAAGCTGTAAATCATAATGTGAATGAAGTCCAAAAATGGATTGATGAAAATCTATGTGCAATAAAATAAGGAACGCATTTATAAATGGGCAGGTCTGTTGGGCTTGCCCTGATTTATATAATATCGTGCTTAAGAGTAAATATCCAGTTATAATAGAGCAGTTATTCTGTATCAGAGTTGTAGAGACATCAGCCATAAATATATTGTATTAGATGAATCAACAAATATCTTGATACAGAAGAAAAGAAAACGGAAAAATCATATAGTTGCCAAGTCATAATAAGAACGAAATAGATATATTATGTGATAAGGTATTTGTGATGGAAAATGGAGTCCTGATAAAAAAAGGAGGGGCGAAGGATTCCCGGTTGTAATGGATACATACTGCCACGAAAGTAATTGATTTTCACTGACAATTATCCTAACACACAGGGGGAATTCTGGCTTTAGAGGCAAACTTGAGATTTGGTGTCGATGTAGAACAAAATAGGATTAATCAGTTTTCTAACAGCTGATTAATCCTATTTCATTTTTATTATTCTTTTTGTATGTGATTGTTTTTACGAAAACTGAGTTCTCGCATAAAAACACTTCCGTTTTCGTATTGATTGATTCAGCAGGTCGCACCGGTGTGGTACTGTTCTGCTGTGGGATAAGCATACGAAAATCGGAGGAAAAAGACATTGAGGGGAAATTGAGCTGGAATTGAGAAAAAAGATATATTGTGCTTACGTTCTTCATGTATTCTTGTTGTGATTTCATTGTTTTTTATCGTATAATATGGATACTGGAGGTGGTTTGGATGAAATACAAGATTTTAGTTGTCGATGATGATAAAGAATTGGTGAAAATGCTTTGTAGTTATTTTAATATGAAACAATATGAAACCATTACGGCTACAGACGGAATGGAAGCATTAAATAAAATAAAAATGAAACCGGATATTATTTTGTTGGATATCAATATGCCACGCATGGATGGGATTGAAGTATGTCGTCTGATACGCAGTAAAGTGTTATGTCCAATTTTATTTCTGACAGCAAGAGTTGACGAAGATGATAAAATTAATGGGTTGCTTTCGGGTGGGGATGATTATATTACGAAACCATTTAGTCTTCGGGAGTTGGAAGCGAGGATTGTTACAAACATAAAGAGAGAAGAAAGGCATCAACAAAAAACAGAATACCGCTTCATGGATGAAATGCTGATTGATTATTCTGAAAAAATAGTAGCTATAGCAGGACACAAGATGGAGTTCACAAAAATTGAATATCAGATTATTGAATTCTTATCCATGCATCCGGGGCAGGTGTTTGATAAAGAACGTATATATGAACAAGTCTGTGGATATGATGCGGAAGGGGACAGTAGAACGATAACGGAGTTAGTACGGCGTATAAGGAAAAAACTAGCGGATTGTTCAGAAAAAGAATATATAGAAACTGTATGGGGGATTGGATACCGATGGAAAAAATAAGAAACTTGTCACTGAAAAAAACAATTCTGTTTTATTTTGTGATCAGCTTGACGGCAGCATTTCTGTTATCTGCATTTACAGTTCATTTTGCAAGAAATATGCAGAATGAAATATGGGAAAAATATATTGATTATGCAGATTATACGGACGTGTTTCAGCAACATGGAAAGAAATACGATATTGAGATATCAAAACCTAATCAATCGCAGATGAATCGTTTGGACTATCATCTTTCGGAAATGTGTGACTTTATAGAAACATATTCGGTACTGATTTTTTCGATTGTTGGGAGTGTTGCTGCGGTTTTCTTTTTTTATAAAAACAAGTTAAAGACGCCTCTACAGGAATTAAAAGATGCCTCACAAATGATTGCAGATAATGAACTGGATTTTCATGTGTCCTATGAAAATAAAGATGAGATGGGAACGTTGTGTAAAGAATTTGAAATGATGCGGAGTGCTTTAGCAGATAACAACAGAAAGATGTGGCGAATGATTGATGACGAGAAGGTCTTGCGGAATGCAATTGCACATGACATACGTTCTCCACTTTCCATATTGCGAGGGTATCAGGAAATGCTCTTAGAGTTTATTTCTGCTGAGAGTATAAAAACAGAGGATATTATGGATATCTTGCAAACAGGCATGTATCAGATTGACCGAATAGAACATTTCACGGAAAACATGAGAAAAATGTCCCATTTAGAACAGAGGAAACTGCAATGTTCAGAGATAGTATTATCGGAGCTGGCAAAAAAGATTGAGACAGAAGCTGTCATGCTGTCCAAGAAGGAAAGTAAACTATGTAAGGTAGAAAGCGTACAGGAACAAAACGTTGTGAAAGTGGATGAGGAACTTGTCATGGAAGTGACAGACAACTTACTGGAAAATGCGGTTCGATATGCGCAAAAAAGTATTGCTCTGCAGATAAGGAAAAAAAATGGTTTTCTTATAATTTCTGTTGAAGATGATGGAATAGGTTTTGTGGATACTGAGGAAAAAGTAACAGAGCCGTTTTATCATAAGAATCCACAAGATGATTTAAAGCATTTCGGTCTTGGCATGTATATTTCTCGTATTTTCTGTGAAAAGCATGGAGGAAATTTGAAAATATATAATGCCAGACAGGGCGGTGCTCATGTAGAAGCTCTTTTCAAAGCTGAATAAAAATATGTTAGAAGGCTAAGATCATAAATAAAGTGGTTTTAGTCTTTTTTGTTGTGAATTTATTGAGAATTGATTTGTATGATGCTGTTAAAGAAATAAAGAAAGGAAGAGATACAATGAAAACAATCATAAAAAGAAGTATACTTGATTATTTAAAGAACCCTGTTTTGTGGATTGGCTTGATTATTATAGTCGCCAGTATATATCAATGTCTGTCATCGTATTTGCAAATTCATTATATCAAACCGAATGAACAGGTTACACAAAATGATGTAGCATTGGGAGATGCCGATGTCATGGATGGCTACATTCCCACATCTGATGATAAGGAAAGAAGAAGGGAGTGGGAAGATACGATCAGAGAGACTTTAATGGACACCTCCAAAAATGGTTTTGGATTTAGCAGGCAAGAAGCGGATGATGTCGTGAAAAAAATTCAGAATATGGATGTAAAGACTGCTTCTGAGTTCCTGGAATCCCAATATGGCTATTATAACGCAATATATGCTTATGAAGACCTTGAAATTCATAAGGGGACAACAGAAGAAATCAATCATTATATCGAACAGAAATTATCCGAACATTCTTTTTCCTGGTACTTTGCAAAAAAATTTACGGATTTTGCAGGATTGCATATGGCCTTTTTTGCAACAGTCTTGCTATCATTTTTATTTATTCAAGATACACGAAAAAATACCTATGAATTATTACATACAAAGCCTGTTACGGCAATCCAATATATATGTGGGAAAGTAATAAGCGGATTCATTAGTATGCTGGGAGTATTAGTGATTTTGAATGTTATATTCTTTATGCTGTGTTTGAAAACGTCTTTAGAATCGGGCTTTCCAGTAACATTAATTGATTTTTGCGTGAATTCTCTGATCTATATTGTTCCAAATCTTTTGATGATATGTTGTGTCTATACAATTACAGCAGTAACATTTAAAAATCCGCTTCCGGCAGCACCAATCTTGTTTTTATACATTATATATTCAAATATGCTGACCATGAAGAATGATATTTATTATATGAGACCGTTCTCTATTATGGTGCGATTCCCTGGCAGATTTTTTGAAACACATGCAGCCAAAATGTCAAACATAAATCAGATTATTCTTGTAATTTCATCAGTTATATTAGTATGTATTTCTGTTACAATCTGGAAAAGGAGGAGGGTTCATTGAAAACGGAACTAAAAAACTGCCTGCCATTATATAAGATTTTTTATTCATGCGCATTTATACTGATATTGTGTGCTATTCATCCGATTATATACTATGAAGAAATCGGTTCAGCGATTCAGTCTCCAATAGCATTTTTAACAATTATTTTTTGTAGTGACACATATTTGATGGAAGTAAAAAGTAAGCGTGCCGATGTATTTCATTTGTATGATCAAAAAAAGCAGTTAAAAGTAATATCACAGAGAGTGTGCGTTCAAATATTATATTTATTAATACTTTCCTGTGTTGGATATGTTTTATTTTTCTGGCAAAAACCGGGCAGTGTAAACGAAGGCGTTTCGGGCACTCTGATATTCCTTTTATTTTTCATTGCAATGTTCGGAACCATCTGGCTTTGGAGTATATGCTCTGTGATTTTGTGTACATTGCTTGGAAATATGTGGGCAGGTATAGGATGCTTATTTGGAATTGTCATTGGTCTTATATCGAAAGCGGGCAGTTCATTTTTCGGGAATCTGGGATTGTTTTCTTTCAGCTCTTGTGAACTTAATCAATTAATGTCCGAGAGTTGGATTTATGGAACGCTTGTGTCTTTTATAGTGGGTATGCTTTTATTTGCAGTATTACCAATGGCTTTAAAGAAAAGGGGATAGATTATGAGTATTAGAATAAATGATTTAACAGTTAGATTTAAAAATGGTGTAGTTGCAGTAAATAAGGCGTCTCTTGAAATACCTAATGGAATTTACGGACTTTTGGGAGAGAATGGTGCGGGAAAAACCACGCTGATGAGGGTTCTTACAACCGTTTTAAAACAAACGGAAGGAATGGTTTCGCTTGATGGAATTCTGTATAACGAGGGAAATTATGAAAAAATACAGAAAAAGATTGGTTATCTTCCACAGGAAATCGACTTATATCCGAATCTTACGGTGAAAGAATGCCTTGTATATATGGGAGGACTATCAGGAGTATCCACAAATGACCTCAAACAAAGAATTACCTATTATCTGGAAAAGACTTCTCTTACAGAGCATCAGAATAAAAAAATGCGGCAATTATCTGGTGGTATGAAGAGACGTGTCGGACTCATACAGGCACTTCTTAATAATCCGGATTTTTTGATTATTGATGAACCTACCACCGGGTTAGATCCGGAAGAAAGAATCAGGATCCGCAATCTTCTGGTTGATTTTTCAAAGGATAGAACTGTGCTGTTTTCCACTCATGTAGTAGAAGATTTAGCAGCAACCTGTACGCAGCTTGCCATTATGAAAAAAGGAAGTTTTTTATATTCCGGAAGCGTGAGTGGGTTGCTGGAAAATGCAAAGGGCTGTGTTTGGAATTGTACGGTACAAAATGCAGAAGAAGCCCGTTTGTTAGAAGCCAATTATTCTATTTCATCTAAGCAGTATGTAGAAAATGGAATTCATATGAAAGTATTAAGCAAAGAAAAGCCAAATGAGAATTGTGTCCCGGATAATGATATCACTTTGGAAGATGCATATATTTATTTGACGAATAATCGAGAATAAAAGATATTAGTGTAGGGAAACGGTAACGAAAGTAAAATTTGATGGAAGCTTCTATACAGAGACGGAAATGACAACAGATTTGTATGTGGATGATGATATATGCTCTAAGTGACTTCTTAATCATGATTTTGTCATGGTTAGTGAAGCAATCACTTAGAGCATTTTTGTTTCAGGAGGTACAGCTATGAGAAATGAGAAAATCACCCCACTGTACGAGCGCCTGAGCCGGGACGATGAGTTACAGGGCGAGAGCAACTCCATATCCAACCAAAAACAGATGTTGGAGGATTTTGCCAGCCGGAATGGGCTGCCAAACCCTACGCACTTTACCGATGACGGTATCTCAGGCACCCGTTTTGACCGCCCCGGATTTTTGGCGATGATGGAGGAAGTGGAGGCAGGGCGTATAGAGGCAATCGTCATCAAGGACATGAGCCGGTTAGGACGCGACTATAACATTATGAATGAATTTTACGCCCGTGATACCAGCCGGAAAATCTGCTCTGTGTTCAAGTCAAAAGGCATGAGTGGCAAGCATCTGACCGGCACTGTGATTTACGGCTACTTATGGGACGAAAAACGAGAGCATTGGCTGGTAGATGAGGAAGCTGCCGAAGTGGTACGCCGTATATTCTCCCTCACGCTGGAGGGATATGGACCTTATCAGATTGCTTGTAAACTATCCACAGACCGAATTGAAATTCCTGTCGTACACCTTGCCCGCTTCAATGAGGGTGTGAACCGTTCAAAGCCGGTCAAAGACCCGTATGGATGGGGATCATCTACCATCGTGAACATCTTGAAAAAACGAGAGTATTTAGGGCATACCATCAATTTCAAGACCCGCAAGCACTTTAAGGACAAGAAAAGCCACTATGTTTCTGAGGACGAATGGACGATCTTTGAGAATACCCATGAAGCCATTATCGACCAGCAGACCTTTGATTTGGTGCAGAAAATCCGCAGCAATGTACGGCGTTATCCAAACGGCTGGGGCGAAGCGGCTCCCCTCACAGGATTGCTCTATTGTGCCGATTGCGGCGGCAAGATGTATGTCCACCGCACCAACAATGGCAAGCGGGTTTCTCAATATACCTGTTCCAATTATACCAAAGTTCCGTGTGGGACACTATGCCCTACACAACACCGTATCAATGAGAGTGCTGTTCTGACATTGGTTTCTGATACGCTCCGGGCTATCGCTGAATATTCCAGAAATGACCGGACGGAGTTTATTCACACCGTTCAGGAAACGCAGGTTGCTCAACAGAGTGCCGATATATCGAAAAAGCGCAGGCGTCTGGCCGCTGCCCAAAAGAGAGCTGGAGAACTGGAAAAACTGATTTGCAAAATCTATGAGGACAACGCCCTCGGCAAACTGCCGGATGCACGATATAGGGCGCTTGATGCCACAGTATGCCAAAGAACAGGACACACTTGAGATTGAAATTGCGGAGCTGGAAAAGGCTGTTACCGGCTATGAGCAGAGCCAGAAATCAGCGGAGAAATTTATAGCCCTAATTGATAAGTACGAGAATTTTGACACGCTGACAAATACCATGCTCAACGAGTTTGTAGAGAAAATCCTTGTCCACGAACGCGCCCGAAAAGGCAGCCAGGACACCACGCAGGAAATTGAAATCTACTTCAATTTTTTAGGACGCTATATCCCACCATCCTTACAGCCGGTTCCTTTAACCCCGGAGGAACAGGAAGAACTGCGGAAAAAAGAAGAACGCAAGGACAGGCTTCATCAGAACTATTTGAAGCGGAAAGCCAGCGGCGCACAAAAACGGTATGAGGACAAAATCAAGACGAAGAAAAAAGCGGCAATGGACGCTAAGAAAGCCCTGATCCGGGCTGAGAATATGAAAAAAGGTGTTTTTTCTACTGTCGGTCAGCTGCCGAAAGAAGAACCGCGCAAAGGCAGCATAGCAGCCAGCGCAGCAGTCTAATCATCACGAAGCAAAGGAGAATGAAAATGAGTAAGTTGACTTACATTCGTTGTGGAGATTATGATATACCCAACCTAAAACTTTCTGAACAGCCGGAAACTTCTATCGGCAAGTACGGCAGGATGCGAAAATCCTACCTAAAGAAACATCGCCCCATTCTCTACAACCAACTGCTGATGAGCGAGAAGCTGTATCCACACCTGTTAGAGATTGAGCGGACAGCACAGGGGCGTGTGGAAACCATGTTGCCTCACATGATGGAAGTTGCGGGTGCCACAGAGGAACTGAAAGCCCGCAACCCCATGCGCTGGGCGGGGCTGATGAACACGCTGAAAGCGCAGGTGGAGGAAGTGTTGTTGCAGGAATTAGTTTATATCTGATTTTGGGCATAGATGAAGCCGGGATTTTGCAAGCCAGCAAGCAATCCCGGCTTTATCTTATATATTTTCCAGTTTTTTTGACCGCCGGTATTCCAATGGCGATAGGCCGAATTGTTTTTTGAAAACTGATGCAAATTTGCTTTGATTCATATAGCCGACCAACTCTGCTATTTCTGCAACGGACAATCTTGTAAGAGTCAGTAACTCTGCAGCTTTTTTCATTCGGACTTCCCGTAGATAGATGGAAATATTTTGACCAAAAACGCCACGAAAATAGTTTTTTAAGCTGGTTTCGCTGACAGAAAACTGAGCTGCCAATTCCCATGCAGGATGATGTTGCCGCAAATCGGAAGTGATAATTTTTTCAACACGTTTTGCTATATCTACCTGTGTTTCAGTAAAAAATGTGCAGGCTTGCGATGGGGGGATATTGTTAAGATTTTGTAGTAATGAAAATAGAGCCAGAACATAGATCTTCATTTGAGAAATCGAAAACGGAGGCGCAATATCAAAAAGTTCCCAGAGCTTAATCAATATTTCTTCAACTTCAGGAGTAACTGCTGAGATATAAGTGTTATCGTTTGGGCAAAAAAGTTCAATGATTTTAGGGATGTCTATGCCAAACTCTTTTTGTATCCATGTACTCTCTGTTGCCAGTGTATTAGTATCAACAAAAAGCTCCATTCCCTCATAGATACGGCGAGGATAGACATATTGCTTTTGGGCAAAACACTCCGTGAGAGAAATATCTCCATCTTTCACATATACAAAGTTTCCGTTATTCAAGATAATCTCGCAACGACCAGTCACGCAATAGTTTAGGAGCAAAGGCCCTTTTTTAATGAAACTATCTTCACCCAAATTTGGAGCTGCCCATGTCGGAGAATTTATAAAAATATACGCAATAGTAAGTCCGGGGAAAAGTTGAAAAAATGTCATAGACCCTTTTCCTTCCTTAGTTTTCATAAGTAGTTCTGCGTTGAACTCGCTACGTTTTATTGAAACGCCGGGAATTTCAATACATTTTCTAATAATATCATCAATCTTCATTTTTAACTCCTGTCGATTTGTCTGGCTTATTGCCCTTGATTTTAATCATATTATAGAATTGTAAGCGAAGTCAGTCAATAAAAAAACTCATTGCTGTTTGGAGCTAAAAAGATGATTGGTTGTAGAGAGCTACTGCTAACTATGGTATCTTATAGAGAGGTTAGAAAACGCTAACCAGCAAATGAATGGAGGTATTCGTTATGAGTAACAAGTTACAAGCAAAAGACCTGATTAACCTCGGCCTGTTCACCGTTCTCTACTTTGTGATTGGCTGCTGTGTCGCCATTCCCGTCGGCTTTGTACCTATCTTTTTGCCGATCCTCGGAGCATTGTGGTCTTTGATTACCGGCATCCCGTTCATGCTGTTCCTGACCAGAGTTAAAAAATTCGGCATGGTTACAATTATGGGAATTTTAAGCGGCCTGCTGATGGGGCTGACTGGCATGGGATTTTGGGGCGTACCGATGGGCGTGATTTTTGGGCTGCTGGGAGATCTGATCTTGAAATCCGGCGGTTATAAAAGCGCCAAGAAGAGCCTGATCGGGTATGCGGTGTTCAGCCTTTGGATGGTTGGTACATATATCCCCATGTATTTCATGGTTGAGGATTCCTGGGCCAGTTTTGCGGCCAGCTTTGGTGAGGAATACGCTGACAGGGTAATGGCTGTTATGCCTATGTGGAGCATTATTCTGGTAATCGCCGGAATCTTCATTTTTGCGATCCTGGGCGGACTTTTAGGTAAGGCGCTTCTGAAAAAGCATTTTGCTAAAGCGGGCATTGTGTGATGAACGGGCTATCATTTTCAGCAACAACCGAAAAAAGAAAAGGAATCCTGCTTGATCCCCGGACAAAGCTCATTCTGCTGCTGACGATTACAACACTGATGTTCAGTACCAGTAACGAAGGAATTATGAACATCGTCAAGCCGTGTCTAAGCCTTGTCCCCTTTGCTCTGATTTTGTCGGAACGCCGTTTCAAAACAGCAGGAAAATATCTGGTGCTATATGCGGTTTGCTTTATACTGGAACGGATTGCCCTTACGAGTTTGAGCGGATTACTCTCGTTCATCGTGCTGGCAGTGACATCTATCATGACGCGGTTTGCGCCCGGCATTATGACAGGTGCCTATCTGATCTCATCCACTTCGATCAGTGAGTTTATCGGCGCAATGGAGCGTATGCACATCACGGAAAAAATCGTGATTCCAATGTCTGTCATTTTTCGCTTTTTCCCAACCATCAGCGAAGAATATCAGGCCATCCGGGATGCAATGAAAATGCGGGGCATACGATTCGGCGGGAAAAATCCTTTCCTGATGTTGGAATATCGCCTTGTTCCTTTGATGGTGTCCGTTGTGAAGATTGGTGATGAACTTTCTGCTGCTGCGTTGACACGGGGGCTTGGAGCCCCCGTTAAACGTACAAACGTGTGCCAGATCGGTTTCCATGTTCAAGATTTGATTGCGATTCTGTTTTGCGTTATCTGTTTTGCCTTGTTTTTGTTTCAGCAGCAGATTTCTTTTTGACGGGAGGGGGTGAACCTATGATACGGATTGACCATGTGACCTTCTCTTATGGAGAAGAAAACGAGAACGCTGGTGGAGTCCATGATATAAATCTGACCGTAGAGGACGGTCAATGCGTCGTACTTTGCGGCGAAAGCGGCAGTGGAAAAACGACAATTACCAGGCTGATCAACGGTCTGATTCCCCATTACTATGAAGGAAAAATGAATGGAGAAGTGTGGGTAAATGGGGCAAAGGTTTCGGAACAGCCCCTTTATGATACCGCGAAAACGGTTGGCAGCGTGTTTCAAAACCCCCGCTCACAATTTTTCAATGTGGACACAACCAGCGAAATCACATTCGGGTGTGAAAATCTCGGCCAGCCGGAGCAAAGTATTCGGGAACGATTAGATAAGACCATCCGGGATTTCCGCCTGGAGAAATTGATGGGACGCAATATCTTTCATCTCTCCGGCGGGGAAAAGCAAAAAATTGCCTGTGCCGGGGTATCCATCATGGAGCCGGATGTGCTGGTTATGGATGAGCCGTCATCCAACCTGGATGCTTCCTCTATCCTGGATCTGAGAGCAATACTTGCGTTTTGGAAGTCGCAGGGGAAAACAATTATAGTGTCAGAGCATCGGCTCTACTATCTGCGCGGTCTTGCGGATCGTTTTATCTATATTACCGGCGGAAAGGTGGAAAAAGATTACTCCGCAGCGGAGTTTGAGAGCCTGACGGAGCAACAGAGAGCCAAGTTGGGGCTGCGTACCTTTATTCTTGAAGATTTGTTGCCGCCGAAAGCATTGCCCCAGGCCGGTCAGCAAATGGAACTTCGCAATTTCTGCTTTGCCTACAAAAACGAACCGGAAACGCTGCACATCCGGGAAAGTAAAATCCCCGCAAATCGTATTGTCGGGATCATCGGGAATAATGGAGCTGGAAAGTCCACCTTCTCCCGGTGTTTCTGCGGCCTTGAAAAGCGCTGCGGTGAGGTGATCTGGAACGGCAGAACTTATCGGCCTAAAGACAGACTAAATACCTGCTACATGGTGATGCAGGAAGTCAATCACCAGCTTTTCACGGAAACTGTGCTGGATGAAGTCCTGATCAGTATGGAGGAGGAAAATCAGGAGTGGGCTGAGGAAATCCTTGCCGAGTTAGATTTGACAGATTTCAAAGACAGACACCCTATGTCCCTCTCCGGCGGTCAGAAACAGCGGGTAGCGATTGCCTCAGCAATCGCGTCTAAACGCTCTATTTTATTTTTTGATGAACCGACCAGCGGCCTTGATTATAAGCACATGAAAGAGGTTGCAAATGTCCTGCGACAAGTCAGGAACACGGGTATTACCGTGTATGTCATTACTCATGACCTTGAGTTGATATTAGACTGTTGTACGGATATTGTCCATTTTGAAGATGGTTCTATCATCGACCAATTTCCAATGGATGCGGATGGACTTGAAAAAATTAGAAACTATTTCATAAAGGGGGTATCTGTAAAGTGAAAGAAGAAAAGAAGGAGTCACCCATAGGCGTCTTATGGGGATGGGGCAAACCTTATCATGGAAAATTCATCGGCAGTATTATTCTTGCGGTATTAGGCGTGGCCTGCCAGATGGTGCCCTATTTCTGCGTGGCGCATATTGTCACAATGATGTTGTCTGGGGAACAGAATTTTTCCCGCTATGTGACCGCTGGTATTATTGCACTGTGCGGCTACTTTGGGAAGGTGCTGTTTTCCTGTCTTTCTACAACGATTTCCCACACAGCAACCTATTACACGCTGCGCGATCTGCGGGAGAACATTACCGAGAAACTTGCCCGTGTGCCAATGGGAACGATTTTGGATACGCCCTCTGGACAGTATAAAACGACGATTGTTGACCGGGTGGAGGGAATGGAGCCGACCTTTGCACACCTGATCCCGGAAATGACCGCAAATGTGCTGGTTCCCATTGTGATTGTCGTGTACCTGCTTATTCTGGACTGGCGTATGGCGCTTTTGTCCCTTGTCACTCTCGTGGTGGGCCTTGCGGTTATGTCCGCCGGTATGAAAAACTATCCCGTCAAGTGGGAGGGCGCAGTCAAGGCGGGCAAGCAGATGGCAGACGCCATCGTGGAATATATCGGAGGCATTGAGGTGGTGAAAGCGTTCAGCCAATCCGCCGGTTCCTACAAAAAATATTCTGACTCGGTGAATTATAACGCCAACTACTATGTGGACTGGATGCGGGAAAACCAGAAAACCATGAGCGCCTACAACGCCATCCTGCCCTCAGTGCTGATTTGCGTGCTGCCCTGCGGCTTCGCGTTCTGGCTCTCCGGCAGTCTGGAGCTTTCCACCTTCCTGTCCATTGTGATTTTCTCGCTGGGGCTGATCGGGCCGATTATTGCGGCCTTTACCTTTACGGACGATTTGGCCGTACTGGGGACAAATGTGGAAGAAATCAGCCAGCTTCTGAACGCCGAAGAACTGAACCATAAAGAAACGCCGATCAAGCTGGAAGATACCGGCATTTCTCTTAGGTCTGTGTCGTTTTCCTATGACGGGACAACAGAGGTTTTGCATGATGTGAATCTCACCATCCACCCCGGAACCATGACCGCCCTTGTAGGTCCGTCCGGCTCCGGCAAGTCTACGGTGGCGAAGCTGATTGCCGGGTATTGGGATGTTACATCCGGTAGCATTACCCTCGGCGGCCATGAGCTGAAGGATATACCGCTGTCTGAAATTGCAGATCAGATTTCCTATGTGTCCCAGGACAATTACCTGTTTAACCGCAGTATCCGGGAGAATATTCGCATGGGAAGGCCCGATGCTACGGACGCAGAGGTGGAACAGGCCGCCAAACAAAGCGGCTGCGACGCCTTTATCCGCAAGCTGGACAATGGCTATGATACGGTTGTCGGCAGCGCCGGTTCCCACCTTTCTGGCGGGGAGCGCCAGCGGATCGCCATCGCCCGCGCCATGCTGAAAAATGCGCCGGTTGTCATTTTGGACGAGGCAACAGCCTACATCGACCCCGAAAATGAGGCGCTGGTACAGAAAGCCATTTCCGCTTTGACTGTCGGCAAGACCCTGATTGTGATCGCACACCGGCTGTCTACCATTGTTGGCGCGGACAACATTGTTGTGGTGAAGGATGGAACCATCCACGCACAGGGTACGCATGAGAAGCTGCTGGAAACCTGCCCTCTCTACCGGGATATGTGGCAGGCGCATATCGGTGCGAAAGACCAGATGTAAGGGGGTGTTGTCAGATGTATGGAACATTGAAAAAAATTTTTGCTTTTGCAGGCAGTAAAAAGGGACTTCTGAAAAAATCCCTGTTATTTTCATTCCTGTCCGGGCTGTTTTCAGCCATGCAGTTTGCCGCCCTCTTTGTGGTGATCGGCGCGCTGGTATCTGACGACCGGAACGGAAAGTTTATCTGGCTTTCGCTGGGGATTATGGCCGTTTCCCTTCTTGGGCGTATCATTACGACCTATTTCTCCACGATGGAGCAGACAGAAACCGGCTATTGCATGGTAGCGGAAAAGCGTATCCACATCGGAGATCGGCTGCGCTATATCCCGATGGGATACTTCAACAAGAATAGTATCGGGAACATTACCGCCATTGTCACAACGACTTTGGGCGATGTGGAGAACTCGGCAGCCCGTGTCCTGGTGTCGGTGCTGGGCGGATTTTTTAACTCGGTTGCCCTTGTCATCGTCCTGCTGATATTCGACTGGCGGATTGGGCTTGTAGCCGCTGCCGGTGTCCTGATTTACCTTGCGGCGGCGGAACTGGCGCTTCGCAAATCTGCCGCGCTCAGCGGGGTACGCCAGCACACACAGGAGTCCCTTGTGGAGTCCGTATTGGAGTACATTCAGGGTATGGGGATTGTCAAAGCATTTGGACTGGAACGGGACAGCACGCAGTCTATCGGCAGTGCAATTAAGGCGAGCTGCCGGGATAACCTGAAATTGACAAAGGCCAGCGTTCCCTATGACGCTATCAAACAGGCCGTTATTCGGGTGTTCAGCGCCCTGCTACTTTTGGCCTCAGTCTGGTTCTGGCTGGACGGCTCCTTGCCGCTGGCCTACGGCCTGATTTTGGTGATTGCTTCTTTCATGGTGTTCAACGATTTGGAGAACGCCGGGAATATGGCCTCTCTGCTGCAAATGCTGGCGGCCTCGATGGATACGGCAAACTCTATTGATGACACGCCGGCGATGGACGAAAAAGGCGCTGACATTACGCCGAAGTCCAGCGAGATCGTGTTTGACAAGGTGGATTTTTCCTACGCTGACCGCAAGATATTGGATCAGGTCAGCTTCACCATTCCCGAAAAAACAACTACGGCCATTGTCGGCCCTTCCGGGGCAGGTAAGACAACGATGTGCAACCTGATTGCCCGTTTTTGGGATGTGAACGCTGGGAAGATTACCATTGGCGGTACGGATATACGGGATTTCAAGCTGGACAGCCTGATGAAGAATATCTCGATGGTGTTCCAGAGCGTATACCTCTTTGCAGATACGATTGAGAACAATATCAAGTTTGGCTGCCCAGACGCCACCCATGAGCAGGTGGTTGAAGCGGCGAAAAAGGCTTGCTGTCATGACTTTATTTCTGCCCTACCGGATGGCTATGACACCGTGATTGGCGAGGGCGGCGGCACTTTGTCCGGAGGCGAGAAACAGCGGATTTCTATCGCCCGCGCCATGCTGAAGGACGCACCTATCATCATTTTGGACGAGGCAACAAGCAGCGTTGACCCAGAGAATGAGGATGAATTGCAGCGAGCTATCGAGGCATTGACCCATGACAAGACCATCATCATGATTGCCCACCGGCTGAAAACCGTCCGCAACGCCGATCAGATCCTTGTACTGGACAACGCTCATATCGTCCAGCGCGGCACTCATGCGGAGCTGATCCAGCAAAAGGGCCTGTATGCCGATTTTGTATCGGCCAGACAGGAGGCCATCGGCTGGAAGCTGGCTCAGTAAAGGAGGTTCAGATGAAACTTCATGCGTCCGGGGAGGACTACCTGGAAACCATCCTTGTTCTCCAAAAGAAACTCGGTATGGTGCGCTCCGTAGATGTAGCCCGGCATATGGAGGTGTCAAAACCCAGCGTGTGCCATGCAGTGGCTACCTTGCGGGACGGCGGCTTTCTCACTATGGACGAAGATCACTTTCTCCATCTGACCGATGTAGGCCGCGAGGTTGCCGAAAAAATCTTCGAGCGACACTGCTTCTTTACCGAGCAGCTTATCACCGCAGGCGTTGACCCCAGGACTGCGGAGACTGACGCCTGCCGGATTGAACACATCATCAGCGATGAGAGCTTTTCACGGCTGAAAGAGGCAGCCGAACAGGAACAAACCTAAACCAAATAAGACAAGCGATCCTGCCCCGCAAGACGGGGAAAGAAAAAAACCGTTACAGGGCAGGCAGCTTCGTGCGCCCATAATGGATTTTCAAGGACTGCGGCGGTTTTGAGTAACATCAAGGCCGCCGTTCCTTATACCCTCGACAAAGGAGTGACGACTACACGCTGACACGGCGGCTTTAGGAGGGGACAGCATAGGAAGCAGCCGCAGCGATTGGATTTTCCATTTATAGAACGGAAGAGATGGCAGAACTTATCTCCTATATGCGCCAGTACAATGAAAGTGCATTGGAAGGCGAAGACCTTCGCTTTTACGGTTTTGATATGCAGAGGATTTCTTACAGCATGAGGTTTTTGGAAGAAGTCTGCAAAGAACTGGAATGACCCTGAGCGGTAATCATGTATAAAGACGGTGGCTCATACGAGTCGCCGTCTCTATACATGGGCCATGTCGTCGAGCGTTGTGCAGATCGTTCCACAGGAAGATTATTGCAGATATCATATGTCGTTCATGTTGTGTTAATTCCTGCTTTTTTTTGTAATCAATCCATCCGTGCAATATGAAACAAAAAGGGTATCAGAACGCAGCATTTGAATGCTTCGCTCTGATGCCCTTTTACGATATAGTTTCTTTTACCGCGGCAACAGCGATTACCGGTTACCGGAATTCCAGCGTCTCTTTCTGAAACACTGCACTCCTTTTGATTAGCGTTTTTTTCTCAGCACCTCTTGCAAACCAGAAAGAAGCACGGTATAATATGACCAAAAGAACCAAAGTGGTCATGTTTAGGGGGGACGTGGGATTGGCTTTTACCGATTACGAGACTGAGCAGCTCCGCAAGGCGTTGCTGAAGGAAACGAGGCGCTGCGCCGTCACGCTGGGGATGAAAAAAACCTCCGTGGATCAGCTGACGAAGGCGGTCGGCATTGCGAAGGGCTCGTTCTATAAATTCTACGAATCCAAGGAAATGCTTTTCTTCGCGGTTTTGGAGAACATTCACTCCGAGCTTTACGGAGTGGCTGACCGCGCGCTGCGTGAATCTGACGGCTTGCCGCCGTCGGAACGTGCGGCAAAGGCTGTTCTTGCCGTTTGTCAGCGGCTGTCCGATACCGGTGATATGATTTTCATCGAAAACGATGCGAAGCTGCTTTTGGAAAGGCTGCCGGAGGATGTGAAAAGCATCCATTACCACGACGGCGAGACGCACATCCGTCAGCTGTTGGAGAAGCACGACCTTGTGCCAAAACACGGTGCACCCTTGGCTGCCGCCACAGTGCGCGGACTGATTCTGACCGTCTCACACAAGGAGCAAATAGGAGGACTGTACCCGCAGGTGCTGGAAACGTTAGTGTACGGCGCTTGCAGGGAGTTATTTAAATAAGCGGAAGGCCGCAGAGATGCGGCTTTTCCAAGACACGATAGTTAGCTACACCTAACCGAAAGACGTGTACACATAGGTTAGGTGCATCTAACGACTGGAGGGATGACAGCGATGCGAAAACACAAGAACTTCTGGGACAAAAATGCCGATCGTTACGACCGCTTTATGCGAAAGGATCGGGCGGCGTATGAAAAGATGTATGCGCTGATCCAGCCGGTTGTAAAAGCCAAGACGGTGCTGGAGCTTGCTACCGGCACGGGATTGATCGCAAAACACATCGTGAACGCGGCGGCACACATCGAGGCGACGGACGCCTCCCCGGAGATGATTGCCGAGGCGAAGCGGGATAATCAATCTGCAAAGCTGCACTTTTCCGTGCAGGATATGTTCTGCCTGCCCTATGCGGACAAGTCCTTTGATGTGGTGATCGTGTCCAACGCACTGCACATCGTGTCGCAGCCGGAGAAAGCCCTTGCCGAGATTCATCGGGTGCTGAAAGAGGACGGCGTGCTCATCGCGCCCACCTTCACTCATGCGGGAAACTCTTTTTCCGGCAGGGTGAGAGCGTTTTTTATGAAGCTGGCGGGCTTTCCGCTCCACAGCAAGTGGACGAGCGAGGAATACCTGCACTTCCTGCGGCAAAACGGCTGGACGGTGCGGAAAAGCGTCGTGCTGAAAGCATCCTTTCCATTAACTTATACCGAATGTGTGAAATCGGAGGTGTGATATGTCATTTTTTGAAAACACCCGCAACCCCGTGGGGCTTGGCGGAAAGCTCATGGTCGTCATGATGAATCTCGGTCACAGCCCCGTGGCACGGTGGGGGCTTCAATTTCTGAATGCCGCGCCGGACGCCAAGGTGCTGGACTGCGGCTGCGGCGGAGGGGCGAACATCAAGAGACTTCTGAAAAAATGCCCGGAGGGTATTGTCAAGGGCATTGACTATTCCCCCGTCAGTGTGGAGAAATCCAAAAAGGTCAACGAGGCCGCCATAGCGGAGGGTCGCTGCACCGTCCTACAAGGCAGCGTGGCGGATATGATCTTTGCAGGCGACTGGTTCGATGCGGTAACGGCCTTTGAAACCGTCTATTTCTGGCCCGATCTGCCGCAGTGCTTCCGGGAGGTTTACCGGGTGCTGAAGCCCGGCGGGACATTACTCATCTGCAACGAAAGCAACGGCGATACAGACAAGGACAAGAAGTGGACGGAGATCATCGGCGGCATGACCATCTACAAAGATATTGAATTAAAGGCGTATCTGGAGCAGGCAGGCTTTCACGATGTGCAGATACACAAAAAGAAAAGTTGGCTCTGCATCACGGCGCGGAAATGAGGGGGCTAAATCATGAGTATCTTTGCATCTATCTTACGCAGCGTATACAAGCTCTCCGGCGCGAAAAAGGCGTTCGCCTTGCCGGAGGATGCACTGCGAAAGGAAATTGAAAAGCAGAACCGGCATCGTGGCGTTTTTACGCCCACCGACCGCAAGGCATATTATGAAACGATCGCGGTAAACGGCTTTCCCTGCCTGATCGTGCGAGAGCATCCGAAGCCGTCCGAGCGCGCGATTCTCTATTTCTTTGGCGGTGGCATGGTGATCGGCCCCGATAAGGGCGACCTGCCTGTGATGCGCAAGCTCTGCCGCGAGACCGGCTGTGATGTGTGGTTTCCGTTTTACCCGCTCTGCATGGAACATTGTATTACCGAGACCTATGCGATGGTGTACGAATGTTACCGCAGAATGGTCGGCTTGTATGGCGGCGGAAATGTCAGCACCTGTGGTTTTTCCTCTGGCGGTGCGCTGGCCCTGGGGATCGCGGCGCACAACAACGCGCAGCCTGAGCCGCTGCCGCAGCCACGGCATATCGTCGCCGTATCTCCCGGCGAAGTGCCGTGGAACGATGGCGAAAAATCGCGGATGAAGGCATTGAACGAAAGAGATGTTTCCATCGACTATGCCTTTATGGTGACGGTGGAAAAATTCATGCGGCATGGTTGCGAGAATGTGCCGGACTATATGCTCTCCGGCTCCCGGGGAGATTTTACCGGCGTAGGCGATATCCACTTCTTCTATTCTGCCGACGAGGTGCTCTACGGCGCATTGCCGGACTTTGAGGAAGCCTGCAAACGGGCAAATGTCCTCTATACGGTGTCCGCCCGCCCGAAGATGGTGCATTGCTACTGTATGCTGCCGATCTTCAAAGAGGCAAAGGAGGACTTTGCTAAAATCGTGGACATTTTGAAAAAATGAGATTGGAAACGGTCGTGTGATGATTGAAACACGGAGGAAGAACCATGGAACGAAAAGAAGCCATTCGCGGTGCGTACCGAATGACGGGTGGAAACAGTTTTTATGATGGCATGATCACCTGCTCTACTCTGAGCGGGAAAGCGGTGTGCCGCTTGGTGTGGGCAATGAACAAGGTGGAAAACGACGCCTATCTGGAAAAGGCAATGTCCGGTATTCCGGAGCATTTCTCCGGCAAACTGCTGGAAGTGCCGGTGGGAACAGGGATTTTGACCATGCCGATTTATCAGACTATGCCGGAGGCGGACATTACCTGTCTCGATTATTCGCCCGATATGATGAGGCAGGCACGGGAAAAGGCTGACCGCCTGCACCTGAAAAATGTAACCTTCCGGCAGGGAGATGTGGGAGCACTCTCCTATGCAGACGACACCTTCGACATCGTTTTGTCGTTGAACGGCTTTCACGCTTTTCCGGACAAGGAGGCCGCTTATCGGGAGGTTTTTCGGGTCTTGAGACCCGGCGGGACATTCTGCGGCTGCTTTTATGTGAAGGGCGAGCATAAGCGGACGGATTGGTTTGTCCGGCATGTTTATAAAAAGATAGGGTTTTTCACGCCGCCCTATGAGACGGTTTCCAGTCTGAAAGCACGGCTGGATGGAATGTATACGGATGTGGACATGGGAAACCTGAAAAGCATGGCATGGTTTGTCTGCCGAAAAGCGGGTTAAATCTGAGATGGTCTCATGCACGCAAGAAAGAACAAGGAGGGAGGCAATTAGATGAAGGACAACGAGCTTCTGTTCGACCGCAAAAGCCATGTGCTGTATTCAAAGCCTTGCAAGAAAGAAATCCTGGCGAAAATCGCCCTGCACTATCCGGAAGCAGAGCGGGAGACAGTATGGGAAAAGGTGCAGCGGCAGTACGCGGTCTTTCTCTCCGACTGGCGCACCGACTTGGGCGGCAAAAAGAACTTCCACAACGGCGTAGGCGGCACCTACGACTGCATCGCCATCCTGAGCTATTATGTGGTCTGCAAAGCCGCTACTTCATTCCGTGAAATTGAAGAGATGGAGGAAAATCTGATCCTGCCGACCTTCCGCAAGCTGAAATTCGTGGACTGCAACAAGCCGTTCTGGAGGAAGCTGATGTACAAGGCGTTTGTTCGTGCGAAAAGCGGCTGCGACAAATGGCACGATTACGAGATGTCGGTTGCGCCTTATGAGACCGACAAGCCTATTTATTATGAATTTACGGCGTGTCCGGCGGCGGAGTTTGCCATCCGGCACGGCCTTATGGATATTATGCCCGCCCTGTGCAATGTGGACTATGCGTCCATGGAACTGCTCCATGCCAAGCTGGTGCGGACGACCACCTGCGTGGACGGCTGCCGATGCGACTACACCATCTGCGGCGATAAAAACCCGTACTTGAAGGGACATCCCGAATACCGGGATGAGGCGGGCTTCAGGAGGAATCGGTAATGCTTTTACAGGTGATTTTGGAAGGCATCGGGCTGGGCGTTCTGCTCATTTTGGTTTGCGCCATCGGTATCCGCAAGGGCGCGGTGGGCATGGTGCATCTTTACAGCCAGGAGGTGCAGGAGCGGTGCGTAACGCTGGGACTTACAACACACGCGAAAATCAAGCGAAATGCTTTGATTTTCAAAGCTGTCTGCGTCCCCGGCTACATCGCCTATGTGCTGGTCTGCGTCTATGCGCTCAACGGCGCAAAGGGCTTCGTTCAGGGCTTTTGGCAGCTGCTGGTCATACTGTCCGTTATGAATCTCATAGACCGATTTTGGGTTGACGGCTATTGGGTAGGACATACGAACGCATGGGAAATTCCAGGAACGGAAGACCTGAAACCCTACATTACAGCCAAGGATAAGGGCAAAAAGTGGCTGTTCGGCACAATTGGTATGGCAGTCATTTCGGCAGCACTGGCGGCGATTATGATGCTTTTTATGAAAATATGAGGTGATAGAAATGCTGTTTCAAACATATGGCGACAGGAGGAATCCTGCCGTGCTGTTCTTTCACGCTATGGGCGTGACGGGAGAAAGCAGCGAACCGGTTGCGAACTACTTACAGGATAGGTATTTCTGTATTCTGCCTACCTCCACCGTTTACTGCAAAGGGCAGAAATATGTCAGCAAGCTGGACGAAATACGGCAGGTGGAGGGCTTTCTGCATCGACAGGGCGTGGAGCGGCTGGCGATGGTGGTCGCTTCTTCCATCGGTGCAGACCTTGCCATGGCATTTTTGACAAACACGAAGCTGCCCGTTGGGCACGTTTTCTTTGATGGCGGGCAATTTGCGCAAATCGGAAAAGGTATGCGCCGCATTATGATACCGTTTCTGTATTTCGCTATCAAGAGCCTGTACTGGTCGAAGGGCGGCACACTGAAAAAGATTCTGTGGTGTGACGACGATTCCATAAAGCCGTATTTTATCGCCGCAGGGGAAAATCTGACCTATACAAATTTGCGGCGGCAGATTTCGGACAGCCTGGAGGATAAACCCTTTCCGTCCCTTCCCGAAGAACTGCAAAGGCATATCTATTTCGAGTTTGGCAGCATAGAAGATCATTTCAAATACCGTCAGGCAGTGATGGAAGCCTATCCCTGCGGCCATTATCCCGTGTTTGAGGGATACGAGCATATGCAATATCAGATACGCGATTCAAAGGAGTTCGCCGAAATGCTGGCACACATCGCCGAGCGTGACTGTATGCCGGAACTGCCATTTATCAGAAAGTGAGTGATACCCATGAAATATAAAATCGAGAAAAACACCGTACAGGAGACGCTGATCATTCCGCTGTATGCGCGGAAGGTCTGCTCAGAACTATACCCGAATCTTTACCGGGACGAAACAACGGTTCGCCTGATTGACGAGATCAACTACGATTTTTCTGAGGCAGAGAAAAAATCCCGCAGCCTGATGCAGCGTTTCGGCTCGCTGGAGGTGGCTATGCGGCAGAATGACCTTGCCTTCGAGGTGCGGGATTATCTGAAATCTCACCCCAATGCGGCGGTGGTCAATCTGGGCTGCGGGCTGGACTGTACCGGCAGAACTTGCGACAACGGCAGCTGCAAAATCTACAATTTGGATTTTCCCGATGTCATCACCGTGCGCAACGAGCTTTTACCCGCCGGGGAGAGGGAGAAAAATATCCCCTGCGACCTGAACGACACGGCATGGTTTTCTGAAATCGACGCTTCGGGCGGCGCGGTATTCTTTGCCTCCGGCGTGTTCTATTACTTCCTGACCGAGCAGGTTAAGACATTGGTGCGGGCCATGGCGGATGCCTTCCCCGGCGGCGTGCTGGTATTTGACGCAGCCAACCGGACAGCGGTGAAGATGATCGCAAAAACATGGCTCAAAAGCGCGCAAATCAAGGATGTTGGCGCGTATTTCGCGGTTTCCGACGCTCCCCAAGAGATCGGTGCATGGGATAGCCGTTTGCGGGTCTCGAGCCGCGGCTATATGCTGGGCTACACCGATTTGAAAGACCCATCCGTCAGCGGATTTTTCCGTTTTCTCGCCAGGGTCGGTGACGGAATGATGAAGATGCAGATTGTAAAGATCAGATTTGGAGGCAAGCAATGAAAATTCTGGTATATGGTGCAGGTGTTTTAGGGTGCAATCTGGCAAGGAATCTGTTTCACGCCGGAAAGGATGTGACCCTGCTTGCCCGGGGAAACTGGGCAGAGGAAATCAGGAAGAACGGACTGCGGATCAAGGATCAATAATTCTCCCTCCGCACATCGGTCAGCAATATTCCTGTGGTGACGGAACTGGCACCGAATGTCCGGTACGATGTGATATTTGTCGTTCTGCGATATACGCAGCTGGATTCTGCTCTGGAAACCTTGCGGGCGAATCAGACGAAAAATATTGTTTTTGTGGGTAACAATGTGCAGGCAAGAGCGCTGGCGGCGGCACTGCCGGAGAAAAATGTCTTGTTTGCCTTTGCGCTCTCTGCCGGGCATGAAACATAAGGTAAAGATTACAATACTTAGTGCTTTAGGAGTTTTGCTTGTAGGATCATCGGTGGCTTATGCATACTCACAAAAAGGCACTCTGATCTCACAGAAAACGGAGGAGCTGCCTGACGGAAATATTTATGTTGAAGAATTATATGAAATAGACCAGTAAGACAGAAAAAGCGGGGATGGCGTATTGATACGACATCCCCCTTTACATGGCGAGAGTTGTTAATTTCTTTAGAAATAAGTTAAACAAACTGAAGTGGAATATGCATTATATAAGCAAAAATGTTTTTTTCGAAGAACGAATAATGTTAAACTCAATTCGCCATTCAGTGTCGTCTGATACTGGTTTGAAGTGTAAAGCGGAACAAGCAACATGGAGATTTGCCTGATTGCTGTCGCTATACAGGATTACAGTTGGCTCATCTGCACCACCGATAATGTCAATACAGGCAATATCGTTTTGCATTTCCGGTGTAAAGGAGTCTGTTACAGGTACAACTTCTAAAGGTTTATCGCTATCTGCACAATCATGAATCGAAATGTCATTGTCTGGTTTAGGAGAAAGTGTATAGCTCATAGAGATAAAATGTGTGGGATACAACCAACGGTCAGAGCCCACGTGGTTTTGAGAAAGCGTCTGCTGTTCCAATTTTTGTACAGTTAATGCATATTCTGTTTCACTGACCGGATGGGAGAAAGTGAACTGGTCACCAGGAGCGTGTATCTTAAAATGCGGCCCAGGTACACGGAATGGTTGTTGCTCCATTATAAGCGAAAGAGATTTTATTGCAGGACGGCGTTTATCTGGCCACAGAAATGCCGCCCTAAAAATCATCCATCCATAGGAGATATCCAATTCGTAGTGTTTCACCGCCCATTTTGCTTCCAGTTCATTGTTTGTTTCGTCCGATAAGCAGGGATTAAAGACCGCCGAACAGCTGTGAGAGGCCTGCATTGTTTTTCCATTTAATTTTAAACAAGGAATAATATCAAGGCAAAGAGGGTTGTCTAAATCTATTTGCAGTTGTTGTTCTTGCGTAAAATTTAAACAAGAGTCATTTTCGGGGCTTAAATCCCACTTTTTCATAAATTCGCGAATATCTTCTGCCGGAGTACACATACAAAAATCCAAGACAAGACCTTTGTTGCAAGAATACACCGCAGGAATAATCCAATGATGCCCAGCCCATTCGAATTGCTTATTTAATCGAAGTTCTGTTCCGGCATGGCCTTTTCCTGAAGGCTCCCAGAAGTTTCCGTCAAAATAAACCTTCCATTCAGGGATGGTCGCTTCTACAGTTGGGTTCATATCCATATTATGTGTATTATCTTTGAGGCACTTTGCTCCCACAGAGGAAAGGTCAATTACGCTTTGCAAAAATTTCTGAAATATTCTGTTCATAATGTTCTCCATAATTCTGATTTTCTGAGTTACTTCAATTATGATTAATGATATCATAAAAATGTTTTGCTTTATATTTTTATTTGTTCTCTTCATTTTGTGTTCCGAAAGGAAATTTTCTACTCATACTATATATCGTAAAAAATTCCGGATGGTAACAAAAACTTTAAAATTCTTTTAAAGTCAAAAAAGAAGTCCACTATTCAGACAATGGATTTTTTACGTTGATGATTTGTCAAATATATATTACAGGAGAGATCAGCATATTATAAGGATTTATCGGCATGCTGGACATGAAAATAGAAGAAAAGTAAAGATGGTAAGTGCACTCAAAAAATGATGCAGCAACAAGATATGGTGTTTCGTTTACTGTATTTTATTGACGAATTCAATATATTGTGTTACCATATAAATGGATTATTTTTTATGCATGGTTTGCCACGCAGCAAAGTTTTTTGTTCCGGATATGCTGTTCCGGGAGCAACATTTAGGCGAAGGCCTTTTATCAATAGGAAGACATCAAAAATCAAAAGAAGATTTTTGGTGTCTTTTTTTGTTGTCCAAAAACGAAATGTGAAGTGTGCAAAAAAACAGGAAGGGAGGAAATGTAAAATAATCCACAAAAGATGAACAGGAAAATCAAAAAAGGAGGCAGAATATGGGACAGGCTATATGCATTCGAAAAGATGAAAAACCATTGGGATATGACTGGGAATGTGGACATGAGGAATTATATGTCAGAGTGAATATGTACTACAACGGATCCCTGTATATCGGATTATGGCAAGAGCAAAAGGAATGTGAGGAAAAGCTGGAATTATTCGGAGATCTTACAATTGGAGTTATGGGATTCCTAAGGCCAGGGCAGGCAATAATCTCGGATTGCGGAGCAAAAGCAAAGGTTGCGTTTATTGAAAAGTATAAACTCGGAAAAGTTATAGGTAAGAGGAAAATCAATTATGGCAGCTATTATGTCGTAGAGTTTAATCTTGCACGACTTGCACAGCTCGATCCAGAAGGTACGGAAAGATATCTGCTCGAAAATGGTCTTGATCAAAAAGAATTTAAAGCAGATTAGAGTAAAGATGTACATTTAAAAACCAGGCAATAAAGGTGGTGCGGCATGAAAGACGACGAATATAAGGGATATTACTGTCTGCTGATTGCAATCCTGTGCAATTTGAATGCAGCGGAAGCCAGCACAATGTACGAATACGGACCAGATCATCCGCTTTGCCGGAAAATACTGAAAAAGAAAGTTCGGAAACCGTCCATAAAAAAGCTCAAGGAATCAGAAATGGCAGCGGCTATGAAGGCTCTTCTTGATCAGGGATACAGCCAGGATGCAGTATCGGAAGCATTTCAGTGTTTTCCATCTACGGTCAGGCGCAGAGTAAGAAAATTAACAGAAAGGAAGGAAACGAATGACAGATCAGAAATTGATTGCAGGAATATTTAATGATTTTTTAGGACTTTATACGGGTAAAATTCAGACCGGTATCCGTCCTTTGATTGAAAAATATAAAAACCATCCCATGCTGATGGGACTCCTCTCCAATTTGGATGAAGCGGCAAAGATTCAGGCACCGAAAGCCATGAAAGAAATTTATTCTTTCTATAAAGAATATCGTGGCAGGGATCTGGAAGATGCTGACTGGAAGGAACTGACGGAAAAAGCCCGTCAGATCTGTGCAGGATGGGAGGAAAATGAATGGGTTCGCCGTATTGTACTGGAAATGATCAGCCTTTTGGATTCTGATGATGCAGAGAGACGCAGGATTGCATTGGAAGTAGAAAAAGAAATGGAAGCGGCTGAACAGAAAATGAATGCGGCATAAAAAGCAGGCAGAGGCAGGAGATTTTTTCTTCTGCCTCATGTTTTTATCAGGAAAGAAGGGACCGATTATGTTAAATGAGATCATAAAAACTGCAGAAGAATTAAATACAGCAGCATTGTATTACCGCCAGAGCGGGAATATGGATGGTGTGCGGGAACTTGCCAAAGCACATGCAGTTTCCAAAAAACAGACAGAGGAATTTATTCAAGGCAGCCGCTACCGGCTGGTTGATATACCGATTGAGGAAAGAAAGTTTGCGAATGCGTCTGAAAAACTGCGTGCAGAAATGTTTGCCTTAAAGGATGCAGGCTTTGCAGACATCATAGGACAGTATCTCGTAAATCTTGCCAAAACGGATTCTGCTTTAGATGCACAGGTGTTAAAAAAACATAAGATGCTTCAGAGATGTTTGGATTACGTGACGCAAAAAGCCTATAACATTGCACTGGAGGAAGCGAAAAAAAAGGGAGAGAACGGCATTCGGGCCAATACAGGCCTGGCACTCTCCGACGACCAGGTTTTTCCCTGGGTACTTGAATATTATGCGAAAGATGATGAAAAAGAAATAGCAGAAAAAGAGCAGGAAGAAAAGAAAAAGATTCAAAAGGAATGGGATTCGGTAAATAAGAGAACGAAAACAATACCGAAAAACCAGGGGACAAAGAAAGATTCCGAGGTGCATCCCAAAGAAGCAGCGGAGCAGGAAGAAAAGCATATCAGCAGGAAAAAATCAAAAGATTCCGGGCAGATGTCCTTGTTTGACATGATGCAGCCGAAAGAGAGTTGAAGGAGAAAGATATGATCGCATATAAAGGATTTCAAAAGGATTTGAAATGTCGGGGCTTTCAGTTTCAGGAGTATGGCATAAATGAAACGGAAAAAGCAAACTGTAGACAAAATGGATTTCATTGTGCAGAAAACCCACTGGATTGTCTCTGCTATTATCCGAATTGGAAAAATTCCGTGTATTACATAGTAGATGCATCAGGGGATTTGGATGAAGATGGAGAAGATTCAAAAATCTCCTGCACAAAGATGCGCCTGTTAAAGAAAATTGAATTGAGAAGCCTGTTATTACACGGAGCTGCTTACATGTCGAAATATCCAAACCGGAAATGGAACTCCCATGTTGCAAAAGAAAGCGGGACCAGCTGCAACGGATTTTGTATTGTACGTGGAAAATCCCCCAAAGCCAAAGGACAAAAGGGCGATTTACTGTTACTTTTAAAGGAGCAGCCTGGCAACAGCCAGATCCTGGAAATTGGGGTCATCTGTATCGATGGTCAGAAATATCCGGAGGAAGCATGGATTGATGTGACTGGAAAGCTGGTGGAGTTATGAGAAAAAAGAGGTTGATGGAGTTAAAACCATTAAAAGTGATGAACAGACATATCGCCGATGCAAAGAAAACGGAAATATCTTTGAGTACACTGGAGAAACAAAGGGGTGAACCCGGAAAATATCGGATGTATTGTCGGGCAGCAGTAGAAAAAGGAATTTTAAAAGTGTATCTGTTTGCCGTAACGGATATTGAGAAGAATATAAACTTTCCAAGGTACCGTCTGTTTATCAGCAGAAAAGAGAGACGGTTTATAACCTATGATGAAAAATTAAAAAAATGGAGAAAGGCACTTCTTGAAAGTATCTTATGGGATGTAAGGATTAATCTTGGCAACATCTATGTAAATGACTGTGATACAAAGGTCATCCAAAAATATTTAAAGACAATGCAGCCTGCAATCCGGGCACTGGAAGAGTTTCAGGCGAATATCCGTAAAGAACAAAGGATACGTCATGATAAAAAACTTACAGATTCATGGGACCAGGTGATGAAAACTGTATCTGGACTGCCTAAGAACTGGATCGGATGGGTTTCAAAATATGGAATTACGGAACACTATATCTTCTACAAGTATCAGAAAAATGGTGCTACAGAAGGATACTGTACACATTGCAAAAAACATGTTCCTATCCGCTCACCCAAATATAACCAGAAAGGACAGTGCAATGTGTGTGGACAACCGATTACTTTTCGTTCTGTGGGAAAGTCTGGAAGATTTTGTACAAAGTGGTACAGAGTCTATCTTATCCAGAGGAGACGCAAGACTTCTGGTTTTGTGCTCCGGATCTTTCATGCCAGAACGTGGTATAAAAAGGGCGGCTATACAGATTGCGAAACTACCTGCCATGAAGAGCAGAGAAGAATCTTCTCTGCAAATGGAGAGGAAATTTCCAATTTCGTTTATGATCTGTTCAAACAACGGGAAATGCGTTGGATTTCGTGTAGAAGTTCTTGGTATTATACTTGCTGTGACAGTCAATATAAAGGAATGGTTTATCCATATACCCTGTCGGATCTGTCCAGGCATGAATTAAAAGAAACAGGTCTGCGTGAGTACGCCCTTGGTCAGAAAAAGATAGATCCGGGAAAATATCTTTACCTGTGGAAGACATACCCGGTACTGGAACAGATTGTAAAAGCGGGGCTTTTCCAGTTAGTTGATGATGTACTGGACCACAGGGCAGCAGATGCAATAAAAAGAAAAGGCAGAAAACCAACAGAATTCCTGTCCGTAGATAAGAAAGAGTTTCGAAGACTCCGAGATATGAATGGCGGGGTAAAAGAACTTAAATGGCTGCAACTTGAAAAGAGTACAGGAAAAACAATCGGGGATGAAGAAATATGCTGGATGGTAAAAGAAGGATTTGAACCAAACGACCTGAAGTTTGTTCTGGATCAGATGAGCATCTGCCAGATTCGACATTATCTTGTGAAACAATCAGAAAAATCCGGGGATGATATCAGCCATGTGCTGCAGGTGTGGAACGATTATCTTTCTATGGCAAAAAGACTGGGAATGGATATACATGATTCCATTATTTACCGTACCAGAGATCTTCAACTGCGCCATAAAGAGGCGGTTTTGAAGATAGAAGAAATGAAACGCGGAATCCGACGCAGGGAACTGGAAGAAAAGTATGTCGGATTTCAGAAACATCTCATTGATTTGAAAGAAAAATATGAGTTCAGTGACGGTGAATATCAGGTTATTGCGCCAAAGAGTATCGATGACATCCTATATGAAGGTGATACGCTTCATCACTGTGTAAATAAAACGGATACTTATTTTGACCGGATCGTTTCAAAGGAAAGCTATATCCTGTTTTTGCGGGAAAAAGAGAATCCGAAAGTACCGTTTTATACACTGGAAGTTGAACCAGATGGAACTATCCGGCAAAAACGTGCGGAATTTAATCGTCAAAATAAGGACATTGATAAAGTGACTTCTTTTTTAACATTGTGGCAGAAGGAAATTCAGAAACGATTAACCCAAAAAGATCGTAAGAGCACAGAAGAAAGCAGGAAGCTCAGGCGGCAGAACTATCAGGAGATACGTGATAAGCATGTAGTTGTCCATGGCGGAACATTTGCTGGGGAACTTCTGGCTGATCTTTTAGAGAAAGATTTAATGGACCTACCAGTGGAATCGGCAGAAAACGAAGAAAGCCCTACTGAAATAGCGGCGTAAATAAAAAAATAAAATGGATGCGGCAGGGAGTTCCCCGGCTGCATTTGAGCAGAAAAGAGAAAATGACATTATATGCAGCAAAAAATGAAGGAGAGGACGGAAATGAATAAAAAAGAATTGCGTAATATGAAATTGCTGGAAGCTACGGATGAACTGATAAAACTTGCAAAAGAAGATGTGCCAGTAAGAGATAAAAGATACTATACGGAGCAGCTGATTTATCAGAGAGGGCTATATTTACGTGCAGAAGTAGAAAACAATATTTTAAAAGTAGCATTTTATCTGGCAGAATATCTTTCCACGGACTGTCGGAAACCTGTATATACATTATATATTGATAAAAAGAACGATATTTTTAAAGGGTATGATTACCGGACAAAGAAATGGTCAGATAGTATGCTGGATAAGACCATTTTCTCAAAATGGTTATATCAGGAAAATTCTTATATGAAAGAGGCGGATACAGCGTTGATCCAAAAGTATCTTGAAAGTGAATATGACGATGCTTTTTATGCACTGTATGTATATCAACGTGAGCAGAGACACCGGAGGCTGGGCATGAAATATGAAAAAATTCTGACAAGCTGGGATCAGTGTATGGATAGACTTCCAAAAATTCCGAAAGACTGGCTGAGATGGCAGAAAAAAGTTGGAATTACCCAGAATTTTATCTTTTATCATTACAGCCGCAGGAAAGATCAGACAGGATATTGTAGTGGGTGTGAAAGCGAAGTTCCAATCAGCCATCCTCACCATAATGCAGTGGGGAATTGTCCAAAATGCAGACATCAGATTCAATATAAAGCATTAGGCCGGGCCAAAAATATAGAAACCCAAAAAGAGACTGCATACCTGCTTCAGACCTGTGGAAATAATGTGTTTGTTTTGAGAGAATTCCAGCTTCAGATGCTCATAGTAAGCAGCTCATATAAAAAACCAGTATATTCTTTCTTTGAGCGCCGGAGAATCCTGTATGATGAAGAATTAAATACGAAAGAATATTATTTCGGCCGTCATCATTGGACAAAAGAAAACCGCTGGATCCAGGGTAAATTACAGGTTCCACTGTATCCAGGTTACGGTGGCTATATGACCTATGAAAAATATAATATGGGAAATATTTATGGGAAATCACTGTATGGCATTAAAAACAGGACATTCCGTAGGACAGGATTCTACGAATATGCAAAAACCAAAAAGTATTTAGATCCGGTAAGTTTTTTTGAACTGGTTAAAGAAAGACCTTATCTGGAACGGCTCATTAAAGCAGGACTTTATCATCTCGCAGAAGACATTATGGATAATAAAGCACAGATCTATTGTGAAGATTCCGGAGACCTTGGAAAAGCACTGGGAATTGATAGATTCCGCTTAAAAAGGCTGCGTACAAACAATGGGGGAGAGATTTTTCTTCAATGGCTATTACTTGAAAAAGCCCAAAACAAGTTGATCCGTGACGATGTGATTTCGTGGATGTGCCGGGAAAAGCTTAAACCAGCGGATCTTATGTTCATTATGGATCGTATGGCCCCTTTACAGATCAAAAATTATCTGGAAAAGCAGGCAGCAGAAAGTGGGGAATCCGTGAAAGACCTGATCAAAACATGGAAGGATTATCTTAATATGGCAATTCGGGTCGGAGTGAATGTGCAGGATTCTGTTATCTACCGTGCACGAAAGCTCATGCAGAGACATAATGAAATGATAAAAGAGATAGAAGCAAAAGATTTGATTTTAAGAGCCGGAGAGCTGGAAAAGAAGTATCCGGGTCTGAATCGTATATGCAGGGATTTGAAAAAATATGAATATGCGGACAAAGAGTATCAGATCGTTGTGCCGGAAAAAGTGGATGACATTTTGTATGAAGCAAAACTGATGCATCACTGCGTAAATAATACAGAAACCTATTATGAACGAATGAGCCAGCAGGAATCCTATATCCTGTTTTTGAGAAAGGCAGAACAACCAACGGAGGCATACTATACGCTTGAAGTGGAACCGGATGGGACCATAAGGCAGACACGTACTTTTTATAACCAGCAGAATGAAGATATTGAGCTTGCAAGGGATTTTCTTGTAAAATGGCAGAAACAATTAAAAAAGAAACTGGCAAAAGAAGATTATAAACTGGCTGTAAAAAGTCAGAGTCTCAGGAAAAAAGAGATTGACGAGCTCCGCAGCAAAGGCGTTCGTGTAAACGGTGTTGGGTATTGCAACAAATTGCTTGCTGAAATTCTGGAGGAAGATTTAATGGAGGCTGGGAATCGAGAACTGGAAGAACAGGCCGCATAATAGCAGATTGATATATCACAAAAGTAACTTTAACAGTAAAATGAAATTCCTGTGAAAATTTGGGGATATTTACAGAAACAGCTCTGAAATTCTCTTTTATTTAAGTATAAGGGATTTTATGGAATTCCTTAAATATACTCGAAACGGAGGATGAGATTTGGAGGAAAAATTAAAGTTGCTTTGGCTGATATTGATCTTTGTTGATTTTGGGCTTATGTTTGTTTCATTTCCAATCTTGATTTATGTGATTTTTTGTATGACATGAATACAAAAAGCCTTCTGTAAGTGCCCTTTTCCGGTGAAAAGACCGGAGGGGCATTTGCATGAATGCAACAGTTTATGCATGTATTCGCAGGAATACGAGTAAAATACTACCCAGCTGCTACTGTTTAAAGCCTGTAGTGAAATTGACATTAAGTATCTGGAATGATACGATAAAATTGAACATTTTGCAAGGCAGATCGCACAAATTTTATTCTGATACGAGGTCAGAATTTTATACTTTATACCGCGTCTGCGGATCAACCGATAAAGACACAAAAAGAGTAAAATGAACTCTTGGAGTGTCTTTTTTTGTTTGGCAAAATGTTTTGACATGTATCAGATCCAATCACGATAAAAGGAGGAAAGAAGTTTTTATGCCACGTAAAATCAGATCAAATTACATGGAGAAATTCAAATTTGTGTACAATGGCAGAACTTTTGAAAGTAAGCATAAATGCTGTAATTTTTATGGAATATGTTACCGTAGCGTAATGGCATATCAGAATCAATATAAATGTAGAACTGAAGAAGCGATTACACATTTTATTGAATTAAAAAAAAGTAAAGAGATCATATTCCGAAATCGAAAATGGGCCAGCATTAAGACCTGCTGCGAATTTTATGATTTAAACGAAGATTCTGTCAAGACCGATATGTGGAATCGAAAATGCACACCACAGGAAGCGATTGAACGGGCAATAGAATGGAAAAAGGCACATGAAATCACATATCATGGTGTGAAATACCCATCACTGCCTCAATGTTGTGAAGACCTGGAGATAAATCCTATATCAGTACGTTTGTATATGGAAAAAAATGGGGTTTCTTCTACACGTGCGATTACACATTATATCAAATCTAAAGAGAAAAGAGCCTTTGAATTCCGTGGAAAAGAATACAAAAATTTTACGGAATGTTGTCTTGCGTATGGATTAAAGCCAAAGTCAGTAAGTTCAGCAGTATTTAAAGCGAAACGTCCTCACGCGGATGTTATGGAAGAAATTATCTCTCATATGGAAGGTTGTATGCCAAAAGAAGTAACGAAAAAAGAAGAAATTCCTGAAAATCAGGTGATGTCTAAAGAAAGGCATCGTGCGAAAGAGGCTTTTTTTTATGAGGGAAATAAATATATCTCACTTGGACAATGTTGTGAATTCTATGGAATTAATGAATCTAGTGTACGCAGTAGAGCTTGGCGAAAAAAGTGTACATGGGAAGAAGCTGTGAAATATTATATTCAAAAAAAGGAAACAGAAACACCGAAAATGCAATTCTTTTATAAAGGGAAAAGGTATAAAAGTGTTTCAGCATGTTGTGCTGAATACGGCGTTAATGCTTCCAGTGTGCGTAACCGTGCCAAAACAACAGAATGCAGCATTGAAGAATCTTTGGATCATTTCATAAAGAAAGCCAGAATGGAAACACAACCGGCGGTATTTATTTTTAGAGACAAAACCTATAGGTCTTTGGAAGAATGCTGTCTGGAATATGGAGTCAACGCTGACAGTGTATCTTCAAGAAAATATAGATTGAATTGTACTATGGAAGAATCATTGGAGCATTTTATTGAAAATAAAGATATGATTGCCGAAAGAATACAAAAATTTACATTTAAAGGAATAGAATATCGAAGTCTCCGGGCATGTTGTCAAAAATATGGTATTGATGATATATGTGTGAGACAAAGAGCACGAGATAAGAATTGTTCTCTTGAAGAATCGTTTACACATTTTATGACGAGAAAAAGGAAAAAAATGTTAAGTAACCCGGAATTTGAATATCATGGAACTGTTTATCCATCGCTTAAAGTATGCTGTGAGGAATTAGGAATAAATAAAAGCAGTGTAATAAGTCGAAGCCATAGGGCCGGATGCAGTTTACAGGAAGCAGTGGAGTATTATGTCAGCCAACAGGAACGTAGAACATTGGATTAATCTATAAGGCCAGCAGGCAGCCTTTTTTAGAATTTATATAATAGAGAGGAGGAACGGTCAATATCATCTGCCTGCAGATATTGACCGGTTATATATGTTGCGAAAAAAAACACAGCCGGAAGCAAATAACGATAAAATTCTTATATCCGTTAAAGAAGCCTGTGAGCTTACAGGACTTTCTGAGAAAACAATGAGATCATTGATGAATGAAAACTGTTTCATGGTACGGATTGGGCGCAGAACACTGATTGATAAGAAAAAATTTCAAAAATGGATAGATCGGCAGTCTTGAAAGCTTTTTTTTGTTGTGCTAAAATATATATCCAGTGTCATGCATTATCATCAGAAAGGATGGTGGTGTTATGGGCAAAAACTTAAAGGGTAAAGAATTAGGAAAAGGATTATATCAAAGAAAAGATGGACGATATGAGGCCAGAATTTTCGTTCGCGGTACAGGAAAAACGTTTTCAATTTATGGTACAAATTTACAACATCTAAAAAAAGAAAGAAATGCCTACCTTGCTAATGTTTCCCCCGGAATTGCAGGATATGATCCTAGAATTTCTGTTTCAAAGTGGTATGAAAAATGGATGCTTATTTATGTGGTGCATTCTGTTAAAGCAACCACTTTAAGTAACTATGTAAATGGTTTTGAGCGAGTAAGAGAATATATTGGTTACATGAGGTTAATAGAGGTCCGTCCAACACATATTCTTGACATGATAAAGGGACTCGAAGAAGAAGGATATGCACGTACAACGGTAATACAATCATTAAGTGTAGTCCGTCAGCTTTTCAAAAAGGCATATGGTGGAAAAATGATACCCATAGATCCCGTAGCCGATATTAAACTGCCTAAAGAAGAACCGGGTGAAATACCTGATGAGAAGATAATGCAGGAACAAGAAGATGAAAAATGTCTTAGTATATATGACACTCATCGTTTCCTTGAGAGCTGCAAGAATACCCGGTATTATGAACTCTTTTTTATTCTTCTTCATACAGGATTACGTATAGGGGAAGCACTTGCCCTAGAATGGTGTGATCTTGACTTTAAGCATGAAAAGCTTCGTGTATATAAAACCTTAAACAGAGTTACAAAATATTATGATTCGAAAGGAAATGAACTTCCTGAAAGGTATTCTACTATTCAGATTACAACACCAAAGAAAAGTGCCAGCAATAGAAAGGTTCCATTAACGGATGCAGTGATTGCTGCTTTTATGAGCTGGAAGGAAAAACAGGATCGTGATAAAGAAAAACTGGGGAAAAACTGGGGAAAAACAAATATACTTTTAAAAAAATATCCCGGTCTGATTTTTACAACATCTTCAGGAAGAAGTTATCTTCCATCATCAGCTCAAACAGAATGCAGGCGGATTGTTGGGATTGTTAATAAGCATGAAATTGCTCTGGCAGAAAAAGAGAACAGAGATCCGAATTTAATGGATGTTCATCCTCATATTTTCCGTCATACTTTTGTAACAAGATGCATTCAATCGGGAATGGATGCCGCTACAGTAAAGAAAATAGCTGGACACTCTGATGAAAAAATGACTAATTATTATACACACATTGAAGAAGAACATATAGATGACGAATACGAACTGTATATTCAAAAATACGGAACAGAAACCTGATTTTGCAAATGGAGATAAAATTTTAAAGAGAGGTTTAAATACTTGAGTATAGACAAAAACACTAACGAGGGAAAAAACTATCGTAATAATGTGGTCAAATCAACATCTGGGACTTCTAAAAGCCGCATAAACACTGGGTTTCCGGAGAATATTAGTGTATTATCACCGATGATGCAGGAATACTGCAAGACAAAGGAACAATATAAAGACTGCATTTTATTCTACCGCCTTGGGGACTTTTATGAGATGTTTTTTGATGATGCATTGCTTGTTACCAAGGAACTGGAGATTACCCTTACAGGAAAAGATTGTGGATTAGAGGAGAGGGCACCCATGTGTGGTGTCCCTTATCATGCTGCGGAAACTTATATCAACCGCCTTATTGAGCGCGGACATAAAGTAGCGATCTGCGAGCAGGTAGAGGACCCGAAGAAAGCCAAAGGTCTGGTAAAGCGTGAGGTTGTAAGGATTGTAACCCCGGGAACCACTCTGGATGCGGCTTCCCTTGATGAGACAAAGAACAACTATCTGATGTCTATCGTCTCTATCGAAGAACATTTTGGATGTGCCATTGCAGATATTACCACAGGTGACTGCTTCCTCACAGAAGTAGACAAACCACAGAAACTTCTGGATGAGATTAATAAATTCGTACCTGCAGAGATCATCTGCAATGATTCTTTCTATATGTCCAATATAGATACCGATGACCTGCAGAACCGTCTGGGAATCTGCGTCTTTTCACTGGATTCCTGGTATTTCGATGATGAATTATGCCGCCGTACGCTGAAAGAACACTTCCACGTAGGCTCTCTGGAGGGACTTGGAATCGGAGATTATGACTGCGGCATCATTGCAGCAGGTGCTCTTTTCCTTTATCTGAAAGAAACACAGAAAACAGCCCTGTCTCATATGGCAACGATTCGCCCATATGCAGCAGAGAAATATATGCTTATCGACAGCTCCAGCCGCAGAAACCTCGAACTTGTAGAAACCCTGCGTGAAAAACAGAAACGAGGTTCCCTCCTCTGGGTACTGGACAAGACAAAAACAGCCATGGGAGCCAGAACTCTCCGTGGTTATGTAGAACAGCCGTTGATCGACAGAGATGAGATCGAGGAACGTCTCGAAGCACTGGAAGAATTAAATAAAAACGGAATGCTCCGCGATGAGATCAGAGAATATCTCGGACCAATTTACGACCTGGAGCGACTGAGCAGCCGTATCAGCTACAAGTCAGCGAATCCACGAGACCTGATCGCATTTGCATCTTCACTGGAAATGCTTCCATATATAAAGCAGGTATTAAAAGAGTTTAAAACTCCTCTGCTTCAGAAAATTTATGAAGACATGGATCCTCTGGAAGACGTGACTGATCTGATCAAACGTGCCATTGTAGAAGACCCGCCGCTTGCCCAGAAGGATGGAGGCATTATCAAAGAGGGATACAATGAAAATGTAGACAAATTCCGCCGTTCCAGAACAGACGGTAAGAAGTGGCTTTCTGAACTGGAAGCAAAGGAACGTGAACGTACCGGCATCAAGACCATGAAGATCAAGTACAATCGTGTATTTGGCTATGCTCTGGAAGTCACCAATACATTTAAAGATCTGGTACCGGATAACTACATCCGTAAGCAGACACTTACCAATGCAGAGCGTTACATTACTCAGGAGTTAAAGGAACTGGAAGATTTGATCCTCGGTGCAGAGGATAAACTTTATGCTCTGGAATATGAATTATTCTGTAATGTACGTGATACAGTCGGCAAAGAAGTTGTGCGTATTCAGAAAACAGCCAAAGCTGTAGCTGCGCTGGATGTATTTGCTTCCCTTGCACTGGTTGCAGAACGCAATCATTTCGTCCGCCCGAAGACAAATACAACAGGTGTGATCGACATCAAGAACGGCCGTCATCCGGTTGTAGAGCAGATGATCGAGAACGATATGTTTATCGCAAATGATACATATCTGGATAATAATAAGAAACGTGTATCTATCATTACCGGTCCGAACATGGCAGGTAAATCCACCTACATGAGACAGACAGCCTTGATCGTTCTGATGGCACAGATTGGAAGTTTTGTTCCGGCAGAGAAGGCAAACATCGGAATTGTTGACAGAATTTTTACCCGTGTAGGTGCATCCGATGACCTGGCAAGCGGCCAGAGTACTTTCATGGTAGAGATGACAGAGGTTGCCAATATTTTAAGAAATGCAACTTCAAAGAGTCTGCTGATCCTTGATGAGATCGGACGAGGAACCAGCACATTCGACGGTCTTGCAATCGCATGGGCAGTGATCGAACATATCAGCAACGCCAAGCTTTGTGGTGCCAAGACTTTATTTGCTACTCATTACCATGAACTTACTGAGCTGGAGGGCAAGATCCCGGGGGTGAATAACTATTGTATCGCAGTCAAGGAAAAAGGCGACGATATCGTATTTCTGCGTAAAATTGTTCAGGGCGGTGCAGATAAGAGCTATGGTATCCAGGTTGCCAAACTGGCAGGCGTTCCGGATTCCGTGATCCAGCGTGCCAAAGAGCTGGTAGAGGAACTGAGCGATGCAGATATCACGGCAGCAGTAAAAGATTTAACAGCACCAAAGAAGAAAAATCCGGTATATGACCAGATGGATATGGCACAGATGTCACTGTTTGATACCGTAAAAGATGACGACATCATTGAAGAGATCAAAGGTCTTGATATGGGAAATATGACTCCTATCGAGGCGATGAATACACTTTATAACCTGCAGAACAAGATTAAGAACAGATGGTGATAAAAGTTGAGAAAAATTGCAGTATTAGACCAGCAGACCATAGATAAAATCGCTGCCGGTGAGGTAGTGGAACGTCCGTCTTCCATTGTAAAAGAGCTTGTGGAGAATGCCATTGATGCCGGGGCAACTGCGGTAACAGTGGAGATCACAGACGGCGGCAAAAAGATGATACGTATTACAGATAATGGTGGGGGTATGGAACGAGACCAGGTACCCCTAGCATTTTTGCGTCATGCCACCAGTAAAATTGAGAAAGTTGAGGATCTGGAACACATCGCTTCTCTTGGTTTTCGAGGTGAGGCCTTATCCAGTATTGCTGCAGTTGCACAGGTGGAACTGATCACGAAGACACCCTCGGCATTAAGCGGTGTACGTTATGTGATTAACGGCGGCGTAGAGGAATCCTTAGAGGATATGGGAGCACCGGAGGGAACGACATTTCTGGTAAGAAATCTTTTTTATAATACACCTGCGAGAAGTAAATTTCTGAAATCAGATACAACGGAGGGAAATTATATCAGCACACTGATGGAGCAGCTGGCATTGTCCCATCCGGAGATTTCCTTTAAATACATTCAGAACAAACAGGTGAAGCTTCACACATCCGGTAATTACAGTGTGAAAGATGTAATCTATAATATATATGGAAGAGATATCACCAAGGCACTTCTTGAGGTATCTTATGAAAATGATTTCATGAAGATTGAGGGATTTGTCGGAAAGCCGGAAATCTCCAGAGGAAATCGTACTTTTGAAAACTATTATATTAATGGACGATTTGTAAAGAACCGGATTATTGCCAAGGGAATTGAAGATGCCTATAAGGGATTTCTCATGCAGCACAAATTTCCGTTTGTTTCTCTTCATATTCAGATGGAGGGAAATGACCTGGATGTAAACGTACATCCGAGCAAAATGGAGGTACGATTTGCCAGAGGAACGGAAGTCTATGATGCAGTTTATGAAACTGTTCGCAAGGTACTTACGACACGGGAAATGATCCAGAATGTTCCTTTTGGAAAAGAGGAAAACACAAGAAGAACATCATCAGCAGTGCAACCGGGAGATGTACCGGAACCATTTGAAATGAAACGCCGTGCCGGAATGCCGGAATATCGCACTCAGGTAGCGAATACAGTTAATCGTGTTTCTGAGACGTCTTCTTATACTCCACTTCCGCGCGGAACGATCACCATGGCAGAACAGACAGTCCGTGAACAGAGAATCTACCAAACAAAAGATCCGTTTACAAAAGCAGAGGAGCAGCTTTTTGAGGGAACATTAAGTGACAGAAAAGCTGTAGCCTCCGGGGCATCTGAAAAAAAACCAGATGCAACGACCGTACAGTATAATAACCCGCAGGAGAAGACAGCTAATGCTCAAAATATAAATCCATCTGTAGAGGAAAATTATTCTGCTGATAACCGGGAAAACAGTCAGGCTAATAACGTAATGGATGCAAATGTATCTATACGTGATATACATGAAACTGACGATACTGTCAGTTCTAATGCATCCGAGAGTGGAAATACAGAACAGATAAATCCGATGCAGAATGCGGCAGGACAGGAAAATTTTACATCTGCAGAAACCGGCAGTCAGTTTAAACCTCAGCAGCTTGAACTGTTTGAGGAAAAACTCCTTGCTCCGGAATCCCGCAGCCGTCACCAGCTGATCGGACAGATTTTTGATACTTATTGGCTTGTACAGTTCGAGGACAGATTTTTCATTATCGACCAACACGCAGCTCACGAGAAAGTCTACTACGAACGTTTTGTAAAACATTTCCGTGAACAGACCATTGAATCCCAGTATCTCAGCCCACCGCTCATTGTAACCCTGAATCTTCAGGAAGAGGCACTCCTCGAAACAAACCGTAAATATTTCGAGGATTTCGGCTTCGAGATTGAGCCATTCGGCGGTAGGGAATACTGTATCAATGCAGTACCTACCAATCTTTACGGATTAGACGAAGAAGAACTGTTTCTGGAAATGCTGGACAACCTTGCTTCCGAGAAAGACAAAGATCCGCTTGGCATCTTTGCATCCAGACTTGCGACTATGGCATGTAAGGCAGCAGTAAAAGGCAATCACCAGATGTCCACGCAGGAAGCAAATATGCTGATCGATGAACTCTTAACATTGGACAATCCATACCATTGTCCTCACGGAAGACCAACCATCATTTCCATGACCAAAACAGAACTGGAAAAGAAATTCAAACGTATTGTATAAGGAGATATTATGAAGAAGCCACTGATTGTCCTCACCGGACCAACAGCAGCAGGTAAAACTCATCTCTCCATAGCACTTGCAAAAGCAGTAAACGGAGAGATCATTTCCGCAGATTCCATGCAGGTATATAAATATATGGACATCGGATCAGCCAAGATCTGTCCGAAAGAAATGCAGGGAGTAAAGCATTATCTGGTAGATGAACTGCTGCCGGAGGAAGAATTTCATATCGTAAAATTCCAGCAGATGGCAAAATCAGCCATGGAAGAAATCTATGCCAAAGGAAAAATCCCGATCCTGGTAGGGGGAACCGGATTCTATATACAGGCAATTACGAAAGATATTGATTTCACTCAGGCAGAACAGAAAGATGGCTACCGTCAGGAATTAGAACAGCTTGCAGCAGAAAAAGGAAATGAATATCTTCACCAGATGCTGCAGGAAGTAGATCCGGTCAGCGCCAGGGAAATCCATGCGAACAATGTAAAACGTGTAATCCGCGCCCTGGAATTTTATCATCAGAATCATTCTCCGATTTCAGCACACAATCAGGAACAGAAAGAACATGAAACCCCGTACAATCTGGCATATTTTGTCCTGAATGTTCCACGAGAACTTCTCTACAAACGCATTGATGACCGAATTGATGAGATGCTGAACGCAGGACTTCTTGATGAAGTACAGAAATTGAAAGATATGGGATACCACAGAGGAATGGTTTCCATGCAGGGACTTGGATATAAAGAAATCCTTGCTTATCTGGACGGAGAGTATCCGCTGGAAGAGGCAGTAAGAATCCTGAAAAGAGATACCAGACACTTTGCTAAACGTCAGCTTACCTGGTTTCGCAGAGAGAAAGACACGATCTGGATGAATAAAGATGAGTTCGATTATAACGAAAACATGATCCTGGAGAGGATGTTGGAAATCTGTAAAGATAAGAAGATTCTCTAAAAAAACAATAAAATAAACGAGGAATAAATAATTATGAAAGAAATGTATGCACAGCTCGGAATCTCCTCAGAAGTGTATGACTTCGGTCATAAAATCGAGGAATCCTTAAAAGAAAGATTTGAGAAATTTGACAAAACCGCAGAATACAACCAGATGAAAGTTCTCCTTGCCATGCAGAAGAACAAAGTAAGCGCAGAGTGCTTCGGCAGCTCATCCGGTTACGGTTATGATGACATTGGCCGTGAAACTCTTGAGAAAGTCTATGCAGATACGTTCCACACAGAAGCATGTCTGGTACGTCCGCAGGTCACATGCGGAACTCACGCACTGGCAATCGCCTTATTTGGAAATCTCCGTCCAGGTGATGAACTTCTGGCGCCTGCTGGAAAACCATACGATACTCTGGAAGAAGTCATCGGCATTCGTCCATCAAAAGGTTCTCTCGCAGAATACGGTGTAACTTACCGCCAGGTAGAACTTCTAGAAGACGGAACTTTCGATTATGACAGCATCCGCAAGGCGATCAATGAGAAAACCCGTCTCGTAGAGATCCAGCGTTCTAAAGGATACCAGACCCGTCCTTCATTTTCCGTAAAGCAGATCGGTGAACTGATCGCTTTCGTTAAGAGTATCAAACCGGATGTAATCTGCATGGTAGATAATTGCTATGGTGAATTCGTAGACACCATCGAACCTAGTGATGTAGGCGCAGATATGGTTGTCGGCTCTCTGATCAAGAACCCGGGCGGCGGACTTGCACCAATTGGCGGATATATTGCAGGAACAAAAGAATGCGTAGAGAACGCGTCCTACAGAATGACTTGTCCTGGACTTGGCAGTGAAGTAGGCGCTACTCTCGGAGTAAACCGTTCATTCTTCCAGGGATTTTTCCTCGCACCAATGGTTACCAAGGGAGCGTTAAAAGGTGCTGTATTTGCAGCAAACGTTTATGAGAAATTGGGGTTCCCTGTAATCCCGAATTCTACTGAGGAGCGTCAGGATATTATTCAGGCAGTAAGCCTTGGCACACCGGAGGGACTGATCGCATTCTGTAAAGGAATCCAGGCAGCAGCACCGGTTGACAGCTATGTAGATCCGGAGCCTTGGGACATGCCGGGATATGACAGCCAGGTAATTATGGCAGCAGGAGCATTTGTACAGGGATCTTCCATCGAGCTTTCTGCAGATGGCCCGATGAAACCGCCATATGCAGTATATTTCCAGGGCGGACTTACCTGGGAACACGCAAAGCTTGGCGTACTGATGTCCCTGCAGAAAATGGTAGATAAGGGTCTTGTGACTTTAAAATAACAATGATTGAGTTGAGGGTGGATTATGAAGAAAAGGCAGGTAGTGATCGTAGGAGCCGGTGCTTCGGGAATGACAGCGGCGATCATGGCGGCCAGAAACGGGGCAGCAGTCACTGTTCTGGAACAGAATGAGAAACCAGGAAAAAAAATCTGCGCAACAGGAAACGGGAAATGTAATTTTTCCAATCTTGCAATGCCGGAAGATGCATACAGAGGCAGACATCCGGAATTTGTAAAAGATGCATTTGAGCGGTTTTCTGTCAAAGATACGGTAGAGTTCTTCAAAGAACTGGGAATCTTTCCGCTGGACAGGAATGGATATCTCTATCCGCGAAGTAATCAGGCACAGAGTGTTGTGGATGTATTATGCATGGAAGCTTCCCATCTGGGGGTAAAGATAAAGACAAATGAGCAGGTCACTGCCATAGAACCTGCCAGAAATGGCAATAACTTCCAGATATTGACCAAGGGATGGCACTACGAAGCAGATGCGCTCATACTTGCCAATGGTTCAAAGGCATCCTCTATTTCCGGTTCTGACGGAAGCGGCTATGAGCTGGCAAAGAGTCTTGGACATCATATTATTCCTGTATATCCGGCTCTTACAGCTTTAAAATGTAAAGGAAACAGCTACAAAGGCTGGGCCGGAGTCAGAACCGAGGGACGAATTTCCCTGCTGGTAGATAACGAACTTTGCAGCTGCCAACAAGGAGAACTCCAGCTGACTGAATATGGAATCTCGGGAATTCCTGTATTTCAGCTGAGCAGATATGCAATTTGCGCAGTGAAAACTGGAAAAAAAGCAGTTTTGAAAATTAATTTTCTTCCGGAATGTACAGTCGATGAGGTGAAAGAACTTCTTCACCAGCGAAAAAAAGATTGTCCATACAAAAATGAAAAAGAACTTCTCACAGGACTGTTTCCTGAAAAACTGATCAATGTACTGACTTCTCAGAAAAATCTGATTTCTGCTATTACTGAGTATACACTGGAAGTTACAGATGGTTTATCCTTTTCCCAGGCGCAGGTTTGTTCCGGAGGAGTAGATACCAGCGAAATCGTAAACGAAACTATGGAATCCAGATTCTGTCCCAATGTATATATTGTAGGAGAGCTCCTGGATATTGACGGGACATGCGGCGGATACAATCTTCAGTGGGCATGGAGCAGCGGTGCCGCAGCCGGAATCCATGCAGCAAAGGAGTATAAAAGATGATTCGAATTTCCCAGATGAAACTCCCGGTAGGACATACCCGGGAGCAGCTTGAAAAAAAAATTGCCAAAATATTGAAAAATCCAGGATGTTCTTTTTCCTATGAGATAAAAAAACAATCTCTGGATTGCAGACACAAAAATGACAAAATTTTCGTGTATACTGTAGATGTGAAAATCCGGGATGAACAAAAGATTGCAAGAAAAGTTAACAATAATAATGTTATGGTAACTAAAGAAAAAGTATACCAGTTCCCAACACCTGGAGATATCCCGTTGCTGCATCTGCCTGTTATTATCGGAAGCGGACCGGCAGGAATCTTCTGCGGCTGGTATCTGGCCCGGGCAGGTTATCGTCCTTTGATCCTGGAAAGAGGAGAAGAAGCAGATAAGCGTCAGAAAACGGTTGAAAATTTCTGGAAAAACGGAGTATTGGATCCAGATTCCAATGTACAGTTCGGAGAAGGCGGCGCAGGAACTTTTTCTGACGGAAAACTAAATACACTTGTGAAAGATCCATATGGACGTAATCATGAGGTACTGAAACGCTTTGTTGAAGCAGGAGCTCCCAACGAGATTCTCTATCAGCAGAAACCTCATCTGGGAACCGATGTCCTTATTGGAATTGTCCAGAAAATGCGTCAGGATATTGAAGATATGGGAGGTCATTTCAGATTCCGTTCCAAAGTAACGGATCTGCATTTTACAAATGGTTCTCTGACAGAGATTGAGATCAACGGACAGGAAAAAATCCCTGCACAGGTATGTGTTCTGGCAGTGGGACACAGTGCCCGCGATACATTTGAAATGCTTCACAGGCGCGGAGTGTTCATGGAACCGAAATCATTTGCCGTAGGACTTCGTATTGAACATCCCCAGTCCATGATCAATGAGGATCTTTATGGAGAAGCAGAAAATGAACTTCTGGGAGCTGCAAGCTATAAGGTTACACATAAATGTGCAAATGGCCGTGGCGTTTATTCTTTCTGCATGTGTCCTGGAGGATATGTGGTAAATGCATCTTCTGAACCTGGAAAACTGGCAGTAAATGGAATGAGTTATCAGGCCAGAGATTCCAGGAATGCCAACAGTGCAATGATCGTAACTGTATCTCCCGAGGATTTTCCGGAAAAAGGGCCATTGGGTGGCGTCAGTTTCCAGAGAGAACTGGAACGTAAAGCATGGGAACTTGGCGAGGGAAAGATTCCAGTGCAGCTTTTCGGTGATTTCTGTAAAAATCAGCCAAGTGTTTCTCTGGAAGAGATCACTCCATGTATGAAAGGAGAATATACACTGGCCAATGTACGGTCGATATTGCCGGAAACTGTAGGAAATTCCATAGAAGAAGGGGTTCATTCCTTTGGAAAAAGAATCTCCGGATTTGACAGGAATGATGCATTGTTAAGCGGTGTGGAAAGTCGTACTTCTTCACCGGTTCGTATTGTTCGTGACAGTGATCTGTTGTCAAATATAGAAGGAATATATCCCTGCGGAGAAGGCGCAGGATATGCAGGCGGTATTACCAGCGCAGCTATGGATGGAATTAAGATTGCAGAAGCTATTTCTAAAAAATACAGAAATTTTTAGGGGAGAGTATACATCCTTTCGCTTTTATGCTAGAATATAGGTTGCAATTTGCCCGGAAGTTGTCAGAGAGCATTGGACAATGCTATGAAAAACATTATAAAGAATTTACCTGAGGATCAACGTCCCTATGAGAAATGTTTTTATCAGGGAGAAGATACACTCAGTGACAGTGAATTGCTGGCTGTGATCCTGCGCAGTGGTACCAGAGAACAGAATTCTCTGTCACTGGCACAGACAGTTTTGCAGTATATGGAGAAGTCCTCCTATTCCGGTCTGATGGGACTTTTACATATCTCAGTGGAAGATCTGATGAAAATTCATGGAATCGGACGTGTCAAGGCAGTTCAGCTTAAATGTATCGGAGAATTGTCCAAAAGAATTGCTACAACTGCTGCCCGATCCCAGCTTTCATTAAACAGTCCGGGGTCGATCGCAGCATATTACATGGAGCAGTTAAGACATGAAGAGCAGGAACTTGTAATCTGTATGATGGTCGATGTGAAGGGCCATTTTCTGGGAGATAAGATATTAAGCAGAGGAACCGCAACCAGTTCGCTGGTAACCCCCAGGGAAATTTATATAGAAGCTTTACGTCGTCATGCAATAAGCCTGATAATGATTCATAATCATCCCAGCGGGGATCCGTCTCCCAGTCCGGAGGATGTTGAAATTACAGAAAGAATTTATCAGGCAGGGGAAATACTGGGTATCCCTCTTCTTGATCACATTGTGATTGGTGATCACAGATACTGTAGTTTTGTAGAAACCGGGTTATGGGAGACATGTACAGGATAACGGGATATTGCCCGTAAACAGTAACAATAAAAGGGGCAGATAAATGCTGTTTGAGAAAACATACGGGATAGATTTGGGAAGCAGTTCTGTAAAAGTCTATTCTTTTTTTAGAAACAAAAGTTATATGGAAAAAAACATGGTCGCATCTAAAGGCCGCAGGATTATTGCCATGGGCAATGAAGCTTACGAAATGTTTGAAAAATCACCGTCAGATATTTCTGTCTGTTCGCCAATGGCTTTCGGTATGATCGCGAACCTGGAGCTTCAGGAAATCGTACTGTACAGTATGATCCGCAAGATCGATCACATCCTGGGATTTGGATCTGTTATGTATTTTACAGTTCCCCTGGATATGACAGCTGTAGAAAAAAGAGCTTATTTTCATGTGGCCAATGGACACTGGCTCAGAAAAAACAGGGTATTTATGGTAGAAGCTCCCATTGCAGATGCACTGGCAATGGGAGTGGATCTGGAGGATCCGGCTGGAAATATGATAGTCAATATAGGTGCCCAGAGCACCGAATTTTCCATCATCACCGGTGGAAAGATCATTATCAGCAAAAAAATTCCTGTGGGCGGCAGGCAGCTGAATGAATCTATCTGTACAGAAATACGTAAGCGTTATAATCTGCAGATAGGTACACGTACAGCCAAGAGACTGAAAATGGTTATGGGCCGTCTCAGTGATCAGAAAAAGGGAGTACGCAAGGTAGTAGGAATTGACAGTATTTCCGGTTTACCACGAGAAGAAATCATTTCGTCTTATGTAGTCAATGACGGGATCATGAACTGCGTTAATGAAATCGGTCAGGAAATGAAAACTTTTCTGGAGCGTATTCCTCCGCAGATTTCCTATCATATAGCCAGACAGGGAATCTACATAACCGGAGGAAGCACGAGACTTCCCTATATTGATCAGTATCTGGCAAGTTATACAGGTTTTACCTTTAATCTGTCAGATCTTTATGAGAAATCAGCAGTTACCGGTCTGGAGAAAATCATAAGAAATAAAGACCTGCGTAAATGGGCAGTGCCGGTTACGCAGAGAAAACTATAATTTTTAGGGGTGCATTATGAAGAACCTGAAAAAGAAAGTACGTTTCAGAATAAACTTAAAAAGTAAACATTTGCTGGCTATCATGACTATTTTCTGCATCAGCTGTATTGTAGCAACTTTTGCTTCGGGAATTACCACTGCACCGTTACAGGATGCGGCAGGTGCCCTGATCGTTCCTTTTGAGAACAGTATCAACAATATCAGTTCAGTTCTTACAGGAATCCAGAGCAGCATGAGAGACAAGCAAGAAATACTTGTAGAAAACGAAAACCTGAAAGCTCAGGTGGACAGTCTGACAGAACAGAACAATAAACTGATCCAGGATCAGACAGAACTTGTGAGATTACAGCAGATGTATAATCTGGATCAGCAGTATACAGAATATCCGAAGGTTGCTGCCGAGATCATTTCCAAGGATCCGGGAAACTGGTATGATACTTTTATGATCAACCGTGGTTCTGCAGATGGGATCCGTGTGGATAACAATGTAATCGCAGGAAAAGGTCTGGTAGGAATTGTCACAGAAGTGGGAACACACTGGGCAACCGTACGTTCTATCATTGATGACAGCAGCAATGTCAGCGCTATGACTGTCAGTACTCAGGATAATTGTGTGGTTGAGGGTGATCTGGAGCTGATTGATGAGGGAAAGTTAAGTTTCAGCCAGTTATATGATCAGGATAATAAAGTTACAGTAGGCGAACGTATCGTCACTTCCAATATCAGTGAAAAATATGTGGAAGGCCTTTTTATCGGTTATGTAAGTGATATTCAGCAGGATAGCAATAACCTGACAAAAACAGGAACAATTGTTACACCTGTGGATTTTCAGCATCTGAAGGATGTCCTGGTTATTACTGTAAATAAGCAGGATTCTATTACTGAAGGAGGACAGAATGAAGAGTAAGATCACACTTTTTTTCACAATTCTCATCTGTTTCCTTCTCCAGTGTACAGTGATGCATGTAATCTCCATCGGATCTATCACGCCGAATCTGATCCTTGTCCTGTGTATTTCCATGGGACTGATGCGAGGCAGGAAAAATGGAATGTGGACCGGCTTTTTCTGTGGATTTCTGGTTGATATGTTTTATGGATCCGTGTTTGGATTTTATGCACTGATCTATATGTATATCGGATTTTTAAGCGGATATGCTCACAGAATCTGTTATGATGATGATCTGAAAGTTCCGATCCTTCTGGCAGGTGTGGGAGATCTGCTTTATGGGATATCTGTTTATGCTCTACAGTTTCTTCTCCGAGGAAGGCTGGGACTGGGAACTTATCTGTACAGGATTATACTTCCGGAAATTTTTTATACGATCATTCTGACCCTGGTAGTTTACCGGGTCTTTCGCTATATTAACTATCACTTAATGAATCCGTTAAAGAAAGAAAGTGAGTCGATTTGGGTACTAAAATAAAACGATTTTTCAGAAAAATACGCATAAAACGTACAACTATACTGGTACTGGTTTTTGTGTTTATGTCTGCAACTCTGGTACGACAGCTTTTTGAGCTTCAGATCATTCAGGGACAGGATTATATCAGCAAATTTGAATCACGTACCACAAAGAAACGTGTGATCAAAAGCACACGAGGAAATATTTACGACAAAAATGGCGAAGAGCTGGCAACAAACGTGCTGGCGTACTCCGTTACCTTTGAAGACAATGGAACTTATGATTCTACCAGAGAAAAAAATCTTACTTTAAATGGAACTGCCTATCAGGTGCTTAATATCCTGGAGTCTAATGGAGATACTATCAGTAATAATTTCCATATTGTACTGGATGACAGTGGAAATTATAAATTTGATGTAGAAGAAGGTTTTACATTAAACCGTTTTCGTGCAGATATATATGGACAGGCACTGATCGATAACCTTACAAAAAAACAAAAAAAAGCCACTGCAGATGAGATGATGGAATACCTTACAGGAAGCAGCGGATTTTCGATCGTGTTAGACGGAGACAAAGCTTATACAGAAGAAGAACTGACCTCACACAATCTGCCTCTGGAACTGACCAGACAGGAGATTCTGGATCTGGCTATCATTCGTTACGAGCTGAGTACCAACAGTTTCAAAAAATATATGGCAGTGACTATTGCAACAAATGTAAGTGAACAGTCTGTGGCTGCTATTAAAGAAAATCAGTCTGAACTTCAGGGAATTGATATTGTGGAAGATTCTGTCCGCAAATATATTGATGACGTGAGTATGGGACCGATCCTTGGTTACACAGGACAGGCATCAGCAGATGAACTGGAAGAACTGCGTAAAAAGAATCCGGATTATGCAAATGATGCTATTGTTGGTAAAGTTGGAATTGAAAATTATATGGAAACAGCACTTCAGGGCAAGGATGGAGAAGAAACTGTTACTGTAGACAATCTTGGAAAAGTATTAAAAATTGACTCGGATACCAGAGTGGAGCCGGTGGCAGGGAATGAGGTATATCTGACGATAGACAGCAGCTGGCAGTCTGCCGTTTATCAAATCCTTAAACAGAGAGTCGCCGGTATTCTTCTTTCCAAGATTGAAGCCACCAAGACGTATGATTATAGTGTTCAGGACGCGGCACAGATTAAGATTCCTATCTATGATGTATACAATGCGCTGGTCTCCAACAGTGTGATAGATATCAGCAAATTCAGCAAAGCAGATGCTTCTGATACAGAAAAAAATTTATATGCCAAATTTCAACAAAAGCAGCAACAGGTTTTTGATACAATAACAGAGAGGCTGACAGGAGAAAACCCAGCAGCACTCAAGGATGAAGATGATCAGATCCAGGAGTACATGACTTATATCTGTGATGATCTTCTCAGAGATACCCTTGGAATCATTTCCAAGAACGCCATTGATACTTCAGATGCAACATATCAGGCATGGACCAATGATAAGAGCATCAGTTTGAAAGATTATCTGACCTATGCTGCAAGCCAGAACTGGATTGATATCTCCAAAATCTCTACAGAAGGAGAATATCTTGATTCTTCAGAGGTTTACCAGGCCCTTACCAGCTATGTGATTGATTATCTGAAAACAGACAACAGTTTTTCGAAACTATTGTATAAATATATGCTTCAGGAAGATACGATCTCCGGTCAGGAACTGTGCCTGGTTCTCTATGAGCAGGGAGTACTTTCCAAAGATGACGGCATGTATGAGTCACTTGCTTCCGGAGCTATGACGCCTTATGATTTCATGGTCAACAAAATTTATACTCTGGAGATTGAGCCTGCACAGCTGGCACTGGAGCCTTGTTCTGCATCTGCAGTAATTACAGATGTTAATACAGGAGATGTACTGGCCTGTGTATCTTATCCTGGATATGATAATAACCGTCTGGTCAACAATATGGACACTGACTATTACGCCAAACTTTCTCTTGACCAGTCCAGTCCGTTTTTTAATAAGGCAACACAGCAGACTACTGCACCGGGTTCTACTTTCAAAATCCTGTCTACCATTGCCGGTATGTCAGAAGGTGTAGTGGATGATAGTACTTATATCAATTGTACAGGCTCCTTTGACCTGGTTACTCCTGCGATCAACTGCTGGAACAAGCAGGGACATGGGGAAATTGAAATCAGGGAAGCAATTGAGCAGTCATGTAACTATTACTTTAATATGGTAGGTTTTAAACTTGGCCAGGATGAAAACGGAGATTTTTCTGAAAACCGGAGCTTGACAGTACTTCAGAAGTATGCATCTGAAATAGGACTGGACAAGAAAACAGGTATCGAACTTACAGAATCTTCTCCACAGGTATCAAATGCTTATGCAGTACCATCCTATATTGGACAGGGTACTAATGCATATACCACCAGCCAGCTTGCACGTTATGCAACTACTATTGCAACCAGCGGTACTGTTTATGATCTTACACTTCTGGACAGACAGACAGATTCCAAAGGATCTGTTCTGAAAGAGTATGAACCGAATGTGATCAACACTATGGATGTTTCACAGAATGTATGGGATGATATCCATGATGGTATGTATCGTGTAGTTCAGACGCATAAACAATTTGATGGCCTTGGTGTCCAGGTGGCAGGTAAGACAGGTACAGCCGAGGTGGATGGTGTTTACCATCCCAACCATGGTATGTTTATCGGTTATGCACCTGCTACAGATCCACAGTATGCCATTGCTGTCCGTATCGAGAATGGTTACAGTTCCGGTAATGCGTGTCTTGCAGCTGATGATATTTTCAAATATATTTTCCAGCTGGCAGATGAACAGACGATTCTTACAGGTGTTGCTGCCAGTGATACCAGCGATACATCGAATGATTAAGATACAATGGAACCAGAAATACATTGGGAGAATACCAGAAGTATGGAAGCTATCTTTTAGGAGGAATAGAAACTATGAGTGAAGTCATTGTGATTACTTCCGGAAAAGGCGGAGTAGGTAAAACTACGACAGCTGCCAATATAGGAACCGGTCTTGCCATGCTAGGAAAGAAGGTTGTGGTAGTAGATACAGATATCGGTCTTCGTAACCTGGATGTAGTTCTTGGACTTGAAAACAGGATCGTGTATAATCTGGTAGATGTGATAAACGGGAACTGCCGTCTGCGTCAGGCTCTGATCAAAGATAAGCGTCATCCGGATCTGTGCCTTCTTCCATCAGCACAGACGAAAGATAAGACAGCTGTTTCACCGGAACAGATGATCAAGCTTACAGATGACCTGAGAGAACAGTTTGATTATGTACTTCTGGATTGCCCTGCAGGAATTGAGCAGGGATTTAAAAATGCTATTGCAGGAGCTGATAAAGCACTGGTAGTTACAACTCCGGAGGTTTCCGCGATCAGAGATGCAGACCGTATCATTGGTCTGTTGGAAGCTAACGATATCCGTGATATTCATTTGATCATAAATCGCCTCAGACCGGATATGATAGCCAGAGGTGATATGATGTCTGTGGATGATGTGACTGAAATCCTTGCTGTAGATCTCATAGGAACGATTTTGGATGACGAGCAGATCGTGATCGCAACCAATCAGGGAGAACCGCTTTCAGGCAAGGGATCTCAGGCTGAAGAGGAGTACCAAAATATCTGCAGGCGTTTGATGGGAGAAGAGGTTCCTTTCAGCGACATTAACCAGAAGAAGGGATTCTTTAAAAGACTGGGAAATATGTTCAGAAAATAAAAGGAGGGAATTTGTGTGAGAGCTTTTTTCAGGGAAAAGAAACGCTCCGCAGGATATGCCAGGGACAGGATGAAACTGCTCCTTATATCAGAACGGATAGACTGCTCTCCGCAAATGATGAAAATGTTACGGAATGACCTGATACATACCGTGAAGAAATACCTTACCATTGATGAAGAACAGGTAAAAATACAGATTTCACAGGAGCCGGCAGTGCTTCATGCGTATATTCCTGTTCGGAATAAAAAGGACAGATAAATATGTTAAAGCAATATAAGTTACGATTTTATAATTTCAGACTGGTAGTGTTTCTGCTTGCCATCAGTATGATTGGTGTTACACTGGTTGGAACTGCTGCTTCAGATCTGAAGTCTAAACAGTTTGTAGGAGTGATTCTGGGTGTAATCTTTATGTTAATATTGTCACTGATGGATTATTCCTGGCTGATGAATTTTCAGTGGATCATGTATGGATTTAACATCGTTATGCTGGTGATAGTACGTATTGCCGGAAACAGTGCCAACGGTGCAGCCAGATGGATCAGTATCGGATCCTTTACATTTCAGCCTACAGAGTTATCGAAGATTATACTGATTGTGTTTTTTGCAAAATTTTTCATGGATAATGAGGAACATCTGAATACACCGAAAACTCTTGGACTGTCAGCAATACTTCTTGCAGTACCGTTGTTTCTGATTCTGCAGCAGCCTGACCTGAAAAATACCATTACTGTTATTGTTATATTCTGTATTATGATCTATATCGCAGGTTTAAGTTATAAGATCATAGGAGGGGCTCTCCTGATCGCAGTACCGCTTTTGATCATCTTTTTGTCAATTGTGGTCCAACCGGATCAGAAACTGATCAAAGATTATCAGAGAGACCGTATTATGTCTTTCCTGTATCCTGAAAATGAAGAATATTCAGATAATATCGAACAGCAGAATAATTCCAAAACTGCTATCGCATCAGGAGAGCTGGTTGGAAAGAAATTAAGTGGTGATGACAGTGTAACTTCTGTAAATCAGGGTAATTTTGTTTCTGAGAATCAGACAGACTTTATTTTTGCAGTTGCAGGTGAGGAATATGGATTTCTGGGATGTGTGGTAATCATATTGTTGCTGCTGGCAATTTCTTTTGAATGTATCCGGATGAGCCTGCGGGCGAAGGATCTGTCAGGAAAGATCCTTTGCTGCGGCGTAGGCGGTCTGGTTGCACTTCAGAGTTTTATTAACATCTGTGTTGCTACAGGACTTGCACCAAATACAGGTACACCTCTTCCATTTGTAAGCTATGGACTGACTTCTCTGATCAGTTTGTATATTGGTATGGGACTTGTTCTCAATGTAGGTCTTCAGAGCAGCACATACAACAAAGAAATCATGAAAAAGGAAATAGACAGGAGAGAGGAATACTTATGAGATTAGGAAAGTCATCTCCTCAGAAGACACCTGAGAAAAAGTCAGCGACACCGTACAAAAATATGTCAGGGAACAGAAATATCAGAAAAGAAAGTGCAAGACCGGTTCATACGACTGTACTTCCAAAGTCTCAGAGACCTTCCCGACAGCTGGAACTGACAGAACAGAAAAAAGCAAAAGCTGCCGTTCAGAAGAGATCCCGTTATAAACGTGCCAGAGGGAAGCGAATCGGCCATACGATACTGCTTCTTCTCATACTGGTGCTGGCCGCAGGCGGTGCTTATGTGGCAATGCAGATCATGAGAGGAAACTATGTCGGAAAACCGGTTCAGGCATTTGATTCTTCACAGGTTTTTACGAATAGTCTGGCTTCAAAAGAAAACATGAAAACAACCTCTTTTGCCCAGAAATTATGTGTTTCTTCTAAAGGCGATGTGGACAAGATACAGAATGTATCTTTAGAAGATGATCAGAGCGGTCTGTTGTTCAGTCTGAACAACCATAAAGTATTATATGCAAAGGGAATTTATGATAAGGTTTATCCGGCAAGTATTACCAAGATCATGACTGCAATGCTTGCATTGAAAAGTGGGAAACTGGATGATAACGTAACGATTTCCCAGGAAAATGTTACATTGGAAGAAGGTTCTCAGGTGTGTGGGTTCTCAGCAGGTGATCAGGTAACATTGGATCAGCTTTTGCATTGTCTTCTGGTATATTCAGGAAATGATGCAGCTTCTGCTATCGCTGAATATGTGGGTGGAAGTACAGAGAATTTTGTCCAAATGATGAACAGCTATGCGGCAGCACTGGGATGCACAGGGACACATTTCACTAATCCACATGGTCTTCAGGATGAAAATCATTATACCACACCATATGATATTTATCTGATGTTGAATGAAGCGATGAAGTATAAGGAATTTACAGAAATTACACAGTTGTCTTCCTATACAGTTAATTATACAGGTGCAGATGGTTCCGCATTGAGTACAACCCTTCAGGCTACTGATCATTATCTTACAGGAGAGGCAACTCCGCCGAAAGATGTGACAATCCTTGGGGGAAAAACAGGAACAACAGACTCAGCCGGCAATTGTCTGGCTATTCTGACGCAGAATGCTTACGGAAAGACTTTCGTATCTATTGTGATGGGAGCCTCCAGTAAAGATCTTCTGTATCAGGAAATGAATTCTCTGCTTCAGAATATTAACAGTTAAATAATTGGCATTTTTGTGCTACAATAACTGCAGTGACTGAAATGGTTACTGCAGTTTTTTAATTAATGGAGATGAAGAAAATGAGAAACATAGAAGAATTAAAAGATTTAAGGGAGCAGGGAAGAAATCTGATCGAACGAAAGCGGGATGAATTTGTAAGAAACAGTCTGCTTTCGGATGAATTCCTGGAGATGCTTGAGAAGAACAAAAAGCCCATGGATCTGCTGATGTCTTATTATAAATGTGCAATTATGGAAATAGAGACCAAATTCAAGGTTTTAAATCAGGAATATTCTTTGCAGTATGATAAAAATCCAATAGAAAGCATCAAGACCCGGGTAAAATCTTATGACAGTCTGCTGCGGAAAATACGCAGAAAAAATATTCCTCTGACATTGGATTCCATAGAAAAAAATATTAATGATATTGCAGGAGTCAGAGTCATCTGTTCTTTTCCTGACGACATTTATGAGATCGCAGAAAGTTTTTTGAACCAGGACGATATTACCCTCATTGAGGAAAAGGACTATATCAAAAATCCTAAACCCAGTGGCTACAGAAGTCTTCATCTGATCGTACAGGTACCGATCTTTTTGCAGAATACCAAGAAATTTGTAACTGTTGAAGTACAGCTTCGCACTATAGCAATGGACTTCTGGGCAAGCCTTGAGCATAAGATGAGATATAAGAAAAATATCGCCCCGGATCAGATCAAATTTCTTCAGGATGAACTTTCTGACTGTGCAAAGCAGAGTGCAGCACTGGATGAACGGATGCAGAATATCCGAAACGTGATCATTCAGAACTCTCCGGAGGAAGAAGATGAAGAGGGAATCTTTCTTCCTATGGGGCTGCCCATTACACGAGAAAACAGGAGAAAACAATTATGAGTGACTGTATCACAACTTACACCGGCAGACATATCGATCCGGTAAATCCTGATCCGGATATGATCTGCATAGAAGACATCGCACATGCCCTGTCCCTGATCTGCCGCGGAAACGGTCATGTACAGACGTTCTTTTCTGTAGGGCAGCATTGTATCAACTGTGCCAGAGAAGCTCTTGCAAGAGGCTGTTCTGACCGTATGGCATTGGCATGCCTTCTCCATGATGCCAGCGAATGTTATTTATCCGATGTACCAAGGCCATTCAAAAAGACTCTGGCAGGCTACAAAAGACAGGAAGAATCTCTGCTGAATTTAATTTACGAGAAATATCTGGGAAATTTACTGACCCAGGAAGAAAAAAAACAGTTAAAAGAAATTGATGACGACATGCTCTGGTTCGATCTGACGTATCTTCTTAACGAGACCCAGACAACAAAAAAGCCATTGGTTCATATTTCTATAGATTATAAAGTACATCCATTTGAATACACGGAAAAAGAATATCTGGAACTGTTTCATTTTCTTACACAGAAGGCAGGCAGGTAAAAATTTTCTGACAACAGGGACGGTACTGAAAAATTCATCTCTTTGGTTCAATGAATAATAAAATTTAAAAAATTCAATAAAAATTCACAAAAAAGTGCAAATACCACTTGTGTTTTTGAATAATATGCACTATAATATATAACATATTAATTGAAGTTTTTAGTCAAAATTAATATTATATGTGTCTAAGGAGGAAAACAGCATGGTTGAACTGATTGTAGGAAAGAAAGGCAAAGGCAAAACAAAAGTACTGTTAGATAAAGTAAATGGTGCAGTAAAAGAGGCAAATGGAAGCATTGTCTACTTAGACAAGAGCACAAAACATATGTACGAACTCAATAACAAAGTACGTCTCATTGATGTATCCGGATTCCCGATTAAGAATGCAGATGAATTTGTTGGATTTATCTGTGGTATTCTTTCTCAGGATCACGATCTTGAACAGGTATATCTTGACAGCTTCCTTAAAGTTGCGAAACTGGAAGACAAAGATATTACAGCTACTCTGTCACAGTTAGATGAGATTGGCAAACAGTTTAACGTTACTTTTGTAATCAGCGTATCTTTAGACAAAGAAGAAGTTCCTGAAGCATTCCACGATAAGATTGCAGTGGCTTTATAATAAATAAAAACAAACAGGAAAACAGTCTTTTATTATAACTTGATACTAAAAACTACATAGCGTAAACAAAAGGATATCTGCCTGTATTGTGATTGCAGATATCCTTTTTAGTTGCATTTTGTGACTGTACCTGTTATTATGAAGAAATAGTGTATATATGAATAAAAATTCAGAAGCAATAAATTAGCAAAATGCAAAATCATTATTGGGCTATAAGCAAACAGCGAAGGGGATAATTTTATCTGCCAGACTAAAATAGTGAGAAGAATAAAAGGAGATTAACATGGAAGAACTGTATAGAACAATTGAAAAGAAAATTAAAGATGCCGGATATCCAAGAGCTATTTCCGGTGAAGCGGTTTATGGAGACATTTGTGACCAGATTGAAGGAAAAGAGAACGGATCCTATGTTTTACTTTCCAAATTTGAGGATGATATTATCTTTGAATATCATATTACTGTTATGGATGAAGAGTTTAATCTCGGTGTACTGACAATGCGCACTCCTGAGGGTGTATTTGAGACGGATTTCGATGAAGAATAAGTAAATTTGAAAAGTAATGCAGATGTATCCCGGATTCTGTCAGGGAAAGATATCCGGGATACATCTGCATATATAAATATAAGAACTCAATCTTCCCGTAAATGAACTGCAGTGGCTGCTTTACGGCGTCTGGCATCATCCATGGCTGCATAATGCTTCTTAGTGGTATTTACGTCTCTATGGCCTAATACATCGGCTACAAGGTAAATATCACCGGTTTCCTGGTACAGAGCAGTGCCATAGGTACTGCGAAGCTTATGTGGAGTGATTTTCTTGGTAGTCGTGATTGCACGGGAGTATTTCTTTACCAGATTTTCAACGGCCTGGATGCCGATTCTTTTTCTCTGGGTAGAATAGAAGAGAGCGTGTTCATGCCCGGCTATGGAAACTATATTTTCACGGACTTCTATATATTTTTTCAGGGCTTTTTCTACTTCACGGCCAAAATATACCACCATTTCATTGCCGCCTTTTCGGGTGACTTTAATTCCATTATTTTTAAAATCCACATCTTCAACATCCAGTCCTACGCACTCGGATACACGGATTCCTGTACCAAGCAGGAGAGTAACGATCGCTAAATCACGTTCCTTGGTTTTTTCGTAATAAACACGTTTCTGACCGGTAAGCTCATCGCCACAGTGTTCTATATAATCCAGAAGCATAGCAACTTCATCGGCATCAAGTCGGATAATGCTTTTTTCATGAGTTTTCGGAACGTCTATGAGAACAGTTGGATTAGTTTTGATAAATTCATGCTTATAATAATATGCATAGAAGCTCCTTAAGGCAGAGATTTTTCTCTTTAATCCACGTTCGCCGTTTGTCTCGGTTTTGTCCCCGTTTTTGTAGACTTTCAGATATTCCTGATATTCCTCAATATCAACTGCTTTAATCTGATCCAAAACATCCACAGTGAAATCTTTCATAGAACAATCCTTAAAAACAGGATTCTCATCCAGCAAAAACTGGAAAAAGATACGGATATCATAGGCATAGGAAATTCGCGTTTTTGTAGTAGTAAGCGGATCCATAGCGCGAAAATAATCCTTACAGAAATCAGGAAGCGTTTTTAAAACAGCACGAAGCTTCAGGATATTCAGAATATCGGTTTGCTCATGGTAAGTAACTTTTTTATTATCATTATAATCTGCGTAATTGTCCATTGAAAAACTCCTTTAGAATATAAACTGGTCAACACAAAAATTATACCATGAAAGTGGCTTTAAAGCAATATCTATATGAAAAACTCGCGTTTGTCGTATAGATATAAAACACTCTTATTTCACTATCAAACTATGTAAAAATCCCTTTGTATACATATAACACACATATATAAAGTAATAAACCAAACTATGATAAAAAAATAAAACAGATACGATAAACCATGTTTCTCATTTAACGTATCTGTTATGTTATTATTTACTATGTAATATAGTAATATAAAGTTTATTATAATATGTTTGGCCCGGTCTGCGCCAAATACCTGTTCACCCTTTTCTGAACCTGCAAATGCGATCAGAAAATCAATAGATAAAACATCTGCTTCCAGTTCATTAAGATATTCCTGTGTTACTGTTGCCTCTTCCGGTGTGTTCTGTTTTTGATCCCATACAATCTGATATTGCATGATCCAGTTCAGGAATTGTCTTTTTAACAGAAATCAGACATTCATCCTTCAGGAAACAATGTCTGGAATATGCGGTGGTACAGATTTCATTTTTAGTCCGGTTAAAGAATTCATAGTTAAATTCCAGAGAAATACCATTATATTTTTTTATACTTACACGGATTTCAATCTCATCATCAAATGAAACCTGTTTTTTATAAGAAACAGAAATTTCTACTACAGGAGATATCACTCCCAGTTCTTCTACTTTTTTATAACTGAACCCCATCTGATCCATATATCCAATCCGGGCTTCTTCCATCCATTTTACATAATTGGAATGATGAATGATACCCATTTGATCTGTTTCATGATATTGAGCTTTACGTAAATATATGTACATATTATGTAACCTTCTTTCGCTGATTTTACAGGAACACTCAGGATGGTTGTTTCACATAGTTTAAAGGATTCTGATTCACACCGTTTACCTTAACACCGAAATGCAGATGAGCACCTGTACTGTTTCCTGTATTTCCCACATAACCAATAATCTGTCCTTTTCTTACGGTAGCTCCTACTTTCAGGGTTGGATAGAATTTGGACTGATGCATATATTCGGTGATCAGTCCTCTCCCATGGTTGATCATGGTATAATACCCTGCTCCGCCGCTTGCAGAAGGCTTTTGCAAAGCTACAACTGTGCCGCCGGCAGCTGCATAGATGGGCGTTCCTATAGGAGCCGGGATATCAATTCCTTTATGGCTTGTGGAGCCAATACCACCTGGTGACTGTCTCTTTCCGAAATAACTGCTGATATACTTATAGCCTTTTAATGGCCAGCGGAAAGAAACCTTTTGATAATCTGGAATCAGTGCTCCGTCATCTCCTACGTAATTATTCTTATCAATCCATTGCCTGACTGCCATTGCTCCGGTAGACGGACTGAAATAATACTGTTTGCCACGAATAGTCACCCACCCTGTCTCGCGGGCACCGGTAGACGGATTCAGATAATATTTTTTATTGTTCAGCTTCAGCCATCCTGTAGCCAGTACACCATTTGGTTGTGCATAATACCTAGATCCATTTTTGGAAAACCATTTGCCGGTACAGAGTTTCCCATCAGACAGAAAATAATAGCGATGTCCGGATAAAGTCAGGAAACAGCTGTCATAACGGATTCCATTCGTGGATTTAAAATAATATCGTTCTCCATCTATCTCCTGCCAGCCAGTCAGCAATTTACAATCAGATTTCCTGAAATATCTGTAATAGGCATCCGGTTTATAGAATCCCTTTACCAGTTTTCCATTAGCTGCAGCGTAATAATAGGAACCATCTGTTTCTTTATACCATCCATTTTTTACCAGTCGTCCGTTATTACGGTTAAAAGAATACCAGACGCCTTTGACTTTATAACGGCCTTTGGCCATCTTTCCATCAGCTTTCAGATAGTAGGTAGATCTGCCATTCTTCTGAAAGCAGTTTTTCAGCATTTTACCCTTATTTGAAAAACAATAATAGGTTTTTCCTACTTTATGAAAACCGGAACGTATTACACCGTCTTTCCAGAAATAGTATTTATTTCCTGCCGGAGTGGTAATCCATCCGGTATACATATATCCGTTTTTTTCATCAAAGAAATAAGTCTTGCCGTTTACCGTCTGCCAGGTAGTCAGCATTCGTCCCTTTGCGTTAAAACAGTATTTTTTCCCATTGATCGTAAGGATACCGGATTTGGCTGCACCGGTTTTTCCAAAATAGTATTTACGGCCGGAAGAAGGCTGATACCATCCTTTTATCAGCTTTCCTTTTTTGTCATAAAAATACCAGTAATTTCCTTTTTTAACAAAACCTGTTGTTTTTGCTGCCGCCTGAACTGTAACTGCAGAAGATTGTATGAACCCCCCGGAACATACAACTGCGATAAAAAGACAGATCACAGCAAGCAGATACCTTCTCTTTTTCATGGAGGATGTCTCTCCTTTTCAGACAACACAATTCAATTAGAAACTTTACATAATTGCTTCATCCAGAATAATGGTAAAAGGTCCATCATTTTCTAAAGAAACCTTCATATCTGCACCGAAAATCCCCTCTTCCACTACCGGGATCTGTTTCCGGGCTTCCTGGATCATATACTGATAAAGTTCATTGGCCATATCCGGCGCTCCTGCATTTGTGAAACCAGGGCGGTTTCCACGTTTACAGTCTGCATAAAGCGTAAACTGGGAAATCATCAGAAGTTCTCCTTTTACATCTGCCAGTGACAGGTTTGTTTTCCCGTTTTCATCCTCAAAAATACGAAGCCCCAGGAGCTTTTTCAGATATTTATCAGCAATCTGCCTGGTATCTTCGTGCCCTACGCCGATAAAAACCAGCAACCCTTTTCCGATTTTACCGCAGATATTGCCATCTACAGCAACCTGTGCGTGATTTACACGCTGGATCAGTAATCTCATTTTTTCTTCTCCTGTTTTGTTTTTATTTGGTGATACCTGTCTTTTAAAATGCGCCATGCCTGTTTTATATATTCCCAGACAATCTGAAGAAACTTAAGCAGATATTTCCAGATAAGCAGAACCAGATGGGAAAATGGATTCCATATTTTCATAAAGAAATTGTTTCTGTTTTCTGCAAGCTTTTCAGGAGATATTTTGCGTGGTTCTTCTTTACGAAGAGGAACTACTTCTCCTGTCCGATCATCCAGACAGTCAATATTTACATAGGCTTCCTCCTGTACAGGCATTTTACGTTTGCTTAAAGAATGATCGATCAGACGCCATCCCATTGCATAAAGTACTGCGAAAACCGGAACACCGGCGATCATTCCCGGAACACCGAAAAGGCCGCCGCCAATAAGGATCGCAACAATGACCATAAAACTGGAAAGTCCTGTAGTTTCGCCCAGAATCTTCGGCCCCAGGATATTCCCATCAAACTGCTGAAGAAGCAGGATAAAGATGGCAAAATACAGCCCCTTTAAAGGATCTACCACCAAAATCAGGAGGATACATGGAATAGCTCCGATGTACGGTCCAAAAAATGGAATGATATTTGTAACACCTATGATCACGCTGACCAGGATAGGGAATGGCATATGGAGAAGCAGCATTCCAATATAGCACAGAACTCCGATAATGGCTGAATCAAGAAGCTTGCCGTATATAAATCCTCCGAATGTTTTATGTGTAAAACGCATGGCATGGATCAGCAGATTCGCCCATTTGTGAGGCAGCACTGCGTATACGAACATTTTGCTTTTGGCAACAAACTTCTCTTTGTCTGCAAGCACATACAAGGCAACGATCGCTCCGATCAGAAAATTCTTCATAAATGTCAGAATATCAAAAATACCTGCTGAAATGTTTTTAAGCATATCCTGCATCTGCGGCAGAATATTGGTAGTCAGGTAATCCTGTGCCTTTGCAGAATACTGATTGATCATATCAATGGTTTCTGAATTCAGGTTCCATCCATGTTCAACAAAAGAATTAAGCCATTTTTCAATAACCTTTACATAGTATGGAAAGCTGTAGATAATACTCATAACACTTCGGATCAGCTGAGGAAGTACCATCATGAGCAAAGCATAAATGAGCACCCAGAATAAAAACATGGAAAGAATAACACATGCCCAGCGGATCGCGCGTTTTCCTTTTTTCTGCAGATGAACCTCATGTTTTTTTAGCTGTGGGTAGATTAGTTTCTGCTCAAATAGATTGATCAACGGACTGAGAAGATAGGCCAGAATCACACCATAAATAATAGGGGCCATAATCCCCAGAAAAGTTTTAATCCCGATGATCAGAGTCTTCATGTGAAAAATACCGTAATAAAACAGCATACTGGCGGCAATTACCAAAAAAGCGGTTACACCCCAGTGCAAATAGCGATTGTCCCAACGAAACTTCATAACATCCTCCTTTTTAAGATGGTACGATTATAACATTTTTTTTAATAGATGTCTCTGGATTTAATGAAATTTTAATAAAATAATATAGGGAACAAATAAAGACTCCTGCCCAAATCAGCAGAAGCCTTTATTTGATGATATTTATTTTTTCATGGAGTCAAATATTTCAATTGCCTGGATGATAGCTTTAGCTGCGCCTTCAATTCCAAGTTTACTACTGTCTACACAGAGGTTGTAACTGGCAGCAGCGCCCCATTTCTTATTTGTATAGTAATTGTAATAACTGGAACGGCTTTTATCTGTTTTATTGATCATGTCTTTGGCTTCTTTTGGTGTTTTATTATGCTTCTGAGCCAGACGGCTGATCCGCCAGTCTGTGTCTGCATGAACAAATACACTGAAGCAGTCTTTGTATTCTGCCAAAGCATAATCTGCACATCTTCCAACCATAACACAGGGGCCTTCAGAAGCCAGTTTCTTGATCGCATCAAACTGCGCAAGAAAAACCTTATGATTCATAGGCATATCTGTAAAGCCAGCTGAAGAATAACCGAAAGAATAGGTGTCCATTACCAGAGAATATAAAAAGCTGTTGGTAGGCCTCTCATCATGATTTTCAAAAAGTTCCTTGCAGATGCCGCTTTCATTGGCTGCATGCTCCAGAAGTTCTTTATCATAGCATTTAACGCCGAAGTATTTTGCAACTTCCTGCCCTATCTGCCTGCCTCCACTTCCGTATTCACGTCCTATTGTAATAATTGAACTTGTACTGTTCATAAGCTACACTCCCTTCCGTCACGTCTTTTGTATCATTATTATACAATATTTGAGGAAAAATGCAAATTATTTTCGCAATTTATCTAATAATTTAATAAAATATTCGGGCAAAGGTGCAGTGAATTCCATATATTCTCCTGTGGAAGGATGCACAAATCCAAGTATCATAGCGTGAAGGGTCTGTCCCTGAAGATGATACGGATTTTTACCGGAACCATAGACTTCATCTCCAAGGAGCGGATGCCCGATACTGGTCATATGTACACGGATCTGATGTGTACGTCCTGTTTCCAGACGGCACTCAACATAGGTGGCATTCCTGAATCGTTCCAGAACCTTGTAATGGGTAACTGCGTTTTTGCCATTTTTGTAATTGATAGCCATTTTTTTGCGGTCAACAGGATGACGGCCGATGGGGCCTTCTATTGTTCCCTCGTCTTCTTTCAGAACACCCGATACAACGGCACGATATCTTCGCCTGATAGAATGCTCCTTTAATTGTTCAGCCAGATCCCGGTGTGCATTATCATTTTTACATACAAGGAGTGCACCTGTGGTGTCTTTATCAATCCTGTGCACGATTCCGGGGCGGAGAACACCATTAATACCGGAAAGGTTATCTTTGCAGTGAAACATAATAGCATTTACCAGTGTACCTGAAGTATGTCCTGCGCTGGGATGTACAACCATTCCTTTGGGTTTATTTATGATCAGTACGTCCTCATCCTCATAGAGAATATCCAGAGGAATATCTTCGGGCAGAATATCCGGCTCTTCCATGTCCGGTACTTCTACAGAAATCTCATCCTGTATTTGAACCTTATAATTGGCCTTCACCGGGGCATTATTTACTTTTATTTTCTGTTCTTTCAGAAGTTTCTGAATGTAAGAGCGTGATAATTCTTCATTTTTTTCAGAAAGATAGCGGTCAATCCGAATACCGGACTGACCGTCAGAAACATGATAGTTAAGAATTTCCATAATATTAATCCTTTTTTAATCGCAAAAAGTGATAGTCTTCGTCGTTTTTGTATTTAAAGCACACCAGAATGACCAGCAGAATCCCACTACATACAACATAGATATCAGCCATATTAAAGACAGGGAAATCAATCAACGAAAAATAGATAAAATCCACCACATATTTACGAAATACCCTGTCAATAAAGTTGCCTAAAGCGCCGGATACCATGATTAAAGAAGTTATTGTCAATGGAAGGTAATAACCTGTTCTCGGAATCCGTGCATATACATAAAAAAATACACAGAAAAACAGAACACACAAAATTACAAAAACAGGAATCTTCCCCTCAAATAAACCGAAAGCCATTCCGCGGTTTTCAAGATAATGCAACTGAAGAACCCCGGGGATCAAAATGATATCCGGCGTGTTTTTCAACCTGGTAAGAACAAAATACTTGCTTCCCTGATCCAGAAATGTCAGTATAAAAATAATGGTGCATCCCTTAAGCCAGTGTACCCAGACCGGTTTCACTGAATTTACTGTCATATAAGAATCTCCCTGATGGCCTGAAGTAATTCCTGGTCAGTAACTGTTTTGTCAATGAAACTTTTGCCAATGCCATCCATAAGAATAAATTTAATGTGTCCTGCTTCCATTTTCTTGTCTTTCTTTGTGGCTGCAAGAACATCTTCCGCATTGAGGGAATCAACAGAAAGAGGAAGATCAAAAGCCTGGCAGCCTCTGCGGATTTCTTCATATTCCTGTTCAGTTAATAACCCACGTTTCATGGAGAGAAAGGCAGCCGCGATCAGACCAACACCGACACACTGACCATGAAGGAGCTGAAAATCTTTCAATTTCTCTACTGCATGACCAACAGTATGCCCTAAATTAAGAAGAGCACGTTCTCCCTGTTCTTTAGGATCTCTCTCCACAACACCAGCTTTAATTTCACAACATCTGCGGATCATACGGGACAATACATCTATATCCATCTGTTCGATAGCGGATTGGCTAGAACATACAAATCTGAAAAAATCTCCGTCGCAGATCAGTCCTGTTTTCAGAATTTCGCCCATACCGCAGGCAAATTCTTTCGCAGGAAGACTTCTCAGAGAAACCATGTTCATATATACAAGACGTGGCTGATGGAAAGCACCTACCATATTTTTGTACTGCTGAAAATCTACACCTGTTTTTCCACCGACACTGCTGTCTACCTGAGCCAGAAGTGTGGTAGGAACCTGTATGAAATCAATTCCCCGGAGATAGGTAGCTGCTCCGAAACCAGTAAGATCTCCTACTACCCCGCCGCCTAATGCAACCAGAAGCCCCTTTCGATCCATCTCATGTTCGATCAGGGTTTTATAAAGCTGCTGTACTGTATCAAGATTCTTATTTGGTTCACCTGCTTCAAATACAAATGAAAAGACACAGGAGGAAACTTTCTTCAGTTCAGTCTCGACTGCTGTGTAATATAAAGGTTCTACATGACTGTCTGTAACAATGCAGACTTTTCGATCCTGAAGTCCCTCAGCTGCAACAGCCTGAGAAAGAAAGCTGAAATCTTTTTCAAAATAAATAGGATAATGAAAGTCGCCTTCTCGTTTTACAAGTAATTTCTGTTCTGCCATTCTGCTAATCCTCCTGTCTGATAAATCAATGTATCATTATATATATCGTAGAATCCGAACACTGCAGCGTCCTTTTTTCGTCTGATGTGAAACACCATCAAAAATAAAACGTCCTTTGCCACGCACAGAAATAATATCTCCATCTTTAGGTTCATATCCATTAGATGTGATCAGCTTTCCGTTCACAAAAACATGCCCTCCTTCAATGAAAGGCACCATACTGCTCCGGGATGATTTAAATGCCAGAGCGATCAATGCATCTAAACGTACAGAAGCACAGGTTCCGCTGACTGCTTCAAGTTCAGGACGTGGAAATTCATCCGGATTCTCTATTTTTGAAATCAGAATATTGGTATGACGGACACGGCACATATTTTTCAGGAAAAAGTCCGTCATTTTATTGCTGCTGAAAAACCATGCAGCATTTTTCTGCACAAGAATATCTCCCAGCACATTTCTGTCCACGCCCAGATTCAGCAGTGCTCCCAGATAATCTCTATGAGTGAGATCTTCTGAAAATTTAATAGCTTTTGGCTCTATTTTCAGGCAGTCGATGGGGTATTCCCACGTAAAAGCAAGAGCATCAGGATGAAATGCCACCATCTGACGCTCCGCATTATCATAGCCGCCACTGCTTTCCATAACAATACCGGGAAGCTGTGATTTCAGGCTATTCACCATATTCTGTTCATTAAGATTCAGAAAATCAGAAAAAGTAACAATATCTCTCTGATAGGAAAGATTTGCCAGTTCCCGGATTCTCTTAAGAAAAAATTCGTCTTTTTCCATTATGAGATCAGTATCCTGCTCTTACAGATGGCGCAGAACCTCCAAGAATATTCTGAAGGTCACCGGTGATATCCACATTATATGGTCCGAGAACAAAAATGTAACTGGATACTTTCTGAAGGCTTCCTCCCAGAGAATAACATGCACCGGAAGTGAAATCAATGATTCTCTGTGCCAGTTCTACATCAATTCCTTCCAGATTTAAAATAACAGTGGAGTTATCTACCAGGGTATCTGCAATTTCCCGTGTATCTTCCATAGAAGAAGGTTTGATCACACATACTTCCATGTTAGCTCCCTGAGGTGTTTTACGGCTGTTTCTCATCGGGGTGATCTTATTAGAGGATGCGACCGGGCGTGACAGTCGTTCTGAACGCTCCTGACGAACAGGTGCCTTGGCAGCGGAAGATTGCTGTTTGGCAGCTGTTGGCTGTTTGGGAGCAGTATTTACAGATTTTTCCTCGATTTCATCAGAAACTGCAATATCCTCAGAATCTTTTTTCTTGGCAAATTTATCAAAGAATTTCTTCTTTGGTTTGTCATCAAAATCATCATCCAGGAAATCATCCCCGTCGTCTTCTTCATCTAACAGATCTTCATCTAAAAATCCGTCATCATCATAATCATCATTTAATTTGATGGCATCTAAAAATTTATCTAAAACGCCCATTTTAATCTCCAATCTTTTCTAATCTTCTTTTATTGAGTAATTCCTCTCACCAAAGATACCTGTTCCTACACGTACCATGGTAGAACCTTCCTCACATGCGACCTGATAATCGTTTGTCATTCCCATGCTCAGGACGCTCATAGTAATATTATTAATGTTTTTGGCTGCAATGTCAACACTTAATTTCTTTAATTTACGAAAAACACTTCTGTTTTCTTCTGGATCAGCAACAAAAGGAGCGATTGTCATAAGCCCCATTACTTTAATATGGGAATAAGAAGCAATCTCCTCTATAAGTGGAAGAACTTCTTCTGTTTTCAGACCAAATTTACTCTCCTCTTCTGCTACATTTACCTCGATCAGAATGGGCATACATACGTTTTTCTTTGCTGCTTCATGCTCAATTGTTTCGGCAAGGCGCAAAGAATCTACAGAATGGATCATAGAAACCTTATCAATAATATATTTGACTTTGTTTCGCTGAAGATGTCCGATCATGTGCCACTCTATGTCAGAGGGGAGCTGATCATACTTATCCATGATCTCCTGCACTTTATTCTCACCAAAAACACGTGCACCTGCATCGTACGCTTCCTGAAGCATTTCAACAGGTTTGGTTTTGCTCACAGAGATCAACGTTACCTCTTTGGGGGATCGTCCTGCATTTTTGCACGCTTTGTTAATATTTTCCTGTACGACTGCTAATTTTTCAGCTATCATTTGGAAAGCCTCCTTAATTTATATTTAGTCTATCAATATAAAATATCCTGTTCTTTTACCTGATCAGCATTTCTTACAATATGATCATATCTGGAAAGGCCATAGGATGTATTCTTGGCTACAATGGCATATTCTTCATTCTGATCCAAAACTTCGATACACCGGAAAACTGCATATCCTTTATTAATACAATAAACTCCTTGCAGGGTGTCTGTTTCTCCGATAACATATTTCTCACCAGTATCAGGATTAACGATGGCATCACCTTCTTTAAAAGAACTTTTATCAACATAATCATTGCTGACCGGATCTTCGGAAGAGCCGGAAGAAGATTTCTCTTCAATACTGGCATATATGCTGGCACTTTTGAAGGTCGTAGCAGCTTTGCCTGACTTTGTTTTGGTGGCAAGCATAAAGCCGGTAGCACCACTCTGGGGATCTGTTGTTGCATACGAATCCGGAATTACATAAAAATCCTTTGTGACAATAGATGACAGTGGAATTTTCAGGCCAGTGGATGTATTTGTCACAAGTTCTATATCCAGGAAACGGTCAGAAGCATAGCGTATCAGCCCTTTATTGAAATCAATCTGGCCGTATCTTTCTCCATCAATCGTTATAATAGAAAAATCTCCAGTCTGTGTCATATCATCTTTCTGAAATTTTACACGAATGGTGGAGCGGTCTTTTAATTTTTCTGCCTGTTTCTCACTTAGAGGGATCAGAAGACTCCAACGTTCATCTGTGATTATGCTATATACATCATCTCCGGCTTTAACTGAATCAGAAGTTTTCAGATCTGTTTCATGATAGGAATTCTGATCAAAATCTTCTGCTGTTACTGTATCAATTGTTTTTCCCTCATAATTATCTGTTGAATATAAAATAATCCCATCAGATTCGGCACGGCTGATATTTTCATTTCCATAGCTGACTGAAGCAGCTGTGGCAGAGGTATTTTCAGAACTGCTTTCATCTTCGGTATTTTCGTCAGAAGTCAGCGGCGCTGTTGTGCCGGTGGCAGATTCAGAATACTGAAGAATATTTCCTTTCAGTTCATATTTAAAGCTGTATGTATTGTTAAATTTACTTGAATTAAAACTTTTCGAAAAACTCATCATATCATTTCTGATACGGGAAAGTTCCTCCGGTGTAAGACTGACAGAGGAAGAACCGGACTTCGTACTGCTCAGACCATAAACAGCGCCTGATGCATTGATCTTGCTTCCCTCCCTTGCATAATAGGTAATGTAACCGGAAGAAGCAGCTTTACACACTGACTCTTCACGTATTGCCAGTCCTGTATATGTTTCATTCCTTGACAAAGGACCGGAAGTTACCTGGTAGGACTCAATATGAGGAGTAGTAAGATACAATATAGCACTAAATGCCATATAGATAAATAAAACGCCAAACATGACAGTTCCAATATTCAGTCCGAAAATCTTTCGAAGCCTGGCCAGAATACCCGGCATCTGTCTGCTTTTTTTATGATTAGCGGGCAAATGAAATGCCTCCTTTTGATTAGTGAAAGAATTCGATTACAGACAGGTACTGAAACAAAAAGCCCAATATCTGTCCGATATCCCAAATATTGTAACATTTTATAGCTCTAAAAACAAGCGAAACATAAATTCTTCACATATACCTTCACATATAAGGATTCTTCATATATAAGAAAATCGGAGTATTTTTCTGTAATATATCATATAAGAAAAAGGATAAACGAGAACGTATTTTCCGAATATCTGTTTGCGTTTCTGATATAAATATGATATGATAGAACTATTAAATCAGGAGGTACAACCTATGGCATATGGAAGAATTACGCAGAAACAGCAGGAAATCCTTGACTATATTAAGAATGAGATCCTGAACAGAGGCTTTCCTCCGGCAGTTCGTGAAATTTGTGAAGCAGTAAATCTGAAATCCACATCTTCTGTGCATGCGCATCTGGAAGCACTGGAGAAGAACGGATATATCCGGAGAGATGCGACGAAACCCAGAGCGATTGAAATTATTGATGATAATTTTAATTTGGTCCGTCGAGAAGTAGTAAATGTTCCCATTGTTGGAACTGTAGCAGCCGGACAGCCTGTTCTTGCAGTAGAGAATATCGAAGGTTATTTCCCTATTCCGGCAGAATTTATGCCTAATGAGCAGAGTTTTATGCTGAAAGTAAAAGGGGAAAGTATGGTAAATGCAGGAATTTTCGATGGAGATCAGGTACTTGTAAAGCAGCAGTCTACTGCTTCTGACGGAGACATAGTAGTAGCATTGGTCGATGAGGGGGCTACTGTTAAGACTTTTTACAAAGAAAAAGGATACTATCGTCTTCAGCCGGAAAATGACAGTATGGATCCTATTATTATTCGTGGTGATCTTCAGATACTTGGAAAAGTATTTGGCGTATTCCGTCTGTATCAGTAAATACAGACAACGAGATGATTGGGGCAAACGTAGAAAGGGAGCAGTGACTGCTCCCTTTTGTTATCAATTATTTCTCGAGAAATTCATTAATATCAAGAACTTTTCCATCTCTCCAGATTCTTTCCAGATCATAGAAAAGACGGTTTTCTTCATCAAATACATGAACGATCATATCGCCGTAGTCCATCAGAACCCAGCTTGAATTTCTGGTTCCCTCGATCTGTTTGGCTTCGTATCCTGCTCTTCCCAGTGTTTCGTCTACATTATCAACCATAGCCTGTACCTGGTTCTGGTTGGATGCACTTGCGATTACGAAATAATCAGCGATCACAGATACTTCATGGATATCGATCACTTTAATGTCTTTACCTTTTTTGTCATCAAGGGCGCGGCAGGCAAGTTTTGCCATTTCAAGTTCTTTACTCATGAAAATAGTCCTTTCTTTCTATAATAAATAGGTCATTTTGTTTCACTATGATATATTTGTACAGCAGTCTGATATGAAACTGCCTAAGACTGTCTTTTTATATGTAAGTCTTTGTAATATAAAAAGGCATCTTTTGTAGCATTATCAATATCTTTCGGATTCTCCTCAAGATAAGCCAATGTATCTGCCAAAATCTTATACATACATTCATCCAGATCCTCAAAAGCCAGCTTGCGGACAACTGCAAGGTTAGGGGCTTTATCGCGTTTTGGCTCAATATAGTCAGCAATATAGACGATTTTTTCCAGTAATGTCATCTCAGGCTTTCCGGTGGTATGCCAGGTGATGGCAGAAAGAATCTCTTCATCAGTGACATCATATTTAGCTCTGGCTACATAAGCACCGAGCTTGGCGTGAAGTAAAAATGGATGTGTCTGTTCAAATTCAGATACAGGAATGTTATGCTGGCTGCACATTTTCAGTTTCTTTTTATTCGGAATACATTTTGCGCAGTCGTGAAGCAGCCCGGCTGTCTGAGCTACGATCAGATCGCAGTCATGTACCATGGCAAGTGCTGCGCAGGTGTACATAACTCCCAGTGTATGAGCATAACGATCCTCATCCAGATACTTGGCTAATTTTTTCTGCATTTTTATAAAATCATACTCTGCCATTGGGAAAAATCATCCTTTCTTTTCAGTCAGACTGTAAATCTGGTTTTCTTCAATATATGTGATCACCGGATCTGGAATATAGTAACGAACACTTTTGTCTTCACTGATCCAGTTTCTGAGCATTTTGCTGGATACATCAATGTTTGTGGTATTCAGAGTCAGAAATGTACCGTCATATTTGAGTGAAAGACGATTCATTTCTGTTTCAAGTTCTGCAATTGTGGAATGGTTTCTTACAGCAGTTACCAGAATACAGTTTCTGCAGATACGTCCCGGTTCTCTCCAGGTATCGAAATCATACAGGGAATCTGCACCGATTATGAAATAATAATCCGTATCAGGATTCTCTGTTTTTAGTGTTTCCAGTGTATGATATGTGTAAGTGTAACCATTTTCGTGCATTTCAGCCAGCGACAACTCGAAATGAGGATTATCAGAGATAGCTCTGCGAACCATCTCTACTCTCTGTTCATCTGTGGCGCGTCCCTGACGGTTCTTTTTATGAGGTGGGTTGCCGGAGGGCATAAACAGTACCTTATCCAGTTGAAACTGTTCGTATGCTTTTTCTCCAAGAATCAGATGGCCCATATGAATGGGATCAAATGTACCGCCCATGATACCAATTCTTTTTCTGATGTCAGCCATAAAAACTCCGTACTTGTTTGTTTAATTTAATTATTTTCTTGGTAATTCGATCTTCTTTTTCTCGTTTTTGCCTTCGCGGTACAAAACAATCTTCTTGCCGATAACCTGAACGATCTGGGAATGGGTACGCTCTGCCAGAACTTCAGCCATCTGACGCGGATCTTCCAGACAGTTCTGGAGCACACTGATCTTAATTAATTCTCTGGCTGCAAGTGCCTCATCTACAGCGGCTGTGTTCTCAGGAGTAAGTCCGCCCTTTCCAAGCTGCAGGATCGGGTCCATTGTCATTGCAAGGCCTTTTAAATAAGCTCTCTGTTTACTTGTCATTTCTTTTTCCTCTATTATTCTCTGCTATGTAAAGCGGGCAGGAGCGTCCGCTTTACGATTTGTATGATTCATACCTTGTTGTTTAATTTAATTTTCACTATTTATAATAATCGAAGTCAAATCCGTACATACGTACAGTATCACCTTCCTGAATGCCGGCTTTCTCAAGTTCTGCCAGGATACCGCCCTCTTTCAGGAATTTCTGGAAGAATGCAAAACCTTTCTCAGAATCAAGGTTTGTATAACCGAGCATTTTTTCAATCTTCGGTCCTTCGACTACAAAGATTGTCGGATCTTCAGGGAGCTGCTCTACTGTATATGGAAGATTCTCTCCAATCAGCATATCTTCAGGGAAGAATTCCTGTTCAAATACTACAGGTTCCTGTGGGCAGTTATCAAGAAGTTCTTTTACATGGAATAAAAGTTCTCTTACACCCTGACCGCTGACTGCGGAAATCGGATATACCTGAATTCCTTTTGGCTCAAATTCTGCTTTAAGTTTGTCTACCGGATTCTCTTCACCGTCTTCTGTATAGATACAGTCAATCTTGTTTGCTGCGATTACCTGTGGTCTTGCGGCAATTTCCGGATTATAGGCTTCCAGTTCTTTATTGATCTTATAAATATCATCGATTGGGTCACGTCCCTCAGTAGATGCTGCATCTACGATATGGATGATGACTCTGGTACGTTCGATGTGGCGGAGGAACTCATGTCCAAGTCCTACACCCTCTGATGCACCTTCAATCAGTCCGGGAATATCAGCGATTACGAAACCACCATTCTCAGTATCTACAACACCGAGATTCGGACTCAGGGTTGTAAAGTGATAATTGGCAATCTTTGGCTGCGCGTTGGTAACACGGGAAAGGAATGTAGATTTTCCAACATTCGGGAACCCAACCAGACCGACATCCGCGATCACTTTCAGTTCAAGAAGAACTTCCAGTTCCTGCGCAGGCTGTCCCGGCTGTGCGTATTTCGGAACCTGCATGGTAGCAGTTGCATAATGCTGGTTTCCTTTGCCACCTCGTCCGCCTTTTAATACGATCTGGCGTTTGTTTTCGCCGGACATATCAGCGATTACTTTGCCGGATTCTGCATCCATGATGACTGTTCCTTCCGGAACTTTTAATACAACATCTTTTCCATCGGCACCGTGGCAGCGTTTCTTGCCGCCTTCCTGTCCATCTTCTGCTTTATATTTTCTTCTGTGTCGGTAGTCGCCAAGGGTGTTCTGGCCTTCATCTACCTCAAATATCACGTCTCCTCCACGGCCGCCGTCGCCACCGTCAGGTCCGCCATTCGGAACATATAATTCTCTGCGGAAACTTACATGGCCGTCGCCGCCTTTACCGGAGCGGATATAGATTTTCGCTCTGTCTGCAAACATATGACACACCTCTGTCCTTTACTTATGATTATTTATTTCTTAGTTTCTTCTATTATAATACTGTTTTAATCTAAAAGAAAGGCTCCAAACCCTGTCAGATTTGAAGCCTTCCGCTTAACCAGATTATTCTGCTTCTACTGGAACGATAGAAACCTGTTTCTTATCGCGTCCTTTTCTGGTAAATCTTACGACACCATCTTTCAGTGCAAATAAAGTATAATCTTTACCGCAACCTACGTTCTCACCAGCATGGATCTTAGTTCCGCGCTGTCTGTAAAGAATATTTCCAGCTTTAACAAACTGTCCGTCTGCTCTCTTCGCACCTAATCTCTTGGATTCGGAATCACGACCGTTCTTTGTAGAACCAACTCCTTTTTTATGTGCGAATAACTGAAGGTTCATTTTCATCATGTTGTTACACCTCCTTGACTTTTACTGTCAAATATCGATTGTTATAACTATGTTCAATTTCTGTTAATCCGAGAACCAGCGAATCCATGAGAAGTATTCCCCTCTCAGTAACCGGAGCCGTGAAATGAAAAGATACATAACCGTCATCTTCCTGTACTTCAAACTGATCGTCTGTAAATGCTTCAAGAGAATTTACAGTATTAATCACCAGTACAGAAACAGCAGCGCAGACAATATCCTGTCCCTCTTCTGCATATCCGGCGTGACCTTTCGAAACAAATTCCAGATAATTTCCATTTCTCTTCTTAACTGTAATTGTAATCATAATGACACCAGATTAACCGTTAATCTTTTCGATTTTTACTTTAGTGTACTGCTGTCTATGACCGTTTTTCTTGTGATATCCAGTTTTTCTCTTGTATTTGTAAACGATAACTTTCTTTGCTTTACCGTTCTCAACTACAGTAGCGGTAACACTGGCATCTTTCACATCTTCACCAGCTTTTAATCCGTCATTGCTTACTGCAATAACATTATCAAAAGTAACGGTTTCACCAGCTTCAACACCGAGTTTCTCAACTCTGATTACGTCGCCTTCAGCAACTTTGTACTGTTTACCACCTGTTGCAATAATTGCGTACATCTGTGGCACCTCCTATAATCTTTACTCGCCAGATATGGTGACCTTTCGGTGCTTGTACCTCTCTGTGCGGCATCCAGTTTATAATAGCGGACAAAATTCGATTTGTCAATAAGTTTTTTTCAATTTCTTTGATTTTTTTTCTTTTATTTTACAGGTACAATTTCAATCCGGTATCCGTCAGGATCTGTGATAAAATACAAACTGCAGAGCAGTTATTCAGTTACGGAAAAATATCGATGAGAATTGCAGATGTTTGTTTGGTTTACATAATTATTTTATGGTAAACTATAATTCTCTGATTTCCTCAATCACAGGTTTTCGCACTTTCTTTCTGGTAAGTTCCAGGATATGCAGTGGAGTGATGTCCACTGCTTTTGCCTTTACCGGATCTTTGCGAAGATATTTCTGCAGGACATGGAACAGCTCGTCCTGATGATCCGGGTTTTCCATATTGATAAAGTCAATCAGGATAATTCCGGACAGGTTTCTGAGACGTAATTGTCTGGCAATCTCTTTTGCTGCTTCCAGATTGATCTTACGGTAGGTTTCCTGCATTTTCTTTTTGCCTGTAAACTTGCCGCTGTTTACATCGATAGACACGAATGCTTCTGTCTGCTGGATCACCAGAAAGCCGCCACTGTTTAACCAAACTTTCTCATGCTGGATCTCTTCCAGTGCAGATTCCAGCCGGTGGAGTTTGTAAAGTGGGAGAAGTTTATCGTCATAGAAACGAAGTTTCTCTTTTTCCTCCGGGCTGTTACTGGTAAGGTAATCAGAAATCTGCTGAGAAATTTCCGGAATATCTGTCATGATCTCTTCCAGGTTTCGGCTGTTGGCGTCGCGGACTGCGGAAATATAAAAAGGCTCTGTTCTGTATACGCAGCTGAAACAGGTGCGTGATCTGCCGTCTACAGCGGCTTTATGATATAAGCCTTTCAGATATTTCAGTTCTTTCAGGATTTCTTCTTTTGAAGCATCTGCCGCATTTGTACGAACAATGATCCCGAATTCTTTATCCGGGCGGTTGATTTCCTCTTCCATCCATTTGCTGAGACGACTTCGATCATCATTGGAAAGTTTGGAAGATAATCCGAATTTCTTATCTCCGGTTGTAAGCACAAGATATTTGCCTGTAAAGTTCAGATTTGTGGTTACTGCCGGAAGCTTTCCCTTCATTGCATCACGGCTGATCTGCACAAGAATCTCATCTCCTGCTTTTAACGGGCGGTCGCCTTTTTTTACAGAAGCATAGATCGCATTTGGAACATCGGAAAGCTGCAGATAGCATTTCTCGTTTGCAGAAATCTGGACAAATGCAGCGCCGATGTTGGCAGCCACATTTTCAACCTGTCCCACATAGATATTGCCAAGAGAAGATTTTCCGCCTATGGGCTCCATACGAAGTTCCATTACTTTCCCGTCTTCTTCATATGCACATACATAACAGGGTACCTGTCGGATATCCATTTGGGTAATGACCAGTTTACTCAACTTCTTCACCTAACGCTTCCAGAGTTACAAATTTATGTTCTTCTTCTGTTCCTTTGTCAGCATATACTTCCAGACGTTTGATGGAATAAGCAAACTCAGGAAGTTCTACGCCGAGCCATGAGAAGAATGTGTCTGTTACCAGTTCCGGTTTTGTGTAATTGGCACTTGCGGAAGCAAGCATCAGGAAGATTTTATCTCCCTGAAGTTCCATTTTATAGATAAACGGGCGGATATCGATTTCTTTTTCGCTTCGCTTGGTTTTCTTCATTACTTTGATCTCCGGCTGTGCCAGGAAATCATTGATCTTATCTTTCCAGGAGATTTCCGGTTCTTTTCCGGGGCGAAATTCTACATAGTAATCAGCGGCAGCCACCAGGGACATTGCTTTGCCTGCTTTTCCATCTTCTACCTGACGGGCGCTGATGACACGAACACCCTCTACCATAGTTGCTTCCAGGCGGCGAGTGATTTCATCAGTAGGAACGGTCTCTGTAAGCTCCAGGTCGAAGTACTCTCCCAGACTTTCCGTGCCTACACCAAGCGGTGCTGCAAAGGACATGATCATATGTGGACTGTAACCGCCGGAAAAAGCTACCGGGAGATTTGCTCTTCGGATTGCTTTCTGGAAATAACGCATGGTATCCAGATGTCCGACAAATTTGATCGGACCCTCTTTGCTGAATTTAATTCTTACTTTCATAACATACACCTCCGCCATAACGCATAGCACCGCAGCCGGAACATTTCTGACGGCAGTTTGGTGTTACGGTTTCTTTCTTTGCCTGCTCCCATTCATGGATCAGGAACTTCTTGGTCACTCCTGCATCAATAAAATCCCATGGGAGGATTTCATCTGTGGAACGTTCGCGGAGTGTGTAGAAATCAATGTCTGTATTGGTTTCTGCGAAAGATTCTTTCCATATATTATAGTCAAAGCTTTCGGACCAGGCATCGTAGATTGCGCCTTTCTTATATGCTCTGAGGATAACTTTTGAGCAGCGGCGGTCACCTCTTGCAAGGAAGCCTTCAAGGATTGTGACATCCGGCTCATGCCAGCTGTAACGGATACTTCTCTGGTTTACCTGTGCGCGGATTTCGCTTTTTACAACTTTGGCCTTCTCTACGAAATCTTCTTCTCTGTACATGCCGGCCCACTGGAATGGGGTAAATGGTTTCGGTACAAAGAAAGAGGTACTTACGTTGACCTGAACTTTGCCGTTACGTTTTTCTTTCGGCACTTCTTCATAATAGGTTTCTGCGATCTTCTGAGCAAGATGAGCGATACCCTTCATATCATCCTCTGTTTCCGTCGGAAGTCCGAGCATGAAGTAGAGTTTTACCTGATTCCATCCACCCTTGAATGCTTCTCCTGCACCGTGAAGAATGTTCTCTTCTGTCAGACCTTTGTTGATAACGTTACGCAGACGCTGGGAACCTGCTTCCGGTGCGAATGTCAGGCTGCTCTTCTTGATATCCTGTACTTTGCTCATAACATCCAGAGCGAAAGCGTCGATACGAAGAGACGGCAGGGAGATATTGACAGCGTTTCCGTGGAATTCTTCGATTAAGAAGTTTACCAGTTCTTTCAGTTCAGAATAGTCACTGGAACTTAAGGAACTTAAGGAAATCTCCTCATGACCGGTATTCTGAAGCATTTCTCTGGCGCTTGCCTTTAAAGTTTCTACATCACGTTCTCTGGTCGGACGGTAGATCATACCTGCCTGACAAAATCGGCATCCGCGGATACATCCACGCTGAATTTCCAGAGTGACACGGTCCTGAGTAGCTTTGATAAAAGGTACTACCGGAGCTTTGATAGCGCGGTATTCTTTGTTGATATCAGTAATCAGCTGTTTACATACCTTCTGCGGTACTCCGTCTCTGACAGGGGTAAAGGATTCGACAGTTCCATCTTCTTTATAAGTTACATTATATAAAGAAGGAACATAGATTCCAGGAATCTGGGAAGCTGCATACAGGAAGTCTGCTCTGGAGCCACCTGCTGACTTATTGGCCTTATATGCGTCAAATAAAGCATCATAAACGGTTTCCCCCTCACCGATATAAAACATATCAAAGAATTCTGCAATCGGTTCCGGGTTATAGGCACATGCACCACCGCCAATCACGATCGGGTCATCCTCTTCACGATCTTTTGCCAGAAGTGAAATATGGCTCAGATCCAGAACCTGAAGTACATTTGTATAGCACATCTCATATCCAAGAGTAATTCCCAGAAAATCAAAATCCTTAACAGGTTCCTGAGATTCCAGTGCAAAGAGTGGAATATTTTTCTCACGCATGATCTTATCCAGATCCAGCCACGGGGAAAACACACGCTCCGCCCAGACATCCTCGCGTTCGTTGAACATATTATAGAGGATCATCATGCCGAGGTTGGACATACCGATTTCATAGACATCCGGGAAGCACATGGCAAATCGGATATCTACGTTGTTCTTATCTTTCATTATAGAGTTAACTTCACCACCAATATAGCGGGCGGCCTTGTCAACTTTCATTAAAATTTCATCACTTAATGCTAACTTTCTCATCTTTATCCTTTCGATTTTGTGCACACTCGCAAAAAACATCTATATAATTTGAGGTTGAGTATGCAGTTATTATCTTTGAACAGGCTTCAAAAGTGTACAAAACCGCAGGCACTTTTGAAGCTTATTTTTTATCAAAAAATCTATTTGGTCACAAACTTTTTTCAAGCTGCCATAAGAGTTTTTGACCTGGAGCTTCTAAACACCCCATAATGTTCCTATTATACCTATATTATTGCATAAGTTCAAGCAGATATTTCTTCCTCTTCATTCATCAGCACAAATTTGGTGGTTGTACTTCCTGAGTCAATTCCCAGATAAGCTCTCAGTGTTTCCCCCTCTTTCAAACGGATTTCTCTGATCTGCTTCTTGGGGTGCCGCTGTATGAATGCTTCCTGCTCATCTTTATTTTCAAAAAACGGTTTCGCCTGATCTGCTCCGTCTGCTTTCAGACATGTATCATTTTTTCTCCAGTTTCTGTCATATTCATATATTAATGCATTTTGAGGCATTTTTTCAACCCAAAAAATTAAGCAGATTGTCGAATTATGGTTGCTGCATTCAAAAACAGCGCGATACTCTTTTTATAAGTACCACGCTGTTATTTTTATCTGTTTCCCCGGAAGTTTCCGCTATTAACGACCCAGAAGAGACTCGAACTCTCGACCTTCGCCGTGACAGGGCGACGCTCTAACCAACTGAGCCACTGGGCCATTAAAGGTTTTGCACCTTCAAAACTACATACATGTTGACATTTCCTTGAGATTCATTACTTCCTGCGATTCTTGGTCAAGCCCTCACCCGATTAGTAACAGTCAGCTCCATGCATTACTGCACTTCCACCTCTGCCCTATCTACCTCGTCGTCTTCAAGGGGGTTTACTTCTTTCGAATGGGATATCTCATCTTAAGGGGGGCTTCACGCTTAGATGCCTTCAGCGTTTATCCCTTCCGGGCTTGGCTACTCGGCCGTAGACTTGGCAGTCTAACCGATGCACCAGCGGCCCGTCCATCCCGGTCCTCTCGTACTAAGGACAGCTCCTCTCAGATATCCTACGCCCACGCCGGATAGGGACCGAACTGTCTCACGACGTTCTGAACCCAGCTCGCGTACCGCTTTAATGGGCGAACAGCCCAACCCTTGGGACCTACTACAGCCCCAGGATGCGATGAGCCGACATCGAGGTGCCAAACCACTCCGTCGATGTGAACTCTTGGGAGTGATAAGCCTGTTATCCCCAGGGTAGCTTTTATCCGTTGAGCGATGGCATTCCCACTTAATACCACCGGATCACTAAGCCCTACTTTCGTACCTGCTCCACCCGTCGGTGTCGCAGTCAAGCTCCCTTCTGCCTTTGCACTCTTCGAATGGTTTCCGTCCATTCTGAGGGAACCTTTGGGCGCCTCCGATACCCTTTCGGAGGCGACCGCCCCAGTCAAACTCCCCGTCTGGCATTGTCCCACCGCCGGGTCACGGCGGCTGGTTAGAAACCCAATACTGCAAGGGTGGTATCCCAACAGCGGCTCCATAATAACTGGCGTTACTATCTCCTAGCCTCCCACCTATCCTGTACATGCAATACCGAGTCCCAGTACCAAACTGGAGTAAAGCTCCATGGGGTCTTTCCGTCCTGGCGCAGGTAACCAGCATCTTCACTGGTACTTCAATTTCACCGGATGCATTGTCGAGACAGCGCTCAAATCATTACGCCTTTCGTGCGGGTCGGAACTTACCCGACAAGGAATTTCGCTACCTTAGGACCGTTATAGTTACGGCCGCCGTTTACTGGGGCTTAAATTCAAAGCTTCGCTTGCGCTAACCTCTCCTCTTAACCTTCCAGCACCGGGCAGGCGTCAGCCCATATACCTCACCTTTCGGTTTCGCATAGACCTGTGTTTTTGCTAAACAGTTGCTTGAGCCT